>NZ_JBHVUJ010000007.1:0-173448 GCF_042884205.1 Lysinibacillus sp. NPDC058147
GTTCGTCCTGAGCCAGGATCAAACTCTCCATAAAAGAAATTTGATTAGCTCAAATTGTTTTGCTGGCATCATGTTTGATGTCCAAAATTTTGTTTTGTTCGCCAACTCAAGGTTAGCTACTAAAAACTTTATTGATTACGTTTTGCTTGTTCAGTTTTCAAGGTTCATTTCGTCGCCGTTTCTTCAACAGCAACTTTTATATAATATCATGTCGCAAACTCTACGTCAACAACTAATTTAGTTGTTTTTCAGTAGTTATCTTAACGACTTGTATAATATTACACCCATATTTTAAGAAGGTCAATACTATTTCTAAAAAAAAATTATAGTTTTTCACTTCATCGAGAAACTTCCTATATAATAATTAAGAAAACAATTTAATATTAGACTTACAATCTGAAGTATATATTGTTATCTAAAATATTATTTCTTCATAATTTCTATTAAAAAATAAACAAAATAAGTCTGTGACATAAAAGAATGGACAATCAATTATGCCTTGGCATAATTGCGTCGCATCCGGAATCCACGGTAAAGAAGGATTAAGCTCTAATAACATTTCGATTCAAATTCCCGACCCAATCGAATGCTGCAACACGATATTACCACTCCTATTAGAGTCAAAAGATAATCATTTTTACATTTCCTTTTTAAGATAATGAGGGCTTTAGTAAACAAGGTATATAGATCACTTAATCTATCACATTAAAAAAAAGCATGTTTTGATCAATTTTTTCAAAACACGCTCTTTTAATATGTTTCCCTATCAAGGTTACTAACATTAATTTAATCAAACTTAATTATAAAGCTACAATTAGCGAAACATGGGGATACATAAGTGAAATATCAAAAATAAATCCTTTTACCGGTCTACATTCCCCAGTCATTACCCTACTATTATTTATTCTTCAATATTGTGCAATAAAAAGCTTGTCGCCATTTGGAACTGTAAATCATTTTGACGGTCCTCTTTGTATTTTTTCAACGTTTCGTTCAAGCTGTTAAAGAAGGTAGTGTCTAGAGAAATATTAGCTTCTGCCTGATTCAATTTCTTATCCTCTCGATAAAGCTTAACAGCCTCCGCCGTCGATTCATCTAAGTAACCATCTAAACGAGCAATTTTATAGCCTAGCTTTTTTAAAGCATTTTGCGTATAAGCAATTTCCTCACTCATGTCGCCCTCTTTAAACTTCCCTGATAGTGGGTGCATTTGGAAAGCAAATAATTCATTTTGTTCAATAACTAAATTAGCCTCAATACCTTGGCCATGAATCCATTCGCGCTTTGGTGTCAGCCATTTATTTGTGGACAGTTTAAGCTCTCCACCATTTTTCAGAGACCACGACTCCTGTACTGTACCCTTTCCAAAACTCTTGACACCAACAAGAGAAGCACGTCCCCAGCTTTTTAAAGCGCCACTAAGTACTTCACTAGCAGATGCACTGCCCGCATTCTGTAACACCACAATCGGTATTTTGTACATTTCTTGTAAATATTTTTCATCGAAACTTTTTGATTCTGTTTTTAATGGTTCCATAGCACCTTCAGCATTTTGCATATAGGCAAACACTTTGCCTTTCTCTAATACTGTGCTTAGTAGCGCTGCGACGCTATGTAAATAACCACCTGGATTATCTCGCACATCAATTACTAACCCTTTTATATCTTTTCGAAGCAATTTACTCGTTTCAGCAACCCATTCATTGGCCGTTTTCTCACCAAATAGTGAAATTTCCACATAACCTATCGGAGTATCTTCTACGTTCACTACTTCGCTCGTTACTGTTTTATTGGAAATTGCCGCTCGTTCCATCGTCATTTTAATATGTTTATCTTCACTTGGACGATAGACGACAATAGTTACTTTCGTCCCCTTCTCTCCTTGAATTAATTGCATTAGTTCACTCATCTTTTTACCATCTACTCGAACGCCATCAACTTGTACAATTTCATCGAGAGAGCGCATTCCTGCTTTATCTGCTGGGGACGAACGGACTGGAGACACAACAATAAATTTTCCGTTATTTTCAGATAGCTCAATCCCAATGCCCACTCTTTCCTCGGCTAACATTTGTCGGTGTTGTTCAGCCTCTTCCTTCGAATAATAGGTGCTGTAAGGGTCCTTAATAGCATCTGCCATACCACGAAGTGCCCCCTCCACTAATGCATCCTTTTTCGTACTGTATACAGATTTTTCCTCAATTAAATTCAACGCTTCATTAATCGAATCGACCTCTGCTACGACCGGCTCCTTTTTATCCCCTAAATTAAACCAGTCAAAATAAATTCCGCTACCTAGCAATAGACTACTAGCAAGTACGCCGACACCAGCCATTATTTTGCGCAAACCTTCCCTCCTCCGTCTCTTCTACTGTATGAATTTAATTTTTCAAACATACAAGATTAATCTTCAAAATAATTTGTTGAATTCTATGATTTATATTTTACGAGTATTCTATTGTGTGTCTCGGATATTTGCATTTTTAGTGTGAGTATTCTATCGACATTGAGGGTATTTCCTTCCATTCCGTGGGTAATTCTATCCCCAATCGCGGGTATTTTTCTTCTTTTCACGAATATCTATGCACGAATCATGGCGTTTTATAAACGAGGGAATATTCACGTAAAAAAATCTGCTTCGTTTCTTCGAGAAAACGAGCAGATTTTTTGATTTATTTTATTAGTCTAATGCATCTACATATTGTTTTAACATTTCCACATTCATTGGCCCTTTAATAGCACGTCGAATATATCCATTTGAATCAATAAAATAGGTTGTAGGAATCGTTAATATTTGATAGGCAATGCCGACTGATTTTTTCGGGTCTTGATCCAGCAAAATAGGAAATGTTAAATCAAAGCTATCTCTAAATGTCATCACAGAATCTATTTTTGCGTCATCCGTAACATCTCGTTCTTCACTTGTTAAATTGACAGCTATTATTTCTACATTATCTTTTTTAGCATATTGTTCATAATAATTTTGCATATGTGGCATTTCTGCCTTACACGGTGGACACCATGTTGCCCAAAAGTTTAACACGACTTTTTTTCCACGAAGCTCACTCAATGTGACATTTTTACCATCCAAACTTGTTAAAGTAAAATCCGGTGGCGTATCTCCATTGTTTAAACCAATCTTTCGTTCATCCATTTCTTTCCCCAGAGAAGCTGTTTCAATTTCACGATCCTTCTCAATCTGCTGTTTAACATATGTACCAATCATCGCGGCTACTAATAACACGACGATAAGCAGCCCAATATTTTTTTTCATTCCGTACCTCCCAATAATTCAGTACTTTCTCTTTGAACAGCATCATTTAGACAGTCCAGCCAAGCGCTGAATCGCAATACCTACTATCAATAATATGATGCTCACCCCAACAGCCGGTTGCCATAAACCATGTGGTTGAAAGAGAGCAACAATCATTAGACCAATCGTATATAAAAATAATGCGCGATTGATAGCTGTTATTTTCCATAATATGAGGATTGTTAGTATACTTAGCACAAGTAAAGTAATCATTTCGCTATTTGCTTGATTATCATTTAGTAACACTACAAGCCATTGATAGATCGATTGCGTTAAAATGATTGCCCAACCACAAGCAGCGATTCCAGTTGCGTCAAATTGCAATTTTTGCCGCTTCCACAAAAGCTGTAACGATGCCGCTATTACCCCTAATAAAACACCAATTGTTCCACCATTGAAATAAAGGAGCGCAACTGGTTGAGCAATAACTGCTTTAAAATCAGTGACAATTATGCTAAATTTCCAAACGAGAATAAAGGTAAAGACTGCGTCACCATATACCTCCGACCATTTCTTCGGAAATTGTATCCGTAAAACTAGCCATACAATGATAAAAGCCACAAGAAGAGCGACAGCTGTTGCCGGTAATGTTAGTGTCCGAATAGAGAACCATTCTGTATTATTCACCTAATAAATCCTCCATAAGAAAAGATAGTTTCAGCATAGCATATAATCTTTATATGAACTGTCATTTCACACCGTGTTCAAAAAATCTCCCTGAAACATGCAAAGAATAGACTCTGGATAAACAATTCAATTGAAATACCCATCTAGGTATTCATACTACAAATATATTACATAAAATGATGGCATACTAGGAAAATGGCTTCCAAATTATGCATCTGCTAATAAAATAAGTACAAGGTTCTACAGATGAGCATATTTTTAATTTCAATAATCGAGATGAGCATATTATGTTGCTTTCCCAAACATTATTCAGAAAGCTCTTCCCTACATGAACTTAGTTGACGTTCTATCCGTCACTTTGCCTTTTTCTATCAGCCTTAATCATTTCTAAGCGCACAATGTGAAGATTCCCAAAATTTTGCGCTGACTGACTGCCAATCTTCCTCTGTTTATTGACATTACCCAATCTTGACTAACAAATCTTTTTTGGTAGAAGTGCCGAACATTCACTTTCATCTTGATATGTCGATACCCAATCAATATTATAGAACTTTAATAGAAATATAAAAAAGCTATACATTAGCATAATCCTAATGTATAGCTTTCAATATTTTTATACTGGAATATATTTCAACGGGTTTACACTACCGACTGCTTGTCCACGCCAAGCGCCAATATGCACTTCGAAGTGTAAGTGTGGTCCTGTTACGCGTCCAGTCATACCCATTGTTGCAATTTGCTGACCTTGGGATACCTCTGAACCAACACTAACATTGAAAGAATTTAAGTGTGCATATACTGTTGTATAAATTTCGCCATTGATAGAATGTGTAATGATAACAACATTACCATACGTGCTAAGTGGTGCAGCATAGGCAACAACACCGTCAGCAGCTGCCCAAATTGGAGTACCTGTACTATTTGCAAGATCGACTCCATAGTGGAATTCTGGACCTGCACCAATATTACGCCAGCCATAAGGTGATGTTAAACGACCATTTGTTGGCTTAATCCATGTACCATTCGATTGTGGTGCATCCACTGTTGAAGATCCTGATCCTGATCCTGATCCACCACCACTATTGCTTGAATTAGCTGCCTTAGCTGCGGCAGCAGCGGCTGCCTTACGTTTCGCTTCTTGTTGACGAGCAATTTCAGCTAATCGATTTTGTTCATCGATGATTTTTTGTTGTAATTCTGCACTAACCTCAAGGGCCTCAGAATATTCTTTCTCAAGCAATACTTTTTCTGATTTCAGCTTTTCTTGCTCTTTTTCTAATTGATCAACTAATTTATTTTTCTCAGCTTTCTGTCCATCCAATGATGCTTTTAAACGATCAAGCTCAGCTTTTTTATCTTCGAGCTTTTGACGTTTACTTTCTAAGACTTGCTTTTGTTCCTCTAATTTTTGCTTGTCATCTTTTTGATCCTGGATAATTTGTCGATCCGCTTCAAGCAATGCATTAACAGCAGAGAATCGATCGATAAAATCTACGAAGCTATTAGAACTAAGTAACACGTCTAAATAGCTAACGGAACCACCTGCCTGAATGGCACGGGCACGATCCTCTAACAATAAATCACGCTCTTCAATTTTGCGCAAAAGCTCCGCAATAGAATCTTCTAATGTTTTTATTTCTGCATTTGTAGATTGAATTTCCGACTTCACATTTTTGATATTGCCATTCGTTTTATCAATTTCAGCATTTAATGTTTGAATTTGATCTAATAATTTTTGTTGCTTGTTTTCATTTGCATTAATAGCATTTGTTTTATTATTGATGGATGAATTTAAGCCATCTTTCTTTGATTCAATTTGTTTTTTTTCATCTTTTAAATCCGATAAACTAGTTGCATACGCTGATGGAGTTTGGATAAAAAGAAATAGTGCAGATGCTGCAGCAAGTGTTTTCAATGAGTTTTTCGCCATACTTTTCACCTATTGAACTCCTTTTCGACTATTATTTTTTTTGAATTTCGTTTTTAAAGCCTTACGAAAACTAGATTTTTAAAAACTTACGTACTGACATGAAACTTCCCCAAATACCAATTAGTATACCGATGAGTAATAGTAGACCGCTTACTTGGTACACAAGAGGTGAGAAATCAAGTACTTGAACAAGTTCGCCCTTTAATCGAGGCGCAATAATTTTATATACATTGTGGTAAAGGGTTGCAATGACCGCAATCGGAATAATAGAACCTAAAATTCCGAGCCACATTCCTTCTAATAAAAATGGGATACGCACGAATGAATTCGACGCTCCAACAAGTTTCATAATTTCTATTTCATCACCGCGTGCAATAATGGTAATTCGAATCGTATTAGAAATTAAGAAAATCGCTGTAAATAATAATCCTAAAATAAGCACTATACCTACGTTGCGGCTAATATTTAAAAAGTTAAACAGTTTTTCTACTTTGCCTTCACCATACATAACGTCATATGTATACTCAAATTTTTCAATTTTTTTAGCAACAGTAGCTGTTTGCTGAGGATCGGAAGCCTTCACATAAATGACATTACGTAATGGATTGCTTTGCTCAAATAATTTAAAATCGTCCCCAAAATCTTTTACTAATTTCGTTAATTCATTTTCTTTAGTCGAATAGTTCATCTCTGCGACATCTGGTAATTTCTTTATTTTTTCCATGAGCGCTTTTTCAGCAGCTTTATCTGCTGTTTCATCGATTAACACTTTAATTTCTACATCGTTCTCTAAATCAGATGCTACTTTATTTAAATTCATCATAATAAGCGCGAATACGCCTACTAATATTAATGTAACTGTTACTGCACTCACTGAGGCAATAGTCATCCAGCTATTACGGCCAAGAGACTTAAAACTTTCTCGGAAGTGACGTTTTACCGTATTAAACTTCATAACCGTAGTCACCTCCATGCTCATCACGGACAATCATTCCGCCTTCAATTGCAATTACTCGACGGCGAATCGTATTTACGATTTCACGGTTATGGGTTGCCATTACAATAGTTGTACCTCTCGCATTAATTTCCTCGAATAAATTCATAATTTCCCAAGATGTCTCAGGGTCTAGATTCCCAGTAGGTTCATCCGCAATAACTACCTTCGGCACATTCACAATAGAACGTGCAATCGAAACACGTTGCTGTTCGCCACCTGAAAGTTCATTAGGGAACATTCTTGCCTTTTGCTTCAGTCCCACGAGCTCTAAAACTTCCATTACACGACGGCGAATTTCTATTGGGTCTTCCTCGATTACCTCAAGTGCAAACGCTACATTTTCATAAACGCTCAAACGAGGTAGTAGCTTGAAATCTTGGAAAACAACCCCAATTTGACGACGTAAATAAGGTACCTTTTTATTTTTCAATTCTGCTAAATTTATACCATTAACAGTGATTTCTCCCGAAGTTGCTTTTTCCTCGCGGTACATTAATTTAATGAAAGTCGATTTACCTGCACCACTTGGACCTACAACATAGACAAATTCACCTTGCTTTATGTTAACGGAAAGCCCATTTGTCGCAACAACGCCATTTGGATACTTCTTTGTCACATTTTTCATTTCTATCATATTTAAACCACCTAAATCTCTTACCCTGTAAGAGGTATTTCGTTAACTATTATAGCACTCTATTTCTCCCTTTTTTATTACAGTTTCATTTCATTACGTGGTAGTTCTTGTTATTTCGTTATTTGATTGCAAAAAAGTAACATAAAATCGACAAATAAAAAAACAGAAATCGAGCCCAAAAGAGGAAAGTCGATTTCTGTTCTTCTTATGTTTCAAGCACTAAAAAAGCATTCAAGCTACGCTGTTTAGCTTAGCCTGAATGCTTTTGTTATTTGTTATTTAAATTTGCTGCTCGTCAGTTGTTGTATAGCGTACAAGAACTGCGCCTGTTTTAGACTCACCTTCGATGAATAGACGATTAGCATTCTCTACTTCTTTATCAAAACGTACTACTTTTGATAAAAATTGATCCTGTGATTCAATTTTTGAGACATCTTGAATACCAACATCTACTTTACCAAAATTCGTAACAATTTTACCGCTTAACGATATTGTACGTGGCACATACAATTCAACGGCTCCTGCTACTGTTTGTGCTTTTATTTTCGATGAATTAGTAGAGCAAGTTGTAACAACAACATGTCCATTAACCGATTTTGCTTCAACTTCATCCAATGCGCCATCTATATAGACACGGCCATTCAATGTTTCAGCCTCTAAATCTTTACCACGAACATTTGTTAATTCAATCGAACCATTAGAAGAATCCACTTCTGCCTTTCCAAAGTTAAACTTAGAGCCTTTAATCGCACCGTTTAATGTCTTTACTTTTAATTGCTCAAAATCCGTATCTTGTAATGTAACGCTACCGTTCATTAATCGTACTGATAATTTTTCTAATTTATCCTTTGGAACAAGTACTTTAACATTTACTTGAACAAGCTTTAGTTGACTTAAAATTCGTAGTGAATCTCCGTCTTCTTTAACAACGAATTGCTCTAGGAAATTAGCACGTGTTTCGTCTTCACTGTCATTAACAAGAGGTGCCTTTACTTTGCAAATGACTTGGAAGCTATCTCCTTCAGCAGTTTCTAATGAAAAATTGCCATTCGGTAATTCAGCAATTATTTTATCTACATGTTCAGCTGCAACTTCTTCCGTATGTGTAAACTCAAATTTATCACCAAATGGAGAAGTAACATCAAATTCTTTGACCTTTTTTACTGCCGTATTCATCATGTCCATAAAAAGTGAACCGATTTGTGTTAAATCTTTACGGAAATCTCGCATTTCTTCTTGGAAATATTTAGAGAAATCTTCATCTTTTTGCGGTTGTTCATCTTTGTGACTTTCATTTTCAAATACTGACTCTTTTTCTGTTGAGGAATGCTGGTCCTCATTTGACACATCATTCATAACATTTTGAGTGGACTTGCTAGGTTGCTCTAATGCTTCTAATAATGTAATCGCCTCTTGCGCTGAAATTGTTCCTTTTTCCACAAGTTCTAAAATTCGTTGACGTTCATTTTGCATAATTAAAATAGCCTCCCTCAGTTCGTTATATTATTTATACGATTCATCTTGTGAAAAGTTTCACCATAAAAATGAAAATATTGGGTATATATCTTTTTAGGCTCATTACCATAAGTGTGGGGTTGATTTCCGTTCCAGCTGGGCGCTTTGTTGCTGACGCTAATTCCCAAGGAGTTGTTCATCCTCCACTCCTATCAACCTATCCACATGACGTACATTTTAACTTAATATCATCCAACTTTTGAATTTTATCGGAACACTTTTAAGTATTATCGCCCAAGTTTTGAATTTTATCGATACACCTTCAACTTTTATCATCCAACTTTTAATTTTTATTGATATCTGCCTTCGTGCAAGCAAAAAAAGTTCGCAACTCCCCTTAGGGAGTTTGCGAACTTTTTATAGTTATTGAGAAGCCTTTGCTAAAACAGCTTCCATACGCAGACGATCTCTTGTTAATATCGGTTTTAAATATTTCCCTGTATACGATCCACTTACTTCAACGACTTCTTCTGGTGTACCTGTCGCAACAATAGTACCACCTTTGTCTCCACCTTCAGGACCTAAGTCGATAATGTAGTCTGCTGTTTTGATGACATCTAAATTATGTTCGATTACTAGCACAGAATCGCCATTTTCTACAAGACGTTGTAGAACTACGAGTAAACGTGCAATATCATGCGCATGTAAGCCTGTTGTCGGCTCGTCTAAAATATAGAATGATTTACCTGTTGAACGACGGTGTAATTCAGAGGCTAATTTTACACGCTGTGCCTCACCACCGGATAGAGTTGTTGCAGGTTGTCCTAATTTCATATAGCCTAATCCTACATCCACGATCGTTTGTAGCTTACGTTGGATTTTCGGAATATTTTCGAAGAATACTACTGCGTTTTCAATCGTCATATCTAAAATATCCGCAATGCTCTTATCTTTATATTTCACTTCAAGCGTTTCACGGTTATAACGCTTCCCATGACAGACTTCACATGGCACGTAAACATCTGGTAGGAAATGCATTTCAATTTTTATAATACCGTCACCACGACAGGCCTCACAGCGGCCTCCCTTAACGTTGAAGCTAAAGCGACCTTTTTTATAGCCTCGTACCTTCGCTTCATTTGTTGTTGCAAATACATCTCGAATATCATCAAAAACGCCTGTATACGTAGCTGGATTTGAGCGCGGTGTACGGCCGATTGGTGATTGGTCAATATCAATAACCTTTTCGAGCTCATCGATTCCTGTTACTTCTTTATGTTCGCCTGGCTTCACCTTTGAACGATTAAGTTTTTGAGCTAATGACTTATATAGAATTTCATTTATAAGCGTTGATTTACCTGACCCTGAAACCCCTGTTACGGCTACGAATAAACCAAGTGGTACATCAACCTTCACATTTCTAAGATTATTTTCTTTGGCACCTTTAATCGATAATTTGCGCCCATTCGGTTTGCGTCGCTCTATTGGTAGTGGAATAAACTTCTTGCCACTTAAATATTGCCCCGTCAATGACTTTTCATTTTCCATTACTTCCTGTGGTGTTCCCGCCGCTACAATTTGGCCACCGTGCACACCTGCACCAGGACCAACATCAATAAGATAATCTGCCGCCAGCATCGTATCTTCATCATGCTCGACAACAATAAGCGTATTGCCGATATCACGCATATTTTGCAGCGTGCTAATAAGACGGTCATTATCACGTTGATGCAAGCCGATTGATGGCTCGTCTAAAATATAGAGGACACCCGTTAAGCGCGAGCCGATTTGTGTTGCAAGGCGAATTCGTTGAGCTTCTCCCCCAGAAAGTGTTCCCGCTGCTCGACTTAACGTTAAATAATCTAACCCTACATTAACAAGGAAGCCCAGTCGTTCTTCAATTTCGCGTAAGACAAGTCGAGCAATTTTCATATCCTTTTCTGATAAATCAAGCTCTTTGAAAAATGAATCGGCTTCCTGAATCGAATACTGTGTAACTTCACCGATATGCTTATCTGCTAGTTTTACAGCTAATGTTTCAGGCTTTAAGCGATAACCTTTACAAGAAGGACATGCTTGCTGCGCCATATATTTTTCCATTTGTTCACGTACGTAATCAGACGTTGTCTCTTTAAAACGACGCTCCACATTACGTACAACACCTTCGAATTCAATCATTTGATCTCGCACATTGCCAAACTCATTTTCATAATGGAAGTGGATTTTATCTTTACCAGAACCATATAAAATCTTATCCATCTTTTCTTTTGGAAGATCCTTTACTGGGACGTCCATTGGGATATCATAATGATCGCACACAGCCTTTAATAATTGTGGGTAGTATTGAGAGCTTGTTGGTTCCCACGGTGCTATAGCATGCTCTAATAGACTACGATCCCAATCAGGCACTACCAAATCAAGATCTACCTCTTGTGTCGAGCCTAAACCATCACAGCTCGGACAAGCTCCAAATGGACTATTAAATGAAAACATGCGAGGCTCTAGCTCACCGATTGAAAATCCACATAATGGACAAGCATGATGCTCACTAAATAATAATTCCTCATGCTCCATCACATCAACAAGTACACGCCCATCTGCCAAACGTAATGCTGTCTCTAAAGAATCACTAAGACGCGCCGCGACACCTTCCTTCATCACAACACGATCGATGACTACTTCTATTGAATGCTTTTTATTTTTATCGAGTTCAATTGCATCATCTAAATCACGTAACTCACCGTCAATACGTACTCGAACAAAGCCTTGCTTTTTTAAATCTTCCAGTAACTTTACGTGCGTTCCTTTACGCCCTGACACCATTGGAGCAAGTAACTGCATTTTCGTTCTTTCTGGATAAGTTAATAAACGATCGACCATTTGCTCAATCGTTTGGGACGTAATCTCAATACCATGATTCGGACAAATAGGTTTACCGATGCGCGCAAATAGCAAACGCAAATAATCATAGATTTCCGTTACTGTCCCAACTGTAGAACGTGGGTTACGGCTCGTCGTTTTTTGATCGATAGAAATAGCAGGGGATAATCCCTCTATGGCATCGACATCTGGTTTATCCATTTGACCAAGAAATTGACGGGCATAGGCTGAAAGGGATTCTACATAGCGACGTTGTCCCTCTGCATAAATCGTATCAAACGCTAATGATGATTTCCCTGAGCCCGATAAACCTGTTAGCACGACTAATTGATCGCGTGGAATTGTGACATTGATATTTTTTAAATTATGTGCTCGTGCGCCTTGCACGACTATTTCAGTATTTTTCACAAGCCATTCACCCTTCTACTTTCAATTCAAATATTGTATCGCGCAGCTCAGCAGCACGTTCGAAATCGAGTGCTTTTGCCGCTTCCTTCATTTCTACTTCTAGAGTAGCAAGTAATTGCTCTCTTTCCGCCTTCGTCAGTTTCTTACCTTTTGTTGCCTTCGTTACATAAGACTCTTCTTCCTCTGCCACCTGTGTCGCACGAATAACATCAGGAATTTTCTTAACAATCGTTGTCGGTGTAATACCGTGCTCTTCGTTATACGCCATTTGTAGTGTTCGACGACGCTTCGTTTCCTCAATCGCCTTTTTCATCGAATCAGTCATATTATCTGCGTACATAATGACATGACCATTAGCATTACGCGCCGCACGACCAATTGTTTGAATGAGTGAACGCTCTGAACGTAAAAATCCTTCCTTGTCAGCATCTAAAATAGCCACAAGCGAAACCTCAGGAATATCTAACCCTTCTCGCAATAAGTTAATGCCGATTAGAACATCATAAGTACCTTTACGCAGCTCGCGAATAATTTCAATCCGCTCTAGCGTCTTAATCTCTGAATGCAAGTACTCCACCTTTAAGCCCATTTCTTTCAAATAAGCTGATAAATCCTCTGACATTTTTTTCGTCAATGTTGTAACGAGCACTCGTTCATCACGAGCAATACGCCCTTGAATCTCATCGATTAAATCATCAATTTGCCCTTCAATAGGACGTACGTCAATTTGTGGATCTAGAAGTCCTGTTGGACGAATAATTTGCTGTACCATTTCTGGCGAATGCTCCAGCTCATACGGTCCTGGTGTTGCTGATACATAAATAGCTTGATGTATATGTTTCTCAAATTCTTCAAAACGTAAAGGGCGGTTATCTAGTGCTGATGGCAAACGGAAGCCATGCTCAACTAGCACACCTTTACGAGCTTGGTCACCGTTATACATCCCTCGAACTTGTGGTAAAGTAACGTGACTTTCATCGACAACAAGTAAAAAATCATCAGGGAAATAGTCTAGTAGTGTATATGGCGTTGCCCCCGCTTCACGCAATGTTAAATGACGCGAGTAGTTTTCGATACCTGAGCAAAAGCCCATTTCGCGCATCATTTCTAAATCGTAGCGAGTGCGTTGCTCTAAACGCTGCGCCTCCAATAATCTATCCTCTGCACGTAAAAGAGCTAAACGCTCCTCCAACTCTTTTTCAATATTTTCAATGGCTTTTAGCATTTTTTCTTCTCGAGTTACGAAGTGGGATGCTGGGAAAATAGCTACATGATCACGCTCCGCTAATATTTCACCAGTTAACGCATCTACTTCGCGGATTCGATCAATCTCGTCCCCAAAAAACTCCACGCGGATACAATGCTCATCACGAGATGCCGGGAATATTTCCACCACATCGCCACGTACCCGGAACGTCCCACGTGTAAAGCTCACATCATTACGCTCATACTGAACATCGACCAATTTTCGAAGCAACTGATTACGTTCAATTTCCATTCCAGTCCGCACCGATACGACCATTTCACGATATTCTTCTGGAGAACCTAGACCATATATACAGGACACGGATGCAATAATAATGACATCATCACGCTCGAATAATGCAGATGTTGCAGAGTGACGCAATTTATCAATTTCATCATTAATGCTTGAATCCTTCTCGATATAAGTATCCGTCTGCGGTACATATGCCTCTGGCTGAAAGTAATCATAGTAGCTGACAAAGTATTCAACTGCATTATTAGGGAAGAACTCTTTAAACTCACTATATAATTGACCCGCTAGTGTTTTGTTGTGCGCCATAATAAGTGTCGGCTTTTTGACCTGTTTAATGACATTAGAAATCGTAAACGTTTTTCCTGTTCCGGTTGCACCGAGCAATGTTTGATGTCGTTTACCTGCACGTACACCCTCCACTAATTCCGCAATTGCCTGTGGCTGATCTCCACCAGGCGTATATGGCGCTTGTAAATCAAATGTTTGCACACATGTCCCCGTCCTTTCCTTCCAATTTGTACATATATTTTAGCATAGCATTATTAAAATTTCGAACATTTAACGAACGAATGTTTGTAAATATTTTTTCGTTTGTTATATTTAAGATAATCTAGATAGAACGTATGTAATGAAATATTCAACTTCTTTCAGCGAAGTTAAGACCTCACGGCGAATGACAGCCTATCTATAAATAGATTACCCTTTCCAAATGTTAGCTAATCGAGTTAGGAAGATGTAAATGCATTACATTAGAGGAGAAACGTTCAGATGGGATGAAGAATTCGCTCTGGCTAGCCATAGAACTGCTCAGATTCCACGAAGTTTTGATTCCTGCCTCACTACGGATATTCAATCATCAACGTTGCAAATATAGCAAAAAAATCCCGCCCTCCAATAAGCGGAGAGCGGGCTCATCATATTATTCACTTGCTACTTGGTGTAAAGCTACTAGTTCGGTTGCGTATAGATGAAATGCCTTTTCATCTTTTTCGTCGAGTGCTCTATCTATCAGAACCATGAGCTGCTCTTCACGATGCTTACGCTGGATATGATTTAAAAATAAATCTAAATAAATCTCGTTTAATAATTTCTCTGCCTCATCAACTTTCTTTGTCTGACCAACGGCTTTTAGAAAATCTGTATACGAATAATATTTATCCAACGAATCTCACCTCGATCCTTTTCTAAATTATATGAAAATTGAAATTAAAATGCAATGTTAAAGAACTGAAAATCATTTCGATTTACTATTAATCTCGTGAAATTTCACGCAATTTCTCTATGCAATTGCTTGATATATCAACGCTTTTTTTGTTTTATCTATATTTTCTGAATTTCGTTTTGTATTTTACACTTCAATAACAAATAGAAAAAGGGGGCTTACATACATGTCAGCAAACTACGTCAACGGATATTTAATGTCTTTCAACACCTATTTACTTCAGCCGGTTCAGTATGACTCTAAAATTTTCACGCGGGTAATTGATAAGCATAATGAACTGATCGTCACACGGAAACCAATGCATATATTACGAAAATCTTGTATTTCACTAGGAACAACCTATGAAGCAGCAAGACATTCCGCCAAACGCTTTTTCGGCAATCAACATAAACTTCCAATCGTTGTTGCTTATGATTATGGGTATCCTTGTATTTTTCTACCAACGTATTCTCCAAACTCTATCCACAATATTTGGATTGGACTTCACGCCATTGCCAATGTTGTACCAAGTAAAATAGGCTGTATCGTCACTTTGAAAAATAATAAACAGATTGAACTGTCTATTCAATATGCTTCGATTAGTAAGCAATTTGTCAATGCATCGATGCTCTATAAGCATTACATGAATGAGCGGGAGCAGATTAGCAAAGACACCCCGTATCATCCACCTTTTTAAAAAAAGGTATCACCAGAACTAAAAAACCCCCTCAAAAGCACAATTTTACTGTGCCTCTGAGGGGCTTTCATTACCCGATTTTTGAACGTAAGTATGCATTAATGAATGGATCTACATCGCCATCCATCACCGCTCCTACATTACCTGTTTCTTCATTTGTACGATGATCCTTCACCATTGAATATGGGTGGAATACATATGAACGAATTTGTGAGCCCCAGCCGATTTCTTTCTGTTCACCACGGATTTCATCTAGCTGCGCTTGTTGCTTTTCGATCTCTAATTGATAGAGTTTACCTTTTAACATCGTCATGGCTTTTTCACGGTTTTTAATTTGTGAACGTTCTGCCTGACATTGTACGACAGTACCAGTTGGAATGTGCGTAATACGAACAGCTGAATCTGTCGTATTAATATGCTGACCACCTGCTCCCGTTGCACGATACGTATCAATTTTTAAATCCTCTGTACGAATATCAATTTCAATATTATCATCGAATTCAGGCATAACATCACAAGAAACGAATGATGTATGACGACGACCCGAAGAGTCAAATGGTGAAATACGCACTAAACGATGGACACCTTTTTCTGATTGCAAATAGCCGTAAGCATTATGACCCTTAATAGACAATGTTACAGACTTAATACCCGCTTCATCGCCTGGAAGATAATCAACTGTTTCGACTTTAAAGCCACGTTTTTCCGCCCAGCGTGTGTACATACGAAGCAGCATTGAGCCCCAATCCTGAGATTCCGTACCACCTGCTCCTGGGTGCAGCTCTAAAATCGCATTATTTTGATCGTATGGACCGCTTAATAGTAATTGCAGCTCAAAATCGCCCATTTTTTGCTGGAATTCTACTAATTCATTGCCTAGCTCTTCCTGCAATTCTTCATCAGGCTCTTCTCGTAATAGCTCTAGCGTCATATCTAGGTTCTCATGTGTTTCCAATAAATCTTTATATTCATTAACAATTGCCTTTAAGCCATTGCTTTCATTAATGATTACCTGTGCGCCTTGCTGATCATCCCAGAAACCTGGCTCAAGCATCATTTCATCTAATTCCTGAATACGTGCCTCTTTGTTTTCTAAGTCAAAGAGACCCCCTAAAATCCGCCAATTTTCCGGCTGAAGTGTCTAACGCGTTACGTACATCTGCTAATTCAATCATTATTAAATCCTCCGAACGTTATTAATGGGGCTATCTGTTTTATTCTATGATAACCACCCAAGCTTTTAGAAAAATCAGTACGAAAAATGATTTTAAAATACTCATACTTCATTTTTTCAAGCCCCGTATCTCTTTATTATAACGTTTTTACGGAGGAAAACATACTTTTTTACAATACTGTATAGTGTGTCAATCATTTTCAACTTCATTGTCAAAGATAAAGTTGTTCGCCATTCGTTGGAATACTCTACCTTGATCATATTGAACTAGTAAATGCTTCATTCGTTTCTCCAGTTTATATTTTAATAAAAACGCTCTTTGAATTCTGGATTCAAATGCTCTGACACTTAGATCCACATTAAATTCATAGCCGTTCATAAAAGTTACTTTTGTACACTTATTATCCACAGCTTGATAGTCCTCGATATGATGGACGGCAAACCATTTACATTCAGGTCGTAAATAGGATTTACTTGGAAACCATACAATATTACTTCGCTCATGAACAACTATGGGATTTTTATTCAACTTCCCCAGTATCATTTTCGAGCCATCGAAAGCCCCTCTTAAGCTTGAACCAAAATAACGTAGATTATAATCCATTAATTTTGTCGGTGATAATTTTGAAATATATTCATTATCCCTTTCTATTACACGTGTGCACAAGTTTCCATGGGCATCATACTCCGGTATATACAGCATCGTTTCACTACTCATAATGTCATCACAATGCATGTAAATCCTCCTTAAAATATTATTTATTTTTTCTAGTAAAGAGGAGTATACTAATAAATATATTGGTATACTCCAATGTACTTCCTCGAGAAGGTCTTCCTAGGACTCCTATTCTCGAGGATTTTTATGTCCACACATGAATCACCCCCTTATCAAAAGAAAACAAGTTCAAATCCACAAAACTTTCATACTATTCATATATACTCATAATAAATCAGAAAAAAGTTATAAACATTACCTTTTTTATTGAACTATTTACCTATTGTTGTAGTATTATGTATCTTTTTCTGAATTTTCTAATATCTCGATAGATTTAAGCTCTATATCAAAACATAGAAAAAGACCATTTTAACATTCAGTTAAAATGATCTTTTTCATAATCGTTAACTTATTGAGCTGCACCATGGCAGTTTTTAAATTTCTTACCGCTTCCGCACGGACATAAATCATTACGTCCGACATTTTCAGCCTTACGGACAGGTTGCTTTTTCGGAGCTGAACCGCCATCCTCTTTCGGATTAACAGCTTGACCTTTTGCAACTTCCTCACGCTCTAAGTTATTGTGGATTTCTGCCTTCATTGCATATTTTGCTACATCTTCGCGAATGGAAGCAACCATATCCTCAAACATAGCAAAGCCCTCTTGTTGATACTCACGAAGCGGGTCATTTTGACCATATGCACGAAGATGGATACCTTGACGTAGCTGATCCATAGCATCGATATGATCAATCCACTTCGTATCAATTGAACGTAATAAGATAACCTTTTCAAATTCACGCATACGTTCTGGCGTAAGCTGTTCTTCTTTTTCATCATAACGTGTTTGGACAGCGTTTGAAATTAGCTGGTTAATCTCTTCTGCGGATTTACCTTGGAAATCTTCCACCTTCAGATCGCCTTCATCTAATAGGTTTGCGGCAACATAGTCATCAATTGCTTTTAAGTGCCAATCCTTTTGCTCACCTTGTGTATACAATGCCACAACGTTGTCGATCGTTTCTTGAATCATAGACTCAACAAGCACACGCATATTTTCTGTTTCTAATACGTCGTAACGCTCTTTATAAATAATCTCACGTTGCTGACGTAGCACATCATCATATTGTAATAGACGTTTACGAGCATCGAAGTTATTACCTTCAACACGTTTTTGAGCTGATTCTACTGCTCTTGAAACAACTTTAGATTGTAGTGGCTGTGAATCATCCATCCCTAATTTCATCATCATGTTCTTCATATTATCGGAGCCAAAACGACGCATTAATTCATCTTCTAGTGACAGATAGAATTGAGTAATCCCTGGGTTCCCTTGACGACCAGAACGACCGCGCAGCTGATTATCGATACGACGTGATTCATGACGCTCCGTACCAATTACCGCTAAACCGCCAAGCTCCATTACACCTTCACCAGGTTTAATGTCCGTACCACGACCAGCCATGTTTGTTGCAATTGTTACTGCACCTTTTGTACCTGCATTCGCAATAATTTCGGCTTCACGCTCATGATTTTTCGCGTTTAGGACATTATGCGGAATTTTATGTTTATCCAATAAATTCGAAATAATTTCAGATGTTTCAATGGCAACAGTACCAACAAGAACTGGTTGTCCAGCTTTATGGCGCTCTGCAATATCTGCCGCCACCGCTTTATATTTCCCATCCATCGAAGCAAAAATTAAGTCTGGACGGTCATCACGAGCAATCGGCTTATTCGTTGGAATCGCCACAACACTCATATTATAAATATTACGGAATTCCTCTTCCTCAGTTTTCGCTGTACCTGTCATACCTGCAAGCTTTTGATACATACGGAAATAGTTTTGGAATGTAATTGTCGCCATCGTCATCGATTCATTTTGAATCTCTACGCCCTCTTTAGCTTCAATCGCCTGATGTAGTCCATCAGAGTAACGGCGACCCTTCATTAAACGACCTGTAAAGCCGTCAACAATAACGATTTCGCCCTCTTGTACAACATAATCAACATCATTATGCATACTTACATGCGCCTTTAACGATTGGTTAATCGCATGGTTTAAACGTACATGTGTTAAATCAAATAGGTTATCAACGCCAAATGCTTTCTCTGCTTTTTCAACACCAGCATCTGTTAACGTAACACCTTTTGTCGATTCTTCATATGTGTAATCCGTTTCAGCACTTAACATACGAACAAACGCATTAGACTGTTTATAAAGCTGCGCTGATTTCCCAGCCTGACCCGAAATAATTAATGGCGTACGCGCTTCATCAATTAAAATCGAGTCAACCTCATCGATTACCGCATAATGTAGCGGACGTTGTACACGCTCTTCTTTATAAAGCACCATATTATCACGTAAATAGTCAAAGCCAAGCTCATTGTTTGTGCTATACGTAATATCAGCTTGATAAGCTGCACGTTTTTCTTCTTTTGACATGCTGTTCAAATTTAAACCAACCGTTAAGCCTAAGAAATTATATAAAAGTCCCATTTCTTCAGCATCACGGCTTGCTAAATATTCGTTGACTGTCACAACGTGTACGCCTTTACTAGTAATGGCATTTAAGTAAACAGCCATAGTAGCCGTTAACGTTTTACCTTCACCAGTTTTCATTTCCGCAATATTACCTTCATCTAGTGCCGCAGCACCCATAATTTGTACACGGAATGGGTACATTTCTAACACACGCTTTGACCCTTCGCGACAAACCGCAAAAGCTTCCGCACGAATCGACTCTAAAGGCTCTCCGTCCGCATAACGTTTTTTAAATTCTTCTGTTTTCGCTTGTAATTGATCATCTGAAAGCTGTTCCATTTGAGAAGCGAATCCCTCAACCTGGTCAGCGATTTTTTCTAATTTTTTTAGTTCACGTTTATTGAAATCAAATAATTTATTTAATAGGTTTGCCATGAATTTTTTCACTTCCTATATAGTCTCAACTTTCATTTTACCATTGTATAACAGATTCATGCAAACAGAGTCCTTATCATGAAATGAAATCCGGATGCAAGTAGGTGTTTGGTGAAAAGATATACATGCATTCATCCAAGCACCTATATTGGCGATAATTTTTTCTACTGAATGAAGATAAAAAAGGCTCTCGCTTTTGCGAGAGCCTTTGTATATAATCAATTATGCCTCGGCATAATTGCGTCCTGAATCGGCTTTGTGCTTGCACAAAGAACTCCTTTCCGATTCCGTGACATCCGCCGGAGGCTTTTAACTTCTTTCAGCGGATATTTGGACATCCGCTGAAAAGTGATTTAAAACAACATTCATCTCACTATCTTTAGAGATGAGAGACTTCTGCTGAAAGAAGTTAAAGTTTAAGTTGTTTCAATTAAGCCGTATTTACCGTCTTTGCGTTTATAGACAATATTTGTGCCGTTTGATTCTGCATCTGTAAAGATATAGAAATCATGCCCTAGCATATTCATTTGTAAAACAGCTTCTTCTTGATCCATCGGTTTTAGATCAAATTGTTTTGTGCGAACAATAGAGTATTCTTCATCCTCTGTTGATACATCAGCCGCTGCTTGAGAAGTAGCAAAATAAAGGCCAGTACCTTCACGCTCACGGAATTTACGGTTTACTTTTGTTTTATGCTTACGGATTTGACGTTCTAATTTATCAACGATTAAGTCAATCGCAGCATACATATCATTATGACGCTCTTCTGCACGAAGAGTTAAGTTCTTCATTGGAATTGTAACTTCCACTTTAGTTTGCTTGTCATTATAAACCTTTAAATTTACGTTAGCGTTGGCGTTAACATCTTCGTTAAAATAGCGTTCAACTTTCTCGATTTTGTTTTCAACATACTCTCGAATAGCTGGAGTTACCTCAATATTTTCACCACGAATGTTAAAGTTTAACATGTAAACTCCTCCTTTATAACTGCTATACTATATATTTCTACACAAGTGTGTGAAATTCCTCTAAAATAATTCTTTTTTTCACAAAAATTTTTTTCCTGAAATAATGTGTAGCATCTGCGACAGCAACGAAATTAAATGTAGGATGAATGTTTTACTTTATAAATGAATGTTATTTAATTTTGCCTCATCCGCTTCTTTTCTTCTGCGCAACTTCAACTCTTCGACAATCAAATCTTCAACCGATTCTTGATTATTGAAATTCACGCCATACTGCTTGCCATTACCAAAAGGACGGCTCCAAATTATTTCACCATAAGCTCGTACCTCTCTTGTATCAAGAACAAAGCGTAAATCCAACGGACGAGGATTGACACCTAAATCCACCTCAGTAAACATCTTTAAACCGCGTGGACTAATATCAAGTAAATCAGCCATTGCCGTTTGCGCTTGATTGACTCTACCATCCTCATATATTGCAAAAGTCATTTTAACAGGCTCATCGAACTTAAATCGAAAACCTTCTTGGCGTTTAAATATCATCTACCCACCCCAATACTATTCTAAACATCTATTTAGCTTGATTATGACACGGTGCATGTTTTACATCTAGAGGGAATAAGTAACATATTTTGCCGATTAAAGACCTATTTTTTGACTACTTAAATGGTTCCCTTTTGTATGATGTAAATGCCGTGTCTCGTTTTTCACGCAAAGAAAAGAGACCATCTTGGATCGATGGCCTCTATGTTGTCTAAATTTGTCCAGTGTTTCCCTGACCGTATTGCTGCTGTCGATTGATGCGAATAACTTCCTTCCATGTATCACGGAATTCCATCACTAATCCCTCAACTTCTTCAATAATAGCGACATCACTTTGAATATTTGCCTCGACTAAACGACGATTCATATATTCATAGAGCGCAAACATATTTTTTGATATTTCGATATCCATATTCAATGTCGCCATCAGCTCGCTAATAATTGATTGTGCTTTTTGAAGATTTGTATTTTTTTCTTGGATATTCTTTTCTTTGATTGCTAGTTTAGCCTTATGCAAAAACTTCAAGCATCCATTATAAAGCATTAACGTTAGCTCACCAGGTGAAGCAGTTGTAACACTATTTTGTTTGTACGCATTTTGTGCTGTTAAATTTGCTGCCAATAAAGGACAACTCCTTTGAAAGGTTACTTATTTACTAGTTTAAACCATTTTATGAAGAAAAGCTAATAGGTAATTATTAATTCTTTTTGTCATAATACATACCATCCATCACACGAACATTCGAGTAAGGATTGTAGTATTGCTGTTCACTTTTTTTCGTTTTTTGTAGGGTTGCCATATCCTGCTTTACAGTGCTCATGACAGCAGCCAAGCGTTCTTTTATCCCATTATCTAATTCAAGTAAAGTTCGATGAATGCGATTCTGTTTGTCGAATAGAAAGCCTTCTTGAACCAAATCTTCAATAATTTTTCCACGCTTGTCTAACATGTCGTTAATGTTATCAATATATTCATCGCGCTCTTCACCATTTGGTATATCACCCAAAAGCTTAAATAAATTAGCTGACACCTGCAATAGTTGATCTATTAGTTTCATAATATTCTCCTACCTTGCTTAATTAGAAACGACCGCCAAAACCTTAACCTTGCGCGAACATACTAGATTGCTGGTTTGCTTTATTGATTGCTTGCTCCATAGCTGAGAATTGTTTCCAATAACGAGCTTCTACATCTCTTAGTTTAGCTTGTAATTTCGTCATACGCGTATCAGATTCATTAATCGCAATACCCAAACTAAATGTATTGTTAACAGCTCCCTCTCTTCCTGCTTGTTTCTCAATTTGGGTTGTCATTTTTTTCATCTCATCGCGTAAACGCCATGCAATTCCACGACTATCTTCTGTTACTTTTACTGTTTTTCCATTCACTATTTGTTCTTTTACAGTTACCTCACCCGTTTGAGAGAACATTTTAAACACTTGATCAGGATCTTTTTCTAATGCAGCATCTAGTTTTGCCTCATCAGTAATAACAAGCTTACCACTATCTTTCAAATCTTTTGATGTAGTAATACCAATTTCAGCTAAAGAATCCATGAATTTATCGCCAAGGCCTGCAACACTTCCCATAAATGTTTCGCGCATTTTTGCCATACCATCTCGAATAATTGAATCACTACGCAATAAACCACTCTTCGCTTTTTCATCCCAGAGCTTTTGTTCATTTTCACTCATCTCTTTACGTTGCTCAGCTGTTAGTGGTGCATAATCACGGTATTTACTTTCTTTTAGCTGTTTATTAAACTCATCAATCATTTCGTTATATTTTTCAACAAACTCCTTGATTTGTTCCTTCGCAGCCTTTGTATCAGTAGTAGCTTGCATTGTGACAGAGGCTACTGTCGTACCACCTGTTGGAGTATTGTTATTTACTTCTTCAGCATTAGCGTAAGCTTGCTCCGCATCTTTTTCGCGTTGCAAACCAGCTCCATAGTTGCTTTTTACACTATCATAACTCGCTTTTTCTTTTTCATAAGTTACTTGCTTTGTCGCAATATCCTTAAACTCATTTAGTCTAGTAGAATCCTGCGATAGAAACTGCAATTGTTCTACATTTGTATTTTTCAGCATTGTTTTTAAAGAGCCATCTGCAAGATCATTTATAGCAGTTTTAATTTCTTCTGTTGTCTTACCGTTCATGCTATTTAAAAACGTAATTGCCTCATCATTTGTAAGTAAATTTTTATTAGTTGCTTTATAAAGTCTTTCATCTGCTTCTTTATTCGCCTGGTTACGGAAATTCTCAAGGCGATCTGCATTATCTTTCATTCTATTTAAATCTGCATCACTATAAACGCTGAACTGGCTCATCGCTCTTAATGTATCAAAATCATTATTTTTAATAGTATCAATATCATCATCACTTAAATTCGCAATACGATTTTTATCTGCAAAATCTTTGTAAACCGATTGCTCCTGCTCTGTTAAAGTGGAAGCAAATTTACTAATGTATACAGTATCATAATCTGTCTTAAATGCGCTAGGAGGCAATGTAGCATTATTCAATTCATCTATCGTAGAAAAAGATGTGCCAAAATAACGATTCGCAGCATCAATGTATTTTTGAGTAAGCCCATTCGGCCCTGCCATAGCATCTTGTGCATTTTTAAGCTCTAATTTTGCTGCCTCAAACTGCTTTAAAGCAACGTCACCCGCATTAAAAGTCTGTTTTAATGTCATTTCATAACCTGAAATTGTAAAAGTATTAGATGAACGCTCTGTTTGAATACCATTTACTTCAAACATAGCATTCTTTCCATTGCTAGCCAATTTACCATCAGTAGATGCGAAGCCTAGTTTGTTAAATACATCCAAACCACCTGTAACAACAATTTCACCTTGTCCACCTTTTTCACTGCCTGTGTTTTTAGCAGTTAGGGACAATTTCCCACCTTCAAATAAAGCAGTAACACCTGCACCACTATTGTTAATTGTCTTTACTAAATCATTGATTGTCATATCATTAGTAAAATTAACTTTTGTTGCCTCTGTTGCTAATCTACCATCCTTACCAATTGATTGGATAGAAATAGAATTTACATTCAAATTTAGCTCACTTAACTTTGAATCACCGGTATATTCAGTTTGATTACCTACAGCTTGGGCTGCAGAAGCTAATTGTGACACACCACCAATTGTAATATTACCAGCTGCTCCTGAAGTAGCCTTTACTGATACTAAATTTTCATTTGATGAAGTTGCAGTTTTTTGATTCATTTTTCCTGAAAGAATCATTTTATCTAATAAGAAAGTATCAAATGTTTTTAGTTTTGCATTAACATTACGATATGCATCTCGTTTCCATTCTAATAATTGTTTTTGTTGAAAAGCTTTATTTAAAGGCATACGTTCTGCCTTCATTAATTTCTCTACAAGTGAATCAATATCCATCCCCGATGCTAAACCGCCAATTCTTGTTACCATACTTTTTTCCTCCTCATTAATATTTTTATATTTTCTTGTCTACAATCATACCCAGCATCTTCTGCATTTCATAAAATGCGTCCAATAGCTTTTTGGGAGGTATTTCTTTTACTACCTCCTCGGTATTTTGGTCAACCACCGTCACATAATATCGTTCTAACCCTTCATGATATACAAACTTCGCTGCGCTATGTGTAACTTCTAACATTTGGTTCATTGTATTTACAGCTTGTTGAACTTTAGCCTTTGTTTCCTCAGCATTTTCAAGTAATTGGACTTGTTCAACTTTAGATGTAGGTATTATTGTAACTTCACTACCTTGATTCGTCCCCCCCTCTACTGCTGGTTTATTTTTAATACCAGTTTGGATTATCGCCTTTGCATCCATATTTGTATTTTCTGATATACGCATTGTTTCCCATCCCCCCTTGATTCTCTTACAAGCGTTACTAGAGATAATATCGGATAAAAAAAAAAGAATTTCAGTTTTTCCATAAATCATGAAAAAAAACTGAAATTCTTATAGTTATAATGGGGTTCTTAGGTTTAAAATCAAAAAATATTATAAATAATATTATTACTAGTCTTTACTTCTAGGATTGATTTAACTCAATATTATGACAAAATATACGTTCTTGTGTATTGAATCCAGGATATCCCCTCTTTTACATCTTTTAAAAAGAAGGTTTATGTTAAATTAATTGTCGCTTTCATTGGATTTATTTTCATTATACACTAATCAAATGCAATTTAATGAGCATATAATAGACAACAAGCATCATATAACTTTCTAACTAATGTCTAAAGTCATATGTAAATAAGATTTTAAATACATAATTCTCAATATAATTTTCATGCATTTACCCCTTCTTCCTTAGAGGTAGCAAGAATTGTCCTATTGCTACCTCTAAGGAGGGTATCCTAATTTTGGAAATGAAAAGCGTTAATTAAAAAAACGCACATTAAAATTTAATCACCAAGGACTATTTTCAAGTCATATTGTCCTAAATACAAATTACACATAAAAAATTAGTAATAAACTAAAACTACTATTTTTTACGATTATCTATTATTATAATATTTTTAGGAGCTATCATTTTATATTTATAAGATAATTCATTAGGAGTGATAAGGTATGATAAAAACAGCAGTCATTTTAGCAGCTGGTATAGGTAGCCGCCTGCGACCATATACAGATAACCAACCAAAAGGATTTTTACAAATTTATAAGGATGTCCCTTCGTTAATTGAACTCTCTATAGAAGCACTACAACAGAATGGTATTACTAATATTATTATAGGCACAGGTTACCGTAATAATTTCTATGAGGATTTAGCTAATAGAATGCCTAATGTAACATGTATACATTCACCTGAATACGAATCAACAGGTAGCTTAGAAACACTCATGCAAATTTTCCCTCATATTTTAGGAAAAGATATTTTATTATTAGAATCTGATTTATTATACGATCCAAATGGGATACGAGAGCTTATGTGGCACAGAGAGCCTAATGTTATTTTAGCGAGCAATCCTACAAATTCTAATGATGAAGTGTATATCGAAACAACAGACTCTTTTAATTTAATTAATCTCTCAAAAAATAAATCAGAACTCAACACTACTTATGGAGAGCTTGTAGGTATTACAAAATTATCAGCTGCTCTGTTAGAAAATATAAATAAGCTATATAACGAAAAATTAGAATGTGCAATGTGGGATTATGAGGATGCATTAGTTGCTCTTGCACATCAAAATATTTTTGTACATAAAATCGCAGAGTATACTTGGTGTGAAATTGATAACGAAGAACACTTAGCGTTTGCAAGAAAAACTGTCTATCCAAGGATTCAATTATTAAGCGGACTACCTAAGCGAGATATTTTACTAAACCCCGGACCTGCAACTACCTCGACTGCAGTGAAATATGCACAAATTCAGCCAGATATTTGCCCTCGTGAAGAAGCATTTGGTGACGTCATGTGCTTTGTTTCATCAGAATTAACGTCGTTTGTTGCAAATAATGAGGAATATACTACTGTGCTATTCCCTGGTTCAGGTACAGCAGCTGTGGAAGCAATATTAACATCTGTCGTAAAGGATAATGATACTTTGTTAATAGTGCATAATGGGGCTTACGGAAAACGAATGCAAGAAATCTGTGATACATATGCTATTAACTATATAATGTATGACTCGTCTTATACAGAAGCAATAAATTATGATGAGTTAGAAAACTTCATCACAACCAATCAAACCAGTCATCACATTACACACATTGCAATTGTGCATAATGAAACGACCACTGGTTTATTAAATGACTTAACAATTGTTGGAGAGATGTGCCGTAAAAATAACATAACATTTATTGTTGATGCTATGAGTTCTTATGCCGCGATTCCAATAGATATGCCTACACAAAATATTCATTATTTAGCAGCTAGTTCAAACAAAAATATTCAAGGTATGGCAGGTATCGGTTTTGTAATCGCAAATAAAATTAATTTAGAACAATGTAAAAGTCATAAACGTAAAACTTACTATTTAGATTTATACGGACAATACGAATACTTTAATAATACAGGGCAAAGTCGCTTTACTCCACCTGTTCAAACCTTTTATGCACTACAACAGGCTATTATAGAAACTAAAAATGAAGGTATTATAAATCGCTATCAACGTTATAGTAATTCATGGGAAGTGCTTATAGCCAGCTTAAAAGAACTAAATTTAGATTGGGTAATTCCTTTAGAGCATCATTCTAAAATTATTACAGCTATTTATGAACCAGACAATAACAACTATGACTTTACTACAATGCACGATGAACTCTTTGCTAAAGGTTTTACGATTTATCCCGGTAAGGTAGGTAATTTAAATACGTTCCGAATCGCGAATATTGGGGATATCGATAAAACAGACATGCAAGGCTTTATTGAAGCCCTGAAAGAATATTTCAAAAAAATAAGTGAGTAGCCCGTATTGGGTTACTCACTTTTAATGTGTTGCATAAAACGACTTTTCACTTCAACAGGTGTTACACTAGGTCGTCCTAAGTTATCTTTCACTCCTAAAGACGTTTTACAGTAAGCGAAAGTTAAACCGCCTATTGTGTCCCACTCTTGTAAGGAATCTTTTAATGTTTGTTCGTCATCTAATGCAAAAACATGGTGATACTTTGTGGCTTTAGCCATATCTAAAAAATCAACATGAGAAGATACGGTAAACTGTGCACCTGTAGATTCATGTGCTGCATTGTCTAATAATAAGTGATATAGGTTATTCGGTGCGTAATAACCAAGTGTAGCCATTGTCCCTAATCGCATTAATAATGCACCATCTCCATCTATAGCAATCACTTTTTTATCAGGGCGAGCAACAGCTAAACCAAGTGCGATTGAACTAACACACCCCATCGAACCAACCATATACAACTGGTTTGCTGTATCTCCTAATTCGTACAACTCTCTTCCCGTTAAACCAGTGGTTGCGAGTACAAGTGCATTATCATCTGCATAAGATTTCACTGCTGATAACATAGTTAAGCGGGCAGGTAACTCACTTTTTTTCCCATATTCTCTATAAGTAACATCTATAGCTTCAATCTCACTTTGTTCTTTTAATGCAACCTTCCCAAAAGTCCCCTTTTTAACAATGAAAAAATAAGATTCGCCTTGTTCAATATGTGCATCTGCTTCCTTTAATTGCTGAAGTGCTTCGTCAAAATCAGTCGACAATATAGCATGAGGTATGCGCATAGTTGCTAGTAATTCACCTGTTATTTCACCCATTAATTCATGCTGTGGCTCATCATGTAACCCTTCTTCACCACGTAAACTAACAAATCCCAATACAGGAATCTTAAACGTATGGGTTAAAGATGTTAGTGGTGATACCGCATTCGCTAAACCTGAATTTTGGCATAGAAATACTGGCTTACGCCCACCAAGATAAGCACCTGAACAAATTGCTACAGCATCTCCTTCATTTGCAGCCATCACAAAATCTTGTTCATTAATTGCATAATTGATAAGATACTTTAAAAATGAGCAAGGTACACCACTATAAAAATCATAAGATAAATCATTTAAAGCTTCTCCAAACTGTTGTGCTGCTAACATTTTCCCACCTCACTTATACATGTAGCAACTATAAATAAATTCATTATTCCAGTATTCTTTAATCTCTGTTTTAACAAATTTAATTTGCAGTTCATTTTTTCTAGCAAAATCCTCAAAAAATACTTTTGGATAGAATAGTTTAGGTAAGTCTTTATATAATTCGTCAAAATTTGGTATTAATTCACGACGGAACTCATAATAAGAACATTCTTTATCCTTATCATGAATATCAATTAAAGCTATCATACAATTAGCTTTACTCAACATTTTTTCTAAAACTTTTTCAGCATACTCTAAGTCTTTAAAGTATGCGAAAACACCGTTTGATAGTATGACATCATATTTATTTTTTACATCTAATTCATCTGCATTTCCATATTCTAATTTTACTCCATATTTTTCTAGTATCTTATTTCCTCCATCAACTAAACTCTTAGAATAGTCTAGACCAGAACTTTTATAACCCATTTTACTTGTCAAAAGTAAGTTAGCACCATTCCCACAGCCTACTTCAAATAAAGTACTTATTTTCCCTCCTGTTTTATTTTCGTAATAATTTATTTCATTTTGTAATTCTTCAAATTGTTTCAGAAATGCATCATATGTAAAAGCACCATCAACAATATCAAAACCGTTAGCTTCTTTCATTTTTAAGAACAATTGTTTCTCATCAATTTCAACTACTGGATATTCAATTTGTTTTTCATTCCATATATTTCTCCAAGTATTCATACTAATCCATCCTTTTGAGCTTTGATGTTTTGTAAATCTTCAATAAGATCAATATCTATCCATCCACCTTTTATATATTTAATATTAACTTCATATTCATTAGCATAATTTGTTAAAAACTCATTAGTAGTCCATTTTTCTATTTTTGCTTGCTCTTTTACTTTGTTATAGAACATTTTCAAATTTGTAGCACCTTTGGACGTAACTTTCCATAAGCCTATAGACTCACCTGTTGGTTTTTCTATATTAGTACCGATTTCAAGTAATTTTTCAATTTGGTTAAATTCATTTTTAATATATTCATTTGTAGCTAATACTAAATCTTTTTTTACAGTACATTCTTCATCATTAATATCAGCATCAACTATCATTATCATGTCATAATTTTCATTTAATAATTCGTTTAATATATAAGACTTAATCAAAATATCCCCAAACATAATAATGGTGTTAGTTCGAATTTCATCCACTGCAAGCATTAAAGAGTCTAAATCCGTTGTATTAGCATAGTTATCATTATCTATTGTTTTAATATTTGGTAAAGAAATTGTTTCTTTTTTATAGCCACGAACGACAGTAATATCTTTAATACCAATATCATTTAGTTGATTAACAAGTGTATGTAAAATAGGCATGCCATTTACTTTTAGCATTGTTTTAGGAATATCTTTTGTTAAATCCCCTAATTGCGAACCACGAGAAGCTGCTAAAATTATAGCATTCACATCTTGTCCATAAGTCGGTAAATATTTTTTTTCTGCTTCTTTTAATTCATCCGCTCCCTGCAATTCAAATATGTGACCAACAGAAGCAATTGTACCTTCTACATTCACTAAACTTTGATCCTTATAAATGCGTTCTGTCGTTTCCTCCATAGCAGTAATTGCTGCACGCACATTATGATTAGCCCAAATAACCATGCTCACACCCCAATCTTTGAAATGAGAGGTCGGCGTTGAATAGTATTTCGTTGGTACAATAATAACAGGGTGACGGTCATTCCAAATCTCCATAAATGCTTTAATTTCTGAAGCATTACTTTTTTTACTATGCATTAAAATCGCATCTGCCCCAGCTTGACGATAAGCTTCTGCTCGTTTTACTGCTTCGTCTAGCCCCCAGCCTGCAATAAACGCTTCAACACGTGCTACTACAATAAAATCAGGATCTGTTTGCGCATCTTTAGCAGCTTTAATTTTGCCGCAAAACTCATCAATATCTGCAAGAGGCTGTGCTTCACCATTTATAAAGGAGTTTGTCTTAGGGAACAATTTATCTTCAATACATACGCCTGCAATACCTCGTTGTTCTAACTTTCGAACGAGACGACGCATATTATTAAAGTTACCGTAACCTGTATCCCCATCTAATAAAATAGGAAGATCTACAGCATCATTCATAAATTCAATCACTTCAAGTATTTGAGTCCACGATGCTTCATTATTATCACGAACACCTAGTGCCGCTGAAATTGAGAGTCCACTCGCCCAAATACCTTTAAATCCAGCATTTTCAACTATTTTTGCGGAGAGACCATTATGTGCTTCCATAATAAAGTTAAGCTCATTCGATAAAAGTAGATTTTTTAACTTTGTTGTTTTATTCATGTATATTCTCCTTAATCATTCTAACAATCTTAATTATATCAACATGTGAAAGATAAGTATGTAGAGGTAGTGTTAGAGCATTTTCATACCATTTCTCCGCCTTCGGACATAAACCTTTTTTATAGCCTAATTTCTGATAATAAGGGTGCCAATACACTGGCATGTAGTGCACATGCACGCCAACATTTTCCTTACGCATTAGTTCAAATACTTTTTTACGGTCAACATGATTAGACAATTGTACAGAATATAAATGACATCCTGATTCCGTATTTGGCAACTGGTAAGGAATTGTAATGCCTTCCACATCTGCGAGCAACTCGTTATACATTGTCACAAGCTCACGACGCTTCGCAATAAATATATCGAGCTTTTTCATTTGCGAAATGCCAAGTGCTGCTTGTAAATCTGTTATGCGATAATTATAGCCAAGGTCTGTCATTTCGTAATACCAATCACCTTGCTCCTGCGCAAATGGTGTTTGCTCAATACCATGGCTACGGAACTTCAGCATTTTTTTATAGTATTCCTCATTATCAGTAACAATGACACCACCTTCTGCCGTTGTAACGGGCTTCACAGGATGGAAGCTAAACATCGTCATATCAGCAAATGTACCTACTTTCCGACCCTTGTATGTAGCGCCTAGTGAATGTGCACCATCTTCAATTACAATTAAATTATGCTTTTTAGCAAGTTCCATAATCGGATCCATATCAGCGGGCTGCCCCGTAAAATCAACTGGAATAATTGCCTTCGTCTTTGATGTAATATTTTTTTCGACTTCTTTAACGTTTATGTTATAGGTCTTCTCATCAATATCAGCATAAACAACAGTACCATTCATGTAACGTACGCAATTTGCACTTGCTGCAAATGTAATCGGAGAAGTGATTACTTCATCTCCTTCTCCGATATCAGCCGCATAACAGGCTCCATGAAGCGCAGCTGTCCCATTGGAAAAAGCTACCGCATATTTTGCGCCTACATAATCAGCTACCGTTCTTTCGAATTCTGCAATTTTAGGACCTGTCGTTAAAAATGGAGAACGTAATACATCAACTACTGCTTGAATATCCTCTTCATCTATACATTGGCGACCATAAGGAATAAACTCGTCTAATTTTTTCATAGTATAAGCTCCCAGCTTACAGGCGTACCCTTTTTTGCTTCCTTTTTAATCGTTTTTCCTAATAGTAATTCATAATACTTTGTAGGTAAGCCTAAGCCTGGACGTACATCTCTTAAGTTTTCTTTAGTAAAGACATCCCCTGCTACCATATCTTCCCCAATGTAAAGCGAACGGCGGTCATTAGATGATTTTATTTCCGCTTCAGTTGGGCCATATTTTACTTCACCGATAGATTGCCATGCGCGCTCTGTTTCTTTTACTAACATTTTCAGCTCATGAGGCTCCATTGAAAAGGTTGCATCTACCCCGCCTTCTTCACGCGATGTTGTAAAGTGTTTTTCGATGACTGTAGCGCCTAATGTCACCGCCGCAACGGACACACCTACACCCATTGTATGATCTGATAAACCCATCTCGACATTAAACAATTCACGCATATGTGGAATGGTTGCTAAATTTGAATTTTCTGGTGTTGCTGGATATGTACTTGTACATTTTAATAAAATGATTTGGTTGTTTCCTTCTTCTCGGGCAGCACGTACAGCCTCATCTAATTCAGCGGCACTTGCCATACCTGTTGAAATAATCACCGGTTTTCCTGTGCGAGCTACCTTTTTAATTAATGGAATGTCCACATTCTCAAACGATGCAATTTTATAAGCAGGCACATCTAACGTTTCTAAAAAATCAACTGCTGTTTCGTCAAATGGTGAGCTAAACGCAATTAAGCCTAACTCTTTAGCACGATTAAAAATCGCCTCGTGCCATTCCCATGGTGTATAAGCTTGTTGATATAATTCATGCAAAGACTGACCTTTCCATAAACTATCCTCATTTGAAATAAAAAATTCGTTAGTGTGCACATCTAATGTAATAGTGTCTGCTGTATATGTTTGTAGTTTTAATGCATCTACCCCCGCTTCAGCAGCCAGCTCCACCAATTCTAATGCTCTCTCAAGTGATTGGTTGTGATTACCAGACATTTCTGCAATAATAAATGGTCTTGAATAAAGACTTATTTCACGTTCTCCAATTTTAATCATTGTATCAACTCCAATATTTCATAAAGCCACAGGTTTGGCTGATTATTTACCGTAATTTGTAATCCTTTATCACTTATAGTTTGTAATTCACTAATAGATAGGTTGTTTAATACATCTCGATAAGTTTCAACTGTCACTTGTTCATGCCATCCTAGGCTGATGCAAGCTCCTAACTTTGCTGCATATTCAATACCTATACACTGATTATCTGCTACAATCGTACACGCTGCTGGTAAGCCAACAAAACAACGCTCCCAAGTTGTCGCACCGCCTGCCCCTAATGAAAAATCTGCTTTTCCCATAAGTTCTGCTATGTAATTAATTTGTTGATGATAATGATAGTTTCGTTTATAACAAACCTGCTTAATCTCATCTTTATGAACATTACCATTTCCGACTACAACATCAATGTGAGCAAAGTTAAAATCGCCTAACGCTTCTAAAACCTTCAATGTTTCTGCTGTAGGATCCGAGCCACCCATAAATACAAGTATACGTTGCACATGCCTTATATTTCTGTGATAACGAGCTTGAATGAATTCCTCACGCATAATTAAATACTTTGGCCCTAATAACCTTAAGCACTTTTCGTTAACGAGAAAATCGTATCTTCTATCATAATGAGGAGTAACATTTTGGTCTAATATCATATCACAGTCATGCTCACGGTTCGCAAGGTCATCGATAACCATTATTCTTTTCGTAAACTTACGTATTTCACGCTCTTGCACCATACCAATTTCATAGTGGTCTATAATATATAAATCAGCATTTTCATAAGCTGTTATATTAACAAAACCTTCTTTTTCAACAAATTGAATCAAATTTCCGGGCAAATCACTCATTAGAAATTTTACCTCACACTGCTGTTTCTCTAAACTTTTGGCAATAGTCAAACAACGCATCACATGACCACTGCCTATGGCAGTCGACGCATCCGCAACAATTATTATTTTCTTCATTACACCACCGGCTTCTGTTCAATATGTGCATTTAATTTTGCAATATCAGGATTTTCCTGTAAATAACGTACAACTTCCGAACTTTTCACCAACGGATCATTAAAATGGTGTGCAACAGCTTGGCACAATGAATAATCCTCATCCGTGTCAAGTGTAATGCGTAGCATAGGTACTTGGATTGCTTCTTTTGGGGTATATGTCGCACGAGTAAATTCAAGCATATACTCATAAGCATAATACGTCACATGTTCACGGTGACGCTCTTCTGTACTTATTTCATGAATACGATAAAGCGCATCATATGAAATAATTTCTACCGCTAGCCCTCTAGGTAATGCTATCTCAATATCAATAACATCTACTTGTTGCTCTTTTATTAGTGTTACCAAATCATTCGCTAACTCATAATCAACAAATGGGCAATCAGAAGTAACACGCATCACATAATCCGGACTATATGGCTTAGCTGCTTGCACATACCGATCTAGCACATCTTGTTCGCTACCACGATAATAAGTAACACGATTGGTTTCACACCATTCTGCAATTGCATCGTCCTGTGGTAAATTTGATGTCGCTACAATTACTTCTGTTACACCATTAATTTGTCGACAACGTTTTACAACATAACTCAGTACATCTGAATCATTAAGTGGTTTTAATACCTTGCCAGGTAGACGAGAAGAGCCAATACGGGCTTGAATAATCGTAATTATTTTCATCATTCCACCTCCACAATATACTTACTATACCTCTCATTTATACTCCAACGCTCCGCTGTCATTTCAAACAAATGAACATCATGCCAAACATTATTTTTAAAAATATGCTTTTCTAAAATACCGACTTCTCGAGCACCTTGGCGTAAATGAAGTTTTTGTACACCTTCATTAATATCCATAACTTCTCCAAGTAACTTTTTTAATCCTAATTCCTTAAATGCGTAATTGTACATATAAAGGCCAATAAATCCTGCTAATAAAGCATACTTCTCTTCACCCACATAAAAATTCCAATATGCTCTTTTATTATGCCAATTAATAGATGTTAATGAAATTAAGCCAATTGATTCACCATTATATTCCATAACCCAATACATTGAAGTTTGGCATTCATTAATGGCTTCAAACCATTTTTTTTGATTCTCCATACTATAAGGAATATCTGTATACATGACACGTGTAATATTTTCTTTAGTACGCCAGTCCAAAATTTTTTGTAAATGCTTTTTTTGTACCTTTCTCCAAATCACAAGATTACAACCTTTCTTGTATAGGATGTTAGAAATTGTTGACCATCCCATATGTTACTAAAGTTCAAAGCTTGTCCTATTGGTACAATTCGGTCGATAGCTCGGTTAGAAATAGCATTCACTAACACTGCGAGTTCTTCTTTTGAAACACCATAATAACTTAAGGTTTGATCTTTATCCGCCAACTTATCTGCTATTTCTTCCAGTGATTGAACACTGCATTCTAAAAATAATCCAGCACCACAATGTTGTTCACGTAGCTCAATATCCATTCCCGTTACTTGAATACGTATAAATGTTGGAGCTAACGATACATTATCTGTAGCTTTATCCGTCGCATACTGCATCGCTGTAGTTAATTTTGTAACCTGTAGAGCTGACTGGAATTCATACTGTTCACTTTTTATATGTTGGTCTAAGCTTCGCCAAAACTGCTCAATCGCTTTAGTATTGTTACCTAACCAAAAAATAAGGCGTGGTGATGAACATGCCATTTGGTCAAACCAAAAGGCATCGTTGTAAAATTTCTTCACAATCACCTCTATATCATCTAGCGCTTCGCTGTTCAATAATGCAACCGAAAAGCGATCAGGAAAAGCTAACTCGTTAGCTAGCGGGGCTAGAGGAACTTGACGAATTTCTTTAATAGTTGTATCACCACCCCAAATCACACGTGTATGACAGATCTCACTGATTTTTTCGGTAGCCCCTTCATCGTGGTTATATGTACATAATATCGTCTGTTTTGCGATAGTATTAAACTTTCCAGTATGAAAAGCCTCAATAATTGTTGTGAGTAAGACATTATCCTGACTTTTACCTGACAACCGAATAATATTGCGATTACCTGCAAATAACGATAACAGCCAAGAGTACACAAATATTGTATCTACATTCGAAGGCGCAATATGAAATACTGTACCTCGTGCAACTTTAATACTCTTTGCATTTTTTTCCCTAAATTGATCTTGCATTTCCTTAATATTGGATTTACGTAACCAATAGCCTAATGCAACAATTTCCGGTTGGCTTCGCATCCGTAACCATTGCTTTGATAAATAATTGGCAAATGCAAGTACTTCTTCATCAAATAATGGCAATACTTTTGTTACTTGTAAAGCCGCTAATGCTTGATCAAACGATTGATTCGTTGGCCAAAATACTATCATTGTTTTATCCTCCCTGAAACGTATCACTGCAACCACGTACTTCGGCTTTTGGAATTCGACCTGCCACTGTGAAATACTTACCTTTCCATCCACAAGTGCAATTATCTTCTCCATGAATAGTACCAATATCTTCCGTTAATAAAGAATGACCTGGATAGCTTTTAGGTAGTTCACTTAACACTTGTATTACTCCCTCTTGTCCATTAATAAGAGGCTCAAACGTAATTTTATCTCTCACGATAATATCCGCATAACTCGGTGCATGTAAGTAGCCTGCGCTACACTCAACAAAAATAGAGCCAACTTGTTCAACCATGCCGTAATAATTATGGATTTCTTTAATACCAAACCACTCTTTTAATAATCGATTGAATGTTACCGAGTCAACTGCTTTGTCTTTTAACTTCTTCCAACCACCGCCGTGAATTAGAATACTATCATTAAAATCTAAACTAATACCTCGTTTTTTACTTACTTGATAAACATATTCCCAAATCATAAAAGTAAAACCAAATAATAAAATACGCTGTTCTTTATGTTCTTCTAAATAAGCTTGCAAACCTTCAATATCTAATGTCATATCATCATTCAATGCGTAAAAATGTTTACGTCCAAAATTAGCAAAACCTAATATTCCGGCTCCGCGTGCACTAAATGAATTACGATTCTTTAACACCGATTTCGTATCAAAAATAATCATCGGTAGTCGCTTTGTACCAAGCAATGGACGCATCACATCAACTAATGTTTTAGTTTGTACCATAGCTGTATTTTTATCTAAAAAAATTTTAGATACTTGTTGTCCAGTCGTACCACTTGAAGTCAATACCTTAAATACCTCATTTTGTGACACAGAATATAAATCCATTAGCTTAAATAATTGCACTGGTAAATATGGTATATCTTCTAATCGCTTAATTTCTGTTAGTAACTGGCTTTTTAGCATCATTTGACTATACAATTCACAATGTGTCAAATGCCATGCCGTTAATTCTTTTAACTTCTCAAGAAGTTGTGTTTCCTTCTCTTTTTTAGACAAATCATATGGTTGCATTACAAATACAACTCCTTCAATGCATTATAGTTTAATTTTCCATTTGAAAACCTAGGAAATTCCTCTAATACATGCACACAAAATCCTGAATTATGTAAATGATACCACGATTGAATTAACTTCCTAATAATATCTGCCACATCACTAGTAGTGACAATAATTAACTTGTCATCCTTTCCTGTACACGCCACATTAAACCCTTCAGCCTCTAGCTTACGCTCAACATCATCCAAGTTAATGCGCAATCCAAACAACTTAATAAAACGCTTTAACCGTCCTGTAATTGTGTAATAACCATCTTTATCAACTACCGCTGTATCACCTGTATGAAGCACGCCTCCTAACTCATCACCTTTTGCTAAGTCGGTTATTGATTCCGCATAGCCCATCATCACATTATCACCATAATAAATCAGTTCACTCGTTTCCCTATCTATATCAAATCGGCCACCAGGTACAGCAATGCCGATTGTACCTGACTTTTCATTTAATAGCTCATAAGGAATATATGACATACGTGGTGCTGCCTCTGTTTGACCATACATCACATAGAAGTATTTATTCTTTTCCTTCGCATATCTCGCAAATGCAAGGACTTCTTTTTCATTTAAGCGCCCCCCCGCTTGCGTAAGTGTCTTTAAATACGGTAAGTCCATTTTCATAAACCCTATTCGAAGTAACATTTGATACGTAAATGGAACACCTGCTAAAGACGTGGCATGCTGTTCTTGTATATACGACCAAAAACCTTTTTCTATAACACTTTGCTCAATAAGCAATAATGTTGCACCTGCTTGCATGTGACTATTTACAATTGACATACCATAAGAATACGAAAGTGGTAAATTCATAATTGCTCGCTCATTGGTATTAATCGATAGATATGTCACAATGGCCTCTGCATTACTTTGTAAGTTATCATAAGATAATCGTACAAATTTAGGACTACCCGTTGTTCCTGATGTGCTTAGTAATACAGCTAAATCCTCATTTATTTTTACTTCCATAGGTCTAGTATGATACAAAATACCTTGCTTCTCATTGTATCCATCTACTTTATCAATTCCTATAATATAATAGGGACTATACTGTTGAATAATTGTACGTAACAGATCTATATGTAGCGTATAATCTACTAACATTATTGCATGTCCTGCACGCAACGCACTAACATAATAGGCTACGGTTGCCTCATCATTTCGACATACTAACAAAACAAGGCGCTTAACATCCTGTTGAAAACACTCTGGTACTGTAACCACACCATTCTCTGTTCGTAATACTTTTTCAAAAAAATACATGTTCTCCACCTCTCATATATACTATCGACAAAAAAGCATCTGCATAAAGGCGCAGATGCTTTCTAACTTAAAACAACACATCATATTTAGCTAAAATTTCTTTTGCTTTAGCAAATGAGTTCATATCTAAAACATCATCTGTATCTAGCATTGTATCAAACACATCATCAATCTCTGCAACAAGGGCCATATGGGCAATAGAATCCCATTCTGGAATGCTGTTATATGTAAGTCCATCTGTCACTTGTGATTCATTAATACCTAAAGCCTCTATAAAAACTTGTTTTAATTTTTGTTCATTCATTAATAACGCTCTCCTTACACCGTGATTAAAGTATTAAATTATCATACCACCATCAACACCAATTATTTGCCCCGTTACATAGGAAGATTGCTCAGATAATAAAAATGTAATCACATTAGCCACTTCATCAGGGTGACCAAATCTTTTCATTTTAATTTTATCTAAAACTTTTTCTTTTTTTTTATCTACGTAATGACAAGTTAATTTAGTATCTATGAAACCTGGCGCTACAGCATTTACCCGTATTCCATCAATAGCAAGTTCCTTAGCTAGAGATTTTGTTAAACCTACAATAGCCGCTTTGCTAGCTGAATATGCCGAGCTCCCTTCAGCTCCGTTTAGTCCCACAATAGAACTCACATTAACAATAGATGCATTATCACTTTTACGCATTAATCGAGATGCATACTGTATTTGTATGAGGACAGATGTAACATTCACATTTAACATGTCATTCATTACTTGAGCCTTTGTCATGCCAACAAGGGCTTCGTTCATAATCCCAGCAGTATTTACTAATCCATCGATATATCCAAACTCTTTTTTAATCCTCAATATACTTAGTTTCATCGCCTCTTCATCGGTTATATCATAACAAACTATAAAGGGATCCTGTCCATTTTCTCTACAAAATTTAATAGTTTGCTGTAAACTTTCTTGAGTTCGACCATGTAAAATAACTTTACAACCCTTCTTACATAAGGCTATTGCCGTAGCTTGTCCTATACCGCTTGCTGCACCAGTAATTAATATTATACCAATAATGTTACACCTCTATCTCATTATAATCTGCAAAGGAAAATGATTTTTTCGGGATTTTCCAATCATTACCATAAATATATACAAGATATTTTTCATATAACCTCGAAACTTTTACATCCAAACTTCCCCATCTATAAATTGAAGATTGAGTAAAAAATTCGCGAGGGAAAGTATATTCATTAGTAAAATAACCTTCACTACTCTCTTTTAAGACTTCGAAATCTATTGTAAAAGGTTTGATGTTAGAATGAGCAATAAAAAGTCTGATTCCACTAGCTTCATCATATTTTAAAGAAACAGAAGGATTATCTACAATAAATGAATTTAATATGTTCAATAAATCTTTCTTACATTCATCTTTGACTTTGAAGTCAATATCTTCATCCCACTCTATTAAATCTCCATCTCTTACTACTCCTAAGAGGGTACCATAATCAAGGAAGTATTCCACATCTTCTTTATTAAATAGTATAATAAGGTTTCTTAATAAATTTGTTGCATATTTATGCGTATTCTTATCTTCAAAAGCATAACTTTCAGATTTTAATAACTGTTTAGAAGGGAAAATAATCCTAGATTCATCAATATTTAGTTGATTAACTAATTGATATTTAATTTCTGTAACATACATGGAAGTGATCATTATATTATAAGAATGATCTTTAAGTGAACTAGGTGACTTTATCTCATACCCTAAAAGAGTTTTACCTTGCTTTGCAACATCATTATCAACTATGTAAAGAACTTCATATTCTTTTTGTTTTTCTAAAAAATTTACTGCTCCTCCACCACTACCAAAAAGTACAACTTTCATTTAAGATCCTCTTTCAGAATATCATATGCCTCTAAAATACTAGTATTAATAAAAAAGCTAGTACCTTTACCTTTGCCTAAAAATTTTATGTTATTCGGTATTGTATTAATCAATTCTTCGTTTTGTTTCACAGTCTGCACATATTTTTTATCAATGATAGGAAAAGAACGATATAAAACTTCTTTATACTGTTTTTCAACAATATTATCTTGTCCAATTATTTTAGCTTTTATTAACTCTTGTAAGATAAAATCGAATGTTAATTTTTCCAATTCTTCATCTGAATCGAAGAATATTTCAATGGTACACTTATTTACATCCTTATTTTGAGAAACATTTGGATACAAGGTTACTCTAAAAAAGCTAAAACTATTATCCCAACAAGTAATGTAATGGTTCTCAGAAATAAACGGTTTTTCAAATATAAAATGCATTAATAATGTATTTCTAAAATTAAGAGAAGGCATATTAACTTTTTCTTTTGTTACATTTAAAAAGTTATTAAACGGAGCTGTCCATACAATTAATTTCGGAGAAATAACATTCGTAATGTCATTTTTAAAATTTTTGATTGTAATACGACTTTCTTCTTGTAATAGCAAATCTATAGCCGCAGTATTTGTCAGTACCTTAACATTTTTTTCTTTTAACTTTTCAGTTAAAAACTTTATCCATAAACCTATACCTTCTCCATTATTAGGATAATACTTTTTATTTAATGAACTTCCAGTCTGATATTGTGGATATGCTATCTTAGAATCATAAATTTCTGACTTTTTTAGTTCTTTTGTTAAAAATTCATCTCCTACAATTAGCCTCTTAACATCAAAAGTTTTAAATACATCGGTTGTTAAGTTTTCTAATTCTAGATTAAGTAGTTTTTTAAATATTGGTCTAAATACTTTATTTGTATATGTTGTCCCGAATATCTTTATTAAATAACTATATAAATCTTGGTCTAAATTCGATACTTTTTCTTTACTAGATAATAATTCAATTAAGCCATTTTCATAGCCCTCCTCCATATTAATTATATAAGGATAACTAGAATCTTTGTAAAGTTCCCCAAAGGTAATATTACCGGGATTAAAGGTTTGAATCTCTCTCCACTCTTCTCCAAAATCAGTATATAAAATATCATCTATTTCTTTAATCATGGTTTCATTAACAATGTGAGTACCATAATCAAATTCAATTCCTTCAAATTCTTTTGAATTTAGTAGTCCACCAACTCTATCTGTATTTTCAATTAAATAAATATTTTTATATTTATCAGCTAAAAAAAGGGCAGAAAAAATACCTACAATTCCACCACCGACAATTACCACCTCATCATCCATCAAATCATCCCTCTCAATTCTTCTACATCTAACCAATCGGTATTTTTATCGCTTGTATATTCAAATCCATCAGGTAATGATTTCCCCTTATCTTTGTAATGAGTTGACCACCAAGAAAACTCTGGTTGAATAACGTAATAAGTATCAAATTCACATGTATGACGAGCATCATCTTCCATAATCATTGCTTCATGTAGTTTTTCACCTGGACGAATACCTATAATCTCCATTTCACATTCCGGAGCAATCGCTTTTGCGAGATCCGTAACCTTCATGCTAGGGATTTTTGGTACAAAAATTTCACCCCCATACATACGTTCTAAATTATCTAGAACAAATTGTACTCCTTGGTCAAGTGTAATCCAAAAACGTGTCATACGTTCGTCTGTAATAGGTAACTTGCCTGTATCCTTAATCTTTTTAAAGAAAGGTACAACACTACCACGGCTTCCTACTACATTGCCATAACGAACAACTGAAAATCTTGTTTTCTTTTCTCCTACATAAGCATTTGCTGCAACGAATAACTTATCAGATGCTAGTTTTGTTGCACCGTATAAATTTACTGGACTACATGCCTTATCTGTTGAAAGTGCAATCACCTTTTCTACACCGCGATCAATCGCAGCTTCAATAATATTCTGAGCACCATGAATATTTGTTTTAACTGCCTCAAAAGGATTATATTCACAAGCATCGACATGTTTCATCGCAGCCGCATGAATAACAATATCTACTCCATCAAACGCACGGTATAAACGATCCTTATCGCGTACATCACCAATAAAGAAACGTATTCGCTCATCTTTGAATTCTTGTTTCATTTCATATTGCTTCAGCTCATCTCGACTAAAAACAATGATTTTTTTAACACCTAATGTAAGTGCTTTTTGGATAAACTTCTTACCAAAAGAGCCTGTCCCCCCTGTTACTAGTACGGTTTTATTATATAACGCCATCATCTTAAAACTCCTATCTTATATGTCTAAGCAATATCATGCAGAGTATAATTGAATATTCAATTATACTAATTTATTAGTATTGAATTTTTATATAATTTATATCGGCAAATTTTCTTAATAATAAAGAAAATTTGCCGATATAAATTATTACCAATATAATACTTTCCATATCCGACCTTTTTTCAGTTGTATTATTAACCTTGGCATTTAATTTAAATTTTCTATCAATCTAAATTAAGTAGCTATAACCTTAGCTACTTAATTTAAAGTTATTTTTCAAAAGGGATGCACACTCGTCCGTAAAGGTCTGTTTAGCTATATTTTATTATCATTTCTTCCCTACCAATTACACCTAAAAATCAAAGTCTCTTTTAAAACCCTATAAAAACTAATTTAATTGCTCCATTTAAATTTATTGGACTCAATCTTAATCTACTTTGAGCAATAATTTTTCCACTCCGCTTAAGGTGCAATTTTTTTAATGAATTTTCTTACATATTCAACATACTTCATTCATTATGTTTAACCTTAAAATTTAAATATTCTTTATTATAGACTCTGCCGATAATGAAAACGTTATCTTAATACTGCTTCTTTATTTTATATTACTTTCTTAAGCTAGACTTTTACAAAATCCCAACGCTTTTTAGTTGAACTTTTTATCAAACGAACCAGTACCTTCTGGATAAAATGCTCTATATGTATTTCTTAGTATTATATCGGATGCTTTTTCTTTTTTTACACTAAAAAGCCTATGACCGCTTGTCACAGGCTTAAAGCTGTAGAAATTGTTCCTTTGTTATAAATTTTGTACCGTTTATTTTTGCACCTTGCCTTGCAGTATTGTATACATTTGCATTTGCTGTTGGACAATTCTCATTGAACCATCGTAGATAGACATGTAGATTTGGTTGTGTCTTTATAATGCTTCCATCATTGGCTTGTACTTGTATCAATGAATTCACAACAACTTTCCCGGATGTAGAACCTTCAGCATGTGTTAGCTCACCACTAAACCCCAAGTCCTGACCAAATAGCACAATATTTTGATAGCCAAGATACTCTAGTAAGCTAAATGTTGTTGTTGCAACAGAACCACCAGTTGCCAACTTAGGCAAACTATATTTATCTGCTTGCTCCTCTGCTTGCTCATAGCCTTGCTGGCATAGCATATATTTCTCACCTTGATGGAGCTCCACTACCTCTGCATTAGCTGTTAATAAGTAAAATAATGGACCTCTATAATTGGTACCTTCTAGTTGCTTTACAATATTTAGCTGTGCATCCGTAATAACTACTGCTTTAGGCCATATGCCCTTTGCTAACACTAGTTTCAACGCTGAACCTACTACATAAATATCTACATTTTCCACTTCTTCCAGCCACTGCACAGTTTCATTTAATGAAGGCCCGGACGCCACTAGGCAAGCTGTATTACTGCTACATTTTGGGTAAAGCTTATGTTCATACAATTCTTTATTTTTCTCAGCATTGCTATGCATAAGAGGTGCAAATTTTTTATATGAAATTTGGTTACGCTTAATCGTATCTAAAATATCATACAGCGCATTATTCTCTCCTATAGCCTTTAGCCAAACATTCGGCACTAGCAGTTGCAAGTTAATGGTATTTTCAACCGCTTCTAAAGAATTAACAAGCTTAATATTTGAAGCTAATAAACTACCATTTTGCTGAAAAAGTTCCATCTCTACTTGTTCAAAATAATAAACGTAAATCGGCTTAGTTGTCAGCTCTGCTAGCGCTTGAGCATGATACCCAAGACCAAGACCAATGACTAAATAATGTGTGGCTTCTTGATTGAACTCCTTCACTACCCAGCGCATTGCATCGTCATAAGGTCGGTACTTACTATATATCGCTACTCCATTAAGTAGTAACGTCAACTCTCCATTTCGCGCCTCTTGTATGTGCCATTCCATTATTATAGAGGTGCTTCCGCTAATGTGATTTCTTCAAAAAATGGAGCAATTTCATATTCAAACATATCAGCTACTACAACATAATCTTGACGCTCCAAGCCATCATTTACTTCTAATAAAAATTCTTGCAACTTCTCAACTTCTAAAACCACTTTCCCACGATTTGAGTTAATAAGTTCGCTAGCTTGTGTTAGCCACATCATTCCTTCAGAAAAATCTTTAATACTAACAAGTGCACTAGTCAGCTCATCCTCGCGCAATTTTTTAGCTATATAAGTAGCACCATTCGGCACATTTTTTATATATGAATTATACATTTCAATAAGTTCATTTAACTCCATATCTCATTTCCTCCGCTTCATTTATTGTTGCATCAACATATGTACTACATTTTTCAATTACCTCGATAAAATTTGTATACAAGTCTTTTTGTTGAAGATAAACTCTTGCATAACTTTCATCATGAGTTTCATTTTCCTTCTGATTATAATGCGTCATAACCCGCATGATAATTGGATCCTTTACGCTTGATATTAACGTAGTTTCTAATAATTGCTGGAATTTGCTATCGATAGTGTCTAATTTTTTTAGCGTGCTAGTTGGAAATTGCTTACTTGCTACAGTACTTTCTAATAAACGCTCTGCAGTTTTTAAAAGCATAATTATCTCTTTATATCTACTTTTCTCTTTTCTCATTGTGGCAATATAACTATCAATACTATGCTCTTTAGAAACTATACTATTTTTATTCGTAATTTCACATTTAGGAATAGCATTGCAAAATGCTTCAAAGCTTTTTTGCTCCATTCCTTCAATTTTAATGCCGCCTTCCGTACAATTATAGATAGTCGAAGGGCTTTCAATCTCCCTCATAATTTCCTCAAAATTATCTCTCATCGTCAGAAAAGCATAATCTGTTAACACTATCCCACCATTGTATCCCTCAACTTCAACTAGTCCCCTATTTTCAATATATTCCTTATCAATTTCACGCATATTTTTATTGCCTTCAGCATGAGTTAGATTATTTGTATAAGCCAAATCCTGACCGATTAAAGCAATTGGTCCATCACTTATATAACGTGCGATTGATAACGCATAGTGTGCAACAGATCCACCACCTTTAATAAGAGGTAACCTTAACCCTATTTGTTTAAATACCGAACTTTGATCACTCACTTCATTATCATAAAATGCATACTTTCTGTTCGTAAATTTTTGTTGAATTTCATATTTACTCGTTATGCTAAATATTAATTCAGCATATTTAAGATTTAAATTTTTAAAATGTCTCTCATAGTTTATCATACCACCATCAATACTTATTATATAATCTGGTTCAATTTCATTTTTTATTAATGTATGAATAGTAGAACCTGAGGCAATTAATATTACTAAATCCTTAATATTCTTTAATAATGGGATTTGTTTGGTTAGCGATGGTCCACCTGAAATCACAACTATTGGTTTAGAAGTAGTCTTCTCTAAATCAGATAAGTTGCTAGAATTATACGAATACAATATATTTCTAATGATATTTTCTTGCCATAGATCAGCAAATTTTGTAATTGTATTTTTATAAATTGTATTTTTATTTTGAATTTCTTTAATTAATTTCAATAACTTGACATACTCTTCCGCAAAAATTTTGTCATAGTTAGAAGTACATATTATATTTACTTCTTTAGAATAATTAATTAATCTTTCAGTAATAGCCAGTTCTATATCCTTAATCTGTGTTCCATAAATTACAGAATATGATGTATATCTATTATTTTTTAATTGTTCAAGCGGCTCAATAAAAAGTATTTTATCACTATTTACTTTTGCATTGACTAGAGCATCATATAAAAAACCATTTCCTATTCCATAGATAATATTTAGTTGGTTCGGATTAATTTTATTTTGGCAAATTTGCTCTGCTTCTCGTTGCGGATTATATTTACTATGTATTAACATATTATTTATTTTAATTGTTTCGTGACCTGTTTTAGTTGGAAGATATTCAATATCACATAACATCTCTCTTCACTCCTTTACCATTTAAAAAAAGGCTCTCTCAAAGTAGAGAGAGCCTTTTAGGATACTTTTAATTATCGTAATAATTGTAGTACACCTTGTGGTTGTTGGTTAGCTTGCGCTAGCATAGATTGTGCAGCTTGCATTAAGATGTTGTTCTTTGTGAAGCCCATCATCTCTTTTGCCATATCTGTATCACGGATACGTGATTCAGCAGCTGTTAAGTTTTCAGATGTAGCACCTAAGTTATTGATTGTGTGCTCTAAACGGTTTTGAACAGCACCTAGTGCAGAACGTTGTGTTGAAACGTCTTCTAATGCTTGGTTGATTGTATCAATTGCTGCGTTAGCGTTAGTTTGTGATGAAATACTAACTTTTGATACACCTAATTTATTAGCAGTCATTTCATTGATAGAAAGCTTAATAGCTTGGTCTTTATTAGCACCAATATGGAATACTTTATCAGTGAATTTACCACTTAATAATTTTTGAGTGTTGAACTCTGTATCAGTTGCGATACGTGTAATTTCTTCTGATAAAGCGTTCACTTCTTTTTGTAATGCTAAACGGTCAGAAGTTACGTTTGTATCGTTTGAAGATTGTACTGCTAATTCACGCATACGTTGTAGGATTGCATGTGTTTCGTTAAGTGCACCCTCAGCAGTTTGGATTAAAGAGATTGAGTCTTGAGCGTTTTTAGTAGCCATGTCAAGACCACGGATTTGCCCGCGCATTTTTTCAGAGATTGCTAAACCAGCAGCATCGTCTCCAGCACGGTTTACTTTGTAACCTGAAGATAATTTCTCAAGGTTTTTTGAAGCTTGAGTGTTGTTGAAAGAAAGGTTACGGTGTGTGTTTAAAGCTGAAATGTTGTGTTGAATAATCATTTGGAATTCCTCCTTGAATGTTTGTTTTTGTTATTCCACATCCTTGTGGAATGTCGGATTAGGTAGTATGTATGTACTTCCTGCCCCTTACAATATATATATCGTATTTAATCGGAAAATGTTTAATAGTTTTTTAGAAAGTTTTTTTTTTTTTTGTAATAGATTTCAAGTTTAGATATTAGTAATAGTTTATTGGTTCTTTATTTGTTCTAAGAAGCTTGATGAGGCAGAAAGGGCTTCCTTGTTTTGATCTTGAATTGCTTTAAAAACTTCTGAACGGTGTACTTTAACCGTTTTAGGTGCAACAATTCCAATTTTTATTTGCTCGCCATCTACTGCTAATATTTTAATTTCAATTTGGTCACCTATCATAATAGATTCACCTTTTTTACGTGAAAGCACTAGCATTATTTCACACTTCCTTCCAATGTTTGCATTGGGTAGCGTAGTGGATAGGACTTATTATCTTCAAGGACAACTTGTTTGCCAAGATTTTTATCTATGTTAATAATTATAGGTGCTAGCAAATTAATAGTAGAATCCTCGAAAGTTTCTTTCATTGTAACAATAGTATATGTAAGAACATCTTCCTCTTTTTCAATTTGTAGTTGGTTATGATCCTCGTCACTAATTTCAAAGCTATAATCTTTTTTAAACGCAAATGGATAGGCTATCACAAAACCAATTTCCATTTGATCAACTGATTGAAGTAATACTAATGGCAGGTTTGCATCTATAGGTAGTAATACAAATTTTTTGTAATCTTCCAAACCTAATAAACCTTGCTCAAATGTTAGAATATCCTCTTCTACAATTTCGATTTCACCTAAAAATTTAGTAGCTATTTTCATTCTTTCACGCGCTCCTTTAAATGATGACGTCGATGTTAACATCTGGTCTTTGTACCATTGTACTAGTTACTTTACCAGGTGTGTAGTCAATAATAGGTTTGTTCACCTTTGCGTCAATTATTGGTTCTCTTCTCTCAAAATTGATGTCTGTAGTACCTGGTGTATAGTCGATTTTTACAGAACCTACAGATGGGATAAATTTAATATTAAACGGGGTACGGTGTGGACCATGGTTTTGTTTTGCGATATTTTGAATAGTCGCACGTTCTTGTCCTTTACCTGCATTCTCCATTAATTGACGTCCCTCGCTTGCTCTACGGGCCATCCCCTGAAGTGCTCCTTGTTTGCCTTCTTCTGCATAGTTTGCACTTGATTCCAAAGGACCAATCATCCCTATATCTCGTCTAGCTTGAGAAGAATCGATTTGTAAAACGCCCCTAGTTGTATGAATCTCCAGAATAGCTGCTGGTTGTTCAATTGTTTGAGTAGCTTTCGGCTGTTCAATAGATTGTTGAGGCTTACTAATTTCAAGCTCTATCTTTGCATCCGTTGTTTGAATTTGAATTTGTGGAAGTCTCATTTACAATTCTCCTTTCAAGAAAAGCGTCTGAACATATTGTTCAAACGCTCTATAATTCTTTATAAAGTTTGCCCCTGTCACTTCGCTTTCGGGGCAGAACCTTAGTAGTTTTTATCGGATAAAATCTACTAAAGTTTGCTGAATGATTTTTGCTCCTACGGATAGAGCGGCTTGGTGAACGGATTCTTGTGTAACCATATCTGTAATCGTCTTCGCATAGTCTGTGTCTTCATTGGCAGATAGTTGTTTTGTTACATTTATTTCTTGAAGACTTAGTCGATTTCCCATCATTTCTACACGATTTTGACGAGCTCCGACATCTGCTCTTAAAGTCAATGTACTTTCATAAATACCGTCTAAACCAGGAATTGTATTAGCACCACTTGTTACTTCTAAACCAAGTGCATCGCCAATCTCAGCACCTGTTGCACCACTTTCTAAAAGTGTTGTTACGTGCGTCATAAATCCATCAATATCGTTAAATAAATCAGCACCCGGAGTATTAATGTTCATTGTGATACCATCAAATACGTTGATTTCAATCGACTTCTGTCCTCCAGTGGTAATTGCCGAGTTTGGTGACCCTGTATCATCATAAAGCGGTTGGTTTGTATGCGTGCCTGAAAAGATATAGTTATCGCCCACTTTTGTATTGGCAATATCACGCAATTGTTCCTTTAGTTGTTGCATTTCTGCATTGATCTTTTGACGATCATCAGCAGTATTTGTATCGTTAGCAGCTTGTACAATAAGCTCCTTTACACGTTTTAATGCTTCGCCTACTTGGTCAAACGCTTCGTCTGTTGTATCTAGCCATGTATTTGCTTCACGAAGATTACGTTGGTATTGTTGGTTTTTATCAAGATCTATACGATAGCCCATTCCCTTTACCGCTACAACTGGATCTTCAGACGGTCTTGAAATTACACTACCTGAGTCCAACATATTTTGATATTTAGACATTTTACTATAGCTTGTATTTAAATTACGTAGCATATTACTCGATAGCATTGATTGTGTAACGCGCATAATTTATCTCCTCTCAGTCAAGTGGCTATTATAGCCCTACTCTTCCCATACCATTGATGATTTTATCTAATGTTTCATCTACCACAGTAATCATACGTGCATTAGCATTGTATGCTTGTTGGAATGTAATCATATGAGTCATCTCTTCATCTAAGGAAACTGAGTTCATTGAATCACGGCGCTTAGAAATTTCCAAATGCCTTGTTTCAGAGTTGTATGCACTACGCTCAGCTTCCTGTCCCTTAACTGCTAAATCCCCTACTAATGATTTATAATAGCTTTGGAATGTACCTTTCTTTAAGTTATCTTGAGCCTGCGATTGCAGCTCTGATAACTTACGCATGATTCCGTTATTACCTTCCTCGCCTATCGTATCAGATACAGCTACCTGCTTTGCATCAGTAATTACTACGTTAAAATCACGTGCAGTTGTTCCAGAGAAAAAGTCAAGACCTGTACTATTATCTAAACCAAAACCTTGACGATGGATTTCATTAAATTTCGTTATAAATTCATTTGCTAGTTTATCTAAATTAGCAAGCATTTCTGGATAAGTGCCTTCTCCACCACTATGTCCATATGCGTCAATTAATGCACGTAATGTACCTTTACCAGGTTCCATTTGACTGTAATCAATTGAAATTCCATTCGCTGGATCCCCTGGTGGTTCGCCAACAGCAGAAATTTTAATTTCTTTAAAGTTAGCATAGCTTCCTGTCGCTTGATCATCTACATCACCATCGATGCGCTGATTGTTTGTATCCATCGTTGCAAGTGCAGCATATTCTCTACCATCCACTAATTTAACAGAAGTACCATCTGCTGCTACATATGTAATCGTCATTGAACCTTCAGCTACATCTTTTGCTAACCCACCTGATTTTTGCCATGAAATTGAAACAGGAATATATTCATTTAACTGATCTACTAATACATCACGTGCATCATATAAATCATTTGGTACATAACCACTTGGCTCAGCTTCTTGAATTTGTTTATTAAGGGCAGCAATTTGTTTAAGAATTGAATTTACTTTATCCGTCGAAACATTAATTTCATTCCCGATATTACCTTGGATCTGTTTAAGCTGTCTATCCATATAATTAAAGGACTCAGCAATTGCCTTTCCTTTAGAAATTAATACCTGACGTGCAGCTGTATCTTTTGGATTGTCCATAACGTCCTGCATCGATTTCCAAAAATCTGTAAATGATTGATTAATACCAAACTCTGAAGGCTCTGACATAACATCTTCCATCTGCGAAATTGATTTTGCTGTTGAATCCCAATAACCTAACTTATTCGTTTCTTGACGATATTGTCGATCGGTAAATTGATCACGGATGCGTTGAATCGAGCTTGTTTCTACCCCTGTTCCAAGATGTCCTGGATAGACAGGTTGATTTAATCCAGCGGTTGGAAAACCAGGAGTCGCTTGCATATTCACTCGTTGGCGAGTGAAACCTAATGTATTAGCATTGGAAATATTATGTCCTGTTGTATATAAAGCAGTTTGTTGTGTAAATAAACCACGTTTACTTGCTTCTAAACCCATAAATGTTGAGCGCATTCTTTTTCCTCCCTTACTATGCTTGAGAATCGAAATATGATTTTTTTGCTATTGTATTTGTGCCACGAACCTCATTGCCAGAATAGTTGATTTGCTCAGGACGAGGTTGTAAAGCGTCCAATGTAAGATTGACAAATTGTAACGATTGGAACACTAGTTTTTGATTTAAATCGTTTTGATTTTTTAAGTCGTTGATGATTTGCAATAATCGATTGCGCACTGCTGAAAGTGTGTCTTTTTCAGTCTGTTGTTCAGCAGCCTCGATGACATCCGCGACAGTTGCTTTGTCAGTTGAAGCAAGTCCTTTTGCTTCAAGGTAGTCCGTTACCTGTTTCTGACGCTGTTGCTCGAGCTTATCGATGGCCGCTACATGCGCCTGCTCATCCTTGAGCATTTGGTCCAGTGCTTCGATATTCCCAACTGTAATAATTTCAGTTTTTTTAATAGCTAGTTCAAGTAAGCTTTTATGCATTCTTTCTAGCTTTGTTAATGTAGAACAGATCGCTTCTGTAGACATTTTGCTAAGCACCCTTTCTGATATTCCTTAGAAACGATAATATTTCAGCATATCTTCTGCAACTTTGCGAGCGTCCACTTTGTATTCACCAGAATTGATATCTTTTTTTAGTTGTTGTACGCGCTCTGCACGCTCTGTGCTGTATGTTGAAACTCCTTGCATCTCCTGTGCAGTTTTTGAAATTTCGATTTTATCTGCAAAAGATGCCTTGTTTGCGCCTGATTTCACATTACGCACCTGATTTTTATAGGCGTTCACTGCATTAATCCCATAAGATGTAATTTTCATTTAATAACCCCCTATCTAAAAAGCTTATCTTCCTATTATTTCGGATTGTCTCACATAATGTTAAGTTTTCAAATATAAAAAAGTGTGCTAATTTTGTTTAAAATTAACACACTCTAAGCCTTTAACGTTTTCGTTCTGCGTGATATGTTACACGGTCACGTTCTGCTACACTCTCACGGAACTCCTTCGCCGCTTCAAATGTACGTAGCTCCGACTTCAATTCATCCTGACATTTCGTACAAAGCTTACCTTGTGTCGTTAGATGACCACAGTTATCACATGGGTAGCCAAGATTAGGGAACATCGCAGTCTGTAAGCGCCCCTTACGTACCCATTTATACAACAGATCCTCATCAGCTCCTGTTGCTTCAACAATACGTTCTACTGTCGCAGCACGGTTTTCACGTTTACGTAGAAAGCGATAAACGATTTGATATAGATCTTCTTCAGATTGAGCACATTTATGACATACTTCTCTGACCCCTGTATAATTAAAAAACTCATTACATTTCGGACAATTACGAACCTCTGCCATCTACTCTTCCTCCTCTTACATAATAACAACAAAATACGAATCTTATTTACTCGTAATCTATTATACACAATGCATTAGCATTTTCATCCATTAATTAGTGTGAAGCTTTTGACATTTTTGGCGCCTGCATTTAATAAAACCTCAGTAGCATGCCTTAAAGTCGTTCCTGTAGTTTTTATATCGTCAAAAAGAAGATATTCTTTATGCTCTACATGTGCTCCAGCCATTAAACGGAAAAGGGGTGCTGCTTGGATACGCTGCTCTCTATTTTTGGAGCTTTGCGTTGCTGTCGTCGTTTTTTCTAAAAGTTGTATAAAAGGAATATTAGCAGCTTTTAATAGCTCATCCATATGTGAAAAAGTACGTTCCCTTTGTTTGAGGGGATGCATAGGAATCGGAATGATGGTTGCTTTTTCATGTTTAAATCGTGCATGTAGCTCCTGCCGAAATACTTTAGCAAGTGCGACATCTTGAAGAAATTTATATTGATGCAAATAATCCTTCATTGCATCGTTATATTGGTAAAGCGCTGTTGTTGTTGAGGAATATTCAAATTGAGCCGAGCACCCATCACAGATCGTTGATTGAAATTGTTTGGTTAAAAGTATTTTCCATGAAATTGCTGATTGCAAAGGCTGTGAGCATAATAAGCAAAGTGTTTCAATTTTATTCATTATGAAAATCCTTTCTTATTATAATAAAGAATTTTAGTATGCGCATCATCCATTTCAGTCGTAATACCATGATGAAAAAATACGACGTCTCCACCTGCAAAATTAGCATTTCGTCCAACTCGCCCAGCGATTTGTATTAGTGCACTTGAAGTGAAAATTGTTGATTCTGCCCCAATCACTGCAACCTGTACATTTTTTATCGTAATACCTCTTTCTAAAATGGTCGTTGTCAGTAAACCTGGAACTTCTTCATAGCGTAGTTTAAGCACTTTTTCTTTACGCTCAGGATCTTCAGCATGCACCGCCATGATTCTGCCATCTAATTGCTGAAAAAGAGGCGTAGCTATTTTCATTAACTCTACTTTCGGGAAAAATAATAGAAAAGGCTCTTTTCTTGCAAGGCGCTCCTCTGTCCATTGTTTTAGCTTTCTTGGAATCTTTCCTCGTTTGAAGCTTTTTTCATAGCTCCATAGGGAATGAAATCGAGGAACTGGTAATGGACGATTATGATAGCGCTTCGGGATAAATGAATAGCTTTCATTTTGATACTGAGTCAGTAATTTTTGCGAAGGTGTTGCTGTGACTAATATTATTGGTGCGTTTTCTGTTTTTGCTTTTTGCACAGCGCTTTGTAAAGTTTCATCAAATGTATATGGAAATGCATCAGCTTCATCAACAATCATGACGTCAAAGGCTCGTTCAAAACGATAAAGCTGATGGGTTGTAGCTAACACAAGCTGTGCATAGCCCTCCTGCTTTGGCGATCCACCATATAGTGCATGGATCATCGTTTGCGGGAAAACTGTTTGAAAGCGTGGATATAACTCGAGCACTACATCTGTACGTGGCGTAGCGATACATACCCGTAAGCCCTGCTCTAACGCATAATGTACAGTTGGAAAAAGTAGCTCTGTCTTTCCTGCCCCACATACAGCATGAATAAGATGCGAACGCTTTGCTTTAACACTTTCTAGCATCTCATTTGCGGCCTGTTGTTGAAGCACTGTAAATTCCCCTGCCCATTTGAGTGAATGCTTTCTTGTTCTCATTGCGCGAGGGCCTGTCCAGATTATTAATTGTGTACAGTTACTCACTCTGCCCATATTCAGACAATGTCTACAATATATACATTGCTGCTGGCATTTCGAACAATCAAACGTTGTAAATTGCTGAGGATTATCATTATGGCAACGATTGCATTTTACATGCGGCTCTTTTTGAATTCCTTCTATTATATGGAAGCATTTGTGGTTGATCGATTTCTCGATATCACCCTTTGAAAATGTGGCGTGTTCCTTTAACCAAATACGCCCTTCATGAAAATCTCGTAATGCAGGTGGCAACAGCCAGCCTTTGTATTTCATTGCTTTGCTCCTTTCGTGTGGGTGGTTTTTATCAGCGATTCTCTTGCTTTTATCAGCGATGTTCACGGGTTTATCAGCGATCCACCGCTTCCCCGACAAAACGGTATGCCCAAAAATTAAAAAAACAGCCTCTACAATTTTGCTGTAGAGACTGTCTCACTTAAGATTATTTTTTTGTCCAACCTAAACCAATTGAGCCCTCACCTAAGTGTGTGCCAATTACGGGACCGAAATAGCTCAATTTAAAGTTAACGTTCGGGTAGGTTGCTGCTAGTTGTGCTAGCCATTCCTCGGCTTCAGCCTGGCAATTGGCGTGGATCACGACAGCGTCCAGTGCATCATACTTTTGAACATCCTCAGCTAGTAGCTCCTCCGCACGCTTTAATGCTTTTTTACGCGTACGAATTTTTTCAAAAGGTACAATGACCTTGTCCACAAAATGAAGTACTGGCTTTACTTGCAATAAGCCGCCAATTAATGCAGCTGCTGAAGACAGACGTCCCCCACGTTGTAAGTGCCCTAAGTCGTCTACAATGAAGTAAGCACGAATTGTCTGCTTCATGTCCGCCAATGTTGCGAGAATTTCTTTTGCAGAATAGCCCTGAGCCGCCATTTCAGCTGCTCGTAGAACGTAAAAACCCTGTACCGCACAGGATATTTCACTATCAAAAGCGTACATATCAATGCCTTCCACCATCTCGCCTGCTTGAATAGCACCTTGATATGTTCCACTAATTCCACTCGATAGATGAATAGATATTACTTCATCATACTCTTTTGCCAGTTCTTCAAAGAGAGCGGCAAATTCTCCAATTGGGGGCTGCGTTGTTTTTGGAAATTCTTTTGCCCCACGTACTTTATCATAAAATTCAGATGCTGTGATATCTACTTCTTCTGCAAATAGTTGCCCTGAGATATTTACACTTAACGGAATCATATGAATGTTTAAGCGTGCTCGTTCCTCAGCCGGAATATATGCAGTACTATCTGTTACGATTGCTGTCCTCATTCATGTCCACTCTCCTATTCTACATAGTTTACATTCAATTGCGCCTCGGCGCAATTGTTGCTGTCGCTTCGCTTTCGCACAAATAAAAAATGTTGTCCGGATTTTGGCAGGTCAGTTAGCCATTTTCGCAGGATGCGGAGGTTTTAGGCTAACATCCTTGTATTCATTCCTTTAAAAATCCGTGACATCCGCTGGAGGCTTTAGGCCAACAAATGTTTTCTGTGCGAAAGCGTAGTGTTAACGCAGCGACAGCAACACGAGGTTGGTCACTCAGTCATTGCCACAGGACGTGGCGTTCTTAGACTGAGTTCCTCTATTTCAGTAGGTATCTACTGAATGAAGATAAAAAGAAATGAATGTGAAATGAATTACGACATAGCGTAATCTCGTCTGAATGTTGAATAGGAGTAAATACATTCCCCTCTTTCACTATTCTAGACATATGCTAAATTGTTAAACTTAGCATCCATTTCACATTCATTTTCTATGTATACTGCTCTTAGCATGTAAGAGGTTGATCTTCATTCAATTAATCCTTCTTTTAGGGCTCGCTCATCACCATAACGCGAAGTTGATTTCCGCTCCTCTAATGAACTGTTATCACAGGACGCTTTCGCTCTAACGTCTTATCTTTGACGCTAATCCTAGAAAACGCCTAATCTCAACTCTTAGTGATGAGCCTGAATGAAGATTGCCTCATTTTATTTGCCAGTACTTGATTTGGTGTCATCTCCAGTATAAAAAACGCTAGTGACCTTCCAGTGTCCATCTTCTTTGACGAATACTGTAACTTGTTGTCCAGCACTTTCATGCTTCACATTCGTTGTAGTTTGTACTAAATGCAATGTTATATTTGAATAGACCTGCGCTTCATTTTCGCTATATTTTATAATCGTAGTATCTTTAGCATCTCGTTTAACGTCTGACTGTTTAAACACATCCGTCAAGTATTTTTTTTCTTCTTCATAATTGAAACCTTTTGGATTCTTCGAGAGTGTTTGCATATAACGATCAATTTCCTTTGAATTGAAAGCTGCATTATATTCATTAAAGGCTGCTAATATCGCTTTTTCTTCTTCAGCAGGGATATTTTCCGCCTTCGTTATTTTTCCACCATTCATTTCATACCCGACGGTTCCATCATCAATGACTTTTTGTCTTTCTTCTGCACTCATTTCATCTTTTTTATTACCACAGGCAGTTAACATTAATGCAGATAACATTAATAAGGTAAGAACTGCTAGAAAACTTTTCTTTAACATCAAAAAACCTCCCGCGCATATTGTAGCATATAAATCCCGTTGTAGGAATTTTGTTGTGCATTTTCAACATTTAGGTGTTACATCTTCCTTATGACGCCCATGGTTTTAAAATGTTGCACTCTTTATGTGAACACTATGTATAAATTGTTACATCTTTATATGACATGATTCGCTGTTTTTTCAAAAGGTATGAATACTACAGAATTCTTCTGCGAACAACGCTACGATCTCGCCACAAAGCATTTTATTTTCACTAAAAAAACTGCTTTAAAAACTACTAAATAACATAGTAGCCTTTAAAAACAGTCTATCAATTATGCCTCGGTATAATTGCGTCCAGAATCGGCTTTGTGCTTAGGCCTGCAGATGTTTTTTGCGCGAAAGCGTAGTGCTAACGTAGCGTCAGCAACGTCTCTTTGTCTGTGCGAAAGCGAAGCGACAGCAACACAGCATCGATGCAGGGCAGTTAGCCGTTATCGCATGGATGCGATGGTTTTAGGCTAACATCCCCTAAGAACTCCTTACCGATTCCGCGACATCCGCCGAAGGCTTCAACTTCTTTCAGTTCTGCTGAAAGAAGTTGTTTAATGTATGGCTATTAGCGTACTTCAACCCAGCCATTTTTGATGGCTGTAACAACAGCTTGTGTACGGTCGTTTACATTCATTTTTTGTAGAATGCTTGAAACGTGGTTTTTAACTGTTTTTTCTGAAATGAACAGTGTCTCACCAATTGTACGGTTAGATTGTCCATCTGTTAATAATTGTAATACTTCACATTCGCGTTTTGTTAGTAAATGGAATGGTCGACGGATTTCTGTTTGATGGAAGTTACCTTTATTTTCATGCTCAGAAAGACGACGGAATTCCGCTACTAAATTTTTAGTTACTTTTGGATGTAAGTATGATCCACCATTCGCAACTACTTTAATCGCTTCAACAATTTCGTCAGCATCCATCTCTTTTAGCATATAGCCAAGTGATCCAGATTTTAGCGCGTGTGTTACGTATGTTTCATCATCATGAATAGATAACATAATAACCTTCGCATCTGGGAATTCATTAATTAAATCTGCCGTTGCCTCTACTCCATTTTTCCCCGGCATATTAATATCCATTAGTACAACATCTGGTTGATTTTCAGCATATAAAGAAACCACATCTGTACCATCGTCACCTTCTGCTACTACGTCAAACGTATCTTCAAAGTCTAAAATACGTTTTACTCCTTCGCGGAATAGCTGGTGATCGTCTACAATAATAATCTTCGTCATTTGTCTTTACCCCCTAAAATTCTCCAACAATCGTTTTACTCTACTTCTAACGGAATTTTAAATAAAACCGTCGTACCTCGATTTATCTCACTTGAAATTGAGATTGTCCCATCCAAAATTTCGATACGTTCTTGCATACCTAAAATCCCAAAGGAATGTTCTTTTACTACCTGTGGATCGAAACCTTTGCCATCGTCCTTTACAACGATATTTACGGCATCTTTCAACCATTCAAGTTTCACCCAAATATCTTTACATTTCCCGTGCTTCATGGAATTTGTTACACATTCTTGCACTAAGCGGAAAATAGATACTTCATAGTTTGATGGTATACGCTTTTCGGTGCTTCTCGATTGGAAATGAACTTCAACACCAGGGTTATATTCAGTCACTGTCGATAAGTATTTTTTTAATGTCGGAACAATTCCCAAATCATCAAGTGCCATTGGTCTTAAATCATAGATTATTCGTCGCACCTCTGATAATGCATTACGCACCGTTTTCTTTAAATCAGCAATTTCAGCCAAAGCATGCTCAATGCCTTTTTCACGATAAGTTCTGTCAATTAAATCTGTGCGCATTAGTACATTTGCTAGCATTTGAGCAGGTCCATCATGAATTTCTCTAGATAGACGTTTACGCTCCTCTTCTTGTGCTGCAATAATACGTATACCAAAATCTTGTTTCATTTTTGCTTGTTCAAGTGCTAAACCAACATTTTTTAAATCTGAAGTTAAGTAATTCAAAACGACATTTACTTGATTGACTATATGATCTGCACGTTCAATCGTATCGAGTAATGCTCTTAATCTTCTCTCCAAATCATCTCTCTTATCACGTAGCTGCTTTTCTTGTGTTCTAATAACAGAGAGCTTCACTTGAAAATCATTTGCAGTTTCATATGCTTCTCTAACTTGTTCTTCGGTATAATTATCAAAAGCTTTACTCACTAACACAAGTCTTTGCTTAGCAAGCTGTGTACTTTTTTCTAAAGCATCGCCTTCATCAATAACAATTGAAACTTGTTTTCGAACAATTTCTAGCTCTATTTTCATATCTTCGAAGCTTCTTCGGCTTTGTTCACTTATAATAAAGATATCGTCTTTCGAGCTCATGATTGTTTCTAACATTCGATTAAATATGTCATCAAGCGACTTTAAATCGAAGGTATCATTTGAAAACATAGTATACTCCCCAGTCTAATGTCTTATGATTACTTACTATTTCAATAGACCAATTACATAGTCTACACCTATTATAGCATCACCATGTTAAAATTTAATGCTTTTTCTTTATGAAAATTATAGAATAGAACTCTACTTTAAAGGAGATTGATACTGATGAGAGAAAACTATTTAACTGTAAAAGGTTATGGAGAAAGCGAAATTGTTATTTCAAAATCTCGCTTCCTTACTTATATAGAACGTACAGAAACGGAAGAGGATGCAATTTCTTTTATTGAACGTATAAAAAAAATGCATCATAATGCGACTCATAATTGTTCAGCTTATATTATTGGAGAACATGACCATATTCAAAAAGCAAATGATGACGGGGAACCAAGTGGTACAGCTGGCGTCCCTATGTTAGAGGTTCTAAAAAAACAAGGGTTAAAAGATACAGTCGTTGTCGTCACACGCTACTTTGGTGGCATAAAGCTTGGTGGTGGCGGTCTTATTCGTGCGTACGGAAAAGCGACAACAGAAGGTTTACTTGCTGCCCAAGTAGTTGAACGCAAACTTCATCATTTGATGAAAATTGCCGTTGACTATACATGGCTTGGCAAAGTAGAAAATGAAATTCGAGGGTCTTCATATACATTAGAAGAAATTCGCTACTTGGAAGGTGTTGAAATCATTGTCTCTGTGTTAAAAGAGGACGAAGAACAATTCCGAAACTGGGTAACGGAAATGACAAACGGACAAGCAAACATTACTTTTGAGAATGCTCAATTTATTGAATTTGTTGTGAAATAAATAGTTTTAATTGTCGAAAACTAAATATCCATAGTATAATTTTAATATTGAGCTATTTTATCATTTACAACATATTTTAAAAGTACTTGAATAAAGTTTAGTTTAATCGCATTTTTATTCCCAAAATTTAGAGGAGAATATATCAAATATGAAAAATAGAAATAAAAATAAAAGCAAAAAGAGGTCTTCTAAAGCTTCATTAATTATAAAAGTTGCCCTTCTTTTAGTTGCTAGTTTACTAATTTGCGCGACTGCCTATGGTGTTTATATTGCGAAACAAGCGAAGCATGCAGCAGACTCAGCGCATGAAGAGTTAAAAGGTCGAGACATTTCTTCACTTCGTGCTGAAAAAGTAGAACCAGTACACGATAATGTTTCAATCCTATTTGTCGGTGTTGACGATAGTGAAAATCGCGGGCAGGGCTCTGAAAACTCACGGTCTGATGCATTAATCCTAGCAACATTAAACAATAAAACAAAAACCGTTAAAATGCTAAGTATCCCTCGAGATTCTTATGTATATATTCCTTCAATGGAACGTAATGATAAAATTACACATGCACATGCACATGGTGGAACACTTTCAACAATTGATACAGTAGAAAAACTATTAGATGTACCGATTGACTATTATGTGCGTATGAACTTTAATGCGTTTATCGACGTTGTTGATGCATTAGGTGGAGTCGAAGCTGACGTGCCGTATACTTTACACGAAAAAGATGAATTTGATCGCAATTCCATCAACTTAAAGCCTGGTTTACAGCATTTAAACGGAAGTCAGGCACTTGCACTTGCAAGAACACGTAAACAAGACAATGATATTGAACGCGGTAAGCGTCAACAAGAGATTTTATCAGCGATCATGAAAAAAGCTTCTTCTGTAGAATCCATTACAAAATACGATGATGTTATTAGAGCACTTGGTGATAACATGAAGACAAATATGACATTTAGTGAAATGAAGTCATTCTTATCTTATTTAACACAAGGGATGCCACGTATTGATTCTTTAACATTAGATGGTTCAGATGATATGTCTACTGGTGTTTACTACTATAAATTAAATCAAGAATCGGTTGATGAAATTTCTGAAACGCTGAAAAACCATCTTGACTACAATAAATCATCTAGTAACTTAACGAATAATAATACTGATAAAGATAACGCTGTTGGCGATGATACAACAGAAAACAATAGAGCTCAGTAATTATAAAAGCCTTTCCACTTTTAAATAAAATTGTGGAAAGGCTTTTTGTATGGCATGATTTTGGATGTTTGAGCAGTTCTAGGGTATTAGGATTCGCCGCTAAAAAGTATGAGTTGAGCCGCTAACCTAAGGAGGAACGCCGCTAAAACATAAATTTGCGCCGCTAATCAAGTAAAGAACGCCGGTAAAACTCGAATTCCCGCCGCTAATCAAGCAAGGAGCGCTTTTACCCGAGATTCAAACCTAAGTCTCAAAAGTAAAAAAGCAACCATCCATAAGAATGGATGATTGCTTGAATGTTTTATTTATTAAATATCCGCACAAAGTTCAATAATGGTTTATAGTTTTTACCCGCGAGTCCGATTACTTCAACCAAAATTTCAATTGCAGTTAAAATGACAGCTACGAGTAAAATCGCGCCCCATACTTTTGCCATTGAGAAAATGATGGCTGCTAATCCAAACATGACAGCAATCCCATAAATAAGGAGTACTGTTTGACGATGTGTAAAGCCCATATCCAGTAAACGATGATGCAAGTGTGATTTATCTGGATCTGACCATTTTTTCTTCATACGAACGCGGCGAACAATCGCAAAGAATGTATCAGAAATTGGCACACCTAGAATAATAACTGGGATAATTAATGTTACGACTGTTATATTTTTAAATCCAAGCAATGCGAGCACTGATATCATAAAGCCAAGGAATAAGGCTCCTGTATCTCCCATGAAGATTTTCGCTGGGTGGAAATTGTAAAATAAAAATCCGAATGTTGCTGCTGCTAAAATGGCTGCGATTGCTAAAACGAACATATTGCTCATGATAAATGCCATGACGGCTAAAGTAATAAGGGCAATCGTTGAAACACCCGCCGCTAGACCATCTAAGCCATCGATTAAATTAATGGCATTTGTAATACCCACAATCCAAAGAATTGTTAAAGGGATACTTAATAATCCAAAATTCAATTCACCAAAAAACGGTAAATTAACCATTTCAATTTGAATGCCACCTACAAAAATAACAATAAGTGCAGCAGCAAGCTGACCAATCAATTTTGCTTTTGCGGAAATTTCACGCATATCGTCTATGACACCAGTTGCTACGATAATACAAGCTCCAATTATAATTGCCAGTAGAAAATCACTACCATTTTCATTGTATATTAAAATCGGCTGGAATATAGCCACAGCTATTAAAAACGCAAGGAAAATCGCCAAACCGCCAAGTCTTGGCATTATTCGTGCATGTACTTTTCGATAGTTTGGTGCATCGACGGCACCTATTCTGAATGCTAATCGTTTAACTAGTGGAGTTAACAATATTGAAGCAACAAATGCTGCTATTATAGACACGTAGAGCATGTCTCTCCTCCTCAAAAAATAATCTACATTTAAATTCTAATTGATTATAGCACGAACAGACGCCGAAATATACTTTTTCTATTTATTTTCCACCATTTCACAAATATTATTCTTCTTTTTCAAATTGGAAGAATGCTGCATGTCAAATGTAGTCATCATTCGTAAAATTTGATAAAATAATGTAGTGTCTAGCATTTAGACAATTTAAAAGGAGCGTAAATTTCATGTTCTCAATTTTTAAACGCAACAATGAGCAAACTAGTGCTCGTCAATTAAAACGCTACTATAAAATAGTAGATCAGATTAATAGTCTTGAAGAAAACTATGTCCATAAGTCAGATGAAGAATTAAAAGAAATGACTTTTATTTTCAAGGATCGTTTAGAACAAGGTGAACCAATTACATCTATTATCCCAGACGCATTTGCTGTAGTACGCGAAGCCTCAAAACGTGTATTAGGTATGCGTCATTTTGATGTACAGCTTATCGGTGGCCTTGTTTTAACTGAAGGTAATATTGCTGAGATGCCTACAGGTGAAGGTAAAACGCTTGTCGCTTCCCTTCCTTCCTATGTACGCGCTTTAGAAGGTAAAGGTGTTCACGTCATTACAGTTAATGACTACCTAGCTAAGCGTGACTACGAGCTTGTCGGCCAAATTCATCGTTTCCTTGGCTTAACAGTTGGTTTAAATATACCGATGATGGAGCCGGATGCAAAAAAAGAAGCCTACAACGCAGATATTACATATGGTGTAGGTACTGAGTTCGGATTTGACTACTTACGCGACAACATGGCTCATAGCTTAGCTGATAAAGTACAGCGCCCTTATCACTTCGCCATTATCGATGAAGTCGATAGTGTACTTATTGATGAGGCAAAAACACCGCTTATTATCGCTGGGAAAATGCCTGCGAATGATGAGCTACATCGTATTGCCTCTATGCTTGCTAAACGTTTTAAAGAAGAAGAAGATTACGATTTTGATGATGAAACAAAAGCTACTTCTTTAACAGATAAAGGCATTGAAAAGGTTGAGGCTGCCTTCAATGTTGATAATCTATATGATCTTGAACACCAAACACTTTACCATTACGTTATCCAAGCAGTTCGTGCACATGTGATGTTCAAGCGCGACGTTGATTACATCGTAAAAGATGACAAAATCGAGCTTGTTGATATGTTCACAGGTCGTGTTTTAGAAGGTCGTTCGCTCTCTGATGGCTTACATCAAGCGATTGAAGCAAAAGAAGGCGTAACGATTACTGAAGAAAATAAAGCACAGGCACAGATCACAATTCAGAACTATTTCCGTATGTATCCGAAGCTTTCTGGGATGACGGGTACGGCGAAAACACAAGAAAAAGAAATTCGCGAAGTGTACGGCATGGAAGTTATTCAAATTCCAACAAACCGCCCACGTCAACGTGTCGATCAGCCTGATATTATTTTCAGCAAACAGGAAGATAAATATAAGTATGTAGCTGCTGAAGCTAAACGTCGTCACGAAAAGGGACAACCAGTCTTGATTGGGACAACTTCAATACTACAATCTGAAACAGTGGCCGAACACTTAAAGAAAGAAGGCTTAAAATTCCAATTGCTAAACGCTAAAACAGTTGAGCAAGAGGTTGAGTTGATTTCACAAGCTGGTCAGAAAGGTCGTATTACTGTAGCAACAAATATGGCTGGCCGCGGTACAGATATTGTGCTAGATGAAGCAGTACACGAGCTTGGAGGATTATATGTCCTCGGTACCGAAAAGCATGAAAGCCGTCGTGTAGATAATCAGCTACGTGGTCGTTCAGGTCGTCAAGGTGATATTGGTGAAAGTCGTTTCATTCTCTCTATTGAAGATGATATGTTCCGCCGTTATGCAAAAGAAGAGGTTGAAAAATTCTCAGAAAAAATGGTTGTCGATGAAAACGGCATTATCCAAACTAAAGAAGTGCAAGAACTTATTAACCGTACACAACGTATTGTTGAAGGCTCTCAATACGGTATGCGTGAGTATAACTTAAAATTAGATGATGTTATTAATGACCAACGTACAGTTATTTACGGACTACGTGATAAAATTTTAACTGGTGAAGATTTAATGGGTGAGCTGAAAAAAATGCTAAGTGAAACAGTTGATTTTGCTGTTCGTGATGCTGCTCCTGATGAACTCCCTTCAGTGGAATGGGATTACGACCACATGGAGAGCTCTCTCAATTCACTATTCATTACTCCTGTCACAATTGACCGTGAAGCCGGCAAAGTTAAACAAATTTTAGCTGATATACAGCCTGCTGAACAAGAGTTACTTGATCGCATGGAAAAGTTCTCTAGTAATGAAGAAGTAATGAAAATTATTCCACAAGTAATGCTAAGCTATCTTGACAGTGGCTGGGTGAAACATTTAGAAAACATGGCACACTTAAAAGAAGGAATCGGCTTACGTCATTACCAACAAGAAGATCCGATGCGAATTTACCAACGTGAAGGACTTGAATTATTCGGAAAGAATTTCCAGGAATTACGCCGTTCTATCATTATAGAAATTACAGGCTTCATGAAAATGATTGAAGCACAATTGGAGGTACAATAATGAGCTTATTCTCATTCTTTAAAAAATCAGACAAAGTTGTTCAAGAAAACACAATTGACTCTAAAGACTTATTAGGAAGTGCTACTACGGAGAATAGCGATAATCGCGATGTCGTGACTAAGCTATCATTCCATCCAGAATGGGATGTTCCACAGGAGCAAAAGTACATTTTTAATTTCCTTGCTAATGAGCTAGAACCATTAAAGCCAAATCAATTATCACTTTCTTCTATTAGTATTGAAGAAGATCCACGTTCTAAAAAATGGCAAGTGCGTGCATTTTTCCGCTCATCATTACCTCAAGCCATTGAGCTAGGTGAAATTGAGCTGTTCATTATGGATAAAAATGACGAGCTTGTAGCATCTAAAAAATTCGACTTTGCAGCACTTGGCACAATTCCAGCAGAAAGTGCTCGTCCATGGGTATTTGATTTTGAAAAATCAACAATTAAAGTCGATGAAGTACCAGAAGACGGCTGGAAAATTGCATTCAACCTTGTTTCCCTTCGTGGTCACCAATTAGAATTAGACCCATCATGGGAAAAACAACTGCCTGAAGCACAAAAAGAAGAGCTTGCGAAAATCGTAAAAACTTTACCTAAGTTAGGCGAAACAGAAGTAAACTTCACTGGCCTACAAGCGAAACTTGCTGATAACGGTAATTTTAATGTGTCAATCTTCATTCGTAACGGACATAATAAAGCTATTAATCTAGAACAATTACCACTAGAAATTATTGATGCAACAGGCAAACAAATTGCTAAAGGCTCATTTAAAATGGATCCAATCTTAACTGTACAACCAAACTCAACAAAGCCTTGGACATTTATCTTCCCAGCAGAGCTTGTTGACGCAAAAGATGCCGATCTTTCTCGTTGGACAGCACGTGTAACACAATAAAGTGTTTAAACACCCTTCTATTTATAGAAGGGTGTTTTCATTTATTTAATTTCTTATGGAGCGATGGGCAACCATCTATCAGCGATGTTCAGTGGTTTATCAGCGATTCTAACACTTTTATCAGCGATGTTCAGTGGTTTATCAGCGATGCACATTTTTATCAGCAAAGCCGTCGCCTTCAACCGAGCGATTTTATTTAAAAAAGCGATTTCTGCATATATGCAAAAATCGCTTTTACTTTATTTGATAGCGTCGAATCGTTTATAAGCTACTAATCTTGTTGACCAGTAAGAGTATGTAACGTCCGAAATTTCAACACCGTCTGATCCTGCATGGATAAATTTATTGTTACCTATATAAATACCCATATGAGATATTCCATCTTTATACGTATTTTGGAAAAATACTAAATCTCCTGCTACCGGATTTTTAACTTGTATTGTGTTACCGTAGAAGTATCCTTCGCTACTGTCTCTGCCAATTTTTAAACCACCTTGGTTAAAGGCATAGTAAATCAGGCCACTGCAATCTAGACCTTCTGATGTGTTGCCACCGTAGAGATATGGTGTTCCTACTAATGAATTAGCTACGTCTACTGTTTTCTTGTAAATAGCTTGTCCATTAGCTGTAGGGTCTTTAGTTGTTTCTGTTGATGTTCCCGCACCTGAAGATCCGTTATTATGTACTGTGTCATTCTCAGGTATTGAAGCTACTGGAGATAATTTTAACACTTGTCCAACGAAAATATTGTCTGTCGTAAGTCCGTTCCAGTCTTTAATATCCTTTATTGTCACATTATATTGCTTAGCGATTTTAGATAATGTATCGCCTTTCACTACTGTATAGGAAGCAGTTGTGGGCTTTGATGGTGTTGTCGGTTTTGTAGTTGATGGATTTGAAGGTTTTAGCGCTTCATTAGTAGCTTTTTTTGTAACTTCAAGCTTTTGCGCGACGTAAATCAAATCATTCGTTAAATTGTTCCAACTTTTTATGTCTTGTACTGTTATTTTATGGTTTTGGGCGATTTTAGTTAAAGTATCTCCTTTTTGTACGGTATATGTAGCTGCTTCTGCGGTCTGTAATGCTAAAAAAGAAGTAGCAATAGTGCTTAAAGCAAGGATTCTTAATTTTTTTGTCTTTTTCATATCAATTTGCCTCCGTTCGTGCTAAAATATTTCCTTGTGTGTCTATCATACTAGATATTTTAATAATCAGATATCAGAAAAATTGACTATTTTTCAAACAATTTATGATTCTTACCGATTCCGACAGATTCTTACAAATTGTTATAGAATATTAATTGCAAGATTAGTATTCATATGATAACATACACTTCTGTATTTAAAATTTTTAGAAAGTTTTATCTTTTCAATCTTAAAGGAGTTTTAATTTTTATGAAAAACATCTTGCTTTTCGTCAAGGAAAATTTGGCAGTCGGTTTACTATTATTTGCCTTATTTTTAGGCGCTGGAAATATTATCTTCCCCCCATTATTAGGTCAACAAGCTGGTGAACACATAACAACAGCCATGATTGGTTTCTTAATAACAGGTGTCGGATTACCGCTATTAGCAATTGTTGCTATTGCGAAAGCTGGTGGCGATTTACAAATACTTGCTAATCGTGTCGGCCCTACCTTTGGTATTATTTTTACCTCAATTGTTTATTTAGCGATTGGACCATTTTTTGCAGTGCCGCGTACGGGTTCTGTTTCCTATGAAATCGGGATTGTCCCATTTCTTCCAGAAGGAGCAGCAGATCATTGGGCTCCACTTTTGATTACTTCTGTTATATTTTTCGCCTTAATATTAGTCTTAGCAATTAACCCTTCAAAGCTTGTTGATCGCGTTGGGAAAATTTTAACGCCTGTTCTATTAGGTGTTATTCTAGTATTAGCTATTAAAAGCTTTATTTCCCCAATGGGTGAACCAGGGGCAGCTATAGGAAAATACACTTCGTCACCATTGACAGAAGGCTTTGTTCAAGGCTATTTAACAATGGATGTACTTAGTGCATTAGTATTCGGAATTGTTATTTTACAAGCATTACGCGACATGGGTATGTCAAATTCTAAGAAGCAAGTCAAAACGATAATTTTCGCCGGAATTGTTGCCGCTATTGGCTTATCATTTGTCTATATCGCACTTGGACAAATCGGTAACACTAGTATTAATGCAATAGGCACTTTTGATAATGGTGGTACTATTATAGCAAAATCAGCTGAAGCTCTTTTTGGTACACTCGGGACTGTTATATTATCTGCCACAATTTTACTAGCATGTATATCTACTGCTGTAGGTTTATTGACTGCCAATGCTCAATTTTTCCATAAACTATTTCCTAGTGTTTCGTATAAAACGTTTTTAGTAATTTTCACAATATTCAGTGCAGCAATTACTAACGTTGGTCTTGAAACAATTATTCGTGCATCACTACCTGTATTATTAATCATCTATCCACTAGCGATGGTGTTAATGGTTCTTTCACTTTTCGATAACTTCTTTAAAGGTGGAAAAATTGTTTACATTTTAGCATTAATTCCTACATTCCTTGTTAGTCTGAATGATGGTTTTAAGGAAATGAAGATTACGATTACACCGTATGTGAACATTTTGAAAACTTTACCATTATACGAGCAAAGTCTAGCATGGCTTGTACCTGCAATAGTCGGTGCACTTATTGGCTTTATCATTCATAAGCTAACAAAAATATAAAAGTTCTTCATCTAACTTGAATCTACTTACCTTTTGCGAATTAGTCTCAAGCTTCTTTTAGACAACGACTGTCTATGAATCTTGTATAAACTTTCTTTCTCGCAAAAGGCTAGTAGATTCTTTTTTTGTAGGTTATCCCCTCCTTTTCCTATTCACGGTTATATGGAAATTCATGTATAATAAAAGTAATTAGAAAAGAGGTGTCCCATGAAAAAAGTATTGTGGTCTTTTGTATTCGTTCTAAGCTTTTTCATCTTTTCATTTACAAACGCTTCTGCTGCGAGCAATGAACAACAGCTTGTAAAGGATATCAAGGCAATAATTGAGGAAAATTATGTTGGAACTATCCATGGAAATTTGCAGAAAGCTAAAACAATTCCTGAAATCATTGATCTGCTTGACCCTTATTCTACCTATTTTACGAAAAAGGAATTTGAAGAATTTATAAATAGCATCGAGCTATCAACGATCGGGATTGGTGTAATCATCGAAGAACATGAAGATGGCATTCATATTTTACAAGTGTTTGAGAATAGCGGTGCATCTAATGCCGGTGTAGTTGCTGGAGACATTATTACTGCCATTAACGGGAAATCCGTAGTAGGAAGCTCTACACAAGAAGTCTCATCCCTATTAATTGGTGATGAAGATACTAAAATAGAAGTGACATTCAAACATGCAGATGGTACAACTTCTAATACAACCATTACACGAAAAAAATTCACATTGCCGAATGTGGAATCTACATTACTATTTGGGGATGTTGGATATATTGCTATGTCATCCTTCTCAGAAGACGGTACAAAGCTTGTCAAAGATGCACTTATTCAATTAAAACAGCGTGGTGCAACCTCTTTTATATTTGATTTACAAAACAATGGTGGCGGCTATGTATCAACAGCTGAGGAGATTGCAGGGCTATTCCCGAACGCAAAAATTGCGTATTTATTAGAAGAAGCACATGCATCTTATAAAATACCTGCAGTCAAACAAAACGAAAAATTCCCGGCCGATACACGTATTCTCGTAAATCGCTATAGTGCTAGTGCCTCTGAAATGTTATCAGCAACATTACAAGATCAGCAATCTGCTATTTTATATGGAGAAACTACGTATGGAAAAGGCTGTATGCAGGGCTTTTTTGAATTGCAAGATGGAAGCTATTTAAAGCTTACTATCGGTAATTTTACAGGTCCTTTAGGGAAAACGATTAATGAGGTTGGGGTAAAGCCAAACGTCCAAACAAAGACTGCGCCTATATTCCAGGCACATTATGATGCAATTAAAGCGCAATATACAAATTATAAAGAGCTTGCAAGCTTAAAAAATGTACCAACATCTAAAACATTTACGGTGAAATTCTCACAAGCACTCTCTTCGCAGATTGCTAAAGACAGTGTACAGCTTGTCGCTTTAGGCGGTAACGAAGTACCAATTACTGCAAAAGTCGATGGTAGTTCATTACTTGTTACTCCATCAAAACCATTAAATAGCGGGCAAGAGTATATGCTACTTGTTCATCCATCTATCCAAAAAGAATCGGGCAATAAACTTAAAAAAGGCGCATATCTTCATATTACAGTTAAGAAATAAAAAATTCCTCTCACCTTAGATGGTGAGAGGAATTTTTTTCTCTTAAAAAGTATAAATGAACTAAATCGCTCGCTAACTCGCATGGCTGTTTTTTTTGTTCAAGTAAATTAGTTAATATTAAACGCTCAAAGGATCCTACAAAACTATCTACAATTATATGAATGTCTGTACAAAATGATTGTAATACATGGGCACAATCATAACGATGTATAAGGTGAGTAAATTGCTGTGTAAGTTGAGATTTAACTACAAGTGACTGTTCAGATTCAAATAGTCCAATTTTTGTTAATTTCGGGTTTTCAATTATGTAAACGAATAACATATGTATTTTTTGTTTTAGCTCTCGAGCAAAGCCGTCTAATCCCTTTTCAACTTCTTCTGATTGTTTACTCATAATTGCATCAAATCCACGTTGAAATCGTTCATTCAGATCGCTGTAAAGAGAGTCCTTGCTTTCAAAATATAAATAAAAAGTTGGCTGAGTTACATTAGCGGCTTTTACAATATCACTAATTTTTGTATTGTGATAACCTTTTTCAGAAAATAACTCCAAAGCCTTTTCAAGCAATAATTGTTTACTTCGTTCACCATTTGAATTAACCTTCCTACCTCTTGCCATACTTCCTCCCTTATCATAATTTGTAGTAGACTTAGTCCTTTATGCATACAGAGCAATGCGATATTATCCATATGTTCATAAAAAATTCCACACTGAATTAATTATGCCTCGGCATAATTGCGTCCGGAATCGGCTTTATGTTTAGGCATGCACGAGGGCCGACAGATGTTTTTTGCGCGAAAGCGTAGTGATAACGTAGCGGCAGCAGCATTATGTTGGTCACTCAATCGTGTGTTGTTCCTTTTGCTGCTATGCTTTCTCACAGATAAATTACCACAGGACGTGGCGTTCTTAAACTGAGTTCCTCTATTTCAACAGCTCTTCGGATACCCACTTAACTTAAATCCGCATTTATCACACCACCTATATAAGTGGAAACTTCTGTAACTGCCGTTTCACTTACGTTACAAAAGATATTTACTGAAAGTAAGTTAAAACTAATTATAATACAGCTCCTTTATTTTCACTATAAAATATTATAAAAATAACAACTTTTTTGCAGCTAGTAACTTTAGTGTCCATTGAACAAAATAAAAAAGTGGGTATCTAATTCTTGCTTAGATTCCCACTTCTCTATTATTTAGAAAACTTCCGTTTTAATTTATTGCCGTATTCTTTTACTTCCTTCACGCCAAATAATAAGTACGAGCCAACAACTACTGCACTAAAAATAACAAGGCTTACAATGAAATTTATATACATGTTGCTAAATACTAAATATTTACTTGAAAAATACAAAACAACTGTGATAATGATCATTGGTGGAACTGCTCTGAAAAATTGAAGCTCTTTGCTGAAGATCCCCATTTTCAGGTCATATTTAAAGCCTGCATAAACAATCAGCATAATAAAGTTTGTTACTGAACTTACAAATGTACCCCAGGCAATTGCCTCTGCTCCACACTTGTCAACAAGTAGCATAATAACAGCAATATTAACAGCAAATACATTGATTATGCTAAAGACAACAGGTGCCATTGAGTCACCCTTTGCATAATAAAAGCGCGTTATATACATGTTTGCGGCTAAAAAATACATCGATAAACAGAAGATTGCCATTACTGGTGTAGTAATTGCCGTTGAAAGTTCATCAAAATTACCTCGTTGATAAACAACCTGTATTAGATTCTCTGAGTAAAAATATGAGTAGATTGTTACAGGATAAAGTAACAATAATAGATAATGTAACCCTTTTGAGTATAAGCTTTTTATGGAAGCATGGTCATTCTCCCCCTCTTTTTTACTCAAAATCGGGAAGATAACAGTCGTTACTGCTGTAATTAAAATGGCTTGTGGGAATTGCATTAGCCTTGAGGCATAGTTTACAGAAGCTACTGCCCCATCAGATAACATCCCTGCAAAAACACGCTGTAATAACGCATAAAGTTGAATGGTAGCGCCACCGAGCATAATCGGTAAGATCATTACCCACAATTGTTTTGATGCACTATTTCGTTCAAATGAAAAACCAACCTTAAACGAACCCATTTTACGATAGCCGGCAATTAAGAAGTATATCATTATGATCGCACTTGCTAATGCACTAATCCCATATCCAATTGCACCGATACCCTCAATATTAGATAAAACTACAGCAATTAATAAAAACACTGCATTATAAATTAAAATGGCAAAACTGGACAAATGAAACTTATGATTTGCGTTTAACAATCCACTATACCATGAGGATAATACGAGTAAGATTGACGATGGCATCATCCAATAATATAGATTTTTAGCTAACTCTAAATCACTTTGACTTAATTTACCCTTCTCAGCTTTAGCTTGATTAAACATGTCCATAATCGGATTCGTGAATGCTAACATGACAATGGTCATAACGGAAACGGTTAACAAAACAATTGTAAAGGACTGTTTGACAAATAGTGCACGGTCCGTTGTTTCCCGATTATAAATCGTGATGACAGCAGTAGTGAATGCACCACCTACGACTAGATATAAAAAATTTGGAATTGTATAAGCTGTGAAAATACTATCAGCAATATGGCTACTACCATATTGAGAACCAATAATCACTTCGCGTAAGAATCCAAAAACACGAGCTACAATATTAATAATCGCAACCGCTCCGATTACTTTTAAAAAATTTTTCATAAGCCATCCCTACCTTCAATGGCCGACTTATAAATCTCAATACAACGAGCTGTTATATTTTTTTCATCGTGAATGGCTAATACTTTGTCGACCGCTTCACGATTCATATATTGTTCTGTTGGCGTGTTCACGGCACGCAGCATCTCCTCAGATAAAACCATCGCATTTTCGGGCTCCACTAAATGCCCTGCGCCTTCTCCAAGCAACGATACAAGTCCGCCTACATTTGAAGCAATAACAGGTGTATCTGTCGCTAATGCCTCTAATGCCACTAATCCAAATCCTTCTAAATGGGATGGTAATACAAAGACATCACTTGCTTGGAACCACTTTACTAGTTCTTGTTGTTTTAGTGGATCTATAAATTTGACGTCTTCACTGATTAATGGTTGCAAGGATTGGAAAAACGATTGATCTCTTCTAGAACCTACAATATTTAACTCTACAGGACGAGATACTTTTGTTTTTAGCATTTGGAAAGCCTGTAACAGCTCTTCAACGCCTTTTTGTTTAATAACATTTCCTACAAATAAAAATCTGAATGGCTCAGTTGCTAATTGCAGTTCTTTGCATATCGCTTCTTGATTTCCTTTTGTGAAAACCTCACGATTCACACCCATACTAACGACAGAGATTTTACCTTTTTCAATGCCAAAATCTTGTTCAATTTGTTGAGCTAAGACAGGACCTACTGCGATAACATGTTCACTTTCACGTAAAATACTCGCTGTCCAATTGCGAATTCTTGTGTTCTTCTTTGCCATGCGCTCAATATCGCCACCATGAGCTGTAACGATAAAGGGAATACCAAACATTTTCTTTAATAAGAGCGACAACATACCAGATGGAAACACATAATGTGCATGTGTGACATCAATAGACTTTCTGTTTTTAAAGCCTTTCGTCAATGTCGATAAACCCCATTTTGTATATTTCATAATGGTATTTTTCTTACCTGTTGCCGGATTAGTATTTACAGATATATCTACGTCTAGTCCTGCTTTTTCAAGTGCAGTGACTTGGTTTTTCACAAAAATACCGAATGATAAATGATCAGGTGTTGGATACATATTACTAATGACGAGTATTTTTTTCATAGACGTGTCACTGCCTTTTTCATTAATTCCTGACCACGCATGGCCTCTTTATGAATATGGGTAGCAATTTGTTTCGTCTCCGCAATCGATTGCTCCCAATTGCTACTTAGTTTGCCAACTAATGTAGATAGAACATTCTCATTATCTTCTATATCCTGCATTTGTAAGCAACGATCTGATGCGCCCACAAAGGACATAAAATCCTGTACTTTTGTATGATAGGATATCGCAATAATTGGAGTTTCCGAATTTGTTGCCAAAATAAGCGAGTGCAGTCGTGTACCGATAATAATATCCTGCTCCTCCGTTATATCAAGTAATCGCTCTGGCACCAAATTTTCATCAATAATTTCAGTATGCGCACGTTGTTGCATTTTTTTCTGAATATCCTTCGTCACAGTGACGTCTTGCGGGAATTTCGTAGCAAAAAATGTAATTTTGACATTGTGCTCAGAAATCACATGATCTAGATTTTTCGCCATACCTGTAACGTACGCATCATATTTTTCAACATTTCCTTCTGGCCAATAGTTTGCATTATAGTACGGAACCGCTGATACACCTATTTTAATTGGTTTTTCGGCGTAATGTTGACGATCACCTTTTAATGTAAATGCAGGATCACCAATAATATCTATTGGCTTTTTCACCCCAATACTATGCAATAGCTTTTTAGACTGGGGATCACGTACAGAGATACTTGCTGCATAACGACACATTACGCGAATACTAATTTTCCCGGAAATCGTATCTAGCGGTCCAGCGCCACATCCGTAAATAACGTAGGGAACATTACTTTGTTTTGCCATCATTGCATACGCCCCATACAGGTGAGCCTCACGTTTATAAAAATCCATTAAAATACCACCACCACCAATGATGAGGAGGTCAAATTTTGATACATATTGTTTATTGTTATTATAGGTATGGATAAACGTTTTAAATAAGTTACTCTTTCTGTAATACAATGGATAGCTATGTACCCCGTAACGTTCGGATGTTTGTTGTGTATTATTACTAAAAACGGTAATGTCATCACTAGTTACCGAAAATGTTTGTTTTACTTGTTGAAGAATGCCGTATAATATTGATTCATCACCATTATTATCATTGCCGTAATTCCCCACAATGCCTATTTTCATTAAAAAACATCCTTTTACTTTTTAATACTGAGATTATACCACAATTGAACATTTTCGTTCTTTTTAAAAATAGTGAAAATAAGATGAGCTTCAAAAGTCACTACTAGTCTTCTATTAAAGTGAAAATTGGCTCATTACTATAACATGGTTGATGTGCGTTGCAGATAGGTGCTTTCCTGAGGCATCCAATGAGTCGCCCAGTCTTCACTCAAATCAACAGTTATTATTAAATATCAAATAAATATTTAAAGAGAAAAATAGCAAACTAGGTGTAAAACTACTAGTTTGCTATTTTTTAAATGCAAAGTTCTATCTTTAGGACTACTATTATGGATTGATTGCTCTGTAAAGGAATAATCCAAAATGAGCGCGACTAATCGCTTCATTTGGCTTAAAGGTGTTATCACCATAGCCAGTTGTAATTTTATTTGCAGCTAACTGCTGAACATATGAATATGCCCAATGATCCTTTGATACATCTTTAAAGTTAATGCTGCTTGTTCCTTTTAAATTATAAGCTAATGCTACAACCTTCGCCATTTGTGCTCTTGTTAAAGTACCATTTGGATCAAAGGTATTGTTGCCTTTACCGCTCATAATACCAGCCTCGACTACAGCTGCGATTTGTTTATAATACATGTGACTCGCAGGAATATCTTTAAAGCCTGGATTTTTGACATTTGATGTTTTTAAATCAAGTGCGCGACTAATAATAACTGCTGCGTGTGCACGTGTAAGTTTGTCATTTGGTCTAAATGTGCCATCTGCTTGACCTGTAATGATTTTATTTTTTGTTAAATACTCAATTTCTTTATAGTACACATAGTTACTTGGAATATCTTTAAACAACGCCGCTTTTGCTACAGTCACATTAGCCTCAACATGTTTTGTTCCTAAAGTCGCTACTACTTTACCAGTAGCACCCGGATTTTGAGCCGTAAACTTACCATCACTAGTAATGGTACCGATATTACCTTCTACAGACCATTTCACCTGTGATGCATTATAAACTAGAGGTTTGCCACCCTCGTCCTTTGCATCCATAGTGAATTTAACCGTTTCACCGGCGCCCACTGATTTTGATTTTGGTTCAATGTTCAATGTTGCAGGAGCATCTACTACTTTCACTTGGAATGATTGAACGGGTGTGCCATCGTGGTTGATGAAAATACGATCATTGCCAGCTGTCGTTGAAGTATAGCTCAAGCCGTTAACTTTTAAAGTATTATTCTCAGATGTTAGCGATACATGACCGTCTAATGGTAGCGCATTATAGTTTTCATCTAAAATATATTTTACTGCTATACTAGACGAAGCACCTGCTAAAAGAGTTGCATGGCTTGTACTGTTCGTATATTCAATTTTTGCGCCTTTGCCAGTTGGTGCCGTACTTACAGCTTGTAATGTAGCGGACACAAGACGTTGCGCATTGCCTGAATTTAATGGTAGGTTCGCTAATACGACATTATTATTACCGTAATTTCGAATGCCCATCGTTGTTGAGCCGCCGCCATCTAGGTTAATTGCTCGTTCAACACCAAGCGACACTAAATAGTTAGCAAGCTGAACCATATTCATCCCTGCACTATGTTTTTGTTTTCCATCCACCGTAATAAGGTGTACTGTTTTTCCATTATTACTTGTCGCTACAACAGTACGTGCTGTTACCTCTTTTGCACGTTGACTAGATGTGCTCATCATAATATAAGGTTTATTATCTTTTACTAAATACGGACCACTTGCCAAGATAAATTTCGCATTCTGCCAAAGCTGATCAATCGAGAAGTTAACACTCAGCTCATCCCCAAGCGCAATTTGGCTTAGCTTACTGTGCCAATCTCCACCTTGTAAAGATACAACAAAGCCCGTTGAAGGGATGGATATTTTTTCTTTTGATCCATAAGGTGTAATTTGTGTAACTTTCCCTGTTAATGTTTGACCGAATTTATTTTCAGTAATCGGAGCTCCTGTATCTACTACGATTTCAAAGCCATATTCATTTGTATTTGTTGTTTTACTATAAAATTGTGGTGTGTAAACAATTCCCTCATATATATTACGAGCACGATTCATTCCTGACATTTTATAGTCTGTGCCTTTGTGAGAAAGTGTTACATTAAAATCAAAATAATCAATGACACCACTGCCATCTGCTGCAACCCCAAAAGCTGTAGGGACATTCATATATTCATCAGAGCCGTTAGAAACAGCACCACCGTTTAAAATAACATTATCTTTACTTAGTAAAAATAATGGGAAACCTGCAGACATATCGAAGAAACTTGCATTAATAGCACCAACTACACGATTCCCCTCGCGAGAATTACGATTAGCATTTGCTACTGTCGATTCTCTGCCATTGACATTTGCGGGCATACCTAATTGTACTTCTGTCGTTTCATCTACATTAATAGCAAGATGATTAATAGAGTTTGTATTGGTACTGCTGTATGTATATTGTTTATACTGCACACCATGCGATAATGGATAATCCTTTTTGACCGTTTGGGCTGCATAAGCATTTAACGGACTTACAACCATTGACAATAATACAACTAAAACTAGTAAATTTTTCGCTATTTTTTTCATTTTTTTTGCGCTCCTGAGTAATATGGAGCTCTCAACTCTCCCTTCACATGTTTTACTTCTATAACACTATCAAAAATATGCCAAAATATCCATGGAACATTTAAGCTATTTTCCAGTTTTAAATATATTGTCAAGAAAACTATTTATATAGTCTCATTTTAGGATTTTTCTAACATTTGACCCTTATCGTTACTCTATAACTTTGTTAAAATGAGGTAGAAGTCTAGGAGGGTAAAATATGAAAAAACTATCAATCATTGCTTTGCTCATGACAGTAATCGGCATGCTTCTTTGGCAACCACAGCTGGCATCTGCTGACGAACTGACAGGGCATTCACATGAACAGGGTCTTCGTTATTTAATTTCTAAAAATGCATTAGTAAAAGATACAAATGGAAGTTATCGTCCAAACGACAATGTGACACGCGGAGAGTTTGCTTCTTATTTAGCTAAAGCTATGAATCTCGAGACGACAAGCGACATAGTCTTTAAAGATGTCCCAGATACATATTTACATGCAAAGGATATTAAGCTTGCTGCTTCAGCTGGAATTATTACTGGCTACGGAGATGGTTCATTTAAACCTAATGCCGTTATTTCAAGACAGCATATGGCAGTTATGCTTGAGAGAGCTATTGATTATTTAAACATTCCTAAAGGTACATCTTCTATTACCTTTAAAGATAATGCAGCTATATTTAAAGACTACCGTCAAGCCGTAGCTATAGGTGCGCAACTAGGAATCATTCAAGGCTCTAATGGCAACTTTATGCCTGAAAAAAATGCGACTATTGGACAAGCATCTTCGTTTATTCTACGTTTAATGCAACTTGCTAACGATCCAGATGCTGGTGAATCAAACAATGGTAACTCAAACGGTGGTAATACTGACGGTGGCGATACAAATACCGGCTCCTCTAAATACGCTATTAAGGAAATTTCAAACGGCATACTAGTTGGTAATCAAGGTTTTTCTACCTTTGAAGCTGCTGAGAAGGCTGTAACAAAAAACACACAGGTTATCGTTCAAAGTGATAAAATTGTAAAAATGTCTTCAGGCTACGTTGTTACAAACAATTATGTAGCACTAAAATCTGAAACAATTAATGACGCAATTGCGGTTGCAGCTAATACAGAAATGGAATACTTAAGTAGTGATGCAACACAAGTAAAAGTTCGATTAGCTGGTCAAGTCGGCTACTTAAAACACGCTGATGTTACATTAATCCCATTTTCAATGAGCAAAGGTCGTTCTTACTATTCGAATGAAAATGGTGAAATTAAACATACACTCTACGATTACAATACAAATAAGTATTCTTCTAGCTATGTTTTCGGAAAGGCGCCATCATTCATGAAGCCAGGCGAAAAATACTATAGCTGGAACGGTATTTATTTCACAAATGGCAGTGGCTCTTCTAAAGGTGATGCCTATAACTACTATCAGTATTTACCTGCCCGTGCCCAAACACAATATACAGCACAAGAAATTGATGCTTATATTATGAATAAGCTAGCAGAAGTTGAGAGTACAGGAGCCAGCCTTTATAAAGATGCTACAAAGAAAAGTAAGTTAATAGGTTTGGGGCAAACATTAAAAGATGTGGAAGCAAAATCCCAAATTAACGCTATGCTTATTTTATCCCTTGCTCAACATGAGAGTGCTTATGGTATGAGTGATCATGCACAAAACTTAAATAACCTATTCGGTTTATACGTATATGACACAAACCCACTAAACAAAAAGTTTGATAGTGTAGCTGACAATATCAATGAGCTTGTTGATAAATTCCTACAACCAAACTACATTACTCCAGGCGGTTCACCTGGTAAAAACTTCTCTAACGGTGCAGTAGTTGGTTCAAAAGCTCTTGGCTTTAACGTAAAATACGCTTCTGATCCATTCTGGGGTGCAAAAATCGCAGGACACTATTACCGTGCTGAAAAGGCGTTAGGCTTTAAGGACGCCAATAATCCATACACAATCGGTCTAACAACAACAACCGGCTTGAATGTTCGTACAGGCGCAGCTGTTAGCTTTAACCCACTATTCACATATGCACGAAGTGGTATGCCAGTTATCATTACAAGCTCTGCTACAAACGGCTGGTATGAAGTCCTTTCTGATAAACTGTATACAGGAAAAGCTTTCGTAAGCAAAGACTATGTACAAGTAATCAATACAGTAAAATAAAAAAGAAGTCGTCCTATAACGTTAGGACGACTTTTTTTGTTGTTGGAAAGTTATTTATGGCAATGAAATTATGGTGTCTTAAAGTATATTTTCTAGCATGTCACTCTAATTTGTAGTGATAAAACGAAACTTCAGCAATGTATCTGTGCAAAAGCGAAGCGACGGTATTAACATGCGAACTGATGGATAGATACGCCCCAGCGACGGATTGAACCTGCAATGACGGATAGATACGCCCCAGCGACGGATTGAACCTGCCAACTGACGGATAGACACGCTCGAGCGACGGATTGAACCTGCAATGACGGATAGATACGCCCCAGCGACGGATTGAACCTGCCAACTGACGGATAGATACGCCCCAGCGACGGATTGAACCTGTCAACTGACGGATAGACACGCTCGAGCGACGGATTGAACCTGTCAACTGACGGATAGACACGCTTGAGCGACGGATTGAACCTGCAATGACGGATAGATACGCTCCAGCGACGGATTAAACCTGCGAACTGACGGATTAGAACACTTAATAAAAAAAAGATGTCTCAAATAATATTTGAGACATCTCTTTTATTGTTAATATGAAACCTTTTTCTTATCCGTTTTAATAATCGCTGACGCAATTATGACAAAGCCAAGCATTAAAACAAAGATTAAATCAAGTAAGCCCGTATGCATAGACACTGTAAATAAAGTAATGACAAATGCATAAGCTACTGAGTGGAAGCTACGAATACCGCCTTGCTTCACTTTATTATATATTAATGAGATTAATACGCCATATAATAAGAAACCAACCGCTACAAGTAGATATCCGCCATCTAAGAATAATTGACCGATAAACGTTGGTGTTGTTGTTCTGTTAGGACGTGTAATATATTTACCTTCAGCTTTGCTTAGAGAGTTTACAACTTCTGTTACTTTCATACGTGGTGACACTTGTTCACCTGGTAAAACTGTACTTAAGATACCAGCATGGATTTCTCCATTTAGATAGCCTTCCTGCTGCGTATATTCGATAATTTTACTTAAAACAATATGGCCAGTTACACTCTCACCATTTATTGAACGAATCCATTTTGGTGTTAAGTTAACTTTCTGCTCAACAGTTAACAGTTTTTCCTTTTCTGTTTCAGTTAATTCTACATCTGGTTGTTCACGGCTATTGAATTCCTTCGTTGTATCCTCTGTTACAACACGTAAGAAACCAAACATCGAGAAAGCTACTCCAATAACAAACAGAGCAGTAAGGAACCATGTTAATTTCACACGTTTTACAACGTAATGGAAAATGATAATACCAGTAAATAACATAATGATTAATGGTGTACGGTAACCCATTAATAGGAATAAGAACATTACAGCAGCATAGACGGAGCCGTAGATCAATGTTTTTTTCCATGTGATGTTTTTTTCTAAAATCATTTTATATGATATTAGCAGTAAAACTCCATACCATAATAATTGGGCAAAGAAGTTTAATTTTGGATCAAGGTTACGTCGATTAGATTCATCAGAAATTCCTAATCCACCACCGGAAATCATCATTATTACATATGAAACTAAACCAAGTACAGTTAAAAAAACTATAAAATGAACAACATATTTTCCAAAGAAGGATAAACCAAATGATGGGATTGTCCATTGTAACTTATCAATAATGTACACACCGATGTAGTAGCATATTACTGCTAAAAATACCGCTGGCCAAATTGATACACGTAAGTTAAATAATTCAAATCGATGGAAATCAAATAGACTTGTAAAAAAATAGAGCATTAATACAAAAGGTAAAAAGAAATACGGCGAAAACGTATCAATTTTGTTGACCTTTGCAAAAGTTTGTTTCAGTTTATTCATAAATGTCATACATCTAAGAAGATGTGATTGCCCTCCTCTATCGCGAATCATAATTGTTTATTCTTTTATTTACTAAGCAAAACAAGAGTTATTATATCATAAATACAGGTAGACTTATAGAAAGGAATGAATTGATTTTATATAAAATTATACAACGATTTCACATCCAGAATCGCTTGCATTGCTTTCCCTAAAGCTTGTCCCCTCTGTAACACAACTTAAACCTAACCAGATTTACAATACCTTCCAAAAATTCTGTACTAAACCCTCAGCTAAAATCCAAATTTTAATGATACATCCATTATTTAGATGTAATATAAGTAAGTAGTGCAAATTTCTTAAAATTTGAAAGGGGTCAATTGGTTCAAACACTATTCAAAATCAGGGATGCAATCGCGCAATTGAAGACAAATACAAAATAAGGATGTGGATTTAATGAAGAAATTATTCATTTCACTACTCGTAGCATGCTCTTTTATGCTTGTAGTTTTTTTAACACCAACACAAGCTAATGCTGCACAGAAAATTGGTGTCGTTTTCTCTGAAAGTAGCGAAAAATATGCCAATACTACACACCCAGCTGGAACATTTAATGGCCAATTTGTTTCTGAAAAAGTTGACTATAGCTCTACATATAATAAGGAACTTAAATCTTTTCTTCTCTATCAGCAACAAGGATTTCAAGTAGAGAAAATTTATGAGAGAGACTTAAATAATCTAGAAAATTTAAGTCAATATGATGCAATCGTCTTTGCCTATACAGTCATGATGAATCATCAGCAACGCGAAAATGTCAAAATGTACGTTCGAAATGGCGGTGGTGCAATTTTTGCCTTCCAGACAGCACGTAATGAATCCGCAAAATTCCCTAAACCTGGTCAAATGGATCTCTCTCCATTGATCTATGATGTCGATTCTTGGGTAATGGAGTGGGATAATTTAACTGAAGTTTTCAATTCACGTTTTATTGACGATATTGTGTTAGGAAACTCTACTATAAGCAATATAAATACTGTTCATCCAATTATTCAAAATACAACAAAAGAGCTTGGCAAAAGCAAGCTTACTCTTACAAAAACAGATCGTGATTGGGTAGAAGTCATGAAGCCTTGGCAAGGTGGATCGGCAACACCTATTTTATATTTCTCAGATTACAATTACACAGACAAGCCTAAAACAATGAAAAAAAATGAATTTGGTGCAGCCCATGCGATCGAATACGGTAAAGGCAGAGTTGTTCAAATTGGATTCAAAATCTATGATTATATTAATATTGATGTTAAAGCGGATTGGCAGAATAACGAAAATGGTGCTGCCTATTCAACAACTAATGGTGACAAAGATGCACAAGTATTAATGAAACATGCTTTAAATTGGGTAGCCGAAAATCATAAAGGCTATGAGCACCGCCGTTATAACCTTTCGCTTTACTCTGACGGGGTGCAAAGTTATGTAGCACCGTCTGGTAAATTCGTTTTCTACTCCACTGTAACGGTTAAAAACAATGGTAATGTGCCTGCACGTGGTACATTGAAAGTAGAAATTTTAGACGCAAACGATAAAGTTGTAGGTAGTGGACATGAACGTTACATTCCAGGACTTGCTGCCGATTCCACAACAAACAATGCTGATCAAAAAGACATTAGTACGCATGCGGAAAAATATCAAATTTCTATGCCTGGCGATTTAGCTGCTGGAACATATACGATACGTACATCCTTTATAGAGGGGCGCGATGACCGCAAAAATGCTGATGAAAAATTTGCAACGATTGCAGAAATTAAAACGCTCACACGCGCAAAAGGTTCCAATAAAGCAACAATTGCTTCCGCTCCATTCTTCCCAGATGTTTCTTCATCGAATGGTGCCTATTATGATATAAAAAACTTATATGCGTTAGGCATTGTGAAAGGATCTAATGGGAAATTTAATCCACAAAGTACATTGACTCGCCTGCAAGCAACAGAGATGGTTTTGCGAGCATTAGGGATTCCAGCATCGAGCTCAGTTACCTTAAATGCAAGTGACATGAAAGCAGGTGACTACGGCTATGCCGTTTTAGCAACAGGCTTACGCTATGGCATAATTGCATTAGAGGATGGCAAAATCAATGCCCATCAGCCAATGACCCGCGGTGCCATGGCACGAGCACTTGTCAACGGCTTCAAACTACAAGGTTTTACGAAGAATACTTTCTCTGATGTGCCGACATCTCATGCATATTATAAAGATGTTCAAGCTTTATATGCACTTGGCATCACTACTGGCTATGCGGATAATACATTCAAACCAGCTGGCACAGTGACACGTCAAAACTTTGCCCAATTCGTAAATAGAACACTTTATGCGAATTCAAAGTAATTACTAGGTGAAAGTTGATTTTTTAGTGTGCTGATCGGGATGTTTTTTATCGTTGGTAGACCTTATGTATTTCGTTGGTGGAAGTGCATTTATCGCCGATAAACCTGTGTTTTCCGCCGCTAAAAGGGTTCGTTTCGCCGCTAAACTTGTGATTTCCGCCGCTAAAGGTGCTCGCTTCGCCGATAAACTTGTGATTTCCGCCGCTAAAGGTGTTCGCTTCGCCGATAAAATTCTTTTAATACTACTAATCAAACAAAAAGAGCTACTTCGTTCACTTTTGAACGATGTAGCTCTTCATTATTATTGTTTTGAGTAATATTCTAAAATTCCTTTGTAAATAGATTCAGCGAATAACTCAAGTTGTTGATCATCTGTCAGTTTAGCGCGGTCTTCATTATTTGATAGGAAGCCTAGCTCGACTAAGATGGCCGGAATATTCGTATTAGCAATTACAATGTATTTCATTTCTTTGACCTTACGATCTTTCATATTTACGTTTTTAACGATTTGATTGTTTACAAATGTCGCTAGATCAATGTCTTCTTGATACATATCACCTGGTGTTTTAGCGTAATACGTTTCGGTACCTTTTGCATCAGTATTCTTTGCTGAGTTCACATGGATACTTACGAAGATTTCACCGTAGTTAGCATGTGCAAAGTCAATATGTTTTTGTGGCGGAGAAAACGTATCTCCAGTACGAGGCATCAATACCTTTGCACCTGCTGCCTCTAATTTATCCTTTACTAGAGTACTAACCTTTAATGTTATATCTTTTTCGTAAATTTTATCGTAAAGGGTTCCAACGTCACTACCACCATGACCTGGATCAATAATGATAATTCGATCTTTTAACGGATTACCACTTTGATTTAATAACTTTAAATAAGATTTATGGACATACCCTTCTTGACCTTGATAAGTAACTTGTGCCCAATAACCGTTAATACTGTTCACTTGAACATATTCGCCCTTTTTTAACTTGCTTACCACCGCAGAAGTAGAGTTAGCTTCTTTACGGATATTTAAACTGTCAACCGTCACTCGACCTAATAGATCCCCAGAAACTGTTGGTGGAGTCGGAGTTGGGTCTGGAGTAGAAGGTTTATCTACTTCAACGTCCTCCGTACTATTAGCCACGATATAACCTGGTACACCATTCACTACAGTTAGATAGTAACCACTTACCGTCTTATATACCGGCAAATTCACTTTACTATTCACAGTTGAAATTATCTTTGATGAAGAAGTTGGTTTTACGTAAAGATTAATATTTTGTGTTGTCTTAACTTGCTTTTGGACATTCCCTAATGCGTTACCGTCAGCATCTAAAAACTGTGCATACGTTTTATAAATATAAGCAAAGGTATCTTTATAGGAAACTTTTAACCAGTCTCCTTCAACTGCATAGACTGATAGTTTACCACCTTTATTGACAGTGCCTACAATATTAGCAGTAGATGAAGAATCCTTGGATTTACGAATATTTAATCCGTCAGTTGTTACAGAACCTAAGCCAATGACTTGTGATGAATCAGGTACAGTTACACCTTTAGTAGGTATATCTAAGCGATATTTTTCATCTTTGGCACGCGCTACAAATAACGCAAACTGTTTACGTGTCACTTGTCCATTTGGATTATAATTTTGATTGCTTCCCTTTGAAATACCATTATAGTAAATCGTATTCACGTATGAAACGTACGGATGAGTTATACCTACGTCTACAAAAGGAGAATCGATATTTTCATGATCACTTGTATCGAGCTTAAACGCGTTTGTTAATACATAACTCATTTCATCACGAGTTAAAGGTTTGTTTGGTAAAAATTGTCCCTTTGTATTTGTTTTAAAGAAGCCAAGTTGTACAGCACGTTCTACATAACCTGAAAGCTCTGTACCGACTGCTACATCTGAAAAGTTTGATTTTTTGCCAACTAATGGCTTGTTACCCGAAGCAACAACAACCATTTTGGCAACTTGTCCACGCGTTACTGTGTTGTTAGGTTTATAATACGTTTTCCCCTTTTCTTTATACCCTTTAATAACACCTAAATTAACTAAATAATTGATTTCTTCATATGCGTCATCCTTGTTCGTAACATCTACAAAACCACCACTTGCTTGTGCACTATGTATTGTAAACATTGAAGCAGAAAGAAAAAGGACGCATAAAATAAGACTAATTTTTTTAAGATACAATGTCTTATTTCCTCCCTTCTTGTTCTATCATTAATATTAACAAAATTTCACAGGCAAAACCATTATAGATGAAATTATTATACTAAAATTCTAAATTATAGAAATCTATGAACCCGAAATGCTAAATCAATTGGACTGATAAACTTATCAAACAAAAAGAGCTACATCATTCACTATTGAACGATATAGCTCTTCATTATTATTGTTTTGAGTAATATTCTGAAATTCCTTTGTAGATAGATTCTGCGAATAACTCAACATATTGATCATTTGTCATTTTAGCTCGATCTTCATCATTCGTTAGGAAGCCTAGCTCAACTAAGATGGCTGGAATAATCGTGTTGCGAATTACGTAGTATTGTTCTTCTTTAACACCACGATTTTTCATGTTTAAGTTATTAACGATTTGAGTGTTTACAAATTTTGCAAGATCAATGTCCTCTTGATACATATCACCTGTTGAAATTGCATAATATGTTTCAGTACCTAGTGCAGAAGTATTCGCTGCTGAGTTTACATGGATGCTTACGAAGATTTCGCCGTAATTTGCATTTGTAAAGTCCACGCGGTCTTGAAGTGAAGGATATGTGTCCCCTGTACGAGTTATATATACCTTCGCACCTGCTGCCTCTAGCTTTTGCTTCACAAGTGTGCCGACCTTTAATGTGATAGCTTTTTCGGAATTAGAGCCTACAACAGTTCCAGGGTCCTTACCACCATGACCTGGATCAAGAATGATAATTCGATCTTTCAACGGATTACCTTTTTGATTTAATAGCTTTATATAAGATTTATGGACATACCCTTTTTGACCTTGATAAGTCACTTGTGCCCAATAACCGTTAATACTGTTTACTTGAACATATTCGCCTTTTTTCAGCTTACTTATTACCGTAGAAGTAGAGTTAGCTTCTTTGCGGATATTTAAATTATCAACTGTCACTCGCCCTAATAGATCCCCAGAAACTGTTGGTGGGGTTGGATCTGGAGTTGGAGTTGGAGTTGGAGTTGGAGTTGGAGTTGGATCTGGAGTAGAAGGTTTTTCTACTTCAACGTCCGTTGTACTATTAGCCACGATATAGCCTGGTACACCATTCACTACAGTTAGATGGTAACCACTTACCGTCTTATATACCGGCAAATTCACTTTACTATTCACAGTTGAAATTACCTTTGATGAAGAGGTAGGTTTTACGTAAAGATTAATATTTTGTGTTGTCGTAACTTGCTTTTGGACATTCCCTAATGCGTTACCATTTGCATCTAAAAACTGTGCATATGTTTTATAAATATAAGCAAAGGTATCTTTATAGGAAACTTTTAACCAGTCTCCCTCAACTGCATAGACTGATAGTTTACCACCTTTATTGACAGTGCCAACAATATTAGCAGTAGATGAAGAATCTTTTGATTTACGAATATTTAATCCGTCAGTTGTTGAAGTAACTAAGCCAATAACCTGTGATGAATCAGGTACAGCTACACCTTTAACAGGGATATCTAAGCGATATTTTTCTTCTTTGGCACGCGCTACAAATAACGCAAATTGTTTACGTGTCACTTGTCCATTTGGATTATAATTTTGATTGCTTCCCTTTGTAATACCATTATAGTAAATTGTATTCACATATGAAACGTACGGATGAGTTATACCTACGTCCACAAAAGGAGAATCGATATTTTCATATTCACTTGTATTAAGCTTAAACGATTTTGTTAATACATAACTCATTTCATCACGAGTTAAAGGTTTGTTGGGTAAGAATTGTCCCTTGATATTTGTTTTAAAGAAGCCAAGTTGTACAGCGCGTTCTACATAACCTGAAAGTTCTGTGCCGACTGCTACATCTGAGAAGTTTGATTTTTTGCCAACTAGTGGCTTGTTACCTGAAGCAACAACAACCATTTTGGCAACTTGCCCACGCGTTACTGTGTTGTTAGGTTTATAATACGTTTTGCCCTTTTCCGTATACCCTTTAATAACGCCTAAATTAACTAAATAATTGATTTCTTCATATGCGTCATCCTTGTTCGTAACATCTACAAAACCGCCACTTGCTTGTGCACTATGTATTGTAAACATTGAAGCAGAAAGAAAAAGGACGCATAATATAAGACTGATTTTTTTGAGATACAATGTCTTAATTCCTCCCTTCTTGTTCCATCATTAATATTAGCAAAATTTCACAGGGAAAACTATCATATAGATGAAACTGTTGTACTGAAATTCTAAATAATAGAATTTCAGTATTTAAAGCATCAAACAAAAAGAGCTACATCGTTCATATTGAACAATGTAGCCCGTTTTTATTATTTTTTCGCGTAGTATTGTGAAATTCCTTTGTAGATAGAATCAGCAAATAACTCAGCATATTGATCATTCGTCATTTTGCCACGGTCTTCATTATTTGTTAGGAAGCCTAGCTCGACTAAGATGGCTGGAATAATCGTGTTGCGAATAACATAGTATTGCTCTTCTTTAACACCACGATTTTTCATATTTAAGTTATTAACGATTTGATTATTTACAAATGTCGCAAGATCAATGTCTTCTTGATACATATCACCTGTTGAAATTGCATAATATGTTTCAGTACCTTGTGCAGAAGTATTCGCTGCTGAGTTCACATGGATACTTACGAAGATTTCACCGTAATTAGCATTTGTAAAGTCAACGCGGTCTTGAAGTGAAGGATAAGTATCCCCTGTACGAGTCATATATACCTTCGCACCTGCAGCCTCTAACTTTTGCTTCACAAGTGTGCCGACCTTTAATGTGATAGCTTTTTCTGAATAAGAACCTACAACAGTTCCAGGGTCCTTACCACCGTGACCTGGATCAATAATGATAATTCGATTTTTCAATGGATTACCATTTTGGTTTAATAACTTTATATAAGATTTATGGACATACCCTTTTTGACCTTGATAAGTCACTTGTGCCCAATAACCGTTAATACTATTTACTTGAATATATTCGCCTTTTTTCAACTTACCTAGTACCGTAGAAGTAGAGTTAGCCTCTTTGCGAATATTTAAACTGTCAACCGTCACTCGACCTAATACATCACCAGAAACTGTAGGTGGATCCGGAGTAGGAGGTTTTTCTCCTTCAACGTCCTCTGTACTACTCGCAACGATATAGCCTGGTATACCGTTTACTACAGTTAGATGGTAGCCATTTACTGTTTTATAAACTGGTAATTTTGTTTTGCTATTAATGGTAGTAATTACTTTTGAAGAAGATGTTGGTTTTACGTAAAGATTTAGATTTTGTGTTGCAGTAACTTGCTTTTGGACATTCCCTAATGCGTTACCATCTGCATCTAAAAACTGTGCATACGTTTTATAAATATAAGCAAAGGCACCTTTATAAGTAACCTTTAACCAGTCTCCTTCAACTGCATAGACTGATAGTTTACCACCTTTATTGACAGTGCCTACAATATTAGCAGTAGATGAAGAATCCTTGGATTTACGAATATTTAATCCGTCAGTTGTTACAGAAATTAAACCGATAACCTGTTTTGTATCAGGTACACCTACACCTTTTACTGGTAGCTCTAAACGATACTTTTCACTTTTCGCACGCGCTACAAATAATGCAAACTGTGCACGTGTCACTTGGTTATTTGGATAATAATATTGACCCGTTCCTCGAGTAATACCATTATAGTAAATCGTATTCACGTATGTAACGTACGGATGAGTAATACCTACGTCCACAAAAGGAGAATCGATATTTTGATATTCACTTGTATCAAGTTTAAACGCTTTTGTTAATACATAACTCATTTCATCACGAGTTAAAGGCTTGTTCGGTAAGAATTGCCCCTGAGTATTTGTTTTAAATAGGCCAAGCTGTATAGCTCGTTCTACATAGCCTGAAAGCTCTGTACCGACGGTTACATCGGAAAAGCTTGATTTATTGACAACTAGTGGTTGGTTACCTGATGCAATTACAGCCATTTTGGCAACTTGTCCACGTGTTACTGTGTTGTATGGTTTATAATACGTTTTGCCATTTTCCGTATATCCTTTAACAACACCTAAACTAACTAAATAATTGATTTCTTCATAAGCTTCATGATCTTTAGGAACATCTACAAACCCACCACTTGCTTGGGCGCTATGTATTGTAAACATAGAAGCTGAAATGAATAAGACGCATAATATAAGACTGACTTTTTTGAGGTTCAATGTCTTATTTCCTCCCTTCCTGTTCTCGTGTACATTTTAGCAAACTTGCACAGACAAAACTATCATACGAATGTAACTATTCAACTGTTTCTAGGCATCACCCCTATTTTTGGTATATTTAATAAAAAGAAGAGAGCCTGCAAGTGCAAACTCTCCTCAATTTATACATTATATAAAAGAACTTCCTTGCAATGTATTACTTTAAACGTAGCCCTTGTCTAAGTAATACGGAATTTAATTATTATTGTTATTTTTGTGCACGTTCAATAAATGTTTGAAGTTGAGATATTTTTAACATCTCATCGTAACCGAAGTTACCATTTCCTATACCTTCTGTAATAGCATTTGAAGCAAGAATTGAAACAAATTCATTTGCCCAATGATTTGCAGGAGCATCAGCAAATGTTACAACATCGCCTTGTTGCTTTAATCCGAAGGCATGTACTAAAACTTTCGAGATTTGAGCACGTGTTATCGGTGAAGATGGATTAAATTTGCCACTACCATCACCAGCAAAGATACCTAACTTCGATACAGCTGCAATTGCACCAGCATGTTCATATGTTGGTTTTACGTCTGTAAAATTCGTATTTTTATCGGATGTATCCAAGTTAAGTGCTTTAGCAATTTGCTCTGCCACTTCAGCACGAGAAGCATAAACTGTGAAGTCAATCGCAGCTTTCTTTACTTCTTCTTTAACAGCTTCTGCTTGTTCACTATCAAATGTTGCTACACGTTTAGCACCGATGTAACGAGATCCCCAATAATATGGATCGTTTAAATTTGAATAACTAACACCTTTACCTGTTTGTGAGTGGATCATTTTCCCCTCACCCATGTAAATAGCTACATGTGAGACACCTTTACCACTAGTATTGAAGAATAATAAATCTCCAACTTGAAGATCATTCTTTGCTACTGCAGTACCTTGTTGATATTGTGAGCCTGATGTACGGCTTAATTCAATACCTAAATCTGCAAAGACTTTAGATGTATATCCTGAGCAATCGAGCCCTTTAGTAGTTGTACCTCCATAAAGATATGGAACACCTAAATATTTTGACGCTGTATCAGTTACATCAGATTCTGTAGCTGCTTCTGCTTTATCTATTTGAGTTGTTGTAAATAACATGAAAGATGCAAAAATCGGTAATAACCATTTCTTTTTCATATATTCGGTATACCCCTCTCAGAACTTTTTTGCCTATAAATAGACTATCATAAAAGAAGCTATTTTAATTTTTCAATTGTGTAACGGTTTTAGAGCACAAAAAAACACTGATATACCAACGTTTCGTGGTTTATCAGCGTTAAAATATGGGTATTAAATAATGGATATTCGGGATTTTTGTAACATTCCTGTAATATAAGCTATGCTTTGTCACAATAGATTACAAGATTTAGCGTATTTTCAATTTTTAATTGTTGGATATGAGCGTTTCCGATAGCATTCTCCATTAAAGGTTATGAGGAGTTCGCGTGGTATTTGATTACCTCGGGTATTCTCCTCTGCTTCGCGGGTATTTCCTTTATCCCGCTCCACACATGCTATTGGCTAGAAAATAATTGCACCCAATAGTAATATCCATTGCTATCAACAGCAATCGCTACCCCGGTATTTGTGTAATTTTCTCGCAAAATGTTTTCACGGTGTGCTGGTGAAGCCATCCATGCTTTGACAGCGGCATCGGGTGTTGGAATTTTTCTTCCTATATTCTCTCCTAAGCTCGTATATGGATAATCGAATAATGTTGCTAAATCCCAGGGCATCCCGTAGTAAGGTGATTCGTGCTCAAAATAGTGTCGATTCACCATATCCTGTGCCTTAATAACGGCAATTTGTGTTAAAGCTGCATCATAGGTAAGGGTTTGTAGCTTTCTTTTTTGCCGTTCGACGTTGACTAAACGTATTACATCATTAGACATGTTTAGTGAATAATTTTTTGTTGGAATATACGACTTGGATAAATAGTCATAGGCTACCTCGCGATTTGTTACCTTCGATGAAAAGTCAAGACTTCTTTCAACCAAAGAAGCAAATTGCGCTCGTGTTACCAATCGATTTGGTGCAAATTGCTGTGCGTTGATTCCTTTTATAACGCCAACATCAGCAAGTGATTCAATATAGTCTTTTGCCCAATATCCATCCTTAACATCGCTAAACTTACTATGATTTTGGGAATCGACTTCAATATGATAAGCGAGTGTTAACATTTTGGCTATTTGCGCTCGCTGTAAAGGTGCATCAGGGTTGAAGCAATCGCCATTTTGTAAAATTCCTAATTCCACTAAGGCACAGATTTCTTTATAGTACGGATGATTGGCTGATAAGTCTTTAAAATTCGGAGTGTAATCGGTATCCAGTTTTAGCTGCATGGAACGAGCAATTGCAGCTGCAGCCTCTGCCCTAGTAATCGATTGTTCAGGTCTGAAGGAGCCATCCTGATAATTTGTCATATAATGCTTTTCTAACATACGTTCTATTGAACTTCTTGCCCAATGTGATTGTGAAACATCCTTTGCAATATTAGCTGCCAGCACTTCTTCAGATGTGTTTGTCAGAGGCACAGCATATGATGTAGTCAGCAAAATAAGAGACATGCCAACAACACTCGTTACTTTTCTAAACATAGCTACCTCCTCCTTCAATTAATTATGTATAGTACTCTAATGGAACAAACTTTCCCCCACATGTTTTCCTGACAGTTACCGTTTCCACGGAGACCTTCAAAGTCACTGTCTTTCACACAGTTCATATTCATATGAAGTCCAATCATAAACCCTAGATAGCCCTCAAGTGACCTACGCAGGGATCATGGGAGTATTGTCAAGGTCGACCAGTCTTCACAACCAACTTAGGGTGACAAATACAAGCATTCCATTATTGTCTAATTTTACCTCTTTTGTTTTTAAAAAACCACTCAAAGATTGAAGATAACCTAAGAGTGAGTCTTCACATTTATTCAACGCTAATTATATAGAAATCGTCTTCAGTTTTTTGTAAAGTGCGGTAAAGGAATAAAGCCATTTGACCACGTCGAACATCTGTATAAGGTGAAAAAGTGGTCGCGCTAGTACCTTGTGTAATCCTATAATTTAATAACGTTTGAATATACATATTAGTTTCATTATCTTTCGTAAAATCTAAAAATGGAGCAGATAATTTTGTAGCATGTTGTAAATCAAATCCAAGTGTTAACATCTTTGCCATTTGACTTCGCTTAATAAAATGATCTGGATTATAATTTGTACCTTTTTGGATAATGCCCTTTTCAGCAAGTACGGCTATATGACCGTAATATTTATGAGAGGCTGGTACATCACTGAAACCAGGATTTACTACATTTTTTGTCTCCAATTTTAGAGCTTCAGCTAAAAAGTATGCCGCTTCCCCTCGCGTTAAGTTTTGATAAGGACTAAACGTCGTCGAAGTTGTCCCAAACACAATCCCTTGGCTATATAATTCACTAACTGCCTTGTATAGTTCTGCTTCGTTCCCGCTATTTTTTATATCTATAAATGGCATTGTAGCTGCTTCTGCAGGTATAGCCGCAACACAAGGAGCAACTACTGCAGCGGTTGCAAAAGCCCATGCTTTATGTATCTTCTTAGATGACAAATTAACGCTTCCTTTCCTTATTATAAATAAAGAAAAGAGGGACTTGCCCTCTCTCCTAATTATAAACCTAATGTTTTTATATGATCCTCTAAAATACGGTAGTTATATACTAAGTCCTGCTGCTCAAGAGTAAGTGCGTCGTATAGTTTTTTTGCAGCTATTACTTTCTTTTCAAACGTTTTAGCGTCTGGGTCTAGCTCGCCAATCGCATTCACTACTTTTAACACTGCCGCTACATCTTTTTCAGCTTTCTTTAAAGTATCGTAGTTTAGGACTTGTCCTTTTACTTTAGAGTCTAATGCTTTATATGCGGCCGAAGCATTCGCTACATCTTGAATATATGTGCTAGAAGTCGGATTAAGACCAGCTATAATCTCAACAACTTTCTTTACATCACTCATATTTTTCTCAGCTTCAAGCAAAATATTGTAATTAGATACTCTTTGCTTATCTGTTGTACTTAAGCTATCGTAATCTTTTCGCACAGATTCAATCTTGCCAAAATACAGTTTGTCGCTTGGTTTTAAAGCTGCAATACTCTGATACACTTTAATAACGTTATCTAATGATAGAAGCAGCTGATCGTTATAAACATATTTACGTTGAGTAGCAGAAAGATTGTCATATGCTTTTAAAATCTTTTGATATTGGCTATCCATATTTTTCGATGTCATAAGTTTATCAATTTCATTGACAACACTAATGACAGGCTTAATAATTTTCTCTTGCTCTTGCAATGTTTTATAGTTTTCAACCGCATATTGCTGATCCTTTGGTAAGGCATTATAAGCAGCACGTATCTCTTCAATACGTTTAATGTATTGATCTGGCGAGATAGTTGGAAGTTCATCAATCATTCGCTGTACATTCCCTGCACCTAAGATGCTTGCTTCAGCAGCTTGTAATAAATTGTAGTTTGTTACATATTGCTGCATGTCCTTACTTAGAGCATCGTATAATGCTCGAGCTTGTACTGTATCCGCATGGAATGTTTTACTTGATGACTTCAGCTTGCCAATTAATTCAATCACTTTGGCAGTTGGCTCATAGCTTTGTAAAACCGCAATATTATTGACATATGACTTTTGGTCCTTTGTCAGCTTATCGTACGCTTTTCGCGCTGAGTTTACTTGACTAACAAATTTACTTGTACCCGGCTCTATACCATCGATTTGCACCATAGTATTTAAAATTGCTTTTACTTCTTTCTCACGATCTGTTAACACCTTCACATTAGAGACAAGCTTTTTCTGTCCTGATGTTAGTTTATCGTAAGCAACGCGAGCATTCATAAGCTTTGTTAAATAATCCGGATCATTAGGCTCTGCCGCATCTATCAATGCAATAACTATACCCGCAGATTTTAGTTCAGTCTCAGCTGTGACAAGCTTTTCATAGTTTGTAACAGCATTTTGCTTTTCTAGAGGTAATGCATCATAATTTTTGCGTGCAGATTCCAAATCATTTAAAAATGTTTTACTAGTAGGTTTCAACGTTTCAATCAAGCCTATTAATGTAGCAACATCCTCGACTGCTGTTAGTTGATTGTAGTTTGTTACGCGTTTTTGTGAGGCAGGGTCTAATGCATTGTATGCTTTACGTGCTGCCAAAACCTTTTTTGTATAATCCTTACTGGCTGGATTTAAAGTGTCAATTGCCTTAATAACCTTCACAACATTGGCATTATTTTTCTCATAAGTTGTTAATGTCTTATACTGTGTGACTAATTTTTTCGCATTTTTATCCATCACTTTATATTCAGCAGACATCGCCGCCACTTTCGCTACAAACGTAGCATCTGGCTCATTAGCTAAAGCCGTAACACGATCATCGAAATTTTTAGCTGTTGTAATATAACCATCCGCGATTTGAAGATCAGGATAATTCGTTACAAGGTTTTTCCCGTCAGATGATAGATTCGCATAATCAGCAAATAACACCTTAACTGCTTCCGTATATGTTTTTTGCGATGGGTTTAAGGCCATGATGCGTGACACAATATCCATCGCCTCTACTTGATCCTTCAACGATTTATAGCCTTTCACGAATTCGCGTTTTGTAGGATCTAGCTTTTGGTAAGCAGTATTCGCAGCCTTAGCTTTTTTAGTGTAATCCTTCGCAGTTGGGTCTAGCTTTTCCACTAGCGCTATTACATTTAAAACTGCTTTTTGTGATGTTTCCGAGCTCGTTAGCTCTGACAAATTATTGACGATTTTTTTGACAGTAGCTGCATCTATTTTCTTCCCGTCAGGTGATACTGGTGTATTATAAGCTGCACGCGCTTGCTCTATTTGTGTAATTTTATCCGTAGCATTCGCAATTCCAGCAATGAGTTTCTCAATTTCTTGCGCTGCCTCTATATTTGCTTCAGCTAAATCTAAGTCAGCGCTATTTTTTACAAATTCTTGTTTGTCTAATGGTAATGATAAGTATTTATCTCTTGCTGCCTTCACTGCTATTCGATAGTCAGCATTATTTGACGGTTTTAGTGCTGTAATTTGCTTGGAAATATTAGCAGCATCCTGATATGACTTAAACGCATCAAAATTTGTAACTAAACGCTTTGAGCTAGCATCTAGTTTATTGTAGGCAGTTTCAATTGTTGTTACTGCACTAATAAAGTTTGTAGCAGATGCGAAATCCCCTGAGCTCTTGTTTGTCAGCTCTGTAATTTTCGCAATTACTTGATCAGCTGATGATAAGTTTGCTAACACATCTGTATATTTTTTGTATGGTGTTACCGTTGCATTATTTGGATTATAAGCTGTAATAATTTTCTTTTGATCAGCAGTGAGCTTGTTTAATTCAGTAGTTATGCCAGCTGTAATTCCTTTAATTTTAGTAGAATCAGAATTGGGATCACTAAGGGCTGATACAAGCGATTCTAATTGAATAACTGTATCGTTTACTGCAGTTGCATCCTCATGCATTTTGTAAAGTTTTGCAATGTCTGCCCCGTTATTTTTGAAATAAGTATTGCGATCAGGCTCTGGGAATTCATATTGAAGTGATGTGCCTGTAACATCTTTAACTATAGACTTAGCCCCATTATTGGTTGCAGTAACAACAGCATCTTTAAATGTTTTTTGAACATACAAATAGGTATCTACAGTATTTTCTTCACCTAAAAATGTCTTATACCTATCAAATGCATCGTTAGCATCTTTAATGAAAGTTTTACTAGTATAAGAGAGACCATTAATACTTGTACCAATTTTCTTAAGATCGCTTAATAAAATTATTTGTTGTTCTACATAGTTATATTTAGCTGTAATAAATTTGATTTCATCATCAGCAAAATTATCACTTAAAAACGCTAAATCTCTTTTTGCAGCAGCCATTTCTGTCGCTGTCGATTTTTCAGATAGTTTTCCATATTGTGCAATTATTTGTGTTTTAGCGTCTACTGCCGCTACATTCACATTAGCTACTTGATTCGCCTGAGAGATTGTTTGAGGTTGTCCTTCTTGAGCATTGGCAATCGCTGCCGGAGTTAGTAATAGGCTTGTTATTACACCAACCTGTATTGGTTTCTTCAAAATGTCCACCCTTTCTTTTTATAGGTAAATAGATATGTATCATTCATTTCTAATTTGCTACCTTTTGTATCGGTGCATTTTATCCTATTTCAAGCTAATCTATTAAAGAAGCTCACCCTCTTCACTAGTAGAAAGATAATTTTTTAGATTGAATAGTCTTTTTATAGGAAGTTATTGTTAGGATACTATATAATTGAATTATGTGCATGGATCTGGCAGAAATTTTGGCAAAAGATTACTAATTACGAGTAAAAATGCGAATAGACTTTGAACAAATTTACTACCTAAAAGACAGGTGCAGCTGAAGAACACCTCAATTGATAGTTCTCTGTGGAAAGGGCTACGCTATACGTCTTGCGCCTTATATTTTCCAGGAAATATTTTATCGAAACATTACAGAGATTGGTGAATAAAAGCTTTGTATAATTGTCTTATACAACGATCAAATTTTCTCTTTTTCTAGGGAAATCAACGAAAAACTCAGCATTTCTACTATGTTATTTACCAGTAATTAGGTGTATACTACAACTCTAATATTTAATTTACGAGAAAGGGAGCTATATATGTTTTATCACTATAAATTTTGGCACAGCTTAATGCATCCCACTAACTTTACCCAAGCTGTTGAGCAAGGAGAAATAAGAGGCTATAAAAAACGATCCTTCACAGTTTTCATGCTCTTTATGCTACTATTTGTCATTCGTGAGTTTTGGGGCATGGGTACTGAAAGTTTAACAACATTATTTGCATCAAATCATCCAAATGAATACTATACAGCCCGTTTACTATCAATGATTGGGGTTATTGCCTGGGGAGTTATCTATTATTGCTTCCATTATTATGGCGTTACATACTTGTTACATCTATTAACGGACATTCCATACAAATGGATTCAGAAAGTACAACTTTATGTAATGGTATTTCTACTTATTGAAAAAACAATTTTATTTGCCGTGTTTTATGCAGTTGGTTACACAACAAACCTCTCCTTCTTTTCACTTGCACCTATAGCTCAGCAAGTAATAGATCAGGATTATGTACTATTTGCTATCAATCAACTAACTTTAGCAACTGTGTTAACAATTATTGTGCAATACACGTTCCTTTCAAAATGGGAGGAATGGTCAGATCGTAAAGCATTATTAGCAAAAATTATTGGACTATATGTGGTAATGGCTATTTTTATCGGAATGGTTAGTGCGTTACCACTACAAGAATGGATTACAAGGGGGTTAGGATGATGCGCTTTATTAAATCCAGACCTTGGACTAGTTTAAGTATTATTGTGATAGCGTTATTAATTGGTGTAAATGCTTATTTTGTATTTAAAGATGATAGTAAAGTAGCCAGATCCTACTTTATCGGTGAATTTCAAAGAGCTACTACTGGTGATCGTGTAGAGACGGTGGAAAAGGATGCGATTGTTGCCCCTACACAAACCTATACAATTTCATCAGACGCGAAAAGTCTTTCTGCAATAGATGTAACACGTGGGCAGGAAGTACATGCTAATGATTTATTAGCTACCTATAAAACAGAGGAAGTTGACGGTGAATTAACAAAGCTTGAGGCTGAACGCACTGCGTACGAAACTGAATTAAGTGATTTAGAGTCGGCTTTAGCAGAGATAGAATCTGAATACGGTGACGGCAAGGACCCAAAAAGCTCTATTAATACCGACCAAATTAGTGATAAATTAAATGTCTCTGTTAAATTTGAATTAGGTCAGCAAACTTCTCCATCAACTGCAGTGGCAATATTAAACCGTCACATTGCAGAGACTAATCGTCAAGTAGCATTAATGGATGCGCAAATAGCTGAAGTTAAGGCACGCCAAGGTGTTATTTGCCCTGTGGATGGTGTCATCTCAAAAATCACTGAAGAAGCTGGTGCGGTGACATTTGAAATTTATTCATCTGAAAAGTCTATGCTTGCCTACTTATCCGAGGATGAATGGCAAAAGGTTGAAGATGGCCAAACCGTTAGTTTTAAATTGCCGCATAATGACGATGAGCTATCAGGTACTGTAGTTCAAAAACAAATGATACCAACGAATAATGACTCACTTTGGGCAAATGAACTAGCTAAGTCTAAAAAGCTTCCAAAGCCTTCAAGCTATGAAGTAATACTGCATCAGGATGACATGCTAGATAACATTCCATTTTCAACAGTCGGTAAGGCTTCCATTACTGTCAATGAGGCATCCAACGCGTTTAAAGTGGACTCCGCATGGGTGAAGGCTAAAAAGAATAATAAACATAGCGTTTATACGATAGATGAAAATGGTAAAATACGCGTTGAGGATATTGAGGTTGCCTTTAAAACGGCAGACTCTACTATCTTTACAGGCTATATGGATGCTGGAACACCTATTATTGAAAATGAACAACGCAATATTTTAGCACGCTCCTTCCGTTCAATACCTCTCAAAAAAATTGAGTGGAAAAATTTTAAAGAGATCGGTTGGAAAGACTACGTGAAATATATTGTCTTTTAGCATACTAAAACCTCCCCGGACTTGGGGAGGTTTTCTGTTGTTGGCGATTTTTTGTGTTTATCAGCGATTTATCTGGTTTTATCAGCGATTCTTCGATGTTTATCAGTGATTTCCTTGGTCTTATCAGCGATTCTTCGATGTTGAAGCCGGCGATATTTTCTGTTCTACCGGTTTCTTAATTAAAAGTTGAATTCTCCATTTGTTCTTGTGTCGCTAGTTCATAGTTCATTGTAGTTATACCACTCACCTCATAGAACATGCCATGCACATATAGTTTTTCACCATTTTCTCCATTCAGACGGACAGAAAACATAGAATTACCTTTTCCGACTTTTTTTACAGTTACACCATCGGCTGAAAGCTCGGCATCAACTATTTTGTTATCATACATTGCACCTGTATATTGCTCAATTTTGAAATCTTTCACATTAAAGCCAATTTCACTTTTTGGAATGAACACACTGTTTTTTTCAACCGCTGACGTTGTATACAATTCATAGCCATTAGATTCTGCATGGATGCCTACACGTACCGACTGTCCCTTATTATCAGATAGAGTCGCAATATAGTCACCGGCTTGCGATAACATCAGCACATAGTTACCACCTTTAGGAATTGCATCTTCCTCCCAACCATCAAATTTAAATGGCTTATAGCTGAAAACCTTATCACTTACAGCATGCCCCGCAGCTGTAGTTAGCTGAATATTTTTCGGATCAAAGCCTAAATCTTGCTCTAAAAACAGCTCTGAGCTAGGTGTAACCTCATCTGTTGGCTGACAGTTAATTTGTAATTTTCCGTCTACTTCCGTTACAGTAACTTTATATTTTTGTATTTCGACTATGTCATAATTTTCTTCATTATAAAGATTGTAGCCAATAAGCATGAAATAGCCCGATCCCTCTCTTAGCGCCTCAATCTTCACATCATTATTTGTTCGAAGAATGCGGAAGAATTCATTCTTTCCATCTGTCGCTATATTGTCAATAGCATAAGCATCAATATTAGTTGAAGTAAGCTCTCGTGCAGTAAATGTTTGAACAACTCGTTTAGCCTGCCTAGCTTCAATACGTTGAATAAATAACGCAAGCTGCGAACGTTTAACGGTCTCTTTTAAACCAAAAGTGGTTGGTGTAATCCCCTTCGTTATATTATTTTCAAACAATGGAGCAACTGCATAATAAGCATCTGAATATTTTACAATATCTTTAAATGGTAATGTCTGACTAGCTTCAGTAGATTCTAAATGATATGCCGTTGTTAGCATTCGCGCTAATTGCTCACGGGTAATCGCTTGATTGACACCGAAGCTCCCATCCGCAAACCCTGAGATAATCCCTTCACTTTCCAAGGCTGCGATTGCCCCATAATATTCATCGCTCGGCTTCACATCAGTAAATTGAGGATCCATTACATTCTTAGTATCCAACCCTAAAAGACCTGCCAAAATCTTCGATGCCTGTCCACGCGTCACTTCAGCGAATGGCTTAAACGTACCATCTTCATATCCTTTAATAATTCCGCGTTCAGTTAAATCCTTTACCGCAGCACCATATTCCTTCGTGTAATCAACATCAGAAAATTTATCTGTTGCCTGCGCAGTTGGTACTACTACAATAGCACTCGTCGCTAAAGCAGCAATTAATGCTCCCTGAAATAAAGTATGCTTATTCATCACCAACTCAACCCCTTAACATATTTTGTCTATCATACTATTATAATACGTTTAAGGATATCTAAATATTTCATAATCTACTATGTATTCTATTGTTGAGCTTTTCTCCATGTTTTCTACAAATAGAAATAGCCCCAACATCTATATTAAATGTTAGAGCTATAACTTCATTACATATACAAAAAATTAAGGAGATTTCTCTCCATCAAAAAGCCTTGTGACTATGATGAAACAAAAAGTTTCATCTAATCACAAGGCTAAGTTACTAGGTAACTAGTTTATAGCGTAACGCTAATTATTGAGCAACAATAGTTACTTTTAATTCTTTAGTTGCGTTACCTACTTTAACTTTTAATGTTACTTTAGCTTCTTTAACACCAGTATTTAATGTAGCTGTTGCATCAGCAGTACCGTTACCAGTAATTTTAACATCTGTTACTTTTTCAGGTACGATTGTAACTGTATCTGCAACAAGTGCTGTAATTGCTTTGTTACCGTATTGGTCAACAGTTGCAACGTTTACTACTGCAGGTGCATCACCTGTAGATTTTAAGTTTGCTACAGTTGAACCAGAAACTAATGTAGCTTCTGTAATAGCTTTAGCTGCGTTGTATTCAGCTGTTGTTTCTGATGCTGTAAAGAAGAAATCTTGCGTTTTTTCAGCGTCAGCTGAAACAACGAATTTTTGTTCTAAAATTTGACCAGTTGCATTAATTGTTACTTTTAATGTGAATTCTGTGTCAATTTTGTTAGCTGCTGCTGTTGTATCAGTATTTAAAGCTGTGTCAGCAATATTTACTTTACCTGCAGTTACAACTTGTGGTGCAGCTAATTTACCGCCAGTTACTGTCGCTGTATATTCGTTAGCTTCAAGTGCAACTTTACCACCGTTTAGTAAACCGTTAATTGTAATAGCTTTATCTGTTGCTACTTTAGTTTTACCAATTTCAGCAATTTCATAACCATTGTATTCAGTACCATCAGTTACTTGTACTTTTACTTCTACAGTTGAATCAATTGTGCCATTTGGAGTTACAAGTGCCACATTTAATGTTGCAGTACCGTTTTTAACAGCTGTAACTGTATTACCATTTAATGTTACTACATCTGAAGTTCCAACTAATGTTACTGTTACAGGAGCTACAGAGTTTTTCATTTCACGACCATATTGGTCTTCAATGATTAAGTGATCTTTCGCTGTAATTGTAACAGGAGCTTGAGATGTTGAAATTACTAAAGGATTTTTAAGTCCACGAACAACAGTTGGTACTGCTTTTGCTTTTACATCTACAGTAATAGTAGCAACTTTGTAAGTTGAAGTTTGGAATACTAATGCTTGTGTTCCAGCAGTGTTAAATGTTGTTTTGTAGTATACTTGGCCGTCTTTTACTTCAAGAGCTGATTCAGCAACTGTAGTACCACCAATTTTAATACCTTTGTTAGCATCAGCTAACACTTTTTTGTTAGTGATTACATTGCCTTCTTTATCAGTAACTGTTAATGGAATTAATGTAGATTCTTCAGCAACAGCGATTTCTGGTTGAGAAACAGAGATACCGTTAGTTGTAGCTGTTTCTGCAACTTTAACAGTATATTTAGCTGATTGGCCGTTAGTTGTTGAAATTAATAATACATCAGTATCACCAGCTTTTAAGATAGATTTTAAAGAAACTACTAATTTATCTTTATCGCCAATTTTAACTTTTGAAACAGTATTATCGATTTCTAAGTTTGTTGTGTTTGTGTTTGTAATTACTAAACCAGTTGCTTTAGCAGGGTCAGTAATTTCTTTTCCGTATTGATCTTTAAGATTTAATACGATATACGCATCAGAAGCCTTAGAAGAATCATTTAAAGCTACTTCTTCACCTTTAGCGTTATAAATACCAGCTACTTCAATAGAAGAAACTGTAGATTCAGCAGATAATTTTACAGTTTTTGAAACTGATGTACCTGTAGCAGAATCAAATAATACTACTGGTACTAAATCGCCGATTTTTTTGCCTTCAACAACAGCACCTGATAATTTAACTACACCTTTAGCTGAATCAGCAACTACAGTTGTGTTAGCATTATCATTTGTTTTTAAAGAAGTTGATTTTGTAATATCTGTACCATATTGATCTTTAACTACATAACCAACAGTTGCAGTAGTACCAGCTTCGAAAGTACCGTCAGTTTTAGCAGCTTTGTCAACTACAGCTACTTCGTCTAAGATTTCAATTGAAGTTACTTTTTGAGCTTCAATTTTAACATCGCTAGTTAATACTTTTTCAGTTAAACCAGATACGTTTACAGTGTAGTCAGCTGCTTGGAAGTTTGTAGCACCTACTAATTGAACTGATTTTTTATCTTCAGACCAAACAAGAGTTACGTTTTGTTTGAAAGTACCGCGTAATAATTCAACTTTAGCTTTAGAAGTATCTTCTATAGCTTTATTGAATTTAACTTCGATTGTTTTAGCGTTAATAGCTTTTACTGATTCTAATTTAGCTTCAGCTACTTCATATGTAACTACAGCTGAGTAAGATTTGCCTTCGATTTCGAAATCTACTTTAGTTTCTTTGTTTTCTGGAAGAGCAGTTTCTAATTTTACAGTGTGTTTTGTATCATCAGAAAGTGTTACTTCTAATGTTGTTGCATCTACAACTTTAGCTTCTTTAACAGTTAAAGGTGCTTCTTCACCAATGTTATCAATTGCACGGCTTAAGAATGATGCAAATTGACCACGTGTTAATGAGTTTTTAGGGTTGAACTGTGTTGTGTTTGTAACGTTTGTAAGACCAGCATATTCTAATGCAAGGATTGCTTCACGATTTTCTGTAGCTGTAGCTTTGTCTAAGTCAGTGATTACAGATTCGAAGTCTTCATCCGCTTTGTATTCAGCTACTAAATCTACGTTATAAACAGTTTTGATAGCACGTACTAAAACAACAGCCATTTGCTCACGGCTCATGTTATTAGTGTGCATTAATTGGTTATTTGAGCCTTTGAATACGCCAGCATCTTTAACAAGTGCTGCATATTGTAATAACTCTTTGTCAGCTGTTGTTGTTGGTAAATCAGAGAAACGAGCTTTTGTTGCATAGTCTGCAGGAATTTCGTAATTTTCTGACACTAACCATTTTCCTAAGAACTTTGTTACATTACCGCGTGTAACAACAGCATTCGGTTTGAATGTACCATCTGGGTAACCAGATACGATTTTAGCGTCTGCTAATGCTAAAATTGCGTCCTTGTGGTCAGAGTTTTCAATATCAGAAAAGCTTGCTGCGCTTGCTGCTGGTACGATTGCTGATGCTACTAGGGCTGCTGAAGCTGCGCCTACAACCCATTTACTATATTTTTGTTTCATATGAAATTACCTCCTAGATAAATTAGCCAATATTCGTGACTACGATTTCATTATAAGAGTACGAGATGGTAAATTTCAAAATGAAATACCTGGAATGAAAAATGTGGTAACACCAGAATTTTAAAGGGTTTCTAACCATATTTTGTGCAAATGTTATTATACCTACCATCCTGAAAATTAACATACAAACCTTACTGCCACAAGGAAAATATACCATCTTACCCATGTCGTTTTTACCATCCAAATTTCAACAAAATTCGACTTTCAAGCAATAAATGATTAAAAACCATTAGTGAACAATTCGTGAATTTACGTTACAATAGTGTAGGTAATTTATTCTTGTATTTCCTTGATTATATTATAATTTTCCAGAAGTTTTGTAGATTATCAGTTATTTGGAATATTTCATAAGCATTTTTTCGTTCAGAAATTTCATGGTGATTGGCACTTTTTAATCAGCAATTGAGAAATTGTATCAGTGATATTAGTATTTTTTTGGGGATATCAGCGGTTCTTTGCATTCTATCAGCGATCTTCCCGAAGTTATCAGCGATTCTTAGCTTTCTATCAGCGATCTTCTCGATGTTATCAGCGGTTCTTAGCTTTCTATCAGCGATCTTTCGTAATACAATAATGGATAAAACAATTATTAGAGATGAGGATTTGAAGGAATGGTTTTTAGTAGCCTTATATTTTTATATGTCTTTTTACCATTAGTGCTCATTGTGTACTTCATCTCTCCGAAGATGTTACGCAACACAATTCTACTTTTGGCCAGCTTGTTCTTTTATGCATGGGGTGAACCGAAGTATGTACTATTAATGATGATTTCCATTTTGCTCAACTATATTTTGGGAATTGTCATTGAAAATACAGTTTCGCAGTCCAAACGAAAAGCGCTACTTTGGCTTGTTATTGCGAGTAACTTGGCCATCCTAGGCTATTACAAATATGCCGGCTTTTTCGTGGACATTCTTAACAATTACTTGGACAAGCCAATTGCATGGGAGGCTGTACCGCTTCCGATTGGTATTTCATTCTACACGTTCCAAGCCCTAAGCTATGTTATCGATGTTTATCGAAAGGACGTAAAGGCGCAGCGTAATTTTTTAGATTTATCTCTTTTCATTACATTGTTTCCACAGCTTGTGGCCGGACCGATCGTTCGTTATCAAACAGTAGCCGAGCAAATTAAAAAGCGTCTTTCTACTGCTGAGGATTGGATGATTGGTACTCGTCGTTTTGTACAGGGGTTAGCTAAAAAAGTACTGATTGCGAATCCGATGGGAGAAGTCGCCGACCAGGTTTTCAGTTTATCGGGCGGCGATTTAACAACAGGTACTGCTTGGATAGGGATTTTAGCTTACGCGTTACAAATCTATTTTGACTTCTCTGGCTATAGTGATATGGCTATTGGTTTAGCACGAATTTTTGGCTTCCATTTTGAAGAAAACTTTAACTATCCGTATATTGCACAGTCCGTAACAGACTTCTGGCGTCGTTGGCATATTTCGCTTAGCAGTTGGTTTAGAGACTATGTCTACTTCCCACTTGGAGGTAGCCGTGTTAGCCATGAATGGAAACTATATCGAAACTTATTAATTGTTTGGACGTTAACGGGCTTTTGGCACGGGGCGAGCTGGACATTTATGGCATGGGGTTTTTATTACGGAATATTAATTTGCCTTGAAAAATGGGTGCTTTTAAAATGGTTGGAACGTATACCTCGTTTCTTACGCCATATTTATATTCTTATTATCGTTATGATCGGCTGGGTATTCTTTAGAGCGAATGATTTTACATACGCCTTTGAATTTATCAAAACGATGTTTGGGCTATCCGATGCTGCATTATATAATTATGAAACGATTTTACTTGCAAAGGACTATGCCGTGTATTTTGTAGTAGCGATCATATTCGCTATGCCAATTTATAGACTTTATCAAACGTGGAGCGAGCAAAAAGCGACGACTTCCCTATCATTTGATTGGAGTCTACGCCTTGTACAAACAATTTACTACGGGGCGTTGTTGCTCTTTATCACAATGTTTTTAGTGAACGCAACACATAATCCATTCATTTACTTTAGATTCTAGGTGGGACAACATGCGAAAAATACAAATGTATCTATTACCAATAACCTTTTTTTGCATCATTTTCGGTGGCTTCGTCGTGCATGTTTTAACGGTGGATCGTCCACAATCTGAAATGGAGAACCGTCCGTTAGAATCTGCAAACCTTTCACCAAGCCTACATGAAGTCTTTTCAGGGGCATGGTCAAAGCAAGTAGAAACATATATTTCCGACCAATTTCCTGCACGTGATACTTGGATGCGCAACTATGTTTACTTCCAACGTGCAATGGGAAAAACCTACTTAAACGATAAGTACGCAGTTGATGATAAAAGCGGTTGGATTATTTCCAAGCCCGCTGAGGCAAAATCTGATAAAGAGCTCACTTCCTTCGCCTCTGATTTACAAAAGCTAAGCGAAGGGCTAGCTGAAAAAAATATTCCGTTTACGTTTTACTCGTTACCAGCAAAGGCTACTTACTCACGTGAGCCAAGCCCAAGCTATATGCCTGATGACGCTGGAATTGCCAATAATGTGCGCCTACATGAGCTTGTTACTGCTGCAGGCGTAGACAATGTTCGTCTCTATGATGAAATGAAGAACGACTTTTCTGCTGAACGTAACTTCTTCAAAACCGATCATCACTGGACAATACGCGGTGCATACTCAGGCTATCAAGCACTAATGAAAACAATGAGCGAGCGACTCGGTGAATCGATTGAGCCGATTCCATACGAGGAAGCCAATACTTATTGCTTAACGAATAAATTTGCTGGCTCCTGGAATAAAATTTTGTACATGACCGTCGATAATCACGATCAAATTTGCTATAACGAGCCAGCTTCATTCGCAACGCAATTTACAATTTACGACGGTACAATTGAAGGTGGAGTCACAGCTCCGTACGACTCAGTATACGGCCGTGCCAAAAAAATGAGTCCTAATGCAGTCGTCAACTATGCTGATGCTTATAGCCGTGACTTTGCAGAGCTCACAATCGTCAACAATCATTATGATAGCGATAAACATATCGTCGTTATTAAAGATTCATACTTTAACACTATTCAATTTCATATGGCAAGTCACTTTAAAGAGCTGACGATTTTAGACTTACGTTACTTGGATAAAGATATTATTCCTTATTTACAAAGCATGCACCCAGACTACGTCGTGCTTGCTTACAATGACCGCAATTTAAAATTGATGCCTGAGTAGCGAGAGCTATTAGTGTAGATATCTTTTTCTAGCGGCGATGTTTCGACTTTTAGCGGCGGAATCGACTATTTTACCGGCGATACTTACACTTTTAGCGGCGGAATTCGCTTTGTTACCGGCGCAACTCTCACTTTTAGCGGCGGAACTAACGTTTCTACTGGCGATACAAAAAAGCAGTGATTTCTATCATGAAAGAAATCACTGCTTTTCCTATGTGGCACGCTTTTTTATTTTCCCAACTACCCACTGACTAAATGGAAGCATAGAAATCAACTTCGTCACCGTAATACAAACGACGATCGTCCACAGCATGAGCAACGGCACTCGAACTAGCGTACTATTAAAATGATCCACAAACCACCCTGTTGATAGACGCAGAACCTCCCAATGAATGAGATAGATCATAAACGCATAGCGACTCAGCACCTGGACCGTTTTCGTATAAGGTAGCGACTGTCCCCAAGCAATTACCAACAAGGTAATACTTATAACAAGCGGTACTAAATCAATTCGTCTCGAATGTGTCTCTGTATAACCGAGCAACAGACGGATGTATAAAAAGGCACTAGATAACACGAACAACACAATCGTCGCATATCGATACTTTTTTGCAAGCGCAGCAATCTGCGTATAATACACACCCAACGCATAAGCTATCGCAAAATAACCAAGCCACCCCGTAAAGAGTAAACGAAACATGATTGCATTCTCTTCAAAAAATGGATATGGCAATGCAACCACTGAATGATGAATAAGCGTAATAATCACACATAACGGTAAAAACCAAGCCATAGACCACTTAAAACGCTTCATCAACACAAAGACTATATAGAGCTGCATAATGACCACAACAAACCAGCCAACAAACTCACTATAAATAACATTGCGGATAAACTTTTCCCATACTAAGCCCTTCTTGTAAATTAACTCTACAATTACCGCATCAAGCATTGCCCATATTAAAAAAGGCAGGAAAATATATTGAATTCTATTCGACCAAAAATTACTCGGTATTTTATCCTGATAACGATTCGCTAAAATTAAAATAGACAACAAAATAAACGTCGGCGTCGCATAACATAGCGCAATCCGCAAAAACAAATAAAACGGTTGCTCCGGTATTGCCCCAACCACCATAATAATCCACGAAGAAGTGTGCAATAGTAAAATAGACAAACACGCTACCACACGTAGTAAATCCCACTCTTTAATCACTAAACATTCTCCTAGTATCTTTATATCTCTCTATTAAGTCTGTCATAATTTGTCGATGAATGCAATGGTGATACTTGTAATCTAGTTTTCTTGCTATAGAGAGGAATTATATTAAGGAGAGATAGGTTAACAAAATAGCTATACTTAATAGAAGAGAGATGAAATCGGTGGAGGGAGTTTTAAACGAATTCAAGCATCGTCTCGAGTCGGTAGAAAATCACCTTGAAGTAGTAGAGTTTGAGCAGCAACAAATCAAACGAGCTGTTTTAGAAGCAAATCAAAAAGTAAAACGACTAGCAGTTATTCAAGAAAGCCAGCACCGGATTATTGAATTACTATTAGCTCGATTGATCCAACATGAGGATGAGTTGAAACGAATAAGTGAATTACAATGTGTTGTTTGAAAAATTCCTTCATAAGAATTCGTATAAACAAACGCCACTTCAGATTAAACCATGAAGTGGCGTTTTGAATATTCTTCTATAGATATATTAATTACCTTACCAAATCTTCTCTACCCATTCAGGATGGTCTATAAATGGATTTCGATTGCCTTGGATTTCGTAAATTCTTTCATTTCTTTGTTTTTCATATTCATCTACAGGGTCTTGCTTGTGCCATTGTAAAAGAACAGAAAGTTTACCGTGATAAGGCGCTGTTCCATTATTGACTTTGTCATTTAATTCAAGATCAACTTTGTCTCCTGGCTCATAACGAGTTGCCATATATAATAGTATTCGAGCTACATCACCTTTTACGCGATTAGGTGGTTCGAATGAATCTGCATCTTTAAAGCAACCATTACAGCCAGTTACTGGACTACCACCATTGTCAAAGTCTAAATTTCCTCTTGAACTATTAACTTGTACATCGGTTGCGCGTAAGTGATGGATATCTGTTCCTGGTCCTTTGCTTGTCCCAAAGTTACCATGTGATTTTGCCCACGTATGCTCTCGGTTCCAGTTTCCTACATTGCCACCATTGTTTGTTTTTGGACTAGATTTCCCAGAGTAAAATAACATTACATTACTCGGATTATTAGGGTCTTCATCCGTATACTTTAATGCATCCCAAACGTCATCATAAGAAAGTACCTTTTGTTCAGAGATGATATCATGAAGAGCCTTTTTTAGTACCTGACCTTCCTTGTTATATGCACCTGCATAATAATCATTGGCAATCACTGTAACGCTGAAGCTTGTAGTGACACTTTTCTTTCCATCAGATGCTGTGACGCCAACAATGTGGCTACCCTCATCTAAATTGAGTGTTAATAGCTTTCCACTTATAGTGCCTTTTGTAGCCGTAAATGAAAGTTCATCACCATCAGGATCGGAAAAATGATCTGTTAAATCAAGTTTAATTTCCTCTCCAACAGTTACAGTTATATTTGTAATAGGTTTTTTAATGATTGGTTGATTGTTTTCGGAAGGCAAAGAAGGATCCACAATGGGATCCCCTTTCGAATTTGTAAATTTAATTTGTTCAGGAGCTGCACCCTTTTTATATATTATCGATTGTATATCTATATTTTCAGCGCCTCTGATTTCACTGACATAGGGACCTTCAATTGTGATTGATTTCACGACAGTACCTTTTAAGTCGATAATCATCCCTGCTTTAACTGGACTAAAGGTAACATCAGTCGTCTTAAAGCCTTCTCCATGTAGTTCCGCATAGGCACCTTTAAGGAATACGCCTTTTGGAATAACAGATTGAGCATCTAAATGCACTGCCACACTAGGTTTATTTATTGTCAATTTGTTCTTCTTGAAGTTCTTATAGTCATATACTATTTCAGGCTGAATCGGTTCAACAGTCGAACCTTTATTAACATCAATTTGAACCATTACAGGATCATGGTCACTTGCACGACCAGCCATATCCGTAAAATCAGCATTAATATGGAGAATATCGACCGCTGTTTTATTTGCCAGATTGTTTGACACTAAAATATGGTCTAATACTTGTGAGTTCCCCTGAAATACATATGTGTAACGGTCTGAAGCATCCACTTTATTAATCATATTTGTCATCAATTGACCTTCATGGATTTTAAGAGCATCAGCAAATTGATAATCATTGAAATCACCTAAAGAAACAATATTTGCATCTGGATTTTTTGATTTAATGTCCCCAACAAAATTATAAACAATGTTGGCGATTTTTTTACGTTGCACTTCACTTCCATACTTTGGAGGTTGAATCGCGCCAAATAAAGGAGTATCTCCAGTTTTTGAATTCCAATGATTTGCGATAACAATTACATCTTCACCTTGGAAATCAAATTGTGCTGCTAAAGGTTTGCGACTACTATTAAACGCTTCATTGTTTGGATCAATTCGACCAGGATTCAGTGTTAATTTTCCATCTTTATAATCAACAGCTGTTGTCGCATCTCCTGCCGGAATACCTTCCTTCAGCTTAACTCGCTCTGGGTTATAAAGGAAGCCAACTCGAATATTCGCATCTGGTGCTCCACCGTCTTGATTGTTCATTGGGTCTATATTAACATACTGATACTCGACACCACCAACACCTTTAATAGCGTCAATTAACCTTTTATAACTTTGATCCGCTTTGGAATCACCTGGAGACGCCCCGTTATTATCCTGCACCTCTGTTACACCAACAATGTCAGGGCTGCCCATATCAATACCAATTGCTCTTGCTAATTTTTTCGCTTTATCATCCGTAGTAGAAGTTTTGTTATTAGAGAAGTTCTCCAAATTATACGAGGCAATTGTTAACTTATCTTCTGCCTTTACTATTTTTGTTGTCTCTGGTGATGTATCTCCTTTTTCATAAGCTGCCTTCATCTCATCTAAAGAAGCATAGATTTTAAAGTTTTGATAGGAATAACCTACAATTCCCGTAATTGGCCCTTTAAATTTATCACCTGTAGCAACCTCAAAATCACGTGCAGCTCCATTCGGCTCTAATCGGAATTGAATTCTGTTTGGATTTGCATTTTCTTTCTCATACAATACCCCACCGTGAAGTGTATTTGTTTGTTCATCCTCAAGTACTGTTACTAAATCTCCATGTTCCTGAGGTGCTACCGCTTTCACGTTGCCAACTTCTACTCTCATGCCTTCGATACTTTCCCAAAAATCAATAGCGTCGATTGTTGGATTAAAAATTTCAAGCTGATCACTATCGATTTTACTAAATGACATTTTTAACTTATCAATTTCAATTGCTTTCGGTAATGCTACACTACTTTTAATAACTTCTACTTTTCCATCTTGATCGTCACGCACATTAATTTGTGTTGTTTTCAAATCTGTTTGCTGCCTATCATCATAGCCATCATATGCATATTCGCTTACCTTACCTTTAACAGATACTAAATCCCCTACCTTTATTGGCCATGGTTTCTTTCCACTGTACAGAAAAATCCCTTCCGAAGTATTCGGATCATTATCAGCCAATTCATCTGGCGTTTGAATCGTATAATACCAATTATTATTTAACGAAAATGAATAAGTGACGATTCCTTCAATTCCTTCAACCGTCTTACCATCGAATGTTGAAGCATGCCCTGCACCTTGAATATCATGAATTTGTAATTTATCCGCAATAGTATAATCAAATGTAGTTATGTCACTAAATGTGCCATCTTTAGCTTTAACTATTGTTTTTAAAATGGTATTTTTGCTTATCTCAATTGGTTTCTCATATTTAAAACTTTTATCATTTGGCTCCGTGCCATCTACTGTGTAATAGATTTCTGCATCAGCTGTCGGTGTTGTTAAAGTAACTGTTGTCTTTCCAACAAACGTTCCACTTCCAGGAGATGCGATAGCAGGCTTTAATGCCGTACTGTCCACTACAATATCTGCTTTTGATCGCGGAATCACTTGATAGTCTTTATCGAATTGTTGAACAATACCAGTGATAGATTCATAGTTTGTACCGACAGTTAAGCCAAGCGAATTTGTTTCATCTCGTACGAGGAAATTCGTTCCGTCACTTGCAGTAAAGTTTGCCCACCCTGCCCCTTGTTGAACATCAGTAAGCGTAACATTTTTCACTGTTACAAGCTGTGATTCGCTATCTTCATTTACTTGAGCCCCTGTTACAACCTTTGGAGAAGGTACACCGACATTTTCAACTTTTTCAACGATTGTAGCACCATCTAATTGTAGTAACCCACGATAGTCAGCTAACTTACCTTTTAAAGTAACTTCATCACCGATAGACATAGCTAAACTAGTAGGTCTTACAGCAATACCACCTGTTTCATCTTGTACCGAAAACGTATTTTTCAAGCCCGCTGCAACTCTACCTTTGATAGTTACCGTTTCACCTACACCTTTATTTCGAGCCTCTCCAATTGAGAGAACTGTCGGTACTTCAGGATCAACAGGTCCACCTGAATCGGTATCCATTACGTGTTGGCCTAAATTGGATGAATCATCTATCTGATATGAATTCCATTCCAATGCTGCGTTAAAAGAATCATCAATAATTGTATCACCAGACAAAACCGAACTCTTTCTTACTAAAGTTACATCTTTAGCAAAATCCGCTGAAGAACCAACTTGTCCAATAGAATCGACTATTTCACCAGATTTCCTCAATACAATTGGATCATTCCCATTGAAATTAATAACAGTCGAGTTTTCTAGATTTCCTTTTGCTTTAATAGTAGGAGCTGCATCTTTATGATATAAAACATACGTAGCTCCGTTTTCTAGAGTACCTGCCAGATTCACTTTATTTTTCGCAGTAGCTTCTCCGTTCGTATGAAGCTCTAAAGTATAATTACTTAAATCGACCGCGGTACCTGTACCATTATATATTCCAATTGCTTTATTAAAGGAACTCCCTTCAATATACTCTGAAATGATTAAATCCTTTGCAACTGTTTCAGCATTTACAGAGAGAGGTGCTATTGGTGCGGCAACACTTGCGACTAGAGTTGTTGCTAAAAAAGCATTTATCGGCTTCTTCCAATTCTTCTTTGACATCCAGTCAATTCTCCTTTCAATTTTAAGAATGATAGTTTTTAAAATGCAAAAGATAAGATCATTTTTGTATGCAGGGTTATCATCAATATGCGATAAAACATATTTCCCCACTACATATATATGTAAACATATTATTGTTAATACCTTATTAATTATTTATCTATTTATTGTTAGTAATAGTATATTATGTGTAAATTATTATTATTTATATATCAAGAGGTAATGTTTATTTGCATATAATGGTTTTCATAAAAAATGCATGAGTTCGTTTAATTTCACCTGCACAATGTCTACAAGCTTTACAGGTACTTAAGTTTTATCTTCTATATGAATTCCTCCTTCAAATGTAAAAAAGCCTTTACGCTTGTAGAAAGAATAAAGGCTCACTCATAATTTTCTATATCAATAATATATTAACTGTTTGAAATGTGCGTTATTACGGTTATGACTTACCCAGTGTAGTAGTATTAGGCACACTGAGCCAATGGAACAGTTTATCTTGTGTTCATCAGGGAGTTCTGATGGACACAAGATAAAAAAGACCCCATGGAGTTTAACTAATTAAAGTTATATCCATAGGGCCATAATCTACTTATTTCACTAGCGAGCTAGCTTATAAAGTAATGTTACGTTTAATTTTTATTTAGGAGCAACAACAGTTGCACTGAAGTCTGTTAATACATGACCATTAGCATCTGTAAATGTAATTGGTGCTGCACCATCAACAGCTTTAACTAATGAAATTACAGAACCAACTTTTAAACCATCAGCATCAGCATCAGTAAGAGTAATAACTAGAGTTTTTGTTGTTGAACCAGCAATAGTTGTTGAAACAGCATGACCGATACCACCTGTAGCGTTTGTGAAATCTACAGTACCAGCTGTTGCTGTGCCTGATAAAGTAACAGCATTGCTAAATGTAATTGTTAAAGTATTATTGTCTGTTAATTCCGCACTTGCAACTGTAGCAGGATCTAGTTTGGCAACTTCAGCAGCAATTTTTGAATCTAATTGTGCCGCAGTAGTAAATGTTGTAGAAGCGATTGCATCTAAAACTGTTTCTTTTTCAGTAGCTGTACGAGCATTGAACTTATCTAAAGTTAAACCTAATACTTTAGCATTGTCTTTTAATGCAGTCAATGCAGCTGTGTAATCTGCAGCTGTTGCTCCAGTACCAGCGTTTGCAGTTTTAATAGCATCTAATTTACCTTGTACAGCAGCTAATGCAGCAGCTTGAATTGTATCATTTGTAACAGCTGTTGCTTTGAAAGTAGCTACAGCAGCTTTTAATGTAGTATCTGCAGTATTTAAAGCAGTTTTGTTAGCATTTGTTCCAGCAGATGATTTAACAGTGCCATTTACAACTGCAGTTTTATTAGCTTTTGCAGCTAAAATATCAGCTTTAAGAATATCAATATTAGCTTGAGTGTATTGACCTACAGCAGTACCAACTACAGCATTTTTAACTACAGTTTCTGCATCAGCAATTGTTGCATCAAGATCAGCGATTGCAGCTACAGTTGCTTTTGCTTCAGTAGCAAGAGTATTATATTTTGTTTGGAATGCTAATGGGCTTGCATAAAGAGCAGTTCCTAAATCACTAAATACTCCAGCAGCAATATCGTCTTGGTCAGCTTTAATGAAATTATTGAATCCGTCTAATTTCTTAAGTGCTGCAAGAACTTGTTCTTGAGTAGTAGCAGCATTAACTTGGTTGAATACAGATGTTAATTCACCTGGGTTTGTAGTAGTTGGATCAACTACGTTGAAAGTTAATTTGCCTTCTGAATCTTTACTTACAGTTACAGGAGCGCCTACTTTTAGGTAATCTGCTTTGAACGCAGCTAATGTCGGAACTACAGAACCTTTGCTTAGGTATGTTGCGTCAAGTAAGCTGTATGGAACACCGTCAATGTATACAACTTCTTTTTCAACTTTTGTAACTGTACCAGATACTGCAACTGTAGATGTAGCAGCAAAAATAACTGTTTTTGAATCAGTAGATGGAAGTACTCCTGCACCTACACGTGAAGCTGTTGCATATGCAGTTACTGAACCAGCTTGTTTAGAAGTTACTTTAATTGATTTAGATAATTCACCAGCAGCAATTGTAGTTGTTACTGTACGTGGGTTACCTGGAGTAACTGTTACAGTGCCTTCATTAGCGCCAGTTACTGTTAATTCACTTGTACCAGATGTTACATTAAATGATACGTTAGTAGCAGATTTAAATGCACGTGGTTTACCATTTTGGTCAAGTAAGTTGTACTTATATTCTACAGACTCAGAACCACCAGCTAATACTGATTTAGTGTCATCACCTTTAGAATCAAGTGCTTCTAATTCAGCTTGGTATTGAATTTCTTTAGTGAAGTAAGTAGCTGCACCTTTAGCTTGTAAATCAGATGCATCTAAGAATGTTTTATTAGCATCTGGACCAGTACCATTGTTGATAAATACGATAGGTTCTGCCCATGCTTGTTCATCTGTTGAAGTTACAGTAAATTCAACTTTACCTTCTTTTCCTTTAACTGCTAATTGATAGTAAGTGTATCCTTCTTTTTGACTATGTGAAGTTACTTGTTTACCATCTTCATCAACTAAATAAGTAGGATGTTTTGCGTCATATGGAAGTGCAACATATACAACATCACCTGCTTTAGCTGGTTTTCCATCTTTGTCTACATAAGTAGCTACGTAATCACGACCACCTGTTTGTTTAGTTCCAGAAATTGCAACTGCAGCGTTCGCTACACCTTTAGCTTCAATAGTTAAGCCTAAAGTATGTTTAATTTCAAACGATACTTCTGCAGCTTTTGCTTGTAAAGCTGTTGGGTTGTATAGAACGTTTGCGAAATCAGTAATTTTAGAACCTGGGTTATTGTTGTTGAAGAAATTATAGTTAGTTTTTAATTCACCAGCATAAACTACAGGTTTAACTTTACCGTTTGTACCGCTTAATACTAAGTTTGCTTTACCTTTTGAATCAAGTAAAACAGGAACTACACGGTTTGCACCGTTTGTAATTTCATATGGGTATTGATCAGATGTTGCAGGAGTTTCTGTGATATTATTTGTTGTATTTTGTGTCCATAAACCAGTACCTTCAACGAATACTGAACGAGTTAATTTATCAGTTGTTACACCAAGGTTATTTTCGAATGCAACAAATACATATTGACCAGCTTTTTGAGGTGCGCTGATTTCATAAACTTTTTTAGCACCGTTTGATAATACATTGTCAGCAGTTTTTTCTGTAATAGCTAATTGAGTTTCGTTAGCCCAGTAAACTTTTGCACTTGAGAATACAGTAGATTTATCTGTTGCATAAGCAGTTACAGAATCAACTGAAGCATAGTAACGAGTGTAAGAATAAGTAGCAACGCCTTCAGCATTTGTGTAAGCTACTTTTTCAATTTTTTCGTTTGTGTTTTTATCGTTAACGATGTTGAAAGTTACAGGAACATTTTCTTTAGATTGACCTTCTGGAACTGTTACTGTTGCTTTAAGAGTTACTTCTTTACCGATTACACCTTGTTCAGATGCAGTTGTAAGTTTAACAGCTGTTGGAATTACAGCAGCAATACCTTTGAATTTACCAATTTCTTCACCTTTGTAAGAAACAGTGTATTCTTTATCAGCAGTTTGAGCTGCAGTAGTTAAAACAACAACTTTTTTGTTAGTTTGTTTAACAGAAGCGTTTTTAACTTCTAATCCTTCGATTTTGAAGTTTTCAGCTTTTACGTTATCAGTATCAACTTCTTCGTCAAATGTTACTTCAACAGTTGTGCTGTTGATAGCTTTAACAGAAGCGTCTACACCAGTTTCAACATCAATGTTGATTGTACGGTATAAGAATGAAGCGAATTGACCGCGAGTAATAGAGTTAGCTGGGTTGAATGCTTTGTTTGCTTGTTTAGCAGCATCTGTAAGTTCAGCATAGTCTAAAGCAGTGATTGCTTCACGTTGTTCAGCAGAGAAAGCTTTGTCTAGGTCAGAGATTTCGCTCTTGAACTTTTCAGCTTTGTACTCAGCTACTAGATCTAAGTCATAGATTTCGTTGATAGCACGCACTAAAACAACTGCCATTTGTTGACGTTGCATAGATTGTGTGTAGTTTAAGTTGCCGTTTGAACCAGCAAATACGCCTGCATCTTTAGTAAGTGCAGCATATTTTAATAGTTCTTTTTCAGCTGTTAATGGAAGATCGTTGAAGTATTGTTTTGTAGCCCAATCAGCTGGAGCTTCATAACCTTCAGTTTCTAACCAACGGCCTAATAATTTAACTACTTGACCACGGTTAATAGTTTGGTTTGGTTTGAATGTGCCGTCAGCGTATCCATTGATGATACCTGCATCAGCAAGAGCGTTGATCGCTTCTTTGTGAGTGTTGTTTTCTACATCCGTGAATCCTGCTGCAGAAGCAACTGGTACGATTGCAGATGCTACTAATGTAGCTGTAGCAGCTGTTGCTACGAATTTTTTGTATTTCTTTGGTTGGTTAGCCATAGAAAAATTTCCTCCTCTAAGTTCATAAAATATGTCTCTACTACAAATTCATAGAAATGCAGTAAATAAACAACTACACATAAAAGTATAGTTGTATCCCTAAAAGTTGTCAATCATATTTTGGGAAAGTTTCTAATTCATTTCCGGAAAAACATGGGCATACAACTCTCTTTTACCATTGTCATCTATTTTAGACGATTTTTCAAGTGATATTACACATCTTTTCCAACAATAATATGGTAAACAAACCTTAAATGTTAAATATTTTTACAATAATAAACAATTATATATTTCTATTCCATTTTTATTGGTATAAAAAATGGTAATTCTTTTTGGTTCTTTGGAAATTGTAAGTGGCGTAATAATTGAAGATATTTTGGTGAATGTACTGCGGGATCTTTATAAAGTGCGTCTATGTTTTAAAAGTAGAATCATATTTTTACACACGAAAAAAGCTCAAGCATATAAATGCTTGAGCTTTTTTCGCTTGGGCTACCAACCGTTGTTTCCTTGCAGGGAATTCTATTTATTTCATAGAGGAAATTCCTATACACATACAGTCTAACACTTTCAATTTAAAACGACAATACCAATTTTTAAAAATTATTGGCGTTTCTGCCTTGCCACTTCCAATAAAAATAATGGAAGTGCGATTTGACGCTTGATACGCTTAGGTTCTTTCATTAATCGATAAAACCATTCAAGGCCAAATTTTTGGAAAATTTCTGGTGCACGTTTAACTGTACCTGCAAGCACATCGAATGATCCACCCACGCCTTGATAAATAGTAGGATGCAATTGATCGCGATTTGCATTAATCCAGTTTTCTTGTTTTGGACTTCCCATCGCTACAAAAAGTAGATCGGGTTGTGCTTCATTAATGCGGTCAAGTACCTTCTGTTCGTCCTTTTCATAGCCGTCCTGTGTGCCGACTATTTTAATAGAAGGAAATAACGATTCTAGCTTTGCTTTTGCCGCATCTGCAACACCTGGTTTCCCTCCGTAAAGGAAAATAGGTTTGCCACGTTTTGCCGCTTCCTCGCAAAGCTTCATCATCATATCGACGCCTGTAACACGTTCACGAATTTGCCCTTTTTGAATTTTGGAAGCAAGAATAACACCAATGCCATCTGGAATTTGAAATTCCGCTTCGTTAAGCAGCTTCTTTAGAGCAGGGTCTTCTTTTGCCTTGATAATCTTCTCTGGATTGATGGCAACAACGAGCGCCTTTTGTTTTGTTTCAATACGCTCGAATGCCATCTCCATTAATTCATCGTAGCCTTCCGTATTGACATTGATGCCAAGTACTGTTTCTTTCATCGGTTTTTCGCATCTCCTAAAAGGTGGAACTGGAAGCCTGCTTCTTCCCATTTATCACGTTTTAAGCAGTTTTTCGTATCGAAGACGATTTTTGATTTCACTGTAATTTCTGCAGTGTCTAATGCTTTGAATTCATTATGATCCGTTAGAACAAGAATGATATCTGCATCTTTTGTAGCTTCTTCTAAGCTTTGTGTTTGTGTTGCATGTTTGTTTTCTTTAATGTGTGGATCGTATGAAATAACTTCTAATCCAAGATTTTGTAACTCGTCAATAACGATTGTAGATGGACTTTCGCGCATGTCATCTACGTTCCCTTTGAAGGCTAGTCCAAGAACAGCTACTTTGCCACCAGCAATTTTGTTTTGATTTAAGATAGCTTGTGTTTTTTGTGCTGTGAAGCTTGGCATACTATCATTTGTATTACGAGATAAATGAATAATTTGTGCTGTCTCGCCACCTAACTCAACTAGGAACCATGGGTCAACCGCGATACAGTGACCACCTACGCCAGGACCTGGGAAGTGAACATTTACACGTGGGTGATAGTTCGCAAATTTAATGGCTTCCCAAATGTTTACGTCAAGCTTCTCTGCCAATTTTGCAAGCTCATTGGCAAACGCAATGTTTACATCACGGTAAGTGTTTTCCATTACTTTTACTAACTCAGCTGTAGTTGCATCTGTAATGTGGATAGTACCATTCACAAATGTTTGATAAAGCTCTTTTGTCATTTGTGCAGACTTGTCATCAATCCCACCAACGATACGGTCGTTGTTCACTAATTCTTCAAAAATACGACCAGGTATAACACGCTCTGGTGAATGTGCTACAAATAAATCGATACCAAATTCAAGATTTGCTTTGATTAACTCTGGTAACATAATGTGCTCTACAGTTTTCGGTGGTACTGTCGATTCAAGAATGACAAGGTCACCTTTTTTCAAGAATGGCACGATAGAAGCCGTAGCTTGACGTACATATTCTAAATTCGCTGTATTATCAGGATTAATTGGCGACGGAACTGCCACGATGAATACGTCCGCTTCCTGTGGTGTCGTTGACGCCGTTAAGAAACCTTCATCAACTGCTTTATTCAGGCGCTCCTGCAAACCATTTTCTTCAATATGAAGTTTCTTCTCTTGAATACTTTTTACTGCTGCTGGGTTTACGTCCACCCCGTGTACTTTTATGCCGTGGTTGGCAAACATTACAGCCGTTGGTAAACCGATGTAGCCAAGCCCAACGACACAAATTGATTTAGTCATTCTCTATTCTTCCTTCCGTTTTCAAAAACGAGTAGTTAAATTATATGTTTTATTAATGCATGATGCATTTTTGTTCTGCATTATAGTATACATCTTTCAAGTGAAAGTGTGAATCAATTTGTCATTTTGAAGCTGTTTTATGTGTCTGATTAGCAAAAGTTTTGTTGGTTAGTGGCGCAATTTCGGAGTTTAGCGGCTTTCTTTGCTTGGTTAGCGGCGCAATTTGATGTTTTGGCGGCGCAACTCCTTTGGTTGGCGGCGCAAATCACACTTTTAGCGGCGAACTCCAATAAAGCTGGACAATTTGGCATAAGTCTTGTGGCCGGCGGCGGTATTTCGTGTTTTAGCAGCGTTCTTTGCTTGGTTGGCGGCGCAATTTGATGCTTTGGCGGCGCAATTCACACCTTTAGCGGCGAACTCCAATAAAGCTGGACAATTTGGCATAAGTCTTGTGGCCGGCGGCGGTATTTCGTGTTTTAGCAGCGTTCTTTGCTTGGTTTGCGGCGCAATTTGATGCTTTGGCGGCGCGATTCACACCTTTAGCGGCGAACTCCAATATAAGCTGGACAAATGGTACTTCCTAATTCGATCTGGCCCAGTGCTTGATAAATTTAATTTTTGTAAAAGCCGTTTTGCTACATACTGACTCTCTATATTCAAAAAATCACGACAATCACTGTTCGATATTGTATCTCCTACTAGCATGTGATAATCCAGTAGTGCTCGTATATGTGCTTTTTTACTTTAAAATTTACAACTTTGACAATACCAAGTCATGCGCAATTTCTCCATCCCAAACTGACCACAGTTCTCACAATGAACACCCCGTCGCAAAGCAGAAGCATCGATTTGATAATACTGGCAAAGCGGAAATGGCGTTTTATTCCGCAAATGTGACAAAATAATGTTTTTGATTTCTTTCATTGTTTTCGTCTCTTTGCTTTTCTCTAAATGTTTATGAAGAAATATCGGCAGCTCTTTTGCCATTAAAATTGGCAGTCTTCCTTCTTCCCGAGAAATATTTACATTATTAAAAGGAAAAACAACCGCTCCATAAATGGGTATAGAAATATGTTGGTTGTCTAAGAAATGTTTCATACCTTGAATATACTGTTCAAGCTGAATTTCAGGATGCGTAAAAACGTGAACCTCCCCAGATTCCGAAGTACGAATGAGCTGGCGTGGGTCACTTTTAAAATGTACAGTTCCTCGAATATTTTTAATTTCCAATAGAATGATAGCGTTGGGGACAATGAGTAAAATATCAATTTGCATAGGAAGAACAGAGGGAAGTATTACATTGTGGAAAATGTAGCAATCATTGAACAGTGCTATTTGCTGTAGTTCCTTCATAACATATTGCTCACCAAAATCGTCGGCTTCGTTATTTTTGAGTTCCTGCTGAAGATTTTGATATTGTGGGTGCGTGGGGTGCAACCGAGTCACAAGCGCTTGGAGTCCGTTTGTCAATGGAGATGGTGCGAAGGGTTTTATGATCAATCAATTCTCTCCTTTTCTATATAAATTTTAAATGGTTTATCAGTTATTGTCGGATCCTTCCAGCGATTATAGCATGTTTAACAGCGGTTTTGGTATTTAATCAGCGGTTTTTATTTTTTTATCAGCGATTGCTGTACTCTTATCGGCGATGTTCACTTTTTTATCCGCGATTGTTGTACTCTTATCAGCGATGTTCACTTTTTTATCAGCGGCTGTCGCTCTTTTATCAGCGATGTTCACTTCTTTATCAGCGGTTGTCGCTCTTTTATCAGCGATGTTCACTTCTTTATCAGCGATTGTTGTACTCTTATCAGCGATGTTCACTTTTTTATCAGCGGTTGTCGCTCTTTTATCAGCGATGTTCACTTCTTTATCAGCGGTTGTCGCTCTTTTATCAGCGATGTTCACTTACTTACCAGCTAATTAATCCCAACTAAAAAAGGAATCACCTTTAGTATCGGGGATTCCTCGTTCCGCTTTCGAGTAATTGTAGAATTGATTGGGCTTGTTGCATGTGCATTGCTAGTACGTATTGACTTGCTTGCATTAGGATTTGGGCTTTTACCATGTTCATCATTTCTTTTGCGATATCTGCATCGCGAATGCGGGATTCGGCGTCTTGTAGATTTTCTGCTGTGTTTACGTTCGCATTATAGGCGTGCTCTAGGCGATTTTGGTAGGCGCCTAGTTTTGAGCGCTCATTTGATACGCGCTTTAAAGCATCGTCCATTGTGGAAATTGCTTTATTGGCACCATCACGAGTTGCAATGGATGTTGTATCGTCCAAGCCAAGTGCTCCAGCACCCATATCGCCAATAAACAGCTCGATGCTTTGACCTGAGTTGGCACCTGCCTGAATTTTAATACCGTTTGTAGCATAATCCCCATTTAGTAATGTCTTTGTATTAAATTCAGTGTCCTTCGAGATGCGTTGAATTTCTTTTTTTAATTCCTGAAATTCCATATCGAGACTTTCACGATCACTATCCGTTAAAGTATCGTTGCTCGCTTGGACAGCGAGCTCGCGCATGCGCTGAATCATGTCATGTACTTCATTTAGTGCACCTTCAGCTGTTTGAACGAGTGAAATACCGTCTTGAATATTTTTCGCTGCCATGTTCAAACCGCGAATTTGTGCACGCATTTTTTCTGAAATTGCAAGTCCTGCTGGATCATCCGCAGCACTATTGATACGATAACCTGAAGAAATCCGAAGCATTGCCTTGCTCATAGCATCGGAATGTCTATTCATATTATTTAAAATTGACATCCCTGTTGCTGACCATTTTCCAAGCATCATTTCATCACCCCTATTGTTATTCATATCGGTCTATGTTAAATTCTTTTAAGTTATTTTGGTAATGTGTTCTAATTTAGTAGGTTCTATATATTAATGATTTCTAACCCATTTTTATATTTTAAACTTTAGACCTAGAGATATATAAAAGCACCCTCTTCTCACATAGGAAAAGTAGGTGCTTAATTGCAATACCGTGTATTCAATTTTCGAAACCTCCGAGTTGATGGTTCTTTTGTTGTAACAGTTCAAAAAAGAGAGCTTTATTATTATCTAGTAATGCCTGGTCGATTAAATTATCAATGTTTTGCTGCTCCAGCTCTGTAATGAGCTGATCTACTTCGCCAACAGTCACTGAAGAAACGAGTGGTAACTGCGGTTTTGGAGTAGCGTTTTCAAGAATCGGTGTTAGATGCTCATGAACATTGGTAATTAATAATAATTGATATAATGGTAGTCGGATAAAACGATTCCCTTTTTGGAAAACAAATACTTCGGATATATTTTCAATTTGCTGTGTATTCAAGTTGATAATCATCTCTTTACCTTCGATGGGAATGAAATGGAAAATCTCATTCTCTTTTAAAATAGAGAAATATTGATAAGCAAACACGAGACGTAGTTTGTCTCCAGTAATTTTTGTGTAAAATGGCTTCATATATTGAACTTGCATCATCCTTCATCCCTCCTATTTATCTGATTATTCAGATTTTAACACATATCAATTATCTTGTTAACTATCTTCTCCTTGATTTTTTTCTTTTCAATCATTCAGCTTATCATGTACGCATTTTAATCGTATAATGGAAGGACAGTCTTTTTTCCTTCATGCTTAAATGCCCACTAGCTATACATTATGAAAGGAGTGAGGTTATGGCATTGTCTATTGCCCAATTAGCTAAGGAACATCAAGAATTTATCCTTGCCAAAGTAAATGAAGCTGAACAGGCGTTACATCCTTCCTCTATTGAAGACGAAGAGCTAGTGCGTCGTGCTGTTTTTTCAGTGCGGAACAAATCAGTTGTCTTTGAACGTTTTAATGGAGCGAGTTCTACATTATATGCAAGCGTACAGGATGTCAGACCTGCTTCTGTAGAAATTGATTTTGCCAAAGAGGAGTTGAGCTGTAATTGTCCTCAGCTGAAATGGTGTAGACATCAGGTTGGCGCATTGCTTGCCCTCTATCAGTATTTTGATTCGGTGCAAAATTGGTCAAGTGCTTGGCGTGCGCAAAAATCAGTGCAACTAAAATCATTAGCAGATGAACGAAGTCCAGAAAGCTGGAAATTGATGGCCGATGAAGTTATGAAACGTTTATTGCCACCTGGGCGTATTCTTGAAGGGTATGGCCTTTCTGCTGTACGGACAGATGCATTGGAACGACTTCAACGGCATATGCCTTTCGAGCGTGAGTGGCAGCCACTTTATAAGCTTTTCATGGAGCTATCCATCTTTAATACAATATGGCGTCATTTAAATGAAACAAAAGGACATTCATTGGATTCGCCTTATATGAAATATTTTATTGATCAAAGTGTTCAATCATTCGAGAGTATATTAACAGAACTAACGGGTCGATCACGTCTTTTTGCTACTGATCCATTTTATGATGCTATTCAGGAATTAGTTAGAGCGTTTTTATTAGAACGACAAGGATTATTTGCTGATCGACTACAAATATATATGCTGCTTTGGGCAGTGCTTTTTTATGAAAAGCCGCGTCGTGAACAGGAATTGGCACTGATAAATAAGCTTGAAAATATTTCACCTGAGATTTCCTTGCAGTCATTAAAACTGTTATTTTATGTGCTGCTACAAAAAGAAAGTTTATTACTGGAAAGCATTGCACATATTGATGTACAACATATGCAAGACTTGTTTGAACTGGCTACTTTTGCGAAACGTGCTGGCGAATCACATGCACAGTCCATTATTTTACGTGCGATGCTACCATTTACCGAAGTCTTTTTACAGCAAACTGTGCCAGTTGTAAAACGTGCTCAATACGTAAGGCAATTTCAGCTTTTATACGAAGACATACAGCTAACGGAGGAACAGGAAACTACATTATATAGTGCATTTGGTGTTTATGGGCTCCAGCCGTTTTCTTTCTTTCTTATAAAAAAAGAACGCTATCGTGAATGGGCAGCCCTCCATCAGTTAAATCTCTCTTCCCTTTCTTATTTAGAAATGTGTGGATTGAAAGATGTGCTTCAGGTAGCGCCTGCAACAGTATTGCCCTTATATCATCTATATGCCATGGCTGAAATTACACAGAAATCACGTATGAACTATAAACAGGCTGTACGAATTTGGAAAAGTATGCGCAGTGCGGCAAAACGTGCTGGCAAAACTGCTTATTTTGAAACATACATGCAAACAATCCGTGCAGAGTATAAACGACTTCGTGCATTACAGGAAGAAATTGAGAAAGGAAACTTAGTATGATGACTATAAATGCTCCTTCCCCGTTTTCAAAAAAACTACAGCTTCGTATTAATGCCGGACAGGAAGGATATTTTACGTTACAGGGATTTACTGCTGATGGTGCAACAATGGATGCAGACTCACTCATTTCTTCATTATTTTTTAACTATGAAGCGAATGTCTATGGTTTATTAACCAATCGTTCAGAACTTACGATTGACGTTTCAACCTCTGAGCTCCTTGATATTTTTTCGCAGCGCTATTTGCATCCTTTTATTAAATGGCAAGGTGCGAACACAGAAAGTCAGGTGTGGCTAGAAAAAACGTCTGCTTTACAATCGTATTGGCAGGAATCCTCGCTCTGGTCATACGCAAATATTGCAGATGATTTTTCAGCGCTAACATTCCCTATAGACGGTGTGGATGCTGTTTTATTAGAAACGGCAGTGCAGCAAAAACTAACTCAAGCAGGTCTTGTATTATCCGATTTACCAAAGCTAATGCCATTTTTCTTGCGTGGTGGCTGGCCATTAGAGCAGGAACGACAGGCAGGTGCAGTTACTGTCTCTCTACGCTTAAGTGATCCTGAGGAAGATTCAGATGTTTGGCTTTTAGAAACCGTACTTAGCACGGCTACAACCAAAAGCTACTGGACGCCTGCTATGCGAAAGCAGTCACTACCAATTGCTGATGCTCTTCCGGCAAAGTGGCAAATGTATGCTGATGCTATTGAACAACAACAAGCACAAATTGTAGACCTTCTTGCTGTTGAAGATTTACGTAGCGATATTTTCATCCGTATTACGCTTGAGGATTTACAAGTTCGAACATTTTTACGTGAGGATTTAGCAAGATTACAGGCACTCGGCTTTGACGTTGTATTACCGGCTTGGCTAAAGGATTTAAAACAATCAAAAATGCGTGTTCGCGTAAGTACTGGCAATGTAGCGACAAAGAAGGTTGCTGGACTAGACGATATTTTAACGTTTAAATGGCAATTTTCTATGAATGGACAGTCCATTTCACCTGAGCAATTTAAAAAGCTTGTGGATGAGAAACGCGAATTCATTCGTATTGGTACTGAATGGTTTCGAGTCGATGCAAACTGGATGCATGAAATGCGTGCATTGATGCATCAAGCAGAAGATGAAAGCTGGACTGTTCGTGAATTGCTATTTCGTGAACTGCCAGAGGATTTATCCATACCTCTTGAAGAAGAGGATGCCGATGATGAAATGCGTGATGATCCGATTTTTGCCTTCGAATTGCAAAAATCGCTTAAATCCTATATGGAGCAGCTTCAGGAGAAAAAAGGACTTCCAACAGTACCAGTCCCTACATCTTTGCATGCTGAATTACGTCCTTATCAGCATGAGGGCTTTGAATGGCTTGTCTTCATGCGCGAACAAGGCTTTGGTGCGTGCCTAGCCGATGATATGGGTCTTGGTAAAACGGTTCAGCTTATTTCATATTTGCTACATCTTAATGAAACAACTAAGAACAAAAAACCATCTATCATTATTTGCCCTACGTCCGTGCTAGGCAACTGGCAAAAGGAACTAGCTCGTTTTGCTCCTTCCTTGACTGTGCATACGCATTATCAGGCGAATCGAGCAAAGGAGGATGCTTTTAAACAGCTAGTGGAAAGAGAAAAACCACATGTGATTTTATCTACTTACGGCACGGTATCACAGGATGCTGAGTTTTTACAGGAAGTAGAATGGGCGGCAGTTGTACTAGATGAAGCCCAAAATATTAAAAATATGCAGACACTACAATCAAGGGCTATTCGTAAATTACAAGGTGCTCATCATATTGCTTTGACAGGTACACCGGTGGAAAACCGTTTATCGGAGCTATGGGCAATTTTTGATTTTATCCATAAAGGCTATTTAGGAAGCTTCGGCCGCTTTAATGAAGAATTTATTTTACCGATAGAACGAGATGAGTCTGAGTCACATAAACAGAAGCTACGTGCAAAAATACAACCATTTTTACTTCGCCGTACAAAACGTGACCCACACTTACAGCTTAACTTACCGGATAAACAAGAGTCTCATGAGTATTGCCCATTAACAACTGAGCAAGCGTCTCTTTATGAAGGATATATTCTAGAGACGCTCGATCAGTTGGAGCAATTAACAGGCTTTCAAAAAAAGGGACGCGTCTTAAAGATGCTCAGTAAGTTAAAGCAATTATGTAATCATCCTGCCTTGTATTTAAAAGAACCTTTCGAGGATGCCCAATCAATGCTAACTCGTTCTACGAAATTAGAAAGTATCGTGCAAATGGCTACAGAAATCGTGGACAACGGCGAGCAATGCCTCATCTTTACACAATATATTGGAATGGGGCAATTACTACAGCATTGTTTTAGTGAACTATATAATATTGATGCACCGTTCTTAACAGGTGCAATGCCTAAGCAGCAGCGTGACCGCTTAGTAGAGGCTTTTCAGGCAGGAGATTTCCCAATATTTATCCTTTCCTTAAAAGCAGGTGGAACAGGGCTCAATTTAACAGCAGCCAACCATGTATTACACGCCGATCGCTGGTGGAATCCTGCCGTTGAAAATCAAGCGACAGACCGTGCATATCGAATTGGTCAAACACAATTTGTGCAGGTGCATAAGTTTGTTACAATCGGTACTATCGAAGAAAAAATTGATAAAATGCTAGCCCAAAAATCGGCATTATCTGAAGAACTAATTCAATCTAGCCAGTGGTTAACTGAGTTAGAAGATGACGAACTTCGTGATTTAATGACACTAGATTTTTAACGGTTGGTTTATGCGCCAAGAGCAAAAATGTTCTTGGCGCTCTTTTATTTCAGTGGACATTACAGTTACTTCTTCCCTACTTACTTCATATTTATATTTAGTTGTGTGTAAAATGCTCATTGCTGTGCGGTCTTCAGCAATGAACTACGCTTATGAAAGGTATACATCATTCCTTTCTAAATTGATTACGGTGCAAGTAATAGAAGGAGAATGGCGGATCAGACAACATAGCACTTGTCACTTGCCCCGTATGTACCATTAGAAAACTGCTAAACTACTGGTAATTGTACTTCTGGCTCAGGTAGCACAAAATCCTTTAAGCCGTCTTGCTCATCAGGTGGCTTTGGCAGCATAATTGCCCCGTCGCTATCCCTTGGCTTAAGCTGATAAAATCGGACATCTTCTACGACTACTTCTGTGATAAAAACCTTTGTGCTTTCTTCATTTAAAAATGATCTTGATTGAATACGACCATTTGCCCCAATTAATGAGCCTTTTCCGCAATATTTGACGATATGCTCTGCAAGCCTTCCCCAAACTGTACAAAGAATAAAGTCAGCATCGACTTCCCCACGACTGTTTTTAAAATTGCGATTAATGGCTAAAGTAAAATGTGTTTGCACGCGATTTTCAGATAAGTATCGTAACACTGGATCCTTCGTTAATCTTCCGACCAGTCCGACTTGATTCATTGATTCACCTCCTTTGCTTTTGATTGCTCTCATCTTACAAAAATTAATCCAGCATTGGCAAAAGTCGATTTTTATCATTTCCCTTAGTTTTTAAACATAAATTAGCTATATTGAGTCTTTTACTTTTCTATTTTTGAATGATTTTTCGAGCTGAATTCTTTCCGCTGTAATAGCAAATGCTAATTGTTGAAATATGAAGTTTCGCTGTTTTTGCAGATTGTGCAAAAATACAGTATTGGTCCTTTCGTAAACAGGACTACCTGAATATGTTATACTAAAATAGATGACCGACTTAGGAGGATATTACATATTGAAAACATTTAAGATGCTTTCCTTTGACCTTGTCACAAAAGACGGCAAGCAACCTTTCCCTTTAGTCGATGGTATAATTATTAACCAGGAAAACAGCCATCAATCTTGGATTCTTGAACTATTTATGGACCGGCAATATCGTTCAACTTTCGAAGAACTTTTAGCGAGTGCTACTGTCTTTAATGTACGTGCAGTTATTTCATTCCCAGATAATGAGCCTGCTCCTTTCCAGGTTGTCGTACATACAGTTCAAGAAATTGGCGAGCACATTTCTGTCCTTTTAAAAGGGACGCTAAAGACAAAACGCTCGAAATATGCCGAGCAATTACTTGCCGAGTTACTAGCTGAGGGAGTTACTTTAGATAACTTATTGGACCGCTTCACGCATGATATGAAAGAAAGACCAAAACTCAAAAATGATTGAACTTGATTGAACGATGCAAAAATTTGCATCGTTTTTTTATTGGACAGATAGAGATTTTAAGGTAAAATACGGTTTAAAAATTATAGGAGGTAACCTACACTTGAATATTGCTATTAGGGAAAAGCCCTTAAAATTATTGTGGCTTGAGGCATTAAAGAGACGGATGTTCGAAGAGGACCCTGATTTCAACTATTATCATGAGCAATTCAGAAGATTCGATGCTGGCTATGCCGGTGAAAAGAAAGTTGACCGTGAATGGCTTGAATTATTATGTCCCTACACTTTTTTAGTGTTACATAATTTAATTCTGATAAATTCTGCACAGCATTCACATCAACTCGATACACTTTTCATATGCAGTAATTTTATGCTAGTTGTTGAAATAAAAAATATTAACGGACGTCTTGATTTTGACGATAGTACTCATCAATGTATTCGAACAAAACCAGATGGTACTGTTGAAGGATTTCCAAATGCAATTACTCAGACCCAGCGACATATGCAATTTCTTAAAGTTATTTTCCAAAACTATTCTCTCCCCATTGAGGGTGCGGTTATCATCGCTAATCCCTCTGCTATCATTGCAAGTCATCCAAATACAATTCCGATTTTCCATGTTTCAGGACTTCAAAAACATCTTCATTCCCTTTTTAGAAAATATACAAAATCAATTTTAAGCGATGACCAGCTAACTCAAATTGCTCAGCAGCTCCATAGTAGACATCAGTCACCGAAATTTCCCGCTCCTATTGATTCATCAAGATATCGCCACGGCGTACTTTGTCCGAAATGCCAATACAAGTCACAAATGCATTATTCTCGCGGGATATGGAAATGTTCGTACTGTCAATTTGCAAGCGAAGAAATATTTGCTGAAGCTTTACAAGATTATCGATACTTAATTGGATCAACAATTACCAATAAACAGTTACGTGAATTCTCCGCTATTCATTCCAGTGATGCCGCAAATCGCTTACTTAGAAAATTTCAATTTCCTTATACAGGTTCTTATAAAAATCGCGTTTATCAACTACCCGAAAATTTAGTGGACTATATTAAGCCATTTTTCCGCTCTTCTTGAGGATATTTACTGGGTTTATCACTTTTCTTCGGAGGATTTACATTCTTCGCGGGTATTTACCTCTCTCCCGCAGGCATTCACTTCTCTTCCGCGGGTATTTACCTTTCTTCCGCGGGTATTTACCTTTCTTCCGCGGATATTCACTTCCCTCCCGCGGATATTCACTTCTCTCCCGCAGTATTCACTTCTCTCCCGCGGATATTCACTTCTCTCCTCCGGTATTCACTTCTCTCCCGCGCAGATATTCCGCCCTTCGCGAATTCGAAAAGAAAAAAGAGCACCTCCATTAACCGGAAGCACTCTTTTTTATATTATCGCGTTACTTTCTCTTCGACGATCTTTTCTTTCACAACGCCGTTATTTGGAACAGTGTTTGTACCATTTAAATCAGCATTTGTTCCTGGTGTTGTTGTTGTTCCTGGTACTGTTGTTGTACCTGGTGTTGTTGTTCTTGGTGTAGTAGTAGTGCCTGGAGTTGTAGCTTCAGGAAGAACAGTGTTACGGTTAACACCATTTACGTCACGATTGTATACGTCATTTCTTCGAGTCGGCTCAACAACGTCTTCTACTTTGTCAACACCACGGCGAACGTCGTGTTTAACATTCTCCACCGGTCTTGTTTCAACAGCTCTGTTTCCCCAGTTACAACCTCCAAGGAATAAAGCAGCAAGAATAATTGCCAAAAATGACATTCTCCACATAGAAAAATTCCTCCTTTCTCGATGCTATGTCATCAAATACAACGTGTGCATTTGTGATCCTACATAGATTGCCCGGGAAAGGAGGGAACTATCCGATTTTTGTACAAACTATTTTTGTTTTTCTTTTAACAATTGTTCAATGTAGGCTGCTTCTGCTTTACAATTGTAGCTATAGTTTGTACCTAGCTCTTTTTGCAATGCCTCGATTGTTTCAATTTGCTTAGCTGTTGGTTCTTCATTTAAAATTTTTGCAATTACTTCATCGATTTTATGCGCCATCTCTTCATGGAATTCAGTACTCATCAAAACATCTGCTGGGATTTTTTCGATCCATGCGGCATTTTCTTGAAAATAAGATTGCCAGCTAGCAATGAAGTCTTCCATAGAAAAACGCTCTTCTTTCCAATCAATACTTGCTAAGTATGATTCAAAAGATGTTGAAATCGAACGCGTAATGCTAATTTTAACACCTGAAGACAATTCCTTATACATCTATATAATCCTCCTACGTTTTAAAAACAAAACTAAAATTACATGTATTTCAATACACAATCACATATACGCCATTGCATTTTTATAAAACATCTAAATCCTATCTTTAACTACTCTACCTGCGAGCGCAGAATAAAGATAAACTATTAAAAGATTAACAGTAAAGTCATTATTCGAACATCATTATTTTATATCTTTTAGCCTATAATTGCAAATTAAGCCTGTTTTGGTTGCTCAGGCCCAATGGCAAATAAAATATCCGCTTCACATACTAATTCTCCATCGACTGTCGCCACACCGTGACCTTTGCCCATTACTCCACGTAGTTTCACGAATTCTACCTCTAATCGAAGTTGATCTCCCGGTACTACTTGGCGCTTGAAACGACAATTATCAATACCCGTCAAGAAAGCTAGACGACCTTTGAATTCATCCGCGTTTAATAACGCTACACCACCAACTTGTGCTAGCGCCTCTACAATTAAAACTCCAGGCATTACTGGATAGCCCGGAAAATGCCCATTAAAAAAGTCTTCGTTCATAGAGACATTTTTTAAACCGACTGCACGTTTACCTTCTTCTAATTCAACGATACGATCAACGAATAAAAAAGGATAACGATGTGGTAAAATTGCTTGAATTTGCTCAGCTGTTAACATTTCCTTTTCCCCCTTAATTCTTATGTAAACACAAAGTATGGTAAAGAATAATTTTATTCTTTACCATTCATAATATCAAATATATGCTGCCATGTTTCTGGTTTGAAAACGTCCATGGCTTTACCTTGTCCAATTACACTATAGCCAAACATTGCACCTAAAACTGCTGCAACAACAACTAAGATGATAATAAGTACAACGCGTAGCCAAATCGGAATCAGCCGTATTTGCACCCATCGAACCTCTCGTTGCTCTCCATTTGAGCCGTGTTCCTTCTCTTCTGGTGGCGTATCGGTTTCTTTAGTTTGCATAGAACCTCGACTTGAATCGTTTGTCATAGATTGTACTCCTCTTCATTACTTACTAAACAGTAATAACGGATTTACTATCGAATACCATTAATGAGCCCAAGCATTTGGTCTGCTAAAGTTACAGCTCTTGCATTGAATTGATAAGAACGCTGCGTCTGAATTAAATCCGTCATTTCCTTTGAAAGATCTACATTCGACATTTCTAGCGAACCACTCTGCATGCCAATTTGCTGACGATTTGCTCCTTGTAATTCAGTGACAACTTCAGCTTGTGTATATCCAAGCTGAGCTAAGTTATTCGGCAATCCAACATAGGAGCCAGAGATTTTCTCCATTAGCTGTGGCTTTTGGAACTCTGTCACTGCTAAATCAGTACGAATAATATCTCCATTTGGATAGGATGCCTCTAATACGCCCCCATTACTAATAGCAAAACTTTTTACATTATCCGGTAATGTAATAGCTTGTCCTGCTGAGTTTGCCAATGGATATCCATCTGCAGTTACAACCATTACTGTTCCATTATTTAATGGTGATAAATAAAAGTCACCTTGACGAGTATACACTGTTTTTGTGCCATTTTCACCTTCTGGCATCAAAACATTAAAATATTGCTTTGGTTTAGTAAAAGCTAAATCAAGATCGCGGTTTGTTGTTTGTAAAGAACCTTGCTTTTGATTTGATTGGATTTGTCCAAGCATTGCACCTGAGCCATAACGGATACCAACAGGTGATTGTCGGTCAGCACGGTCTTGCTTATCATTATTAAATTGCTGATACAGCAGTTCATTAAATGTAGCTTCTTGTGTTTTATAACCGACTGTATTGCTATTGGCAATGTTATTACTAATAGTATCTAGTTTATTTTGTAATTGCCCCATTGTGTTTGTTGCTGTCATCATTGTACGTAGCATGTTCAAACGCCTCCAGTTCGCCTATTATACTTTCCCGATTTCATTGGCAGCCTTTTCCATGCTGCGATCATAAGCCTGTAACACTTTTTGGTTAGCTTCGAAAGCGCGATATGCTGTCATTAAATCAGTCATTGTGCGACTAGAATCTACGTTTGAGCCCTCTAGATAATTTTGACGCAGTGTAAAGGATACGCCATTGGCACCGTAAGCTGTCGGTAAGTTCTGCCCATTTTCTGTTCGCATTAAGCCATTATCCTGTTTACTTAGCATGTTCGGATTCGCTGCAAATGATACTCCAACACGAGCTACTTGCTGATTATTAACAAAAATTGCCCCGTTCTCATCTAGGCGGAAATCATCATTCGGTAGCTGGATGCGCTGACCTCTGTCTGATAGCACATACAGTCCCTGTGGATTAACTAAATAGCCTTGACCATCTAATGTAAAATTCCCGTTGCGTGTATATGATTCACCACCATCTGGATGTGCTAAACGGAAGAAAATAGATCCATTAGTGCCATCTTCATTTTGTGGTAAGTTTCCATCGATCAAAGCCATATCTGTCGTGAAATCAGTGCTATAGATTTGGCCTTGTATGTAATTTGGTAATGTTTCTTGCATATAAATCCCTGTATTTACTGCACCAACTTGACTCATATATTGAGAGCCTGATTGCTGATTAGCAGGTGCATTTGTTTTTCCTACACTTGACATGAGCATGTCAGGAAATGAGCGAATTGTTGATTGGTCTGCTTTATATCCTGGTGTATTCGCATTTGATAAATTGTTGGTAAGTAATTCTGTTCGTCTTTGTTGTGCAATCATACCAGTTGCAACTGTATAAAACCCTTTAAACAAAGGAATCACCTCATTGTATTTTTATAGGGATGCGGGAACTCGATCAATATTTTCAAGCATAATGCCTGTACCTATTGCTACACAATCCATAGGTTGCTCCGCAATGAACACAGGTACCTTTAGCTCTTCGATTAATAGCTGGTCCATACCGTGTAGTAATGCGCCACCGCCTGTAATAATGACCCCACGATCAATTATATCAGCTGATAACTCAGGTGGTGTTTTTTCTAAAACATTTTTTGCAGATTGAACGATCATTGCAACGGATTCATGTAGTGCATGTTCAATCTCCTCGGATTGAATCGTTATTGTACGTGGTAGGCCTGTCACCATGTCTCGGCCACGAATGTCCATTGAATCGTTTCTGCTGCCTTTAAAGACTGTACCGATAGTAATTTTTATAGCTTCTGCAGTACGTTCACCGATTAGCAATTTATATTCTTTTTTAATATATTGTAAAATATCATTATCAAAAATGTCTCCTGCCACCTTAATGGACTCACTCGTTACAATATCACCCATTGATAGGACTGCAATATCTGTTGTTCCGCCGCCAATATCGACTACCATATTGCCGCTAGGTTGGAATATATCCATGCCTGCTCCAATAGCGGCAACTTTTGGTTCTTCTTCTAAGTATACTTTTTTTCCACCTGATTTTTCTGCAGCTTCACGGATAGCTTTTTGTTCAACACTAGTAATGTTTGTTGGACAGCAAATTAAAATACGTGGCTTAGCTAAAAATCCTTTGACGTTTAATTTGTTGATGAAATGTTTTAGCATCGCTTCTGTAACGTCAAAATCTGCAATGACACCATCTCGTAATGGGCGAATTGCAGTAATGTTACCCGGTGTACGACCTACCATTTGGCGAGCCTCTTCCCCCACCGCTAATACTTTATTAGTTTTTTTATCAATCGCCACAACGGATGGTTCATTTAAGACGATTCCTTTACCTTTAACGTGTATTAATACGTTCGCAGTTCCTAAGTCAATGCCAATATCCTTCGAAAACATTTTATAATTTCTCCTTCCCGCCATTTCCAACTACATAACGTTCATTTTTATCTGTTTATCTAGAATATTTTATCATATCCTATTGGTAATTACACCTAATTTTAGTGAATAGAACTTCATTCTTTCAATTATATGAACACTTATTGAAAAGAAGAAATCGTTAAGACAATTTTTTTGATTCATCACCTAATGTGGGACTGATTCCGTTCCGAATGAGAGCGTCAGATAAGCCACTTAGGGCAACAGATGCTTTTAGCCTTCGTTCCCCTCCTTGCTCGCTCCAGGGTCTTATCTGTGATGCTGATCCCCAAGAACTCGCCCAGTCGAAACGAAGATCAACGATTTTTTTTCAAATGTCTTCTCATAACTTTGAGTAATAATAAATCCTTGATTATGTAAATAAATAGGAAATATATCTAGCTTGTCCTCAACATCAAAAAAAGAACGAATCATTCATGACTCGCTCTTTCTTTCCACTTGTTTTTCGTTGCCTCTCCTCCACGAATATGACGTACGGCCTTATGGTAGGCGAGTATTTCCTTTACTTGCTCAGCTAATGCTTCATGAATTGTTGGCAGTCGCTCTGTCAAATCTTTGTGCACCGTACTTTTTGAATAACCTGTCATTTTCGCGAGGACACGCACAGTCTCACGCGTCTCAATCAATAATTCACCGAGGCGTATGCAGCGCTTCCGAATGTGCTCGTGCACGTTCTTCGTCCTTTCCACACAATTTCACAAATGGCATCAGATGCACGTCTGCGCATTTCTTCACCTTATGTGAGGACAAAGCTATTCAGAACACGTTTTACATTTTCACGATAAAATACCGATTTTTTATGCATTTTTTAGTATTCGCTTCTCTCAATGTAAAATTATCATTTACTATATTTGAAATCTACGAATTATCCTATCAACATTGATATCAAGTGGCCTAAACCAGCAAAAGTCTCTCGCCTATAGAGGTGAGAGACTTCTACTGAAATAAATTAAAAGGCTAGTAATTTTTTCGGATTAATATATTTTCCGTTTTCTAGTACTTCAAAATGCAAGTTAACGCCAGCTGATTGGTTCCACTCATTGTCAGTAGCTTTGCCAAGTACTTGACCTTGTGTTACCTCATCGCCTTCCTTAACAGCAATGTCTTTTACAGAGCTATAATTTGTTTCCATACCATTTGCATGCTCAATAACAATTTTATTGCCTGTAAATGCATCAAGTTTTACTTGTTTTACTTTACCACTTAAAGCAGCAAGTACTTCGAATTCTTCACCGTTCATAGAAAGAGTTATACCGGAAGATGTCGTAAATGTTTGATTAAATACCATTAGTGCTTTTTCACGCGACTCTGCATTAGCCTCTACTTCATAAAACTCTTGTGAAACTTGAATCTTACTAAGATTCGCTTCCTTGAACGGGTACTTCATTGTTTCTGTTTTTGCATTTGTTTCAACTACAGGACCTGAATCTACTTCTGCTACATTTGGTAACGGAGCCTCTTCTACTTTTGATACGAGACTATTGTAACCAAGTAACAAACCTGCTAGCATTAGAGCACCACCAGCGTAAACTGCTGGCCAAAACCATGGTTTCTTCTGTAATTGAACTTTTTCATCTTGATTTTGAGAAGTTTTACTATTTTTATCCTCTCTCATTTTCATCACCTCTAGTTGCAGTGTGAACAACTAGAAGTTATTTTAAACATGCATCTATCTTTTTTATTTCAATATCTTGATAATAATAGTGTAAAATTTCGGCAGCAGTTTTCCCATCGCTTGCCAATGCCTCTGCTCCATATTGACTCATTCCTACACCATGCCCATATCCTTTTGTACTCACTTGCACTTTTCCAGCGGTGGAATCATATGAAATTTTAAAATCCGTTGACGATATTTGCAAAAGTGTTCGAACTTCTCTCCCTGACCATACATTCTTACCTAACTGCATGCGGTCAACACGTCCTGTATCATTTAAAAAGAACTGTACACGGTTGAAATCACTTGCTTGCCATTTAATAGGCCACAGTGCATTCCATTCAGATAATGTCCATTCTTTCATCGCTGAAAACTTTGGTGATGATAGATCCGACATACTCGCAACGCTTTGTAAATAAGGTACATCATTGCCACTAAAATCGTAGGCACTTTCTGTTTTCCCATTGCTAGTAGAGTGAAACATTGCCGTAATTAATTCATTATTATATAGAAGAACTTGTCCTTTCGTTTCGTTAATAGCCTCGACAATTTTCTTTTCATTCCCCGGGAAATTGCTAGTCCAATTCGCCTTTCTTTGCTCCTTATCGTAAAAAACTTGTCTAGCAACAGTAGGAGCGATAGCTATTTTACCGTTATTTGTCGATTTCAACGCGTATGTCCTTGCTGCAATAGCTTGGGCCTTTAAAGCTTCTTTTTTAAATGAAACAGGCATTTCTGCAGCTACTACACCCGTCACATACGTTTCTAAAGGGATTTTCTCCTGTTGTCCCTCCACTTCTATGAATATTTCACAAGCTTGTTCTGCAGTTGAAGGCGCATCCTCAACCGTACGTCTCTCACTAAATGCCACAGGAAGCATATATAATGCTCCCATCAAACAAATTATGCCTATACTCATTATCCATTTTTTCATAAGGAATAATATGCTGAATTCCTTCAAAATATGTGGCCACACAACAGATGGTAATTGTTCCGATAAAAACAAAAATCATTCCGATAAATCTTAGAATCTTCCCGATAAAATATAAAATTGTTCCGATAAATCTCAAAATCTTTCCGATAAAACAGAACTAACGTGCCAAAGCGCTCATTTTAGGCAAAAAATATACAGTTTCCTTAACATAGAAAAAAACCCTCTGCTCATAAGCAAAGGGTTTATAGATCTATTTAGTTTGTTGGTAATTCAACCGTTGTTTTCTCTTCAATGATAACTTCTTCAAGTGATACACGTTCAATCTGTGCGCCAAGTGCAGCTAGCTTACCATGGAAGTCTACATAACCGCGATCTAAGTGATGAAGCTTTGTAACTCTAGTCACACCTTCAGATACAAGACCTGCTAAAATTAGTGCAGCCGCAGCTCGTAAATCAGTCGCCATTACTTCAGCCCCCTGAAGGTTTACTGGCCCTTCGATAAACACAGAACGTCCTTCTATTTTAGCACCGGCATTCATACGACGGAACTCTTCAACATGCATAAAACGATTTTCAAAAACCGTTTCTGTAATAATACTCGTACCTTCAGCCGTTAACATCAAGGCCATCATTTGAGATTGCATATCTGTCGGGAAGCCTGGATGTGGCATAGTTTTAATATCAACAGCTTTTAATGTTTTAGGAGCACGTACACGGATTCCTTCATCTAGCTCAGTTATTTCTACACCCATTTCACGCATCTTTGCAATTAATGCTGTCATATGCTCAGGAACAGCATTTTCAATCGTTACATCCCCTTTTGTAATTGCTGCTGCAACCATAAATGTTCCAGCTTCAATACGGTCAGGAATAATATGATGTTCAGTTCCATATAATGTATCGACTCCTTCGATACGAATTGTATTCGTACCTGCACCGATAACTCGACCACCCATACTATTAATGAAGTTTGCAAGATCTACAATTTCAGGCTCTTTTGCTGCATTTTCAATTACAGTTGTTCCTTGCGCTAAGGCTGCTGCTGTCATAATATTTTCTGTTGCCCCAACACTCGGGAAGTCCAAATACACATTTGCGCCTTTTAAACGGCCTTCAGCCTTCGCCTCTACATATCCATGACCAAATGAGATTTTTGCGCCCATAGCTTCAAAGCCCTTTAAATGTAATTCAATTGGACGGGAACCGATTGCACAGCCCCCAGGTAAAGCAACACGAGCATAACCATTTCGAGCAAGTAAAGAACCCATCACTAAAATCGATGCACGCATTTTACTGACAAATTCAAATTGAGCTTCACTAGAAAGTTCTTTTGTTGTATCTATATATACTGTGTTGTCCTCAGGTATATATGTAACAGCCGCATTTAGACTTTTTAGTACTTCGTTTATAGTAAAGACATCTGCTAAGTTAGGGACTTCTTTAATTACATTTTCTCCTTTAGAGGCAAGTAAAGCCGCTGCTAGGATTGGTAACACTGCATTTTTTGCGCCCTCTACGCGCACTTTCCCCTGTAGCTTTTGGCCGCCAGTCACTATTATTTTTTCCACCCTATGTCCCTCCGAATTCAATCTATTAACCTATCAAAATTTTATTTTAACAAGAAGTATAATGTCATAATCAGTAAACAAACAACTCTATAGTACAACTTTTCTTACGCTCGTTCAAGCATCCAAATCACTATTTTACGTCATTTATTGATATTTTGCTATTTATTTATTGTACGCATGATTTTTTTTTTTGTGAATGACCAATAACACGGAAGAAAAGCGTAAATTTCTAATATATACCCATGAATTTGTGAACAAAAACCAAATCTAATGGATTTATATCAATTTTTCCGAGGCATAATTATGTCCGAATTCATCTTACCACCTTATGGGATGGGAGACTACTGTAACTGTCGCTACGGAAACATTTGTAGCTGTCACTTTGCTTTCGCTACCAAAACAACTGCTGAAAGTATTTAATCTAATTTTTTACATATTTCAAAGGACCACATAAATTATGTTATAAAGCCCTGTGAAACATGTAGATTTCATTACTAACATAAAGATAGTAATTAGGGGCTATTAAAATAAATACGGAAGCTTCCCTGACCAGTTTGAAATTTGTAGAAAGAAATTAGACACGGCTGATCCTATCGCAATACTTAATAAGATATAAATTAATTGAATTTGAAAAACTTTATTCTTCTTAAAGATTTTTTCTAGCAAAAACGCTTGTAGCGCATAAAAAGTAATAGCGATAAAAAATATATGCGATAAAATCCCTATTAACGCTTCCTGACCTATTGCCTCATATATTTCCATGTTGGTTCCTCCATATTAATTCCTCTAGCGATACTCTCAAACGGTAGCATAATGTTAAAAAACGGACAGATGTTGAATCTGCCCGTTAAAATTTGAATTAGATATTACCCTCATGAACGTTGATACGATTCAACGCACGTTTTAATGCTAGGTCAGCACGTTTGAAATCAATGTTTTCTTGTTTACCTTGAAGACGACCTTCAGCACGTTTAACGGCTTCTTTAGCACGTTTAACATCGATGCTTTCAGCAATTTCAGCAGAAGGTGCTAAAATTGAGATTTTTTCAGGACGAACTTCAATAAAACCACCGCTTAAGGCAACAAGTTCAGTTGAACCGTCTTCTTTTTTCAGCTTCACTGCACCAATTGCAAGTGGAGCAACCATAGGAATATGGCCTGCAAGAACACCGATTTCACCTGAAGTTGTTTTAGCGATTACCATTGATACTTCAGAATCGTATACTGGGCCGTCGGGAGTGACAATATTGACTAGAACTGTCTTCATATTTTTTCCTCCTCGTCCCTAGTATTAAACCTCTACGCCCATGCTTTTCGCTTTTTCAACTACTTCATCAATAGAACCAACTAGACGGAAAGCATCTTCTGGTAGGTGATCCCATTTGCCATCAAGGATTTCCTTGAATGAGCGAACAGTTTCTTTAACAGGTACATAAGAACCTTTTTGACCAGTAAATTGTTCCGCAACGTGGAAGTTTTGAGATAAGAAGAATTGAATACGACGAGCACGTTCTACTGTTTGTTTATCTTCATCAGATAATTCATCCATACCTAAGATAGCAATGATATCTTGTAATTCACGGTAACGTTGGATTGTACGTTGTACACCAGTAGCGATTGCGTAGTGCTCAGCGCCTACGATTTCTGGTGATAAAGCACGAGAAGTCGAAGCTAATGGGTCAACCGCAGGGTAGATACCCATTTCTGATAATTTACGCTCAAGGTTAGTAGTTGCATCTAAGTGGGCGAAAGTTGTAGCTGGAGCCGGGTCAGTATAGTCATCGGCTGGTACATAGATCGCTTGAATAGAAGTTACAGAACCTTTGTTAGTTGATGTGATACGTTCTTGTAATTTACCCATTTCAGTTGCAAGTGTTGGTTGGTAACCTACCGCAGAAGGCATACGACCTAATAGGGCAGAAACCTCAGAACCTGCTTGTGTGAAACGGAAGATATTGTCGATGAATAAAAGTACGTCTGCACCTTGCTCATCACGGAAGTATTCTGCCATTGTAAGACCAGTTAAAGCTACACGCATACGTGCACCAGGTGGCTCGTTCATTTGACCGAATACCATCGCTGTTTGCTTGATAACGCCTGAATCGCTCATCTCGAAGAATAAGTCGTTCCCTTCACGAGTACGCTCACCTACACCAGCGAATACAGAGATACCTGAGTGCTCTTGTGCGATGTTATTGATTAATTCTTGAATTAATACTGTTTTACCTACACCGGCACCACCGAATAGACCGATTTTACCACCTTTGATATATGGTGCTAATAAGTCTACTACTTTGATACCTGTTTCAAGAATTTCAACAGTAGTTGAAAGTTCATCGAAAGCTGGTGCTTCGCGGTGAATTGAATCACGACGAACGTCTGCTGGAATCTCTTCACCTAAGTCGATTACTTCTCCAAGTACGTTGAATACACGACCTAGAGTAACTTCACCAACTGGTACTGAGATAGCTTTTCCTGAGTCTGTTACTTCTGCTCCACGTTGTAAGCCATCAGTAGATGACATTGCAATTGTACGAACAGAATCATCACCTAAATGAAGAGCAACTTCTAATGCAAGAATTGTTGGTTCTTCATTAGGACGTTCAATCTTAACTGTTAATGAGTTATAGATTGCTGGTAATTGGCCATTGTCAAATTTTACGTCAACAACTGGACCCATTACTTGAATAACATGTCCTTTATTCATTACTGTGTACCCTCCTATCGTATTCTTATACGACATTGGGAAGCTGGCCTATTCTAAGGCTGCAGCTCCACCAACGATTTCTGTAATTTCTTGTGTAATCGCCGCTTGACGTGCACGGTTATATTGCAATGAAAGGTCTGAAATAAGATCAGAAGCGTTATCAGTTGCATTTTTCATAGCCGTCATACGAGAAGCATGTTCACTTGCTTTTCCATCTAATAATGCGCCGTAAACTAAGCTTTCCGCGTATTGTGGAAGTAATACTTCAAGAATTGCTTCACCAGATGGCTCGAATTCGTAAGAAGCATTACTGCTAGCAGGTGCAAGATCCGTTAATGGAAGAAGTTTTTTCTCTGTCACTTCGCTAGCAATTGCGCTGACAAAGTGATTGTAGTACATATAAAGTTCATCATACGTACCATCAGTGAACATACCAACAGCTTTACGAGCGATTTCTTTAATATCAGCAAATGATGGTTGGTCCGGAAGACCGACAACATCGCTGATGACATTATGATCACGTTTCACGAAGTAGTCACGAACAACACGACCTACTGCTAAAATAACGTATTCGTCTTTTGATTTATGACGCTCGTCAATTGTACGTTGCACTTGACGTAGGATACTTGAGTTGTAAGCACCTGCAAGACCACGGTCAGAACCAATGACTAAGTAAGCTGTTTTCTTAACAGGACGAGCAGTTAACATTGGATGTCCACTGTCTTTTGTTCCTGAAGCGATCGCGCCTACTACGTCCTGGATTTTTTCCATGTAAGGAACGTACGCTTTAGCGTTTTGCTCTGCACGACGTAACTTTGAAGAAGAAACCATCTGCATCGCTTTCGTAATTTGTTTCGTACTCTTTGTAGAATTAATACGACCTTTTATTTCGCGTAAGTTTACCACTGGTATTTCACCACCTTTTGTTTTTTAATCAAGTGACTAGCTCGAACTTATTCTGATTTAGCGAAAGTTTTTTTGAATGCATTGATTGCTTCAACGTAATCCGCATCAGGAGCAAGCTCTTTTGTAGTACGAACGTGATCTAAAACGTTTGTGTGGTTTGATTCTAACCAGCTTAAGAATTCATTTTCAAAACGAACGATATCTTGTACTGGAATATCATCTAAGTGACCTTTAGTTAAGGCATAAAGGATGGCAACTTGTTTTTCAACTTTAAGTGGTTTGTTTAGGTCTTGTTTAAGAACTTCAACCGTACGTTTACCACGCTCAAGTTTAGCAAGTGTGATTTTATCTAAATCAGAACCAAATTGAGCAAATGATTCAAGCTCACGGAATGCAGCTAAGTCAAGACGTAGTGTACCCGCAACTTTTTTCATCGCTTTAATTTGAGCAGATCCACCTACACGTGATACAGAAAGACCGGCGTTAATCGCTGGACGTACACCTGAGTTGAATAAGTCAGATTGTAAGAAAATTTGTCCATCAGTAATTGAGATTACGTTAGTTGGGATGTATGCAGAGATATCCCCAGCTTGTGTCTCAACGAATGGAAGAGCTGTAATAGAACCATTTTGGTATGTTTCATTTAACTTCGCAGCACGTTCAAGTAAGCGACTGTGTAAGTAGAAAACATCACCAGGGTATGCTTCACGACCTGGAGGACGGCGTAGAAGAAGTGAAAGTTCACGGTAAGCTGATGCTTGTTTAGAAAGATCATCATACACGATTAATACATGCTTACCTTGTAACATGAATTCTTCTGCCATAGAAACACCAGCAAATGGTGCTAAGTATAGTAATGGAGCTGGTTGAGACGCAGCAGCCGTTACAACGATTGTATAATCTAATGCACCGTGCTTACGTAACGTTTCAACTACACCACGTACAGTTGATTCTTTTTGACCAATAGCAACGTAGATACAAATCATGTTTTCACCGTTTTGGTTTAAGATTGTATCGATTGCTACTGATGTTTTACCAGTTTGACGGTCACCGATGATTAACTCACGTTGACCACGACCGATTGGTACTAAAGCGTCAATCGCTTTGATACCAGTTTGTAGTGGTTCGTGTACTGATTTACGAGCCATTACACCGAAAGCTGGACTTTCGATTGGACGAGATTTTGTTGTATTGATTGGACCTTGTCCATCCACTGGTTGACCAAGTGGGTTTACAACACGGCCAATTAGTTCTTCACCAACTGGTACTTCCATGATACGACCTGTACGACGAACTTCATCGCCTTCTTTGATGTCTGCGTATGGACCTAAGATTACGATACCAACGTTACCTTCTTCTAGGTTTTGAGCCATACCCATAACACCGTTAGAGAACTCTAAAAGCTCTCCAGCCATGGCGTTGTCGAGGCCATGAGCAAGTGCGATACCGTCACCAATACGGATAACTGTACCAACTTCGCTTACTTTAAGTTCAGATTCATAATTCTCAATCTGTTGTTTAATCAGACTGCTGATTTCTTCAGCCTTGATGCCCATGTATGTCACCTCTCACATTTCTAAATTATTAACCGATTAATTCACGTTTTAGGCGCTCAAGCTTGTTCGCTACTGAGCTATCATAAATATGATTACCGATTTGAACACGAATACCACCAAGAAGTGATGGATCAATTTCGTTTGTAATGTTTAATGTTTGTTTCCCTACAAGTTTCGCAAATGTTGTAGAAATATTAGCGCTTTCTTCAGCAGAAAGTGCACGAGTAGAGAATACTGTTGCATCTGCAGAACCTTGTGCCTGTGCAGCAAGCTCAGCATATGCGTTCGCAATAAGCTTCACTTCGTTTACACGTTTTTTCTCAACAAGTAGTTGAACTGTGTGTACAACCTCTGAAGTTGCACCTGCAAAGATTTCAGCTACCATTTGTTTCTTACGTTCGATAGAGAACTTAGGAGCATTTAAAAGTGTTAAAAAATCAGGAGATTCTTTGACTACTTTTGTTAGCTCGTTTAAGTCTGCTCCAACTTCAGCAAGAATGTTTTTTTGTTGCGCTAATTCAAATAGCGCTTGTGCGTAACGTTTTGCTACAGTTGAATTACTCATCGAGCTTCCCCTGCCTTCGCAATCGTCTCTTCAATTAGAGCACGGTTGTCAGCCTCAGAAATCTCTTTGCTAAGGACTTTAGATGCTGCAAGTACAGATAATGAAACGACTTCATCACGTACAGCCGCAATAGCTTTTTCTTTTTCAGACTCAATTTCACGTAAAGCCGATTCTTTTAAGCGGTTAGCTTCATTACGAGCTGCAGTAAGAATTTCTTCTTTTTGCGTTTCGCCTTGCTTCTTAGCGCCTTCAACAATCGATTGTGCTTCCGTACGAGCTTCTTTAAGAAGGCTCTTTTGTTCTTCTAAATATTGGTGAGAATCTTTGCGCGCTTTTTCAGCTGCTTCGATTTCACTAGCGACTAATTCTTCACGTTGTTGCATGATGCCCATAAGTGGACCCCAAGCGAACTTTTTAAGTAAAAGCATTAACACTAAGAAGATTATTAATGTTGCGGCGATATCACCACCATTGAAACCTGGCTCAGCGCTGCCTAGTACAAGATAATCTAAAAACACGATTGTTTCACTCCCTTCAAGAGCTTTAACTTCAACATAATAATTTAATTACTTGAAAAACTACCTATTTTAAAAAGCTATATTTTCACATAGCTTTTATCAGTTCCAAAATGAAGGGCGAAGTTTCATCTAGAGATTCCTGCTTCGCCACTAGAATTCAGTATACAACTGAATTATTTGTTCATTACGATGAATGCGATTACTACTGCGATGATTGGTAGGGCTTCAACTAATGCAACCCCGATGAACATTGTAGTTTGAAGAACGCCACGAGCTTCTGGTTGACGAGCGATACCTTCTACTGTTTTTGAAACGATAAGACCGTTACCGATACCTGCACCAAGTGCACCTAAACCGATTGCGATTGCTGCTGCTAATAAACCTAATGAACCTGTCATTTGAAAATTTCCTCCTTGGAATTGTTTGTTTTTTTGGGTTCAAGCATAAAGAATATGCTTTATATTAATGGTCATCGCTCACTTTATGAGCAATGTAAACCATTGTTAACATTGTGAAGATAAAGGCTTGGATAAAGCCGATGAAAATAGAGAAACCTTGCCATGCCATCATTGGAACGATTGCTCCGATGAATCCGACTGGACCCGTAACAGCTAAACTTGCGATTAAGCCAAGTAAAATCTCACCTGCATAAATGTTACCGTAAAGACGAAGACCTAATGTTAAAGTATTCGCAAATTCTTCAACGATTTTTAGCGGGAACATGAATGACATTGGTTTGAAGAATGTACCAACATAATGGCCTGTCCCCTTCATTTTAATACCATAGAAATGTGTTAAGGCTAAAATCATTGCTGCAAGCGTCATTGTAACAGTTGGGTCAGCTGTAGGAGATTTCCACCATAGTTCGCCGTTATAGGCGATAGAGAATGGAAGACCTAATAAGTTAGATACAGCGATAAACATAATTAGCGTGATACCTAAAATATGGAATCGTCCACCAGTTTTCCAGTCCATGTTGCTTTTTATGATGTTCTTTACGAAATCCATAATCCATTCCATAAAGTTTTGCATGCCAGTAGGTTTTAACTTTAGGCTTCTAGTTGAGATAAATGCGATTAAGAAAACGATTACGGCCGCAACTAGTAACATCATAACAGTTGAAAGGTTGAACGTAAGTTTGAACAAACCAAAATCAACTACTTTTAATGGAGCTTCATGATTCATTGTTATTTTTCACCTCTCTTTCTAATTTAAAGCACATTAGCGGTTCCTTACATGTGACACAATTCTCTCGACAAAGAGAAAAACGTACGGAATCATTAGCCCTATGACCGTGCTAATCAAGTGAAAATAGTTTGGCAACGAAATGGCTAAAGCGACTGCCGCTACACCTGATGCAAAGCGAAGCGCTGTACCAAGTGAGCCTACTTTCTTCCCTTCACTAATGGATCGATCAAACTTCTCCATACGGCGAACTAAAATCCAAAAATTATACGTACCAAAGAATGCACCGATTGCGATGCCCGCAAAAACCGTCTGATAGGGTGTAAATCCCCAGCCTAATGCACAGAGTGCGAGCAAAAAAAATAACGCTCTCTTCTGCACAGCAAAAATGTGATGCAAATCTAGCATTGGTTTATAATCTCCTGAATCATTTTTTCGAGTAAAGAAACGTTTGCTGACCACTATGTGAAATCAGAAAAGAGCAGTGAAAAACACTACTCACAGCGGAATAGTAACGGGAGAGAGTCATTTTGAAATTACAGGTGTAAATCCCTAAAAATGTCTTACACCCCGAAACGCACAAAACGTTGCAAATCGACAGTTTTTAGTTTGAACTGTCAATTTAGTAGAAACTTGATGTAACAAGCGTTTCAACCTCTATTTACGATTTGAAACCCTTATCATTATTACCCTTTGTAAGCATACAATAGGAGATATTTGAAGTCAATTAGTAAAGGAGAAAAACTTCACAGCCACTATACTCTTGTCAAATTGTTGACAAATTTGTGTATGGAAATTCATAATTTCAAAATCAAAGTTCACGTTTGTGCAAAAAAAAGCTAATCTACGACACATTTATGCTCGTAAATTAGCTCAGCCATCACGATTAGTACATTAGACTCATTTTTTGTTTTTAAAAAGGGCTATTGCTTGCTTTTTTGTAAAAAACCTAGAAGAGCCTTCACAATACGCTCAGAAGCATGTCCATCACCGTAAGGATTTGAAGCTTTAGCCATTGCTTCATAGGCATTTTTATCTTCTATTAATTGCTTAGCTAGAGAGTAGATTGTTTCTTCTTCCGTCCCTGCTAGTTTTAGAGTTCCCGCAGCAATACCTTCTGGGCGCTCTGTTGTATCTCTAAGTACTAAAACTGGTTTGCCTAATGAAGGTGCTTCTTCTTGGACGCCGCCAGAATCAGTTAAAATCATATATGAATTAGCCGCAAAGTTATGGAAATCGAAGACCTCAAGAGGTTCAATTAAATGTACACGCTTATTATCTCCTAAAATCTCATTCGCTATTTCTCGTACAGCTGGGTTCATATGGACTGGATATACAACTTGTACATCCTCATGTTCTGCTAAAATTCTAGTAATTGCTCTGAACATATGACGCATAGGTTCACCTAGATTTTCACGACGATGTGCTGTTAATAGAATCATACGATCTGAACCTATTTTTTCTAACACAGGATGTGTGTAATGTTCACTTACTGTTGTAGCTAATGCATCGATAGCTGTGTTACCAGTAACAAAAATAGTTTCAGGGTTTTTATTTTCATCTAAAAGGTTTTTCTTCGACACTTCCGTCGGTGCGAAATGTAGGTCAGCCATAACACCTGTTAACTGGCGGTTCATCTCCTCTGGATATGGTGAATACTTATTCCAAGTTCGAAGACCTGCTTCCACATGTCCGATAGCAATTTGGTTATAAAATGCAGCCAAGCTTGCAATGAAAGTTGTTGCAGTATCGCCATGTACTAGAACAATATCCGGTTTTGCTTCTTTCATGACTTTATCTAAGCCTTGTAATGCATTAGTCGTCACATCAATTAATGTTTGACGATCCTTCATAATATTTAAATCATAGTCTGGTGTAATTTTAAATGTGTCTAAAACTTGATCGAGCATTTGGCGATGTTGGGCTGTTACCGTTACAATCGATTCTATTTGCTCAGGATGTTTTTGTAATTCCAATACAAGTGGAGCCATTTTAATTGCCTCTGGTCTCGTACCGAAAATAGTCATTACTTTCCATTTTTTCATCAAAATGAATTGCACCGTCCTTTGTTATATTTGTATGAAAAGTGCTTTACTCTCATTGATTTGCATAATATTAAGCAAGTGTCGGACTTCAAGAGAAGTAATTCGCCTTACATAGTATGAAACGTCCTTCAATATTGAAGGACGCTCTCAAAAGTTATTGGTTTCCCAAAATTTTCATACTAAATGAATCAACGAACTGCTCAGTATTACTTCGTACCGAATAAGCGGTCGCCTGCATCACCTAAACCAGGGACAATGTAGCCATGGTCATTTAATTTTTCATCAAGTGCAGCAATATAAATATCTACATCTGGATGCTGTTCTTGAATTTCTTTTACACCCTCTGGAGCTGCGATTAAGCACATGAATTTAATGCTTTTCGCACCACGTTTTTTCAGTGAGTTGATCGCTTCCACTGCTGATCCACCAGTTGCAAGCATTGGGTCTACAATGATGAAATCACGTTCTTCAACATCTGCAGGAAGTTTTGCATAGTATTCTACAGGTTTTAAAGTTTCTGGGTCACGATAAAGACCGATATGACCAACTTTTGCAGCTGGAATTAGATTTAATACACCATCTACCATGCCAATACCTGCACGTAAGATCGGTACAATCGCAATTTTCTTACCAGAAAGTACTTTTGTCTTAGCGACTGTAACAGGTGTCTCAATTTCAATTTCCTCTACTGGCATATCACGTGTAATTTCGAATGCCATTAATGTTGCAACTTCGTCTACTAGCTCACGAAATTCTTTTGTTCCTGTATTCTTATCACGAATATAAGTTAACTTATGTTGGATTAGTGGATGATCAAATACGTATACTTTGCTCAAAGGGATTCTCTCCTAACCGTTCGGATTTCATTTTTATCTCACCTAGTATAACAGAAAAAAGGAGTCGTCTCAAAAATAAATTTGGGACAATTCCTTTTCAAGAATGTTTACTACATATAATAGCGATTATTCATCCAGTATTGCATCTAACTGTTCTATTGTCATCGGCTTATAATAGAAGTAACCTTGTCCAACCGTACAGCCGAGTGCGCGTAAAATCTCAACCTGCTCTTTACTTTCAATACCTTCTGCGACTGAAGTCATTCCTAGGTTTAATGCTAATTGTATAATGGATCGGACAATAGCGAGTGTCGCAGCATCATTAATAGCATTAATAAAGCTTCGATCTATCTTCAATTCAGTAAACGGTAGTCTTTGTAAATAACTTAGTGATGAGAATCCTGTTCCAAAATCATCTACCGAAGTTTCAAAGCCGTATCCCTTTAATTCCTGAATAATAGAAAAAGCGGTTTGAAAATCGACTAGGCCAATGGTTTCCGTTACTTCTAAAATGATATATTTCGGATCTATTTCGTATTTCTGAACAAGCTCCAATGTATCCTGCACAAAATTAGCATAGTAAAAATGATCCGGCGAAATATTTACTGCTACCTTCACTAATTTTTTCCCTAATCTTTTACGCCTTGCTAACCACGAAAGAACTAACTCTAATATTTGAATATCGATTTCGCGTACCTTCCCCGCACTTTCCGCCACTGGAATAAAGATTGCCGGAGACACGAAACCGAGTTTTGGAGAAATCCAGCGAGCGAGCGCTTCAATACTTTGAATTTCACCTGTCCGTAAATCAACCTTTGGCTGTAAATTCACCGAGATTTCTTTGTTTTTTAATGCTTGTGCCAAATGGTTTAACACTGTCATTTGCTGCTCAAGCACATCATTTCTTTCTTGCGTAAATATTTCCGTATGGGTACCTGGTTTATTGGCCGCAAATGATACAGCATTATCTGCAAAGCGGATCGCATCTGCAATTTTTATTTCATCATTATATAGAGCAATTCCCGTTTTCAGTGTAATATAAATTTGCTTTCCACCTACAATAAAGGGCTGGCGAATAATCTCTTTTATACGCCTTTCATAATTTAAGAAACCTTCATCGGATGTCACATTTGAAATGATTAAACTAGAACTTGTAAATCTAGCAATATATTCGTTATGATCATAATTCTCTTCATTTAAACGTTTGGCAATTTGTCTTAAAAGCTCATCTCCCGCTTCACGACCATATAACTCGACAATTTGAGGGAATTCGCTTGGCTTTAAAATTTTGATATGGCCATTTTCACCGTATCTTTTTTCTACCTTGTTTAAAAAACCATGCCTATTAGGTAGCCCCGTTGTGATATCGGTATAGGCTAAATTCCATATTCTTTTTTGCGTTTTTGCATACGAGTATGCCAATGCAATAAGAGCTCCAATTTTTCGAAACAAACTTTCAAAAAACTTCTGATCACTACTATGTTGCTCTAAAAATATCGCAAATAATCCAATTGCTTGCTGTTGTTGATTGTATATTGGCATAAACCATCCAAATAGCTTTTTAGAGGCATTGGCAAACATTTTATGTTCTATTGGAATATCAATTTCATCCAAGCTCTTAATTAGAATGGATGACTCTCCTTGCATAACTCTCTTAAAAAATTTGTTCTCACAACACTCCGGTAAACCTTTTATTTTATCATTCCCATTAAAAATTCGTAATTGATCTGCCTCCGTTTTGACAAGAACCATACTTGATATATTCGGCATAAAAAATTCATCTAGGCTACTACAAAGAATGCTCATTTTTTTATCAAAGGAATTGTCCTTTTCGATCGCTTCGTACATATCTTTCTCAAGGCGCATTAAAAATTCCTCGGTGTGATAGTACGTAACATCCTTCACGAATACTAGTACAAATAAAGTTTCATTTTTATTATTTTGAAATGGGAGTGCTTGTATCTCTGCCCAAAAAGGAGGTTTATCGAAACAATTATGGTGCCATTTTGCTTGGACTATGACTCCGCTATGTATTTTTTGTTTAATCTTTTCTATAGTTGTCTGTTCTCCGTTGCCAATCAATGAAAAATAATCGTTATTTATTATTTTTGAACGTGTAGTATTTATAAGCTTACAAAAAGAATCATTACATTCTAATACGCAATGATTATTTGTTGCATCAAAAATAACGTAGCTTTCTTTAGAGTTATCACCTAACCTACGAATTGTATTTAATAGCATTTCATTTTCTATGAACATTGTTTTTGTAACCATCCAGTCCCTCCTCCCACCATCTCTATCAATATGCCTCGCGAACTTAGCTGAGTTTCTCCATTTCAGTGGATGTTTGACACCCGCTGAAAGAAGTTAAATCTCTTTAATATTGTACATAAAAATTCAGTAAATTGTCACTTTTATAAAAAATATTCTTCACAAAAGGGACATTATTTGTCTCACTCTACGGTTATATATCCTTTTATACTAAGTTTATGTAAATAAATTCAAAAATAGTAGTATCTTACTTCTGTTTTAACAAAAAAATAGCTCATCGGTGACGCTGATGCCAGCCTTTACTGTAATCACTTTTAACTAATAAAAAAAGCTGTGGTTAAAGTGATGGAGTCCACTTTTACCACAGCTTTATCTATTAAATTATGCGTATAATGGATGTTTGTCAGTTAAAGCTTTGACGCGAGCTTTTGCTTCCGATTTAACTGCTTCATCTTCTGGGTTTTTAAGAACCGCAGCAATAATTGAACCTACTTCTTTCATGTCCTCTTCTTTAAAGCCACGAGATGTCACAGCTGGTGTACCAATGCGGATACCAGAAGTTACGAATGGAGATTCTGTATCGTAAGGAATTGTATTTTTATTTGTTGTAATGCCTACTTCATCAAGTGCGTGCTCTGCTACTTTTCCTGTTAAGCCAAGAGATTTCACATTAAGAAGTAACAAGTGGTTATCCGTACCACCAGATACAATTTCAACACCTTCTGCAATTAATACTTCTGCTAAAGCTTTAGCATTAGCTTTAATTTGTTTTGCATACTCTTTGAATTCTGGCTGTAATGCTTCACCGAATGCTACTGCTTTTGCAGCGATCACGTGCATTAATGGTCCACCTTGGATACCTGGGAATACAGATTTGTTAAGCTTTTGCTCCCATTCTTTCGAAGCTAGGATTAAACCACCACGTGGGCCACGTAATGTTTTATGTGTTGTAGATGTTACAAAATCAGCGTATGGCACTGGTGATTGGTGCTCACCCGTAGCTACAAGACCAGCGATATGTGCCATATCCACCATGAAATATGCTCCTACTTCATCAGCGATTTCACGGAATTTAGCAAAATCGATTTCACGTGGGTATGCAGATGCTCCTGCAACAATTAGTTTTGGCTTATGCTCTAATGCTTTTTGACGTACATCTTCATAATCGATTACTTGAGTATCTTTTGTTACGCCATATTCAACGAAGTTATATAGAATACCTGAGAAGTTTACAGGAGATCCGTGTGTTAAGTGACCGCCATGAGATAAATTCATCCCAAGTACTGTATCACCTGGTTCTAAAATTGTGTGGTATACAGCCATGTTTGCTTGTGCACCAGAGTGTGGTTGTACGTTTGCATATTCTGCACCAAAGATTTCTTTCACACGATCACGTGCGATATCTTCCACAACATCTACGTGTTCACAACCGCCATAGTAGCGTTTACCTGGATAACCTTCAGCATATTTATTTGTTAGAACAGAACCTTGTGCTTCCATTACTGCTTCAGATACAAAGTTTTCTGATGCGATTAACTCAATATTTGCTTGTTGGCGTTTTTTTTCCGCAAGAATTCCGTCTAATACTGCTTTGTCTTGTACTGCTAATTTTTCGTATGCCATGTTTGAAAAAGCCTCCTAAGTATAATCGTTATTTGTATACCACTGATTTCAGAGGTAATTTTATTTATATACGGCACGCTCTCCGCCAATCAGCTTCGGACGTGTTGTTGCAATTGTTACAATCGCTTCTCCTACCATTCGCACAGAAGTACGAACTGGAACAGCTACTGCCTTTAAATGCATACCTATGAGTGTTTGACCAATGTCAATACCTGCATGTGCTTGCACAGCTTCCACAACAACTGGATTTGTAAATTGCGTAAACGCATAAGCGGACATCGAGCCACCTGCTGTACGAACTGGTACAACTGCTACTGGTTCATAACCAAATTGTTCTGCCGTTGTTGCTTCCATTGTAATAGCACGATTAATATGCTCACACCCTTGGAACGCTAGATGTAGTTGATGTTTCTTTGCAAATGCCTGCAACGGCTCAAAAATTGCTTCTCCAATTTCAAGCGCGCCTGCTGTGCCAATTTTCTGACCAATCACTTCAGATGTCGAGCAGCCTACGACAAAAACAGTATTTGGTCGTAGGGTTACCTGCTCTTCAAATTCACTGAGTAACTGAGTCAAATGTGTTCGTATTTGTTGTACAACCACTATGCTCAGCCCCTTATTTCTAAATTATTTATGTCACACTAAATCAGGACATATGTCAGCAAACTTAATTGCTTTTCTTATTGCTCAAGCTCAGAGATTTTTTCAATGCGGCGCGTATGTCGACCACCTTCAAAATCTGTTTCAAGCCATACTTTAGCGATTTCACGTGCAAGGCCTGGCCCAATAACACGCTCACCCATCGCTAAAACATTTGAATCGTTGTGGCAACGCGTTGCTTTCGCGCTGAATAAATCATGCACTAAGGCACAACGAATTCCCTTAATTTTATTTGCAGCAATGGACATCCCAATGCCTGTACCACAAATTAAAATACCTTTATCAAATTCCCCGCTAGCAACACCTTCAGTAACTGGTTTTGCATAATCAGGATAGTCTACTGAATCCGCAGATTGTGGACCAAAATCTTCGTAGCTAATATGTAGCTCATCTAACAGCTGCATAATCTCACGACGTAAGTTATTGCCTCCGTGATCAGAAGAAATTGCTATTCTCACTGGGTTCCCTCTTTTCGAAATTATAGTCAACACTAGTGTACCACTTCTATCTCAAGAATAACATGATTTTTCTTGCATTTTTATGCTGATTTCTCCTAAAAGACGAACAATTCTTGTAAACTAGCATAAAAACATTCACTTTTATATTCATTTTTCTGTGGATAATGTGAATATCATGTTGATAAATTCGGATAATGGTTATTTGTTGTAATATTCTATCTTCTAAAGTTTTTTTACCTTTTCAATTACAGTGGACATACTATATCAATATTTTTTCTATGTATTGTCAATGGTTGCTGCTGTTGAGGGATTCTTTGCCCTTATGCGAGTGTGACCTGTAGCTCTTTTTTAAGTTGATTTTTTCTCTCCATCCGTCGCTCTGAAGGCGGGCTTTCCGTCACTCCTGCTCTTCTTTCCGTCGATTTCTTCTCTCTATCCGTCGCTTCGTCTGGTTCTTCAGTCGTTGTCGCTATTCTTTCCTTCACTGTACTTAATACAATATGAAAAAAACTGTAGCATACTCGATACCCACCCGAGCTTGCTACAGTTTAAAATCATATTTATGCTTGTCTATCAAATTGTTGAATCATTTTATGCAGTTCTTCTGATTGTACCTTTAAGCCTTCTGCTAGTTTTTCTACTTGCTCAATGGCGTATGCTTGTTCTTCTGTTGCGCTGCGGACTTCCTGTGCGCCTGCAGATGTTTCTTGAGCAATGGCTGCAACTTCTTGAGATTGACGAGCAGTTGTTTCAATATTATGCATTTGCTGTTCAATTAGTGAAGAAATTTCCACAATTGATGTTGCCATTTCGTGTACACTCGTAGACATTCCTTCTACCGCTGTCGTAGTTTCTGATACACGTGCAGCTTCTTTTGTCGCAAATGTCACCTGATGATTCATTTGTTTTACAACAATCTCAACATTTTGTTGCATGGATTGAACAAGGGAAGTAATGCCTTGTACCGCCTTCGCACTTTCATCAGCTAAACTACGAACTTCTTCAGCTACGACAGCAAAGCCTTTTCCATGCTCTCCAGCACGCGCTGCCTCAATCGAAGCGTTTAAAGCTAGTAAATTTGTTTGCGCTGCAATATCACCAACTAAGCTAATGATACGCTCTACCTGTCCAGCGTTTTCCTCTAATAGGCGAATGCTTTCTAATGCCTCATTATTGCCAGCCGCAATTTGTTGAATACTATTCACTAACGTTTCAATCGCATTTGTCGTTGTCGTTAAATTATGTAAAATCTCTTTGGATTGTGATGCAGATGCCTCTGCTCTACTATTGACTTCTGTTGCGAGAGCTCGTACATCTTCAATAGCTTCAGCTGTATCTTGTACTGCTGTAGCAGACGTCTCTGCTCCTGTAGAAATATGTTTTACTGTAGAGGCAATATTCTCTGCTTTTTTTGTTGCAATTGCGGCTTCATCAGATAGTTGAATTATCGATTGATTTGTTTGTTGGAAGTTAAGATCTATACTTTCAACCATCTGTCGTAAATTTAATACCATTTGTTGAAATGCCTCTGCCACAGAACGAATCTCGTCACTTGTTTTCGGCATTTCTACATCCTGACCAATTTTCCCTTGTGCTACACGGGAAGCTGAATTTTCAAGCTTTTGTAAAGGTTTAATTAAGATTACGCTGAAAACTGCAGCCAAAATACCTGACCACGCAATCCCTGACACGTAAGTGAAAATTTCAAACAGTTTACGATTAGTCTCCGGGAAGAAGGTAGGTTGTAAATATTCGATGAAAATAAAACTAATACTGTACGTGATTAGTGCAAGTATACTGACAAATAATACTAGTTTAAGTCGTAAGCCAAACTGTTTTTTCATAGCGACCCTCAATTCTCTTCAAGTTTTTTTACTAGTCGTTCTACCAATTCCGTTAATTCTGCAAATGTTACTTTATAGATTTCTTTACTACCTCCGTAAGGATCTACAACATTTCCTACGCTACCTTCATTTGTATATTCCTTTAAAGTAAAAACTTTTTGTTCCGCATTTGGATAATGAGAGATGATTGTATCTTTATGAGCTGTTGTCATTGTTAAAATTAAATCAGCCCACTCCATTTCAATCATAGATAATTGTGTTGCTAAATGCTGATGCGTCATGTTTTCTTCATATAATACTTGTTGTGCATGTGCAGACATTTCCGCGTTTGGCATGGCATAAATGCCCGCTGAACGGACCTCTACATTGTCAAGTTGTTTATGTTTTAAAATAACCTCTGCCATTGGACTGCGACAAGTATTCCCAGTGCAAACAAATAGTATTTTCATACTTATCACCCTCCACTAATTTTTTCTATTGTCGGATAGCTAGTACACTCATAATGATAAAAAAAATCCCTGTAATTATTTGAAACTTATTACCAAGTAAGACCTGACTTCTTCTTGCAATGACTAATGACCCATATGAGCAAATAAGCGCACTTACACCTGCACTTATAATAAATACTGTTTTCTCTAAGTGTAGCATACCAAAAGAAACACTTACTGAAAAGGTATCTAGGCTTGCAGTCACAGCTAAAAGTATTGGTGAAATTGTAACCTTTTCATCTTTTCGCGAAAATAATAGTAAATGTAGGCCTATGCAAAATAATAAAATACCTGAGATTTTTTGTCCCCACTCTAAGAAGAAATGCACTAAAAAGTGTCCTAATTCGAAACCTAATAACGGGAAAAGCATATGCAAAGCAGCTGTCCATACTGACAAAAAAAATCGATATTTAACATTTGGTATCAATACATATAAACCAATCACATCTATAGACGTTATTATACCTGCAAGAACTCCCTGCAAGAAAGCACTCCTTCACTCTCTAATATTTTATCATTTTATGCTCGAAAAAACAGTATTATCATAATACAATTTCCTTACAAAGAGGTGTTAAAAGTCACTCTAACAACGCTTTCCACAACCAAAAATTAACTGTCCAAATATGCCCGATTGGTGAAGCCGAAGAAACCCATAAAAAATAGCATGCCAGCAAGATCTTCTAGCATACCATTTTTATTTATAAATATTTAATTTACGGGGTATACCATTTTCCTCCAGCTGCTTTCTCAAGTCGATTCATAATAGCAGCTCCTACCCCTTCAGTCGATGTAGTCGTCGCTAAGATAATTGTAGCTGTTGTTTTATCGCAAGCTCTTAGGGCATGGTACAATGTCGCACCCATTTCTTCTTTACTACCAGCTTCTCCTACTGATAAATAAAAATCAGCATTACTGTCAATAAAGCTTGCTGGTGCAAGTAACGCTACTTTATGTCCTTGTTTTTGTAATTGATATACAGCCTCATGGACTTTCTTCAAATCACATTCAATTAATAGTACAGGTGCATTAGGAGCATAGTGTGTATATTTCATACCAGGGGCTTTTGGTGTAGCCTCTAACTTTTGCTCTATTTTTGAAGGTTGAAGTACTTGACCAATCTTAGCCTCTAGCATTTCCTTCGTAATTCCACCTGGGCGCAAAATTACTGGCGGTTCGTGTGTTACATCTAACACTGTGGATTCGAGTCCAATCCCAGTAGAACCTCCATCTAAAATATAAGGTATGTACCCTCCCAAATCATCCTGAACATGTATTGCTTCTGTAGGACTTGGCTTCCCACTACGATTAGCACTCGGCGCAGCAAGTGGCTTTTTTAATTGTTGTAGTAAGGCGAGCGCAACTGGATGATCTGGCATACGAATGCCGACAGTCGTTAGACCAGCTGTCACACTGCTTGCTAGCACATTTGGTTTTACAGGCATGACAAGTGTTAGTGGACCTGGCCAAAATAAATCCATGCATTTTTTGGCTACTTCTGAAATATGCTCTATATAGAGTTCAACTTCCTCTTTCGTGCCAATGTGAACAATTAGCGGATTGTCTGAAGGACGACCTTTTGCTTCAAATATCTTTTTAACAGCTGTATCATTTGTTGCAACAGCTCCTAGGCCATAAACCGTTTCTGTCGGAAATGCCACGACCTCACCTGCATTTAAGATATCCACAGCCTGTGTATAATTTATCTGACTATTCACATTACTGTCCACAATCTTGCAAACGGTTTCCATAATTAAAACCTTCCTTCAATTATTCGTTTTTACTAAATTATCCACATAATGTTTATAACTTATTAAAAATTGTGTATAAGTTATCTGAATTCGTGAACAATTCACTCAAAAAATCCTTTAATCCATTCCCAAATAAAAAATGTAACGTGTTCCTTCTCTTCTTTCACTTCTTCTTTCACTTCTTCTTTCGCTTCTGCTTTATCGGGCTCACAAATTGATGGGAATATGCTACACCACCAGTTATCACCACGTGCATCCCCGATTTTCACGACAATTGAATGATACAAATTTTGTGGATAAAGTACAGCGTTATGTCGCTTTGGTGGAAATAAGTTATCCCCAAGTACAACTTGTGTATCCAGTTGTGGATAATTTACTTTTATTTCCGCTTCAATTTCTTGTTTTAATGAAAGCATTTGCTCGTTATCCATAGTTTTAGCTCCAGCAGTAGCGACTACTTGCTTAAAATACGGCTTTAAATTTTCGACAAGTTGCTCTTTTTCAAGCTGATCCTTTGTCGTGTTGCTATTGGCAATAACTCGTATACGAAAATCATTTTCTTGTTCATAATTACTAGCTTCTTTCGCAAAACCCACTAATGATGGAATATATAAAATACATAATTGTAAAGCAATCGCAATTAATACTAATCTTGCAAAAGCTAGTAAAATATTTTGTTTAGGCAATCTAATAATCTTGTATTCGTTTAACATAAAAATCCCTCCTTGCTCAACATTGTGGGCAAGAAGTAGATAGTTTATACATGAATTTCACAAAAAATCATTCGAGGCTTACCATTTATATCTTTTTCTATTGAAATTGTGGCCTGCGGAAAACTATTTTTAAAGAATTGAGCTACCTGCTCCCCTTGTGTATAGCCAATTTCAAGACCTATGAGGGCGGGTTTATTCATCATGTGCGGAAGCTGCTCAGCTAATTTTCTATATAAAATAAGCCCGTCTTCTTCTGCAAAAAGAGCACTATGTGGTTCATGCTCCAGCACAGTACTTGACATCTCTTTCGCTTCATCAAAAGCAATATACGGTGGATTAGATAAAACGATATCAAATTTCTCACCTGCCAGAGGCTTCGCTAAGTCCCCTAGTCTAAAGTCAATATCCGCTGCTAGCCTTTGTGCATTTTTTTGTGCTGTAGTTAATGCAGCTTCGGATAAATCAGTGGCTACGACCTTTAACTCTGGACATTCTAGCTTCATAGAAATAGCAATTGCGCCACTACCCGTACCGATATCTGCAAACTTCAATTCTTGATGATTAAATATTTTGTTCATGCGATTGATTGTTCCTAGCACCAATTCCTCGGTCTCAGGTCTAGGAATAAGTACTGACTCATCGACAATAAATGAGCGACCATAAAATTCTTCACTACCGACGCAATACTGTACTGGTCGTCCACTCGCATGCTCTTCGATGAGCTCTTTAAATTTTTCTTTTTGTTCAGCTGTTAATACATCTTGAAGGTGTAGCATTACTTCTGAATAGCTAGTGCCAAGTATATGCTGCATGACAATACGTGCCGCTGTTTCCTCACGACCATTATCCACTAAAAAAGAAGAAGCCCATTGAAGGGCCTCCATTACATTATTATAGGTCATCATTTAATCGCTCTAACTTCGATGCTTGCTCTTCTAAAATGAGCGTATCAATGATTTCGTCTAGTCTACCTTCGACGATTTGATCTAGTTTTTGAATCGTTAAACCAATACGGTGGTCTGTTACTCGGTTTTGTGGATAATTGTATGTGCGAATACGCTCAGAGCGATCGCCTGAACCTACAGCTGATTTACGTGTAGCATCAATTTCCTTTTGTGCTTCTTGCAAATACATATCAGCAACACGAGCACGCAGAATTTTCATTGCCTTTTCACGGTTTTTAATTTGTGATCGTTCGTCCTGCATCGATACAACAACACCTGTCGGTAAGTGGGTCATACGCACAGCTGACATCGTTGTATTTACCGATTGACCACCGGCACCAGAAGATGCGAATGTATCCACTCGGATATCTTTCTCATGGATATCCACATCTACTTCTTCAACTTCAGGTAAGCAAGCTACTGTCGCTGTCGATGTATGAATACGCCCTTGAGATTCTGTTGCAGGTACACGTTGTACACGGTGTGCGCCATTTTCAAATTTAAATTTTGAATATGCACCTTGACCGTTAATCATAAAAATAACTTCTTTATAGCCGCCCATTGCGTTCGGCGTCGCTTCCATTACGTCAATTTTCCAGCCTTGTGTCTCAGCATAACGAGAATACATACGGAACAAATCTCCTGCGAAAATATTCGCCTCGTCTCCACCAGCTGCTCCGCGAATCTCCATAATAACGTTTTTATTATCATTAGGATCTTTCGGAATTAATAAAATGCGTAAACGTTCTTCCAACTCTTCTTGCTGATCTTTAAGTAAATTGAATTCTTCTTTTACCATCTCGTGCATATCAGGATCTTTTTCACTATCTAGCATTTCACGCGTATCCGCTAATTGCTCTTTTACATTTTTATATTCACGATAAGCTTCTACAGTTTCTTGGATATCTGATTGCTCTTTGGAATATTCGCGTAATTTTTTACTATCATTCACAATATCAGGATCACTTAAAAGCTCCGTTAGTCTTTCGTAACGATCCTCCACTGCTTGTAATCGATCGAACATGGATTTCACCTCTATTAAGTTTTTATGAAGTTTGCTCTTTTGTGACTGCAGAGAAACTTTAAATTAGAATTACGCTAAGCGCGTAAGAGTATTTTTGAACATTTTTCATTTCCACTACTTAGTATAAGGAAATTTCCGCATGTATGCTACTTATTCTTAGTTTAAACAACTAAATCAGTTTACATTATAGCGGTGGATGCGCGTGACACTTTCGACAAACCGGATAGTAGGAATCATTCCCGCCAATTTGAATTTGATCACCTGTATAAACAGGCTTTCCACTTTCATCAACACGCAAATTCATTGTCGCTTTTTTATGACAGAACCAGCAAATCGTTTTCATTTCCTCAATTTTATCTGCATATGTAAGCATGTACTGACTGCCTTCAAATAACTCATTTTGGAAATCGTTTTTTAGACCGAAGCCCATGACCGGAATATCTAACTCATCTACGATATATGCTAATTGCAAAACATGCTCTTTTTTTAGAAATTGTACTTCATCAACAAGTACACAATATGGTTTTACAGCATTGTTTTTTACTAGCTCAAAAATATTTGTATCATCATTAACAGGAATAGCTTGTTGACGTAAACCTACTCGACTTGAGATAAAGCCTACTTCATCTCGCGTATCTATGCCTGGTGTAAACATCATTACAGGTTTTTGTTGTTCTTCATAGTTATGCGCAACTTTAAGAATTTCTATGGATTTACCACTATTCATTGCACCGTGTTTAAAATATAGCTGTGCCATTTTGTCTTCTCCCTTTCTTCATGTCGATCTGGATACTGAAAAGACTCGCATCAGGGTTTCTTAACTTCTTTCATCAGAAGTCTCCCACCTCTATAGATGATGAGATGAATACGGATTTAATCTACTTTTCAACGGGTGTCCAAATACCCGCTGAAATAGGGGGACTCAGTCTAAGAACGCCACGTCCTGTGGCAATTTATTTGTGCGAAAGCGAAGCGACAGCAACACGGTTTTATCTGTGCGAAAGCGAAGCGACAGCAACAACACACGACTGAGTGACCAACATCACGTTGGCCCAAAGCCTCCGGCGGATGTCACGGAATCGGAAAGGAGTTCTTAGGAGATGTTAGCCTAAAACCATCGCATCCATGCGATAACGGCTAACTAACCTGCATCGTGCAGGCCTAAGCACAAAGCCGATATCGGACGCAATTATGCCGAGGTAAATTGATTATACTGAAAAAAATACCTGCCAAGCACATGCTTGGCAGGTATTAAACTAACATTAGTTTTTAAGACCGTATTTTTTGTTGAAACGATCCACGCGACCATCAGTAGACGCGAATTTTTGACGGCCAGTATAGAATGGGTGACATTCGTTGCAGAACTCGACAACGATGTTTTCTTTTACTGAACCAGTTTTGAAAGAATTACCGCAAGAGCAAGTTACTGTTGCTTCTTTGTAATCTGGATGAATTCCTTGTTTCATATTCGTTTTCTCCTCTCGCCCTGAACCATCTGGAACAGAGTATTATCGAACTGTACCTTACATAGCCCGAATATGTCGGCTACATATGTACACGTTACATACTTTGCAATGATATCATATCAAATATACTTTTGACAATAGTTTTTAATGTATTAACGATTATTGGTTATTTTATGTGATTTTTCAGGCTTATCACCATAGCGTGGGTCGCTTTCCTAGCCGCTTTCAGCCTTCACTCCAATCAACCTTTATATATAACACATGTTGTTTTAACAATATTATCGTTAGCTTCTAGCCAATTTTAAATATACGAGTATTTAAAAATCACCATCAACTATTACTAGTCAACGGTGATTTATGTTTATAGTAAGCCCTTACCTTTAGTAGCTTTCTTCATATCTTCATTTAACTTTTCAAAGAATTCTTCATTTGATTTTGTCGTACGTAATTTTTTCATGAAACGCTCCGCAAAATCAGGTGCGTCTGAGAATGTTTTACGAATTGCCCATAGCTTTTCAAGTTGCTCTGGTTCAAGAAGAAGCTCTTCCTTACGTGTACCTGAACGGCGGATATCAAGCGCAGGGAAAATACGACGCTCTGCTAATTGGCGATCAAGATGAAGCTCTAAATTACCCGTTCCTTTAAATTCCTCATAAATGACCTCATCCATACGAGATCCAGTATCCACTAAAGCTGTCGCTAAAATTGTTAAGCTACCGCCTTCTTCAATATTACGAGCAGAACCAAAGAATCGTTTTGGTCTATGGAAGGCAGCAGGATCAATACCACCAGAAAGCGTACGACCGCTCGGAGGAATAACTAAGTTATAAGCTCGTGCTAAACGTGTAATTGAGTCCATTAAAATAATAACATCACGCTTATGCTCAACTAAGCGGCGTGCACGTTCTAATACAATTTCTGCAACTTTCACATGATTTTCTGGAACCTCATCGAAAGTCGAGCTCACTACATCTGCATTCACAGAACGTTCAATATCAGTTACTTCCTCAGGGCGTTCGTCAATAAGTAATACAATTAACTCCGCATCTGGATAATTTGTTGTAATAGCATTCGCAATTTCTTTTAATAATGAAGTTTTCCCTGCCTTTGGTGGTGCAACGATCAATCCACGCTGCCCAAAGCCTACAGGTGCCACTAAATCCATAATACGAGTCGATAAATTGCGTTGTGTTGTTTCAAGTTTAATTTGTCGGTCAGGATATAAAGGCGTTAATGCAGGGAAATGCACACGTTCCTTTGCTACCTCTGGGTCTTCACCGTTAACAGCATCTACCTGTAGTAGTCCGTAATAACGTTCGTTTTCTTTAGGTGGACGTACTTTACCAGATACCTTGTCCCCATTTCGTAGGTCAAAGCGACGAATTTGAGAAGCAGAAATATAAATATCCTCTTTACTTGGTGAGTAGTTAATTGGTCGAAGGAAACCAAAGCCCTCTTGCGAAACAATTTCTAGTACACCTTCCATAAAGAAATAGCCCTCTTGCTCTGAACGCGTTTTCAAAATAGCAAATATTAATTCTTTTTTCGTTAGCTTGCTATAATATGAAATTTTATATTGGCGTGCAAGGGCGTAAAGCTCTTTTAACGTCATGTTTTCTAATTGAGCGATTGTCAATGTAGACATATGCACAACTCCAGTCTTTTTCAAAATATAATTGCCATTTTTGGGGTTATTAAAGAAGTTTTTTTTACGATAGGCTCTGTAATCTTTTCGTACCTGGTAGCATTTTCATTCATAAGTCCTCAGAAATGAAGCAGTTTGAAGCAAAGCGATAGGTACTTTAATTAACTATGCGAAACATAAAGCATAACTAGCCTTATAAAACTATGGGATGGTTGAAAATTTAGAAGAAGGTACCTAGCGCAAAAAGATTGCACTAGGTATATTTTAGAAGAAATTTTTATTAATAGCTAGGTTTTTTATCAAGAGCGTGGCGACCTTCTACAAAACGCACAGTTCCAGATTTAGCTCGCATAACAACTGAATGCGTTAATGCATAGGCTCCCTTATATTGAACGCCTTTTAAAAGCTCACAATCTGTTACTGCAGTCGCTGCAAAAATAGCATCGTCACCTTTAACTAGATCATCTAAATAAAGAACTTTATCTACGTCTACACCCATTTTTTTGCAACGTTCTAACTGTTCCTCGTCTTCTGGCACTAGCTTCGCTTGGAAGTCTCCACCTAGACATTTTAATGCAACAGCTGAAATAACACCCTCTGGAGCACCACCTGTACCAAACATAATATCAATGCCCGTTTCATCAAAAGCAGTATTGATAGCTGCTCCAACGTCGCCGTCTTGAATAAATTTAATACGTGCCCCAGCTTCTCGGATTTCATCAACAATTGCTTGGTGACGTGGTCGGTCTAAAAGTGTAGCTACTACGTCTGAAATATCTTTATTTTTAGCTTTTGCTACCTGTAATAAATTATAAGTAACAGAAGCGTTAATATCTACCTTACCTGCTGCTTCTGGACCTACTGCAATTTTCTCCATGTACATATCAGGTGCGTTTAACAGATTACCTTTATCTGCAATAGCAAGAACTGTCATTGCACCATTTGTACCCTTCGCTACAATATTTGTACCTTCTAATGGGTCAACTGCGATATCTACTTGAGGACCTCCATTACGTAGGCCAAGCTCTTCACCAATATAAAGCATTGGTGCTTCATCCATTTCGCCTTCACCAATCACTACTGTAGCATGCATTGGAATTGTATCGAACATTACGCGCATCGCTGTAGTCGCTGCATCATCTGCCTCAATTTTTAAACCACGACCCATCCATTTCCCGGATGCGATTGCTGCTGCCTCTGTTACTCGTACTACTTCCATCGATAAACTACGTTCCATTGTTTTATTTGCCTCCCGTTATCGGCATATTTCTTCGCCGAAACATTCAAATTACCTCTATTGTAACATAGTTAGTTCAAAATATTTAGCTCTCATTATTCCTGAGTCTCTGCTACGCGTGCCATTATTGTTTCACGTCGAATATCAGCGCCTAAATCACGTAATTTCTCAATAAGTGAGCTATAGCCACGCTCAATATGATAGATATCATGAATTTCTGTTTCACCTTCAGCTAAAAGGCCTGCTAATACTAATGCGGCACCAGCACGAAGGTCTGTAGCTGTTACAGTTGAACCATGTAATTTACTAGGACCTGTAATCATAGCAGTATTTCCTTCAACGCGTGCATTGGCATTCATACGACGAAGTTCATCAATATGCTTAAATCGAGCTGTATAGATTGTATCTGTTACCTTTGAGGAACCAAATGCTTGAGACATTAACACCGAAAGTGGTTGCTGAATATCCGTTGGGAACCCAGGATACACTAATGTTTTAACATCAACGGCTTGCAATGTGGAGAGGTCCGTTTTTGGCACAAAAATACTTTCTTCACCGATTTCAATTTTTACGCCCATTTCACGAAGCTTCGCTGTAATCGCTTCTAAATGCAATGGAATTACATTATCTATTGTAATGCCTTCACCTACAGCGGCAGCCATAATCATAAACGTAGCAGCTTCAATGCGATCTGGAATAATCGTATGCTCCGTACCATGAAGCTCCTCTACGCCTTCAATACGGATGACACTTGTACCCGCACCTTTAATATTAGCGCCCATGTTAGTGAGAAGAGTTGCTACATCAATAATTTCCGGTTCTTTCGCTGCATTTTCGATAACCGTACGTCCCTTCGCGAGGACAGCAGCTAACATAATATTAATTGTTGCGCCAACACTGGCAACGTCTAAATATATTTTTGCGCCAATTAATTCATCAGCACGTAAATAAATTGCTCCATGCTCATTAGTGATTTTCGCACCTAATGCCTCAAAGCCTTTTATATGTTGGTCAATAGGACGTGGCCCTAGGAAGCAGCCTCCTGGTAAACCAATCACAGCTTTTTTAAAGCGACCTAGCATTGCTCCCATTAAGTAATAAGAGGCACGAAGCTTTTTCACGTTGCCGTTTGGTAATGGCAAAGCGATCATATCTGTTGGATCAATTGTCATTATGCCATCCTCAAATGAAACTTCTCCACCAATTTCCTCTAATAAAGCCTTTAACGTCCAAGCATCAGAAATTTCTGGTATCCCTCCAATGATCACTGGAGAGTTCGCCAAAATTGATGCTGGAATTAAGGCGACTGCACTATTTTTTGCACCACTAACTTTTATTGTACCCTGTAGACGATTTTCGCCTGTAATTTTATAAACATCCATTTTGCGTTCTCCCTCATGATTGGAAAGTAATTTTTTCTACTATTGGCTCACTATATAATCTTATTATTCGCCTTTTCTCTTATTCCAATCCGCTAAAAATCCTTCAATTCCTTTTTCCGTTAATGGATGATGGAAAAGTTGCTTTAATACTTTAAAAGGAGTAGTTGCAATATGTGCACCAGCAAGTGCTGCAGCTGTTACATGTTGCGGATGACGAATAGATGCAGCGATAATTTGCGTGTCGATATTATGAATTGTAAAAATATCTGCAATCGTTTCAATTAGTTCTACACCGTTTTGCCCTATATCATCTAGACGACCGATAAATGGTGATACATATGTAGCACCCGCACGAGCTGCCATTAACGCTTGGTTTGCACTGAAGATTAATGTTACGTTCGTTTTAATACCTTTGTCTGCAAAGAAGCGACATGCCTCTAAACCGGCTGGAGTCATTGGCAATTTAACTGTAATATTTGGAGCAATTGCAGCCAATTCTAAGCCTTCTTTAATCATACCTTCCGCATCTAGAGCAATTACTTCCCCACTCACTGAGCCATCTACAAGCTCTGTGATTTCACGAAGTCGATCATGGAAAGAAACATTCTCTTCCTTAGCCACCAATGATGGGTTTGTTGTAACACCTGATAAAATACCCCATGCGTGTGCTTCTTTAATCTCTTCAAAGTTTGCTGTATCAATGAAAAATTTCATAATATTACCTCCTGATCACTGTTTTGGCTCACTTACCATATTTGAAGTTGTTTTTCACATGACATACGTTTAACAAATGTCATCTTCAATTTTTAGTAATGAGCCCTATATTTGAATTTTCGCCAAAATTTTTTTATTTCAAAAACAAGAGAAGGTCGATAAAAGCATCAACACTTCTCTTATTATGTGTATTCATCTGTGCTTTTGTAACATAAGATGCAAAAATTATGCTTTTTGTGCACTACCAAATTCACGGATTTTCCCGATAACTGTTGCTTTAATCGCTTCACGTGCCGGAGCAAGGAATTTACGAGGATCATAAACAACTTTATCATTATCAAGAACTTCACGGATTACTTTTGTAGCAGCAATTTGATTTTCAGTATTAACATTAATTTTTGCTGTACCTAATGAAATTGAACGTTGAATATCTTTTGTTGGAATACCTGTACCACCGTGTAATACTAATGGTAGATCTGCTAATTTCGAGATTTCTTCCATTTCTTTAAAGCCTAAGTTTGGTTCTCCTTTGTAAGGACCATGTACAGAGCCAAGTGCTGGTGCTAAACAGTCGATATCTGTTAGCTCAACCATTTTACGGCATTCCTCTGGATCAGCATACATAATACCACCGATTACGCCATCCTCGTCACCACCTACTGTTCCAAGCTCAGCTTCAACAGAAACACCTTTCGAATGAGCGTATTCAACTACTTTTGAAGTAGTCGCCACATTTTCCTCGAATGGATGATGAGATGCATCAATCATAACGGAAGTAAAGCCTGCATCAATTGCTTCTTTACATTTTTCAAAGCTTGAACCATGGTCAAGATGGATAGCTACAGGTACTGTAGTGCCATAAGACTCCATTAAACCTTTTACCATGTGTACAACGGAGATGAATCCGCCCATATATTTACCTGCGCCTTCAGAAACGCCTAGAATCACTGGAGATTTTTCTTCTTCTGCTGCTTGTAAAATTGCTTGAGTCCACTCAAGGTTGTTGATGTTGAACTGACCAACCGCATAACCTTCTGCTTTTGCTTTAATTAACATCTCTTTCATAGATACTAATGCCATACTAAAAATCCTCCTCTTAGGACTATTCTTTTTACATAGATATGCTATTTAATCATAGCAAAAACAAAGTAACCTGAAAAGCATTTCAGGTTACTTTGTTTTCTGCACGAAAGCGAAGTGCAACGAAGCGGCAGTGCCAACCGCAGTGTAGTGCAACGCAACGAAGGTTTCAGCCCCTGAAAAGCAGGGGCTGTTATTTTCTACACGAAAGCGGAGTGAAACGTAGCGGCAGTGTCAACCGAAGTGCAGTGAAACGGAACGAAGGTTACGCGAAAGCGAAGTGCAACGTAGCGACAGCGTCTTGTTTTCTGCACGAAAGCGAAGTGCAACGTAGCAGCAGTGCCAACCGCAGTGTAGTGCAACGCAACGAAGGTTTCAGCCCCTGAAAAGCAGGGGCTGTTATTTTCTACACGAAAGCGGAGTGAAACGTAG
>NZ_JBHVUJ010000007.1:173547-228825 GCF_042884205.1 Lysinibacillus sp. NPDC058147
GCGGCAGTGTTAACCGAAGTGCAGTGAAACGGAACGAAGGTTACGCGAAAGCGAAGTGCAACGGAGCGACAGTGTTTTCTTTTCTATTTTCTAAATATATTTGGTTCATCACCAAAAATTGTGGTGATATTTGTTAAAACATATGCCATTGATATAAGTTGATTGAAGTGGAGATTGGGCGACTCTTTGGAGATTAGCGATAGCGGAACGGAAATCAACTTCACGTTATAGTGATGAGCCATTTATTTTGAAAGCATGTACAAATTGTCTAACAACCATGTAAAAACAGGCGGTGTTGACCACTGCCTGTTCATCTAAACTTTTAATGTTTTATTAACTTCATCACGTACTTCAAAAATATCAAAAGGTTTAGTAAAATATCGAATTGCTCCTAAATCTAATGCCTCCTGTACAACTTCCAGTTCCCCATATGCAGTCATCATGAATACCGGCAGTTGTGGCCACTTCTCTTTTAAGCGCCTTAAAATTTCTATGCCATCCATCCCTGGAATTTTCATGTCTAATAAGACACAATCCATTTCCTCCTCGGCATATTTCAATGCTTCCATACCATTTGCAGCTAAATATGTAACATACCCTTCCTTTTTCAACACTTCATTTAAAAGCAAACGAATTCCTGGTTGATCATCGACAATTAGTAATCGTTTCACATTTCATTCCGCCCTTTTTGAGTTATTATTCTTGCATAAAAACTTCCTATATTATGTATTATTCTCCTTTAACCTCTTAATACCTTCTAGTATTATAAATTATCTGCTTTTGCTTTATGCTCTTTTCAAACCTATAATATTGATTGAGGTGGGATCATGTCAAAAATTCTAACAACACAATTAAGTGGATTATTACAAAGAATAACACAAAATGAAGAAGAAGCTATTGAAGAAACGGCACGATTACTTGCACAAGCGGGTATTGGTGAAGGCAATGTCTATTTCGCATGCTTTGGTGAAATGCAAGTTGTCGAATTAAATGCATGTCAAGCTGTGGAACGTTTTACTAAGTTAGTCCCTTGGACAAAAGATACAGTTATCACGGAAGCTGATCGTGTATGCATTTTTACACGTAGTGCACATGATGAGGATGCATTATCTTTAGCACAGCAATTAAATAATCAGTTTATTCCATTTGCAGCAGTTGCTAGCGAGGTTACTAATTCCGAAAACCCACTAGCAGATTTAGCGTATACGTATATTTCAACACGCATACGAGGTGGTTTATTACCAAACGATTTAGGAAACCGCATAGTTGTGCCACATGCTCTTGCTGCCCTTTTTGTTTATGAAGCAATAAAAATCGCGTATGATGAAATGCTTGGCCTTGATGACGAAGAGTTATAAAATTTCCATCAATTTCACCTTGGCGTTATTGATGTTGTCGCGCAAATTAACAAAGCGTTCGGAGGCTTTATTTCCGAATGAAGATAAAAAAGAGTTGTCTCAGCACTTGAGACAACTCTTTTTTTATTATTTAAATGTTGCTCCGATAAAATCACGGAACAATGGTTGTGGGCGATTTGGACGTGATACAAGCTCAGGGTGGAATTGGCATGCTACGAAGAAATTCTTTTCTGGTAACTCGATAATTTCCACTAATTTACCGTCAGGGCTTGTACCTGAGAAGACAAGACCTGCAGCTTCCATCGCTTCACGATATTCATTGTTAAATTCATAACGATGGCGGTGACGCTCATAAACAAGCTCTTGGCCATAGGCTTTGCTTGCCTTTGAGCCATCTTTTAACTTACATGGATATAAACCTAGACGTAATGTACCACCGATGTCTACACTGTCGTTTTGATCTGGTAGGAAATCAATAATAGGATATTCCGTATTTGGATCAAGCTCTGTAGAATGCGCTCCTTGTAAGCCAAGTACATTACGAGCAAATTCTACTGTTGCAAGTTGCATACCTAGGCAAATACCTAAGAATGGTACATTATTTTCACGAGCATATTGTGTCGCTAAAATTTTACCTTCAACTCCACGATCACCGAAGCCACCTGGAACTAAAATTGCGTCAGCACCTTTTAATAAAGAAACAACATTGTCAGCATCCACATGTTCTGCATTGATCCAGTCAATCTCAATATCAGAATTAAATGCATAGCCTGCGTGCTTTAATGCCTCTACTACAGAGATGTAAGCATCTTGTAGTTCTACATATTTACCTACTAATGCTACTTTTCGTTTATTTGGTAAGCTCTTCACTTTCGCAACAAGTTCACGCCATTCTTCCATATCCGCCTCTGGCGCTTCAATGCCAAAATGGTTAAGCACGATATCATCAATATCTTGTGCATGAAGGTTTAGAGGCACTTCATATAAATGTTCTGCATCGCGAGATTCAATAATTTCGTGTGGTTGAACATCACAGAATAAAGCTAATTTTTCTTTCATTTCCTGAGGCACTTCTTGCTCTGTACGTACAACGATAATATTTGGTTGAATACCTAAAGAACGTAATTCTTTTACAGAATGTTGAGTTGGTTTTGTTTTTAGCTCACCTGCAGCTTTAATATAAGGAATAAGCGTACAATGCACATACATCACATTGTTATGTCCTAAATTCGTTTTCATTTGGCGAATTGCTTCAAGGAATGGTAATGATTCAATATCCCCAACTGTTCCGCCTACTTCTGTAATAACTACATCTGCATTTGTTTCGCGACCAGCTCGTTGAATACGATCTTTGATCTCATTTGTAATGTGAGGAATTACTTGTACTGTTCCACCATTGTAATCACCACGGCGTTCTTTTTGTAATACAGACTGATAAACACGACCTGATGTTACTGTTGAATGTTTCCCTAGGTTAATATCAATGAAACGTTCGTAGTGACCTAAGTCTAAGTCAGCTTCTGCGCCATCATCTGTTACGAAAACCTCACCATGTTGATAAGGACTCATTGTACCTGGGTCAATATTGATATATGGGTCAAATTTTTGAATCGTTACTTCTAATCCACGATTTTTTAATAAACGACCTAGAGATGCTGCTACAATCCCTTTTCCAAGTGATGACACAACCCCACCTGTTACAAAAATATACTTCGTCATGAAAAAATTCCTCCTTATGTTGTTCTAGAAATTGCTAGTAAAAAAGTGCATTCACGCCACATGCTGGTTCTAAGCATTGGTATAAATCTCTCTACAGGCTAAGAAAAGTAATATTTCTTAGCCCTAAAATAAGAAAAGCCGAGAATGCCTACAAAATTGTAGTCGATTCGAAGCTGTAATCGTTTCTATCTCTCTTCTACTTTCCTTTTAAAAAATCCATCCTAACGTATACTCAGTCACCGGTTATTATACATCTTGAATAATTTAGAGCATTTATATTCATTCAGTAGCTATAAACATGGGAGAACTTGACTGAATATAGTTAAAAAATAAAAAAACGCCCCTCCTGCATAGGTTTGCAGGGGGAGCGTATTACATACACGGTCTTTCTCCTTTAATTAAGGAGCCCAAGTAAAAGATTAAACGTAACCGCGATAGAAGTCAAGATTTTTTACTACAAGGATAAAAGAAAGAAAATTTCAAAGAGTAATTATCATCAATTGTGCCTTGCGCTCTAACTAATTTCAGCGGATGTGTGCTGAAATTAGTTAGATTTCATCTTCTTCTTCGTCAAGTTCTTCATCATCATCGATAAAGTCTTCGTCGATTTCCTCATCGATGTCTTCTATATCTTCATCTTCAAAGTCGATATCTTCTTTATCTTCTTCTTCTTCTTCTTCTTCGTCTAGATCATCGTCTTCAACAAACTCTTCATAATCTTCATCAAAGTCAATGTCTTCTTCATCTAAATCTTCATCTAAATCATCTTCATCCTCAACGGCAGCTTTAGATTTTTTCTTATGAGTTTTAACAGAAGGAGCTGTTTCTTCTTCAATCTGTTCAACTTTATACCATTCACGTAAGCCCCAGCCAGTTTCCTGATTAAATAAGAAGCGGCCATCTACATTAATATCTGTGTAAAATTGTAGTAGGCGAGCTTTCATTTCTTCATCACTATAGCCTACAAGCTCTTGAATAATTGTTAATAAGTCATTAAAAGACACTGAGGCACGTTTATCATTTAAAATTGCATAAGCTAAGTTAATTAACGATTCTTCCGCTAATTGTTCTTTTGTCATTTCACGAAAATTCATTCGTGCACTTCCTTTCCTTCATCACAATGGACGTTTTAAATTTATATAGCTTTATTTTCGGAGCGCAGCAAAAAAGGCCGCACAAAAGTAACTTTCCATATCATAAGCATAATACCCATTATATACAAAGTTTTATCCTCTTTGCTAGCTTCAATTACTGTTTTTTATATCACGCATTTTTTTTATCCCTAAGTAAAACAAATAGATAGATAATATTAGTAAAGGAACAGCGCCAAATTGCTTATCATACAGGAAAATAACTCCTACCACCAAAGCTAAAATAATGATGTAGTTAATAACTGATTTCATCATCTACTGCGCCTCCCCTTTTTTTACATTTATATTATAACGGAAATAAAAAGAAGTGCCTAATCGTATGACTAGACACTTAAAACTACACAAACATTTTGTACAAAATAGAATAAATGTTATACAACGAGAAGATATGCACATTTAGAACTACATATTACGACGATATTGTCCGCCTACCTCATATAAAGCATTTGTGATTTGCCCTAAACTAGCGACTTTTACGGTTTCCATAAGCTCCGCGAAAATATTACCGTTGTTTACAGCTACTTGTTGTAAACGAGCAAGAGCCGCTTCGTTCTCTCCTTCATGTTGCTTCCAGAAGGCATGTAAATTATGAATTTGCGTCTCTTTTTCTTCCGTCGATGCACGCGCAATTTCCATATTATTAATTTCTTCTTCTGAAGGAGGATTCGGATTTAAGTATGTGTTCACACCAATGATTGGTAACTCACCAGAATGCTTTAGCATCTCGTAGTGCATAGATTCCTCTTGAATCTTGCCACGTTGGTATTGTGTTTCCATTGCACCTAGCACGCCGCCACGATCATTAATACGATCAAACTCTTCTAGTACCGCTTCTTCTACAAGGTCCGTTAATTCTTCTACGATAAACGCTCCTTGTAATGGATTTTCGTTTTTCGCTAAGCCATGTTCCTTCGTAATAATCATTTGAATGGCCATTGCACGACGAACAGATTCTTCCGTAGGCGTCGTAATTGCTTCGTCATATGCATTTGTATGCAATGAATTACAGTTATCCTGTAATGCCATTAATGCCTGTAATGTTGTGCGGATATCATTAAAATCAATCTCTTGTGCATGCAAACTACGTCCAGATGTTTGGATATGATATTTTAATTTTTGCGCTCGTTCATTGGCACCGTACTTATCACGCATGACAACTGCCCAAATGCGGCGGGCTACACGACCAATAACTGTGTACTCTGGATCAAGTCCGTTAGAGAAGAAGAATGATAGATTTGGCGCAAAGTCGTCAATATTCATTCCTCGACTTAAATAATATTCTACATACGTAAAGCCATTTGCTAATGTAAAGGCTAATTGTGATATTGGGTTCGCACCTGCTTCGGCAATATGGTAACCAGAAATAGATACTGAGTAATAATTACGAACTTTATGATCGATAAAGTATTGCTGAATATCTCCCATCATACGTAACGCAAATTCTGTTGAGAAAATACATGTATTTTGCCCTTGATCTTCTTTTAGAATATCTGCTTGCACAGTTCCACGTACAACCTGTAATGTTTTCTCGCGTGTTTCCGTAAATTCTTCAACTGTCAAAGATCGACCAAGTTCTTTCTCACGTAGTTTCACTTGCTGATCAATAGCCGTATTCATGAACATTGCCAAAATAACCGGTGCTGGACCGTTAATTGTCATCGACACTGAAGTTGATGGTGCACATAAATCAAAGCCTGCATAAAGCTTTTTCATATCCTCCAGTGTACAAATGGATACACCTGACTCTCCAACCTTCCCATAAATATCTGGTCGGTAATCTGGATCCTCACCGTATAGTGTTACAGAGTCAAATGCTGTTGATAAACGTTTTGCATCATCATCCTTCGATAAATAATGGAATCGTTTATTTGTACGCTCTGGCGTTCCCTCTCCAGCAAATTGTCGCTTCGGATCTTCACCTTCACGCTTAAATTGGAATACCCCTGCTGTATACGGGAATTCTCCAGGGACATTTTCTTTATAAACCCAACGTAAAATTTCACCATAATCTACGAATTTCGGCAAAGCAACTTTAGGAATTTTTGTACCAGAAAGGCTTGTTGTCTTTAAAATTGTTCGAATTTCCTTATCACGAACTTTCGTTACAAATTCGTCCCCAGCATACGCTTCTTTTAAAGCTCGCCAATTATCTAATATACGTTTAGACTCAGCCGTTAATTCATCTCTAACACCTTCCGCTAAAGAAGTGAGAGATGCGATAAGTGCATCATTTGGAGCTTTTTCTTTAACTGCTTCGATAGCTCCCTCTAATTGGAATAGACGGCGAGCAAATTCCACCTGTTGCTCTGATTTTTTATGGTAGCCGCGCACCGTATCTGTAAGTTCTCGTAAATAATAACGACGGTCGTTCGGAATGATTACATCTTGTTTTTGAGTTTTCGCAAATTGCTCATAACCAGTTTCCCAATTACTTCCTACCTTCATATTAATGATATTTACTAATGCAGCAAATAAAGCATTTGTTCCTTTATCATTGAATTGACTGGCAATCGTACCATACACAGGCATATTATCAAGTGATTCATCCCAAAGTTCTCGTGAACGCTGATATTGCTTTTGTACTTGACGTAGCGCATCCTCAGAGCCTTTACGTTCAAATTTATTAATAGCAATAACATCCGCAAAATCAATCATATCTATTTTTTCAAGCTGAGTTGGAGCACCAAACTCACTTGTCATAACGTACATGGATAGATCAGTGTATTTTGTAATTTCCGCATCACCCTGACCAATACCACTTGTTTCTACGATAATTAAATCATAGCCCGCTACACGCACTACATCTAGCACATCCCCAATTGAAGCAGTAAGCTCTGTACGAGATCCACGAGTTGCTAAACTACGCATATATACTCGATTATTAAAAATCGCATTCATACGAATTCGGTCACCAAGTAAAGCCCCACCTGTTTTTTGCTTTGTCGGATCGACAGAAAGAATAGCTACGCGTTTATCCGGAAACTCCTTTAGGAAACGGCGAATTAATTCATCCGTTAAGGAAGATTTACCCGCGCCACCTGTCCCTGTAATACCTAAGACAGGTGTCTCGTTTGAGCGCTTACGAGCTTCCTCTAGCATCTTTTTCGTTTCTTCATCATCATTCGACTCAGCAGCAGTTATTAAATTCGCTAATATTTCTGGTGTTTCTGTCGTTAGAGCATCAAGTTTTTCTTGATAGTTACCTGTAGCAGTTGGGAAATCAGTTCCTTTAATTTTTTCATTAATCATGCCTTGTAATCCTAAGACACGACCATCCTCTGGAGAGAAAATCCCTGCAATCCCGTAACTATGTAGCTCTTTAATTTCGCGGGGTAAAATAACACCACCGCCGCCACCATAAATTTTAATATGTGGCGCCCCTTTTTCACGTAGCAAATCATACATATATTTAAAGTATTCCATATGCCCACCTTGATAAGAAGATACCGCAATGCCTTGAGCATCCTCTTGAATCGCAGCATTTACGACTTCTTCCACGGAGCGGTTATGTCCTAAATGGATTACCTCTACACCGCTTGATTGTAAAATACGTCGCATAATGTTAACCGAAGCATCATGTCCATCAAAAAGACTCGATGCTGTTACAAAACGTACGTGATTTTTTGGACGATATACTTCTACCTTTGTCATATGAAATCCCCACTTTCTCCCCTTAATCAATTAAACCTTTGTGTTATGAACATAATTCATAAAAAAATCGGTAATTGCAATGTCGCATTATGCAATTACCGACAACCCCTTTTTACGGAACTTATTAGAACCCCTTTATGCCTGAAATAAACAATGTTATTTGCATTTCAATAAATTCGTCAATAGAATGCTGACGGTGGAGCGCCCATTTACGGAATGCCCAGCTTTGTCCAGATACGACTAAGTTATTTGCTGCCAAATGAATTTGTTTATCGGTCATCGTTATTTCACCTGACTGTACACAGCGTTGTAGTAATCGCTCAAAAGTACCAACCATTTCAAACTCTTTACTAAATACATAACGCTGTGCTTCTTTTGACAATGATTTCGTTTCCTGATACATGATTGTCAGCTCATCAACCATACTATCAATTTGCAAGAAATACTCTCGAATCATTTCCTTCAACTCTTCTATAGTTCCTGCCTTAATCTCATAACTTGAAAGTCGCTCCATCGCATGGTGATAAATACTATCACATACAAGGTAAAGGACATCTTCCTTCGTACGAATATATTCATATAATGTTCCGATACTAAAGCCTGCAGCTTTTGCGATTTCTCTCGTCGTAGCACGATGAAAACCTTTTTCCCTAAATAATTTAATGGCTCCCTCTATCATTTGTTCTCGACGAATGGCGATGAGATTTTCATCTTTAACCGTTGACTGTACTTGGGGTCTTTTATCTCTTTCTGTCATACGTTATTTTGTCAACATACGAGAGATAACAAGTCGTTGAATCTCTTGTGTACCTTCGTAAATTTGCGTGATTTTTGCATCACGCATGAAACGCTCAACTGGATAATCCTTCGTATAGCCATATCCACCAAAGACTTGAACCGCCTCAGTCGTTACATTCATCGCAGTATCGCCAGCCATTAATTTTGCCATCGCCGATGCCTTACCATAAGGTAGACCATTTGATTCCAACCAAGCCGCTTGGTATGTAAGCAGTCGAGATGCTTCAATTTGAGTTGCCATATCCGCTAGTTTAAAGGATACACCTTGGTTAGCAGTAATCGGCTTACCAAATTGCACACGCTCTTTACCATATTCAACAGCTGCATCTAACGCGCCTTGTGCAATTCCTACAGCTTGTGCCGCAATACCATTACGTCCTCCATCAAGTGTTGTCATCGCAATTTTGAAGCCTTCTCCCTCAGCTCCAAGCAGGTTTTCTTTTGGAACGCGACAGTTATCAAAAATAATTTCAGTTGTAGGAGATGAACGAATTCCTAGTTTTTTCTCCTTCTTCCCTACCGAGAAACCTTCAAAGCCAGCTTCAACGATAAAAGCAGATGTGCCATGTTTAGCTTCTGGATCTGTTACTGCAAATACAACATATGTATCTGCTACTCCACCATTAGTAATGAAAATCTTCGAGCCGTTTAAAATATAATCATCACCATCACGTTTTGCATACGTTTTCATGCCTCCAGCATCAGAACCTGATCCTGGCTCTGTTAAGCCATAAGCACCGATATGTTTACCTTCTGCCATCGGACGAAGATATTTTTGTTTTTGTTCTTCATTACCGAATTTATAGATCGGCCAACCTGCAAGCGAAGTATGTGCTGATAAAGTTACCCCTGTTGACGCACATACACGTGATAATTCTTCTACAGCAATGACATATGCAAGATAATCAAAGCCTGCTCCACCGTATTCTTCTGGCCATGGAATACCTGTTAAACCTAGCTCCGCCATTTTATCGAAAATTGCACGGTCAAATTCCTCGTTCTCGTCACGTTCAGCTGCTGTTGGCGCTACTTCATTAATAGCAAAATCACGAATCATTTCTCGTAATTGTTCATGCTCTTCTGATAATTGAAAGTTCATTGTCCATTTCCCCTTTTTCGTTAGACTTGTTAGTGCTATAAATGTTGATTTCAATTTCTTCGAAAACTAAGCAAATCTCTAGGTTACCTGAGCAATTCTTCGAGTTACCTAACTTTTTCTTTTAGCAATCGACATCATCCTTGAAAAATCAACTTTGCAGCATAACATCAGACTTTATTTAAGTAAATGTTTACTAATGACTAGCTTTTGAATTTCACTTGTACCCTCATATATTTCTGTCACCTTTGCATCTCGGAAATAACGCTCTACAGGATAGTCTTTTGTATAGCCATAGCCACCAAAAATTTGTATAGCGTCTATCGCTGTTTGTACTGCCGTACGAGAAGCAAAAAGTTTCGCCATCGAGGCCTCGGCTCCACATGGTAACCCTTTTGTGCGTAAATCCGCTGCACGATAGACTAATAATTTTGCTGCTTCTACAGCAGTCGCCATATCAGCGAGTTTGAAACCAACCCCTTGTTGTGCTGCAATAGGCTTTCCAAATTGAACTCGTTCTTTGGCATATGCAGTAGCTGCTTCTAGCGCTGCCTCAGCAATACCTAAAGCTTGTGCTGCGATTCCAATACGGCCAACATCTAAGTTAGCCATTGCAATTTTAAAGCCTTCCCCTTCCTCCCCAAGAAGGTTCGTGGCTGGAATGCGACAGTTGTCGAATGTTAGTTGAACTGTACGTGAGCCATGTAGACCCATTTTATGTTCATCTTTCCCTATGATTAATCCAGGTGTTCCTTTTTCAACAATAAATGCTGAAATACCACGTGTTTTTTCAGTAGGATTCGTTGAGGCAAAGACAATATAAACATCTGCTTCTCCACCGTTTGTAATAAACACTTTGGAGCCGTTGATGACATAGTCATCCCCATCTCGCACCGCTTTGGATTGTAAAGAGCCAGCATCAGAACCAGCGCTAGGCTCCGTTAAACAAAATGCCCCTAAATATTCACCTGCAGCAAGCTTTGGAACATAAAGTTTCTTCTGTTCATCGTTGCCGAAATAAATAATGGGATTTGTTCCAACTGAAGTATGCACCGATAAAATAACACCCATTACTGCGCTAACCTTCGATAATTCATTGATAGCAATTATGTACGATGTAAAATCCATCGCTGAGCCGCCTAATTCCTCAGGCGTTGTGATCCCCATTAAACCTAATTCTCCCATTTGCGCAAGGAGTTCGCGTGGAAACTCTCCTGCCTCCATAAGTTCTACCCACGGTTCAATTTTATCCTGAGCAAAATTACGAACCATATCACGCATCATTATTTGTTCATCTGTAAATTGTAAATGCATCTATAATGTCACCCCTGTACGTTGTCCCGTAGCATTACATTTCGTTTGAATCGTCCCATCCCCATAGGATTATTCATAAACATAAAAGCCTCTTCCAGATTTTTTACCTAGCCAGCCTGCTGCCACATATTTACGAAGCAATGGACAAGGTCTATATTTACTATCTCCTAAGCCCTCATGTAAGATCTCCATGATGGATAGACATGTATCAAGACCAATAAAGTCTGCCAATGTCAACGGACCCATTGGATGATTCATTCCTAGCTTCATCACATCATCAATAGCTTCTTTCGATGCTACACCCTCATACAATGCGTAGATTGCTTCATTAATCATTGGTAATAAAATACGATTTGAAATAAAGCCTGGGAAGTCATTTACTTCCACTGGCGTTTTCGATAATTTTACTGTCATGTCTTCAACTGATTTGTAGACTTCTTCACTTGTTGCTAACCCTCTAATAATTTCTACAAGCTTCATAACAGGTACAGGATTCATAAAGTGCATACCAATCACTTGCTCTGGACGATTTGTTACAGCTGCAATTTCTGTAATTGGTAACGATGATGTATTCGTAGCTAAAATGGCATGTGCCGGTGCAATCTGATCAATTTGCTTAAAGATAGATTGCTTCACTTCCATATTTTCAACAGCTGCCTCGATGATAATATCTACGTCACTAGCATCCTGTAAATCTAGTGACATACTAATACGACCTAAAATAGCCGCCTTCTCATCCTCAGTTTTACGACCCTTTTCGACATCACGTGTCAGGTTTTTCGTAATGACTCCTAAACCACGTTCGAAAAATTCTTGCTTCATGTCGTTCAGTTTGACATCATAACCAGCTTGTGCACAAACCTGTGCAATGCCGGAGCCCATTTGTCCAGCACCAATAACCATCACTTTTTGAATTCCCATCATTCGTGTCCCCCTGTTTTCGGTACTTCAATCATAATCGCATCGCCTTGCCCTCCACCTGAGCAGATAGCAGCAATTCCGATACCGCCGCCACGACGTTTTAATTCATGAGCAAGAGTTAAAATAATGCGTGCTCCAGACGCTCCAATTGGATGACCTAGTGCAACTGCTCCACCGTTAACATTGACCTTTTCAGCATCTAAATCTGCAAGTTGCTTGCTGACAAGAGCTACCGCTGCAAAGGCCTCATTGATTTCGATTAAATCAATGTCAGCTAATGATTTCCCTGTCTTTTTCAGTAATTTGTTAATGACAAGTCCTGGTGTTTGCGGGAAGTTCTCTGGCTCAATAGCAATCTCTTCATGGCCGATAATTACCGCAAGCGGCTCTCTGCCTTCACGGGCTGCACGTTCCTCACTCATTACTACTAGGGCACATGCACCATCGTTAACGCCTGGAGCATTACCTGCTGTAATCGTTCCGTCCTTGTCAAAGGCTGGCTTAAGTTTTGCGAGTACCTCCATTGACGTACCAGTTCTTGGTGCCTCGTCTGTATCGACATGGAGTGGTTCTCCCTTACGTTGTGGAATTTCCACAGGCACGATTTCTTCCGCAAAGTAACCTTTCTCAATTGCTGCAAGTGCACGTTCATGACTGCGAACTGACCAAGCATCCTGTTCCTCACGGCTTAACGAATATTCTTTGGCCGTTGTATTCCCGTAGCTTCCCATATGCGGCCTTGCCTTATCAAAGGCACAAGTTAAGCCATCATATAGCATCCCATCCACCATCGTTGAGTCGCCCATGCGTAAGCCTGTTCGACCATTTTGTAAATAATACGGTGCATTGGACATCGACTCCATACCACCAGCGATCATTACTTCTTCGTCCCCTAATCGAATTAGCTGATCCGCTAGTGTTACAGCACGCATCCCTGACGCACAAACTTTGTTAATCGTTTCTGTTTTCACCGCTATTGGTAAATTTGCTTTGATTGCAGCCTGCCTTGAAGGAATTTGGCCCTGTCCCCCTTGTAAAACGGAGCCTAAAATTACTTCATCCACTTCGTCAGGCGAAAGATTCGCTTTCTCAAGTGCCCCTTTTATGGCGATTGCGCCTAAATCACTTGCGCTTAATGCTGATAGTGAACCTCCAAACTTACCAAATGCAGTTCTTGCCCCTGCTAAAATTACAGCTCTATTCAAGTAAAACACCCCTTTTGTTTTACGTTCCAGAAGAAGTATTAGAGCATCTGTGTTGACTGAACGCTCGCTCGACCTCTTGCTATGAAAAATGGGAGTTAGTATCAATTATGCCTCGGTATAATTACGTCTGGAATCGACTTTGTGCATAGGCCTGCACGATGCAGGTCAGTTAGCCGTTATCGCATGGATGCGATGATTTTAGGCTAACATCCTAAGTGAACTCCTTTTCGATTCCATGACATCCACCGGAGGCTTTAACTTCTTTCAGCGGGTGTTTGGATACCCGCTGAAAGAAGTTAGATCAACTCCCATCTCCATTTAATCTTATTCTACAAAACAATTATTTATTGTGCAATTTATATTTTTCAGATAACTAAAATATTTCTGCAATAACCATCATTTTTCTGCGTTAATTTCCACATTCTCGTCTTGTTCGACACTGTCCACAGCAGCTACTACTTCTTCAACCATTGCATCCGCCGCTTCTTCAACCGATTCCTCGACCACTTTCACTTTTTCACCAAATACAGAACGCTCTAATAGTTCTGCAACATCGAATGTACCGATTGAATCTTCAACCTCTTTTGCCTTTGTACCGTCTTCAAGCATTGTTAAACAGTAAGGACATCCAGAAGAAATAACAGATGCATCAGTTGCTAAAGCTTGCTCTGTTCGTGCTACGTTAATACGGTTGCCGACATGCTCTTCCATCCACATTAAACCGCCACCTGCACCACAGCACATTGCCGTCTCACGATTACGCTCCATTTCCACAAGCTTAACACCTGGGATACCACGTAAAATCTCGCGAGGTGCATCATAAACATCGTTATAACGACCTAAATAACAAGAATCGTGGAAAACAATCGTTTCATGAACTTCGTAGTTTAACGCTAGACGATTTTCCTCAATCAATTGATTCAATAGTTCAGTATGGTGGTAGACCTCGCCCTTCCAGCCAAAGTCTTGGTACTCATTTTTGAAGATATTGTAAGCGTGCGGGTCGATCGTAACGATTTTCTTCACGTCGTTTTTCTCAAATTCATCGATATTTGCTGTTGCCAGCTCTTGGAATAAGAATTCATTTCCTAAACGACGAGGAGTGTCCCCTGAGTTTTTCTCTTTATTTCCTAAAATCGCAAACTTCACGCCTGCCTCGTTTAATAAACGACAGAAAGCTAAAGCAATTTTTTGCGAGCGGTTATCAAATGCACCCATTGAACCTACCCAGAATAAATATTCCATTTCCTCGCCTGATTTTTTCAGTTCTTTCACTGTTGGAATATGAATTGTTGGATCTATGTCACGCCAATTTTCTTTTTCTTTACGGTTTAAGCCCCAAGGATTGCCTTGACGCTCGATATTTGTCATCGCGCGTTGTGCATCAGGGTTTACTTTTCCTTCAGTCATTGTTAAGTAACGACGTAAATCAATAATTTTATCGACATGCTCGTTCATAACAGGACATTGATCCTCACAGTTACGACAAGTTGTACATGCCCAAATCTCTTCTTCTGTAATGACATCACCGATTAAAGAAGGGTTGTAGATATCTTCAATAACTGCCCCTTCGGCTCCAGCTGCCATCGCTAACTGATTCCCCTTAGTATTAGCAAAGAATTGATAAGGAACCCAAGGCTTTTGCTTTGTTACAACGGCACCTGTGAATGTTAAATGATCTCGTAGCTTCACGATTAAATCCATCGGTGATAGCATTTTCCCTGTTCCTGCTGCTGGACACATATTTGTACAACGTCCGCACTCTACACAAGAATATAAATCTAGCATTTGTTTTTGTGTGAAGTCTTGAATTCGTCCAACACCAATTGCTGGAATATCCTCTTCATCTTCAGCATTTTCTAATGCTTCAAAGTCGATCGGTGTTAGCGTACCTGTACGATCTAAACGGTTCATGTACACGTTAATCGGGCTTACAATCAAGTGGAAGTGCTTCGATTGTGGTACATACACTAAGAATGTCAAAAGAGTTAATAAGTGCACCCACCACATTACATAGAAAACAACAGCCGCTGCTGATGCTGGCAAGAAGCCAAAAATAGCAGCAATGCCAGAAGCAACTGGCTCTGTATAAGTTAATCCTTCACCATGCCAAATTAATCCCATACCATTTGCAAGCAATGTGGATACCATTAACCCGCCAATGAAAATTAAGACAAGACCATTTTTCCAGCCTCGTTTAAGACGTACTAGCTTTTCTACATAACGACGGTAAAATGCCCACACAACCGCCACTAAAATCATTAATACTACAAGCTCTTGGAAGAATGTAAATAATCCGTAGAAAATGCCAAGTGGCAAATGTGATTCTGGTGCTAACCCCTTCCAAATTAAATCAATGGCTCCTAGCTGAACCATTAAAAATCCATAGAAGAACATAACGTGAATTAAACCACTCTTTGGATCTTTTAATAGCTTATTTTGGCCAAGTACATTGACCATAAGATATCGAACTCGTTCTTTAACACTTTCATCAAACTCAACCTTTTTCCCCAATTGCACAAATTTATAGCGTGTTTTTAACAGATAGAAGAACAATCCTACTGCATAAAGCACAACCACGACTGTTAGAACAATGTTTGCAATTACTAATGGACTCATGGTTGGTCCCCCCCTTAGTTTGTCGTAAGTTTCTCTCTTTGTGATAAATTTGCTAGCTCATACGTAAATGTACGTCATTCCATCATTATATTCCTATTCTAATAAATGAGTGAGCATTCAGTCAACATAAAACGGAAATATTTCTGATAATTTTATATTCTTACATTTTACAAGAAAAAAAGCCACCCTGAATTTTTCAAAGTGGCTATTTTTTACATTCTTTATAATACTAATTCGCACCATAACGTGTGGTTGATTTCCGTTCCGACTGAGCGCTTTTCTGGGGGCGTCCGATGAGCCGCTTCACTCGCGCTGCTCGCTCCAGGGTCTCATCTGTGACGCTGATCCCCAAGGAGTCGCCCAGTCTCCACTCCAATCAACCTATATACATGGCATATATTTCAAGTAATATCATCCACAACTTTAGTAATCAAATTATTTTTTAAAGACATTGCCGCTTCGAATATATTCAACATCCGCGACATTCAATCTAAAATTAACAACACGTGCTGCTGCAAATAAATAATCAGATAGACGGTTTAAATATTTTTGTACAATTGTCGGTACGTCTTCGATTTCCTTCATAAGCGTTACCATTTGACGCTCCGCTCGACGTGCTACTGTGCGAGCAATGTGTAAAGTTGCAGCTGCTGGTGCACCACCTGGTAAAATAAAGCGCTGTAATGGTGGCGCTTCATCTGACAATGCATCAATACGAGATTCCAACACTTCAATTGGCTGCTCTGTCAGCTTATAATGACGCTCCTTCATGACGTTAGCGAGGTCACCGCCTGCATCGAAAAGCTCATGCTGAATCGTTTCTAAATCAATTAGAATATCCTTGAATAGCTCACGATCTAATTCACTGACAGCCTTACCAATAAAAGAATTTAATTCATCAATGGCCCCATATGTCTCTACGCGTAAGCTATCTTTATCAACGCGTCCCCCGATAAGACTTGTTTTCCCCGTATCGCCTGTTTTCGTGTAAAGCTTCATTTCTCTCATCTCCTAGAATTAATTTTTGTAATTTTTAATCGCCTGCACAGTTGTTTCAAAAACACCTTTACCAATAATCTTACCTACATCAGTAATGGGGCCACCGTACAGCATTTCTTCCCCTTTTTGTGTCGCTGCAATCAATAAACTATCTGTAGCCGTACTAGTCGCAATCGTACCACTAAGTTCATCACGAATATTTTCTGATTGTAATGCCTTTGTTTTCGCCTCGGTAGCCGTCATCATTGCTTGGAAAAACGCTTCTTCTGATAAACAGCCATTAATGATGACCCACGTATTTATAGTACCAATATGTGGTTCATCTTGTCTTTCATGTACACGAGACACATCAACCGCATTGCCAACTCCAGCCGTAACGGCAACTAGGACGCTGCCAAAGGAAGCTTTATATTCATTAATAGCTACAAGATTTGTTGGAACAGCCGTTAACATGACGACGGTGCTTGTAGATGAAAAATGCTCCTTTAGTAAAAATTCAGCGACCTCTCTTTTTACATCATTAATGACATAATCTATTGGTACAGAGCGATTTAATAGACAATCATACCAGCCGATACCCGGGTTATGGACAGCTGAGGATACTGTTTTTAAAGGATACTCTGATTGAAACTGAATGTAATGCTCTGTAATAGTGAAATTTTCTTTTGTAATGACAGCACGTTGCTGATGTTCAACTGAGGCTGGCATCATTGTAATTTGAGGCTTTGGAATTTCTGGATGTGCATAAGTTGCAACTCGAGCATGGTAGACGTCTTCGATTTGCGAAGCGATTAATACTTCATGTGGCGCCCCTAATGCTCGCATCCATCCTTCCTCCATTAGTAATAATTCATCACAATAGAGAGAAGCTAAATTCATATCATGCAGTACCATAATAACGGTTAAACCACGTTCAATTGCTTCCTTCCGCACCATGTCTAAAATTTGACGTTGGTGAGCGATATCTAGATGGTTCGTTGGTTCATCTAACAGTAATATTTCCGCTGTTTGTGCAAGAGCTTGAGCTACAAAAACTCTTTGCTGTTCACCGCCCGACAAAAATTCCATCGGTGTCTGTTCATAGCGTTTCACACCAGTCTGTATCATTGCATGTTGAACTGCTTGTTCATCACGATCAGTCCAACTAGAAAAGAAGCCTGTTTGATGTGGATAACGTCCAAGTGATACTGCCTCCCGAACACTGTTTGAAAAGGCATTAGCATGTAATTGCGGAAGCACCGCCATTTTTTTTGCTAATGCACGAGCATTGTAAGAACTAATATTTTTACCATCTACTAATATAGTGCCTGCAGTAGCTGGTAGTATGCCACTCATTACTTTTAACAGCGTGGATTTCCCGCTACCATTTGGCCCTAAAATCCCTAGTATTTTTCCTTTTTCAACGGAAAAACTAATATCATGAACGATTGGTACGTCTTCATAGCCGCCAGAAAGATGTTCAACAACAATCATGCGCGTACCCCCTTGCCTCTACGTTGCTTATAAAAAATATAGGAAAAAACGGGTGCCCCAATAAATGCAGTAATGACACCAATCGGTAGCTCTCTTGGCACAATAATTGTTCGTGCTATTAAATCACAAATAATCAGCAAAGTTGCCCCATTTAAAAATGATAACGGCAATAAATGACGATGATCAGAACCCCAAACCATTCTCGTCATATGAGGAACAACTAAACCGACAAAGCCAATCGTTCCAGAAACCGCTACCGCGGCTCCAGTCAACATTGATCCACCTACTAAAATAATATATTTACTACGCTTAACATTGACACCTAAATGCTTCGCGCGTTCTTCTCCATATAACAGAACATTTAACTCACGTCTTTGTGTCCAAAGCATAATTGAGCCAATTATTACAAACGGGATAATCATCTGAACGTATGGCCAACCACGCATCGATACTGAACCGAGCAGCCATCCGATAACTTGGCGTAGCTCCTCACCAGACAATGCAATCATTAATGAAATCACGGAACCTAAAAACGAACTAAATATAACCCCTGTTAAAATAAGAGTTTCCATTTTTAGCGAGCGGTCTACTATTCTAGCGAAGCCCATCACAGCTACCATTGTTAATATGGCACCAATCATACTAAAGGTTGGCAATGTAAAATGACCGACTACAGGTATTGATATACTAAAGAAAATCGTCATAACTGCACCAACTGATGCACCAGAGGAAACACCTAATGTATAAGGGTCAGCCAAAGGATTTTTTAATAAGCCTTGAAAAGCTGCCCCTGCAATAGCAAGTGATGCCCCTACAAGCCCCGCCAGTAGGACTCGAGGTAAACGAATCTTCCATAAAATATTGGCAGCTGTTTCATTAGCCGCCTTATTCCACAATACTTCTAATGGAATATGAACTGAGCCTATCGCTACTCCACACCAGATGCTAATGATTAAAAGCGTAATAGCTGTTACATAGGCTACAATTGTTTTACTCATTTAAACGCCTCTGGGTAGACGGCCTTTGCTAATTCCTCCAAACCATCTGCTAAACGAGGGCCTTGACGACTTGTCGTATTTTCATCCACTTGTACAATGGCTTTATTTTTCACGGCAGTAATTGTTTCAAAGCCTGGACGTTGTGGAATTTTCGTTAGAATATCAGGTACATAATTATATGCTACAACAATGACATCTGGATTTTTCGCGATAATTTGTTCAGCATCAATTTGATACCAGTCATTTACATCTGCTGCTACATTTTCAGCATGAATCATTTCTAACATTTCATTCATAAATGTACCTTTACCAGCTGTATAAATCTGTGGCTCATCAGACGATTCTACAAAGACTTTCTTTGGCTCAACACCTTTAAGTTTTGTTTCAACTTCTTCAACTTTCGCCTTCATATTTGCGACTATTTTTTTAGCCTCTTCTAGTTTTCCTGTTGCACGACCAAGCTGTTCAATCGTTGTGTAAGTTTCACTAAAGTTTTTTGAATCCGCTACAACAAATACTTTCACACCTGCAGCCTCAAGCTGTTCAATTGCTCCTTTTGAATAACTCATACCCGATGCATGCGCAAAAACGATATCTGGCGATAAAGCAATAATTTGTTCAATATTATAATCCATGCCGCCAACCTTGTCTTTTTTACTAGCCTCTGGTGGATAATCGTCATTATCTGTTACACCAACTATTTCATCATTTAAGCCAAGGCTAAATAAGATTTCTGTATTACTTGGTATGAGAGAAACAATTTTTTTAGGAGCTTCTTCTAACGTAATATCCTTGCCAGTAGCATCCTTTATCGTCATTGGGAATGTTGCTTGATCTACTTTTGCAGTCTCTTGTTGCTCAGAAGAAGAAGGCTTTTCGTTTGTTGCCTCTTTTGTATTACATGCAGCAAGCAAGCCAATAGCTAAAAATGCTGATAATCCTAGTTTCCAAATTTTCTTCATGTGAATCCCCCTTAGTCTATTAGTTCATATAGTTTTTAACGCTTTGTTTTTCTGATTTATCGATACATTGTAGTTTTTATCGCCTAACATTTTGGGGTTATCACCAACATTGCGAACTTCAACTCAACATTTTGGCTTTGTCACCCAACATTATGAATTTATCGCCTAACATCGTGAGTTTATCGCCCAACTTCATGGATTTATCGCCCACTTTTTCTAACTTATCGACATTCATCTTCCAAAACAAATACCCCTCATCATAAAACAATGAGGGGGTCAAATTTGCACAAAAAACATATACAAAATCCACCATCCTATCCTCGTAGGCTACAACGTGTTTTCTCTAAAGGCAGGTCTCCTGGCTCGTGCTCCATACGCTTTTTCAAGCCTTCCCGAAAATTTCAGTGGCGTAGATTGAAAAAACTCACACATACAGTGGCGGGACCGCATCGGAATTACACCGATTTCCCTTTTCACTTTACTTAAGTAAAGAACCTTTATAATATTCAGTTGATTTTATTATACATGAAAACGAAAGAAGTCGCCTCGATTCGAGACGACTTCTAAACAAATCAATTATTCCCGGCATACTCCGTGACTTCCGTCGGAGGCTTTTGCCAACAAGATGTTTTTGTGCGAAAGCGTAGTGACAGCAACACTCAGTCATTGCCACAGGACGTGGCGTTCTTAGATTTAGTTCTTCTATTTCATATGGTGTTTGGACACCCACTGAAACAAGTTACACTATATCTGAAAAATACTGTACCGTTTTCATCGGTGCTCCCATTTCACGCAACGCCCATGTGTGCTCTAAATAAATATCTGCTAGCTTCTCATATTTGCCGCCGAATCTTTGTGCCCATTCGACTGCTACCACACTTTCATATAAATGCGCCATTTTCTCTGCGACCTTTTTTGCTTCAAACGTTTTTGTTGCATCATCTAAACGGCCAAATGTTTGCAAAGTTGAATCTAGTTTTGCTAATTGATCCACGACAATTTCAACTAATGGACTGGCAGCTAGTTTTTCTAGACGTTCTTCCATAACACGAACAAACATTTCGTGCGCATGAAACTTATCAACTAAGCGAATAAGCTCTAAAGCTAAAATATTCGCAGTCCCTTCCCACACAGTAAGTACCTGTGCATCTCTTAATAATCGAGGTGTAACAAAATCTTCAATATAGCCGTTTCCGCCATGTAATTCAATGGCTTCACTAGCATAATGTACAGCTTGCTCTGCCGTTTCTTTTTTCATGATAGCAATATACAAACGGTTTAAAATAATGTCCTCTTTATTCCCTTGCCCACTAGTTACTTTATCGTACAGCTGAATAAGATCAAAAACCGTGGCTACTTCTACATGAAGCTTGGCAGCAAATTTCCCTAGTGTATCCTGAATCATAGGATATTGCGTTAAAGGTTTACCAAAGGCATGACGATTTGTTACATAATGCTTCGCCTCTAAATATCCGCGGCGCATAATTCCGATAGAAGCAACTGCATTGCAGATTCTTGATAAATTAAGCGCCTCGAGCATATAATAAATCCCTTTATTTGGGTCACCGACAACATATGCTAGCGCACCATCAAATTCCACCTCACCAGAAGGTACTGCTCTAACGCCAAGTTTATCCTTTAAACGACGAATGCGGAGATTATTAACTGTGCCATCCTCATTTCGCCATGGAACTGCAAATAATGTTAAGCCCTTTGAGCCTACCTGAGCCCCTTCCATGCGCGCCAATACCATGGTTACTCCACACATTCCTGCGTTAGATGCAAAATATTTTTCCCCATATAAACGATACTGATTGCCGTCCTGTCTCGCCTCCACAACATTCGCCCCAACATCAGAGCCACCTTGACGCTCCGTTAAAAATGTAGCCCCCTCATATAGCTCCGTATCTCCTGTTGCACAAACATGTGGTAAAAAGCGCTCTTTTACCTCATCACTCGCATAATGATCAAGTAAATAAGCCGTTGCCATTGTTAAAGTAACAGGACAGTAAAAGCCTGGCTCAGCATGTGATAGTATATAGCCTTGAGCAAAGCTATAGACATAGTTGCCCTTTCTACCTAATTGTGGAATATCCTTATGCACATAGCCAACAATGCCGGTATTGTACGTTTCTTCTATTGTTTTTTTATAGCCATCATTAACCCAAACCTCTGACACTTCTTCACCATAGGCATTATACCTTTGTAATCGAGGTTCACCCTCTCGATCAGTATGTTTGGCTCTCAAATCAATATCTCCAGCACAAAGCTCACCAAAATCTGTTAGCTCACGTTTTGCATAGTCAACAAACTCTTTATCTAGCATCATTTCTAAAACTTTATGAAGTGTATCATTTTCGTTAAAAAAGTTTGTTGTTTTCATTTCTTCCCGCTGTAAAACTTTCATGCTATCTCACCTCTTGTCCCCGCAAGGATTGTTTTAGTATTTTGCCCGATGCATTTCGTGGTAACGCTTCCACACATTCGAAGATGCGTGGAATTTTATATTTAGCAAGATGCTCCCCCAAATAAGCTTTAAGTTCGTCCTCGTCAATTCCCGATTTAGTGGCATAAACGGCCTTTACCGTTTCTCCCCACTCCGGATGTGGCACACCGATTACAGCCACTTCAAATATCCCCTTATAGCTCAACATACTATCTTCAATTTCTTTCGGATAAATATTCACACCACCTGAAAATATAACATCCTTTTTACGATCCACAATCCAAATATAGCCGTCCTCATCTAATCGAGCTAAGTCACCTGTTTTCAGCCAGCCATCTATAAATGCAGCCTTTGTTGCAATATCATCCTTGTAATAGCCCAGCATATTACCCTCACCGAATATCACAATTTCCCCCACTTCACCAACACTGACATCTTCTCCATTGTCGTTGATAATACGCAGCTCCGCCCCAAGTGGTGCACGCCTACCAACGCTCCCTGCCTTCGTTGCATGTTCTTCACCAAATAATATTGAACCGTTTGGACCAGCCTCTGTTAGACCATAAACACAAGTTAAGTTTTCTGTTCTGAAAGCTATTTGTAAATGGCGGACTTCGTTTTGTGATAGTGGCGCTCCGCCATAAGACCACCATTTCATCGGTGATAAATCAGCTGTTTGCAACCTTGGCATTTGAGCGGTTAACAAATACGCGACAGGTGCGCCGAAGAAATGCGTTGTCCGCTCCTGCTCGATTGAATCTATCAATAAATCAGGTGTAAATATTGGCGTTAGCACATTTGTTGAGCCTACAAGTACTCCTGCCATTAAAAATAAATGTAATGGGGCTGAATGCGTCAACGGCATCATAAGAAGAATCCGACTTTCTGGCTTTACTTCCATTTCTACTGCAATCATTTGCGCTACAGTTAAAATATTGCGATAGCTAAACAATACTCCCTTTGGTTTTCCCGTTGTACCCGACGTATATAAAATCGTTGAAACATCATCTTCATTCAACTGGCAATCAATTGTTTGAATGCTCGCATGTTGAATAAGTGTTTCATAGTTTAGCCAACCAACTTTCTCTTGACCTGTTTTGATTTTTAAAGGAACAACCGTAATGTTTTCAACAGCTTCAAAAATTGCCTCATGCACTAGAATAGCCTTAGCATCAGCATGCTGTGCTACATATTCGACCTCTTGCAGCGTAAATTTCACATTTACTGGAACGACAATAGCTCCAATACGCTGAATAGCAAAATAGCTAACAACAAACTCTACAACATTTGGCATAAAAATAATTACTTTATCGCCTAGCCGCACACCCTGCTCTACTAAAGCATGACTAAGACGTGTCACTTGCTCATCTAAATCACGATAAGTCACTCGTCTATCCTCACAAACAACAGCTTCACTCATAGGGTACTTTCGCGCATTACGTGCTAACAAATTCGAACTATTCATCGTCCATCTCTCCCTTTAAAATCGCTAATTTTTCTGTAAATATGCCTTGTAATTGCAGTAATTCACGCTTCATTTGTGCAAGCTCTGCTATTTTGCTATCAATCTCTTGAATTTTTTGCTCCCCATATTCGACCGTACGCTCCAACTGCTGAATGCCCGTGCGATCAAAATCAAACAGCAACACCATCTCCTTAATCTCCTCAAGTGAAAACCCGTAACGCTTCCCTCGGAAAATAAGCTTAAGCTTCGCTAATTCTTTTTTTGAAAAGGTTCGCTGATTAGTTGATGATCGATTAGGATTAAGCAGCCCAAGCTCCTCATAATAACGAATTGTCCGTGTTGAAACATTAAACTGCTTAGCCACTTCTTGAATCGTCTTCAACATCATCTCCCCTTTCCGTTTTCCATCAGTATACCATTGACGCTAACGTAAACTTCAACAAGATTTCTGAATTATTAAGAAAATCATCGATTTAAGGAGATGAATTCGGATATTTCGGGGTACTGTTCATCAATTTGGCTGGTCTATCCGTCACTTCGTCTGTTTTTTCCGTCACTCTGGCGGGGCTTTCCGTCGGTTTGACTGTTCTATCCATCAAGTCCTTTATATTATCCAGCTTATGTTGGAATTCGCCGCTAAAAGTGTGAGTTGCGCCGCTAACCACAGGAGGAACGCCGCCAAAACCCGAATTTCCGCCGCTAACCAAGCAAGGAACGCCGCTAACCACAAGATCAAGTCCATCTCAACACAAAAAACCCCCGGCACGTTGTTGTGCCGGGGGCTAGAAGGACTATTATTACATTTTTTCAGGTGCAGATACGCCGATTAAGCGCAATGCGTTGGCAATTGTTGTACGCACAGCAGTAATAAGCGCTAAGCGAGCCTCTGTTAGCTCTTTATTTGAAGCGTCTAACACTTTTTCAGCGTTATAGAAGCTGTGGAACGCAGCCGCTGTTTCTTGAATATAGTTGGCTATACGGTGTGGTGTACGGTGCTTCGCAGCATCTGCTACCACTTTCGGGAAGTCACCCACTTTTTTCAGTAAATCAATTTCTTTTTCTGCAGTTAACAGAGTTAAATGATCTGTTGTTGCAGCAAAGCCTTGCTCATTTGCTGAGCGTAAAATTGAAGAAATACGTGCATGCGCATATTGTGCATAATACACTGGGTTTTCATTTGATTGAGATACGGCAAGGTCAAGGTCAAAGTCCATATGAGAATCGCCCGCAGTTTTCACGAAGAAGTAACGAACTGCATCTAATCCAACCTCTTCTACAAGCTCACGCATTGTAACAGCGTTCCCTGTACGTTTAGACATTTTGAATTTCTCACCATTTTTATAAAGCTGAACCATTTGGATGATTTCTACTTCAAGCGTATCACGGTCGTAGCCAAGCGCTTGAATAGCCGCCTTCATACGTGGGATATAACCGTGGTGGTCAGCACCCCAAATATTAATTAATTTATCGAAGCCACGTACAATTTTATCCTCATGGTATGCGATATCTGGAGTTAGATATGTGAAAGAGCCATCATTTTTAATTAACACGCGATCTTTATCGTCACCAAATGTTGTTGAACGGAACCAAGTAGCACCCTCTTCTTCAAATACATGACCATTAGCTTTCAGTTTATCTAACGCTACTTCGATTTTACCGTTTTCGTATAGTGAAGTTTCCGAATACCACACATTAAAGTTTACACGGAAGTTTGCAAGGTCTGTTTTTAACTTGTCTAATTCTAACGCTAAACCATGTTGACGGAAGAATGCAAAACGTTCTTCATCAGATTTTGCTAAAATTGCATCGCCATGCTCGCCTGCTAGTTTACCAGCGATTTCAATAATATCTTGACCGTGGTAGCCGTCCTCTGGCATTTCAGCATCCATTCCTAAAGCTTGTTTATAACGCGCTTCAAGAGAATAAGCTAAGTTATTAATTTGGTTACCCGCATCGTTAATGTAGTACTCACGAGATACATCGTAACCTGCCATATCTAATACGTTACATAATGAATCTCCTACAGAAGCTCCACGTGCGTGACCTAAATGAAGATCACCTGTTGGATTTGCAGATACGAATTCCACTTGAACTTTTTCAGCCGCACCAGCATTAGAACGACCATAGTCAACACCTTGCTCAAGCACTGCTTTTACTACACCTGTTAGGAAATCTTTACGCACAGTAATATTCATGAAGCCCGGGCCAGCAATATCGATTTTCTCAATATCTGTACCTGCTGTTTCAAGATTTTCTAAAATGGCTTCTGCAATCGCACGAGGTGGTTTTTTTGCTAATTTCGTTAATTGCATAGCAATATTTGTTGCATAGTCTCCATTTGCTTTATCCTTCGGTGTTTCAAGGTGAATATTTAATTCTGTGCCAGCCTCGACTAAGCCAGCTTTTTCAACAGCCTGCGCAATTGCTGCTTTAATGGCTTGTTGTACTTGTTCTACTGCGTTCATCATTGTACCTCCGTAAATGTAATATCTAATTTATAATTGCCAACGGATTGCCCACCCATTAGTAAATCGTACTGTACATGGAAATCTCCGCTTACTGCCTGTTGTGTATACGTCATTTTTTTCGTGTGGATGACGAGTGGCATTGAACCGAATTCACTTTCATAATGACCTATTTGCTGCTCAATTATGTTAAGTGGTAGTCGCATTTTCACTGCTCCTGTACGCATAATTAATGCCTGTTCATTGCCTAGCTTCATAGTTGTGCGGATGGTTTTATCCTCCTGCACCTCTTCATATTTCAAATACATGCTTCCTGCTTTTTCAAGTAGCTGCCCTGTCAGCCACATTTCATAACTTTCAGAATCACCATCAATCGGGCGAATCGTAGAAATGAGCTTAATGTTCACCTGCGATCTTGCTTCGTTCGCCATTATGGACGCTCCCTTTTATTGTTTTTACTATAACCTTTTTATTATAGGATGAATCCTCATATTTTTTCAAGGTAGAAGTGAGTATTCTATCCGATGTGGCAGTAATTCGCTCATTATTTAATGATTGACATAAATAGTCTATAAAATTACAGTTATATCAATAAGTTTGAATATTCGATCATTTTATCGAAATGAGGGCTGCTATATGTTAACACTTGAACAAATTCATGCTGCTAAACAAAGAATTTCATCTTATATATTTGAAACACCAATTATTCGTTTAAATGGGCTCGATCAACTTTTAGGATGTCACGTCTATATAAAAGCCGAGAATATTCAAAAAACAAACTCCTTTAAGCTTCGAGGGGCTCTCAATAAAATGCTTTCCATGTCGTTAGAACAATTACAAAAAGGCGTAGTCGCTTCATCCTCAGGTAATCATGGCAAAGGTGTTGCCTATGCTGCCAAGTTATTAAATAGTAAAGCGACAATTGTTCTTCCAGATTCAGCTCCTACCATTAAGGTTGATGGAATTCGTGCCTTAGGTGCAGAGGTTGTACAATGTAAGCTGGCAGAAAGACATGTACTAACAGAAAAGCTCAGTCGTGATCATGGCTATTGCAACATACACCCTTATGATGATTACGATATTATGGCCGGACAAGGAACAGTAGGTTTGGAAATATTAGCACAGCTCCCTGATGTCGATATTATTGTTGTTCCTATTGGCGGTGGTGGATTAATTAGTGGCGTTGCAACTGCTGTAAAATCTATGGCCCCTCATATCAAAATAATTGGTGTGGAGCCTGCTGTCATTTCGCGTTATAGCAAAAGCTTAAAAGCTGGCGAAAGATTGCTTTTAGCGGAACAAAAATCTTTGGCTGATGCTCTACTAACTTTACAGCCTGGAGAAAGGAATTTTCCAATTGTTCAACAGCTTGTCGATGAGGTTGTAAGTGTAGATGAAGTATTGATTCAACAGGGGATGAAAACCTTACTCTCGGAGGGTAAAATTATAGCAGAACCTTCCTCTTCTATCGGGCTTGGAGCTGCCCTGCAAGGAGCTTTGCCTATTCGTAAAAACGAAAAAGTGTGCTTCCTTATTTCAGGAGGCAATGTTGCATTACAACAATAAGCTCATTAAGGTACTAGCAAAAAAGCATCCACTCAAATTTAACGAGTAGATGCTTTCTTTGCTTGTCGAGTTTAAACGTAACTCTCAGGATTTTTTAAATTCATAACAGCCTTTTTAGGAAATAAAGCTCTCCAGAAATAAATTGCGAGACCAATTAACACTAGAACATGAAAGATATAAAGAGAAGTAGCAAGAACCGTAGGCTCACTTTGATCAGTCAAGAAAGCAATAAAATCATGCGAAGCGTGCCAGACAATCGGGAAAATAATACTTTTTGTCTTTGCAACAATTTCTGCACAAACTAACCCAAAGAGGAATGCAAAAGCTACTTGTAGTAATGTCAATAAGAAATCTTGACCGGCAAATAAATTTTCAAGATGTCCAATCCCAAACAAAATAGAGGAACCTATAATAGCCGTTTTAAGCCCTTTTGCTGATAAATATTTGAAAATTAGGCCCCGGAAAATAAACTCTTCATAAAAACCAACGGCAATAACAAATAGAAGCAAAATAAATACATATTGCGCAGAAAAACCATCTCGATCTGTAATACCACTAAAGAATGCAATCAACTCAGAAATAACGATAACAGCCATCCATGCCTCTACTTTAAACTTTCTAAATCCGAAATCTTGGAAAGAGAATTTACTTTTTTTCATGATCCAAAGAGTAACTAGTGCACCAACTGCAAAGGCAATAAATCGAATTAAATCTATAGAACTTAAGCTACTTATATTATTGACAGTTATAATTGCACCAGCTATGAAAGGAAAAACAAGTGCAAGTAAAGTAAATAATATCGATAAAAGAATAGGCGAATTTTTTATTCTCATTTATTTTCTCCATTCAATAATTTTAGTTTAACGCCTTCAAAAACGTCTTTTAAAATACCCTCAATTTCCGAGCTATCTAAATCGCAAGTATTCGTCGCACACATTGTCGCAATACCATGTGTTGTTAACCATATCTCTATAAATAGAGATTTTGCAGAGGCTTGTGTTAAACCTGTTAATTTAGAAATTAGAGTTATAATTCCTTGGTTTTCTACATCATTTACTAATTCCGAAAAGCTCGAGATCTTATATTTATTGGATAGGAATAACAGCTCAAATAACTTTTTTTCTTCGCGAGCAAAGTTAATATAAGCTAATCCCATTCCTAAAAAAGAACTTTCTTGCAAGCCCTGAAACATTCTTTCGTTGTAAAGATTTTCAGCCCTTTCATATATTGCATACTTCAAATCGTCCATACTCGAGAATAATCGAAATATAGGCTTTGTCGAACAGCCTAACTCTTTTGCTAGATCTCTTGCATTCACACTATCAATGCCGCTCTTCCTAACCATTTCAAAAGCACAATCCAATAAAATTTCCTCTGTAAACCGTTCTTTTGGTGCCAAAAAATTTTGCCTCCTTTAAATAGGTAACGTTTGTTACCTATAATGTAACAATGTTTTCCTATTAATGTCAATACGGTATTCAAAAAAATTCCAAAGAAATAAAAAAAGCTCACTTTGTAAATGAGCCTTTTTTTCCCCCGATAGCAATTGTGATAAACAAAGTTATCCTTAGAATGATTATGTTAGTTAAACTTTAAAAGCAAGCGGGGCTAAAAGTGGAGCTCATTACGGCTTCCCCACTTTTAGCCCCACATTATAAAATAAATTATATTACTTAAATTTCCCTCATTCCAAATTTAACAAATTCGAAATAATTTCTGCACTTCCTGGTGAAAACATAAATATTGAGAATGAAATACATAATACTCCTACAAATACAATGCCAATCTTCTTTATTAACAAAGATTGCTTTTTCGTAAATAGTCCTTTAAATATCAAAAACAGTCCTACAAATAAGATTAAGAAATACCAAACTCCCATTAGTTCACCCCTTTCACAAAAGGACGTTACAGATTATGGAAAGTTCGACTGTATTAAGGGCATTAAAGTTAAAAATAGTAATGACAATTTAAATCATCCTAAATAACCTCGTTATTGCTTTCTTGCTTAATTTGATCAATTCTTTTTTTGCCCCAATCATACATCATCTCAACAATTGGTAATAACGTCATCCCTAGTTCTGTCATGGAATACTCGACTTTTGGAGGAACTTCTGGAAACACTTCTCGATGAACAATTCCATCTTCCATCAGTTCACGTAATTGATTTGTTAATATCTTATGTGATATTTTTTGGAAAAAGTCTTTGAAGCTCACTGAAACGATGCGTCCCTTCTACACCTAAATGCCACAAAATAACTACTTTCCATTTCCCACTAATGATTGATAAGGTAAGTTCTTTTTCGCAATGATAATCGTTATTTAATATTCTCTCTTTTATCTCTTCTCTTAATTTATCTGGCATAGAGCTAGCTCCCTTTTCATATAAGTAACTTTTAGTAACCTCCGCACCAAAAAGTGCACTCTTCACAATGTAAAAAACCGTAGTAAAATGAGGATAGTCTTAAAGATAAATCTTAATCTATTTTTTCGTCTAAATAAAACATCTTATCTAAAGGAGCGAAAAACATGCAAACAATCGCAGGAAAAGTGGCGTTAATCACAGGAGCAGGGCGTGGAATTGGCCGCGCAACAGCAGTAGCTTTTGCACAAGAAGGTATTCACGTAGGCCTTGTTGGACGTACTCTTGAAAATTTACAACAAGTAGCAGAGGAACTTAAGCAGTATGATGTGAAGGTAGCAATCGCTGTGGCAAATGTGGCAGATTTAGACTCTATTAGCACAGCCGTTGAATCTATTCGTGGCAAGCTTGGCGCCATCGATATTTTAGTAAACAATGCTGGCATTTCAAAATTCGGTAACTTCATGGACTTAACGCCTGAGGAATGGACAAATATTATCGATGTTAACGTAAAAGGTGTGTACTACACAACACGCGCTGTATTACCAGAGATGATAGAGCGCAATACAGGCGATATCATTAATATCTCATCGACAGCTGGTCAAAAAGGTGCACCGATTACAAGTGCATACTCGGCTTCAAAAGCTGCAGTTATCGGATTAAGTGAATCATTAATGCTTGAAGTCCGTAAGAAAAATATTCGCGTTACAACTTTAACGCCAAGTACAGTTGCCACAGATATGGCGGTTGAGCTAAACTTAACAGACGGTAATCCGGAGAAAGTGATGCAAGCAGAAGATTTAGCAGATTTAATGGTTGCACAGTTAAAACTTCATCCACGTGTTGTATTAAAACATGCTGGACTTTGGTCTACGAACCCTTAATAGAATTATTTCGAAATATCAAGGCGCTATCCGATGTATTTAGGATGGCGTCTTCTTTTTTTAAATGATAAGGAAAATGGGGCTAGCTTATCGCTAACCCCATTCCAATCGCTTCATTTCGAAGACTCTACTTATTTGATCCAACCCAAAATCATTTCTCTTAATAGTTTTGAAGCTGTATTTGCGACTGCCGTTTCACTTTCGTCGCAGAGTACAATATCTAGTGTTTTCTTGCTTTATTTTACCCAACCTAAAATCATTTCTCTTAGCAATTTACTCGCGGTATTCGCTGTCATTTCTGATGAGTCGTAGATTGGTGCTACTTCAACTAGGTCAAAGCCCACTACATTGACGTTACTTGCTGCAATCGCATGAATTGACGCTAGTAATTCTTTTGATGTAATGCCTCCGCAATCTACTGTTCCTGTACCTGGTGCATGCGCTGGGTCAAGTACATCTATATCAATCGTAACGTAAACATTACGTCCCGCTAAAGACGGTAATACTTCTTTTAATGGTTCTAGCACTTCAAATTTTGAAATGTGCATGCCATTTTCCTTCGCCCATTCGAATTCTTCCTTCATACCCGAACGAATACCAAATGAATAGACATTTTTCGGTCCGATATGTTCTGCAATTTTGCGAATAGGTGTTGAGTGAGAAAGTGGCTCCCCTTCATACTCTACACGTAAGTCTGTATGTGCATCGAAGTGGATAATTGCTAGGTCATCATATTTTGCTGAAACAGCTTTCATAACAGGCCACGATACTAAATGCTCGCCACCCATACCTACAGGAATCTTGTCATCTGCTAAAAGCTTCACGATAAACTTTTCAATTTCATCTAGCGAGCGCTGAGCGTTGCCGAATGGTAAAGGTATATCACCCGCATCAAAATATTTAACTTCTTCTAGCTCACGGTCTAAATATGGACTATATTCTTCTAGTCCAATAGATACTTCACGTATACGCTGCGGACCAAAACGTGAGCCCGGACGATAACTAACTGTCCAGTCCATTGGCATACCATAAATGACCGCCTGAGCATCCTCATATGTAGGATGACTTTTTATAAAAACATTCCCTGAGTAAGCTTCATCAAATCTCATTACTCGACCTCCACTTGATTAGAAATTACTAAATTTATTTTCACCACTATAGTTGATTTCAGTTCCGACTGGGCGCTTTTCTGGTAGCGTCCAACTTCATCACTCCAATCAACTTATGCACATGACATATGTTATGTTCTAGCAAAATGTCATTCAAATCCTTCAATGATAAATCTTTTACCATTACTCTATTATGGACTTACAGGTTTGTAATGAAACCTCTATCCTTGTATCCTCGTATACATTATTGGAACGTCTAGCAAAATTCGATTAAAATCTACAAGGTGGCATTCTTTTGTCGAACGCTAGCATTTCAAACAGTACAAAAAAAGTATAGATGTTTTTGAATAAAGTGCAATAGTTTTTACCAATAATTTCGATTAAATATGAATGTTCAGACACATACTATACGCAAGTGTGAGAAAACGAGGTGAAGTCAGATGCAGAGAAAAAGCTATCAACGTAAACAAAAGCGTGTAAAGCGTACGCGTAAAGCACTTACCATTTTTATCGCCTTTACATCTGCAATTGTAGTAGCATTTATAGCTTTACGCGTCTATGTTCAAGTGGCTGGTGCCCCACCTTTAACCGTACCTAAAGCCTCTATTTTCTTAGATGAAAATGAGAACCAAATTGGGGATCACTTTACGAATGAACGACGTTATTGGGTTGGGCGTGATGAGATGTCCCCCTATTTAGCAAAAGCAGTAGTCGCTGTTGAGGATAAAGATTTTTATAAGCATAGCGGTTTGGATTTTTCTCGTATCGCTGGTGCATTATTAGTGGACCTTAAGGCTGGTGGTAAGGTTCAAGGAGCAAGTACAATTACGCAACAATATGCTCGAAATCTATATCTTTCACATGAAAAATCGTGGACACGAAAATTAAATGAAGCACTGTATGCTTATAGATTAGAAGTTTTTTATAATAAGGATGAAATATTGGAAGGCTACTTAAATACTGTTTACTACGGACATGGGATGTACGGCGTAGAAGCAGCTAGTCGATTTTATTTCGGAAAATCAGCAAAAGATTTAACATTAGCAGAAGCTGCAATGTTAACAGGAATTCCAAAAGGGCCAAGTATTTACTCTCCTATTGTCAATCTAGATAAAGCAACTAATCGCCAACACGTTATTTTAAAACTGATGGCCGATCAAGGTGCTATTACGCAAGATGAAAAAACACGTGCAGAAAGTGAAAAACTTGTCTTAAAGAATGATAGCTGGGTAGCAGCAAAATCTGTAGCACCATTTTTCCTTGACGTAGCATGGCAAGAGGCTAGTGAAATTTTGAAATCGAAAAATCTCGACATTAGTGAAGGTGGCTGGACTATCCAAACAACTTTAAATCTAGAACACCAAAAAGCAGCAGAAGAATCTGTAGCCAAACATATGCCTAATGATGATCTTCAAACTGCTTTTGTTAGTATGAAATCCAAAACAGGGGCCGTCACAGCATTAGTTGGTGGTCGTGACTATGCTACAAGTTCATTTAACCGAGTTACACAGGCAAAACGTCAACCAGGTTCAACCATTAAACCTATTTTATATGCGGCAGCTTTAGAGAATGGTTATACACCTTTAACATATTTAAATGTAGGTGAGACGACTTTCACTTATGATCATGGACGTGCCACATATGCACCAAAAAATGTTAATGGTAAATTCGCAAACCATGACATGTCAATGGCTCAAGCTATCGCTATTTCAGATAATATTTACGCTGTGAAAACTTTAGAGGAAATTGGATTTAAAGCATTTCATAATATGGCCAATCGCTTCAACGTGAATATCGGTACTAAGGACAATTTATCCATCGCGCTTGGAACGACTGAAACAACATTATATGAAATGACGAATGCTTATAATATTTTAGCATCGCAGGGTAAAAAAACAACGCCTACTACTATTGTTTCTATTAAAAATGCTAATGGCGATATCATCTATGAAAATAAAGAAGTTGATAAAGAAGATGAGACTGTTCTCTCAAAAGAACATACGTATATCTTAACAGAAATGATGACGGGAATTTTCGATCCAGTCTTTAGTGATTATTCTCCAGCTACAGGGATTGGCATTCGCTCTCGTATGACGCATACGTATGCAGCCAAATCTGGCTCTACAAATAGCGATCAGTGGTTAATCGGATTTACACCTAGCTTAACTGCAGGCGTGTGGAACGGCTATGACCAAGGGAAAAATCTAACGGAAAGAGAAGATACTGCATCTACAAAGCAAATTTGGATCGACTTTATGGAGGCTGTTAATAAAGGTACAAAGAATGAAGATTTTGCAAAGCCTAAAGACGTTAAAGGTGTGGTCATCGATATTGAAACAGGTAAGTTAGCAACAGATGCCTGTCCTAAACAACGTCTCGTCTATATGGATGAGAAAGATGTACCAACTGAAAAATGTTCAAACTTCGATATTCTCGATAAAGATACATGGGGTAATTTCTGGAACATGCTTCCGTTCTCTATTTTCAAAAATTAACGAATCATGTGGAACCTTTATTAGCTACAAACGTTCCAATAAACGAAAGCTCTCGACAAAGTAACAGACATATACGAAAAAGAAAAGCTTTCTCTTCCCCGGAACTTGTCCGTGGGAACAGAAAGCTTTTCTTATTTATGGTTCGCGAAGTAGATGAGCATCATGGGGCATTTGGCTTGGGTTTGGGTTGTTCAAATGCCGCATAGCGCTCATCACATTCGCAGAACCAAGTGTCCTAGCTTGCTAAAATGTAAGCCTGCATCAAGTTTACTTTGTTTCAAACCCACTTTCAACCTTATATCGAAAGCGATTGCAAAATGTCACAGATTGTTCAATCATTGTAGGTCTATTAAACAAATAAATCTTGACGTAATTGCTCCTCACTACGGGCCCACAATTCCGGATTAAGCTCTTCTAGGAAAGAAGCTAACACCTTTTTAGATCGCGCATCCATATGTTCTACAATAATATGACGCTTCATAGATTTATCCATTCTATTCACATGATCAGCTAAAATTTTATAGCCTCGACGTTTTTCTCGATTGACTACCATTTCACACGCAGTTACACCAGCATAGTAAGGTCCATCCGCTTTATGGTCTATTGTCACCCACACTAGCCAATACGGTTTCCCACCTTCTGAATCAGCACGATTTGTCGTAAATTTAATACCTCGTTCCACATCACTGCGAGCATGCATAGCACCGATTTCAACTGATGCCGTACCCTCTTCTATATCGATAATGACTGGCGATACGTTTTCTAGCGAAAGCGAACCGATACCAAATCCCTTATGTCCGTCTGTTGGATCATTTTTAATAATAGTAAAGCCCATTTTTTGTTTTGGTTTTTCTTCATTTGCCATACTCTAACTACCTCCATTCTGCTATTATAAAAGTAAAGCATAGTTAAGCACATTGCACCGTAACAACACCGGCATTGCGCAAAAAGAAGTATATACTTTCTTATCAATTTCGCCTTGGCGTAATTGAGTCCGGATTTTGAATTGTGCCCAGGCCTGCACGATGCAGGTCAGTTAGCCGTTTTCCCAGGATGCGAAGGTTTTAGAGCTAACATCCTTTATTCATTCCTTTCAAAATCCGTGACATCCGCCGGAGGCTTTGGACCAACAAGATGTTGGTCACTCAGTCGTTGCCACAGGACGTGGCGTTCTTAGACTGAGCTCCCCTATTTCAGTAGGTTTTTGGATACCAATGAAAAGGAATTACGCCCGCATCCATCTTACCACCTTCAGAGGTTGAAGTCTTCTACTGAAGGGAGATAAACTAACTATACAACATTATTCTATAAAGGAGGCAATATTATGCCATACGTAACAGTGAAAATGCTTGAAGGTCGTACAGAAGAACAAAAACGTGCACTAGTAAAAGAAGTAACAGAAGCCGTTTCTCGTACAGTTAACGCCCCACCAGAAAACGTAACAGTTTTCATAGAAGAAATGTCTAAAAACCATTACGGTGTTGCTGGCGTGCGTTTCAGCGATAAATAAAGATTAGAACGGGTAGAGCTATATAAAGCTCTACCCATTTTTAACATACTGTTTATCGGCGACTTTCGGTTTTAGCGGCTGAACTTGAACCTTTACCAGCGATTCCCCAAGTTCTAACAGCGGAACTTAACCTTATACCGGCAACTCGTAATTTCAATACTAGGAAGTGATCTATAAAATGAATAAGTTTAAACTGTCATTACTCATTTGTATGCTCATCGTCGGCCTCTTACTTATTTTTATTAACCCCATTCAAAATGCAATCATCGCTCACTTGAGTAAACAACTAAATACAACTGATTACAGTGCAGAGGATATTGAAAAAAACAAAAATGCGGATGCCGATTTTGAATTTGAAGCAGTGCAATCTCTATCCATTGCAGAAGTTTTAAAAGCCCAAACAACCGCAAATAAAATGCCAGTCATCGGTAGTATCGCTGTCCCTAGTGTTGGTATGAAACTTCCTATCGTCAAAGGAGTTGGGAATGCCTCTCTTGCCGTTGGAGCAGGCACTATGAAGCCTAATCAAAAACTTGGACAAGGAAACTATGCATTGGCAGGTCATTACTTTGAGGAAAAAGATATTTTATTCGGCCCCTTATACAAAGCCAGCATCGGAGATACGATTTATTTAACGGATTTAACGAATATTTATGAGTACAAAATAACCACCAAGGAAATCATAGCTGCAACGGATGTTTATGTTATTGATGATATTCCTGACAAAACTATCTTAACCCTTGTGACATGTGCTGACAAAGGTACGAAACGACTTGCTGTTCAAGCAGATTTTGTCGAGCAATACCCATTCGACCAAGCACCTACAAAACTATCAGAGATTTTTTATGTATACGAAAAGCCCCAAGATTTTATCATCTTGGGGTTTTCATATTGAAAATTATTTTACTTCTGTATTACGACGACGTAATAAGAATAATGCACATAGAACAAGAGCTACACCAATTAGTGTAAGAGCCGTTTGGTTTGCTCCATTTGTTTGTGGCAGTTTACCTTGCGCCTTTAACTGCGCTTCCATTTCTTTAGCATCTGCTTTGATTTTGTCGATATCAAGAGATTTTGCTACTTCTTCCTGTTCCTCTTTAGATAACTTATCGTATTTATCGAGGAAATCCTTATATGCATCTAAAGTGTCTTTATTTACTGCAGAAGGATTGTATGGCTTTAAGTCTTTCCCTTGGTCAATGACTTCTTGTACAGATGGTTTTCCAGAGTCCGTTGGATTTTTTGAATCTGTTTGGTTACCTGAATCACCTGGATTTGTTGGTTTTTCAGGATTAACTGGTTTTCCTGGGTCAACTGGTTTTTCTGGATCTGGATCAACTGGTTTTCCTGGGTCAACCGGTTTTTCTGGATCTGGATCAACTGGTTTTCCTGGGTCAACCGGTTTTTCTGGATCTGGATCAACTGGTTTTCCTGGGTCAATCGGTTTTTCTGGATCTGGATCAACTGGTTTTCCTGGGTCAATCGGTTTTTCTGGATCTGGATCAACTGGTTTTCCTGGGTCAACCGGTTTTTCTGGATCTGGATCAACTGGTTTTCCTGGGTCAACTGGTTTTTCTGGATCTGGATCAACTGGTTTTCCTGGGTCAACCGGTTTTTCTGGATCTGGATCAACTGGTTTTCCTGGGTCAACCGGTTTTTCTGGATCTGGATCAACTGGCTTTTCTGGATCAACTGGTTTTTCTGGTTCTGGTGTTGGTGTGCGCTTCTTATTTTTCAAAGTTAGTAAAATAGTTGGGCTTTCACCTTTTGTTGTAAAGGTATATTGTGGACCATATGGATTTGAGTCTACTTGGAAATCGGTTGTGTATCCTGCTTGTGCTACTGTTTCTTTTAATGTATACGTTCCCCATTTCAAATTCCCAAAATCAAGTTCACCATCATCATTAGTAATACCCGACTTAATTTTAATCAAGTTAGGCTCTTTCCCTAAATATAAATCAAAACTAACATTAGCTAATTTTTTTGTTTCATCATCTGCATCTTGTTTCACTAGTTTTATATTATAGTTTTTAAGATCACCAGACGCCCCCGACCACTCATATGTTACTGACTGCGAAATTGTTTGTTTTTCAGTTTTTACTTCGTTTCCAATAAAGTTATATTCGTATGAATTAGATATCTCAGAATCTAAAGAAGCTGAAATGTTTGTAACATATGAAATTTCATATTCGTGATCAATGTCTTTTTTTAATGTTACTTTAAAAATTTTTTTATCGTCAGCGATTTTGAAGTCAAATAATTGTACTACTTGGTCTGACGTTAGTTCTTCCATACTTTTAGTGAATTTGTTTCCGTTTCGTTCATATACTACTTGTTTCACCATAAAAGTATCACGTTCAGGAGTAATGCCGTCTAACTTTAATCCTGTGAAGTCAGTTACAAGTACTTGTCCATCATTCAACGTATCTTTAATTGTTGAATCTTTTTTGATATAAGATTGACTCTTATTTAAAGCGAATTTCCACTCTAAATAATCTGTATTTGCAATATCTCGACCATCTTTAGTGAAGTATTGCCCCGCATTGTCAACTTTTGGACCATCTACTTCGTAGTCTGTAATTGAATCTTCTTTGTCTTCAACAAATAGATGTGCAGTGTTTTTAGCAGTGTTGTTTTTAGCATCTGAGAATTCACCAATAAACTGCTCTTTATATTCTGTTGTATAAACAATACGATATGGTTGATCAATAGTTTCTTTAAATTTCAGTTTAAAACCAGTAAAACCCTTGTCATTTTTACCTGTACCTTCGATATCGAAGTTTTTAAACTCTTCATCGGGTTCTGGTTTGTCATTCTTATCACTTAATGTTAATAGATATACTTTTACTTCTTTTAAGTCAGAGATTGATTGCTTATCACCGAACTTATCTACAATAATAGGATTAATTAAAGTGTGCTTATTATAATTAATATCTAGTGTCCATTCCACAGTTTTATCTATCGGATTGTAAATCCCTGATTTTTTACCATTGTTTTTAGTATAAGCATTCAACTCTGTTGTATATTCAGTTGTATTATCATATTTAATGCCATCTTTTTCCCAATGTACTACTGCAGAATTTTTCACATTATTCCCACTATATTTTTGTGTTGGATCAAAATAAGTTGGATAATTAAATGTTACTTCTTTATCCACTGATCCTTTTAATTCTAGCTCAAAGCCTGTTGTAGTATATGTTCTTCCTTCCTCAGTCTTAGGATCCTTTAATGTTAACTTAAAGCAACCTGTTGTTAAAGAATCCGAACAAATAGTGTCTGGATTTGCAGCTATAAACTCGTCTTCATACATTTTTAAGTATTTTCCACTTTCAAACGTATCTTCTATCGTTACATCAGATATCGCATCATACTTACTATTATTAAACGTAAGTGACCAATATATTTTTTTGTTTTTATAATCAATAGTATCTCCATTTTTAGAGAACATATTTTGAGAGACTGTTTTCGTTACTGAATTCGATGAATATTTAGATTCATTATCACCATATGAAATACTTGCCTCATTTTTTACTTCGTACGATTTATCTACAACTTTATCGCTTGTTGTATAGGTAATTTTATGTTCCGTCTTTTCATTTCCTTCACTCGGTATAAATTCTATTGTCAATTTATTATCTTTAACGATAATTTCTTTTGATTTTGGAGAAGGTAAAATGGTTACAGAATTTTCATCAAACTCCATAATACTTCCGTCTTTAGATGCCTCAACTGCTGATGGCAATGTCAATGTATCAACAATTGTCACACCAGATGAAATATCTCGGCCATCTGCGTTTACTTTGACTTCCCATTTAATTGAACCATTCGATTTGTCATAGTCTCCGGCACTTTTTGTAATTGGTTTATCAAAGCTTAATGTTGCTTGATTTCCAGATGATTCATCATTAATGGAGGCTTTATTATCAATCGTAGTTTTTCCATTATAATATGCTTCTCTCTGTTCATCAGTAATAGTTGTATCGTAATAAATACGATACGCCTTTTTATTTTCCGGTCCCGTAAATGTAATTGGGAAGCTATTAGATTCTAGTGTAAATCCTTCCTCTGTAGGAGTAGTGGATTCAACAAAATTAATTTTACCATTACTTAGTTTAGGCGTTAGTTCATAAACCTTGATTGAACCTGGAACGATATCAGCTACTAATGTATCTGTTAATATCTGACCAGTAATATCTTTTGTTTTTGTATTAACATCAACATACCATTTTACAGTATCTGCATTTTTTTCATGAGTGCCTTTGTATTTTTTTATGGCCTCTCCACCTGGGTTAGCGATTGAAATAATAAAATTCTTATCTCCGTTAATATTAAAAGGATATTCTTGAGTTAATTCTCCTGATTTAACTGATTCCGCTAAAGACCATGCTTTAAAGAAATGCCCTTCTGTTACTGGACGACCTTCTCCAGCTTCATTTCTTACTGCTTCTGTAAACTCTATCGTTATTTCTCCAGATTTATCAATCGAGTACTTAGCAAAAGTCTCACCATCTTTAGATGTAATCGGTACATCCGTTTGTGTTTCTAATTTAAACGCAGTTGGTACTTTAAATTTGAAAAAGTCACCTGGATTTACTGTATGATTTTCCGGTAAAGAAAAATCAAATTTAAGAGAATACATTTTATTTAAGTCGCCTAATGTAGTGTTTAAGATAAAATCTTCTCCAACTATAGGTAAATCCTCTTCCTGTGAACTAATAACAACATTAGTCACATTTATATCGGATGCAGTTAATTCTTTTACTGGCTCTGTTGGTGTTGTTTCAATATCAGGTTGTAATGTAGTACCATTATCCTCTTCAGGTAATTCAGATAAATTCCCGTCACCTTCCACAACTTCGTTTTCCTTAGGAGGGTTATCTTCTGATGGCTTAGTTACATGGGTTTCTCCCTCTAAGTCACCTTCCCCTATGCCATTTCCAGTAGTGTTTTGAGCTTCAGTGCCACCACTACCACTTGCACCTGGTTCTTGTTCTTGTTCTTGTTCTTGTTCGGGTTCTGTTACTGGTTCTGTACCTGCATCTAAACCTGTTACTCCACCTAATTCTTCCATAGGACTTACTTCATCCGCAAACACCGATATCGGTGAAAGCACTGTTTGGAATACGAGTAGCATTAAGATTATTGCTATGTTTATTTTTTTGAATTTCCTCATGTTTCTCTCCTTTTCTAAGTTCAGAGAACTACCTGTGCTGTTCGCTGACGACTTTGCACCCTTTTTGTATGTTGTAAAGGTATGCCACAAACATAGGTTGGTCCCTCTTTCCTTCTATTCACTTGTCGTCTAAATGAATACATTCAAATAAGTACTCACGAATAGGTATTCTTGATGACTTATGTATATGTTATGTACAATTCGAATATATTCATAGTTCTTTTGTGATACCTAAAACAATAGGTCACATCCTTATTAGGGTTTTCGACTCATTATAAGAGATAATACTAAACATTTTCTAAACAATCACGGACTTTCTATTCATAAATTTCTGAAAGAATCTATATAATTTCCACTTTTTTCATATTTATACAACGACAAAAAAACAGCGAAAATAACTCAAATTGAGTACTTTCACTGTTTTTCACTATAGGTATGTTGGAATACTATTTATTCCATCTTATTTTATATACACATTTTCATACAAAAAAATTTTTTTATTAATTTTTCCCCTGTCCTTGAATCAAGGCTAATATCTGCTTCTTCACATCTGGATGAGTACTGTTGTCCTCTAAGAAATCGAGTGGGAAATATACTTTATGATCTCGCTTCATGCGACCAGAAATTGAATCTACGATAATAGATTCACGCGATAGCTCTCGTAGTTCTCCATTTTTCATTTCTAGGAAAATAGGAACCCGCACTTCTTCCTCTCCTGGTCGATAAAAGTCATAAGGTAAATCTGCAGTAGTATCGTGGACAAGATAATATTCTGGATTTAAATCAGCTTGCTTAAAGAGTTCTTGTAGTTTTTGATATTTATCTAGCTCTACACCTGGATCTAAATCGATGTACTGAAATAGCTTTCTATTAACAAAACGGCGGCTTAAGTCACTTAAAATAGCGTCTTCCTCTTGCATCCAAAGCTGAAAATATGTAAAAAGAATACTTTCATCTAATGCAAGATAATCTTCAAGCGTAATTGAATTGCGGAAAAATGCTAAAAAGTGTGTAGGCTCGTGCTTAAATTGGTAGCCTGTTAAGCTTAGTTGCTTAGCACGTTTTAAAATATTATTTAAAACAACCTCTGCACTGCGAGATACTGGGTGGAAATAAATTTGTAAGTACATTTGATAGCGGCTCATTATATAATCCTCTACCGCATGCATGCCCGTCGCCTTAATAACGACCTGATTTTTCCGTGGGCGCATCACTCTTAAAATACGTTCCATATCAAAATGACCATAGCTTACGCCAGTGAAATAAGCATCACGCTGTAGGTAGTCCATACGATCAGCGTCTATTTGACTTGATATTAAGCTAACGACCTGCTTATTAGGATATGTCTTTTCAATTACCTGTGATACTTTCTCCGGGAAATCTGCCGATACCTTTTTTAATACTGCATTTACTTCTGTATCGCCGAGCAAAATTTGTCTTGTATAAAATTCATGATCAAGCTCAAAGACATTTTCAAAAGCATGTGAAAATGGCCCATGCCCTAAATCGTGTAATAGGGCTGCACAAAGCACAAGCAGTCGTTCATCTTCATCCCATTCAGGACGACCTGCAAATATATCATCTACTATGCGGCGTACAATTTCGTAAACGCCAAGTGAGTGACTAAAGCGGCTATGCTCCGCTCCGTGGAATACTAAAAACGTTGTACCTAGCTGACGAATTCGACGTAATCGCTGAAATTCTTTCGTACCAACTAGATCCCAAATCACTTGATCCCGTACATGCACATAGCGATGCACTGGGTCCTTGAATACTTTTTCCTCTTGTAATTTAGCTTTTGCATAATGTGTCAATTGTACAGCACCCCCGTTTCCTATTTGTTCTATTATATGCGATTTATATAGGACTAGCATACATATTCCCTTTTAATTATAGAGACTATCAACCTAACTCACTGTATTCTTGTCTTAATTTAGGTTTCTATTGACCTAATTTCCAGGTTCTATCACCATTGCATCTGGTTGATTTCCGTTCAGACAGGGCATTTTCCTGAGGGCGTCCGTCATCTCGAGGTCTTTCCGTCGCTCTGAATCTTTCATCCGTCGCTCCGATGACTCTATAGATGCAGAAAAAACAAAAACTATCTTCAACTAGACTAGTGAAGATAGCGCTTTGTTTTACTTATTTCTTTAACTTTGCTAAAACCTTTTCCATTAGTTCTTCTTCCGTTAATGCAGCAACAGGACGGCTATTTACAAAGGTAAATGTTTTTTTACGTCCTGGGCCACAATAGGAATGACAGCCAATTTCGATGGTTGCATCAGGATCGATTTCCTTTAATTTTGGAATTAACGTTTTTAAGTTAACGGCCTGACATTCATCGCAAACTTTAAATTCGTTTGCCATTTTGTCAACAACCCTTTCTATATAGTATTTTTTTAACTTCTTTCAACTGAAAGTCTCCCACCTCTATAGGTGGTGTAATGAATGCGGTTTTAAATCACTTTCCAGCGAGTCTCCAACCATCCGCTGAAAGAAGTTAAAGCCTCCGGCGGATGTCACGGAATCAGAATGGAGTTCTTTGTGCAGGCACAAAGCCGATTCCGGACGCAATTATGCCGAGGCATAATTGATTCAAAAATTCGTTTCTACTGAACGCATGACTTTCACATAGTTAAGTATGCAGCATACGTACAAACCTACATCGGGTATTGTATCGTATTTTTCCCCTTGTATTCAAGCATAATAATTCCTTTCACATAGATGAATAAAAGGTTAAAAGATTGGTCATGCTAGTTGTAAATAAAAGTTCCAAATAAAGGTGGGAGGATTTTAATATGAGTAAAGTAAGACAAGATGCTTGGTTAGAAGAAAACGATGAATTATTAGCTGAGGCGGTAATTCGCCATGTGACAGAAGGTAGTACACAATTAAATGCCTTTGAGGAAGCCGGTGATGCTTTAAATCGTACTGCTGCTGCATGTGGTTTTCGCTGGAATGCTGTTGTTCGTAAAGAATACGAGGAACAATTATCAGAAGCCAAAAAAGAAAGAAAAGAAAGAATGCGAGTGTTAGGAGCTCCAGCAAGACGTCGTGCTTCTAGTATGTTTACAGTTAATAGTAGTGCCGCGGAGGGTAAATCAATTCCTCTATCTGCATTAAACCTTGATATTGTCATAGCCTATTTACTACGTTTACAGCACTCTGGTGAAATAGGTAATGAGTCTTCAAAATGGAGACAACTAGTACACGTAACATCTGAGAAAAATAAAAAACTAGAGAAGACAATTACACAGCTTGAAGAGGAAAATAGAGCTATTCGAAAAGATTACGAACAATTTGTACAAATTATGAACCGTGCTAGACGACTAGTAACACTAGATGAAGAGGAAGAACGAATTGCACCTGTTTTCAAAATGGAGAAAAACGGAAATCTCGTTGTAAGTAGCCCTTTTCAAGAAAATGGCGATGCGCTTAATTAGCAGCATCGCTTTTTTCTTTGAGACGATCTATCTCGCGTTCTACCCTTACTGATTAAAGTTAAACTTCACTTTGGTTCAAGCATTTTCTTATTGCGTTCTAAAATACGTTGTAAATAAAACGCATATAGCGTTAATTCTTCATCATGAAAAGATTCAACTCGAATTTCTTCTGCCATATTGTAAAGAAGCTGCTGTAAACGGATCACAACGGCTTCCACTGTTAATGATACATCAATTAGTTCAGATAATGACGCCATCACATCAGGGACAATATTAGGATACGTAAATTTTGTTTCTTCTCCCCTAAGACTTTCCTCGTAAAAGTCGCGAATGAGTGCAGCTCGATCTGAACCGCTTCCTTCAATACATAAATAAATTTGCACTGCTACACCTTGACGTAAGCGTCTCTGAGAAATACCAGCAAATTTCTTTCCTGCAATACTTAAATCATAGGAACCTGGGCAATAGGAGCCTACAATTTCATAGGCTTCAATTTGATTCGCTACTTCAGGGAACAATTCCTTTACTAGAGCTACCATGACATCATAGCCATCATTAATGCTTAGGGCTTCCGTTTGTTCCGATAAAACTATAGAAATATTCAGTACACCTTCATCAAGGACAACTGCTAATCCGCCTGAATTGCGTACAATAGGATCATAGCCACGTTCTTTGAGCAAGTCCATGCCCTGCTGCACATATGGTAAACGGTGATCCTGAATACCAAGTACAACAGATGCATCATGTACCCATGTACGAATAGTTGGTGGCGAGTCTAATTGCCCAACTAGCTGACATAAAGTATCGTCTGTTGCAAAGGATTCAAGTGGCGATCTTTGCTTCGCGCTAATGGATTGATCGTAAAGACGCCAAATTGGCTGTTGTAAAATACTTTTCATGATTGGAGCTCCTCTATTTACATCTGTTCTCTTTAGAATACATTATCTATGGAAGGTGTCAAATTCGTGAAATACAATCATGAACTTAGGGAATTTGTACAAACTATGATAAACTAAAATTGGAATGGTATTCACTTATAAAGGAGTGTTTTTAATAATGAATGAAGCAGCAATTACTTTAGATGGTTGGTACGCTTTACATGATTTTCGCTCAATCGACTGGGCTTCATGGAAACTAGTTTCTGCTGAGGAACGCCAAGCAGCAGTAGAAGAATTCATTGCATATTTAGAAAAATTAAACGAAGCTGATATCGCTAAAACTGGTGCCCATGCATTTTACGCAATCGTTGGTCAAAAAGCTGACTTTATGATTATGACATTACGTGAAACAATGGAAGAGCTACAAGAGCTTGAAGCTGAATTCAATAAATTGGCGATTGCTGATTTTACAATTCCTACATATTCATATGTATCTGTTGTAGAGCTTTCTAACTATTTAGCAGGTGATTCAGACGAAGATCCTTACCAAAATCCACATGTGCGTGCTCGTCTATATCCTGAACTTCCACGTGCTAAGCATGTATGCTTCTATCCAATGGATAAGCGTCGTCAAGGCAATGACAACTGGTATATGCTTTCAATGGATGAGCGCAAATCTCTAATGCGTTCTCACGGTATGATTGGTCGAGGCTACGCTGGTAAAGTTAAACAAATTATTACTGGTTCTGTTGGCTTCGACGATCACGAATGGGGCGTAACACTATTCGCAGATGACGTACTACAATTCAAAAAATTAGTATATGAAATGCGTTTTGATGAAGTTTCAGCTCGCTACGGTGAGTTCGGTGCATTCTTCGTTGGTAACCTTCTTGATCAAGAAAAACTTGTGAAATTCTTAACTGTCTAAAATGCTTTTAAATATAAAAATGCGAATCCGATACTACGGACTCGCATTTTTTAATATTCGTTTTCTTCGCTGTTCTCTGATTCCAATATTAAAATTATTGTATGAATAAAAAATCCAGTTAGAATCATAAGGAATACTAAATACCAATTATATGGTTGATGGTAGTATTCTGCTATACCAATGGCCATGAATGCACTTATGATAATTGCTACAAACGTACCAAAAATATGCATTATAACACTCCTTCATAAAAGCAAAAAATAATTTTCACTTTAGTATGTCACATTTCATTTTTAATATACTTGCAAAACATTAGATTTCATCCGCTTAATCAAAAAAAAATAACAAAAAAAAAGTGTCACCAACTACGATGACACTTTCTTATTTTCATCCCTCAAGACCTTTCATCCTTAACCTTCAAAATTAGTATAATTGTATTGATGAAAAATCCAACTACGATTATTAATATAAAAAGATACCAATGGAGTGGCTGTCCGTAAAAACTCCCCACTAAAAATGCCAGCACAGCACTCAGCAAAATACCTACCCAAACACCGATCTCCATACCCTGTCACCTCACATGTATTTATACACATGTAATTTCAATCTCACGTTCCCCATTATATTTTCTATTCTCTATCTACCCATTTTTTCGAAATTTAGGATCATCACCATAACGTGGGGTTGATTTCCGTTCCGGCTAGGCGGTTTCCTGGGGACGTTGGGGCAAAAAATGTTTTTTTGTGCGTAAGCGTAGGATATTTTTTTGAAGACGTTATCAAGGGACGTGATACTTTTAGCCTCCATCCCCCTACTCGTTTGCGTACCAGAGTCTCATCTGTGACGCAGATTCCCAAGGAGCCCAACCTCACTACAATCCACTTATATACATGGCATACGTTTGGTGTTAAGCATTTTTTTAAGTCTAGCCCTCTTTTACAGACTACTCGTTATTATTATATGCGTAGCATTTTCATATCGTGAATTTCTTTCATTAAAATTGAACATGTCTACAATACCATCATGCATATACTGTCTGCGAGGAGGAGTGAAAGTCGCCGTTATAAAGACAAATGATGCACAAACAGCCATGCTAGCAAGGCTTATGCACGCTGAGGCAGAAGGTGAAGGGAATTTAGGTATGCTGATGGTCGGCAATGTGGGCGTCAATCGTGTACGAGCCGATTGTTTAGATTTTACTGATGTTCGTACAATTGAACAAATGGTTTTTCAGCGTCCCGGGGGCTTTGAAGCGACACAAAAAGGCTTCTTTTATCAACGAGCACGTGATCAAGACCTTCGATTAGCAAAGAGAGTTATTCAAGGCGAAAGATTTCATCCCGCGACTCGTTCGCTATGGTTTTTCAGACCAGAGGGAGATTGTCCAGCACAATGGTATGGTCAGTGGGACACGGGAAGATTCAAAGCACATTGTTTCTTCTCGCCAACCAAAGAAGATTGTCCACAAATCTAAAAGAAAGAAGGTTGATAACTTATGATGCCTTATTATTGGACACCAACAACGCAACAACAAATGCCTCCACAGGTAATGCCTCCACAGACAACTGGAGCACGACCAACTGGACGGGAGCAATCGTATATTGAAAATATTTTCCGTTTGAATCGCGGAAAGCCTGGTACTTTCCATTTTTCTTTCGAACATGCGGTTGAGCCAGGAAAAAACACGAAAATTGTACGAGGCGTTGTAGAAGCTGCTGGTCGAGACCATGTTATTTTACGTGAACTCAAATCAAATCATCGTTTCCTATTCCCAATGATTTACTTTGATTTTGCTGAATATGATGAAGAAATGGCTTATTTTAACCAAAATCCATAATTGATATGAGTTGTCATACATTCATATTTTCTAATATGGTAAAATTCCACTCCTCTATATGTGAGTAAGATAAGAGCGAATCGGTGTGCTCCTTCGCTCATTTTACTCATGCTTCGTCGCATCACAAGTTTCGCTAGAAAACTAGGAATCTACGTGGATATTTGCCATTAGATCGAAAAATTGGCATGTTAGGATACCTCCTAGCATGCCAATTTTTATTTACTATTTATTTTCTTGTAAAAACTGCAATGTTGCTTTCCCTAATGTTTTAGCAGCAATCAACATTGCACGTTCATCAAAGTCAAAGCGTGCATGATGATGAGGATATGCCACATCCCACTCTGGCTTTTTAGCACCTGTGAAGAAAAATGTACCTGGTACATTCTCTAAATAATACGCAAAGTCCTCCCCAATCATAAATGGTGGACACGTAATAATATTTTCAACTCCTGGTATATCAGCTGCAAGTTGTGCAATAAATTCTGTTTCTTTCACATGATTATAAACAGGTGGATAACCTCTCGTATATTGATAATCATAACTTGCACCAAAGGCCAAACAAGTGGCATTTAACACTGCCTCAAGCTCTTGTTCCATTTGATTGCGCACTTGCTCCTCAAAAGTACGAACTGTTCCGGCTAATACTACTCGTTCAGCAATCACATTGAAAGGATTAATGGCCTCCAAATGACCAATTGTTAAAACGGCTGATTTTAATGGATCAATGCGTCGAGATATAAGCTGCTGTGCATTGACTACAAACTGTGACGCAAGAGTAACAGCATCAATAGAATGATGGGGCTCCGCACCATGACCACCTTTTCCTTTAATCGTAATTTCCACCTTATCGGCAGCAGCCATAATGGCTCCATCTCTCACCAATATATCTCCCAATGGCGTTGGTGCCCATAAATGTGTACCAAAAATAACATCTACTCCGTCTAGACAGCCATCTTCAATCATAGGCATTGCCCCACCTGGCGCCATTTCTTCTGCATGCTGATGAATAAATACTACATTGCCTGCAATATCATCCTTTATTGCATTAAGTGCTTTAGCAAGTCCTAGTAATGTTGCAGTATGACCATCATGTCCACATGCATGCATTTTACCATCCACTTTTGACTTGTAAGGGACGTCATTTTCCTCTTGAATTGCCAGTGCATCAAAATCAGCGCGCAATGCCACTGTTTTACCCGGCTTCCCTCCGCGTAAAGTAGCAACAACACCACGTCCACCTACATGCTCACGAACCTCATGTCCTAACGCTCGATGAAAAGCAGCTACATACGCTGGAGTTTCCACTTCTTCAAAGGATAATTCCGGATATTCATGTAGATGACGACGAATCGCTACCATTTCATCATAGTTATTATCTAATAAAGTAAAAAGCTTCTCCATATCTCAAAAAACCTCACTTTCTATTTGTCGAACTTATTTGATAATAATAGTGTACTATAAATCCATACAAAAACAATAGGAATTAAAACTACCATTCTATAGAAATTATATTGTTGATTTGGAAGGAAAATTCTCTTGAAAAAGGTTTGTAAAAAACAAAAACTCCCTCACACATAGTGCAAAGGAGTAACTTTGTAGGAATATCTATATTCAGCTAAATTTTTTTATCGCGCATGTTTAAGGGCAGCAACTATAATTAGAATCCAACCAGCTAAAAATAGTACACCACCAATTGGCGTGATGGCGCCTAAAACTTTAACGCCGCTGATTGCCAGTACATATAAGCTTCCTGAAAAGAAGACAATACCTAGGTTAAAAAAGATTCCAGCTAAATTTAACTGCTTTACTTCACCTAGCAGCTTCGAGCTCATCAATATGCCAATCACAAGAATAGCAGTTGCATGGAACATTTGGTACTGAACAGCTGTTTCCCAAATTCCGCGACTATAATCATCTAGAACCTCTTTTAAAGCATGTGCACCGAATGCACCTAATGCCACTGCTAAAAAGCCGTGGAGTGCACCTGTCACGATAAATTTTTTCATGTCATTTCCCTACCTTTAATCATGATTAAAAGTCAAAAATTGAATCACCATTTGCTCCGTCTTCTTCTTCAATTTTTGCTGTATATAAACTTGTTTGCTTCGGCTCTGATACTAGCATTTGTGGCAGATGTTTTGACTCCGCTTTAGAAATGCCATCAGGTGAGTCTAATACTACATCACATAATGCTCGGATTGCTGTTAAGGCTTCACGAATTTGTTGTTCGTTTCCAGCATTTTTGATACCAGATAATTGTTTTTCAAGTTGTTGAATAACGGCTTGATAAGGAATCATTGCATTCTCCCACTTTCTGCTTTTGGCACAAACTTTAGACAGTCCGTGCCAGAGGATTGTTTAACGACAACGGATGGTATTTGCTTTGTTTTAAAGCCGTATGCTGCACAGGCCCGTGGCGTTTGTGGGTCCCATGTTACTTTGAAATATTGACATTTAAAGCAATTTACCTTCATCGTCGTTCCTCACTTTCTTCTATTATAGACTGTAACATGAAATGATGAGTGCATCAATTTCACCTTGGCGTAATTGCGTCCAGAGGCTTATCTTCATTCAGGTAACATCCTCAGAGGTAGCAGTCTATTATTGTTGATGCTTCACTTTTGCTACAAAACATTTGAATGGAGATATACGAATTGTGCCAATCTACTCTAAAGACCAATCAATTGGTTGCTCTCCCCATTCCACTAACTGCGCATTGATCTTCGAATATGGTTTACTGCCGAAAAAACCTCGATAAGCACTAAGTGGACTTGGATGAGGTGCTTCTAAAATTAAATGTGGCGTTGAGTATTTACGTATTAATTGTTTTTTCCGTTGTGCTGGTTTACCCCAAAGCACAAAAATAATTGGTTTATCTCTCGATGATAATTTATCGATTACAGCATCCGTAAATTGCTCCCATCCTTGTTCTTTATGGGAATTTGCCTGTCCTGCTCGAACAGTTAATACAGTATTCAATAACATTACACCCTGTTGTGCCCATTTTGTTAATGTTCCGTCTTGAGGGCTTGGACAGCCAATATCATCCTGTAACTCTTGTAGCATATTTCGTAAGCTTGGTGGATGTTTGATTCCCGGCATAACCGAAAAACTTAACCCATGCGCTTGATTTGGTCCATGATAAGGATCCTGACCTAAAATTACGACCTTTACGTCATGATAAGCCGTTGTATAAAATGCATTCATTACGTCATTCATCGGTGGATAAATTGTATGTGTTGCATATTCATCTGCTACAAATTGACGTAGCTTTGTATAGTATGTTTTTTCTATTTCTTCTTCAAGTATTTCTTGCCAATCATTCGGGAATGCTTGTTTCATCGTAATATAAGCCCCTTTCTTCTCTTACAACGGTACAAAAAAATAATGTTGAATTCAAGCATCAGAAAAAGAAGCCAAACTGACCTTGTAAAAATATATATTTCTGACTATTTTTACGCAATCAGAATAAGACTATACTAGATGGTAATTTTAATACTACTTTTATCTATAAAGGAGATCTTCCACATGACTCTTAAAAAAACTTTAACGATTGCTGGTTCAGATACATCAGGTGGTGCAGGTATGCAAGCCGATCTTAAAACATTCCAGGAGCACGGCACATATGGCATGGTGGCATTAACGGTTGTCGTAACAATGGATCCAAACGGTTGGGCTCATAACGTAACGCCATTACCAACAGAGCTTTTACAAAAACAAATTGATACCGCTATTTCAACAGGCGTTGACGCAATAAAAACTGGTATGCTGTCAACTGAAGAAATTATTCGTATCGCAGGTGATGCTATCACAAAATCTGGTACGACAAATGTTGTCATTGACCCTGTAATGGTATGTAAGGGAGAAGATGAAGTATTGAACCCTGGTAACACAGATGCAATGATTCAATATCTTTTACCATTAGCTGCAGTTACAACACCTAACCTGTTTGAGGCTGGGCAATTAGCTAGAACTGGAACACCAAAAACAATCGAGGAAATGAAAATAACGGCTCGTAAAATTCACGAGCTTGGCGCTAAAGCTGTTGTGATTAAAGGCGGAAAAGCGTTAGCTACTGAAAAAGCAACTGACTTATTCTTCGACGGTGACAAATTCTACTTATTAGAATCTGAAAAAGTTGCTTCTACTTATAACCATGGGGCTGGCTGTACATTTGCTGCTTCAGTAACAGCAAACCTTGCAAATGGTCTTTCAGTAAAAGAAGCTGTAATTGAAGCAAAAGAATTCGTTTCAGCTGCAATCGCTCACGGTTGGGCGTTAAATGACTATGTAGGACCAGTTATGCACGGCGCAAAATCTCGTTTTGGCTCACCACAAGTAACAGTGATAGAAATTTAACTTCTTTCAGCAATTATTTTGAAAGCAAAGCGTCAGCTACAAATGTTTTCTGTAGCGAAAGCAAAGCGTCAGCGGCAATTATGCCGATGCATAATTGATAAACGAAGAGGCATCTGATTACTAATCAGATGCCTCTTATATATATATCATTTCGAGCAATCCCATGGATCGTTCATCGAAATGAATTGAGCCAATGCCTTACTTTCCTTTTTACGCTCTGCACGTACTTTTGCTCGTTCAGCTGCAGTTTCATGTAGCTTAGTTTCTTCTACAGTTTCCGGAGTGATAGATGGAACCGGGGTTGGTTTATTATTTTCATCTAATGCAACAAAGGTTAATAATGCTGTTGCCGCTACCTTGCGTTCTCCCGTTTTCAAATTCTCAGAAACAACCTTTACAAAAACCTCCATTGAAGATGTCCCTGTCCACGTTACATAAGATTCGAAATAGACAGAATCGGTCGGGCGTATTGGATGCAGGAAGTCTACAGAATCCGTTGAAGCTGTCACACAATCTCTACGACTATGTTTAGTAGCAGAAATTGAAGCTACTAGATCGATGTCACTCATTAATCGACCGCCAAATAGTGTATTATGATTATTAATATCATTCGGAAAAACTCGACTGGTACGCATAACTCTAGATTCTTTACAATATTTAAAGTTCTTGTTCACATCCATTCCCCCTAAAACAACTGTTTATTCCTACTATATTGCTTTATTTGCCCATAAAAATCAAATAAATTATCGGAAAATTAAGTTTTTTAATTTTATCTGTGGTTTTTTTATTAATTCTTTGGACAAGATACGCTACTACTTCATATGCCATATATTAGCTGTATATGGGAGGGAGAGAAATGGCAAGACGTAGACAACAACAAGACCCAAATCCAAATACACAAGCAAGTTTCCTAGGTGCTCAAGAAGCAGGTCTCCTAGGTGAAGACACCGGTGTCCAAAGTGGAAATATAACCTCTACGAAAGTAGAATTAATATCTTCAATGGTTTTGACAATAGGGTATTCATTAGCAACCCTCTCCAACATTTTAGCATTGCAGGAAGAAGAGGCAATGGAACAAACAAGATCATCCGACGCGCAAAATCAAAGTGTACTATATAGACAAATGCATAAGCATCTATCACACCTTAACAATCGTCTAGATTCCATTGAACGAAAGCTCAACCGATATTAACAAATACATACCCCTAAAAACCACTAATTATAAAAAGCCGCGATTCTCCGTCATAAAAGAGAACCGCGGCTTTTTTACTATATTATGATAATGAGCTTTCCGTCTTCTTACCTTATTACAGCTATACATATCAATGTTGAAGGAACGTCATCTATTGTACCAAGATAGAATTCGTTATTACCTAGTTTAAATTTCCCTTCAACATTATGCACTGTCTTTCCGTCAGTTAAGGAAGAAATAATGGTCGCAGTATCTTTTCATTGGTGAAACCGCATACAATACAAAACGACACATTTTGTACAAAATTGCTCTCACACTCATTATATTGATATATTTCTATAATTTTTTCAAGAATATTGCTCGAAAAATCTTATCTTCATAGATTTAAAGATGCAATCAATCAAGTATACATCGGCATATTTGCGTCCGAAATCAACTTTGTGCTTTCGCCTGCATATGTTTTTTTGTGCGAAAGCGTAGCGACAGCAACATATGTTTTTTGTGCGAAAGCGTAGCGACAGCAACATATGTTTTTTTGTGCGAAAGCGTAGCGACAGCAACATATGTTTTTTGTGCGAAAGCGTAGCGACAGCAACATATGTTTTTTGTGCGAAAGCGTAGCGACAGCAACATATGTTTTTTGTGCGAAAGCGTAGCGACAGCAACATATGTTTTTTTGTGCGAAAGCGTAGCGACAGCAACATATGTTTTTTGTGCGAAAGCGTAGCGACAGCAACATATGTTTTTTTGTGCGAAAGCGTAGCGACAGCAACATATGTTTTTTGTGCGAAAGCGTAGCGACAGCAACATATGTTTTTTTGTGCGAAAGCGTAGCGACAGCAACATATGTTTTTTGTGCGAAAGCGTAGCGACAGCAACATATGTTTTTTTGTGCGAAAGCG
>NZ_JBHVUJ010000008.1:0-193550 GCF_042884205.1 Lysinibacillus sp. NPDC058147
CGTTCGTCCTGAGCCAGGATCAAACTCTCCATAAAAGAAATTTGATTAGCTCAAATTGTTTTGCTGGCATCATGTTTGATGTCCAAAATTGTGTTTCGTTCACTAACTCAAGGTTAGCTACTAAAAACTTTATTGATTACGTTTTGCTTGTTCAGTTTTCAAGGTTCATTACTTTATTTTAAGTGTCACCTCTTGGCGACTCACTAATAATATCAAGAATCTAAAACTATGTCAACACTTTCTCAAAATAAATCCAATAGTTTTTTTAAATCTATTATTCTCCTTCTACATCACTACGTTAAGAAGATTTAACTAGCCTTAATTTAATAATTTAAAAGAGATAATTTTCTCTATTTGACTTGGTTTTTAAAATATTAATATTCTCGCACTTAGCTCGTTACATTTGGATGTTTTGATTTCGACCCTAAATATTTGTCGATTGAAATAATAATAAAAAGGGCAAACACCAATATTAATGGGCTGCCCTTCAATTTTATAAATTTGTTATAATACGTGAAATATAGAAGGTACGATTTTTACCTAAATCAAATATCTCCCCTGAATGGCTTAGTTTGATAAGTGGTCGAGTTGGTGCAAATTTATTTACAAACATTACTTCGCCTTGTTCCAAATTAGATAGTTCAACTATTGTTCCTAAAGGAAGGTCAGCAACAATATCTATCAGTGCACGAACTACTTTAATATCAAACTTCCCAAACTCTGATTCATTAATCATCTCTATGACTTTAAATGAAGATTGCTTAGCTCTATACACTCGCTCACAAGTCATTGCATGGAATACATCTGCAACCGCGATAATTTGAGCAAAAGTAGAAATATTAGCGATTTTTTCTCCTTTCGGATAGCCACTACCGTTTAAACGCTCATGGTGCTGGAAAATAGCCTCTTTCATCGTATCCTTTAAGATCGTTAAATCTTTGACCATATTGTAGCTATAAATCGGATGCTTATAAATTTCATCAAACTCTTGCTCAGTTAAGGTTGTTTTTTTATCGCGAATACGTGGATGAACTTTTGCCATTCCACAATCTGCTAATAACCCTCCAATTGCAACTTGAATTGTAATTCCTTTGTCATAGCCTAATTTTTGTGCAATCACTGAAGAAATCAATGCTGTTGCTACACAATGATGGTACAAATAGTCTTTTGGATTTGAATACTCATTTAATTCAAAAATGATGGTACGATCTTCTAAAACCATTTCTAATAATGGCAAAATGATTTTACGTGCTTTCGCAATATCTACCTTTGCACCAGCTTCCCAATTTTTAAATTCCTTTTTCAACTGTTCAACAGAATTATCATAAACCTTTTTGAAAGTTGGAACAGAATCTATTGGAACAACTAAGTCTGTTTCTTTTATCTCCGTTCGAGTCTCTATACCATCTTTATAAACAGGGACTCTTGAAATATTAAAAGCAAAAAAAACTTGTAAATGCTCATGGGAAATTATCGTGTTTTTAAAAATTATCGGATATTGTGTATTAGCAAAAATATCTTCTGAAATAACTTTACCAACGCGTAACTCTGAAATTGGGACATGTATAGTTTCCACGCAATTAACTCCTCTTCACTATTTCACTCGCTTTAATATAAGGTTAATTTCATTTTATCATGGTTTTCAAAATAATTACTTATTTTTCATGATTTATGCTAAAAAAACCGATGAACGGCAACATGAGCTGTCGTCATCGGTCTTTTAATTATTCTTCTACTGGATCATTTTCTTCGTTAGCTTCTTCTTCTTCTTTTTCAACCTTCGCTACAGTTGCAACAAGCTCTTCATCGCCTAAACGAATTAAACGAACTCCCTGTGTACTACGGCCAATTAACGAGATATCATTCACATCCATACGGATTAGCATGCCGTTAATTGTAATAAGCATTAAATCTTCTGAACCGTCAACAGTTTTTACAGCTACCATTGGACCGTTTTTATCAGTGATTTGAATTGTTTTTAATCCTACACCGCCACGGCTCTGTAAGCGATATTCCTCTTCAGAAGTACGTTTACCGTAACCTTTTGCTGTAACAACTAAAATTTCCTGTCCTGGTTCAACGATTTCCATACCAACTACTTCGTCACCATCACGTAGTTTAATACCTCGTACACCACCTGCAGTACGGCCCATTGAACGAATATCATCCTCTTGGAAACGTACAAGCATACCATCGCGAGTACCGATAATCACTTGTTTATCGCCATCTGTTAAACGAACAGAAATAAGATCATCATCTTCACGTAAACTTATAGCTATTAAGCCATTTGTTCGGATGTTAGCGAATTGAGAAACTGGTGTACGCTTTGTAATACCTGTTTTAGTAGTGAAGATAAAGTACGCATCTTCATCAAATGAACCTACACGGATCATTGCTGTTACTTTCTCACCTTTTTCAATATTGAGTAAGTTAACAATCGGTAATCCTTTCGCTGTACGCCCAAATTCCGGAATCTCATAACCTTTTGCTCTAAATACTTTTCCTTTTGAAGTGAAGAATAAAATTGTATCGTGTGTAGATGTATTCATAAGATGTTCTACAAAGTCATCTTCATTTGTGCCCATACCTTGCACACCACGACCACCACGTTTTTGACTGCGATATGTATTCGCCGCTAAACGTTTAATATAACCATTGTGCGTTAAAGTTACTACCGAATTTTCGACTGGGATTAAATCCTCGTCCTCAATCATTTCTAAACCGCCAGAAGTAATCTCAGTACGTCGTTTATCGTTAAAGCGTTCTTTTAGTTCTAATATTTCAGTACGAATAATATCAACAATTTTAGCTTCATCCGCTAAAATCGCTTTTAATTCAGCAATTAAAATTTGAAGCTCTTGATATTCTGCTTCAATTTTTTCACGCTCTAATCCACTTAAACGAACTAAACGCATATCTAAAATTGCTTGTGCTTGACGTTCAGATAAATTGAATCGTTCCATTAATTGAGGTTTCGCTTCCTCACCACTACGTGAACCACGAATAATAGCAATAATTTCATCGATATGATCAAGGGCAATACGTAAGCCCTCTAAAATATGTGCACGATCTTCTGCTTTTCTTAAGTCAAATTCCGTACGACGACGAATAATAACCTTTTGGTGCTCTAAATAATGATGCAGCATTTCTTTTAAGCCCATTACTTTAGGTTGACCATTTACTAATGACAGCATATTAATACCGAAGCTCGATTGCATGGCTGTTTGTTTATATAAATTGTTTAAAACTACATTGGCATTTGCATCTTTACGAACTTCAATGACTACTCGCATACCACGTCGGTCAGATTCATCACGTAAGTTTGTAATACCATCAATTTTTTTATCGCGTACAAGCTCTGCTATTTTTTCAATAAGCTTAGCTTTATTGACTTGGTATGGTAATTCATGAATAAGAATTGTTTCTCTACCATTTGACTTTTGTTCAATCTCTACCTTTGCGCGAATAATGATGGAGCCACGACCTGTTTCGTAAGCACGGCGAATACCACTACGACCTAAAATTAATCCCCCAGTTGGGAAATCAGGTCCTGGAATAATTTCCATCAATTCTTCTGTTGTAATAGCAGGATTTTCAGAAAGTGCTATCACTGCATCTATCGTTTCACCTAGTTGATGTGGCGGAATATTTGTCGCCATACCTACCGCAATTCCTGCCGCTCCATTTACTAATAAGTTTGGATAGCGACTTGGAAGGACAATCGGTTCCTTTTCTGAACCATCATAGTTATCTGTATAATCAATTGTGTCTTTATTGATATCACGAAGCATTTCCATTGCAATACGAGACATACGTGATTCTGTATAACGCATCGCTGCCGCTCCGTCACCATCGACAGATCCAAAGTTACCATGACCATCGACTAGCATGTAACGATAGCTGAAATCTTGCGCCATACGTACCATTGCATCATAAATGGATGAGTCACCATGTGGGTGGTATTTACCCATTACGTCCCCAACGATACGTGCTGATTTTTTGTACGCTTTATCAGCTGTATTCCCTAGCTCTTGCATACCATATAAAATTCGGCGATGTACAGGCTTTAACCCATCTCGTACGTCTGGTAATGCACGAGAGACGATTACACTCATCGCATAATCGAGGAAAGATGTTTCAATTTCTTTTGTTATATTAACTCCTTTAACACCGGAGCGTTCTTGTTCTGACAAAGTGTAGACCTCCTCTCAAGAAAAATTAAATATCTAAATTAGCATATACAGCATTTTCTTCGATAAATTGACGACGCGGTTCAACTTCATCGCCCATTAAACGCTCAAATGCTTGGTTTGCTTTAATTGCATCATCTAATTCAACTTGTAACAATGTGCGGTGCTCAGGATCCATTGTAGTTTCCCAAAGCTGCTCTGCATTCATTTCACCTAGACCTTTGTAGCGTTGCACATTTGGTTTTGGCATTTTTGGTAGTCGCTCTAAAATTTCTTTTAATGTTTCTTCATCATAGCAATATTCAACATGCTTACCCTGCTTTACTTGATAAAGAGGTGGCTGTGCAATATAAATATAACCTGCCTCTACGAGAGGTCGAAGGAAACGGAAGAAGAATGTTAATAGTAATGTGCGGATGTGGGCACCATCAACATCGGCATCTGTCATAATAACGATTTTATGATAACGAGCCTTTTCTAAAGTAAACTCTTCACCAATACCTGTACCAAATGCTGTAATCATTGCACGAATTTCTGCATTCGATAAAATTTTATCTAAACGTGCTTTTTCGACGTTAAGGATTTTACCACGTAACGGTAAGATTGCTTGGAAATGTCGGTCACGTCCAGATTTCGCTGAACCACCGGCAGAATCACCCTCAACGATATAAATTTCACATTCAGATGGATTCGTTGATGAACAGTCAGCTAATTTACCTGGTAAACTTGATACTTCAAGGGCATTTTTACGACGTGTAAATTCACGTGCTTTTTTAGCAGCGACACGTGCACGAGCAGCCATTAAACCTTTTTCTACAACTTTACGAGCGACAGTTGGATTTTCTAACATAAATCGTTCAAAACCGTCTGAGAATAAGGAGTTAGTAATTTGGCTAACTTCAGAGTTACCAAGCTTTGTTTTCGTTTGTCCTTCAAATTGTGGATCAGGATGCTTAACTGACACAATAGCTGTTAACCCTTCACGAACATCCTCACCAGTAAGATTTGCATCTGATTCTTTTAATAGTCCATTTTTTCGTGCGTAATCATTAATAACACGTGTTAAAGCGGTTTTAAAACCAGACTCATGTGTACCGCCTTCATACGTATTAATGTTATTAGCAAATGAAAAAATATTTGAAGAGAATCCAGCATTATATTGCATTGCAATTTCAACTGAAATACCATCTTTTTCACCAAGAACATCAATTGGTTCATGGATAGGCTCTTTAGATTGGTTTAAATGCTCTACATAAGAACGGATACCACCTTCATAATGGTACGTAGTAGAACGTTCTTCACCTTCGCGTTCATCAGCAATTGTAATCCCAATGCCACGATTCAAATAAGCTAATTCACGAATACGATGTGCTAAAATATCATATTCATAAACAGTCGTTTCTTTAAATATTTCAGGGTCTGCCTTAAAACGTGTAGTTGTTCCATTACGATCAGAGTCACCAATAATCGTTAGCTCTTGAACAGTTTTCCCACGTTCAAATTTAATTTCATGAATATGACCCTCACGATGAACTTGAACAATTGTCTCAACTGATAGAGCATTTACAACAGATGCCCCTACACCATGAAGACCACCTGATACTTTGTATCCTCCACCGCCAAACTTACCGCCAGCATGGAGCACTGTCATAATAACTTCAACAGCAGGCTTACCCATTTTCTCTTGAATACTTACCGGAATACCACGACCATTGTCTTCTACACGAATCCAATTGTCTTTTTCTATCGTTACTTTTATATCTGTACAAAATCCTGCAAGTGCTTCATCAATACTATTATCAACAATTTCCCATACTAAATGGTGAAGACCTTTAGAGCTTGTTGAACCGATATACATCCCCGGTCTTTTACGTACTGCTTCTAAACCTTCTAATACCTGTATCTGATCGGCTTCATAAGCTTGATTTTGTAAACCTTCGTTCTCTATAGCCACGGCTTTCATCTACTCCTTCATAACATCATTGTGTGTAAATGAATGAACAGTCAACCGAGCTGACTATTACCATTCTTTTGTAATCTAAAAAACTCCCCGGGCTAACTTTCTTCAATCGCTCCCTGTTTCACGTGAAACAGCTGTGCATGCTCCATCGTTTCATGATGAATTCCATCAACACTTGTAGTCGTAACAAAGGTTTGAACTTCACCTTGAATGGTATTTAATAAATGCGATTGGCGATAATCGTCGAGTTCCGACAATACATCATCTAAAAGTAGTATGGGTGTTTCATTTGTTTCTTGTTTAATTAATTCAATTTCAGCAAGTTTTAATGAAAGAGCGGTTGTACGTTGCTGGCCTTGTGAACCATATGTCTGAACGTCATAGCCATTTACTAAAAACTGCAAATCGTCTCGGTGTGGACCAACAAGTGTTACACCTCGATCAAATTCACGCGGCTTAGCTTCAATTAGCTTTTTATGCAAGAAGTCTTCAATTTCACTGGAAGTATGTTCTTTTTCAATACCAGCTACTGTGCGGTATTTAATAACTAACGTCTCCTTCCCTTGTGAAATACCTGCGTGAATTGGCTCTGCCCACTCCTGCAATAAATCCATAAATTGAAATCTTTTTCGAATAATTTGGGTAGCTGCGTGAATATATTGTTCATTATAAACCTCGTACATCACGTCATCTGGCATTGCTTTACCTTGGTTCATCTTTAAAAAGTGGTTACGTTGCTTTAAAACTTTTTGAAAGGTTAATAAATCGTGTAAATAGACAGGCGAAATTTGCCCAATCTCCATATCAATAAAACGTCGTCGTATTTGCGGACTTCCCTTTACAACATTTAAATCTTCGGGTGCAAACATCACGACATTCATTTGGCCAATATAATGACTTAGGCGACTTTGTTCTATGTGATTTATCTTACCTTTTTTGCCTTTTTTCGTAATCGTAAGCTCAATTGGTAAAATACCATGCCTTTTTTGAACGGCCCCTTCTATTTTACCATAGTCTGAATCCCAACGTATTAATTCTTTATCGTTCGTCGTGCGGTGGGATTTGGCCATCGCCAATACGTAAATAGATTCCATAACATTTGTTTTCCCTTGAGCATTTTCACCAATGAAAACATTAATTTTTGGAGAGAAGTTTAAAGCTAAGGCATCATAGTTACGATAATTTGTAAGTTTTAATTGCTCTATATGCATAATCTACTGTCCAGCGGTACCAACGATACGAAATCGACCACATCCAGGAATATTTACAATATCACCGTCACGTAATTTACGACCGCGGCGATCATCTACTTCTCCATTTACATATACATCATTTTCATGTAAAAACCACTTGGCCATGCCACCAGAGCTAATGGCATCAGTCATTTTTAAAAGTTGCCCTAATGTGACAAACTCTACATCAATTTCAATGTCCTTCATAGCTGAGTTCCCCTCCAAATACAGACTGTCTATCTCTCTATCATACCTAAAAATTCGCCATAAGTAAAAAAAGATAGCCGCAACTAGCGACTATCATAACGTTTTTCAAAGTATTTAGAGTTTGAAATGATGGAGTTTATTCTCTCCATCAAAAATTGTTTAAATTTTAGTAAGTACGTACAGGTAAAATCAACTGTAAAATAGCATCGTCATGAACTGAACGTAAAATAAACGGTCTCATTGCTCCTGTAAATTGAATGACTACATCTTGACCATCTATTGCTTTCAATGCTTCCATCATGTATTTCGCACTGAAAGAAATTTTCAAGTTTTCCCCCTCTAATGATTCAACAGGAATTTCCTCTTGAACCTTACCTATTTCTGGAGAATTAGAAGAAACTTCAACAGCTTGATTACCTAAAATCTCAAAACGGACAACATTATTACGATCGCCACGAGCAACAAGAGATGCACGATCGATTGCTTGTAATAACGATTTACCGTTAATTGTTAGATTTGTTTGATACTCTTCTGGAATTAAACGTGATGTATCTGGGTAGTTACCTTCAAGTAAGCGAGAGAAGAATAACACTTCTCCAGTTTTAAATAACACTTGTTGGCTTGTCATAACAATTTGCACAAGATTTGTAGAATCTTCTAAAACTTTATTTAACTCATTTAAACTTTTACCAGGAATTACAACGCTGTGTTCAACTTCAGGTAAATTTTCCAGTTGAACTTTACGTCTTGCCAAACGGTGGCTATCTGTTGCAACACAGATTAATGTTTCGTTTTTTATCTGCCAGTTTACACCTGTCAACACCGGTCTACTTTCTGAAGTGGCAACAGCGAATACTGTTTCACGGATAATTGACTTTAATAGATCTGCAGGAATAGTAAATTTTTGATCCTCTGTTAATTCGGGTAATAAAGGATATTCAGCAGCATCAGAGCCAATTAAGTGGAATTCAGATTTACCTGAACGGATATGAGTTTGGAAACCAGTTGTTACTTGAATTTCAACCTCATTTGTTGGTAACTTACGTACAATTTCATTAAACATACGAGCTTGTACAACAATTGATCCTGTTTCTGTAATATGAATTATTTGTTGACCATCTTCTTCAACTGGAATAAATGTTTGAATTGTAATATCAGCATCACTACCTGTTAAGCGAATACCCTCATCTGTTACATCAATTTTTATCCCCGTTAAAATTGGAATAGTCGTTTTTGAACTTACGGCTTTCATGACATCATTTAAACCCTCTAATAAACGGTCACGTAAAATATCAAATTTCATTCGTTTTCCCTCACATATTTATATTATTTATTTATATAAAATAAAAAAGATATAGTAATAGGCCCTGTGGATTTGTGGATAAGTGTTTTCAAGTGAATAAAATCAGTCTATCCACATGTAGATAGACTGTGTATAAGTTTGTGTTTAAACATTAGTGTTGTCCACAGAATTATTTTCCTAGCATGCTTCGAATTTGTTTAATATCTTGCTGTAGTTGAGCGTCATTTTTCAACATAGAAGATATTTTTTCGTGAGCATGAATAACAGTAGTATGGTCACGTCCACCAAATTCTTCGCCAATTTTCGGCAGCGAAAAATCTGTTAATTCGCGAGATAAAAACATGGCGACTTGACGTGGAAAGGCAATTAACTTTGTACGTTTTTTCGCGGCAAAATCCTCTAATCGAATGTTAAAGTGCTCTCCTACTGCATTTTGAATGTCTAATATTGTGACAGTTCGTGGCTTTGAATTAGGGATAATATCCTTTAATGCTTCAGCAGCCAAAGTCGCATTAATATCCTTGTTAACAAGTGATGAATAGGCAACGACGCGAATAAGCGCACCTTCAAGCTCCCGAATATTGGAGTCAATCTGGTTCGCAATATAGAGCATGACTTCATTTGGCACTTCTAGACCATCAGCCTTTGCCTTTTTTCGAAGAATGGCGATACGAGTTTCCAAATCAGGAGGCGCAATATCTGTAATTAGCCCCCATTCGAATCTAGAACGTAAACGATCTTCCAATGTCGGTATTTCCTTAGGAGGACGGTCACTGGAAATAACAATTTGTTTCGATTCTTCATGCAATGTATTAAAAGTATGGAAAAATTCTTCTTGAGTTGATTCTTTTCCAGCTAGAAATTGAATATCATCAATTAGCAGTACATCTACATTGCGATATTTATTGCGGAAATCAAGTGCCTTATTATCTCGAATTGAATTAATAAATTCATTTGTAAATTTTTCAGATGATAAATATACCACTTTCGCATTTGGATTATGTTCCAGTACATAATGACCAATCGCATGCATTAAGTGTGTTTTGCCAAGCCCTACTCCCCCATAGATAAAAAATGGGTTATAAGCCTTCGCAGGCGCTTCTGCGACAGCTAGCGAGGCAGCATGTGCAAAGCGGTTACCAGAGCCAATAACAAACGTATCAAAAGTATATTTCGGGTTTAACATACCTGGTGAAATATCATGGTGATCGTCATTTTTTGCTTGGATAATCGGCGCTGGTAAATCGAAATCGTCCGAATCCTGGTTTTTTTGAACAACAAATTTAATAAGCAAGTCTTCGCCTGTAAGCTCCGTTAATATACCTGTAATCAAATGAATATAATGATTTTCAAGCCAGTCTCGAGCAAACGAATTTGGCGCAGCAATTGTCACAGTAGAACCACTACCATTGTAGGAAAGTAGTTTAGTAGACTTTAGCCACGTTTCGAAGCTTGGTTTAGAAATTTTTTGTTCAACTTGAGCCAGGACATTATTCCATAGTTCTTCTAAATGTTCCAAGCTGCTAATCTCCTTTTCAGTTCAATACAATTACAATACTAAAAGCGCATTTATAGAAACGGTAAATACGTTCATTTTACAACTAGTCCACAAACTCACAAGTTGTGGATAAAAGTTAACCAAAGGCTGTGATAAAAATTATCCACAGCATATTAACAGTTGTGGATAAAATAAAAGTTCATTTCAGTTTTCAACAAAGTGAAGCACAGATATCGTATCAGAAAAACAAAGCTATTTCAATAGTTTGTGAAACTTATCCACACACCTTTCATTTATGCACTCCCAAGTTGTCCACAAGGTCTGCTTATGTGAAAAAGGTGTAGATAAATGTTGTGGATAAAAAATAATGCAAAAAATACTATACACAACTCTGTGTAAAAAAAACAAGTATTCTGTGGATAATTTATATTTGTATCAGTAGAAGATGATCGTAGTAAAAAGATAGACATAGACTCGCTTAATATAGAAATTTATAAAATTCATTGACAAAATCACTAGTTACTTTATATAATATTCAGGTCTGTATGTTGAAAAATTCAACTCAATCAGGAGGTGTCTATATAAATGAAACGTACTTACCAACCAAAAAAACGTAAGCACAGCAAAGTTCACGGTTTCCGCGCACGTATGAGCACGAAAAACGGTCGCAAAGTTCTTGCTGCTCGCCGTCGTAAAGGAAGAAAAGTATTATCAGCATAAAATAAGTCCACTGAGACACATCAGTGGTCTTTTTTTTCTTTATTTTTGGTAAACCTAGAAATGAGGATTAAAGGATAATTATCGAGTAGCAGGTGAAAGAAATGAAAAAACGCCAACGAGTGAAGAAAAACGATGATTTTCAAAAGGTGTTTAAAAAGGGTAAATCTTTCGCTAATCGTCAGTTTGTCGTATATTTTTTAGAAAAAGAGGGACAAGCAGAATTTCGTGTAGGATTATCGGTTAGTAAAAAGCTTGGTAATGCAGTAACACGCAACCAGATCAAACGCTATATTCGACAAAGTATTCATGAATTAAAGGATGAGCTAAAGTCGAATATGGACTATGTTATTATCGCCAGACAACCGGCGGCCACTATGGATTTTCATGAAATAAAACAGAGTTTGCAGCATGTACTACGAATCGCAAAAGTATTAAAGAAGACGTAATATGGATGGCAACCAAAGTGGTGAATAGAAGCGTTTCTGCGCAAAAGTGAAGTTGCTGGAAATACTCACTAGGGTATTTTTAAATAGAATTTCACTACAATATATGAATTATTAGTAACATTACTTAGTAAATATGTGCACATTGTTAGAATATTTAGTAGAGTGAAACGTTATATGCATGATAAAATAACTGATAACTTTATTCAGTAGCAGGAAACTGTAAATGTCTAAAGAAGAGAACGCATATAGTTTTAGAAAAAGTGAATAGTATTTGTAGGGGGAAAAAGGTTGAAGAAACAACTTTGGGTAATTTTGTCGCTAGCATCTGTAGCATTACTACTATCTGGTTGTACAGAATTCAAAGAACCAATCTCCAAAGAAAGCACAGGCTTCTGGAATGAATTCATTGTTTGGCCTTTAGTGTCAGCGATTAAATACTTTGCTGATATGCTCGGTTCATATGCATGGGGGATTATTGTTGTAACGATTATTATTCGTTTAGCGGTTCTTCCATTAATGATTAAACAAACAAAGAGCTCTAAAAAAATGCAAGAAATTCAGCCGAAATTGAAAGAATTGCAAAAGAAGTATGCTTCTAAGGATGCACAGACACAGCAACAGTATCAAAAAGAGATGATGCAGCTTATGAGTGAGTCTGGTGTCAATCCACTTGCTGGATGTTTACCTGTATTCATTCAAATGCCAATTTTAATTGGTTTCTATCATGCGATTAGTCGTATGAATGCTACACCTGCTTTTGATTTAGGGAATTTCTTTATTTTCCCGTTAGCAGAAACTGCGCCAGCACTAGCAATTACTGCTGGTTTAATGCAATTTATCGTTTTACGTACGGGCCCAGCGATGGATAACCCTCAAATGAAAATAATGATGTACATTATGCCATTTATGATTATTGCTTTCGGTATGGCATTACCAGCAGCATTATCATTATACTGGGTAGTCGGTAACATTATTTCGATTGCTCAAAACCTGTTTATTTACAAACCTTGGGAAAAAAATAAAACACAACCTGCTCAAAATGGAGGGGCTAAAAAGTGAAACAACTTACGCAAATAGGCGCAACAACACAAGAAGCGATCTCATTGGCGTTACAGAAACTTGGCAAAACCCGTGAACAAGTAGATGTTGAAGTTTTACAAGAAGGTAAAAAAGGATTTTTAGGTTTTGGGGCACGATCTGCAGAAGTTCGTGTAACAGTAAAGGAAGTACAGGTTCGATCAACAATTGAAGAAGAAAAAGCTGAACAGCAAAATACGACTCAATTTGTCGAACCAACAGTAATAGATGATGTTGAAGCAATAAGTTCACAAGTTTCTGAACAACCAAGTGATATCGAAGCTGTTCAACAAGTCGTAGAGGAACAAAAAGAGGAAGAAGAAACCTCAGTAAACCCAATTGAAGAAGCGAAGGCTTACGTAGTAAATATTGCTGAACAATTGGATATTCATGATCTTGAAATTGAAACGACACGTGAAGGGAAATATGTATTATTTCAACTGAAGAGCGAGAAAGCTGCACTGCTAATAGGGAAACGTGGTCAAACATTAAATTCCTTGCAGCAATTAACACAACTTGTGTTAAATAAAAGTGCAAAACAGTTCTTAATGGTGAAATTAGACGTAGAAAACTATCGTGAACGTCGCCAAGTAGCTTTGGAGTTACTGGCAGATCGTATGGCGGATAAAGCACTTCGCTTAAATCAGCGTGTGACATTTGAGCCAATGCAGTCGTACGAAAGAAAAATTATTCATAATCAATTGGCAAATCGCCTTGATATTGAAACATATTCAGAAGGAACGGAGCCTAATCGTTATTTAGTCATTGAACCTGTAAAGAACGGCTAAACTTCGCTAAACTTCGTAAAAACATACAGGCAAAAATCTAAAGTCATTTTATCGTCATGATAAAATGACTTTTTTTATGTTGTTACTCGTCTCTCGTGAGCGAGTAGCCTAGAACGGAAATCAACCCTTTGTTTTGTCGAAGAACCATACTTTATTCATTGACACCTTAATTACATTGGCAAAATAGTTTTTTTATGATCTAGAAAGAACGTTCTAGCATTTGCAATTTTTGTCGAAGTACGTGTTATAATGTAGAGCTCTCTTATTATCCACAATTGGAAATTATCCTTACTTTAGATTTTATCAAAAATATGTTAGTCTAAGGTGTTAGTAAGTATTGGTCGGTTTTATTTATCCACATGTGGATAACGTTAAGGAGGTCATTTAATGGAGTTCGATACAATTGCTGCGATATCTACACCGATGGGTGAAGGAGCTATTGCTATTGTTCGCTTAAGTGGGGACGAAGCAGTCGCAATTGCAGATAAAATATTCAGATCGCCTGGTGGGAAAAGTTTAACAACAAAAGCTTCACATACAATTCATTATGGACATTTGGTCGATCCAAAGACAAATGAGATTGTAGAGGAAGTAATGCTGTCATTAATGCGCGGACCTAAAACCTTCACCCGTGAGGATGTAATCGAAATTAACTGTCACGGGGGACTAGTTTCGGTTAACCGTGTATTAAAGCTAGTATTAACAAATGGGGCAAGACTCGCGGAGCCAGGTGAATTTACAAAACGCGCGTTCCTAAATGGACGTATTGATTTATCACAGGCTGAAGCAGTCATGGATTTAATAAGAGCAAAAACTGATAGAGCGATGAATGTTGCTTTGGGGCAAATGGATGGCAAATTATCGCGTTTAATTGGTGACTTACGCCAAGCATTACTAGAGACATTAGCGCAAGTAGAGGTTAATATAGATTATCCGGAGTATGATGATGTAGAAGAGATGACGGTACCCGTATTAGTAGAAAAATGTACGTGGGTACGAAATGAAATTATTAAACTTTTGCAAACATCTTCTCAGGGAAAAATATTACGAGAGGGTCTATCAACTGTTATTTTAGGCCGCCCAAACGTTGGGAAATCTTCTCTTTTAAATAGTTTAGTACAGGAGAATAAGGCTATTGTGACAGATATAGCAGGTACAACTCGTGATATTATAGAAGAGTACGTGAATGTACGTGGTGTTCCGCTTCGTTTAGTCGATACAGCTGGTATTCGAGAGACAGAGGATATCGTTGAACGAATTGGTGTTGAACGTTCACGTGAGGCTCTGCGTGGCGCGGATTTAATTTTATTTGTTTTAAACTTCGCAGAGGAATTGACTGCTGAGGATGAGCGTCTCTTCGAAACAATTCAAGCGATGGATTACATCGTTATTGTCAATAAAACAGATCTACCGCAAAAAATTGATGTAGCTCGCGTTAAAGAGCTAGCAGGCAATCATCGCGTTGTGACAACTTCTCTTTTACAGGAAGAAGGTATCGCAGAGCTAGAGGAAGCGATTGCCGCGTTATTCTTTGAAGGGCAAATTGAAGCGGGCGATTTAACATATGTTTCAAATGCAAGACATATTGCATTACTTCATCAAGCACAAGCAACGGTCGAGGATGCATTAGCTGGAGCACAAGCTGGTGTACCTGTTGATATGGTGCAAATAGATGTCACTAGAACTTGGGAAATACTTGGTGAAATTATCGGCGACACAGTACAGGAAAGCCTAATCAATCAGTTATTTTCACAGTTCTGCTTAGGAAAATAATTTTACTAAAGAAAGGAAGATACGAGCTATGCCAACAAATTATGAGGCAGGCACGTTTGATGTTATCGTAATTGGCGCAGGCCACGCAGGATCTGAAGCTGCACATGCTGCTGCCAAAATGGGTGCTAACACACTGATGTTAACAATCAATTTAGATATGATTGCATTTATGCCATGCAATCCTTCCATTGGTGGTCCTGCCAAAGGAATCGTAGTACGAGAAATTGACGCATTAGGTGGCGTCATGGGGAAAGTTATTGATAAAACGCATATTCAAATGCGGATGTTAAATACAGGGAAAGGTCCTGCTGTGCGTGCATTACGTGCACAAGCGGACAAAGTTTTATACCAACAAGAAATGAAACGCATCTTGGAGGAAACTGAGAATTTGACAATTCAGCAAGGAATGGTGGAAGAACTAATAATTGAGGACGGGGAAGTACAAGGTGTTATTACACAAATTGGTGCTATTTACCGCGCTCAAACAGTTGTTATCACAACAGGTACATTCCTTCGTGGTGAAATCATTATTGGTGACGTAAAATATTCAAGTGGTCCTAATAACCAACAACCGTCAATTCGTTTAGCTGATAACTTAAAAGAGCTTGGTTTTGACCTTGTGCGTTTTAAAACAGGTACACCACCACGAGTGAATAACCGTACAATTGATTATGATAAAACAGAGATACAACCAGGAGATGAGGTTCCACGTGCATTCAGTTTTGAAACAACTGAATTCATCATGGATCAGCTACCTTGCTGGTTAACTTATACAAGCCTAGAAACACATGAAATTATCGAGGCAAACCTACATCTTTCACCGATGTACTCAGGGATGATTAAAGGTACGGGTCCACGTTATTGCCCTTCTATTGAAGATAAAGTTGTGCGATTTAACGATAAACCGCGCCACCAAATCTTCCTAGAGCCAGAAGGTCGCAATACACGTGAAGTATATGTACAAGGTTTATCAACTAGCTTACCAGAGCATGTACAAACACGTTTACTAAAATCAATCCCAGGCTTAGAAAACGCAGAAATGATGCGTGCTGGCTATGCTATTGAGTACGATGCAATCGTGCCAACACAATTGTGGCCAACTTTAGAAACAAAACGTATTAAAGGCTTATATACTGCTGGTCAAATCAACGGCACATCAGGTTACGAGGAAGCGGCCGCTCAAGGCGTAATGGCTGGGATAAATGCTGCTGCTAATGTACTTGGTAAACAAGAATTAATCTTAAGTCGCTCAGATGCTTATATTGGCGTATTAATTGATGATCTAGTAACAAAAGGAACAAATGAACCGTATCGCTTACTAACATCTCGCGCAGAATATCGTTTACTACTTCGTCATGATAACGCTGATTTACGTTTAGTAGAGCTAGGTTACAATATGGGAATGGTTACTGAGGAAAGACATGCAAAATTCAATGAGAAAAAAGAGCTGATTGAAAACGAAATTGCACGTCTCCGTGAAGTTATTATTAAACCAAATGAAGTAACACAAGCTACCATTCGCTCTGTAGGCGGTAGTGAGCTAAAAGATGGTATCCGTGGAGCGGATTTATTAAAACGTACAGAAATGCATTATGAATTAGTTTCTTCGTTAATTCCAGCAGATATAGAGTTTTCGGATGAAGTGAAAGAACAAATTGAAATTCAGCTTAAATACGAAGGTTATATTGAAAAAGCATTGCAACAAGTTGAAAAGCTTCATAAAATGGAGAATAAAAAAATCCCAGAAAATATTGATTATGACGCTATTTCAGGTCTAGCAACAGAAGCTCGACAAAAATTAAAACAAGTTACACCACTTTCCATTGCCCAAGCATCGCGAATCTCTGGTGTAAACCCTGCAGATATTTCAATATTACTTGTTTATATTGAGCAAGGTAAAATAGCACGCGTCAGCGGTGAATAATGAACAACAGTAAAGTGAATAAGAGGCGGGCATACCTTTTGTGCCCGCTTCCTATTTTTAAGGCTATGCTATTTTTACAAAGTTGATTTGATGATTACAAATCAATAATAGGGATAGTAAAGCCATATAGAAAAAGGAGACTTTACATGAACGAACAACAATTTATCGAAGCTCTAAAGAAGAAGGGCATTGAACTTTCTGAAAAGCAGATGGCTCAATTCAAAAAATACTTTGAGTTACTTGTTGAGTGGAATGAAAAGATGAACTTAACGGCTATTACGGATTTAGAAGGTGTTTATTTAAAGCACTTCTATGATTCGATTAGTGCCTCTTTCTATTTTGATTTTTCAAAAGTGACGACAGTTTGTGATGTTGGAGCAGGTGCTGGTTTCCCAAGTATTCCAATTAAAATCTGTTTCCCACATTTACATGTAACAATTGTCGATTCTTTAAATAAAAGAATTACATTTTTAAATCATTTAAGTGATGAGTTACAATTAGAGAATATGCATTTTGTACATGCCCGTGCAGAGGAATTTGCTCAAAATGCTAAATATCGTGAACAGTTTGATGTTGTAACAGCTCGTGCGGTAGCACGATTATCGGTCTTATCAGAGTTATGTGTACCACTAGCGAAGCAAGGTGGCTATTTTGTTGCTTTAAAAGCAGCAGCTGGTGCGGAAGAGTTAAAAGATGCAAAAAAAGCATTGGCTACATTAGGGGTTGCACTAAAAGAAGAATTTTCTTTCCAGCTACCTGTTGAAGAAAGTGACCGTATGTTGTATATCTTTGATAAAATAAAAGGAACACCAAAAAAATACCCGCGTAAACCAGGTGTACCAAATAAAACACCGATTCAATAATTAGTGTTTCATGTGAAACTTCTCAAAGTAGAAAATATTTTTTCTATTTTGAGCATACATACTAGTTATGGATGGTTCACGCAAATGACATCTATGAACTATATACATTTTAAGAAATATAATAAATAATAATAGAATAAAACAGAGCAAGATAGTTACTTAAAGGTGGTGCCACTTGGATGAAAAGTCCTTTTTCACGTTTTTTTGGAGGCGGGAATAAAACTGAGCCTATTGTGAAAAATGAAGTAGAACAAGCAGAGGCGGTTCATGCAGCAGAAGAAGTTATAAAGCTACCTATTGATCAAATTGTGCCTAACCGTTTTCAGCCACGTACTATTTTTGATGATGAAAAAATTGAAGAATTATCAAGAACCATTCATACGCATGGTGTGATTCAGCCAATTGTTGTACGTAAAACAGCAGAAAATCAATATGAAATCATTGCTGGTGAGCGTCGTTATCGAGCAATGAAAAAGCTACAATGGACAGAAGTTCCAGCAATCATAAGAAATTTAACTGATAAGGAAACAGCCTCTATCGCGTTAATTGAGAACCTACAGCGTGAAGAATTAACAGCAATTGAAGAAGCTGTTGCCTATCAAAAATTATTAGAGCTTCATGAGCTGACACAAGAAGCTTTGGCCCAACGACTTGGAAAAGGACAATCCACGGTAGCCAATAAATTACGTTTATTAAAGTTGCCTCAAGAAGTGCAGCAAGCTATTTTGAAGCGTGAAATCTCTGAACGACATGCACGAGCATTAATTGCTATTAAAGATCAGCCATTACAGCTAGAAGTTTTACAACAAACGATTGAGAATGATTGGAACGTTCGTCAGTTAGAAGAGCAAATTTATTCTTTATTACATCCAGAGGCAGAAGTTCAAGAAGAAGCGGAACCGAAGAAAGTAAAGCCAAGACGTAAGGCTATTAGTAAAGATGTACGCATTGCTTTAAATACGATTAAACAATCGTTATCTATGGTAACAAAGAGTGGTATAACAGTTAAGACCGAAGAAGAAGATACAGAGGAATATTATCAAATTACAGTGAAAATACCTAAAAAGAAAAAGTAATAAATCGTAATTGAAATTATATTAGAAAAATAAAGAATTGACTTTTATATCTCTATAAAGAGGAGACATTTCAGTAATATTTCTGAGATGTCTCCTTTTTTGCATATATTCTTAATATTTTATACAACTATTTTCTATTTTTTTGATAGAATGAAAGTAAGATAGAGGTATTTAACTTCTTTTAGCAAGTGTTTTTGTAACGAAAGTGTAGTGACAGGTACAGAAGTCTCTCACCTCTATAAGTGGTGAGATAAGTGAACGAGGGTTTAAGTTACTTTTCAGCGGGTACCCAAACATCCGCTTCAAAGCCGATTCCGGACGCAATTATGCCGAGGCATAATAGATCAGTGATTTTACAAATGATTTGTCAAAGTGAACTTTGATAGATGAAAGCAGGTGCTTTTAAATGGGTAGAATTATAGCAATCGCCAATCAAAAGGGTGGCGTAGGAAAAACAACGACATCGGTTAATTTGAGCGCTTGTCTAGCATATTTAGGGAAGAAAGTGCTCTTAATCGATACTGATCCACAAGGAAATACAACGAGTGGACTTGGCGTTAATAAAGGAGAACTTCAAGGCTGTATTTATGATGTATTAATTGATGATGAAAACGTTAAAGATGTCATTCAACAAACAAATGTCGAAAACTTAGCAATCGTTCCAGCAACCATTTCACTAGCCGGAGCAGAAATTGAATTAGTTTCGACAATTTCCAGAGAAGTACGTTTAAAGCATGCACTTCAAGATGTAAAAGAAGATTATGACTATATTATTATTGATTGCCCACCTTCGTTAGGGCTCCTAACAATTAATGCTTTAACCGCTTCGGATGCGCTTATTATTCCTGTACAATGCGAATATTACGCATTAGAGGGGTTAAGTCAGTTGTTATCAACTGTCCGTTTAGTGCAAAAACATTTAAATCAGCAATTATACATTGATGGTGTATTATTGACGATGCTTGATGCACGAACAAACCTAGGCTTACAAGTTATTGATGAAGTAAAAAAATATTTTCAAGATAAAGTATACAAAACAATTATTCCTCGTAATGTGCGTTTAAGTGAGGCTCCAAGTCATGGGCAGCCGATTATCATTTATGACGCAAAATCAAGAGGTGCTGAAGTGTATTTAGAGATGGCGAGGGAAGTGATTAAAAATGGCTAAAGGTTTAGGGAGAGGCATAGGTGCCTTATTTCCTGGAGAGTCTATAGAACAAAGTGGGCAAGTGGAAGAAATACAATTAGAGCTGATCGTCGCAAATCCATTTCAGCCTCGTAAAATTTTCGATGAAGAAGCTTTACAAGAATTAGCTGACTCTATACAGGAACATGGTATTTTACAGCCAATTGCTGTACGTAAAAAAGGACGTAAATATGAAATCGTTGCTGGAGAACGCCGCTATAGAGCGACTCAATTAGCAGGGTTAGAGGTTATTCCGGCTATTATAAAAGAGTTTTCAGATGCGCAAATGATGGAGCTAGCCATTTTAGAAAATTTACAGCGTGAAGATTTGACAGTTATTGAAGAGGCTGAGGCATATCATAGCTTAATGGAGAGCTTACATTTAACACAAGAGGAGCTATCCAAAAGATTAGGTAAAAGTAGACCACATATTGCCAATCATGTTCGTTTACTTGCATTGCCAGAGGATGTTCGAGAGTTTATGAATGATGGAACATTATCTATGGGACAAGGACGAGCGTTACTTGGATTAAAAAATAAAAGAAGAATATCAGAAGTGGCAAATAAGGTCATTAAACAAGGTTTAAATGTACGACAAGTTGAAATGTTAGTACACAACTTAAATGAAGAAGTTTCACGTGAAACAACTCAACCAAAGAAAAAAGATATATTCGTTGCAGCTAAGGAATCACAGTTACGTGATTACTTCGGAACAAATGTACAAATTAGGAAAGCGAATAATAAAGGTAAAATTGAAATTGAATTTTATTCTGAAGATGATTTAGAACGTATTTTAGAAATATTAAATTTACAGGAAGAGTAAGAAAAATATCGATAACGTAATCAGAGCGCCGAACTACAAGGCGCTCTCTATTTTTCTAGAGAGAAGGAAGGGTTGGGATGTGGTATTACTAGGGGCATTAATTAACGCTCTGCTTATTATGGTAGGTGCATTGGTAGGACGAATTTTTAAAAACATACCTGAATCAATGAAGTCTACTGTATTATCTATTATCGGTTTAGCAGTTGCACTTTTAGGGATTAAAATGGGCTTTGAAAGTGATAATTTTATTATTTTAATGATAAGTTTAGTAGTAGGTACAGTAATTGGTGAGTGGCTAGATTTAGATAAGCAAATGAATAGACTTGGACAATGGGTAGAATCTTTATTCAGTAAAAATCGTACTGATAATAATCAAATTGGCATAGCAGAAGGTTTTGTAACGGCCTCTTTAATATTTGTAGTTGGTTCTATGGGTGTCATTGGTGCACTCGATAGTGGTCTGCGTAATGATCATAATATACTTATTACGAAAGGATTAATCGATGGATTTATATCGATAATATTGGCATCTACATTAGGTATTGGAGTACTATTATCTGCATTCCCTGTATTCGTCTATCAAGGATTAATTGCACTTTTTGCAGGTGTTATCAGCTCCTTTATACCAGATGCTGCACTACAAATGTTTATACATGAAATGACTGCTGTAGGCGGTGTTATGATTTTTGCCATTGGTTTAAATATAGCGGGCTTAACTAAGATCAAGGCTGCCAACTTGTTGCCAAGTCTCATCGTTGTCGGTATTGTGGTTGCTATCTTCTATATTTTTCAATGAATAACGATGTGCGGCGAGCAATAGAGCTCTTGAAAGTTTTTCCGCCATTGCATAAGAAATATGAAGTCTTGTATTTTGTAAAACAAGCATTTCCATAAAGCCTCCAACATTGACTATTCCTTTAATGGAAATATCGCCGATGGGAGGTAATTCTTTCTTTACAGCTTTTCCTGGAAAAATAGGTCCATTTTGTACAGAAATATGTCCAACGTTTTGTTCACTTCCGAGGCATGCATCAATCGCAATGATGAAAGGTTTTATAGTATGATTGTGTAGCTGTTGCATAGTAGTGTTTAAATTAAGAGCATGCAAAGGATTGTCTAAAGAGCCTACAATTTCATATGGAAAACTAACAGACTTTTTGAGGAAGCTACCTGTTAATGGACCAAGTGTATCACCTGTACAACGGTCACTTCCAATACAACAGAAAATAAGGCGTTCATGATGAAAGGGTATATGTTCTAAAAATAATGTACTTAACTGCCAAACGATATTTTTACTTTCATGATGAAGAGAATAAGGGAGTAATAATTTTGGTATAGTATTCATAAAAAAACTCACTTTCCTTTTTATTTGTAAGAAGTGCTCGATTTTTATGCAGTATACGCAAATTTTTAGCAAGTTATTCAAGAGGTGGTATAAATGGATTACTTTAACGAAAAGGTATTAAAGCACTATTGGGACATGTTGATGTCAGAGGATCTTTGGATAAATATAACAAAAGCTTCAATGAAGATTACTGTTATTTTGATTGCATCTTGGTTAGCTGTACGATTAGGTAAAAAGTTTATTAAGAAAGTGTTTTTAATGCGGATGAGTTCACCTTTAAACCACTCAGAACGCCGACAAAAAACAATTTCAAGATTATTACAAAGCGTCATCTCCTATGCCGTTTATTTTTCAGCAATCATGGCGATTCTTCCTATCTTACACATTCAGATAGCAGGTTTATTGGCGGGAGCGGGGATTCTTGGTTTAGCAATCGGTTTTGGTGCGCAGAGCTTGGTAAAGGATGTCATTACTGGATTCTTTATTATTTTTGAAGATCAATTTGGTGTTGGCGATTATATAAAAATAAATGCAGCTGAAGGAACTGTTGTAGAGATAGGCTTACGTACAACAAAGATTAATGGTTCTACTGGAGAGCAATTTATTATACCGAATGGTTCGATTGGTGATGTTGTCAATTATTCTGTCAACAACTCTAAAATTTATATAGATTTACAAATGACGACCGATGCCGATTTTGAAAGAGCAGAATCTATTATTAAAAAGTATTTAAATACTTTACCTGAAATTCATAAAGAACTTGTAGCAGTACCTGTCTTTTTAGGTGTACAAAATGTTAAAGGTACAGAGGTAACGATTCGTATAGCCGCAGAAACATTACCACAACAACAATACGGGGTGGCTCGTACTATTCGTCGCGATGTTACAAAACTCTTTGAAGAAAATAATATACCAATGGCTCATCCGAAAATGATGTTCTATGGTGTGAATGGAAATGAAGAGGGGGAGAAATGAGTAATATGGAAGCGAAGAAATTTGGTTTAAACGATGTTGTTGAAATGAAAAAGCAGCACCCATGCGGCACAAATAAGTGGAAAATTATTCGAATGGGGGCAGATGTACGCATTAAATGTGAAGGCTGTCAGCATAGTGTCATGATTCCACGTCGCGAATTTGAGAAAAAAATGAAAAAGGTTTTAATTTCCGCTAGTGAAGACTAACTTCGATGTGTATTAGACTTTTTATGAGTGAATCAATATAATAGATAGGGTTATACAGTGATTAATCAGTGAGGACTTCTGTAACCTCACAGTATCCGTTAGTACGGGAAATTTTGAACAGATCATAGAAAGGTTGTGTCCATTCATGGCATTAACAGCTGGAATCGTTGGTTTACCTAACGTAGGAAAATCAACATTATTTAACGCAATTACAAAAGCGGGCGCATTGGCTGCAAACTATCCATTCGCAACAATCGATCCAAACGTCGGTATTGTTGAAGTACCAGACGCACGTTTAGATAAATTAACAGAATTAGTAATACCTAAAAAAACAGTACCAACAGCATTTGAGTTTACTGATATTGCTGGTATCGTAAAAGGCGCTTCAAAAGGTGAAGGTTTAGGGAACAAATTCCTTGCTCATATTCGTGAAGTAGATGCAATTTGCCAAGTAGTACGTTGTTTCGTAGATGAAAATATTACACACGTATCAGGTGCAGTTGATCCAATTGACGATATTGAGGTTATTAATCTAGAGCTTGCCCTTGCCGATTTAGAATCTGTTGATAAGCGATTACAACGTGTTAGCAAAATGGCAAAGCAAAAAGACAAAGAAGCAATGATTGAAGAACCTGTTCTTCTGAAAATTAAAGAACAATTAGAAAACGGTCGACCAGCACGCGCTGCAGAGCTTTCAGAGGACGAACTAAAGGTTATTAAAGGACTTCATCTTTTAACAATTAAGCCTATGCTTTATGTGGCAAACGTTTCAGAAGATGAAGTTGCTGACGCAGATAATAATGAATATGTACAAAAGGTACGTGAGTATGCAGCTGCTGAAGGTGCTCAAGTTATCACAATTTGTGCCAAAATCGAGGAAGAAATTTCTGAGCTTGATGATGAAGAAAAAGCAATGTTCTTAGAAGAATTAGGCATTAAAGAATCTGGTTTAGATCAATTAATCCGTACTTCATATGATTTACTAGGACTAGCAACTTATTTCACTGCTGGGGTACAAGAGGTACGTGCATGGACATTCCGTAAAGGCATGAAAGCACCACAATGTGCTGGAATCATTCACACAGACTTTGAACGTGGATTTATTCGTGCAGAAACAGTTGCCTTCAATGATTTAGTAGAGGCTGGTTCTCAAGCAGCTGCTAAGGAAGCTGGTAAAGTACGTCTTGAAGGTAAAGAATATGTAGTGCAAGACGGCGATATTATGTTATTCCGTTTCAATGTGTAAAATACGAACAGGGGCAATCTTTTAAAAGATTGCCTTTTTTTGTCTATATACTTATCTGAATTTTCAATCCGGAGGGTAGGCTAGTATGACTATATTACAAATAAAAGAGCGTGGTTTAGAAATTGAAGAGTTAGGTAGATTACCAGAAGATATATTAGAGCTTATTTATGAACATCAATTGTTTAAACTGTTCACAGCAAAGGAATTAGGCGGTAAAGATTTAGATTTACTAGAAGGTATTAAAGTATTCCAACAGATGTCTGTACTTGATGGTAACTTTGGCTGGCTTGTCACAATAGGTACAGGAGGTAATGCATTTATTCCAACATTAAACAAAGAGGTTTGTGAAAAAATATTTTCACCAAGAAATGCAGTCATCGCAGGCAGTGGCTATCCTACAGGCACAGCAGTAAAAATAGATGGGGGCTACCGTGTAACAGGTCAATGGAAGTATTGTAGTGGAGCAGATTATGCTACAACTTTTACGATGAATTGCTTTGTTGAGAATGAAGGTATTAGAACAGATGAAATCGTTAGTTGCTCCGTAAATCGAGATCAAGTAGAAGTTCTTAATGATTGGCAAGCAATAGGCTTAAAAGCGACAGCTAGTCATACGATCCGTGTGCAAAATGTTTGGGTGCCACGAGAGGAAACGTTCCAATTGGGCACAATTAAAAACAAGTATGAAAGTGCAGTACATAGTTTTCCGTTTGGCGCATTTGCGGAAGCTTCTTTTTTAAGTGTTTGCCTTGGGATAACAGAAAATTTCTTAGAAGAGACAGCTATTTTAGTGAAGGATAGAAACCATGACCCAAGCCGTACAGAACGTTTGGGCGCCATACAATTTATATTGATGCAACAACAGAAGAACTTTAGACAGCTTGAAGAGCAATTTTATTCAATGTTAGATGAATACTGGAAAAAACATAAAGAAGGTCATGAGTTGACCGATGAAGAACTACAACAATTTTCTCGGATGAGTAAAGACATTGCAGCAGCTTGCGTAGATATTTCCAATAACTTAATACGTAGACTTGGTATGGATGCGATTACAGAGACATCTTCGATTAATCGTATTTGGAGAAATTTATATACAGCAGCACAGCATGGTTTTTTAACGCCATAATCTTGTTTCAATAATAGAATCTGCTTGGATTCAAGCAGATTCTATTTGTAAGATGAATTACCTCAGTTATCTCTTTTCCTCAGGCGTATATACATAAAGCTTTGGTAAATGAGGATCATCCTGTATTAATGCATTTTTTGGATATTTGCACAATTCTTTATACATGGAAAAATCACCTACTGCCCCAGCTATTAAAAAAGCCCCAACTAATATGAAAACAGTACTGTTAAAATAGAAACCAGCAATTGTAGGGAGGACGCCAGTTGTCCAGAATGGAAGTAATAAAGCTTTTTTCATTGCATGATTTGGTAAAGGTTGTTCGGTTGTTGCGTATGCTATCCCAAGCTCTAAATTCAGGCCGTATTTTAACGATTTAAAGGGAACGCCTCCGAAGACCATAAAACCAATTAAATGAAAGGCTTCATGTAAGACAATGAATACAATATACAGGATGGTAAAAAGTATGGACCCACTAATCATACTCCAAAATGAAAAATCAAAATCTTTAAAGCAAATATATTGAATAGCTACAAATAATATGACTAGACCGCTTGTGACAACAATATTGTCCATCATTAATTTTTTTATATCCAACTCTATTACGATTGGTTCTTTATCTGGTAGCATGAAGATCATCCTTCCATTCATGAATTAAGTTCATTATATAGAATGAATTGTTAGTTTGCGACTTGAAAGACATGTATCTATATGTTACAATTCATTGATGTGAGTAATAATTATTACTTGCTCCTTGCTCCCTGTGTACAGGAGAGCCTAAGTCCATAAGGAGGTGTAAACAGATGAGAAAATACGAATTAATGTACATCGTACGTCCGAACATTGAAGACGAAGCGAAGAAAGCTTTAGTTGAACGTTTCAACGAAATCTTAACTTCTAACGGTGCAGAAGTCATCGAATCAAAAGAGTGGGGCAAACGCCGCTTAGCTTATGAAATTCAAGACTTCCGCGAAGGTTTCTACCAAATCGTGAAAGTAAACGCTACTTCAGAAGCAATTAACGAATACACACGTCTTGCTAACATTAGCGAAGATATCATTCGTCACATTGCGGTTCGCCAAGAAGCGTAATTATTTATTTTTAACAAAATGCTGAAAAGGAGGTTGCATTTCTGATGATAAACCGTGTCGTATTAGTTGGAAGACTAACAAAAGATCCTGAGCTACGCTATACGCCTAATGGTGTTGCGTCTACAAGATTTACAGTTGCTGTGAATCGAACATTCTCAAACCAACAAGGTGATCGCGAAGCTGATTTCATTAGCTGTGTTGCATGGCGCAAACAGGCTGAAAACTTAGCAAACTTCATGCGAAAAGGAAGTTTAATTGGAGTGGAAGGCCGCATTCAAACAGGCAGCTATGAAGGACAAGATGGTAAACGAGTATACACAACAGATGTAGTGGCAGATAGCGTACAGTTTTTAGAGCCTCGTAATGCTAGCGGTGCTCCTGCTCCTCAATATGGTGGGCAGAATACTTACGGTAATAATCAACCGTCATATGGCGGTGGACAACCACAGCAACAGTTTGGTGGTGCTATGCCAGGGCAGGGTTCATTTGGCGGCGATGCTTATCAGCAAAATCAACCACCTATGAATCAGCCGAATTATACACGTGTAGATGAGGATCCATTTGCTAATAGCAAAGGACCGATAGAAGTATCTGAGGATGATTTACCATTCTAATACTTCTAAAATAAAAAATGATAAGGAGGAGACACACTATGGCACCACGTCGCGGAGGCCGCAAACGCCGTAAAGTTTGCTACTTCACTGCTAATAACATTACGCATATCGACTATAAAGATGTGGATTTATTAAAAAAATTCATCTCTGAGCGCGGTAAAATCTTACCACGTCGCGTAACTGGCACTAGCGCTAAGTACCAACGTAAATTAACTTCAGCTATCAAAGTTTCTCGTATCATGGGATTACTTCCATTCGTAGCAGAAGACAAATAAGATATAAATAAAGGCACAACAAGGTTTAATCAACTTTTGTTGTGCTTTTTTATTTATAAAAAGTGGAGTTGCTGCTAAAGAAGGCTAATCTTGTAACATGGAAGGTGGGAATGGTTAGCCTTATTTTAGTAATATGGTTGATTTTATCTCAGTAATTGCTCTATAAATTACCATTTGCCATTAGTATAAGAATTTATTACACTTTTAAGAGACATGAATAAAGAAAAAATGAAATATTAGAGATTGAGAAACAAAACGCTATCGTATTTCTGAACGTATGAATGAGATGACCAATCGACTAAGTAACATTTTTAAAAAACAAAACGGCTTATAATCATTTCGATTAAAAGCCTTTTTTCGTGTAGTAGTAACTGTTTTAAAGCAGATCAATTTTTTTTGGTAAAAAATTTAAATATATATAAAAGAATTTAATGAGTGAATTTGTTATGCTTTTTCGGTAAAAGATCTCCTATATAGCTATGTATTTTACGCTTTAGTCATTACTTCTACAAAATTAATGACAAAGCATCCAGTTGTTCTTAGCGTTTTTTGTTCAATAACCTGAAAAAATGGTACAATAAAGGTCAGTAAGTTTGACTGAAAAAAGGAAGGTTTTCAATGCCGAAAAATCAAACAAAGGCGCTTGTACAAGGCTCAATGATGGCCGCAATCTTTACGATTCTAATGCTTATTTCTGCATATGTACCATTCATTTTTATAGTAGGTCTAATATTTGCTCCACTACCGATTGCTTGGTATAGCGCAAATTACAAGCGTTCCTCAACAATACTCGTAGCAGTAGTAGGATGTATCTTAACCGCTTTAACGAGTGGCATAGCTATGTTACCATTTGCCTTTATTTTGGCATTACTTGGTGTCGTTATAGGAAGTGCGATTAAACTAAAGAAGAGCAAGCTTTACCTATTCATGTCGTCTGGGGTTGCTATTCTTCTATCAACGGCAATTGTCTATGTAGGCTATGTTCAATTTGCTGGTATCAATATTATTAACATGAGCACGGAGCTTTTACGCGAAAATTATGAGCAATCAAATGAATTTGCAAAAACTGTAACAGGTCAAGTAGCGTTTCAGTCAGAGCAAATAGAGGCTATGTTAAAAATAATTGAGCTGACAATACCTGCAACAGTAACAATCTTTGCATTTGTAACAGCTTTTATTATCATAACGTGTAATTTCCCTGTTTTAAAACGTCTTGGTTTAGACGTTCCAAAATTTGCACCGTTCCAAAATATGCGTCTACCACGGTCTATTTTATGGTATTACATGATTATTTTATGTATTAATTTATTTATGCGTCCAGAATCTGGATCTACATTAGATATTATTGTTTTAAACGTTTCTTATATTTTATGGATGTTATTAATCCTACAAGGGATTTCCTTTATACATTACTTTATTTCTAAAAAGGAAATGCCGAAGGGTGTTAAATGGATTGCTACTTTGTTAGCCTTACCACTATCATCCTTTATGATATTGCTAGGAATCGTAGATTTAGGTTTCGACGTACGTTCACTTGTGAAGGGGAAAACTAAAGAATAAGGGGCTGATGTAATGGGGACTTTTAGAAAACGACCAATCCGCTATCCGCTTTTTGTTCTTTCCATTTTTGGCATTGTGACGTTCGTGCTTCTATGTATTTGGAATATCGGGATAGGTATAGGTTATGGAGTAGGTTTTGTTCTATTAATGGCTTATACGTGGAAGGTAGAAAAGATTACCTTTGATGAAACAGAAAAGCATATTGAATCCATCTCTTTCCGCATGAAAAAAGTTGGGGAAGAGGCATTGCTTGAAATGCCAATTGGGATTTTACTTGTCAATGATCAATATGAAATAGAATGGTCGAATCCATATATGCAAGGCGTTTTAAATATGGAAAACTTAGTAGGTGAAGGGATCGTTAATATATCTGACGACATTTACGTGCTAATGAAGAGCGAAGAGACAAACGAAGATACGATTACGCTCCGTGATCGTAAATATCGAGTTTATTATAAAAAAGAAGAGAATTTACTATATTTCTTTGATATTACTGAGCAGATAGCTATTGAAAAACAATACTACGCAGATCGTACAGTTATTGCGATTTTATTTGTTGATAACTATGACGAAATTACGCAAGCAATGGATGACCAACCACGTAGTTTAACGAATACGATGGTGACATCAATCGTTAATGATTGGGCAGCTGAGCAAGGAATATTTGTCAAACGAATATCATCCGATCGTTTTTTAGCTGTATTAAACGAATCCATTTTAATGGAGCTTGAAAAGAAAAAATTTGCCATTTTAGATACCATTCGAGAAAAAACAGCGCAAAAAAATATGTCATTAACATTAAGTATTGGTGTTGGGGCAGGATCATCTTCATTAGTAGAGCTTGGTGAACTAGCACAATCAAGTTTAGACCTTGTTTTAGGTCGTGGTGGTGATCAGGTTGCCATCAAGCAACCTTCAGGAAAGCTAAAGTTCTACGGTGGGAAAACGAATCCAGTTGAGAAACGTACACGCGTTAGAGCACGTGTTATTTCCCATGCACTACGTGATTTAATTCAGGAAAGTGACCAAGTGTTTGTTATGGGACATAAAAACCCTGATATGGACTCTATTGGTGCCTCTGTTGGTGTGCGTAAAATGGCACAAATGAATGATGTGAAAGGCTATGTGATCGTAAATTTTGAAGAATTAAACGGAAGTGTAACACGTTTAATGAATGAAATAGAGAGTAAATCGGATTTCTATGAGAATTTCCTAACGCCAGATGAAGCTGCGGCAAGAATGACAGAAAAATCATTGCTCGTAATTGTCGATACACATAAACCTAATTTAGTCATCGATGCACACCTATTGAAGCTGGCTGAAAAAGTTGTAGTGATTGATCATCATCGTCGAAGTGAAGATTTTATAGAAAATCCAACGCTTGTTTACATGGAGCCATATGCATCATCTACAGCAGAGCTTATAACAGAGTTACTTGAGTATCAGCCAAAACGTGCAAAGATTAATATGTTAGAGGCTACGGCATTGCTGGCGGGAATTATTGTCGATACGAAGAGTTTTACATTGCGTACAGGAGCCCGTACGTTCGAAGCGGCTTCTTATTTAAGGACAAATGGTGCCGATACAGTGCTAGTACAGCGATTATTAAAAGAAGACGTCGATACGTATATCGAGCGTTCTAAAATAGTGCAAACAGTTAAGTTCGTGAAGCCGGGTATTGCTATTGCTGTAGGTGAGGAAGCGAAAGTGTATGATTCTGTACTAATTGCGCAAACAGCAGACATTTTACTAACAATGAAGGATGTTGGTGCTTCCTTTGTCATTGCGCACCGTTCAGATGGCAAAATCGGCATAAGTGCAAGATCACTTGGTGAGGTAAACGTACAGCTTGTTATGGAAAAGCTAGGCGGCGGCGGACATTTAACAAATGCAGCTTGCCAAGTCGAAGCAAATTCCATTGCTGGAGTAGAAAAATATTTAGAAGAGGCCATAAATGAGGTACTCGAAGGGAGTTCGGAATCATGAAAGTAGTATTTTTAAAAGACGTTAAAGGAAAAGGGAAAAAAGGGGAAGTTAAAAATGTAGCAGACGGCTACGCACAAAACTTCTTAATTAAAAATGGCTATGCTGCTGAAGCAAATGCACAAGCATTAAGCCAATTAGAAGGTCAAAAGAATTTAGAAGCTAAAAATGCTGCTGCCGAATTAGCTGAAGCGAAAGCATTAAAAGAAAAATTAGAAGCTTTAACAGTAGAATTAAAAGCAAAATCAGGTGAAGGTGGTCGCCTATTTGGCTCAGTATCTACAAAGCAAATTGCTGATGCACTTCAAAAAACGCATGGCATAAAAATTGATAAACGTAAAATGACTTTAAGCGATGGAATTCGTGCGCTAGGCTTTACAAATGTACCTGTAAAACTACATCATGAAGTATCTGCAGCATTAAAAGTTCATGTAACGGAAGAATAAGGGGCGACGATCCATGAACGAACCGATGATGGATCGCGTTCCACCGCATAACCGGGAAGCAGAGCAATCGGTTATCGGTGCAATTTTCCTCGATCCTCAATCGTTAATCACTGCATCTGAAATTTTGCTAGCAGATGATTTTTATCATAATGCACATAAGACAATTTTTGAAACGATGCTACGTTTAAGTGATCAAGGAAAAGCGATAGATGTTGTAACAGTTACTGAAGAATTATCAGCTAAAAAAGAAATTGAGGATGTTGGCGGGCTATCTTATTTACTAGAGCTCGCCAATGCTGTCCCTACAGCTGCTAACGTCGCCCACTATGCGAAAATTGTCGAAGAAAAGGCTCTTTTACGTCGTTTAATTCGTGTAGCTACTAAAATAGTAGAAGATGGCTATACTCGTGAAGATGAGGTAGAAGCATTACTTGGTGAAGCAGAGAAGAAAATGATGGAGGTAGCCAATCGTAAAAATGCCGGTGACTTTAAGCATGTAAAAGACGTATTGGTGGAAACCTTTGATAACATTGAAAAACTCCAATCTCAAAAAGGTGATGTTACAGGTATTCCGACAGGCTTCCGTGATTTAGACAATATAACAGCTGGCTTTCAGCGCAACGATTTAATCATTGTAGCGGCACGTCCTTCTGTAGGTAAAACAGCCTTTGCGTTGAATGTCGCACAAAGTGTTGCCGTGCAAGCACGTGAAAATGTCGCGATCTTCTCATTAGAGATGGGTGCTGAGCAACTAGTTATGCGTATGCTTTGTGCAGAGGGAAATATAGATGCACAAGTTTTACGTACAGGTGCTTTAACAACGGAAGATTGGGGTAAACTAACTATGGCGATGGGGAGTTTATCGAATTCTGGAATTTTTATTGATGATACACCAGGTGTACGTATCAATGAAATTCGAGCAAAATGTCGACGTTTAGCACAAGAGCATGGTCTCGGTATGATTTTGATCGATTATTTACAGCTCATTCAAGGTAGTGGTAAGCCAGGTGAGAACCGTCAGCAAGAGGTATCTGAGATTTCACGTTCTTTAAAAGGTTTAGCGCGTGAATTAAAGGTTCCTGTCATTGCATTATCACAGCTATCTCGTGGCGTTGAGCAACGTCAAGATAAGCGACCAATGATGAGTGACTTGCGTGAATCGGGAAGTATTGAGCAAGATGCTGATATTGTTGCCTTCTTATATCGTGATGACTATTACGATAAAGAGTCTGAGAGTAAAAATATGATTGAAATTATTATTGCTAAACAGCGTAACGGTCCAACGGGTACAGTTACACTTGCTTTTAAAAAGGAATTCAATAAATTCATTAATGTGGATTGGTCGCAAATGCCGCCACCACCTCCACGTGATTAAATAATAATCTTCATTCATAGGAAAAAAATCCTTTTTCAGAGGAAACTCAACGTTAGAGATTACGCCAAGACTGAATTAATCTGAATGTTAGATAATATTCATACCATTCTGTTATTAAACACGAACGTTGAATCATATTTTTTGATTTTATGTTCGTGTTTTTAAGTATTTTTGTTGACTAGGCGTTTCTATCATTGTTACAATAATTAACGGCTTAAAAATTGAGATACAAATCGTATCTAACGGAGGTGCTGACTATGACATCAGTTGTAGTTGTAGGAACACAGTGGGGAGACGAAGGAAAAGGTAAAATTACAGATTTCCTTTCACAAAAAGCCGATGCAATCGCTCGTTTTGCAGGCGGTGATAATGCAGGACATACTATTAAATTTGATGGTGAAACTTATAAGTTACATTTAATTCCATCAGGTATTTTCTATAAAGAAAAAACGTCAGTAATCGGAAATGGTCTGGTTGTTAATCCAAAGTCATTAGTTACTGAGCTTAGAGGCTTACAAGAACGTGGCGTTGATACAGATAATTTACGAATTTCTAATCGTGCGCATGTTATTTTGCCATATCATATAAAGCAAGATATCGCTGATGAGGAAAGCCGTGGCGATAATAAAATTGGTACGACTTGTAAAGGGATTGGACCATGTTATCAGGATAAAGTAGCACGTATCGGTATCCGTATGGCTGATTTACTAGACAAGGATGTATTTGAAGAAAAACTACGTCAAAATTTAGCAATTAAAAATAAGTTATTTGAGAAATTTTACGAAGTTGAAGGCGTAACATTCGAAGAAATTTTCGAGGAATATTACGGCTATGGACAAGAAATCGCAAAATATGTAACTGACACGTCTAAAATCTTAAACGATGTACTAGATGAAGGTGGCAAAGTGTTATTTGAAGGAGCACAAGGTATTTTACTTGATGTCGATCAAGGTACGTATCCATTTGTAACATCTTCAAATCCTGTTGCTGGTGGAGTAGCGATTGGTGCTGGTATTGGTCCTTCACGAGTTACAAGTGTTATTGGTGTATCTAAAGCCTATACTTCTCGTGTTGGCGATGGCCCGTTCCCAACTGAATTATTTGATGAAGTAGGTCAACAAATTCGTGAAGTTGGTCGTGAATACGGTACAACAACTGGTCGCCCACGTCGTGTAGGTTGGTTCGATACGGTAGTTGTGCGCCACTCACGCAGAGTAAGTGGTATTACGCATCTTGCGCTTAACTCAATCGATGTTTTATCTGGTTTAGAAACAGTTAAAATTTGTACAGCGTATAAATATAAAGATGAAACGATTACTGAGTATCCAGCAAATCTTCATATTATTGAACAATGTCAACCAATTTATGAAGAGCTTCCAGGCTGGTCAGAAGATGTTACAGGCTGCAAAACATTAGAAGAGCTACCTGAGAATGCACGACGCTATGTAGAACGCGTGAGTGAATTAACTGGTATTGAAATTGCTACTTTCTCTGTTGGTCCTGCACGTGAACAAACAAACGTTTTAGTGGACGTTTGGGAAGCATAATAATTATAAATCAAAAAAGGACGTACCATATGCGGTACGTCCTTTTTGTCATTAGTGAATATCTCTCTTCTTGAAGCGGCCACCTTTAACCTCGGCAATATTCCCAATTGCTAGGAATGCATGATCATCAATTTCAGCGACGATTGATTTAAGCTTCGATTCCTCTAATCGGGTAATGATAGTAAAAATAACCTTTTTATCGTTCCCCGTATAAGCTCCCTCACCATGAAGGAAGGTTACTCCTCGGCCAAGTCGGTCCATAATGGTCTGTCCAATTTCATCAATGTCGTCACTAATGATATAAACAGATTTTGATTCCTCCATCCCTTGAATGACGATGTCAATCATTTTATAGGCGATATAATATGCCAGGATAGAGTACATTGCTTGTTCCCACGTAAACACAAATCCCGCTATCATAAAGATGAGTAAATTGAAGAACATAATAATTTCACCAACGGAGAACGGTGTTTTTCTATTAAATAAAATAGCTAAAATTTCTGTCCCATCTAATGAACCACCATAACGAATGACGATGCCGACACCAATACCTAAAATCATACCTCCAAAAACTGTGGCCAAAAGCGTATCTTGGGTAAACGGGTTTAGATTATGTAAGAAAAGTGTTGTTAATGAGAGTACTGTAATTCCGAGTCCTGTGGAAAGTGCAAAAGTTTTACCGATTTGTTTATAGCCTAAAAAGATAAAAGGTAAGTTTAAAATGAAGATGAAAATACCAAGAGGTAAATTCAATAAATGAGAAGTGATAATGGAAACACCTACGATTCCACCATCCATAATGTGGTTTGGCACTAAAAATAGTTCTAGCCCCAATGCCATAATGAATGCACCCAATGCCACCATAATGGTTCTAATTATAAGTTTACGAACAGTATTCTTACGTTGGGGTTTTCTTACTTTAGGGGTTATTCCAGAGGTCTGTGAATCATTCAAATTAATCGCTCCAATCAACTAGTATATCCTACCTTTATTTTATCTGAATATTAAAAAAGTAAAAAGCGATAAGTCTAAAATTATATTAATAGCTACAAAAATAGGAATTATGTAACAATTAATAGAGAATTAATACATTTACATTACAAAAAGATGAAAACAGTCAAACCATATTTTCTTTATGGTACAGTGAAGTGGTGCAAAAGATCTTTGTGGGTAATTGATCCTACAATAGGTTAAAGTTGGAAGGGGCTTTATTAATGAGTTCGTCTTGGTCAAGAAAAGAAAAAAACAATAGATTCACTTATAATTTTTCTTCAATTAAAAAGGTATCCATTATTACAGTTGTTATGACAAGTTTAACGTTTAATGTAGGTTTTGCAAAAGAAAATCATAAAGAAGATTTAAACAAAATTAATCACGTTTACGTGGGAAATAAAAATATAGATGCGGTCTCTAATGAAGTATTTAGTAATCAAATTACTGATGAGAATATTTTGGAGAAATTAGAGCAATCTTTAGCAGTTAAATCACCAGCTTTTACATTATTTGTAGATCATAAGCCTGTAGTTTCTTTAAAAGATACAAAAGCCTATGAAGATACTATTCGAATGCTAAAGTTACAATATGTTTCACAGCAAGAGCTAAATAGTATATATGTTAACCAGCAATCTACGAGTATCCCACCATTACAAACTGGTGAAACGCGCCTTTTAGATATTTCTTTTAAACAGGAAATTTCAGGTACAACACAAAAAGTAGCACCAAATGCTATTTTAGCGCCTGAGGAAGCTGTGAAATATTTAATGACAGGTTCTCTTGAGCGAGAAACATATAAAATTCAATCAGGTGATGTTTTAGGCTCAGTTGCCCAAAAACATGGATTAACAACAGCTGAGCTATTAGCGTTAAATCCTGGTATCACTGTTGATACAGTTTTGCAGATCGGGCAAGCATTAAACGTAACAGTCGCTAAACCATTAGTAACACTTGAGATGAAACAGGAGAAGAAAGTTACTGATAAAATCCCGTTTAATAAAATAGTTGAAGAAGATCCAGCGATGTATAAAGGTGAGAAAGTAATTAAACGACAAGGCGTTAATGGAAGAAAAGAAACATCATATTTATTAACGTCTGAAAATGGGACTCGTATATCCAAAGTTGCGTTAGAAGAAGAGATTATACAACAACCAGTTGACGAAATTGAAGTAGTTGGTACGAAGGTGATTTCTTCTCATGGTACGGGTGAATTTACTTGGCCAACAGTGGGTGGCTATATTTCAAGTGGAATGGGCCAACGTTGGGGAGAACTCCATCGTGGTATTGATATTGCCCGCCCTAGTAATTACAATATTTTAGCTTCAGATAATGGTGTTGTTGTCGCAGCTGGTGTCTCTGGTAGTTACGGTAATCGTATTGTAATTAATCATAATAATGGTTATACAACGCTTTACGGACACCTATCTTCAATTAAAGTGGAAGTAGGGCAAGTAGTAGAAAAAGGTTCAGTTATAGGTATTATGGGCTCTACTGGAAATTCAACAGGTACACATCTACACTTTGAAGTTAAGAAAAATGGTTCGTTAGAAAATCCATTATCATATGTAGGGCGTTAATCAGTTCGAATAGAAGGCAGTCCGAAATAGGGCTGTCTTTTTGTATATTTTGTATATAAATCTATGTTATTTCCCGAGAAATATTTGTCGAAATATAGTTGGATATAATATCAGGATTTAGAATAATGCATAGAAGCTAAAAGCATGGTAGAGTTAAGGGTAGTAACTTTAAAAATACACAACGTTTAATAATAGATAAATAGCGAAAGGGAGAAAAATATATGGACAAAACCATTTTAGTTGTTGACGATGAAAAACCAATCGCAGATATTTTACAGTTTAATTTAATAAAAGAAGGCTACAAAGTTATTTGTGCTTATGATGGAGATGAAGCACTAGAGAAGGTTGAGGAAGAACAACCAGATTTAATGCTTTTAGATATAATGTTACCTAAGCGTGATGGGATGGAAGTTTGTAGAGAAATACGAAAAAAATATGATTTCCCTATCATTATGTTAACAGCAAAAGGCTCTGAGATTGATAAAGTGTTAGGATTAGAAATGGGCGCAGATGATTATGTGACAAAGCCTTTTAGTACACGTGAACTTATTGCGCGTGTAAAGGCAAATATGCGCCGCTTACAGGTAGTAGCCCCTACTGCCGAAGAGGTTGAAGAAGAATCCAATGAAATTGTAGTAGGTTCTCTTGTTATTCAGCCAGATGCTTACTTGGTATTGAAGCGTGATGAGGCAATTGAATTAACGCATAGGGAGTTTGAATTATTACATTACTTAGGTAAGCATATCGGTCAAGTAATGACGCGTGAACATTTATTGCAAACTGTGTGGGGCTATGATTATTTTGGCGATGTACGAACAGTAGATGTAACAATTCGTCGTTTACGAGAAAAAATAGAGGACAATCCTAGCCATCCAGCTTGGATTGTAACTCGTCGTGGTGTAGGTTATTATTTACGAAATCCTGAACAGGAGTAAAAAGGAATGCAGAAAGTAAGCTTCTTTAAATCAATTCATGTCAAGCTAGTATTAATTTATATTTTACTGATCCTCCTTGCTTTGCAAATAATAGGAATATATTTTGCGCGTGAATTAGAGTCAAATTTAAAAACCAACTTTCGAGATTCCATTTTTCAACGTGTCGATTTGATGCAATATAGCATTCGTGAAGAAATGTTAAAAGAACGCGATGATAGTATGCCATCTCTTGAAGAAAGCCTGAAAACGATTGTAATGGAGTTTTCTGCGGGATTGAAGGATGTTTCTACTGGAGATATTTTAGGAATCCGCGTCATTGATAATAGACAACGTATTCGCGCCACATCAGAGATAGACAATCAAAATTTGATTGGACAGCGCTCGAATAATGATCTTGTACGCCGTGCAATCTCTGCAGAAACATTATTTGAAAACATCAAACTGGATAATAAAACAAGAAATCGAGTATGGGTGTTAGCTTCACCAATTCGAGATGGTGCAGGTCCTGATGATGAAATCATAGGGGTACTCTATATTGAAGCTAATATTGAATCGGTTTTCAAACAAGTAAATGACATTAACCAAATTTTCCTCGGTGGTACGGCAGTGTCCTTGGTGATTACTATCTTTTTAGGAATTTTAGTGGCACGAACAATTACACAGCCTATTTCAGATATGCGTAAGCAGGCACAGGCGATGGCAAAGGGTAACTATTCTCGAAAAGTGCGGGTTTATGGTACAGATGAGATAGGGCAGCTTGCTATAACCTTTAATCATTTAACGAATCGCTTGCAGGAGGCGCAATCTACTACAGATGCTGAGCGGCGAAAACTCGATTCGGTCCTAAGTAATATGACTGATGGCGTTATTGCGACAGATCGAAAAGGGCGTATCATTCTTATTAATGATCCCGCACTAGAGCTGTTGCATATTTCAAGAGATATTACATTAGGTCGTCCTATTGCATCTGTTTTAGGTATTGACCAAGATTATAGTTTTGAGGATTTAATTCACATGAATGATGCGGTGAATTTAGATTTCAGTACGGCAGATGCACCGTATATTTTACGTGCGAATTTCTCTGTTATTCAAAAAGAAACAGGCTTTATTAATGGTCTAATTACCGTCCTGCACGATATTACGGAACAGGAAAAAATAGAGATGGATCGTAGGGAATTTGTATCAAATGTGTCGCATGAATTACGGACACCATTAACGACGATGCGTAGTTATTTAGAGGCGTTAGCAGATGGTGCATGGAAAGATGAAAATATCGCTCCAACATTTTTAAATGTTACACAAACAGAGACAGAGCGTATGATTCGCTTAGTAAATGATTTATTACAGTTATCCAGAATGGATAGTTCAGATTATGAGTTGAATAAGGACATTGTTCTATTCAATTCATTCTTTAACCGTATTATCGATCGTTTTGAAATGTCTAAGTCAGATAAAGTGATGTTTGAACGTTTATTCCCAGAGGCATCTTACTATGTAGAAATTGATACAGATAAGGTGACACAAGTTATCGATAATATTATTTCCAATGCTATTAAGTATTCTCCAGATGGAGGTAATATTCGCTTTGGCTTTACAGCGCAAGGAGATATGCTGAAGGTTATGATTTCTGATGATGGTATGGGAATTCCTAAAGAAAATGTAGGGCGTATTTTTGAGCGTTTCTATCGTGTAGATCGAGCTCGAGCTCGATCTATGGGAGGCACTGGTCTAGGGTTGGCTATTGCCAGAGAAATGATTGAAGCTCATGATGGGAAAATATGGGCTGAGAGTGAGGAAGGACATGGAACAACGGTTTTCTTCACATTACCACTTAATTTAGATGATTTTGACGAGGCAGGTGAGTGGGAATGAAATATATAGAACCCGTTAAATCAGTTGTTTTATTCCTACTTGTTATGTTAAGTGTAGTGTTAACCTTTATGATTTGGACATATACGCCAGATTATAAATTTATTGAACAGACTGAAGGAAAAGAAATCCTAATTGGACCGCAAAAAAAAATGGAGGATGTCATTCGTCCGTATAAAGCCATTTATCGTTTTGATAAGGAATTTACCGGAACCATATCTAATGGCGTAATGGAAGATATTATGGAAGCATTTCAGGGATGGAATATCCTAGATTTAATGCCCGTTAACAATAATCTTACGGCCAACGCTGTAAACGAGATGATTCGTACTAATAATTGTATGACTGTCTTTTTTGCGGGTGAGATTCCTTACTCTGCCTTTAACACAATTTTTCAGTTCGCTGATAAGGAGCTACCTGAAACAACCTTTAATCGTATGATTATAGATTGGAGTAATTATAGTAACAAAGATATACAGGTGTTTTTCATTAGCGGTAATAATGAAGTATTGATGCGTTCACATGTCAGTCTAGAAAATGCTAATCAATTTGTACGAAATATTATTGAACCGGCGAAAACATACGGCAATTTTAAAGAAGTAGAGCGTGATGGCTTTACCTCTCTTTATGTGGCTAACGAAAAAATTGAATCTGCGAAATATACGTATTTTATCGATATGCAATCACCTGATATTTTTAAGAATGTGTTATTTACAGAACCAAACAATGTTCTTCGCACTGACGAAAGTGCAACCACTGAAAAATATCAAGATGGTATGTCACTAATGACAGTGGATAAGAATTTAAAATCATTGATTTTTGTCTATCCAACTGCAGAAAGTAGTGTAAGAATAGAACCTTCCAAGCTCCTGACAGATAGTTATGAATTTATCAATGAACACGGAGGCTTTACAGCTGATTATCGCTATGTATCAACAAGTACAAGTAATAATCAATTAGATTATCAGCTATATTTACAAGGATTACCGGTTTATAGTGACCAGGCTATAAGTCGAATTACAACAGTTTGGGGAGATAATCGTATTTTCCGCTACAAGCGCCCATACTTTACTTTAGATACAGACGTTCCATCCGAAAAGGAGATTAAAGAATTGCCATCAGGATCGGAAATCGTTGAAAAGATTCAAAAGCTTAATAACATTGTATTATCAGATATAGATGAAATTGTTGTGGGCTACTATTTAACACAAGATCAAAGTGAACTAAATATGACATTAGAACCGTGCTGGTTTGTTATTCGTAACGGTGTATGGACGAAACTGACACCTGAAACATTGGGAGGTGTCAAAAATGGATTGGAATAGAACAAAATCTATTTTCATATTCGTTTTTTTAATCTTAAATATCTTCTTGTATTCGTTATATTTTAAATCCTATAATGAAGCGAAGAGCATAGAGATACCTGGCGAAAAAACAATAGAAGCCCGTTTAAAGGATGATAATATTACGTATGGTACACTGCCAAATAGTAATGAATTTGTTGTGTATATTACAGGCAAAGTCCATACATTTAAAAGTACTGATTTTAACGATGACAATCAGCGAGGAAATATTAATGATGAGACACATCCAAGTGTTGTTTTTATAAACCCTGTGAAATTACGGAATATTGATGATACAAGCATTACAGAGTTTGTTCATGCAAACGTTAAAGAAGGCGATTCCTATGCTTTATGGAAGGTAGATCGTGAGGAACGAGTCGCAACCTTCTTCCAAAAGAAAGGCAATCGAATGTTTTATTATAATGAGAGTGCCTTATTAAAAGTACAGTGGAATACAGACAACGAAGTTACAATGTATGAACAAACGATGCTCGATGATATCGAAGAAATGGAGAAACAGGAAACTGTCATACCACCACTTCAAATTATCCAGACACTTTATAATAAAGGGCTATTAAAGCCAGAATCGAGTATTACACAAATGAAGTTAGGTTACTCGACAAAAGGTTATTTAACACAAACGCAAGTGTTAGTACCAACATGGGAAGTACAAGTGAAATTAGATGGAGAAACAGAAGAATATTTTGTCAATGCTAGTGAAGGAAATGTAATAGAAATCCAAGGAGACAAGCAAAAGGCTGAAGAGGAAGACTGGGGAGTTGAATAATGCGATTTAGTGTTTTAGCAAGTGGCAGTACAGGAAATTCGATTTATGTAGAGAATGAAGATCACGCATTTATTGTCGATGCTGGTCTCAGTGGCAAAAAAATGGAGCAACTATTTACAAAAATCGACCGCAATATGAAACAGCTAAGTGGCATTTTCGTTACACATGAGCATAGTGATCATATTAAAGGAATAGGTGTATTGGCACGAAAATATAGTGTACCTATTTATGCCAACGCCAAAACGTGGCAGGCGATGGATGGGCTAGTCGGTGAAATACCTTTAGAGCAACGTTTTGAATTTGAAATGGACACTGTAAAGCATTTTGGTTCATTAGCTGTTGAATCCTTTGCTGTATCACATGATGCAGCCGATCCAATGTTCTATAGCTTCCATGAAAATGGACGTAAGCTTGTTGTTATTACGGATACAGGCTATGTTAGTGACCGTATGAAGGGTATCATTCGAGGTGCTGATTCCTTTGTGTTTGAAAGTAACCACGATGTGAATATGTTGCAAATGGGGCGTTACCCATGGTCTATAAAACGTCGTATTTTAAGTGATGTAGGGCACGTTTCTAATGAGGATGCAGCTATAGCAATGAGTGACGTAGTATTTGAAAAACCGACAAATATTTATTTATCACATTTAAGTATGGATAATAACATGAAAGAACTTGCGCGCATGAGTGTCACACAAACTTTGCAATCCTGCGGCATTATTGTTGGAGAGTATTTAAATTTATTTGATACAGATGCAGAAGAGCCGACGAAATTAGTTACCGTTTAATGATTAGCATCAGTTAAAAATATCGAAGCTTTAATGAGGCTGTTCAATGGCATTTTATAAAAAATGCTTTGAACAGCCATTTTTATGTCCATTTTATTTATTTTTCATCTGATTTTAATGTTTGAATTGTAATATTAGACTAACAACTAGCAAATACTAATAAAGGAAAGGATGAGGAAAATGGGCTATTTTCAAGATGATGATAAAAATAATGATTTATTAAAAAATGATGAAATACAGAAGTCACCTCTTCAGGAGCGACTGGAACAAGAGGAGCGAGAAACGCAAGAGAAACGTCATAAAAAGAAAGGCGGTGGCGGAGGTAAAGGTGGTTATTTATTTACCGGTTTTATCGGCGTCATCATAGGGGCGTTACTCGTTTGGCTCATGATGCCTGGACTTGTTAATCAAATGCCAGGTACAACGACAAGTAGCACAGGTAATAAAAATGACACAACTATTAATCAAGTTGCAACAGAAGTGACAACTGATGTTACGAAAGCAGTAGATAAGGCTTCAGATTCTGTTGTAGGAATCACAAATATTCAAGAAGTATCAAGTGGCGGATTCTGGAGTCCACAATCTTCAACAGAACAGCCTGCAGGAAGCGGTTCAGGTGTTATTTACAAAGTTCAAGGTGATAAAGCCTTCATCGTGACAAATAACCATGTTATTCAAGGTGCAAAGCAGTTAGAAGTAACGATGCCAGATGGTACGAAAGAAGTAGCACAATTAGTTGGTCACGATGTTTGGACAGACTTAGCAGTCATTTCAATCAGCTCTAAAGATGTTAAGACAGTAGCGACATTTGGTAACTCAGATGTATTAAAACAAGGTGAAACAGTAATTGCCATTGGTAACCCACTCGGTTTAGAATTTTATGGCTCTGTTACTACGGGTGTTGTTTCTGGTAAGGATCGCTCTGTACCAGTTGACGTAAACGGTGATGGCAATGTAGATTGGCAGCAAGAAGTATTACAAACAGACGCAGCTATCAATCCTGGTAATAGTGGTGGTGCGCTTGTAAACCTTGCTGGTGAATTAGTCGGCATTAACTCCATGAAAATTGCGCAATCCTCTGTTGAGGGTTTAGGTTTCTCAATTCCGATTAACTCAGCAATTCCAATTATCGAGGAATTAGAGAAGAATGGTGAAATGAAACGTCCAACAATGGGTGTCTCATTATTAGACTTAACGGATGTTCCGGCATTCTATCAACAGCAAACGTTAAACTTGCCAAAAGACTTAACAACAGGTGTTGTTATTACAGATGTTGTAGGGAACTCTCCAGCTTCAAAAGCAGGCGTTAAACAATACGATGTAATTGTTGAAATGGATGGCAAAAAGATCGAAACAGCAATAGATTTACGCAAACATTTATATAACGACAAAAAAATTGGTGATAAATTAACGCTGAAAGTATACCGTCAAGGTAAGTTAGTGGATCTATCACTTACATTAACAAATGGCGATTCATTGTAAATGAGAAATCAGTGGAGATTTTAAAATCTCCACTGATTTTTTTGTGGAATTTAAAAATATTATTTATCAAACGGAGATCAACCCCACATTATAGTGATGAGTTAAAAATATTTGGAGGCATTCGAATGAATTATTAAGAATGATTTAGAAAATATTGTGGATAACTAGAAAATTGTGAATAATAACATATACATGGCTAGTGGCGGTAGAAAGCCTATTCTTCCATACTCGCCTGACCTTTGTTACAATAGATTGTGGATAACATAGACCGAATTGTGAATAAGTTTGTGGAAATTTCGGAAAATAAGAAGAGGTGTAAAAATGGAAAAATACAGCTGTGAAAACCATATAGAACACGCTTTAGACATGTTTGTGGCTGAGCAAAAAGAGTTCCCAATTATGGATAAAATCGAAGAGGATAAAAAGTTATCCACAAAATGTAGCTACTGTGAACGACCTGCAGAATATCTTGTATCAAGTAAATAACTTTACACAAGATATAGGAATTGCTTGTGGATATGTTGATAACTTTTGTGGATAATTTGTTTGTAAATGAATTGTAAAGGTGGATAACGTGTGAATATAACGATTGTATCAGTCGGAAAACTAAAAGAAAAGTATTTAAAAATGGGAATAGATGAATACGTAAAACGTCTTGGTGGCTACGCAAAAATGGATCTAATCGAAGTACCAGATGAAAAAGCACCCGAGCAACTAAGCGAAGCAGAAATGGAAATCGTAAAGAAAAAAGAGGGTGAACGTATTCTATCTAAAATCAGCCCAGATACATACGTTATCGCCCTAGCCATTAACGGCAAAATGAAGACCTCTGAACAAATGGCGACAGATCTTGAATCCCTAATGACCTACGGCAAAAGTAAAATCGCGTTCGTCATCGGCGGTTCCCTTGGTTTACACGATGATGTATTGAAACGATCTGATGAGCAACAATCCTTTGGAAAGATGACATTACCGCATCAGCTAATGAAGCTGGTTTTGGTAGAGCAGGTTTATAGAAGTTTTAGGATTATGAAGGGTGAACCGTATCATAAGTAAGTGAGTTTTTAAAACAGGCACATTCGCATGAAGCGAATGTGCCTATTTGATTTGTATTTTTACTAAAGTATCTGTTGCATCTAAATAAGTCACTTTACAGGCAACCGTTTCTTCTTTTAAGTAAGAAAATTCATCGCCGTCTGCCGAAATATTTAAACCGTCAATGTAAATATTATAGTAGTTCGAATGTGAACCAAAACGACCACCACTTTCCTCAAAAAACGCAATTTCACAAATACCCTCGGCGGTTTGATAATTCTCAAGGTTATTATTAATAATGTCTATTAACCCTGTAACGACCAAGTACAGCGCACATAGCATAAAAAAACCACATACGATTACTACAAGATAGAAATCTTTATGCGTTCGTTTTACCATAAGGAAGTGTGCAATTATACCGATTAAAACAATAAGACCTAGCCCAGCAATTATCGTTGTAGAATAAATTTCACTCAAGGATGATTGCTTCTATCATTTTGTTTTTTGTCTAATAGATGACTAATGAAAGTTAGCAGACTTGCACAAACTGCAACTACTCCACCGACCCATGTTACATTCATCAAATGTCCTTGATGGTATACAATTCCGCCTAATGCAGAACCAAAAGCGATACCTACATTACTTGCCACTGGCATAAGTGAAGCAGCGAGCCCTGTAGCACTTGGATGATAAATTCCGGCGAGGTCTATTAAATAAAGCTGAGTAGATGTTGTTAAGAGGATGGCCATCAAAGACATTAATCCGATGTTTACTAAACCTAAAATAAAATGATTTGTAGTCCAAAATAAAGTTGTCAGAACAAATGCTTGCACGAGAAAAACGAACCGAAGGCGACCTATTGCATTATGGCTGGCAATTTTACCGGCGAGAATGTTGCTGAAAATCGAGATAAATCCGTAGCCAAATAAGATTAAACTAATTGAATTATTTGGTGCCCCCATTTCCTTCAAGATAGGAACTAGGTACGTAAAGACGGCATAAGTTGCGCCGAACCCGAGAGCAGGAATGAAAAAAGCCATCAAAATTCGTGGCTTTGTCATTAATGAAAATTGATCTCGTATCGAACTGCGAATTTGGCTAAGTTTATCAGGTAAGACAAAAAAGGATGCCAAAAACGCCAATCCTCCTAAGAAAGTGGTTAACATGAAAGTGGCATTCCAGCCGTATCGTTCAGCGATCATAATACCAATTGGCACTCCAACTACATTTGCAAGTGTGAAACCACCGAAAACGAATGATATAGCAAGTCCGCGTTTTTTAATCGGCATTGTTTCACTTGCAACAATCATGGCTAGAGAGATTAATACTCCTGTTACAATCGCTGTCATAATCCGGAGTGTTAGAAGCATGATGTAGCTCGTTGAAATTACGCACAAAGCATTCAAGACGATGAAAGCCCCTATCAAAAACAACATCCATTTACGCTTTGGAAAATGACTTGTTGCTGACATCACTAATGGTGTGGCGATGGCAAATGTGATTGCAAACGCAGAAACGAGTGTACCTGCTTTTGCGTTTGTCATCTGAAGGCTTGAAGAAATATCTGTTAAGATTCCGACAATAACAAATTCGCTTGTCCCTAGTACAAATGTTAATAGAGTAAGTGTTAAGATGAGCAACCAATGTCGCTTGGATAATTTTGAAGGATGCATAAATGCCTCTTTTCTTAGATGAATGTAAATGTGTCACAAAGTAGATATACAGCCTAAACATCATACCATAAAAATTTTTTGCAAGAAAAAACCGAACTTAAACCTATTACGGATAACCCTTTCATAAGTAAGTGCGGTTTTATTATGCATCTAGTTGGAGATAATCTTTTTTTTAGGGATTGCTTTATAATAAATATCAAAAAGAGAAATTGCGCTGTGCAATTTCTCTTTTTTGCTTGAACTGAAATTAATTATAACTCGGTAATTTCATTATTATTTTTATTACCGTTGCCATTGCCATTGCCATTGCCGTTGCCATTGCCATTCCCTGGCTTTATAACCAATACATCAAATGTTAGTGTGTGCTCACCATACGTTACCGTAATCGTCGTATTACCTTGACCTTTTCCTTTTACAGTCCCTGCTTTTACAGTAGCTATTTTATCATTCGCTACTTCGTAGGTTGCAAGCTTTGTAACATCTTTTTCTGTTGTTTTACCATCAAAAGTAGTTACTTCAGTAATCTTAACTGCAACTTCTTTACCTATTCTAGTTTCAACCTGAGCTTGGTCGATTTCTAGTGTTACTATTGGTTCTTTTACAACAGGTGCTTTAACTGTCACATTTACAGTAATTTTATTATCACCGTATGAAATAGTAATTGTAGTCGTGCCCTCACCTACTGCAGTTACTAATCCATTTACTATTGTTGCGACATTTTCATCTCCAACAACATAAGTAGCTTTTGAAGTTACGTCTTCTTCTGTTGCCTCACCTTCTGCAGGCGTTGACGTTTCTGTTACCGTAAGTTGTGTAGTTTCTCCAACTGTTAGGTCTAGCTTAGTTGGGTTTACAGAAAGTGCTACTACTGGTTCTACTACTTCTTTTTCATATATCTTCGATTCACCAACATTCCCGGCAGCGTCTTTAATTATTACTGATACAGCAGTTGTTTCTGCTGTTACTGGGAATGTGAAGCTACCGTCTTGATTTAATTCAAAAGCAACTGGCGCTTGTACTTCGCCATTTACCGTCGAAACATAGGAAGCTTTTAATTTATCATTTAAATTGTAATCTAAACCGTATAAATATAACTCTTCATTGTAGTCGATATACTTATCTGTTATCTGTCCTGTAGCGACACCTTTAGCTACTGAACCAGTAATTTCTGGTTTAGTCGTTTTCACGATAATTGGTCCAACATAATCGGAAACTACTCCGGATGCTGCAAGACCGGTGAAGTCAATTGTATACAGACCATCTGGAATCGTTGTGGCAGGTTTTGGTCCCCATGGCTTGTACTGCCCACCAATATTCAGCGTATAAGATCCTTTTCCTAGCGCAGTACCTGCATGTAGATAACCGATGTAGCCGTCTCCGTATTCTCCACCTTCAGGATTCATAATATCCCAAAGTTCGATATAGTTAGTTGTTACATCTCCAGTTAATGTGAATGAAAGTACAGCTGAGTCTTTTACGCCATCTCCGTTAAAGGATAGGTCTGTTTCTGTAATCTTAAAATCTTTAATTTCAGTTGCTGCCGCGCCGCCAAAATCCGCTGCGAATGGCAATGAAACTTCTGTATCTCCACCGCTGATGTAAATATACCCTAGTATTTCAGAGCCTTTTGGAGCCGTAGCTTGTGAAGCAGTTAATGTGAAATTTAAAACTTGCTCACCAGCTAGATTAAATGTCGGCTGATCTACTGTAACAGTTGCATCACCAAATGTTTTTGTCACATCAATTGATACGTTATAATTGCCGCCGTTCCCTTTAATATCTTTTACTAAAACTTGTTTCGTTACTGAAATATCCCGGTCTTTAAGTGATTGTGGACCGAAAGTAACTGTACCTTTCAAGTTTTCTGTAACTGCACCAGTTCCATCTAAAATTGCGCTATCAAGTGCATAGGCAAGAATTTCTGGATGAGCTGCTGCATAAGGATTTACACGCCCAGCACCCTGAGAAAACACATCGTATTTTGTTTTATCTATAACCTTTGCTGTATTAGAAAGCGCCACTTTTACATCGAACGCGTTCCAATCAGGATTTGCTTGTTTAATTAATGCTGCAATACCTGCAATATGTGGTGTTGCCATAGAAGTTCCTGTTTTACGACCATATGCTTCCCCATAATCTGCATCTGGGAAATCTTTTTTATACATTGGAATCGTTGACATAATATTTGTTCCAGGTGCACTTACATCTGGTTTAATATCAAAGTTTGGTGTAGAAGGTCCACGTGAACTTGAATCGTTTACATCATCTCCCAATGTCTTTGTGGAAGCAAATTTACTAAAGCTTACTTTTCCAGTTCCGCCTGCTAATGCAGCGCGAATTGCAGCACCATCCGTTTGTGACATATCAAATGTTGGCAGAAACTCAAATGAATCACCAAGGAATGTGCCTGAAATGTTCGGTGCATTCGTTCCACCAGCAAAGTTATGAATAATTGTTGCGACTGCTCCTTTTGCCTTTGCATTCGCAATTTTATCAACGAATGCGATACTGCCGCGAGAAATCAATGCCACTTTACCTTTTACATCAATTCCTTCAAAGTCTTTTACTTCCCCGTTTCCAGGAACTGCAACTAGGTCAAATTCTCCTTGAAGCTGTGTTGCTAATTCTTTCCCAAATGTCGTTCCCATTAATGGAAGCTGTTTTGTTAAGTTGTAGTTACCAACTGTAACATTCACTTCCCCGTTATACATTGTTTCAGGATTTGTTGTGTTACCAACAGCAATTCCTAAACGAGCAGTTGCAGGCGTGCCCATTGTTCCGCGATTTGGACCTTCGTTTCCTGTTGCAACTACTCCGATTGTTCCAGCCATCATTGCATTATTAATAGCAAATGAACCAGCATCCGTTTCAGAGTTAGCTCCCCCGCCAAGTGAAAGGTTGATAACGTCCATTTTTTCTTTTACAGCAGTTTCAATTGCTTTAACAATACCAGATGTAGCTCCACTTCCGTATGCCCCAAGGACACGGTAAGCATAAAGGTCTACTTTTGGAGCAATTCCTTTAATACCGAATTTGTTAGCTCCAATTGCTGCAATTGTTCCAGCAACATGTGTACCGTGAGAAGTATAGAACGCGCTTCCCTTTTCATTAAATTCAGGTGTCCCGGCTGGACGCTCCGAAGGCGATGTTTCCGATGCATCGTCATCTGCCCGAGGCTTCGTGTAAGTTGCTGAATTCGGAATAAAGTTTTTTCCACCTTTGTAATTTCCGGCAAACTCAGGGTGATCTACATCAATACCAGTATCTAATACCGCTACTTTTATTCCTTGTCCTTCAAGTCCTTCCTTCCAAAGCTGTTCGATACCAAGGAAAGAATTACTTGTATTCATTTGAGCTTCTAATTGATCTTCCTTAATAAGTTCCGATGATTTCATCGTATTATCTTCTGATGCGGAAACAATTGCATCAGGTTCGATTAATGTAATTCCTTCTACTGTAAGCAGTTTCGGGAGATCATTCGCTTTCACAGTTGCCGCAAAACCGTTTAAAACAGTATCAAATGTGTACCCTTGAGTCATCTGAACATTTTTAGCAGCTAACTCTTCTTTAACTTCTGCTTGTTGTGCTTTTACATTTGAAAGAACTTCATTTGCTTGGGCTTTAGAGAATTTTTGGCCTTTGACTTGGCTCATTCCTTGCTCTAGTGCCACTGGCTTTTCAGATAAATGTATGATGACTGCGACATCTTGATTGCCTGATACATTTTGTAAACTTTCGTGAAGAGTTGGACCATCCTTAGACAAGCTTAGCTGTTCAGCGATAGCCGCCTTTAGTTGAATTATGCTTTCACTTTGACTATCCTGCTTAAATGGTTTCGATTCTTCAGCGCTAGCACTCGACAATGGAACAAAAAGAGAAAGCACCAAAATTAAAGCTAGAATACTACTTAAGAACTTCGTAAACTTAAACTTTTTCAAATCTCATTTCTCCCTCCACTTTTAATTGTCACACTTTTCAGTTTAGTGTGATATTTCCAATTTATCACAAGGGAGCTAATCCGAATATCTGAATATCTGAATATTGCAAAATATTGGTAATTAGTATCAGTTTATTAAAGATAGATTAAATCTATCTTCCTAGTAATTTAATAAAAAAGTAGAACTTTTAAATGAGAAATGACTTATAGTAATTCATTAATTTTTTCAATTAATCCTATCAAGGCAGCAGTTGTAGGTACAGTCGGCGGTGTAGTTGCTTATAGAAAATTCATGTCCGTAAATTAGCAAAAAAGTAGGTACAAGAAAAAATCTTGTACCTACTTTTTTTATGTTGTCGCAATTTCCACAACTTCTGCACCCACATGTACGGGTGGTTTACGATCTTTCTATGGGGCAGATTCTTCTAATTGTTTCCCAAGCTGTAGAAGGGTTAACTCATCTGCGAAGCGTCCTGAAAGAACCTTTCTAAAAAGTATGTACTTATTAGAAAGGCTCCATCTGTTTACTATGTCTTAATCTGTCAATCCAGCAGATGGTTCTTTATGCTGGATATGACTTGAAATCCAGCCGATGATAAGAGCGAGTAAAAGGTAAATGAGTAAAAACAATCCCTGTGTGGCTAAGTTTGACCAGCCCCCAAGGGAAACGACTTCCTGGAAACCCTTTAGTGAATGCGCCATCGGCAAGAATCCTCCGATCTTAGCTAACATTGGATTTTCGAGTTCACCTGGGAAAGTTCCGCCACAGGTTGCTAGTTGAAATACTAATAATGTGACGGCTAGTAATTTACCGAGATTCCCCATGAGAATAATAAGCATGAGAATGAAGGTCATGAAAGTTAATGATACGATAATACTTGATAGGATAAATAACGGTACACTGGCTACTGTTAATTTAAATCCTAAAAGTACTACGAGATCCACGATAAGAGTCTGTATTAATCCCACTACGTAAACTAATCCTAGTTTATTGATAAAGTGAACGGTGCCGGTCACTTTTAGAAGTTCTCTACGTCCTAGTGGCAGAATATTGGCTGCCATAATGCCTCCTACAAATAAAGCAAGAGACAAGAAATAAGGAGCGATGCCAGTTCCATAGTTCGGAACTTTAGATAAATTGGATGCTACCAATTCAATCGGTTGTGCAAACATCGTTGTGGTAGAATCATTGTTTTGAAGATTAGACGTTTTTTCCGCTGCTTCATTTAGTTTTGTTGTTAACTCATTTGAGCCAGCTGCCAGAGAAGAAAGCCCATCTTGTAGTTTCATTAATCCGCTTGACTCTTGACCGATTCCACTAGCGAGAGTTGTGATTCCGGTGTTAAGTGTTGTGTAGCCTGTCATCCATTTTGTAAATCCGCTGGCGAATTCAGTCGTTCCCGCATGTAATTGTTTTGCGCCTTCAGTAGCCTGAGTTAGTTTAGCACCAAACGTTGCCATACCAGTTTGAAGTGTGGCCTGTCCAGTAGCGATTTTTTTTGCAGCTACTCCTACCTGGTCTTGTCCAGCTTTTAAAGTAGTTTCTGCTACAGATAATGCCTCTGATAAAGCAATAATTTGTTGAAATTTCTGATCCTGTTTCGCTTCGGGATGGTCAGTTACATATTGGGCTAATTGTTCCTTCAAATTGCTAGCGACACTAGCTGCTTGTTCTTGTCCTTGAACTAACTTTGTATTTCCATTGGACCAATTTGTAATACCTTGGTTTACTTGATCCATTCCTGATTGCAGTGAGTATTCACCTTCAGTAAGTTGTTGTAATCCTTTATATAAGGAGTCAGAACCGGTTGTGAGTGCATTTACACCATTAGATAAGCTATCTTGTCCAGCTGAAAGTTTAGTGCTACCTGTTTTAAGCTGTTGTGCCCCTTCATCTAAACTTTGAATGCCATCTGTCAATTTGACGCTTCCACTTTTTGCGTCAACTGTTCCGTCATAAAGCTTCTGTGCCCCAGTGCCTGCCTCAGTGAAGCCAATAGAAACATCCTGAAATTTAGTTAGAATCGTTTCGGAGTAGAACTTTGTGACGCTAGCGTTGATTTTTGTTTCCATTTTTTCAACAGCGGTTGTAGTAATTTGTGATGCTACATAGTTTTTCCCCGGATTGACTTCATATAAAAGCTTAGACGGTTTTGGTGTTTTATCCATTAAAGTTGTGATGTTTTTAGAAAAATCCTTTGGAATGGAGATGACCATATAATAGTCGCCTGCTTTAAGTCCCTTTTTGGCGGTCTTAGCAGAGACAAATTGAAAGTTTAATTCTTTACCTTTCTTCAATTGATCAACAAAGTCATCACCGATGTGAATGGATTCATCATCGATTGTAGCTCCTTCATCGAGATTAACGACTGCTACGGGAAGTTTATCTAATTGTCCGTATGGATCCCAGTATCCTGCTAAAAAGAATCCTACGTAAATTAAAGGAACGAGAGTAAGGAAAATTAAAGCGATTCGTCCATGCTTATGTTTCCAAATGGCAACTAAGTCTTGTAATACTAATTGTAATCCTTTCACGAAATATCCTACCTTTCTATCCTTAAAAGATTATTTCATCATAATCTAATATGTTGATGTTGTATAATACATAAAAAGTTATTACATAATAGATTTGAATCTATGTTAAAAGGGGAGTCTACATGGAATTTTTGCAGTTAAAGTACTTTCAAACAGTTGCTCGTCTGGAACATATGACGAAAGCAGCAAAACAACTTCAAATTGCCCAGCCATCGCTCAGTAAAACGATTTCCCGTTTAGAGGAAGATTTAGGAGTTGAATTGTTTGACCGGGAACATCGGAAAATTAGTCTGAATGCAGCCGGAAAAATTTTTTTAAACCGTGTGGATCGGGCTTTTGCAGAATTGAATGAGGGTCAAAGAGAGTTGAATCAATTTATTGATCAAGACCAAAGGAGTATTACATTAGCAGTTACGATTCCAAGAGTATTACCTGCATTATTAGGTTCATTTTTATCGAAATATCCTGATGTTCGTTTTCAACAGTTTCTAAAATCCATTTCCTCTATGAAAAAAATGCTGATGGAGGGAGAGGTGGATTATTGTATTTCTTCAATTCCAATTGAAGGAGAGGACATTAGATGGGAGCCTCTCATTACTGAAGAAATATTTTTAATCGTGCCACCTAATCATCGGTTAGCAGGGAGGGAAAGCGTTCGGCTTGAAGAGGTGAAGGATGAAGCATTTATTAGCATGAATACAGGCTATGGCTTCCGAAACTTAACCGACCAGTTTTGCAGGGAAGCGGGATTTGTCCAAAATATCGCTTTTGAAGGCGACGAACCCACTGTTATTTCAGACTTAGTTAGGCAGGGATTAGGTGTTGCTTTCGTTTCTGAATTATCATGGGTACCTAAGTCAGGAGAGTTTCCACATAAACTTCGAATAGTCGAACCAGCTTGTCAACGAACTATTGGGTTAGCCTGGTCCGAAAAGCGCTACTTTACACCAATTGCTAAGCAGTTTCGCCAATTTGTTGTAGAATACTTTTTAACAATTTCTCAAAATTGATTAGATGACCTCTAATATAAAAGAAAAAATAAGCTGTATAGAAAGTTTAATTTTTAATAACTTCTTTACAGCTTATTTTTTAAATCTTTATATAAAACATGCATCTAAGTTCATCGATCAACACGCTAAAAAAATGATCATGTATGCCACAAACTTGTACTGGGCATAAACATAATCAAGATTTATAGTAAGGGCTATTATCGTTAACTTTTGATTGCTAAGCCACTAAAAGAAACTGGTCCAACAATATTTGCTTGCGTGTTGGGTGTAATATTCTCAGCAAAAACCTGATAGAAGCTAGCACCAGCTGGTAAATTGGAATCAATAGCTTGGAATGTAAAGACGTAATTTTGTTCTGAACCAGTTGATTCTACTCCATCTTGCGTATTATAGATTTCTTTCCCGTTACGGAAGACTCTAAATACAATTTGGGAAATACCTGTAACTCCTGCCACACCAACGCTTGCAAGTAGCTCAACGTTATTATTTCTTGAAGCTGTGCCTGGGATATTTATTTGAATTGAAGCTAAAAGAACTCTAAATGGAGCTTGTGGGATAGGAAAAGCAGTTTCTGGGTTAAACGTACTTAGAGGTTCAGTTGCTTGGTAATCAAGAACTTGTGCCATTTTATCACCTCCTTTTGCTAGGATACTATAAGATATGTTCTATATTAGAGCTCCGATTGTGTAGTAAACTAAGCCGTGTTATTTTTTTAAAGTTTTTTAGTTAATCCGTTCTAGCTCTACTGAAATTTGTTGGGTGTCAGCTCTCAATTAAAGTTATGTAGATTTATTAGGGAGAAATTTTTCATAAGTTTGAGGAATAAAATATGTGAAAAGGTATGTGAACATAGTTGTTTTGCATACCTTTTTAGATGAGATGAATTTATATTTGAGGCAAATCTTCTTTAAAAGATGATGATAGATATTCTTTTTACATTGAAATGAGCCAAATAAAATCATCCTCAATAATAATCTGAATGTCTAGACCTAGGCTGATCAACTTCTCAGCTTTTAATTGTTTCGCACTTATACCACGACGTTTGTCCCCAAGAATAAGGAAATCTGTATCCTGTGTAACAGCTACTTGCATAACCCCTCCATAAGCTCGTACTTTTTTTGTAGCTTCTGAACGTGTCATAGTGGAGAGGGCCCCAGTAAAGACGATTTGTTTATTATAAAATGGATGCATCAAGCATTCGGATGGGTCAGAAAGTAAGATGACTTCTGTGTTGTCTTTATTGTTGTTCATGTTTACTCTCCTTAATTGAAATGAAAGATTTTTTCCTGAATTTTAGGTGAGATTGATTGATAGGATGTAGGTAACAAAGGAATACCTCTCTACATTTAAACTATTCATGAAGAATAGTATCATATAGATCCTTTCTACATGAATATTTGTACCAATAGATAAAAAGGGTATGTGAATTTAAATTGATTTCGTACACTTTTTTCCAAAAGAAGGATTTTATAAATGTTGCCCGAACTATGAGATAGAGAGAACAAAAAAATAAAGTTCTTGTCCCACAAGCTAGCTTATTAGCAAAGGGAAAATAAGGGGAAAAGGATGGTTCATAGTGATTCAATTTCAAAAAAATAATATTACAGTTTTTCAAAGTGCATTATATATGACTACCTCGGCAATCATTCAAACTAATGAAGCAGTCATTATGACAGATCCCAATTGGTTACCTACAGAAATTGAAGAAATTAAGAGCTATATCAACAAGATTAAAGGTGATAAGCAACTATTTATTATTTACACACATAGCGATTTTGATCATATTATTGGATCAGGGGCATTCCCAGAAGCTAAGGTAATTGCATCTAAACAATTTGATGAAAATCCTAACAAAGAAGACAGCATTCAAAAAATTAAACAATTTGACCAAAGATATTATTTGAATAGAAGCTATTCGCCGGTATATCCAACTGTAGACATTGTTGTTTCAGAAGATGGGCATAAATTAGAATTAGATTCCCTAACCATGACATTTTATCAAGCACCTGGTCATACGAATGATGGATTATTTACAGTTATTGAGCCTTATGGACTGTTTCTTTCCGGCGATTATTTGTCAGATATTGAGTTTCCGTTCATTTTTAGCAATTATAAAGACTATGTAAATACGGTCAATAAAGCTGGAAATATTTTACTTAACCATCAAATAACGACCCACATACCTGGACATGGTTTGACAACGCAAAATCAACTGGAAATTCAAAAAAGGATAACCGATTCAAAGTATTACTTAGAGCAGCTTCTTCATGATAATGGAGAGTTAGAAAGATATTTAAGCCGAGAATATCCATTTTTTGAAGGGATGGAAAGCATTCATACTGCCAATAAAAAGATGGCTAAAGAAAATTTTTAGTCGATATGTTTTAGAGAAAATGTCCTTGAAGGACCGTATCGAGTGCGATTAACTCTAGAAAGTGAAGTATTAAAAGGCTTTATTTAAGTAGACCGATCATTTTAGACGGTCTCCTTTTTCTTAAACTTGTCCTTCATCCATTAATGTATGAGTATTACCTTCTAAAAGGGGGAGCATTCATTAGATTCTATAGATATTCACTAACTTTTCCGTACATATTTTCTGCACATTTTCCAATACTATATCTAGATTATTTATCAAATTAACACGAAGGGAAGAGGCAAAATGGCTAAGCACTCAGATATGAGCTGGAAACAGGATCATCCAAGCACTTTGTTTGGGAACTCTGTCCAAAAGGCAGAACGTTTGTTGAAGCATGCAAAGTCACATCCGGAGGAGATAGCGATTGAGCATGCTTTCAATCAAATCGAACATGCAGAAAATGCATTCATGAATGCAAAGCAATTTGGTGAGCATTTGGATACAGTCCAACAAAATAAAGAATACTTAGAGCAGATTAAGCAGCAATTACACGAAATGCAAGGTAAACAGTAGATAGAAGAAATAAAAATAATGCTTTAAGCGGTTTAAGCCCTAAATCTAAAGGATTTAAGCCGCTTAATTTTATTCCTTTTGTTTGCTTTTATATAATGCACTGTTGGTCAATTTTTTATGTGAAATGTTCTACAGATGAGGAAACACAATGTTTTGAATAACAGAATGTAATCCGTCGAAAGAGCGTAACGTGGACGATTGAAACCTTTCCTGGGAAATATTTTCTATTGTTTTTAGTTAACACCAAACAATTATTGTATACGGCGTAGTTTGTGCAGGAATGCTTCTTGTAGTAGGGCCATAGATAACAATTAGGTTTCGATTTGCCGGGCTTTTTGAAAAAGGTTGCCCATTTTTAAGCAAGATAGGCGTATAAGTAGAAAGATTTAGTTGTAATTGGCCATCACTATTCACTAATTGGCTATTAAAAAAGTCGACTTTGACATTTTGATAGTTATTTTCCTTTACGACGACGAGTGCTCGATATTGAGGTGGATATATTAAAGGGACAGGCGCATCTCCATCATAATATCCAGTAATCTGATCACCGATTGTTACAATTTCTTGGTTTACAAAATAAGTAGAAGGTGAGATGACAAAATTGACGATGCCACGAGTACTATCTTCTATCGTCATAAGTTTATAACAACCTTCCTTTTCTCCGTTTTGCCCGATTGGAAAATCATCAATCTGGGTGACAATCCCGCGAAACGATTTAAAATTTACCATAGCCATTCCTTTCTTTATAAAATCTAAATTGATCATTGGTGAGACAAAAGCTTTGATAATTGTTTACCCAAAGGAGCTGATTTGAATTTAATTACTAAAAGAAAACCAATTTTATAATATAGTACAGCGTCATTTTAATTTATGTAACATCTCCAATTTGGGTGACAGAGAACGATTTTATTTATCAAAGGTTAGGTTTCTATATGACATGAATCAATATATACTTAATTTGCAAACTATAATGTTCATTTTTCAAAGGAGGGGAGCCTATTGAAGTGGATTTCTAAAAATAAGAAACCCCTTTTGCTATTCATCATCATTATTATTGCTATAGCTGGGATACTCGATATCAAATATGAAGGATTGTTCTTTCAACTATTGCCAGAGTCTATTCAAAACTATTTAGCTGATATTTTTTAAATAAGTAAAATAGTATTCTATTCATAGTTGTAATTGGCTTTTAGCAAACAGCAGTACATTTCTTGTACTAAAGATAAGTAGTAGTTCCAAAAGACTGATTGTGGCCCTTTCGATTTTAATCTGTTGACATGGAGTTAACTCCATCTTTTAAAGTGAAGGTATTAAAAGGATGGGGTGATGTAAATGGACATTATTGCTTATGTATTGATAGGGGTATACGCATTATTAACAGGGATTGCTTGCTTACATCAATGGAAAGAGAATGGCTTTCAATTACGAACATTCTTATTTGTGGTCTTATCTGTCGGTATGCTTGTAACGATATTTTTACCAAACAAAACTCTGGTACTAATGATATTAATCCTTGAATTTGTTCTATTACATGTTTTAGCAATTGCGGAAGGGCTTTTAACAAATAATCAGCTTAGATACAGTCACCATATCGTTCGCTTCATATTCCATTGTATACTGCTATTATTGGTTTATAAATTTATAGTGTAGTAGGTGATGATCATAAAAATTGGTGAATTTGCTACATGTACGGATCTTAGTAAAGATACGATCCGTTATTACGAAAAAATGGGTTTATTACATCCAGAAATAAAAAACAAACATCGTGAGTATAATGAGGATCATATTGAAATCATTAGTACAATTCTTAAACTAAAACAATGTGGTTTTTCACTTCAAGAGATTAAAATGCTTTTTGAATGGTCGCAAGATACTGATGAAAATGATGAATTGACTGAAGCGGAAATTCAAAACGTTCAACAGCTGAAAATATTATTTCAAAATAAGTATAAGCAGATGGTTCAAAGAGAAAAAGAGATTAAACAAATAAAGCAAGTCTTACTACGTGCTGATCATAAAATGGAGCAACTACTAGAAAAAAACAAAGGTTAGATGGGTGTTCTAATAAGAATTTTAAATTCTAAAAACGACGAAAATATTTCCTTATATGCAAAGAGAGCAACAATAAAAAAGATAACATTTTATAATTTAACGCAGCTAATTTGGGCTGTGTTTTTTTATATAAAAAGTTAAAGGTTTTCTTGAATTAATCTTGAATATATTGTGATATTCCAAAGAGATTTTTAAGGAAGGTGATGATAATTTTATGGAAGAATGGAGAACGGCACTAGAAGAGTTTTTAAAAGATTGGAAGAACCGAAATGATGTTGTTGGGACACTTGTTTGCGGGAGCTACATAACGGGAAATCCTTCACAGCGTTCTGATATAGATGTACATATTATTTTATCTAATGATGTTGATTGGCGGGAGAGAGGGAATAGAATTATTAATGGTTTTCTTATAGAATATTTTGCTAATCCACCAAAACAAATTCGCAAATACTTTCAACAAGATTTTCAAATCCAAAGAACAATGTCCATGGTTCAATTTATTACTGGAAAGATTCTATTTGATAACACGGGAATACTTAATGAATTAAAAATCGAAGCTGAACATTGGCTAAAAAATGACTATGAAGAACTAAATAAAACAGTTTTAGAAATAAAAAAATATTCACTATGAGATTCATTAGATAATTTAAAGGATTGTTTTGAACAAAAAAGAGTGGATTTCCCCTTTGTATATTTTAATTCATTAGCTAATTTATTTTCTGAGTACTGTCAGTCTTTACGGTTAGAAAGCATTCCGTACAATCAAGTACACTCGTATCTTATAGATCCAGCATATATAAATAAATATCTAAAAAGTGTTTTTCCTGATTCAATATTTAAAGAAATGTTTTTAAAAGCATTAATTGAAACGGACAAACAAAAGATGATGGAGGCATATGAAGAGTTAGTAAACCATGTATTTAATCAGATAGGCAGTTTTAACTTAGATGGTTGGAAAATAACAAGCCCTGTCGAAAAATAGGATGAGATTTAACTTTATTGGTTAGAATAAAAAGAAATAATTTTAAAATAACACTAGAAAATATTAAGAAAATTCGGTATATTTTTATATGTAGTGGAGCTGGTGTAAAAACAAGACTGGTTCCATATTTTTATGTTATTATATAGATATAATAATTAAAAAACCTCATTATTATATGAAAATGCTAGCCAATTTTAGGTCAATTATTCCATAAAACTTAAATGAAAGTTAGTTTTCATAATGAGGGAATAGGAGGTTTTTCTCTTGATTTATTAAGGGGAAGTCTCGAAAAATGCACATAACTCTCATATAGATAGTTGATATTTTAATCTTAATGTAATTATGATACACTGCAATAAGGTAATAATTGATACAGAAAAGGTGTACTCTTAGGTTACTCCATGGCTTACTGAGATATCTAAGCAGGAGAGCTATACATCCTTTCTGCAAATCTTAATATATAAGGAAGGTAAAAATGAGTAACAGACAAATTAAATCAGATGTTATCTTAATTGGTGCCGGAATCATGAGTGCGACTTTGGGGACAATGCTCAAAGAATTAGCACCAGATTGGAAAATTACAGTGTTTGAGCAGCTTGATAAAGCTGGTGAAGAAAGTTCTCACGAATTAAATAATGCGGGAACTGGACATGCTGCACTTTGTGAGCTTAACTACACTTCAGAGAAAAAAGATGGATCAATCGATATTAGCAAAGCGATTAAAGTTAATGAGCAGTTCCAACTTTCGAAACAATTTTGGTCTTATCTTGTGAACAACAAACTGATCAGTAATCCACAAGACTTTATTATGCCTTTACCTCATATGAGTTTAGTACAAGGGAAAGACAATGTAGAGTTTCTAAAAAAACGTCATGAAACAATGACAAAAAATCCTTTATTCCAAGGCATGGAATTTTCTGATAACCCAGAAAAACTAAAGGAATGGATTCCTCTTATTATGCAAGATCGTCCAGCAGATGAAGCAATCGCTGCGACAAAAATTGACACTGGTACAGACGTTAACTTTGGTGCATTAACACGTATGTTATTCGACAACTTAAAAAATAAAGACGTTGACATCAACTACAATCATAGTGTTGAAAGCATGAAACGTACTAGCGATGGCTCATGGGAAGTACGAGTGCATGACAAAAATGGCTGTAAAATGGAATACCATTCAGCAAAATTTGTCTTCCTTGGTGCTGGTGGAGGAAGCCTAGAATTACTACAAAAATCAGGTATTCCTGAAGGAAAACATATTGGTGGATTCCCAATCAGTGGATTATTCTTAGTATGTAAAAACCAAGAAGTTGCTGAACAACATCATGCGAAAGTATACGGAAAAGCTAAAGTTGGTGCTCCACCAATGTCTGTTCCGCATCTTGATACACGCTATATTGATAACAAAAAATCATTACTATTTGGACCGTTCGCAGGTTTCTCACCTAAGTTCTTAAAAACAGGTTCAAATATGGATTTATTCGCTTCTGTAAAACCGCATAATATTACAACGTTATTAGCGGCAGGAGTTAAAGAAATGGGATTAACAAAATATTTAATCCAACAACTTATGTTATCTAAAGAACAACGTATGGAAGAGCTACGTGATTTCATCCCGAATGCTAAGAGCGATGATTGGGATATTATTGTAGCTGGTCAACGTGTACAAGTTATTAAAGATACAGAAGCTGGTGGTAAAGGAACGCTTCAATTTGGTACGGAAGTTGTAAGTGCTTCTGATGGCTCAATCGCTGCATTACTTGGAGCTTCTCCTGGTGCTTCTACTGCTGTTCACGTTATGCTTGAGGTAATCAATAAATGCTTCCCTCAACATGTTAACGAATGGGAATCTAAAATTAAAGAAATGATTCCATCTTATGGCAAGTCATTAGCAGAAAACCCAGAGCTTCTTAAGGAAGTTAATGAATCAACAGACGAAGCGCTTCGTTTAAAATAAAATCTGATGTAGAAACAAATTTAAGTATTTGTTTCTACAAAATATAATATAGAACCTTCATTCTAATTTAGGGTGGAAGGTTCTATTTTTTTATTTCACAAATGGAGTTGCAGTGAGAATTTTTATCCTTAATATCTAATATATATAAATAGGCATTAATTAATGACAAAACCGCAATGATTTAACGAAAAAATATTTATTTATATAAGAGCAAAATAAATGAAGCACACCTTTTGCTAGCAAACAAAAGGTGTGCTACTAATTTTAAAATTTAAGCTTGGAATAACAAAATTGGATAGAGCGTTTGATATACATTGAACAAAAAAATAGCAACAATGAAACCAAGAGTGCTAGCGGAATGCTGAAAGCGATCGGAAGCTCAATGCCACTCCAAATGCTCATTTGTATTTGTTCCAAGCCGAATGTTCGCAAAATGCCGGCTACTATTGATATTAATGCACTGATAATCAGCCCTGCATAGAGGACAGATAGTACGAGAAGGGCTAATGAGCAAAAAAAGCCTTGAATAATTTTTATGAATGTCATTCCTTTTCCCTCCGTATAATTTGTTGCACCTTGGCGTTTTTAGCAATCGAATAGCTTTTTGTATAATAAAGTGTTTGTATGTGACAATTATCACCTACTGCTACAATATCTCCGTCAACAATTTCTGCATCTGTATAAGAAAGATGTATTTGTTCACCTTTAATACATTTACAATTTAGCTTTTTCTTTAGAAAAGATATAGATAACGTATCTTTTTCTACATTTATCACATCTGCAATAAGCTTTTCAATCTTATTTCCACCAGACATTTTTAATTGAAAATGTTTAGCCTCTATTTCATTCGCTTTAACAAAACCGACTGCATGAAACTGTTCTACTTGTAAGTTTTGTTCAATGGCCAACTTCCCAGAACTATTCAATTTTATTACCCGCCCATTCCGCATATTTAAGCTCCCGGCGCTTTTAACCTCATTAATTTCACAAAAATCTCTTATAGAGCATGATCCTGTACTATTTAAAATCTGCGCTTCAACGCGGGAATGAAAAGAGCTATGACCATGAGTAGAGATTTTTTTTACGCGTATTTCTTGATGTAAAGTAACAGAGCCACGGATATTTAATTGCTCACAGTCTGCTGCTAAGTCTTTAATAGAGCCGTTAGTAAGGGTTACTGTACGTAGTTTTTGAATCACGGATAACCACCTCATTATAATTTAATTAATATATATTTTAATAATTAAAATATATATTAATTAAATTATATGTCGCTTTGTTTTGTCAAGAACAAAAAACTTGTCATGAGCTTTTTATGGATTTTTTAGGCAATAAAAAAAGGATTTCAATTTTATGAAATCCTAAAAAATTTTTTTCATTAACTGATTAACCTCACGCAATATTGTTGCCATGTCTACCAGTTTTTCTTGTGGAAACTTTAAAAATAAATCTTGAACCTTTAATTCACCGCTATTTGTTAAAATCATTTTTACAACACGACGATCTTCTTTCTCTCTAATCCGCTCTACTAATTCCAACTTTTCTAGTTTATCGCACATTGATGTAACGGCTCCAGGTGTTACACTAAAGAACTCAGCAATTTCTGTTGCTTTCATACCACCATTAATCTTTAGCTGAAGTAGGAGGATTAGTTGGTTTTGAGATAATGATTCTCCCTCAGATAAAAGATTTACAAACATTTTCGATGTATGCTGTATTTCAAGCATCTCTTTCATAATGATTTCTACATTTTGCAATTGATCATTTTTTAACATAGTATCACAGCCCGTTAAAATATTTAATGATTAAATTATATAGCAAATAAATAATGTGGGCTACTTTCGATATCCTTAGGGACATTGATTTCTTGTCATTGTAAAACAAAGAAGCGACTAATAGGACCCCCAGCACGTATCATAACTTCATGGTTACTTCCATTTATCTTTACTTGCTCTAATGTACTTACACTGTTATTACCTTTAATATTGGAAGTCCATGTAGGGAATAAAAGCGCTGTTATGAGTAATACGATTGTAATCAATCCGGTATATTTTATAAATTTCATTAATCTTTTTCATCTAATTCCCTCTGCGAACGTGAATTTTAATCAGAATTTTTAGACTCTTTTAGAGAGAGTTGTTGAATTGTACATTTTTCTTTTATAAACATAAAAGTACATGCTTAGAGGCCACCATAGGACTACGAAAATTGGATAAAACGCCCATATTACTCCCGGTGAAGAGACAATGTTTACTGTAATAAAAAAGATACTGATAAGAATTGTAGCGGTAACGGAGAATGCTACAAATGTTTTTCTTTGCGCGTGGTATAAAGCTAAGGGCCACCAAATTACTAAAAATGCTGGATAGATCGCCCAAGGGTATGGATGGGACAAAATAATATTTAATAAGGAGTAATAAATAATGGTACTTGCACAGCCTATTAGTGCGATTTTTAATGTTTTTGCTTTTTCTTCTAAATACATAAGAATTGGCCACCAGATGATTGGATAAATCGCATAAATGAACCATATATACTCGGGTGAGTATAAATAATTTTCAATGATAAGAAAAGCAATAATCATGGCACTGCAAACAAGAGAATATTGTTTATACATTCTTTTAGACATAAAGAATAACGTAATTGGCCATAGAAAAACTAGGAAGCAGGGGTATATAAACCAAATCGTCTGAGGTGATGTCGTATAATTGACGATTCCTAAAAAAATCATTGTCATTATACTGCCAACAATCGAAAAGCTAATAAAGTTCTTCATGTTTTATTCACTCCATTTCTTACGTGACCAAACGAAGTACATAGATAATGGCCACCATAATATTGCGAAGATCGGATAGATTGCCCAAATTGTATTTGGTGTATAGTAAAGATTAATAAAAATAAAAAATGCAATAATTAAGCCACTACCCCATATAGAGAATTCTAAATTTAATTTAGACATGTTTTTCTTTTCGGGCTCCTTAACGCCTAATTCCTTTTTTAAATCCTCAATATCTCCAAACTCCACGATGGCTTTGTTGATGGCATCCTCTTGTTCTTTCCCTTGATCCATCAAATAAAATACTTTTTCTTCAAGGTTTTGAATGATTTCTTGCTTTACCATCTCTGTTTCTTTATTACGAGGAATGTCTTTAAAAAGCTCATCAATATGATTTTTTATTTTTTTCATTCTAAGCCCTCCATAAATAAGTCGATAATTTCTTTTACTTCCGACCACTCTTTTACTAGCTCATTTAAATAAGCTTTACCTAATGGGGTAATACGGTAATACTTTCTTTTGCCTCCGTGTGAAACATCACCATAATAGGCTTCAATAATTTCCTTTTTCTCAAGACGCTGAAAAACTGCGTATAAAGTTGCTTCTTTAATTTGAAAACGATTATTTGTGCGGATACTTATTTCCTGAGAAATTTCATAACCATAACGATCTTTCTCTAAAATTAACCTTAAAATAATGGAATCCAAGTGTCCGCGGATGATGTCACTTCGAACCATAAGTCACCTACTTATTTTTTATTGCTCTATCTGTTAGAGTAATATTAGCAAATATTACTCTACCTGTCAAAGTAATTTTTCCAAATACGTCCAGATTATTGGCCGTGGCGTAAATATAAGGGTTAAAAAATCCCCATTCACTTCAGAAGTAAAAGGGGATTGGGGATATTTATTTAGCATTGAATTAGGATGAAAAATCCTCAAGGAGAACTATTCTTAGATTATCGATTTCGATTACATATACAATGCTGCAAGGAATATACCTAGTGTCTCTTCATAGATGTCGTCGAATTGGCTGAGTGGAAGTGGATTGGTACCACTACCTAACTCAACTGTAAAGCCAGGTCTACGCCAATCTTGAATGAACCAATCTTTATAGCCCGCATAACTGCCTGCCGAATTGATGGGCTCGTAGCCGCTGACCCGGCTAAACTCATTAACAAGGATTTCTGACTCTGGCGGTTCGAGATTTTCGAAGCCCCAATAAATCACTCTACCTTGTGTATGAAATGCAAGAACTCTGGCAAAACCGCGTTTCTTTGTTAAGTCAGCCATAGCAATGGCCTCTGGCTCGGACAAAGGTCGTTGTCCACCAAAATCTCTTGGTCCAGGTGTTTTTGGATTTCGTGCATTTTCGAGTTCCCATTTTGCAGGAAACTGATCGTTCAAATCGACACCATTTATATTAGCCTTCCAACCCGAGAAATCGGTGCTATCGTTATTCAAACTAATAAGCTGATTTCTTAATACTTCGTCATTAGGTGGTCCTTGTAATACTAAATCGACGCCATCGGGATTGACCATCGGAACTATAGAAAGGATTGTTTGCTGGTAAAGTGGAAATGGAGATAAACCGCGAATTGTACTTTGATTGGTGAGAGAAAGTAGATAGTCGTTTATAAAAGTTAAAATAATTGGAGTTGTAATCCATTCATTCGCATGAAAGGAGCCGTTATAATGGACACGCTTAGTTCCGTTCCCGATTAGAAGTTCTGGAATTTCATGCTGTAAAACAGAGTGTCCAATCGTAGAGCTTTGTAGAAATGGATAAGCATCGAGTAGTTTTTTGATATCATTCATCATGATAGCGTAAGTATAATTTTGTTTACCATTGACGAGTCTCCATGTGATCCGTTGGGGAATACGAATTGTCTGTCCAATTTGTAATTGATTTGGATTAAGACCGGGGTTAACAAGCAAAATGGCTCCTAATGGGAGATTTCTGCTTTGGGCTATTTGCCAAAGGGTATCTCCTAGTTTTATTTGATAATTGATTGTCACAAATCCCGGAATTCGGATGCGCTGTCCAACCCGTAAAAATGAAGGTTTAATATTTCGGTTCGAATCTATAATTAGTTGAAGAGGTATTTTAAACACTTCACTAAAATGCCAAAGAGAATCCCCTGGTCTTACGTAAATGTCCACAATTGTTCTCTCCTTATTATCAATTATGCCTCTGCAAAATTGGCCAATATAATATATATGAAAAGAATATGGGGTTTATTAACTTTTAAGGCCCATTATCAAAAGTTGTGGATGTGAACGTTGTTAAGTATTTCTCGGAAAGAGATTACTCTCATAACTTATGAGGGAGAATATTAGTTACTTTTTGATGTACAATAATACTAGTTATAGAGTTTATGACAGATAAAGGTAGGAAAACAAATGTTAAATAAATTAAAGATAGGTATACGAACGAAAATTACGTTAGGCTATGTTGTTATCATACTTTGTTTACTTGCATCAGTGATCATCTTAAATAATCAAATTACCTCTCTACAAAAAGAAAGAAATTATATTATCCAAAATGACTCAAATATACATGCTCTAAGCAATCGCATTGAAAAAAACATTTTAGATATGGAATCGAGCCTTAGGGGTTTTATTATTACAGATGAATCAAGCTATTTAGAGACTTATAACAAAGCTTGTGAAAGTTGGGAATCCGATTTTAATGAACTTTATCAGCTTTTAGAAAATAAACCAAAACAACAAAAGAAGTTAAATGAGATAAAGACGACGATCGAGCATTGGATTACAACGTCAGGTGACCCTTCCATTAAATTAAAAAAAGAGAACAATGCAGACGCGTTATGGGAACTCTATAAAGTAGATATAGGTCGTAAAGACATGGAAACAGTACGAGAGCAGTTTGAAACCCTCCGTTCAGAGGTAATTACAACTAGGCAAGCCAAAGTAAACGGATTGGACACAAGGAATGGTATTGTAACACTTACACTGCTTGGCATACTTGTATTTATCTCAGTTGTTGCGATTACTATTGCAGGTAGTATTTCTCGTTCAATCGTAAAAACGTTAACAGAGGTTACAGGAACGATTCAAGAAATAGCTGCTTCCAAGAGCAGTCAAAAAGGAAGGATTCATGTTAGAACAAATGATGAGATCAATGATCTGGCAGCTGCTACAAATGAATTGTTGGATACGCTTGAGAGAAGAGAATGGCTACAGTTGAATATCGCAGAAATTGTCACAAAATATCAAGGCATTTCTGCCATCACCAAATTAGCTGAAACTTTCCTTTCAGAAATAGCGAAAAAAACGCAGTCTTCCCTTGGTGCCTTTTATGTTCGTGAAACTACTGATAATAACATACAGTTTGTAAAAAAAGCTGCTTTTGCAGATGCAAGGGATGATGTAGGAATCGAGAGCTTTAAACTGGGGCAGGGCCTAATTGGGCAATGTGCTTTAGAAAAAAAGATTTTAATTGATAACGATATTCCAGAAGATTTCCGTTTAATAGGGACTGGTTTAGGGGAGGTATCACCAAAAGGTATTTTTATCGTCCCCATTATATTTGAAAATGACGTAATAGCTGTCGTTGAATTAGCTACAATAACTGGCTTTAATGAGCTACAGCAGGAATTAGTGAAACAAGTTATCGAAACCTTTGGCTTAACGATCAATAGTGTCCTAGGGCGTATGGAAATTGTCCGTTTATTGAATGAATCAAGAGCTTTGACAGAGGAATTACAAGTACAGTCTGAAGAGCTTCAGGCACAATCGGAAGAATTGCAAATACAAACAGAGGAACTGACAATGACTAATGAACAATTGGAAGAAAGAACAAAAGAGGCAGAGTTAAAGTCGAGAGAATTAGAACAAGCTAAAAAAGAATTAGAGGAAAGTGCGGAGCAGCTGTTACTAAATTCAAAGTATAAATCTGAGTTTTTAGCCAATATGTCACATGAATTGCGTACACCACTGAATAGCATATTAATTTTATCTGAAATGTTAGCCGAAAATAGCCAAAGCAATTTATCAGAAGAGGAAGCTGAATTTGCAAAGGTTATCCATTCTTCTGGAGAAGATTTGCTTGCATTAATTAACGATATTTTAGATTTATCAAAAGTTGAGGCAGGCAAGCTGGATATTAGTTTTGGTGAGATGAATATGAGTGAGATTCCTGTACAAATCGAGCAAACCTTTGCACCTGTAGCAACGAAACAAAATCTACAATTCCATATTTCGAAAGACAAAAATGTAGTAGATGTTTTCTATACGGACGAAAAAAGATTCCAGCAAATATTAAAAAATTTATTATCAAATGCCTTTAAATTTACAGAGCAAGGCTCAGTTAATCTTGATATTAAACAGCTTGGCCGAGAACAGTTAACAAATAATATGCAGGATGTTAGTCCCGACTGGTTAGAAATCACTGTTTCAGATACGGGTATAGGTATTCCAAAGGACAAGCATCAGCTTATTTTTGAATCATTCCAACAGGCTGATGGGGCAACTGTGCGAAAATATGGTGGAACAGGTCTTGGCTTGTCCATTTGTAAGGAGCTTGCGAGATTACTTGGTGGCTGGGTTTCTTTACAAAGTGAAGAGGGGCAAGGGAGTACATTTACACTGACAATCCCAAGCTTGCCAAATGGAATCAAGGAGCAAGAATACCTTGAACTTGCTATTCTAGAGATAGGGGCTACTAATGAAGTACATCAGTTAGAAGAGGAAGAGCAGCTATCAGAAGTTCAGGAATTCTCTCAACATGAGGTAGAAGTTTTTCAAGGGAAAAATATTTTAATTGTAGACGATGATTATCGGAATATCTATGCATTAAAAAATGCACTCGAAAAACGAGGCATGAATATCTTAGTTGCAAAAGATGGAGTAGAGTGTTTAGATATTTTGCAAGCTAATGATGAAATTGATCTTATACTGATGGATATTATGATGCCAAATTTGGATGGTTATGAAACGATGTCGATTATACGAAAACAAATGAAGATTACAGATCTACCGATTATCGCTTTAACAGCGAAGGCCATGATAAATGACCGAGACAAATCATTAGATGCTGGTGCTTCAGATTATATAAGTAAGCCATTAAATTTAGATCAATTAATATCCGTTTTAAGAGTATGGCTAGTTTCTAAAGGGAGTTCATAAGATGGATCAATTTCCGTTGCAGCATAAAACGCAGACAGATTTAGAAATTGATTTATTACTCGAGGCCATCTATCGTTTATCAGGATTTGATTTTCGACAATATAATCGTTCTTCTATATCGCGAAGAATTGTTAATAGGATGAGGATGAATGATATCCCAACGATTTCTCGAGTACTTGAAAAAGTAATTCACGAAGACAGTTTTTTAGAGCAATTATTAAACGATTTTTCTATAAATGTTACTGAAATGTTCCGTGACCCTAGTTTTTTTAAAGCTTTTCGCCAAGAGGTTGTACCGTATTTAAGAGATTACCCTGAAATTCGGATCTGGCACGCAGGATGTGCCACGGGTGAGGAAGTATACTCCATGGCTATTTTGCTACAGGAAGAAGGGTTAATGGATAAAGCAGTAATTTACGCAACGGATATGAACGAGCAAGTATTGGAAAAGGCAAAAAAAGGAGTATTTCCGATTAAAAAAATGCAGGCATATACTAAAAACTATATGCTTGCAGGTGGTATTCATGCTTTTTCCGAATACTATAAAACAGATAATCAATATGCTTATTTCCAGCCGTCACTGTTAAAAAACATTATATTTGCACAGCATAATTTAGTAACGGATCAATCGTTTAATGAATTTCATGTCATTATGTGCCGAAATGTTTTAATTTATTTTTCATCAGAGTTACAAAATCAGGTTCATTATTTATTTTCCGAAAGCATAAGTAATAATGGTTTTTTATGCTTAGGAGATAAGGAAACAATACGATTTGAAGATATTATTCCAAAATATAAAGAAATCGTAGGTAATGAAAAAATATATCAGAAGATAAAGTAAGATAAAAAATGGGCTGTTGCCTAAGTTTCTCTCTAGATGCTTAGACAACAGCCCTATCTTATGTAGCCTGTGCTTGAATCATTAATACACACATATCATCTGGTTGATTCTCTTGTTTTTCCTTAGGCAGTAAGTTGTCGATTAGACGTTGAGAATAATCCCATTTCGTAGATAGTAGCGTTTGTAAATGCTTCTCTGACTCTATTTCATCCGGTCCCATTGCCTCTAAAACACCATCCGTATATAAAACAATTTGCACATCCTCATTGTATTGAATGAATTGCTTTTGTACGTCGATCTCATCGAAAAAGCCGATTGCACAGCTTCCTCTATTGAATGGTACGAGCGTTTTCCCATCAACTAAAGCATAACCAGAAGGATGACCAGCATTTACATATTCAATTGTTTTTTGTTCTGTATCCATCACTAAATAAATAGCTGTGAAATAAAAAAGATTGTCCTCTTTCCCATTTCGCAATAGTGTCATATAACGGTTTAACTCTTTTATAACTAATTCAGGATCTACTAATTGTTTAACGGCTTCTCTTAGGACAGAGGAGATAAACATACAAACAAGTGCTGCAGGGATACCATGTCCCATCATATCAAGCAAAATGATGGCATAGCGGTGATCATCTATTTTATGCCAATAATACATATCCCCTGCTAAATTAGAAGAAGGAAGATAAGATACTTCTATTTGAATATTAGTGTCGTTTAAAGGAGCGTTTAAAAGACTCCTTTGTACGTGTGTTGCTAAATCTAATTCGTATTGTATTTTCTTTTCTTGCTGAGTATGCCAATCTAATTCAGCTTTCAATCGTAATGCAACTCGAATTCTAGCAAGAAGCTCGGTTTTATTAATCGGCTTTGTAATATAATCTACTCCTCCGACATCAAGTGCTTCTGCGAGTTTGTTTTTATCTTCTAGAGCTGTGACAAAGATAATTTGAATATCTTTTAATCGCTCATTTTGCTTAATACGTTTGCAGGCCTCAATACCGTCGATTTCAGGCATCATTATATCTAATAAAATTAAATCCACTGAATTTCCTGTTGGATTTGGTGCGTCTAACTGTAAATAATCAAAAAGCTCATAGGCAGATGTTAGAGAAACACAGTTATCATAACCTGCATTTTTTAATACTTTTTCAATTACAAATAGATTGACCTGATTGTCATCTACAAGAAGAATAGTCATAATTATTTCCCCTTATTCTGTTTGCATTAGTGCAGATTATTTATGAATGTATTTCAACTATATTATTATACAAAACATTAGAGAATAACGGTATTTTATGAGGTATCTTAGTAGGTGATAAATACATGAATAAGTAAAGAGCCAACAGGAAAGAGTCAGCTCTCAAAACTAAATTTCTTTTCAAATTTTAGCCTTTTTAAAGCCACTATATATATCAAAAGCATTTGCGATGATGGCAATAGCAATGCTTACAAATAATATTCGGTCTATAGCAAACAAAATCTTAGCTGAGGTCGTTTCAGTTATAGCCGCGATATAAGGTACAGCGGGACTGTGTATGAGATCTGGGTGAATAGCCATGAGGATAAAAACAATGACCCCTGTGCATTGAAGGAGTGCATTAGCTACGGCGATTAACATTGTCCATTGACCAGTCTTTAATTTCCAACATGTTAAAGCTACACTTAAAATGATACAAACTAAAATGATTGGCGCAAAGGACAGTAAAACATTCTGATTGAATATAGGCATAACAAATTTTAAGCCGCCTTTATTGTGAGACGTATAGATGCCTAAAAGGCGATTAGCATTGAAATAGACAAAGGTGAAAATAGCAATGCCTAAGAAGCTAAAAATATTATCATTCAGTGAAATAGTTTTTTCTTTAGGGATTATTTTAATTTTTGCTAAATCATCAGGTGTCCATTTTGGATGTCCCTTTATAAGGGGGATTCGAATATTTCCTTCAGAACGTTCAATGACAATGAAAGCAACTGTAATCCAGAACAGTACGTATATAATTACGGAAATAATATTAGCGATAGTTAGAGAAATAGTTTTAATAATTGCAGTCAGGAGTGCACCTTCTCCGTTATAAAGCACAATACTTTCTATCATCTGTACAATAATTGTAATTAAAATTGCCCAGGGAATAACTAATTTTATTGTCCTAATATAAATGTCAAACGTTTTTGGGCCGATTAAAAATCGTGGTGTATCTTGATACCTTGCCGCAACTTCTACAGGATTTCCAAGCTTTTTAAGCACATCTTTTATATCTGATTCTGAATAATCTTCAGGTAACATATCTTCAATAGTAGATTTTAGTTCTAGACTGGTTTTATCACGCTTATCTCTGCTTATCCTTTTGGTTACTTCATGAATATATGCATCCATCAGATTCACGCTTTCCGTCTCCCTTCAATAATTCATGCACTCCATTCCTCTTTGAGCCATATGTGTGCTCAAATACATCATATTTTCGAGCGCTACCTTTAGTTGTATCTCCCTTTGTAATAACCTCCTGATGCCCTAATCAACGAGCCAACGAGAATAGTGTACTAAGTTACTGCACGACTTGCTCGAGAAGCAGAATAAGGGTATAAGGAACCTAGCTCAGGTTTTAACACTGACAACATACAGCATCATTTGTACGTGGTAATATATGTTATTATCAAGAGCTGAAAATAATGTAAAAAAAATTATGTAGTGAAGCTTAAAATAAATTTAGTGTAGGAGGGGGATGGATATGAAAGTTGTTGAAAAAATATTGAAAGAAGAAGATTTTATACATTTTGTTGATATTGTGGTTGGTGCTTATCCAGGAAGGATGGGTAGTTTACAGCCCACAAAAGAGCAACTAAAGGTACTTTTTATGCATAATCAAAACAATGACACCTCCATTCATTACTATGGCCTTTGGGAAGAAAACAAACTAGTTGGTGGCATGCGACTTCATGATTTTAGAATGAATCTTTTCTCTAAGATGATTCCAATCGGGGGAGTCGGGCTAGTTGCAGTTGATTTGCTCCATAAAAAAGAAAAAGTCGCCAAAGAATTAATAGATCATTTTATTAAGGTTTTTTTAGAAAAAAATGTTCATTTTGTTGCTTTATATCCGTTTAGACCTGACTTTTATAAAAAAATGGGCTTTGGATATGGTCCGAAAATGCATCAATATTTAGTGGAACCATCTAGCTTTCCGAAGGGGCCAACAAAAAAACATCTTACTTTTTTAACAGCGCAGGATCAGCATAAATTAGCAGATTGCTATAAAAGAGTTGCGTCGAGAAAGCATGGTATGTTTTTGAAAACAGAATCGGAACTTTCATCAATTTTTAAAAACCTTCAAAACTATATTATTGCTGTTGAAAAGGGAGATTCCATACAAGGTTATATGGTATTTTCTTTTAATAAGCAAAGTGAAACGAATTTTTTACTCAATAATTTAGTCATTAAAGAATGGATCTATGAAACACCAGAGGCTTTATTAGAGTTCAGTACATTTTTAAATAGTCAGGTGGATCAAGTGAACCGTATTGAATGGAACACACAGGAAGAAAATATTCACTTCTTTTTAGGAGATGTTCGAAATGGAACGAATCATTTAATCCCAAGTGTCTATCATGCAAGTGCTGTTTCAGGTGTTGGCTTATTGTATCGCATTATTAATGTTCAAGGTTTTTTTGAGGAACTCACAACACACAACTTTAGTGGTCAAACACTAACCTTTATGTTAACCGTGAAAGATTCGTTATTAGCTGAAAATAATCTACAAATCGTTATCGAGGCTATCGATGGTAATATAAAAATTTCAAATAATACTCACTATGATGTGGAAATGGTGATTGATATCGCAGAGCTTTCTTCTCTTGTCATGGGAGTTGTGACAGTACAAGAATTATTTATGCTCAGCAAGGTGAAGATTAGTGATGAACAATACGTACAGTTATTGCATCATTTTTTCTTTGTCCTTGAGAAACCAACTTGCATTTCAGCATTTTAGGAAGGTTAATAGTATAAAGCTATTGTTCTTTTTTTATAAAAAATGATGAACGAACAGGTCGTTCCAGCGGCGTAATGTTAATAATAAAATAGCTTATAATTAATATTAAAATAATAAGTGAATAAATTAAGGTGTTAATGGGATGGTCATGTTCTACGATAATTAATCGAACCATGGCCGTAATTCCTATATATATAAAGTACCGTAGTGGAAAATGATAATTCTCTTTAAAATACTTAATAATCATAGTGATAAATTCAAAATACAAAAAGAAAATAAGAATATTAGCGAGGAAAAGCTTATAGTCTCCGCCATCGTTGTTGAATATTAGAATTTTAAGGAATTGGATAAGTTCTTTGCAAAGCAAGAAGGATAAAATGAGCGCTAGAAGTACAAGACAAATATTTAGAAACAATTGTAAAAATTGCGGTACAGCCCTTATTAATTGTAAATAAGTCGAGTTCTTTTGATTCATCGAATTCCCCCCAATCTTATAAATCGTTCTAAGTGAATATGAATAACTAAATAACACATAATCATATGTTTGAACGTCTTCGTTTTATGATTTGAATATAACATTTTATCGTAAATGTATTAGGTTTAATTTGTAAATTCTTAGTATATATTGGATTGTCGCCAAAAGCTGTGGATGATATTTGTTAAAACGTATGTTATGTATATAGGTTGACTGGAGTAAAGGCCGGGTGACTCCTTGGGGCTCATCGGACGCCCCAAGGAAGCTCTGCTCTGCGCGAAAGCGAAGCGCCAGCGGCAAATGTTTTCAGTACGAAAGCGAAGCGTCAGCGGCAAATGTTTTCAGTGCGAAAGCGAAGCGACAGCTACAAAGCGCCCAGTCGGAACGGAAATCAACCACACGTTATGGTGATGGGCCTATATATTCGCGAAAGAAAGTTTTCAAAATAAATTAGCTGTATGCTAAAATAGATGTGCATGAATATAAAATTCAAAAGGGGTTTTTAAAATGGCTAAAGCAGCAAAAACAGGGAAAATTACACCGGAGCGTTTAGAGGAAGCATTAAACGTACGTGATCGTCTTATTATCGAGTTACTAGTACAAGTTCTTGATGAAAAGCTTGTAATTGAACGTCCAGTATTACGTGAGCGTGTTGCAAACCTTGTAGACCTTTCTGATCATGATGCAGAATTAAAAGAAACAATCCACGCTGTTATTAACAAGCTATAATTTTAAGGGAAATGCTACGCTTAATTGGTAGCATTTTTTCTTTTATTGAAAAGGTACATATTGAATACATTCATACTTATAAAAATATAAAGATCCCTTATAATTGGCTGTAAACTATTTTATAAGGGATCTTAAATTTTTGGTAAAGAGGACATCACGTAAAACGATCGACTAAATCATGCATGCGCTCTGCTTCTGTATGTAGCTCTACCGAGGAATGCATAATAGATGTTACTGCCGATTTTTGTTCATCAATCGAAGCATTAATTTGTTCAGTGGCTGCTGCTGATTGTGTCGCCACGCTAGCTATTTCATTAATGGCATTAATAACGATTAAACGATTTTCATCCATTTCATGCATACCTTGATCGAGGGAAACAAGGTGCTCTGTAATATCTTGTATAGAATCTGCTAATATAGTAAATGCATGTTTTACTTCGTTAATTGAAATAGCCTGTCCCTGCGAGAGCTGGAGCGTGTGCATCATCTTTGAATCTGAATTGGCAGCATCTATTTCGATACGCTTTAATAAGTTCCTCACACGGCTAGTAGCTTCATTTGTATCCTCCGATAGATTACGTACTTCTTCTGCTACTACAGCAAAGCCTTTCCCATGTTCTCCTGCACGTGCGGCTTCAATACTTGCATTTAAAGCTAGAAGATTAGTCTGTTCAGAAATGGACGTGATTGTTTGTACAACATGATGAATTTCTTCCATTTGGCCGGTTAAACTTGAGAAATTTGTTCTCAGCTCTTCGATTACATTCGTAAATTCATTCGAGTTTTGCTGTAATACTTCTACTTTTTGTCTACCATTTTCCTGAGATATATGAATAGCATTCATATTTTCAGTAATATCTTCGTATTTTTCAGTTGCATTTGAGATGAGTGACGACAATTTTTCAACCATACTACTCGCCATTTCAGCTTCTTCAGCTTGAATAACGGCTCCTTTAGATATTTCTGTAATAGCTTGGTGAATTTCATCCGCTGAAGCTGTCGTTTCTTCTGTAATGGCGCTAAGCATTTCTGAAGAAATTCTCATTTGAGTAGCACTTTCTTTCGTATTATGAACCATTTCATGTAAGCTATGTTTCATATTATTTACATTGCTAGCGAGTACCCCTAATTCATCTTTTGTCGTAATCGGAATGTCTTCACCAGTTAATTTTCCTTTTGCAATATCTGAAGTCATCACCATAATTCGGCGTATGTATGAAGTCATCTTACCTGAGAAGAACCAATATAGTGTTACACCAATGATTGTTGCAAAAGCAGTCATAGCGAGTGAGTAGTAAAGGACCTTTTTAGTGCCTGCATTAAAATCCATTTCATAGGTACCAGCAGCTATAATCCATCCCCAATGCTTGTCCTTGGCTACATAGGTAATTTTAGGAGCTACAACATCAGGGTTTGACGGTAACGCCCAATCATATCGGACATATCCACCGTCTGCATTTGCTTCATCGATCATTTCGCGTACAAAATAACGACCGTCACTGGTTTGTAAGTCGGAGATATTTTGTCCTTCAAGGGATGGGTGAGTTTCCACTGTTCCGTCATCTTTAAATGCATAAAAGTAGAAGTTTTCACCGTATTTAACTGGGTTATCAATGGATCTTTTATTATCTTTAAGTTTATGCCCAACTATCTGTGTTCGGGCGCGTTCCTGGGCTTCTTCTAGCGTAAGTTTCCCCTGTTGAACCTCCTCATCCAATTGAGCAATTAATTCAATAATGCCTAATGTACCGTTTCTAAGACTTTGTCGACCGACCTCATCAATTTCATTTTTTGCCAAAAAGTAATTGACTGTTCCGACCAGTGCTGTTGGAATCAAAATGACAATAATAGCTAGAAGGACAAGTTTGTTGCGGACTGATGATTTGATCATAGGCAAAACCTCCGTTCTTTCTTGCTTACAAAAGTATTGTAAACTTATTAATAGTTTAATTATAATATAAAGTTTTCTAATAAAATAGAAAATTCTGAAAATAAATAGGAAATATGTCCAGATTGTTGAATGGCTTGGTTGTAGTTGGTTAGAGGTGGGGATACGCCGATTGGAGAAGAGTGAACCTGCTCGGAAAGCATGAAGAAGTGATCGGGTAAGAGCCGAATTTGATCGGGTAGCGTGAAGAAGTGATCGGGTGAGAGCCGAACTTGATCGGGTAGCGTGAAGAAGTGATCGGGTGAGAGCCAAATTTGATCGGGTAGGATGAAGAAGTGATCAGGTGAGAGTCGAATTTGATCGGGTAGGATGAAGAAGTGATCGAGTGAGAGCCGAATTTGATCGGGTAGGATGAAGAAGTGATCGGGTGAGAGCCGAATTTGATCGGGTAAGAGTCGAAACTGCTCGGGTACCCCAAAGAATTGCTCCACGAACCGCCAATATTCGATCCTCTCGATCCTACATAACACCCAAATTGCATGTGGAAAAACGGAATCAATTAAATAAGACCCAAACAAGAATTTCTCCATTCTTGTTTGGGTTTCACTAGTTTTTAATATACTTTATCTCCATTAAAAATAGAGTTTTTTACAATTACATAATCTACATTTCGAATGGCATCTAGTTTATTGCCACCTGCATAGGAAATAGATGATTGAAGGTCTTGCTGCATTTCGATTAAAGTATCTTTGATGCTGCCTTTATGTTCAACATACATCTTTTTACCTTCAACATTTTTACGTTCGCCTTTTTGGAATTCAGAAGCAGATCCGAAATATTCCTTCACAGTTTTGCCGTCGACTTCGATTGTATTGCCAGGTGACTCTTCATGGCCTGCAAATAATGAACCAATCATCACCATTGAAGCACCAAAGCGAACAGATTTTGCAATATCACCATGTGTTCGAATACCACCATCAGCGATAATTGGCTTCGTTGCAGCTTTTGCACACCAACGTAGTGCAGCTAGTTGCCAACCACCTGTACCAAAACCAGTTTTGATTTTAGTAATACATACTTTACCTGGCCCAATACCGACTTTTGTTGCATCGGCACCAGCGTTCTCAAGTTCACGTACTGCCTCAGGTGTACCCACATTACCAGCAATAACAAAGCTATTTGGTAAGTATTTTTTAATATGTTGAATCATACGAATGACAGCATTTGAATGACCATGTGCAATATCTATTGTAATAAAATCAGGTACTAAATTTGCAGCTGCTAATTCTTCAATAAATGTGTATTCTTCATCTTTTACACCAACGCTAATTGATGCGATTAATCCACGGCCTTGTAGATCTTTGATGAAATCGATACGTGTCTCAGGCTTAAAACGGTGCATGATATAAAAGTAACCGTTTTCAGCAAGTTTCACAGCAAGACTTTCGTCGATAATTGTTTGCATGTTTGCCGGTACTACAGGAAGTTTGAATGTACGACCGCCTAAAGTTACAGAAGTATCACATTCTGAGCGACTTTCTACAATACATTTTGCGGGAATTAGTTGAATATCCTCATAGTCAAATACGTTATCCATTATAAACACTCCTAAAATACGAATATTTTTTAAGTTTTGATTTAAATCGTTCGTCATTTGGTAATTTACATTATTTTTGAGTAAATGTCAAAGCTTTTATCCAAATAAATAAAAAAATAGCAGGAAAGAACAGGAATTAAGCGAAATATAAAGATATACCATTTTTCCAAAACATAGGATTTAGCTATTGTTAAAAAGATAAAAGCTAAAATCTAGCAAACTCTATGGAGAAATAAGCTATTATTAATAAAAGAGGAAAAGTAATTTTTGATCGGTTTATCTAAGATTTGTATTATTATTTGTTATCCATGTAAAATAGAATTGTTTCGAAAATGACAAAGGGAGTGTTGGAAATGGCAGTAGAGGTTTACTTAATTTTAAATGGAAATTGTCGAGAGGCCGTATCTTTTTATGAGAAAGTTTTTAATACGGAAAAGCCTGAAATTATGACATTTGGAGATTCACCACAAAATCCAAGTTATCAATTACCGGAGGAAGCAAAAGATCTTGTGATGCATACGCGACTTTCGATTTTTGGCAGCACTGTAATGTTCTCTGATACATTCCCAGGTAACCCATTCACGATTGGAAACAATATTACTTTAGCTGTAGTCTCAGACGACGAGGCCCAGATGCGAAAAGCTTTTGACGGCCTTAAAGACGGTGGCGAGGTTAAAATGGAGCTTCAAGAAACGTTTTGGAGTAAATGTTATGGCTCCCTTACTGATAAATTCGGTATCGAATGGCAGTTTAGTTATGAGGAAAATAAATAAAGATAATATTGAAGCACGATGTTTGGAAAATCTCCATTAACATCGTGCTTTTCTTTTTAGTATTTAAAACGATTCACATAGCTTTGTAATTCATCAGCCATATCGAGAAGTACTTTTGCGGCTGTAGCCATTTCCTGCATCGAGTTTAATGTTTGTTCAGTTGAAGCGGCAACTTCCTCTGACGCTGCTGCATTTAATTTAGCATGATCAGTTAACTCGATAGCAGTTGCAGAAACTTCTTCGACTACTGCTGACATCTCCTGAGCGGATGCGGATATATCCTCCATTTTGGGAGCAATATCGTGTAGACTCTTAATAATGTTTGCGAATTTTTTACTTGTATCTTCTGTTAGCTGTAAACCATCCTGGACATCAGCTGAAGCCTTAATCATTGTTTGAACAGATTTAGCCGTATCTTGTTGAATACCAGTAATCAGTGCAGAAATTTGCTCTGCTGATTGATGGGATTGCTCTGCTAACTTTCGCACTTCATCGGCAACTACTGCAAAGCCTTTTCCGTGCTCTCCAGCTCTCGCTGCCTCAATAGCAGCATTAAGGGCAAGCAGATTTGTTTGATCTGAAATAGCACTAATAATTTCTAAAATAGAACCGATTTCTTTTGTTCGATCATAAAGTGATTTAATCATCGTATCTGATTGTGTCACAGATTCATGAATAGAGATCATTTGATTAACAGTTTGTTCAACTGCTTGGCCACCCTCTTCGGCCAATTTTATAGCATGGCTAGATAAATCTGAAACCTGCATAGAGCTATCAGCGACCTCGACGACTCCTTTTGCGATTTCCTCAATAGAACCAGCATTTTGGTCAATGCCAGTTGTTTGTTTTTCTGTACTGATAGCAACTTGTTGCATAGCGTTAGTAACTTGTTCTGAAGCTGCTATATTTTGATCGGCGTTCGCTGATAATCCATGCGCGGAAGTCTGTACGTGTTGGGAACTTTGATCAACGTTACGAATAAGATTTTTTAAGTTAACCTTCATTGCTATAAAGGCTTCTCCGAGCTGTCCAATCTCGTCTTTAGAATGAATGTCAATAAACGCTGTTAAATCACCATCGCTAATTTTTATAGCGCTTTGTTTAAGTCGATTGATTGGATTAACGATCGATTTTATCATGAATAGCATAAAAATAATGCCAACAATAATAGAAATAGCAATGATTATTAAGTTGATATTAAAGGTTGAAGCAGCAGCTTTTGCAGCCTCGGCTGTAAACATTGTGCCAACAACTTTCCAACCTGTTAGCTTATTTGTAACAAATTGTAGCTGACGATCTTTTTCTATAATGCTACCACTATCTTGTTCATAGATTTTAGTAATATAGCTTTCTGTTGCTTCAGCACCGCTTTCTTTATCTGGTTGGGCAATATAAATTTTATTACTATCTAAAAGCGAAGCAAAGCCAGTTTCTCCAATGTGTATATCATTCGTGATAGTACTAAGTGTAGAGATATTTAAATCTAACCCTATTACTCCAGAGCCATCTGGTAAAGCCTGAGTAATCGTAAGAACGATATCACCTGTAGACTGTGTAATGTATGGAGCTGTAATAGATATTTGGTTTTTGTTATCTAAAGCTTGCTTATACCAAGGTCTCGTACGAGGGTCAAACCCACTAGGGTATTTTTGAGCAGGCTCATCCAGTAGTCTACCATCAGAGGTTCCGATATAAATTAATTCTACCTCTGGATGCATGTTCATGTATTCGTGGAAAAGAGATTTAAGTTCTGTAATTTTACCTTCTTGTAAATAAGATTGATTGAGCTTTTTTGAAAAATATTGAATGTCCTTCACTTTTGGCTCAATCGTGTTAGTAATATTCGTATTAAGCATGCGCACGCTTTCAGTTGCACTTGCTTGTTGTTCTGCTGAAATTTGCTTTCCAGTACTTTGGTAAGACACAATTCCAATTAACAGTGTTGGGATGAGAAGCATTGCTAAAAATGAAAAAATGAGCTTTTTCCTTAAACTTAGTTGTTTCACTTGAATTATCCTCACTATAATTTAGTATTTGATACTTTGTCCTATCACCGAAGATAGGATGTAATAACACCCTCAAGACCAACCTCCTATTGTCCTAAGAGGTTCATCGGATAATTGACACCCTATGTATGGTGAAAAGTATATACTTTACCGATTAAGGCAAATAATAGACGACTAGGCTCATTTTATCAAAAATAAAATAAAAGTTAAGTATTTTGTAATAACTGTTCATTAATTGTAGATATCAACAACTAATACGTTGAAATTCTCCAAAAACAATAACCATTAGATGACATACAAAGCTACCTTTTGATGTATACTAATGCTCAAAAGAGGAGGGAATTATTTCATGATTCAACAAATTGGACAGGTAATGTTATATGTAAATGATCAGGATACTGCCGTGAAGTTTTGGACAGAGAAAGTTGGATTTGTAGTAGTTGCTGACCAGGAAGAGGACGGAGTACGCTGGATTGAAATTGCTCCAACTAAAGAAGCTCAAACTACCTTTGTTCTTCACAATAAAGAAATCATTGCAAAAATGCAGCCGGAGTTAAATTTAGGAACACCTTCTATTATGTTTTATGCCGATCATATAGAAAATTTATATCAGGATTTTCAAGCAAAAGGCGTTAAAGTAGGAGATTTAGTAATGATGCCAATGGGTAGGGTTTTTAATTTCGCTGATCACGAAAATAATTATTTTGCATTAGTAGAGAAATAAACCTTTTCCTATCAGTATTAAAAGCAAATTCGAATCTGTCCGATTTCGATTGTTCTATGCGAAAATCGGGCAGATTTTTCAATTTACTTTAAATCTTCTCCAAAAATCCCTACAGTTTGACGGTCAACTTTAAATTCATGGCCATCCCATTTCAAAATATTTTCTACATAACCTAATCCATCGGCATGAAATCTTCCCGCTATAGCCTGATAAGCTAAAATCTCATATATTCCATCACGTTCATAGTCTACTGGATATAATCCGCTGATTGGATCCACCCATCCTTCAATAGGCTGCTTTAGTGTACCGTCTGGATTATAAATTTCCGCTAAATAATCCGGACCCTTGTATTGTAAATCGATGATATATTGCTTTTTTGGATTCATACTTCGAACGGCTACTTTATATTGATTTTGATAATTAACACTGTACTTTAGTTTATTATTAAACGATTCTGCATCAAAAATTGAGCGTATTTTGCCGTTTATTGAGGCAAATATTTCACCGTTAATAATACCTCCACTACCTCCTGTGTCAGAAATGGCTAAAATATCTTCTTGATGATTGCCGGTAAAGTCACCTAAAAATATTGTTGGGTTGTAGCCGACGCTTTGTTTTAACATTATTTTTTCGAATTGGTGCGATTGTCCGTAAAAAATAGCAAGCGTTAGGTTTTTCCACAAAGGGCTATCTGGAGTTTTAGTCCCCATCAGAAGAACAGTTTCAAGTAAGCCATCTCCATTAATATCTCCAAATTTCGTTTGAATAACCTGAGGGGTCATAGGTGAAATAGCCATATTATTCAAAGATGGATTCATATTATTAGTCATACCATGCACCTCTTTCTTTAGTTTTAGCATATGCTATAAACATGGCTAGGTGAAAAGAAGGCGTGTTAGTAATGAATATAAAACTTATAAAAAAACTTGTAATTAACCCATTGACATTTTTAAATGCGAAAAGTATCATAAATGTCAACGAATCAGAAAATTCAGTACCAATCATCATCTCTCTACTAAAAAGTAGGTAGAGATCTTTTTACAACATTAATTCTTAGTAAATATATATGTTTTATACATTTTAGGAAGAAGGAGATTTTCTTGAAAAATTTATTTATTAAAACAAAGCAGCAGCAGTATTGGCTAGATCAGCTAGCATCTATTTCTGAGCCAATCAAGGTTGAAGCTAAGGAGGTAGATGAACAATCTCGTTTTCCATTCGAAGCACATAAACTACTTTTGCAAATTGGTTATCCAAAACTAACTTTACCGAAAGAATATGGCGGTGAAGGATTATCAGTCTATGATATGGTACTCGTTCAAGAAACGTTAGCAAGCTATGACGAGAATGCTTCACTCTCACTAGGATGGACATTAGGGGTTGTTGGGGAACTATATGAGGAAAAGCTATGGGCAGACGATATGCTAAGTTCTTTTGCCCGGGAAATAATGAACGGTGCCATTATAAATAGGGCTGTAAGTGAAGCGGCAACTGGGAGTCCAACGCGTGGAGGGCGACCAGGAACAAATGCTGTTACAAAAGAGGAAGGATGGCTCTTAAACGGACGCAAAATCTTTACGACAGCCTCACCGGTGCTTGATTACTTTTTAACATCAGCGTGGATTGAGGAAAAAAATCAAATTGGTTTCTTCCTTATTCATAAAGATGCTCAAGGGCTTTCCATTGAAGAAAACTGGGAAATGTCTGCAATGCGAGGCACAAGTAGCCACGACCTAGTTTTAAAGGATGTAGTTGTCCCTTCAAATCATTTAGTAGAGTTACCGAGTCACCCAAGTGGTGGCAAGATAAATGGTTGGATTCTACATATACCAGCAACATACTTAGGTATTGCGCAGGCAGCTCGTGATTATGCATTGCATTTTGCGAATCATCATCAACCTAATAGCTTGAATGCTCCTATTAGTACATTACCGAATGTGCAGCAGCTTCTAGGCGATATTGAATTGAAGTTACATCAAGCACGCTTTGTACTGTATGGGGTAGCCGAGGCTTATGATGACCCGGCTAGACGTAAACTTTTAGCAAATGAAATAGCTGTTGCTAAGCATACCGTAACAAACTTAGCTATCGAAATCGTCGATAAAGCAATGCGTGTAGTTGGTGCGAAAAGTCTACAATTAACAAATCCATTGCAGCGCTACTATCGAAATGTTCGCGCAGGGCTTCATAATCCACCAATGGATGATATGACAATTATTAAATTGGCAAATGCCGCAATTGAACAGCAAAAATCGCATGAATAAGGGGAAATGATATATGTTTAAACAAAAGAAAAAGATTTTCCAACTAGCAGCAATCGGGTTGGCTTCACTTGCTATTTTAGCAGGCTGTAATTCAGGTGAAGCTTCAGATAAAGACTCAGAAGATGGCGTAAAAGTACGTACAGTGAAGGTTGCATTTGATCAGGCGTCTAAGCCTATTAGTTATATTGATGATAACGGAAACCCAACAGGCTACGATGTGGAAGTTATGAAGCTAGTGGATGAGATGTTACCTGAATATAAGTTTGAATTTGTAGGGACAACTAGTGATGATTTACTAATTGGTGTTGAGCAAGGGAAATATCAAGTAGGAATAAAAAATGCCTTCTTTACGCAAGAACGTACAGAAAAGTTTATTTTCCCTAAAGAATTTTTAGGCTTAAGTAGTGCTGGTTTAGTATTACGTAAAGAAGATGAAGGTGTAAAAACATTAGCTGACTTTGCGAAAAAAGGTTATTCATTAGCACCAATCGCTGCGAATAATGCTCAATACACAATTATTGATGAATACAATAAAGCCAACCCAGACAATCAAGTGAAATTACAGGCTGGAGATGCGTTCACTGTCGATGTCGTGCAATGGGTAAATGAAAAACGCGTCGATGGCGGTATTATGATTGAAGGTCCATTTAAACAACAAGTTTTAGCAGAAGATGGCCCATATCATAATTTAAAGGATGACGTAGTTTACAACGAATTTGCCGTTATTAAAACATGGCCGTTGTTCAATAAAAAGGAACAAGAATTTGCAGATGCTTACGATAAAGCTGTAGCAAAAATTAAAGAGCAAAAGAAAACAAATGAATTAAGTACTAAGTTTTACGGTCGAGATTTATTTGAAGTGTTAGATTCTGTGAAGCGCTAATAGGCGGTAGCTGATCAAAGAAGACTCCTCTTTAGAAGAGAAAGTGCTAGCAGCTACTACTAAATGAAAGGCTGTTGAGTCAGTATACTCAGCAGTCTTTATTAATACTTATTTAAATAAAAGTTGGTGAAGAAATGGAGAAGTATTTTGATGCATCATACATTTGGAACTCAATTCCTGTATTATTGCCGTTTTTAAAAGTGACCTTCTTAATTGCAGGGTCTTCCATTGTACTAGGCACATTATTTGGCTTACTATTAGCGGCTGCCAAGTTAAGTTCAATAACATTGCTGCGAAAATTGGCGAATTTATATACTACGATTATGCGCTGTACACCATCTATCGTCTTATTATTCCTCGTATATTATGGTGTCCCAGCGTTAGCGGAAAACTTTGGCATAAATCTCCATTCAATTGATACGGCCATTTTCGTAGTCGTAACATTCACCTTACAGTTTGCGGCGATTATGTCAGAGGTTATTCGTTCTGCCTATTTAGCCATTAATAAAGGGCAATTTGAAGCGGCTGTTAGTGTGGGATTAACGCCATTTCAGGCCTATCGACGTATTATTTTCCCACAGGCACTCGTTATCGCTTTACCGAACTTTGGGAATGGAATGATCGCCTTATTACAAGAAGGAGCGCTCGCTTATACAATAGGCTTAATTGATATTGTCGGAAAGGCAAATTTAATTATTGCAAGTAATATTAATGCACATGCATTAGAAATATATATTGCTTTAGCCATTGTTTATTGGGTGCTGTCGATTATTATTGAAAAATTCTTCGCTATGCTAGAAAAGTTCTTTGGTAAGGGGAAAAAGACATTAGAAACAACGTAAGGAGGCGAAACCATGAATTATCAATTTTTAGTTGAAACATTTTTTGTTGCATTATCAGGTGTACCTATCGCACTCCTTGTGACAATTGTTGCTATGCTTGTTGCTCTACCACTCGGCTTTCTACTAGCACTAACACGGGTTAATAAAATCCCAGTAATCCATCATATAGCAAAAATTTATGTCTCCTTTGTCCGAGGTACACCTATAATCATTCAAATCTTTATTATTTATAGTAGTATCCCATTACTACTTAAAATGATTTTTGAAAAATATAATATTGCCTATGATATTTATAAGATCAATCCGATTTGGTATGCATTTATCGTCTTCGCATTTAGTACGACGGCAATTTTAATAGAGGTATTTCGTTCTGCTTTAAGTACGATTGAAAAGGGCCAGTTAGAGGCTGCCCATGCAGTAGGCTTATCAACATTTCAAGCTTATCGCCGTATTATTATTCCACAGGCTTTAGTAGTAGCTATGCCAAATATTTGTACGGCTACAGTCAATCTCATTAAAGCGACGTCTTTAGGCTATGCAATGTCTTTACCTGAAATTACATTAAAGGCTAAGGTAGCCGCAAATGTTGGCTACAATTACGTAGAAGCATATATTGATATTTTCATTGTGTACTTAATTTTATGTAGTACGGTTGAATACATTTTTAAACGATATGAAAAACATTTAAGTAAATTCAAAGTGGCAAAAGCCTAAGGGGTGAACGAGTATGTTAGAAATTAAAAATATCCATAAATCATTTGGTGACAATGAAATTTTAAAGGGTGTCGATTTAGCTATTGATAAAGGTGATGTTGTTGTTATTTTAGGTCCCAGTGGCTCAGGAAAAACAACATTATTACGTTGCATTAACTTTTTAGAGAAAGCGGACCAAGGACATGCGACATTTGGCGATATCCAAGTAGATTTTCAAAATGTGAAAAAGAAGGACGTACATTCGATTCGTCAGCGAGTAGCCTTTGTATTCCAAAACTACAATCTTTTCACGAATAAAACAGCGCTAGAAAATGTTACAGAAGGGCTTATTATAGGACGTAAAATTCCGAAGGCAGAAGCGATTGAAATTGGTAAAAAAGCGCTTGATAAAGTAGGCTTATCAGAAAAATATGATGCCTATCCAAGTCAATTGTCTGGAGGTCAGCAGCAGCGAGTTGGTATTGCACGAGCAGTAGCGTTAAATCCTGATATTATTTTATTTGATGAGCCGACTTCTGCACTCGACCCTGAACTAGTAGGAGAGGTGCTTCAGGTTATGAAGAACATTGCAGCAGAAGGGACAACGATGCTTGTGGTCACACATGAAATGGGCTTTGCAAAAGACGTAGCAAACCGTGTGATTTTTATGGACGGTGGTGTCGTTGTAGAAGAAGGAAGTCCTCATGATATATTTGTAAATCCGAAAGAAGAGCGCACGAAGAAATTTTTAAAACGTGTTATTCCAGAGGATTATACGTACTACATTTAACTTCTTGCAGAAGTTAAAGCCTCCGGCGGATGTCACGGATTCCGCAAGGAGTTCTTTGTGCAAACACAAAGCCGAATCCGGACGCAATTATGCCGAGGCATAATTGATAGAACAAAAGAAGAGAATCTGCAAGCTTTCATATTGAAGCATGCGGATTCTCTCTTTGTAATTAAAGCTTTAAAAAATGTGTTAATTCGTTAATGGAATAGATATGCAATTCGTGCATCGCTCGTGTACAAGCTGTGTAGAAATAATTGCGTTCTGTTTCTCTAAAGTAATTAGTTGCGGAGGCATTGTATAGCAAGACCGCATCGAACTCAATTCCTTTTGCCATATAAGCTGGTAACAGTAAAATACCTTTTTTAAATTGTTTTGTATGATGGGTAATGAGTTGAATATCTACTTGGTCTCTCATTTTTTCAAAAACCTTCGTACACTCTTGCTCTGTTTTGCAGATGACTGCGATTGTTTCGAAATTTAGGGACAAGCTGTTAATCTTTTCGACAAGCTGTTCAATTAAATCTATTTCGTTCGGGACAATCGTGATAGTCGGATCGGGACCAGTTCTATTAAAGGCTTCTACTTTGGCGTCCTCATGTAAAATCTTCGAGGTAAGGTGAATAATTTGTTTTGTTGAGCGATAACTTTTCGTTAATATCATTTTTTCTGCTTGTTCACCATACAATTGTGGTGTCAGCAGTGAAGGGTTTTTAAAGGTATGAGGATGGATAGTTTGATGGCCATCGCCCAATATAGTCATACGTGCACGTGGGAATAATTGTTGTAAAACAAATAGCTGAAATGGAGAATAGTCTTGTGCTTCATCAATTAAAACATGACGAATCATTGTATTTGTCCGTTGACCTTCTATTTTGTCCTGTAAGTATAAAAATGGAGCAGCATCTTCGTACGAAATAATGCGCTTTGCTAAATTAGGGAGTGTATGTTGACAAATTTCTTCCCACTGATCGGGTAAAAAGTTCTGTAATTGCTGATGAATAGATTTGTTCATGTCAAACAATTGACGATAAATGCCTAACATATGAACGAACTTTAATTGTTTCACAGATTGACGAAGTGGCTTGAACTGATTTTTGACAATTTGGATAGCTATTTTCTTACGCTCTTGCTCAAAATCATCAAAGCTGTTTTCTGAAAAACGACCTTCACGTAAAAGCTCGCTATAGGTTTTTGTATACTCTTCAATGTCTAAAAGTTCACTAGCTTCTTCTACCCATTCTTTCGCTCGTTCTGCTTTTTCGATTGTCGATAATTGTTGTAATAACCATTCTTTCACTAATTGCAGTCGATTTGGGATGGGAATTGTAGAATTGAATGAATAAAAGTAATTAGCAATTTCTTGAGCGGTAATAATTCTTTCTCCGCGAAAAACAATATTTTTAAACAGCAAACCTTCATTTGCAAGGTACTCAATATATTTGTCCATCAATTCTCGATATTGGAGGCTAGCTTTAAAAGAAATAATCGTAAGCTTCGTTTGGTAGAGTGAGTCATCTTTCTCTGCTAAAAGTGACTCCAACTGTTCATAAGGGTATTCCAATTGGAACTGTCGACCTAAACGTTTTGTTGCATATTCGGAGAAGGTCAATTGCTGCATATTATCTTCACCTAAATCCGGTAAAACAGTATTAACATATTGATTAAAAAGCTGATTAGGTGTAATCAATAAAATTTGATCAGCGGTAATTTGGTCTCGATAATGATACAACAAATAAGCAACACGTTGGAGAGCAACAGCTGTTTTTCCACTACCTGCGACGCCCTCTACGATTAGATAAGGCGTGTTGACATGTCGAATAATTTGATTTTGCTCGGCTTGAATCGTTGCTACGATGCTACGGATATGTTCGTTTGCATTTTGAGCGAGGATATCGAGTAATAAATCATCACCAATAGTTAAACCTGTATTGAACATCGATTGTAATTGACCGTTTTTAATGATAAATTGCCGTTTTAAAAGCATCTCACCTTGAATTTCGTCAGTCGCTGTTTCATAAGTAGCTGGACCAGGCGTGTAATCATAATACATACTTGCTATAGGAGCTCGCCAATCATAAATTAATATGTTTTCATTCTCTTCATCCATCAATGTAGCGACACCGATATAAATCTTTAAAGGTTCATTATGATCATCCTGTAAAAAATCAATGCGGGCGAAATAGGGTGATTGCTGTAAACGGTCATAAATTTTTACATCCTTAATGACGCGCTGCTGAGCATGCTGAGAATCGGATAAAAGCTCTGCCTGTTGTTTAATAGCATAATAGGTCTCGTCTATATCCTCTGGCGTATCTAGATTCACTCTAACGTCATCCCAAAAGGTTTTCTTTAACGTTAACACATTATCTTTAACATATTTTTCCTTTTGTAGTAGCTCCTCTTTTTTGTGACCAACTGTGTTTATACAAAGTACAAGATACTGTTTTTCTTCTGTCCATTCATATTGTTTTTCCAATGTTACTCACATTCCTTTCAATATGGATTTAGAATCGGGAAATTTATCATACAGCTAGTTCAGAAAGAAGTATAGTCTAGTAATTTTGGCAAATTTATGATATAATAAAGGTATAAGAAAAAATCATTTTTTTAATATAAAAGGGCGGTTCCACAAAAGTTGGAACGGCCCTTTTTTTGTAGCCTGATTTCCGATTTCTTCCTTCTTGAGCGTGTGACTTTTTTTATTATAATGTGAGGTTGATTTCCTTTACGACTGGACGCTTGGGCCAACAGATGTTTTTTTCGCGAAAGCGAAGCGGCAGCAACGTATTTTGTCTGTGCGAAAACGTAGCAACAGCACGCTGTTGGTTACGAAGGTGTTATCCTATTTGCTCGCTCTAAGGTCTCATCTGTAACGCTGATCGATCCCCAAGGAGTCGCCCAGTCGGAACGAAGAACAACTTATATTCATGGTATACGTTTTAATAAATGTCATACCTAACTTACATCATTTTAACCCTCGAACTTCAAAAATTAATCTCAGTACTTTAAAACTAAGCTGATGATTAATTTTTGATAAGTAAGAAGAGTGGCGGTTAATCGTTAACAATAAATGATATAGACGCTTGAAAGGGAGATAAGAAATGACGGTGATATTTACAGTTGAGTTGCCCAGGAGTGGCAAGAGCACGATTGTTAAGAATCTGGCAAAAAAGCGAAATGCGCTTATTCTTTCAAGTGATGCCATTCGTCAAGAATTATTTGGTGACGCTACAAGGTAGAAATTGCGAATGTATTCCGTGTTTTGTGTGAGTGTTTGAATGTGGCTGAAGGTCAATTTATTATTGTTGGGCGACAAATGTTGAACAGGAGTGTAGGGTATTTGAGATAGGTAAAATGTTGTGTTATGCGAAAGTTATATATTATTATTTTGATATCATATTTTTGTGTTGTATATCAAAATAATAACAAAGAAAGAGAAGAGTTCCGAAAGTAATAGTGGGGAAAATGAGGGGGATATAGAGTTTCCGATATTGAGGGAGGGGGTTAAAGAGGTTCATAATGAACATGAAGTAGGATGTATGAAATCTCAAAAAAGCAATTTATTTCACTAATCCAGAGCCGGCCCAAATATAAGGAGCTTTTTATTATATATATGTATAAAAACAGTCCGTTATGCAGATGAACTAGGGAATGAAACGGTACCTGTATTATATCGAGAAAATAAGGAAGATGTTTTACAGGGAAATCACTTCTAGGGGGTGGGCAGGGGGTTATTAGAAACGTGGCTTCCCCCATAATGATGATTTCCGATATAATCTAGAGGGATTTGAGAGACAGAATCATGTTCGAATAAGCGAACATTGGTTAAATGAAGAAGTAATCCCTATTCAGTTGAAATAAGTATGATTTGAAAAGGGAGAGTACACCTACTATAAAACAAAAGGACTGAGGTAATTTCTTTAACATGAAATTAATCATATATAATGAATATGAGGAAGTAATTAGCGACAGCGTGACCCTTTATAAAATAGGGGTCTACAGGTTCGTTTCCAATCATCCCCATATGAAATGACATTAATAGAATTTGTTCCCTCTAAGTAGACAATGTAAAAAGGATACTTAGGGGGTTTTTTTATGAACAGGATAAAATAACCCCCCTGCTTCATAGGTAATTTTAAATAATTTAGTCTATCTATCATATTTTAGGCTTTTTCCTTGAAAACTAGACGCACTCCAGTTTCTCACTTTTATTATTTCATATTTTTAGAACGAAATGGAGAATATCAAAATCGTACTATACGTCAAGGGGAGTATGATATAAGATAAAATATAGTAATTATTATATATTGGAGGTAAAAATGGTGAGAAATGGTTACTTGTCGATGATTAGTGTTTTAGCATGTTGTTTTTTACTTTTGTTACCGTGTACAGCAAGTGCCCATCCAGGCAGAACTGATAGTAATGGAGGGCATACCTGTCGAACTAACTGCGCAAAATGGGGATTAAAAAATGGAGAGTATCATTATCATAATGGTGGTAGTACATCCAACAGTAGTAGTGGTACATCCAGTAGTAACAGTAGTACATCAAAACCCTCCCCAACAAAATCTGTAACCTCAATACCAGAGCCAAAAGTGGATGAGGATCAAGTGAAGGCGGAAAACTACTACACAACAGCAACGGATTTATATAATAGTGGAGATTATAAGAAAGCTATTACTGAACTTGAAAAGATTTATGAATTGAATAAAAGTAGTAGTAAGACAGATAGCCTTGTTCAAAAATCTTTGAATGCTATTCATCAGTTGGCTGAATCTAAGGGCAATGCAGGGGATTATTCAATAGCTAAAGATTACGCAATTTACATAAAAGAAAATCGACATTCTAGCAACGAGATTAAGCTAAAGGCTAATGGTTTATTAAAACGAATAGAAGAGAATGAAAAAATAAACGAATTGCTTTATAAAGCAACAAATGCTAGAGATGAAAAAGATTACGAAAAAACTTTCGGCTTTATCCAAGAGGCTCAGAATATAAAAGATTTAGATAAAATTAAATCTATTTATAATGAAACAGTAGAGTCTTTAACGAGTGATGCAGAAGAAGCATTTCACCAAAAGCAGTATGGGGATGCTAAAAAGCTTTATAAACTATTGGTCAAAAAAATAGAAACGCCAACATTAATCTCACAATATCAGAAGAAACTCCAGCGAATACAAGGAGAACAATTACTACAAAAAAGTTTTGATATTAAGACAACTGATTTTGAAGGGATGTCTCTTTTTAATCATTTAATGGAAGACGAAAACAACGCACTATATGATGAAAATATTATAAATATACTAAAAGAATCCATAAATGAGGGGAAAGACAATGCTAGGAAATTTATATTTAATGTTAACATTGAAGAATTGTTAAAAGGGGGAAAGGGAGATGCTGCATAAATCAGAGTTAAAACTTAGAACCCCGATTTTTAAAACAGCTTGGTTTATGTGGTTTTGGTTAATCATTTTTCCCCCTTTAGGTGTATTTCTTATGTGGAAACAGGGACGGCTTACTAAAATGAAACGAACTATAGCTACCGTAATAGCTGGTGTCTACTTTGTCTCTCCGATGATAATTGTAATTGCAACAACGCTGCCTCTTTATAATAACCAAGAAGAATTTATAGAGGCATTCAATAAAGAAGTAAAAAAGCTAGACTTCTCATATTCTCTTGAAAATATAAAAAAAGAAGAAGAAACAATTACTTCGAAGTTGGGTGAGGCTATTACTTTAATTGAAAATATTGATGAAAAAGGCGCAGTGCATGAGTTGGTTATGGTGGGGCAAGGCGAAGGAATGGATATCATACTCTCTATGGGATTGTTAATTGGTATGACAAACCCCGGCTTAAACCAAAACGAGATTGGCGCTATTTTGAAGGATTTACGTTTGTTTGACGAAAGTTATGAATATCAAAAGAATGAAACAACTGTTGAGAAAAATACGATTCGTTATAATTTAAAATATGATCAAGCTGCTGGTGTAATATTTAGTGTTTCAAAAGTGAATTAATATATATAGCTAATGCATAGAAAAAGTGCGAGCAACCAGCTCGCACTTTGTTGAAAATTACTTTGTATAGTTATCGAAGTAACCTTGAATATAAATCATCGGTGTTCCTTTGTCACCTGAACCTGAAGTTAAGTCTGAAAGAGAGCCAATTAAGTCTGTTAAACGACGAGGTGTTGTACCTTGAGCAGCCATTTTCCCAGTTAAATCTTCATCTTTGTTTTGGATATACTCAGAAATTGCTGCTTTTAATTCTTCGCCGCGGAGATCCGCAAAATCGTTATCTGCTAAGTATTTTAGTTTTACTTCGTTTGGTGTGCCATCTAATCCAGCGGTGAAAGCTGGTGAAACAACCGGGTCAGCTAACTCCCAAATTTTACCCACAGGATCTTTGAATGCACCATCACCATAAACCATTACTTCAACTGTTTTACCAGTAGCTTCTTTGATTTTTGCTTGGATGCCATCAACAATCGGTTGGCAAGTATGTGGGAATAATTTTACGCTATCTTCAGTAGCTTTATTGGAACCAAGTAGACCATACTCCTCATTAAAACCAGAACCATTATTAGATACAGATAAAATATTATCAAGACTGTATACTTTTTCAGCGCCATTTGCCGTTAAAATACGTTTCGTACGTAAGCGTGTATGTATATCACAAGTTAATACACTCTTCGTAAAGTCTAAAATTGTTTTTGGGTTATTTGAAAAGATAACTTCACAAGAAGCACCTTCAGCTTCGATTAGCTCTTTATAATATTCGATATAATCTACACCTGTAAATGTATGTTTTTTATAGCCGAAATGCTCACGGAATTCAACCTCAGTTAAAGTATCTGTCCAAGGATTAATCCCTTTGACATCTAGCTCATCGATATCAACTAGGTGATTCCCAACCTCATCAGATGGATAGCTAAGCATAAGAACAACCTTTTTTACGCCTTTTGCAATACCACGTAAGCAGTTAGCAAAACGATTACGGCTTAGAATTGGAAAAATAACACCAACAGTATCATCACCAAATTTAGCAGCCACGTCAGCTGCGATATCATCAATGGATGCATAGTTACCCTGTGCACGCGCTACGACAGATTCCGTTACTGTGATAATGTCACGATCTTCAATGGAATAGCCTTCAATCTTTGCTGCATTTAATACTGTATCAACAACGATTTGCTCAATATTATCGCCTTCGTTAATAATTGGACCACGAAGACCTCTTACTACTGTACCAACTACACGTTCCAAAATAATCTCTCCTTATTAAATAGGTAAATGTATGTTAAATAAAACCAATATAGTTTTACTATACGCCCCTTTAGTGATATAAGTAAAATTAATAGTTCGTATAATAGCTATAAGAGGTGCTTATATGATAGGGAAATTAGATTTATATCGCGTTTTTAGTATTGTTGCTAAAAATAATAGCTTTTCAAGTGCGGCTAAAGATTTATATATGACTCAACCAGCTGTTAGCCAAGCCATGATGCAATTAGAAAAGGAGCTAGGTACACGTCTCTTTAACCGCACACCTAAAGGGGTAACGTTAACAACTGAGGGTAAACTTTTATATGAGTATACAAATTCAGCGTTAGGCCTTTTAGATGCTGGTGAGGAGAAACTGCTAGAATTCAAAAATTTAACAACAGGTCAGTTGAAAATTGGGGTGGGAGACACTATTTCTCGGTTCTTTTTAATGCCTTATCTAGAGACGTTTCATACAATGTATCCAAATATAAAATTACAAATGTTAAATGGAACGACTTCGGAAATTTGTAATTTTATTAAATCTGGTGAGGTTGATATAGGACTTTGTAATTTCCCGATTGAAGATCAGACATTACAGTTAACTGCTTGCACCGAGGTTCAAGATATTTTTGTATGCGGCGAGAAGTACAAAACGTTGGCATCAAAAAGCTTAAACTTTGAGGAACTGTTAAAGTTTCCGCTTATTTTTTTAGAGAAAAAATCAAATTCAAGAAAGTATGTAGAAGATTATTTATTTGCAAAAGGGATCTTCATTGAACCTGAGTTTGAGCTTGGTTCACATGATCTAGTGTTAGAATTTGCACGCAGTAATTTAGGGATTGCTTGTGTAACGAAAGAATTTTCTAATGATTATTTGCAACGAGGATATTTATATGAGCTAACATTAACAGAAAGTATACCGACACGAAGCATTGGCATGTGTTATTTGAAAAGCGTACCTTTATCTCGAGCAGCGTTGAAATTTGTAGAAATTATTGAGCAAAAGCAGGAACGTAAACGTCTAAATCCAAGAATTATAAAGTGAGCTTAGCGAGTAGTGTTGAAAACCAAAATGGTGAAGGGAATCTATGTCACTTTAAATAAAGTATGGCTCTTCTGCAAAACGAGAGGTTGATTTTCGTTCCTCTATCGCTGATCCCCAAAGAGTCGCCCAGTCTCCACTCCAATCAACCACTTCACATAGTATATATCTTCTGACACATAATAGCTTTTCAACAACATGAAGCTTAGCGAATTACTAGTCGCTAAGCTTTTTTAATAGTGCCTCTATAAGAATGTCAACATTGCGTTTATTTTTCATTGTAGGCGAGCACAAATAAGAAAATGTTCGTATAAAATGCTGTTCCTCGAGAGGTAAGATTTTTATATCGCCATTTTTTAATTCACGCTCAATGACACTAGCGGACAGTAATGAAAGTCCTAGCCCTTGAATAACGCTTTCTTTCACACCTTGATTACTACTAATAGTAAGAAGCGAACCTACTTGGAGCCCATTTGCTCTAAATAAATGATCTAAATAATAACGTGTGCCAGAGCCTTCTTCACGTGCGACCCAATTTTGCTGCTGTAAGTCCGCAACCGTAATAGTTGATGCCCTTGTAAGAGGATGATTACTCGCACTGACAATAAATAATTCATCTTGCATAAACGGTTTAACAATAAGTTCATGGTCGTGTGCCTGTCCTTCAATAAGACCGATATCGACTTGTAACAATTTTGTATATTGAATGATTTCTTTCGTATTGCCAATAATAACTTGAAGCTCTAGCTGAGGAAATTGCTGCTGCAAGTTCGCTATGATAGGAGGCAATATATATTCGCCAATTGTAAAGCTAGCCCCAATTACAAGTGTACCTTGAATTTCGTGATGATAGGTTAAAATATCCTCCTTTGCCGCCTCTGCGATTGCCATCATTTGCTTAGCTCGTTTATATAAAATTTCCCCAGTTGGTGTGATTTGTACAGATTTTGGTGAACGGATAAATAAAGTAGTTTGAAATTCTTGCTCTAAGTTTTTAATGTGTAAACTGACACTTGGCTGTGAAATATGAAGTATTTCGGAGGCTTTCGTAAAATTATTGACCTCCACAAGTGTGATGAACGTTTTTAAAGCATCATACTGCATATTACCACTCCTATTATTAGAAATATTAATAATTACGATTATATATATGTATTTTACTGATGATTAACTTTTTAATAAAGTAATAATTATCAAGGATGAAAGAAGTGAACAACATGGATAATGGTCAGCAGAGGTTAAAAAGTTTCCTAACCCCAGCGTTTATGAAGGGGATATTGTTGACACTCATTATTGCTTTAGTAGCAAAATATATTTCGACATTTCCTTTCTTCTCAATATTAGGGCAGCTTGTCATTGCAATTATATTAGGTATGGCTTGGAGAGCAGCCTTTAAGGTGCAGGATTCTTGGCAAACAGGCATAACATTTTCAAGTAAAAAATTATTACGCCTCGGTATTATTTTTCTAGGTATGCGTTTGAATTTAGCGGATATTTACAATGCTGGAGCGAGTGTCTTTCTTATTGCGTTTGTTAATCTGGTATTTGCTTTACTGGTTGTATATGGTTTAACGAAGGTATTTCATATTGATAAGAAACTAGGCATATTAACGGCTTGTGGCACAGCCATTTGTGGAGCAGCTGCTGTTGTTGCCATTGCTCCTCAAATTAAAGCAAATGAAAAAGAAACGGCAGTGGGCGCAGCGATAGTTGCATTACTAGGGACTGTATTCACATTAGTCTACACAGTTTTGTACTCAGTATTTAACTTAACTCCTACTGAATATGGTATTTTTTCGGGAGGCACTCTACATGAAATTGCTCATGTTATTGCAGCAGCCTCAGCTGGTGGAAATGAAGCGATTGATATGGCAGTTATTGTGAAGCTAACACGTGTTGCATTGCTTGTACCCGTAGCTATTGTCATCGGTATTTTATATCGGAGAAATGAAAAGGGTCAGGAAAAAGAAGGATTTTCTCTGTCGATCATTCCGTGGTTTATTCTTGGCTTTTTAGCGATGAGTGCTATTAATTCGTTAGGGATTGTACCAGCTAATGTAGCGCAAGCATTTGTAAATATCGCTTATATTTTAATTGGGATGGCGATGGCTGGACTAGGTTTAAATGTAGACATAAAAACCTTTAAACAATTAGGCGTAAAGGCATTTATTGCAGGACTTATCGGTTCAGTTTGTTTATCAATACTTGGCTATGTTTTAGTTATATTCATGCAATAACTCAAAAAAATCCTGCATTTTTAAAAATGCAGGATTTTTTTAGATAGAATCAGAAGATGTTATAGTTTTTATCCCACTACCCTAAAAATAGTGGAGTTATGGTATACAAATTGAAAATTAGCGTGATGCTTCAATTGAAGAAGCTAATTCAGCTATAACTATTTTGCTACCAATCATTGGACTGTTTTCGGGTTTTCCTCCCTCAGAGCCTTGTCCAGGACGGTGATGAGCTGCAGCAAATGCATCGCTGTTACGCCAAGCTTGAAAATGCTCCTTAGATTCCCAGTACATATTGACGCTCATTTCGTCATAAGTAGGATCATCAGTTGATACTAATACCTCCACTTTATGGAAGCCTTCAAACTGCTGTAGAGGTCCTGGCTTTGTAAAGTTCGGTGCCATTTTTGCACCAAAGCCAGGTTTTACTTGAATACGATTTGTAACAATAATCATGCTTTCCCCCCTAATCATTTTTTAGTTAACTATATGAATGAATTATCAATGATTATCATTCGCAATCAATGATAATTCGCCTAGGAAGACATTGTCAATAGAAGAGCAATGTAAATTGCAAATAGCTCGAATTTAAAGTGTATGAACCAAGACCTAAATAAAGGATATACGCCACTATAAGGATGAACGGGCTCATTAGGCCCTGACATTTAACTGACATAATCCGATGATATAATGGAAATACGAATGAACTGGTGACGAGGTGAAAGAGCATGGCAAAAATATTAGTAGTAGAAGACGAATATGCAATAAGCCAGGTTTTGAAGGCATATTTGAGAAAAGTAGGCTATGATGTTATGCAATGTTTTAATGGCAGTCAGGCATTGGATATATTTCAAGAAGTTCAGCCAGATTTAGTATTACTTGATATTATGTTACCAGAAAAAAACGGTTGGTTAATTTTAAAGGAAATTAGGGGAATTAGTTCTTGTCCAGTTATTATGCTAACGGCATTAGGCGATGTAAATTATCGATTAGAGGGTTTCAATCAAGGAGCAGACGATTATATTGCAAAGCCATTTATAGCTGATGAGGTAGTGGCAAGAGTAAAGGCAGTTTTAAGGCGCGCTAAAGGGAGAAGTGAATCTTCAGAAATAAAACGCTTTGGTGGGCTAGAAATTGATATGAAAGCCCATCGAGTGTTACTTAAGGGAGAAGAAATAATCTTGACGCCTAGAGATTTATCTGTACTCTTATTTTTGGCCGAACATCCAAACCAAACATTTACACGTGATCAACTTATAGATCAAGTTTGGGGCTGGGAGTATGAAGGTAGTGATAGAGCAGTGGATTTAGCGGTGAAGAGATTGAGAAAGGTACTTAAGGAATGGGATGAGGAAGAGGGGGAAATAAAGACACTACGTGGATTGGGGTATCAGCTAAGTGTTCAAAAAAAATAAGAGAATATCTTTACGTAACTATTGGACAAGTCGCTATTTATTAACTCTCTTTGTAGGTCTAGCTATTATCTCTTTTATTTCTGCAGCATGGATTCGACATACGACGTTTCAAAATCGACTAGAGATGATAGAATTTATAGCAGACGAGACGGTATTTCGCCTAACAGATACTTCTGGACAAAATAATGTACCTATACTGGGTATTCCGGGGTTTATTGGCAACCGAGAGCGATCTACTATGCGAGAAATTGATCCCGTTTTATATGTTGTAGATACGGCAGGTAATATAGTAAATAGCAATCGGCCGATGCCTCCAGGGAGTGAAACAAATGTTGCCAGCTTACTGGACGGTGAAGAAGGGACAAAGAAGATAACTTTAACGAGTGAGGGGCAAGAGTTAGTTCAATATGTCGTAAAAAGAAAAATTGAAAGGGACAATAAGGATGTTGGCTGGGTGCTTTTCTTGGAGAAAAAGGAGAATTTAACGAAGGTTAACCAAGCATACGGGCTACTGGCATTACTTATTGGGGCACTTGCCGTATTAGGGTGGGGTGCTATTTATTTTTTATCAAAACGTTTAGCGCACCCAATAAAACAAGTTGCCGAAGCCGCAAAGCAAGTGCAAGAAGGAAACTATACATTTGATTTGCCTCAAAATATTAAGGAAGAAGAAATTTATGAGCTTGTTACTTCTTTTAAGGAAATGGCGAATAAGCTAGACCAATTAGAAAAGACTCGAACAGAATTATTAGCGGGCGTCACCCACGAGCTAAAAACACCGGTTACGTCAATTAGTGGATTATTGCAGGCGGTGAAAGATGGAGTAGTTACAGGACAGGATGCTAGTGAATTTATTCAAATGGCATTAGTTGAAACGACGAAAATGAAAACGATGGTCGGTGATTTGCTAGCTTTTAATCATTTTGCGGTAGACGCAATTCCGGTAAAGATTGAAACATTGAATGTTAATCAGTTAGTACGTGATGCTGTAGCACAATGGGAAGTAATGCAGGATGACGAAAATGTAAAAATACAAATGGATTTCCTTGCACAATCCGTTGATGTTCAGGCAGATGTTGTACGTATTCAGCAAATAGTTACTAATTTATTGACGAATGCAAAGCAGGCGATGCAAGAAGGGATCGTTATCATTGAGCTGGTGGAAAAAGAGGAAGCTGTCCTCATTACTGTAAAGGACGCAGGACAAGGTATTCCTCAGGAAGATCAGGCATTTATCTTTGAACGTTTTTATAGAGGAGAAAATAAAAAATATGCGGTCCATGGCTTAGGCTTAGGATTATCACTTAGTAAAATGATGGCGCAATCTATAGGCGGTGATTTACGACTACTTGACAGTAATTCATCAGGAACATGCTTTGAAATAACACTAAAAAAGGCTACTACGCTCTAATGCGTGGTAGCTTTTTTGTAAAGATTTTTTGAAGGAAATGTAAAGCTGACATCTGACTGACACATTAGGTCTTTATAGTAAGCAATGTAAACGATAAACCAAAAGAAAGGACGGGATCAAGGATGGCCGAAAACAAAAGGTTTTTCCAAATGGCGACCTTACCTGCAGCATTATTAATACTACTATTCGGTTGTAGTGCGAGTAGTGATTATGTGGCGAAGGTTGATGGTGAAAAGATTTTACAAACAGAACTAGATGACGCATTGCGTGAACAATACGGTACAGAGGTGCTAGATACACTAATTACCAATAAAATAGTTGAGCTAGAGGCGAAAAAAGAGGATGTTTCTGTATCCGATGACGCTATTCAGGAAGAGTATAAAGAGTTAGCGGAGTCATCTGGTGGGGAGGAATCGTTACAAGAAGCACTAAAAGCAAATGGACTAACAGAGCAGAGTGTGAAGGATAATATTCGCATGTATCAGCTTACCAAAAATGTCATTGCTAAAAGCATTGACATTTCAGATGAGGAAGTAGCTCAATATTTTGAAAACAATAAGGATAGCTATGGACAAAAGGAACAGATTGTAGCTAGTCATATTTTATTGGAGGATGAGGCAACAGCAAAGGATGTGCTAGCAAAAATAAAAGCTGGTGAGGACTTTTCGGAGCTAGCAAAAACATATTCAACCGATTCATCAACGAATGAGGCTGGTGGGGAAATTGGCTATATCAGTCGAGGACAAATGGATGAGAAATTTGAAGAAGCCGCGTTTGGCCTTGAAAAAGGTAGCATCAGTGACATTGTCCAAACGTCAGAAGGTTATCACATTATTAAAGTAACCGAAAAAGTACCCGCAGAAGAGGCTAAATTCGAGGATGTAAAAGATGAAGTTTATGCGACTGTGCTAGAAGATCGCATAAATGAGGAATACTCATCTTGGTTAGCTGAAAAACAAGAGCAATACAAAATTGAAAAAATGTAAGGAGTGAACTATATGCCTATTCTTACCTCGTTTAATCCTAACGGTCGAAAGGAGATAAAACAGGCTATCTCCTATCCGGACTATGCATTACTAAAAACAAAGCTACAGCATGTAATGCAGTTAGACAAGAATGCCGGAATAAATGGTAAGTATTTAATTCGCAGCACATACTTTGATAATTTTGAAAACAAAGTTCTAAATGAAAAAAAAGAGGGTTATATCAACCGAGATAAATATCGAGTAAGAATTTACGGTAAATCCACTACTACTATAAATTTGGAGAGAAAAAGTAAACGAAATAATTTAACGTTTAAAACGAAGTGTGCCATATCTCAAAAAGAATATGAAAAAATGCGTGGAGGGGATATTGCTTGGATGGAGGAAGACAAACGAGCGTTAATTCGAGATTTATATAAGGACATGAAATATAACCAATTCAAACCAATGACAGTTGTCGATTACGAGCGTGAGGCTTACATCTATCCCTTTGGAAATGTGCGTGTCACATTTGATAGTAAAGTACAGTCGAGCCTACGTAATACAGATATGTTCAATCCGAAGCTGCCGATGGTTGATGTGCTTGAGCCAAACTTAGTTATTTTAGAAGTGAAATATGATGAGTACTTGCCGGATATTATTAAGTACTTATTACAATCAGTAGATACACGTGCTGAGGCATATTCAAAATATCAGCTTAGTCGTATGTACGTATAAAGGAGAATTAAACAATGGATACTATAAAATTTAACGATATTTTTAAATCCAGCTTTTTAGAGAAAACAACATCATTTTCATTAATAGATTCACTTTTAGGGTTAGTTGTAGCGTTCTTTGTGGGGCTGTTTATTTACGCTGTTTACAAGAAAACTTTTAACGGAGTGATTTACTCTCATTCCTTCAATATTTCATTGCTCATTATGACAATGGCAACAGCACTAGTGATTATGGGAATAAGTTCAAATGTGCTGTTATCGCTAGGTATGGTTGGTGCGCTATCAATCGTGCGTTTCCGTACACCTATTAAAGATCCTATGGATTTAGTATATATTTTCTGGGCAATAGTTTCTGGGATTCTTTGTGGTGCAGGATTTATTCCGCTTGTTATTATTGGCGCAGTTTTAATTGGTCTTGTATTACTAGTATTTGTAAACAAAATTACTGTGGAAAATCCATATCTTTTAATTGTGAAATTTGAAGAAGAGTTTGCTTGTGAAGAAGTGGAGCGTATTATTGCGACACAGTCTAAAAAATTCGCTTTAAAATCAAAATCTATTATGTCAGATATTGAAATTGAAACAACTTATGAAATTCGTGTTAAACAAAATGATACAAAACTGATGGACAATCTTACAAAAGTACCTGGAGTAAAATCAGCAGTAATGCTAAGTTATGATGGTAATTTCACAGCTTAGTACCACTCTAGAGGAGTTTTCTTACTATGAAGAGAGGTGCAGATAATGATTAAAACACGGGTTGTCTATATTTGTATGGCAATTCTGCTACTCCTCTTTGTTGTTGTGTCTGCAGTGCTTCCAAACACAGGAATTGAAACAAAAAATACCGAGTTTTCCTATGAGTCTATTGTGTTTAATAAAAATAAGGTAACAACGGTAGATATTGAATTAGCCGAGGAAGATTGGGCAGACATGCTAGAAAGTGCAGCAGAAAAGGAGTTGAAGCAAGCTAATATCACAGTAGATGGCAAGAGAATAGAGAATGTAGCTATTCGTACAAAAGGAAGTTCATCACTGAACTCGGTTGCAAATAGCGACTCGGATCGATATAGCTTAAAAATAGATTTCGATTATTACGATGATACACAAAGTTTATACGGCTTGAAAAAATTAAATTTAAACAATAATTTCAGTGATTCAACATTAATGCGAGAATATATTTCTTATGAGCTCATGGAACAAATGGGATTACCTACACCTGCTCATTCATATATGTATGTCACAGTGAATGGTGAGGATCGAGGTTTATTTTTAGGGGTAGAAGCGGTGGATGAAACATTCCTAGCAAATAACTACGGTTCTAATGATGGATTTTTATTTAAGCCAGATGGGACAGGCAGTGATTTAAAATATATTAGTGATGATATTGCTGATTATACGGGAATTGGCTTAAAAACGAACGAAGGTAATGTCGATCAATCAAAATTCATTGAAATGGTTAAAGCCATCAATAATGGCGGCAATATCGAAAAGTATATTGATGTCGATGAAATGTTGCGTTACTTTGCTATGAACACGGCACTTGTAAATCTTGATAGTTATCAGAGCAATATGAAACACAATTACTATTTGTATGAGAAGAATGGTGTCTTTTCTATCATACCTTGGGATTTTAATATGTCCTTTGGTGGCTTCGCTGGCTTTGGTGGAGGTGGTAGAATGGGTGGCAATAATCAAATGCCAGCCGATGCCAATATGAAAGCATCAGAAGATGCACAGACGAATGAGCAATTAGATAAACCAGACATGAAGTTTCCGAATAATGGTGTTCAACAACAGCAAGGAGAACCTCCTAATGGTGAACTCAATAAGGGTGGAATCAATATGGGGATGGGTATATCCGGCGAACTTATGTCAGATAGCGCTATAAACTTTAGTGTGACTACCCCAGTATCTGGAACAACATTAGAGGATAGCCCGCTATTAAATGCCCTACTTTCAAATGAAGAGTATCGTGCTAAATATGAAGGCTATTTAGAAGAGATAGCGACTAATTACTTAACAGAAGATAACATACAAAACATTACCAAAAAATTAGCATTGCTATTAACAACGTATGTGGAAGCAGATCCTACGAAATTCTCTACAACAGAACAGTTTATAGAAGCGGTAGAAGGGGAAAAAAGTCTCCCTGAATTTGCAAAGCAGCGCTCCGAATCTATTTTAAAGCAGTTGTCTGGGGAACTTGTTGTGGAAGCAACAACAGAAGGGAATATGACAATGCCTAAACCAGGCGAAATGGGTGACATGGATAATCCGATGCAAAGACCAGATGGTTTTGATCCGAGTCAAGTGCCAGAGGATTTTGATCCTTCACAAGCCCCTCCATTTAATCAAAATGGCGATAAGCAGGGAGAAAGACCAAATGGCGGTGGCCAAATGCAACGACCTGACAAAAATGGAGGACCTATGTGGCCAAACCAAGGCGATGAGCAACTAAAGAAAGGAACTGTTATCGATAAAAATACAGTTTTTACAGCCATTGTTTGTTTTGCCTTGTTAATAGTTGCACTGCTCTTTGTTTTAAAATTTAACCGAAGAGGTCGTTAAAAAATAACCATATCCAAAACTTTTGGGTATGGTTTTTGCTTTTTATCGTGCTAAAATTAATCATTCTTTTTTTTAGGAGTAATAGTATGAATGAACATCAATTTGATAAATATTTACATATTAACACAGTAGGCGAACAATATGGTTTCCCTAAGCTAGCTCATTACCATCGCTATGAACCAACACCGTATGTTGGCTTAGAACAATTATTTTCGGAGTATGAAATGCCTGATAATGCAGTGTTTATCGATATGGGATGTGGAAAAGGGAGAGTCCCTATTTATGTACATGATAAATTTCATATTCCGACAATAGGGGTAGAAATGGATGCAGGTTTTTATGCAGAGGCTGAGAATAATAAAAGGAGCTATCTTCAAAAAAAGAGTGCTCAAGCTCCGATCTCCTTTATTCATTCAATAGCGGAGGACTATGCTATTCAGTCAAGTGACACGGTTTTCTTTTTTTTCAATCCGTTTTCAATCCACATTTTCCGTACAGTCATTCATAATATATGGCAGTCTTATGAACAGCATATGCGTGAAATTCATATTATTTTATATTATCCACCGTATGATTATTTACAGTTTTTGCATCATGGGACACCTTTTGAATTAATCCATGAGGTTCATCTTGAAAATGAAACAAATATTAACGAACGCCTCTGCGTGTTTGCGTTGAAAAAAGCTTAGAGCTGTAGAAATAATCCAGCTCTAAGCTTTTTTTATAAGATAAAATAATCGGTGTTACTTTATTTCCCTGGTAATAAATAGTTATTGGTGATTCCAAGTTAATACTTCCTAAGAACGTTTTATTGCCTCCTAGAACTAGCAATTTTTGAAAAAAGGACTTCTTGTAACGAGACTTTATCGTAAAAAAATAATCGAAAATGATAGTTTTATATTAATATTTATTTTAAATTAACGGATAATTCTTAAATTACTAATTATACTGAAAAATCACTCTAGACTAAATATAAAGAATGTTTTACAATGGGAAAGGTTTAATTGAATAATATATTGATTTAGTTATAGATAGTTATAAATTATATTTTTGGTTATTTTTGTTATTGAGGAAATGCCGTTGATTGTTTATAATTATCTGAAATATCTAATATTTGAAAAAACTCGGGGGGAATAAAATTATGAGAGAGAACAAAAAGCTTAAAAAGTTTGGCTCACTTCTAGTTGCATCTTCACTACTTGCAGGCATTCTTGCTGGCTGTGGTAACGGAGATAGTTCAAGTTCAGGAGGAGGATCATCATCAGGCGGTGGCGGTTCTTCTGACGGTGATACTATTAAAATCGGTGCAAACTTAGAGCTATCAGGCAACGTAGCTTCTTATGGCTCTTCGATTGGTGTAGGTGCAGACCTTGCAGTGAAGGAAATTAATGATAATGGCGGAATCGACGGTAAAAAAATTGAGCTGATTAAAGTAGATAACAAGTCTGAAAACTCAGAGGCTACTGCAGCAGCTCTTAAACTAGCAACACAAGATAAAGTAGTAGCAATGCTAGCGCCGGCAACTTCTGGTAATACAGTTGCAACAGTTCAAATTGCAAACAGCAATAAAATTCCAATCGTTACGGGCTCTGGTACAGCTCCAAACATTACAGTAAATGATGATGGTAGCGTTAATGAGTATGCATTCCGTACTTGTTTCATCGATCCATTCCAAGGGATTGTAGCAGCAAACTTCGCTTCTAATGAATTGAAAGCTAAAAATGTCGCTATTTTTGCGGACAACGCATCCGATTATGCAAAAGGTTTAGCAAAATCATTTAAAGAAACAATAACAAAAAATGGCGGGAAAGTTGTAAAGGAAGAAGCGTATGTAGCGAAGGATACTGATTTCCGTACACAATTAACAAATATTAAAGGAGAGAAGCCAGACTTTATTTTTATACCAGGATACTATGAAGAGGTCGGTTTAATTGTTAAACAAGCGCGTGATTTGGGTATCGATGTACCACTGATGGGGGCTGACGGCTGGGATTCACCAACATTAGTAGAGCTAGCTGGTGCGAAAGCGCTAAATAACACGTACATCACCAACCACTACTCTGCAGAAGATCCAGATCAAAAAATCCAAGACTTCGTAAAGGCGTTTAAAGCAGCGAACAATGATAAAGCACCAGATGCATTCAATGCACTTGGCTATGACACAATTTACTACATTGCTGATGCTATTAAGCGCGCAGGCTCTACGGATGGGGAAGCTATTAAAAATGCTTTAGCTGACACAAAAGATCTTTCTTTAGTAACAGGTACTTTCTCGGTTGACAAAAATCATAACCCAATTAAAACAGCAACAGTTCTTGAATTTAAAGACGGTAAACAAGTGTTCAACTCTAAAGTTAATCCTTAATGTTTTCTAGGCAAGGGGAGGCGGGTAAACACGCCTTCCCTTTTATGTTTTATCTTCATTCAGAGAAAACCCCACCATTTAAGGTGAGATGAATACGGATATGGTTCCTTTACAGTGTCCAAACACCTACTGAAATAGAGGAACTCAGTCTAAGAACGCCACGTCCTGTGGCATTACCGAAATGACCGACATCGTGTCGGCCCTCGTGCAGGCCTGAGCACAATTTAAAATCCGGACGCAATTACGCCAAGGCGAAATTGATAGACCATGAAAAAATTTTTTAAGAGGACACAATTTACTCTATTTTCAATAATAATATGTAGTAGTAAGTCCTATTTTTGCATTTTTCAAAAAATAAAAAGGAGTGAACGCTCATGGAATGGATACAGCAGCTTGTGAATGGTATTTCACTAGGTAGTATCTACGCATTAATAGCGCTGGGATATACGATGGTATACGGGATTATTAAGCTGATTAACTTTGCCCACGGCGATGTCTTCATGATTGGGGCATTTATTGGCTTTTATGCAATTGCTAAATGGGAGCTTGGCTTCTTTCCAGCACTGTTATTGGCGATGGCGGTTTGTGCAATCTTTGGTGTTTTAATTGAACGTATTGCTTATAAGCGTTTGCGAAATGCCACACGTATTGCGGCTTTAATTACTGCAATAGGTGTATCACTATTAATCGAATATACTACTATTTTCTTCAGAGGTGCGCAACCGGCGGCATACCCTGATGTCATTACTAATAAATCATTTATTGTTTTCGGTGTTCAAATCAGTAGTACATCAATATTAATTTTATCTGTCGCAATTGTACTGATGGTTCTTTTACAATTCATCGTACATAAAACAAAAATCGGGAAAGCGATGCGTGCAGTTTCTCATGATGCCGATGCAGCACGTTTAATGGGCATTAATGTAGATAATACAATTTCAGCAACATTCGCAATTGGCTCTGCTCTAGCTGGTGCAGCAGGTGTTATCTTTGGAGTTTACTATACAAAAATAGATCCATTAATGGGTGTTATTCCAGGGGTGAAAGCATTCATCGCGGCTGTACTTGGCGGTATTGGTATTATTCCTGGGGCAATGGTAGGCGGTATGTTGCTCGGTGTTGTGGAATCATTAGTAAGTGCACTTGGATTCTCGTTATGGCGTGATGCAGCGGCATTCGTTATTTTAATTTTAATTTTAATCTTCAGACCATCGGGTATCTTCGGTAAAAATGCCCGTGAGAAAGTGTAGGTGAGCGGTGATTATGAAAAAGTCTAAAGTTTTCTGGGGCTATGCCGTATTAGCGCTAGTCATCTATGCAGTTGTTCAGGTGCTTATTTCAACGAATATTCTCGATATTTACTATCAAAATATGTTGATTACAATGTGTATTAACATCATGCTTGCGGTCAGCTTGCATATTGTTATTGGGATTACTGGTCAGTTCTCGATTGGGCATGCCGGCTTCCTAGCGGTAGGGGCATATGTTTCTGCCATTATTACAACTAAATTAATGCTTCCGTTCCCATTAGCAATTTTCTTAGGGGCACTTGCAGCAGCATTAGCAGGTTTAATAGTAGGAATTCCAACATTACGCTTAAAAGGTGACTACTTAGCAATTGCAACGCTAGGTTTTGCGGAAATAATCCGTATTGTCTTTTTAAATACGGATTATGTAGGTGGCGCAGCAGGGATGCAGGTTAAATATTTATCGAATTGGACTTATGCGTTCATAGGTGTAGTTTTAACAATTCTGGTAATCTCTAACTTTACAAATTCGCGTCATGGACGTGCATGTATCTCGATTCGTGAGGATGAAATTGCGGCAGATGCAATGGGTATTAATACAACCTACTATAAAGTTGTAGCTTTCGCGATTGGTTCCTTCTTTGCTGGTCTTGCAGGGGCCATTTTTGCACATAACTTTTACATTATTCAACCGACAACTTTCGGTTTCTTAAAATCATTTGATATTTTAATCTATGTAGTTCTTGGTGGCTTAGGAAGTCTTTCTGGATCTGTCATAGCTGCTATTTTCTTAACAGTAGTCTCAGCATATCTAGCAAACTTCCCGGAAACACGTATGATTATTTACAGTTTAGTATTAATAGTCGTAATGCTGTACCGTCCAACAGGCTTGATGGGAACTAAAGAAGTTACGGATTTATTTAAGTTTGGTAAAAAAGGAGGTACAAAATAATGACTGGAAACCTTCTTATCAATGTTGAAAACATGGGCATTCAATTTGGTGGTTTAAAGGCGGTACAGGGTGTTAATATGTACCTAAATCAAGGAGAACTAATTGGTCTTATAGGGCCTAATGGTGCTGGTAAAACAACAAGTTTCAACATGCTTACCGGAGTGTATAAGCCAACTGAAGGTACGATTACATTTGACGGTACAAAGTTGAACGGACTTGCACCATACCAAGTAACACAAAAAGGTATTAGCCGTACATTCCAAAATATTCGTTTATTTAAAGAGCTTTCTGTGTTAGATAATGTTAAGGTAGCAAACCATTCACTTGCAAAGCATTCCATGTGGTCTTCTATTTTCCGCTTACCGAAACATTTTAAAGGCGAGGCAGAAATGGAGCATCAATCTATTGAATTCCTAAAAATCTTTGGCTTAGATGTTTATAAGGATGAGCTTGCGAAAAATTTACCTTATGGGATGCAACGCCGATTAGAAATTGCACGTGCCCTGGCTGCGAAACCTAAGCTGCTTTTATTAGATGAGCCAGCAGCAGGGATGAACCCGCAGGAGACGCATGATTTAATGGAATTAATAGCGTTTATTCGTAAAGAATTTGGCTTAACAATTCTTCTAATTGAGCATGATATGAGCTTAGTTATGGGAATTTGTGAACGTATATACGTGCTCGATCACGGTCAATTAATCGCTGATGGCACACCAGAAGAAATTCGCAACAATCCAAAGGTAATTGAAGCTTACCTTGGCGAGGAGGTTATCAGCTAATGCTAAAAGTACAAAATATAGATGTATTTTACGGTAACATTCAAGCATTAAAGGGCCTCTCTTTAGAAGTAAATGAGGGTGAAATCGTAACGTTAATCGGTGCAAATGGTGCTGGTAAAAGTACATTATTAAAAACATTGTCAGGTTTATTAAAGCCAAAAGGTGGCATCATTGAATATGAAGGCTTCTCTATCGCAGGGAAGGCAGCGCAGACAATTGTAAAATCAGGCATTTCACATGTTCCAGAGGGGCGCCGTGTTTTTGCCAATATGTCCGTTGAAGAAAACTTAGAGCTAGGGGCATATCTTCGTAATGATAAAGCTGGCATCAAAAAAGATCTGGATCATGTGTATGAATTATTCCCACGTCTTTTGGAGCGTCGTAAACAGCAATCAGGTACATTATCTGGTGGCGAGCAACAGATGCTAGCGATGGGGCGAGCATTAATGGCAAAACCGAAATTGCTATTAATGGATGAACCTTCAATGGGGCTTGCGCCACTCATGGTAAAAAATATTTTTAATATTATTGAGCAAGTCAACAAAGAGGGTACAACCGTATTGCTTGTTGAGCAAAATGCGAATATGGCCTTATCAGTAGCAAATCGTGCGTACGTACTTGAAACAGGACGTATAGTATTATCAGGTACAGCACAAGAGCTTCAAGAGAGTGAACAAGTAAAGGCAGCATATTTAGGTGGTTTATAGATAGAGGGAAAAGACGTCTCAATCTTTGAGGCGTCTTTTTTTATGAGAGAAGGGAGTGAACAGACGGATAGACCAGCCAAATTGACGGAAAGAAGGTGCAAAACGACGGAAAGAAGTCAAAGCGACGAAATAGCAGTAGCATTCGCCGTTTATTATTTGGTAATGTGGACGAAAGGAGTGATATTTGATGAAGTATTCAGCACAATATTTTGTTGAGAAATTAAATTTAGCAGAGCATCCCGAGGGAGGGTATTATATATCCTCGTTTCGGGCATCTGAGGATATGGCTGTAAGGGACGTACAAAGACCAATTTATACGAGTATTTATTTCTTACTTCGTTCACAGGATATATCGCATTTACATCGTTTGCAATCGGACGAGCTGTGGTATTATCATGCTGGCAGTCCGTTAACAGTTCATATGATTTTCTCAGATGGTACATATGAGGCGAAGAAACTTGGGTTAAATGTTGAGGCAGGAGAAGTACCACAAATAGCAGTACCGAAAAATACTATATTTGGCTCATCTGTAGAGGATGCAGATACATTTAGTTTAGTAGGCTGTATGGTTGCACCAGGCTTTGATTTTGAAGACTTCGAATTATTTACACAAGATGAGCTTTTAGCTGACTATCCACAGCACGAGGAAGTTATTCGAAAAATGGCTTACACAACAATTTAAAAGAAGAAAGAAGCTGTTTCAAAGTTAGTTGAGACGGCTCATAGTGTTGAAAAATAAAATGATTAAGGGAATATTGTTAATCTAGATGAGGGTAGTTTTCGTTCCAGGCTACTCGCTTTCGCAAAGAAAATATCTGTTGTTGCTGTATCTCCGCTTTCGCACATAAAAAACAGCGTTGAAGTTTCGTTTTATCATATAGAGTGACATCAGAAGATACTTGCTATGTGAAGTGGTTGATTGGAGTGGAGACTGAGCGACTCATCGGACGCCCCCAGGAAAGCGCTCAGTCGGAACGGAAATCAACCACTCGATTTGCCCAAGCCTATACTTTATTTATAAGAGCCGTCTCAAAATTATTTGAGACGGCTCTTTTTATTCACCATAAAATAGTTTCAGGATATTTAGCTTTAATTTCGATTTCATGTAACGATTTTTTTGTAGCACTCGCCGCTTCCATGAGTTGTGATTTTAGCAGTACATATTCATCGTCTTCTAACATTAATCGGAGAGCATATGATGCTAAATGAGCTTTACGCTCTTCTAAACTGAGTTGAATATACTCTAAGTTCAGAACATCTACATACTGTGTTGCATAACGGAATGTTAATGGACTTTTAGTGTGCAGCATTCTTAAAAATACTAAGTATTCTTCCTCATTAAGTTCCTGCTCTAAACAATCAGCAACCGCTGCCTGGAATTTACGAATGGCGGCAACGTCAATATTCCAATCAGAAGAATCAATTAGCTCTTGATGCAGGCGAATGAAATCGTTTAAAGCGATAGAAGTAAAGATCAGTTCTGGCCAAAGAACCTCTGCTGCGAAATAAACATTTTTGTTTGGGAAAATTAGTTTATGCTGTGTCAGAACACTTTTATTGAGCCCATTGCTAACAAACTCAAGTTGATGCTCGCCTCTGGTAGCTTGACGTAGATTATAACAAACATTAAGAATGCGAAGGCGTGCCCCTTGATAATCATAATACTTGTTTTCATCACCAGTTATTTTGCAAATGGCATTAATAAGCTCATCTATATCCCAAAAATCACCGCTAATACGTGCGCCTGTTAACTGCTCAGTACTTTGAATTGACAGCATAATTCTATCCCCTTAAAGTGCTTTATTTTGGTGTGTAATTAAGTAGTCTGAATAGTTCTGTTCGTTCTTTATCTGTTAAGTCGCGCCATTGCCCAATTTTTAAATTGCCAAGCTTAATATTCATAATACGAATGCGTTGTAGACGCTTAACGGAGTAGCCGAGCGCTGAACACATACGACGTATTTGACGATTTAAACCTTGCTCTAAAATGATTTTAAAGACTCTATCCGATATTTTTTCAACATGACAAGGTAGGGTTGTAGTATCTAAAATATCTACACCCGCTCCCATTTTTTTGATGAATTGCTCCGTAATAGGTTTATCGACTTGTACGATATATTCTTTTTCGTGATGGTTTTCAGCACGTAAAATTTTATTGACGATGTCACCATCATTTGTCAGTAATAATAGCCCTTCTGACTCTTTATCTAGTCGTCCAATATGAAAAATACGAAGAGGGTGATTGACAAAATCAACGACATTTCCTTTTATATGACGTTCAGTTGTACTTGTAATTCCTACTGGTTTGTTTAAGGCAATATATACGAGTTGTTCTTCTTTTTTTACCTCTTTTCCATCAACACAAACCAGATCACCAGTTTCAACTTGACTGCCGACTGTAGCAAGTTCACCATTAATTGTTACTTTACCTTCTTCTACCCATTTATCCGCACCGCGACGAGATACGATGCCTGTTTCACTCAAATATTTATTAATGCGCATACTGTTCTCCTATACATTTATATTATTTTTAAGTATACATTATAGTTGGCCACACCGTGAATCCTAGAAGCTTTTCTAGCAAAAACAACCCTTCATCACGGTCTAAACAATTCACTCCTGGAAAATGTTTTTCATGAGTCTCCTCTTCGCTAATACTTCGTTTATGTACTTTCATATCAACCTACTTTTATAGATTTTAGTATTAATATAAAAAATTTAAAAAAGTTGAAATTATTTTTCGTTTCTGACAATATATTGTGTAAGAGGGTATCTATGAAAATATTGTTATTTCGATAAAAAATGACGATATTTGTAGATTATTTTCTCATTATTTTGTGTAAAGGGGAGAAGTAAAATGGTTTATGCATTTCCAAACACTGAAGGATCGGTAGTTCAATTCAAAGAGAAATATGATAATTACATTGGTGGAGAATGGACACCCCCGGTGAAAGGACAATACTTTGACAATGTTACACCTGTTACTGGACAAGTTTTTACACAAGTAGCTCGTTCTACTGCTGAGGATATTGAACTTGCGCTTGATGCAGCACATGCCGCAAAAGATGCATGGGGAAAAACATCCGCAACAGAGCGTGCAAACATTTTACTTAAAATTGCGGACCGCATAGAACAAAATTTAGAAAAGCTAGCCGTTGCCGAAACATGGGATAACGGTAAAGCGGTACGTGAGACATTAAATGCAGATATCCCTCTTGCAATTGATCATTTCCGTTATTTTGCGGGGGCTTTACGTGCACAAGAAGGCGCAGTAAGCCAAATCGATAATGATACTGTCGCTTATCATTTCCATGAGCCAATTGGGGTAGTAGGTCAAATTATCCCTTGGAACTTCCCGTTATTAATGGCTGTTTGGAAGTTAGCACCTGCACTTGCAGCTGGCAACTGTGTAGTGTTAAAACCTGCAGAGCAAACACCAACTTCGATTATGCTGCTCGTTGAATTAATAGAAGATTTATTGCCATCAGGTGTACTGAATGTTGTCAATGGCTTTGGCTTAGAGGCAGGGAAGCCGCTAGCATCGAATCCTCGCATCGGTAAAATTGCTTTTACTGGTGAGACAACGACAGGTCGCCTAATTATGCAATATGCTTCACAAAACCTTATTCCAGTTACACTAGAATTGGGCGGTAAGTCTCCAAATATTTTCTTTGAGGATATTATGGACGAAGATGATGCCTTTTTAGATAAAGCAGTTGAGGGCTTTGTATTATTCGCATTAAACCAAGGTGAAGTATGTACATGTCCTTCTCGTGCATTAATTCAAGAATCTATTTACGATAAATTTATGGAGCGTGTCCTACAGCGTGTTGAAGCGATTAAAGTTGGGAATCCACTTGATCCGAATACGATGATGGGTGCGCAAGCTTCAAGTGAGCAAATGGAAAAAATCCTTTCTTACTTAGATATTGGTAAACAAGAAGGTGCCGAATGTCTAATTGGAGGAGAGAAAAATAATGTAGGATCAGGCTTTGAAAATGGTTACTACATTAAGCCAACTGTCTTCAAAGGAAACAATAAAATGCGTATTTTCCAAGAAGAAATTTTCGGGCCAGTTGTTGCTGTAACAACATTCAAAACAAAAGAAGAAGCGTTAGAAATTGCAAATGACACATTATACGGTCTAGGTGCAGGTGTATGGACACGTGATATGAATACAGCTTATCGCTTCGGTCGCGGTATTCAAGCAGGACGAGTTTGGACAAACTGCTACCATGCTTATCCTGCTCATGCAGCGTTCGGTGGCTATAAAATGTCGGGTGTTGGTCGTGAAAACCATAAGATGATGTTAGCTCACTATCAACAAACGAAAAACCTATTAGTTAGCTACAGCGAAAACAAACTTGGTTTCTTCTAATCAATAGGGAGGTGCATGAGCGTGGTCGAGCGTGTTATAGCAACAGAAGAAGCGCTAGCACTAATCGAGTTAATGAAAGAAAAGCATGGACCCGTTATATTTCATCAATCAGGTGGATGCTGCGACGGCTCTTCGCCAATGTGTTATCCAGAGGGCGACTTACTATTAGGTGATCAAGATGTTCGCCTAGGAGAGATTGGTGGTGCTCCCTTCTATATGCATAAAAATCAATATGACTATTGGAGGCATACACAAATAATCTTGGACGTTGTCGATGGCAGAGGTGGTATGTTTTCACTTGAAGGCGTTGAAGGTAAACGATTCTTAACAAGATCAAGAGCCTTTTCAACAGAGGAGTTAAAGGAATTAGGTTTAATTTAAAGGTTTTAGTGACAGCGGCAAAAAACATTGCCGCTGTTTTTTTATGTTATTTTCGGAAAGTTCCGCTACGTTAACTACGCTAGACGGAATTAAATCAACCACTCGTTATGGCGAGCCAAAATGGATGAATCTTTTTTTTATTTTATTACGTAAATATGGAAAAGGAGCGTGTTAAACATGGACTTTGTTATGATTGAAAATCAGTTTACAAATACGGTGGAGGATGTCTCAAAGGCTGTTGGACGGACGGTAGATCGCAAAATTGTGTTAACAATTGCTAGCAAATACGTGGCGTCTGGAAAACATTTTGATTCCGTTAAATATAAAGAAGTATTACAAGAAATGAAAAAGCAAACGTCATGGACATCTCCGTTAAGAACAACGGTGGGTTATAGTATTGCTGCAAATTTGATGGAGCAAGAAGATGCAGAACAAGCAGTTAAAAATTTACTGAACAACGTTAACATAATGAAGGAAGCGAAGTTTAGAAGTGGGAACTTTAGTTTTATTGGTGCACAGTTTTTAATGGAAGAGGAAAGTGAGAAACGTGCACATGCACAGGCAGCACGTGCATTATTTGATGCAATCCGTAAACATCATAAGTTTTTAACGTCATACGATGATATTCCTTATGCTGTATTGTTAAGTAGCCCATCTGATGATGTAGAGCTACGTGCAGAAACAATGAATCGTTATTATAAAGAATTACGTACGTATAATTTTAATGCTGGTAATGAGCTTCAATGGCTATCGCAAGTACTGACTTTCTTATCACCTCAATATGATAAAAAACTAGTGCCTAATGTTGTGACAATCCGGGACACACTAAAGAATCAGGATGTAAAGGTTAAGGCGATGCACTATCCATTACTTGGCTTTTTAGCAATCCTTGAAGTGAATCAAGTACAGCTTCAACAAATTGTTGATTTATATAGTGAGCTAAAGGATATGAAACTTTTAAAATGGCATCGTGAATTTGTGTTATTTATGGCTATACAAATTGCAATTTATGATATGGTGCAGGTGCAACAGTCCTTATCAATGACGATCATGTCATCTATTGAATTATTGATTCAAGCACAGCAAGCAGCGATGTTCGCGGCAGTGAGCGCAGCAGCTGTAGCATCAAGCTCTTCGTGATAAAATAAAGAAGAACTTGATTTTTGGAGGTGCATTTGAAGGATGAAGGAAACAAAGCTTTGGATTAATGGCCAGTGGCAGCACGCAAAGGCAACATATGAGTTGAAATCACCCTATAGTGGTGAGGTTATTGCAAAGGTAGCTAAGGCGTCAATTTCTGACGTTGAGCAAGCAATAGAAGGTGCACAGGAGGCATTCCAAACGTTTAAAAAGACAACAGCCTACGAACGTGCCGAAATATTATATAAAGTGGTCGACATCATGCGCCAGCGTAAAGAGGAATTAGCTGAAATTTTGGCCTTAGAGGCGAGTAAGCCAATATCAGCAGGTTTAATAGAAATAGAACGTACAATAGCAACCTATCAATTTGCTGCTGAGGGAGCTAAGCAAGCAAAGGGTGAAATGGTACCGATGGATGCTGCACCCGGGGCAGGGGATCGCATTGGTTGGACAAAACGAGAACCTTTAGGTGTAATTTCAGCCATTGCACCATTTAATTTTCCATTTAATTTAGTGGCACATAAATTAGGTCCTGCTTTTGCGGTTGGAAATACAGTTGTCTTAAAGCCAGCGACGCAAACACCATTAAGTTCGATCGTGATGGCGGAAATTTTCCAGCAAGCAGGGCTACCTAATGGTGCGCTTCAAATAATTACAGGTAGTGGTGGTGAGCTAAGTGATACACTTGTTACTCACCCGCTTGTGAAAAAGGTGACATTCACGGGAAGTGGTAAAGTTGGATTGGGCATTAAAGAAAAAGTAGGCTTACGTAAAGTCACTTTAGAACTTGGTTCCAATGCAGCAGTAATTGTCGAGCCATCGACACCAATTGATAAAATTATTTCGCGATGTGTCGGTGGTGCCTTTAATTTTGCTGGCCAAGTTTGTATCTCCTTACAACGTATTTATGTACACTCATCTATTATTGAGGAATTTACAAAGACGTTTGTAGCTGAGACAGAGAAATTAGTGGTAGGTGATCCACTAGATACAAATACGGATGTCAGCGCAATGATTAATCCAAAAGAAGTTGAACGTATTCGACAATGGATTGAGGAGGCAAAGTCACAAGGTGCGGTAGTTGCAACAGGAGGAACATTTACTGAACGTACTTTAACACCAACTGTTATGACGAATGTGACGGCGGATATGAAAATTGTTTGTCAGGAAACATTCGCACCAATCGTCTCAATTGTTTCATATGAAACATTAGACGACGCTATTCGACTAGTGAATGAGTCGGAACTTGGCTTAAATGCTGGAATTTATACGAATGTGTTACCTGATGCATTACATGCAGCAGATGAAATACAGGCAGGTGCTGTTATTATTAATGATATTCCGACATTTAGGGTTGATAATATGCCATACGGTGGCGTAAAAATGAGTGGCTACGGACGCGAAGGCATTAAGTGGGCAATCGAGGAAATGACAGATATGAAATTTATTACGGTGAAAAAATCGTTCTAATTTGCATCAACTCTTTTTCTACGATACGATGACGAAAGAACATTCATGAAGGGAAGTTGCAAGAACTATGACAAACAACGCAATACCGATGGGCCAGTCACGTACTGTTCAAACGCGTCTCGTATTACCGCCAGATACAAATAATCACAATTCCATTTTCGGTGGAAGAGTGTTAGCTTATATTGATGAAATTGCTGCTATTACAGCAATGAAGCATGCAAAAGGGCATGTAGTTACAGCCTCTATTGATTCGGTTGATTTTTTATCGGCAGCACATGTAGGGGATATTTTAGAAATTGAAAGTATTGTTTCGTCGACTGGACGTTCTTCAATGGAAGTTTATGTTCGAGTTGTTTCACGAAACATTGAAACTCGTGAGGAAAAATTAACAACGGAATCCTTTGTAACGATGGTTGCAGTAGATGATGACGGTAAACCTAAGCCTGTTCCAGCAATTTTTCCTGAAACAGATGCAGAAAAACGTCTGTTTGAAACGGGACCAGCAAGACGAGAACATCGTAAACAAAAACGTGCATTACCGCATTAATAATGAAAAGGGAAATTGACGTATACTGTCAGTTTCCCTTTTTTACGCTTACATTTTCAACTCATTTACCACATTAATAAGTGAATCGGAAGAAGAAGATACTAGTGTAGCACCTTGTGACAGTTCAGTAATCAGGTTAGAGATTGCTGAAATATCTCTTGATGTATTGACATACTGCTGTTGAATTCCAGAAACAGCATCAGCGATATCATTAAATGATTTAGATAAACTGTTTTGTGTATCTACGCTATGTTGAATCTTTTGATCAACGTTAATAACTGAATTCGACATTGTTGTAATATTACTTTCTGTTTCTTTAATGAGATGAGAAACATTTTGTACAGCATTTTTTGTTTCTTCTGCCAGCTTACGAACTTCCTCAGCAACAACAGCAAAGCCTTTACCATGCTCACCTGCACGGGCTGCCTCGATAGAAGCATTCAATGCTAATAAGTTAGTTTGATCGGCAATTCCTGTAACTAGCCCTACAATTTCTGATATTTTTTGAGAAGATGTGCGTAACTGGTTCATCGTCACTTCGAGACTGTTTACGCTTTGCAAAATAACCTGTATTAAATCATTTTGATCTTGTAGCTGCTGTTGTCCACGTCTGGATTTTTCCTGTGTATCGGCAACGAAAGTTAAGCCTTGCTTAGTAGCTACTGCGATATCATCTGTTTGAGAAGAAATGACTAATAAAGAAGCTGCTGTTTCTTCACTAATCTCATTGAGTTCCTCTGCCGTTTTTTGAATGGTAGTAACAAGTGCATGTTTTGTGTCATCAGCTGCTGCACGAATGCGTTCTTCTTCTTTTTCATAGGCTTCAATTACAAGCTGCTGCTCGAAGTTAATGATTTTGCAAAAGGCATTGATAGCGCGTATTGCATCATGTTTCGATATATCTAACTCATTTGTAAAGCGTGTAAATGTCGTTGTTAATGATTGGAATGAGGCGATATACCACTTCGATTGTAGACCAATTCGAACATGGACTTCGGCGATTGCCTTCCGTTCATCAATATAAGAGTCATTAATATGACTTTCGAAAATATCACTTAAATGCTTATGTAAAGTAACTTTTAAACGATCGATTTGTGACGTTCTGTTTATAATATCTAACAAATCTGGGCTCAAACTAATGGCTGCATAAAATTGATCCACCATTTCAGGGACTAAATCCTTAGCTAAAGGCTGTAGTTGTTTAATGATGGCTAAATCCTCAATTGTTAAATCTAAAAGTTGCAACTGTTTTTGAAGTTTTGGATGGTTTGATATATCCAATTGTACGTTGTTCTTATAATTTTCAGGTGCTAATGTAATTGAGTAGCTAGAATCGTTCTTTTTTGTAAACCAACTCATTGTTGTTTGCTCCATTCTTTATAAATGCATAGTAAGATATAAAAAATCGAATTGCTTGGTTTGTTAATTTGCGAAAAATATGGTATTTAGTCTATTCTACTATCTTTTGTAGTAAAAATGGTTAAAATTTTAGATTATTTCTTTATTTTTTTATGGGCATTATAGAGGATTGTCGATTAAAAGTCATGAAATAGACTATTAAAAAGGTAATAGGTAAATTGAATTTGAAATAGGAAACCTGTAAAATACGAACTGTTTAGCTTGAACGTACAATAGTTTTGAGGAGGTATTACATGGAGAAGAAACGTTTCAAATTTGTTATTCCGGTTATGGTAATTGTAGCAATTGGATCGGTTTACATGTTACGAAATTACTATGCTGAAGTACCAGACTTAGATCAACTATTAATTACTATCGTTGCAACATTAGTATCTGGGGTACTCGCATACTTTTTATTTCCACAGCAAGGCGGAGATAAAATTGATGATCGTGGTCCTTACTGACAGTAAAAAGGCACCTTAGAAAAATCTCTAAGGTGCCTTTAGCTTGTCGACAAAAGTGCTCCAATCTGTGATGTTGGTCCCAAAGGAGTTACTAGCAATAAACTATCATTTTAAGATTTAAATAAACCGAACCATCCTTTAAGTTTAAAGACTCCCAACATAAATAAAACGATAAGAATCATAATAGCGAGTACGATAAAGTAGCTATATTTTCCGTGTAGCTCTGGCATATAATCAAAATTCATTCCATAAACACCTGCAATAAATGTTAGAGGAATAAAGATTGTTGAAACAATTGTTAAGGTCATCATGATGCCATTCATGCGACTAGAGCTCATCGCCATATAACTATCACGCATATCCGCTGTGAGCTCACGGTTGGATTCGATCATTTCGGTGAGTTTAAGTAGATGATCGTAAATATCTCCGAAATAAGCTCGCTCCGATTTCTTAAGTGCAAATCGGTAAGAGTTAAGGATACGATATAATAGATCACGCATTGGTAAAATGGTGCGTCGTAGATCAAGCAAATCACTACGAAATTCAAACACAACTTTCATAGCATTGGGGTTACTTTGATAAGTAAGCTCATCTTCTAGTGCATTTAAATGATCCTCAATCTTATAGACAAGCGGGAAGTAGCTATCAACGATTTTATCGATTACCTGGTATGTTAAATATACTGTGCCGCGTTCCCAATTCTTTGGCTGTTTTTCTAACATCATTTGTACTCGATCTATTTCCGGAGCTACGTTTTTATGAAATGTGACAATAAATTTATTAGAAACAAAAATGTTTACTTCCTCAGCTGTTAATTCTTCGTTAACTCTTTGGATAACAAAGAAATGGAAATCATCATAAAAATCGAGCTTTGGCCGCTGTAAACGCATTAAACAATCTTCTATAGCGAGTGGATGAAAGTGGAAAAATGTATCTAACAGTAGTTCTTCATCGTCGGTTGGACAATTAAAATCGACCCAGTACCATTCAAAGTCATTTTTGTGTATATCTTCAAGCGGAAAATCCTTTATAAGCTTTTGATCTTTTGTAATTCCAATTGTGCGTATCACAGCATTCACCTCAATTCTGTTCATTCTACCCTAGCAGGTGTATATATCTTCACAGGAAACTTTCTTTATAACATATCCAACCACCGAATAAAGTCGTAGCAAAGAACCTAGATGGTTTTGTAAAGCCTGCCTGCTGTAATAGTGATAAAATGTCCTCTTCACGCATAAATGAAAGAGAACGTATGGATTTCTCCATTTCCGCTACGTCTGATGGTGATAGCTTTGTATGTTGTAGCCAATAAGCACGCCATAAATCAAATTGTAGCTCAGTTTCTAAGGAACCAGGTTGCCCGTATTTTGAGACGAGGACAAACGGGGCACCAGGCTTTAAATTATTCGCTATTTCTTTTAATGTTGCAAGCTTCTCTTGATCGTCTTGTATAAAATGAAGTACTAATACACAGCTTGCTGCATCAAACTTTACTGCAGGTAGCTGAGTATCCAGTATAGTTCCTTGATATAAAGAAATATTATTAGGTATGGATTTTAAACGTTCACCAGCTATTTGTAGCATCGCTTCTGATGGATCTATGCCAATAAATGACCAATGAGGTCTTTCCTCAGCGAGCTGTAAAATTTCATTACCGCTTCCGGAGCCAACTACTAAAAACTCAGCTTTTTCATGTAACGCAGATTGATAAAAGGTTTGTGTTAAACGTAGCATTGCATCATAGCTAGGTAGAGTGCGACGAATACCTTTTTCGTATTCGTTTGCAAGTTTGTTATTAAATTCCATCGAGTATCACATGCCTTTCAAAAAAATTTTAAAAATCCAACTTTTATTTGAAACTATTTAAAGCAAAGTTCCGTAAATAGTAGTACATAAAATAAAAAAATTAAATGGAAGGGTTGATATAAATGGAAACTAAATGGTCTAAGGTAATCATACACGCAAGTGCGTTTTTTGCGCCATGGTTAGTACCAATTATATTTTTCTTAATTGGCTCGGATGAAGAGATAAAAAGTTTTTCTGTGCAAGCCTTATTGTTCCAAATTGTGATGTGGGTACTACTGACAATTTCGGGTATTTTAAGCTTCCTAATCATTGGTATACCGTTCTTGATTGTTTTTGGTATTATGTATTTTATTGTGCCAATTATCGGTATTGTGAAGGCTCTATCTGATGAACCTTGGCGTTACCCAATTGTTGGTCGCTGGGTATAATTTTTATAGACGCAAGTATATGCTAGTTGCATATGCTTGCGTTTTTTCTATAGCTGAAAAGGGTATCTTATAAAAAGGACAGAAAACGCTTAAATTTTTCTATGTGCGAATTAATTGCAATTATTTTCAAGCGTTTTGTATAATATACTCAAAGAAAGTCAAAGATAGTCAAAGTCAGTGAAGTAAGCGAGGTGTATTCCTAAAATGCGTAATATATCAGACATCATAGAAGGCTACTTAAAGCAAGTACTTGAATTAGGTGGAGAAGGGCATATTGAAATAAAACGTAGTGAAATTGCAGATAAATTTCAATGCGTGCCCTCACAAATAAATTATGTAATCAATACAAGATTTACTGCCGAACGAGGTTACCTTGTTGAAAGCAAACGTGGTGGTGGTGGATACATTCGAATTTTACGTGTCCGCGCGAATTCACAAATTGATTTAATCGATGATGTCCTTAGGCAAATAGACAGTGGGGCATCGCAAACAATGGCAGAAGATTTAGTTTATCGACTAATTGATGAGCAGGTAATTTCCAAGCGAGAAGCGAAAATAATGTTAGCAGCAGTTGATCGCTCAACTATCGATTTGCAACTCCCGTTAAGGGATAACATTCGAGCCAAAATTTTAAGAGCGATGCTGACAACGATTAAATATGAACAGCAAAAATAAAAGAGGTGATGGAAATGATATGCGAACATTGTAAGCAGCGTAATGCGACAGTTACCGTAACACAGGTTCAAAGTGGTCAAAAGGTGGAGCACCATTATTGCGACGTCTGCGCCTCGCAGTTCCATCCATTTCATGCTGAATTTAAGCAAGAGCCAATCTCTATTCAACAGCTATTATCCAATTGGTTTGGCTCACCTACATGGCAGCAACAAAAAGTGGGTGAAAAGCAGCAAGCACAACCACAGTCGCAAACATGTCCACAATGTGGATTTACGTATAAACAGTTTTTAAAAGAAGGTAAATTTGGATGCCCTAGCTGCTATGACACCTTTAGCGAGCACTTACCGAAGCTCTTTAATCGTATACAGGCTGGTCCCCAACATATAGGGAAAATGCCCGGTGCTCGAAATAATATTCATGTCATCAAAAAGCAAATTGAAGATATTCGTAACCGTATGAGACTTGCTGTAGATGAAGAACTATTTGAAGAGGCAGCTAAGCTTCGAGATGAAGTAAGAGAACTTGAGAAGCAGCTACAATTTGAAGGTGGTGATGTGTCGTGATGATTGAACCGTTTTTAGAGCGTGCTACACCAATTTGGATGAGTGTGGAAGACGATTATTCAGATATTGTCATTAGTACACGCATCCGCCTTGCTCGAAATTTAGATGGTTATCGTTTTCCATTAGCCTTTACAGAGGATGAAGCATTACAGGTGGAACAGGTAGTTACACATGCAATCAAGGACAGTACAGAACTTCGAGAAAATTATTCATATTTTGCTATTAAAGATTTAACGTCTTTACAGCGTCAAATACTTGTAGAAAAACATTTAATTAGTCCTCAGCTTGCTAAGAAAGAGCGAGACGGTTCCATGCTCTTATCTGATGACGAATCTATTAGCATTATGGTGAACGAAGAAGACCATTTACGCATTCAATGTATGACGGCGAGTTTTCAACTTCAAAAGGCTTACGAGCAGGCAAATAAAATAGATCGTGCCTTAGAGAAAGCTTTGCCTTATGCATTTCGAGATACATTTGGTTATTTAACAAGTTGCCCGACAAATATTGGTACTGGTTTGCGAGCATCCGTTATGATGCACCTGCCAGCTCTTACACTTACGGGTCAGATGAATCAAATCATGAATGCAATGACGAGATTAGGAATGACGGTAAGAGGAATATATGGAGAGGGTAGCGAAAACATAGGGAATGTTTACCAAGTGTCAAATCAGATTACACTAGGTAAAACCGAGGATGATATTTTAGCGGACATCCAAAGTGTCGCTGAAAAAATAATTCAAAAAGAACGGCATGCAAGAGGCAAGCTAATGGAAAAAGCAGAACTAGCCTTGGAAGACCGTGTATACCGTGCTTTAGGTACTTTAACACATGCTCGAATTTTAACGAGTGAGGAAGCTGCTACCTGTTTATCCAATGTTCGTTTAGGGGTAGATTTACAGTTGATTGAAGGTATTAAAGCGACCAAATTAAACGAATGTGTAGTCAGTATGCAGCCTGGATTTTTACAGAATTACGCAGGTGACGTTTTGCCACCTACTGAGCGAGATCGCGTACGAGCGGAAATGCTTCGTGAGGCACTATCTCGAGAAAATATGAGTAAGCCTATTATTCGGGGAAAAGGAGAGGATTCATTTGATGTTTAATCGTTTTACACAACGCGCGCAAAAAGTATTACAGCTTGCACAAGAAGAGGCAATTCGTTGGAAACACGAATCAATTGGAACAGAGCATATTCTATTAGGGCTTATCCGTGAAGGTGGCGGTATTGCTGCAAAAGCATTAGAAGCCATTGATATTAGTCCTCAAATGATTGAATCAGGTATTGAAGAGCTTGTAGGGAAAGGTAAAGAGGATGTTGGTCCAATTGTCCACTACACACCACGAGCTAAAAAAGTAATAGAACTTTCAGTAGATGAATCACGTAAATTAGGTCATTCTTATATCGGCACAGAGCATTTACTATTAGCGCTTATTCGTGAAGGTGAAGGTATAGCGGCTCGTGTATTAAATAATGCTGGTGTCGGATTGAATAAGGCTCGTCAGCAAGTACTATTGTTATTAGGCAATAACGATAATGCTCAATCTGGTCAACAAGCTGCACAGGCTGCCAATACACCAACATTAGATAGCCTTGCGCGTGATTTAACGCAAATTGCTCGTGAAGGCACTTTAGATCCGGTCATTGGTCGAAGTAAGGAAATTACACGTGTTATCGAGGTATTATCTCGCCGTACAAAAAATAACCCTGTATTAATCGGGGAGCCTGGTGTTGGTAAAACAGCTATTGCTGAAGGCTTAGCGCAGCAAATTATTAATAATGAAGTGCCAGAAATTCTTCGTGATAAACGTGTTATGACACTTGATATGGGGACAGTTGTTGCTGGAACAAAATATCGTGGTGAGTTTGAGGATCGCTTGAAAAAAGTAATGGATGAAATTCGCCAAGCAGGAAATGTTATTTTATTCATCGATGAATTGCATACATTGATCGGTGCAGGTGGTGCAGAAGGTGCCATTGATGCGTCAAATATTTTAAAACCATCATTAGCACGTGGTGAACTTCAATGTATTGGTGCAACGACACTAGATGAGTATCGCAAATATATTGAGAAGGATGCGGCATTAGAGCGTCGTTTCCAACCAATTCAAGTTGATGAGCCAACTGTAGAAGAAGCGATTCAAATTATTCAAGGCTTACGTGATCGTTATGAAGCACATCACCGTGTGAAAATTACAGATGAAGCAATTGAAGCGGCAGCAAAAATGAGTGACCGATATATTTCTGATCGTTTCTTACCAGATAAGGCGATTGACTTAATTGATGAGGCGGGTTCTAAAGTACGCTTACGCTCATTCGCAGTGCCACCAAACTTAAAGGCACTTGAAGATAAGCTTGAAAATGTGCGCTCTGAAAAGAATGCGGCTGTTTCAGGTCAAGAATTTGAAAAGGCGGCGTCATTAAGAGATACAGAGCAAAAGCTAAAAGATGAAATTGAAACTACGAGAAAAAATTGGAAAGAAGAACAAGGTAAAGCTGAGTCAAAAGTTACAGTGGATGATGTAGCGGCGGTAGTATCTATGTGGACTGGAATTCCAGTATCAAAAATTGCTTCAGAAGAATCTTCTAAGTTATTACAACTTGAAGAAGAGTTACACAAACGAGTTGTTGGCCAAGGAGAAGCAGTAGAGGCTATTTCACGCGCAATTCGTCGTGCAAGAGCTGGTTTAAAAGATCCGAAACGACCAATTGGCTCATTTATTTTCTTAGGCCCTACAGGGGTTGGTAAAACAGAGCTTGCTAGAGCGTTAGCTGAAGTTATGTTTGGCGATGAAGACGCAATGATTCGCGTTGATATGTCTGAGTACATGGAAAAACATTCGACTTCTCGTTTAGTTGGTTCACCTCCAGGCTATGTAGGCTTTGATGATGGCGGTCAACTAACAGAAAAAGTTCGTAGAAAACCGTATTCAGTAGTATTACTAGATGAAATTGAGAAGGCTCATCCAGATGTTTTCAATATCTTACTTCAAGTACTTGAAGATGGCCGTTTAACAGATTCTAAAGGTCGAGTGGTAGATTTCCGCAACACGGTTGTTATTATGACATCAAATGTTGGCGCAGATGCTTTAAAATATCGTAAAAACCTTGGTTTCAATGTAGGTAGTACTGATACGAAGTATAAAGATATGAAAGGTACAATGCTGGAGGAATTGAAAAAAGCATTCCGCCCAGAATTCTTAAACCGTATCGACGAAATGATCGTCTTCCACTCACTAGAAAAAGAACATTTAAAAGAAATCGTAGCGATGATGGCGAATGCTTTAACAAAACGTCTAAAAGAGCAAGATATTTCGTTAGAGTTAACGGATTCGGCTCTTGAGAAAATTGCAGAGGAAGGCTACGATCCTCAATATGGTGCTCGTCCACTACGTCGCGCATTGCAAAAACAAGTAGAAGATCGTTTATCGGAAGAACTGCTAAAAGGTAGTGTAGAGAAGGGCAACCAGGTTATCATTGATTACGTGAATGATGAGTTTGTAGTGAAGAAAAAAGAGGGAGTTTCTACCTCTAAATAATCTTCATTCGTGGGGCCTTGTCCTGTCGCTTCGCTTTTTTGTACAGATAAATTACTGCCCGTTAATACGGGATAAAGAAAAGGACAGCAAGGCATAGTGCCAAGCTGTCCTTTTTTATGTACAATAAATATAAGAACAAATATTCGAGGTGGATGCAATTTGGCAAAGAAAAAAACAAAATTTGTATGTTCAAGCTGCGGCTATGAATCTGCAAAATGGATGGGAAGATGTCCAGGATGTGGAGAATGGAATAAGATGGTTGAAGAGGTGGAGGTCGTTGCAAAAGGGCCACGTGGGGCATTCCAACATTCTGCTACAGTTACCCAAAAGGCTCTCCCTATTATGCAGATTGAAGCTGCTGAGGAATCACGAGTTGCAACAGAAATGGGTGAGCTTAACCGAGTGTTAGGTGGCGGCATCGTGCCAGGTTCTCTTGTGTTAATTGGGGGAGATCCTGGGATTGGGAAGTCGACGTTATTATTACAAGTATCTGCGTTACTATCGAATAAGGGACATCGTGTGCTCTATATTTCTGGTGAGGAATCTATCCGTCAAACAAAGCTACGTGCAGAGCGTTTAGGCGTGGTATCACAGGAGTTATATATATATTCTGAGACGAATTTAGAGTTTTTAAATCAGACAATTGACGATGTACAGCCAAAGTTCGTAATTGTCGATTCTATTCAAACTGTTTTTCATCCGGAGGTTACGAGTGCACCTGGTAGTGTATCACAAGTGCGTGAATGTACCGCAGAACTTATGCGAATTGCAAAAACGAAGGGAATTGCAATTTTTTTAGTGGGACATGTAACAAAAGAGGGACAAATTGCAGGGCCACGTATTTTAGAGCATATGGTTGATACGGTATTGTATTTTGAAGGAGAACGACATCATAATCACCGTATTTTACGCAGTCAAAAAAACCGCTTTGGCTCTACGAATGAAATTGCTATCTTTGAAATGCTTCAAGGGGGCTTAAAGGAAGTGTTAAACCCGTCTGAATTGTTTTTACAGGAGCGTTCACAGGGGGCGGCAGGGTCAACGATTGTAGCCTCGATGGAAGGTACACGGCCAATTCTAGTTGAAATTCAGTCGCTTGTAACACCAACAAGCTTTAATTATCCAAAACGAATGGCAACGGGTGTCGATCAAAATCGTGTGCAGCTGCTTATGGCAGTCCTTGAAAAGAGAATGGGTCTCATGCTACAGGCACAGGATGCATATATTAAAGTTGCTGGCGGCGTGAAGCTTGATGAGCCTGCAATTGATTTGGCTGTGTTGACAAGCATCGTTTCAAGTTTTAAGGATCAAGCTGTCAGAGCAACGGATTGCTTTATTGGGGAAGTAGGCTTGACAGGAGAAGTGCGTCGTGTATCACGTATTGAACAACGTGTGATTGAGGCAGCAAAGCTCGGATTTAAACGAGCCTTCATACCGGCTTCGAATATCGGTGGATGGGATTTTCCACAAGGTATTGAAATAGTTGGTGTAGAAACGATAAAAGATGCATTGAATGCTTGCTTTAGAGAGCTGTAAATAAGCTTGTGCATGTTGGACAATGTTCTAACATGCACTTTTAATTGCAAGAGTATATTGGAATTCGTAGATAGACGGTAGGAAACTCAAATAGGGTTAATGGCGTCTAAAATAATGTATGTGAAAAAGCTTCTTTAATGCCCAGCGAATGCTAAAGGGCATTTCTAATTTTAGTAATTGGTTTTCTCTGTCGTTAGACTCGAAATGATCGATCAAAAGAATAGATATTAACGATACTTTGATGGGTTCATAAAAGATTTTCTACAGTAAACTATGTATAATTATATATTAAAAATAGGAGGTGACAGTTTATGAAAAAATTTGTTCAAATTGCTTTTTTACTGATTGGAGGAGCATTAGGCCTTGTTTTCTTACCGCCATTATACGAATTGCTTCATTTATCATCTAATCCTTGGCTGGATAATCCTTACGTATCAGTAGCTTTAGGTGCGCTTTTACTGTTTACATTATCGTTTGCCTTTTCAGATTATTTTGTAAGGCTCATTAGCTGGATGGAAGAGGTGTTATTTAAAGTACCTGTTGGAGATTTATTATTTGGTACGCTTGGACTTATTATCGGATTAATCGTTGCTTATTTCTTAGGCTTTGCAATTGATAGTATTGATTTACCGATTATTACAAAAGTCATACCAATTATACTGTCATTTGTGCTTGGCTATTTAGGGTTCCGTGTAGGCTTTAAAAAGCGAGATGAATTAATCCAGCTATTTACATTACGTGGTAACAATACGAAGAAAAAATTAACGGAAGGTATAGAGCCGCAAGAAGCACGAGGAAACTATAAACTGTTAGATACTAGTGTTATTATTGATGGTCGTATCGCAGATATTTCTGAAACCGGCTTTATAGAAGGTACACTAGTTGTACCCCAATTTGTCCTTACTGAGCTCCAGCATATTGCTGATTCTTCGGATACATTAAAGCGTACAAGAGGTCGTCGTGGTTTAGATATTTTAAAGAAATTACAAGATGAGCGTACGACGAAGGTTGAGATTACTGAAGAGGACTTTGAAGATGTTCAAGAGGTTGACTTAAAGCTAGTACGTCTTGCAAAGAAAAGGGGTAATGATACTCAAATTGTTACAAACGACTTTAACCTTAACAAAGTTTGTGAGCTTCACCACGTTAAAGTGCTGAACATCAATGATTTAGCAAATGCAGTAAAGCCTGTCGTTATTCCGGGTGAGGATATGCAAGTGATGGTCATTAAAGACGGCAAAGAGCATAATCAAGGGGTTGCTTATTTAGATGATGGCACAATGATCGTTGTTGAAGGTGGACGTAGCTATATAGGACAGGCCATTACGGTAACCGTAACAAGTGTTCTTCAAACATCAGCAGGTCGTATGATTTTTGCTAAACCAAAGGATGACTAGGAAGTGGGAAATGTGCAATATGAAGTAGTGTTGCCTGCTGCGGGGAGCGGAAAGCGAATGGGTGCAGGGCAAAATAAGTTATTTTTAAATCTTTTAGAAAAACCGATCCTCATACACACACTGGAGGTATTTGAACAGGATAGCCAGTGTACAGGTATTTGGCTTGCAGTGAAGCCAGAAGAGCGTGTATTTATTCAAGAAATGCTAGAGAGATATGGAATTACTAAAGTTAAAGGTTTACCTGATGGTGGTGTAGAGCGACAGCATTCCGTCCATTCGTGCATGAAAGAAATGAAGCAGGTCGATATTGTGCTCGTACATGATGCTGCGCGTCCGTTTATTACTCATGACATTATTGCGAATCTTGTACAAAGTGCGTATAAATTTGGCGCTGCGATTGCAGGTGTTCGTGCGAAAGATACGATGAAAAAAGTACGCAATGGTGTTATTGAAGAGACGATTGATCGAGAAAGCTTATGGATGATTCAAACGCCGCAAGCATTTCAATTTGATTTGATTGCAGAAGCAGAGGATGTAGCAGAGAAGGTGGGCTTCCTTGGTACCGATGAAGCAATGCTTGTTGAACGTCTCGGTCATGAGGTGCATATTGTGGAAAGTAGCTACGAGAATGTAAAGATGACGACGCAAGAGGATTTAGTTTTCGGTGAAGCGATATTGCGTAAACGTGCTTTGAAAAAATTATAATAATAAACTAAAAATCTCATCAGCATTATCATTTGCTGATGAGATTTTACATTTACCTCGAATATTAATTTAGAGTACTGTCTACCAACTCAATTTCCTAGGAAATATGTTAAAATGTGAGGGTATAATATAGAGTAAATATAAAAGTGAAGGAAGGTGAATGAGACTGCCTTGTAAGTTGAATAGAAGCTTTTTAAGTCTGCATATTTTTGAAGTACAGGAGCTTCAGTTGGTGGATTTTATTTATCTTATTAGACAGACAGTCTCAAAATCATATGTTTCGAGTGGGACAAGGGTTTGACGTACATGCATTTGAAGAAGGGCGTCCATTAATTATTGGTGGTATAACAATTCCTCATGAAAAAGGGTTAGTGGGACATTCAGATGCAGATGTTTTATTACACACTGTAACAGACGCAGCGTTAGGGGCTATTGGTGAGGGAGATATCGGTCGTCATTTCCCAGATACAGATCCGGCGTTTAAGGATGCTGATTCAGCGAAATTATTAGAGCATATTTGGAAGATTGTTGAGGACAAGGGCTATGTTTTAGGTAATGTAGATTGTACTATTATGGCACAACGTCCGAAGATGGCGCCATATATTGAACAAATGCAAAATCGAATTGCTGAATTGCTGCATGCAGAGGCTTCTCAGGTGAACGTTAAAGCAACGACAACTGAGCGTTTAGGTTTTACAGGTCGCGAGGAAGGGATTGCTGCGATGGCGACAATCCTATTGATTAAGAAATAAAAGCAGGCTCTCAGCGCTTTTATTTCCTGTAACAGAGTGGTAAAATGAACAAAGTCAATTTTTTGATCGAAAATTTAGGAGGCTTTTAATTATGGCGAAAGAAGTTCGTGTTCGTTACGCGCCATCCCCTACTGGTTTCTTACATATCGGTGGAGCGCGTACAGCGTTATTTAACTATTTATATGCAAAACATCATAACGGTAAATTCATCGTACGTATTGAGGATACTGATATTGAGCGTAATGTAGAGGGCGGAGAAGCGTCTCAGCTAGATAACTTAAAATGGTTAGGTATTGAATATGATGAGTCGATCGATATTGGTGGACCATATGCACCTTATCGTCAAATGGAGCGACTTGATATTTATAAAGAGCACGCTGAAAAGTTATTAGAGCAAGGTCTAGCTTATAAATGCTTCTGTTCTTCTGAGAAATTAGAAGCGTCTCGTGAAGAACAAAAAGCACGAGGTGTTGCAGCTCCAACTTATGATGGTACTTGTCGTCATTTATCAGCAGAGGAAGTTGCTGCTAAAGAAGCCGCTGGTGAACCATATACAATTCGTATGCGTGTACCTGAAAATGTAACATACGAATTTGAAGATTTAGTACGTGGACAAGTAGCATTTGAGTCAAAAGATATTGGTGACTGGGTTCTTGTGAAAGCAAATGGTATCCCAACGTATAACTATGCGGTAGTGCTAGATGATCACTTTATGGAAATTTCACATGTATTCCGTGGTGAAGAGCATTTATCGAATACACCAAAACAAATGATGATTTTTGATGCATTCGGCTGGGAATATCCACGCTTTGGTCATATGACATTAATCATCAATGAAAACCGTAAAAAATTATCAAAACGTGATGAATCAATTATTCAATTCGTCACACAATATAAAGATTTAGGCTACCTACCTGAAGCGATGTTCAACTTCTTCGCATTACTTGGCTGGTCTCCTGAAGGGGAAGAAGAGATTTTCTCAAAAGAAGAATTTATTAAAATCTTTGATGAAAAACGTCTTTCGAAATCACCATCTATGTTTGATAAACAAAAGCTTACTTGGATGAACAACCAATATATTAAAAAATTATCTTTAGAAGAAGTAGTGGCATTATCTTTACCACACTTACAAAAAGCTGGTTTATTATCAGAAGAGTTAACAGAAGAAGAACGTGCATGGGCTACAGATTTAATCGCGCTTTATCATGATCAAATGAGCTTTGGTGCTGAAATTGTAGAACTATCACGCCTATTCTTTAACGACCATATTGAATATGATGAAGAAGCGAAAGCAGTTTTAGCAGGTGAGCAGGTGCCAGAGGTAATGGCTGCATTTAAAGCACAGCTTGAAGGCTTAGAGGAATTTACGCCTGATACTGTCAAAGCGGCTATTAAAGCTGTTCAAAAAGAAACAGGTCACAAAGGTAAAAACCTATTTATGCCAATTCGCGTCGTAACGACAGGTGAAACGCATGGTCCTGAACTTCCTAACGCGATTTGCTTAATTGGCAAACAGAAAACAATTGATCGTGTAGAAAAATTTGCGCAATAAGTAGAAATTGATTGACAATTTATTAGTTCGTTGTAAAATGTATTTACATTGAGAAAGCGTTGATAAGGAGAAGTAAGTGGCGCATGCTCTAAAGAGAGGACCATCACCGGCTGAAAGTGGTCTGAGCCTAGGCAAAACTGAAATGCACCTTTGAGCATAAAGCTGAACAAATAGTAGGCTTTATCGATTCGTTCCCGTTACAGAACGTCCAGAGTGGAAGGCATTCGCCTTCAATCAGAGTGGAACCGCGCATTTTTAGCGTCTCTGTCATTCCTTTTTGGGATGATAGGGGCGCTTTTTATTTTCCGGACATGTGACTTGAAGCGATGGATGCACCAAATTCTGTTCGACTAACTCTGCGGTGAAATCAACGTCAGCTGTAGTATTTCAATGGCCAGGGATGCAAGTGGTTGTGTGGAATTTCAAAGGATCAAGGCAGATCAAAATGAAAAGGGGGAGCTTTTGTGTTTAAAAGAATGAAGGAAGATGTGGAAACAATTTTTGAGAATGATCCAGCAGCACGCAGTGTACTCGAAGTTATACTAACATACTCAGGTCTGCATGCTACTTGGTCACATCGAGTTGCCCATTGGTTCTTTAAAAAGCGTTTTTATTTTATAGCCCGTACCATTTCACAAATTAGTCGCTTCTTTACTGGAATTGAAATTCATCCGGGAGCGAAAATTGGTCGACGTTTCTTTATTGACCATGGGATGGGCGTTGTAATTGGTGAAACATGTGAGATTGGTAATAATGTAACATTGTATCAGGGTGTTACTTTAGGTGGGACAGGAAAAGAAAAGGGCAAACGCCATCCGACATTAGAGGATAATGTTCTAGTTGCAACAGGTGCAAAAGTTTTAGGTTCTATTACAATTGGTGAAAATAGTAAAATTGGTGCAGGCTCAGTTGTTTTAAAAGAAGTGCCACCAAATGCTACAGTTGTCGGTATTCCTGGTAAAATAGTGATTAAGGATGGAGTCCGTTTAGAGAAAAAACTAGACCATCAAAATATTCCTGACCCTGTAGAAGAACGTTGTCAAGCTTTCGAGAAGCAGATTGCAACTTTGCATCAGGAAATCGAACGCTTACAAAAGGAGAGAGAAACACAATGAGTATTCAAATTTTCAACTCATTAACACGACAAAAGGAAACTTTCGTACCGCTGGAAGAAGGCAAAGTAAAAATGTACGTTTGTGGCCCGACAGTTTATAACTATATTCATATCGGGAATTCACGTCCTGTAATTGTTTACGATACAGTGCGTCGTTATTTTCAATACAAAGGCTACGATGTGAAATTTGTTTCAAATTTCACGGATGTGGACGACAAAATTATTAAGGCTGCTAATGAACTTGGAGAAGAAGTGCATGAATTAACGGAACGCTTTATTGCCGCATACTTTGAAGATGTCACAGCGCTAGGTTGCAAGAAAGCAGATGTACATCCACGCGTTACAGAGCATATGGATGATATCATTCAATTCATTCAAGTTTTAGTCGATAAGGGCTATGCTTATGAGTCAGCTGGAGATGTCTATTACCGAACTCGTAAATTTAATGGTTACGGTAAATTATCTCACCAATCGGTGGACGATTTAAAAATTGGTGCTCGTATAGAAGCAGGCGAGAAAAAAGATGATGCGTTAGATTTCGCTCTATGGAAAGCTGTAAAGCCAGGTGAAATTTACTGGGAAAGTCCTTGGGGTAAAGGACGTCCGGGTTGGCATATTGAGTGCTCCGTAATGGCACGTGAGCATTTAGGAGATACTATTGATATTCATGCTGGTGGGCAAGATTTAACATTCCCGCATCATGAAAATGAAATTGCACAATCTGAAGCTCATAATGATAAAACATTTGCTCGTTATTGGATGCACAATGGGTATATTAATATTGATAACGAGAAAATGTCCAAATCCCTTGGTAATTTTATACTCGTAAATGATATTCGTAAACAAATTGACCCACAAGTTTTACGCTTCTTTATGCTTTCTGTGCATTATCGTCATCCGATTAACTTTGCGAAGGATTTAGTGGATGCAGCCGCAAATGGGTTAGAACGAATTCGTACTGCCTACAACAATGTGAAACACCGTTTAACAGCAACTGCGAGCTTAGGCGATCATTCAGAAGAATGGCTTGAAAAAATTGCTGAACAAAGAGCTTATTTTGAAGAAGCAATGGATGATGACTTTAATACAGCCAATGCCGTTTCTGTATTGTTTGAATTAGCGCGTATCGCAAATATTTATCTAAATGAAACGAATACTGATGAAAAAGTACTATTAAGTTTTACTGAAACTTTTGAGGTGTTAGGTGACGTCTTAGGTATTGAATTTGCAAAAGAAGAAGAGCTATTAGACGAAGAAATTGAAGCACTTTTACAGGAACGTGTAGAAGCACGTAAAAATCGTGATTTTGCTCGTTCGGATGAAATTCGTGACCATTTGCAAGCGCAAGGTATCGTTTTAGAAGATACGCGACAAGGAACTAGATGGAAACGAGGGTAAGTAACTTGGATAAACTCCGCAACGAAGATGTTAAGCAATTAAATGCATTAGCGTTAGCCTATATGGGTGACGCAGTTTTAGAACAAAAGATACGAGAGCATTTGCTACGTGCCGGTCGTGTCAAACCTAACACGCTTCATAGAGAAGCGACACGTTACGTATCTGCGAAAGCGCAATCTATGATTGTACATCGAATGATGGATGAAGGTTTTTTAACAGAGGAGGAGTTGGCTGTGTTCCGTCGTGGACGCAATGCCAAATCCGGCTCTGTGCCAAAAAATACAGATGTTCAAACATACCGTAATAGCTCAGGGTTTGAAGCTGTGCTTGGTAGTTTATATTTATTAAATGAATTAGAACGCGTTTATGCAATCATTGCATACGCTATTCAAATAATCGAGGAATCGAAAGGAGTGTCAAATTAATGGCAGAGCAAAATGGTGAAATTATTGCCGGTAAAAACCCAGTGTTAGAAGCACTTCGTTCAGGCCGCGATATGAATAAAGTATGGATTGCAGAAGGTGTGAAAAAATCAGGGGTTAATGAACTTCTAGATTTAGCACGAGAACGTGGAGTCATCGTTCAATTTGTCCCGAAAAAAAAGGTAGATCAATTATCAGATGCCAATCACCAAGGAATAGTTGCCTCTGTTGCAGCATATAGATATGCAGAGCTAGAGGATTTATTTGCTGCAGCGGCAAAAAAACAAGAAGATCCATTCTTTTTAATTTTAGATGAGCTAGAGGACCCGCATAATCTAGGTTCTATTATGCGAACTGCTGATGCGATAGGTGCGCATGGTATTATTATTCCGAAGCGCCGTTCTGTGAGTTTGACAGCTGTAGTGGCAAAGGCATCAACTGGAGCAATTGAGCATGTACCTGTTGTGCGCGTGAATAACCTAGCGCAAACAGTAGAAGAGCTGAAAGAACGAGGGGTATGGATTGCAGGAACAGATGCAAAAGGTTCTGCAGACTATCGTAAAATGGATGCGACATTGCCGCTTGCGATTATTATTGGTAGTGAAGGCAAAGGAATGAGCCGCCTATTAAAAGAGAAATGTGACTTTTTATATCATTTACCGATGATTGGACATGTCACATCACTAAATGCATCGGTAGCTGCTGCACTCTTAATGTACGAAGTGTATCGTAAACGTCAAGAAGCGAATGATTGACGATGAACAACATTTTGCTTGTTGATGGCTATAATATGATAGGAGCTTGGAAAGAGCTACGGCCATTGCGAGATACGAATTTTGAAGATGCCCGTAGAAGACTAATTGAGCTTATGGCTGAGTATAAGGCAGCTATCGGATGGCGCGTAATTATAGTTTTTGACGCACATCTTGTATCGGGTGTGGAGCAAACTTATTTAGAAAATGATGTCGAAGTCATTTATACACGGAAAAACGAAACAGCAGATGAACGTATTGAAAAAATGACACACGAACTAAAAGCTAGAAATGTACAGATTCACGTAGCAACCTCTGATATGGCAGAGCAAAATGTTATTTTTGGTAATGGTGCTCTGCGAAAATCAGCAAGAGAGCTAGAAATTGATATGGGTATTATCCAGCATAAAATTTCTCATGATGTGAAACGAAAACACGATAGCAAGCCGCCTTCTCGCATAGAGCTAAAGCCCGATGTTGCTTTGGCTTTCGAAAAATGGCGGCGTGGTTTGAAATGATTGATTGACGCATATTTTCCAATTCCGTTATACTGTTCCTAATTATCTGTTGTGGCTGAGGTGATACCATGTTTAAAAATAGTATTGTACAAGTGGCACAAGATTTTGAACGATTCAATGATGAAGAACTTATTGAAATGGTGCATCAAGGTAATACAGATGCGTTGGATTATTTAATTACGAAATACCGTTTGTTAGTGAGAGCAAAGGCTAGATCTTATTTTTTAATTGGTGCAGATAAGGAAGACATTGTCCAGGAGGGCATGATTGGTTTATATAAAGCCATTCGCGATTTTAAGGGAGATAAGCTTGCTTCTTTTCGAGCTTTTGCTGAACTGTGTATTACAAGGCAGATTATTACGGCTATTAAAACAGCTACAAGACAAAAGCATATACCACTAAATTCTTACGTTTCTTTGGACAAGCCTATTTTTGATGAGGAGTCAGATCGTACATTAATGGATGTGTTAACCGGTGCTATTATGGATGATCCGGAAGAATTAATGATTCATAGAGAAGAATTTGACTACTTAGAAGAAAAGATGGGTGAGATTTTAAGTGAATTGGAACTACAAGTGTTAGCTCTTTACTTAGATGGACAGTCTTATCATGAAATTTCTGCGAAATTAAATCGTCATGTGAAGTCTATTGACAATGCTTTGCAACGAGTAAAGCGTAAATTAGAGCGACATTTAGTTCTTGAAGAAATGTCTTAGCGGTTGTATGCCTTTATTGACATTGACAAATATAGGTGTTAGTCTTGAAAAGACAAAGTGCCGAAAAGGTGATTATATGGCAAAAAAAGTCGTTCTAAATTGCGAAAAATGCGGATCGAGAAATTATACGTTTCCAGCTAAGGGAGATCCAACCGTACGCCTCGAATTAAAGAAATTTTGCTCGCATTGCAATGAACATACCGTGCATAAACAAACGCTATAAAATAATTTGTAAATAGACAGATATGATTGATTCGGAGGTTAGGCTAGAATGGGCAAGATTAAAGGCTTTTTCAGCAATGTAATGTCGGAAATGCGCAAAACAAGCTGGCCAAAAAGTAAAGAACTGACGAAATATACAGTCGTTGTAATTTCAACTGTTGTAATTATGGCTTTATTTTTTGTGTTAGTAGATTTAGGCATTTCATCATTATTCCGCTGGTACTTAGAGTTATAATTTAGTAAATAGCATGTTAATACTTCTGAAATAGCCCGTCATTACAATAAACGGGTTTTTTCGTTTGTTTTATCTTCATTCAGCAGATCTGTTCTGTGCGAAAGCGAAGCGACAGCAACAAATGTTTCTTGTAGCGAAAGCAAAGCGTCAGCTACAGGAGACTCCAATCTCAATGGGCGATAAGATGAATGCAGTTATAGTTCCTTTTTGTGGGTATCCAAACACCTACTGAAATAGAGGAACTCAGTCTAAGAACGCCACGTCCTGTGGCAGCGACTGAGTGACCAACATCGTGTTGGCCTAAAGCCTCCGGCGGATGTCACGGATTTTTAAAGGGTGAATACGAGGATGTTAGCCTAAAACCTTCGCATCCTGCGAAAACGGCTAACTGACCTGCATCGATAAAAACGCCACGTCCTGTGGCATTACCGAAATGACCGACATCGTGTCGGCCCTCGTGTAGGCCTGGGCACAATTCAAAATCCGGACACAATTACGCCAAGGCGAAATTGAAGAAGTAAACAGCAGTAAAATATTCTCAATATGAATAAGTAAGCTACTAGAGATAGTATGAGAGTAGCAATAGATGACTATGCTAGATTTGGTATATATCATCGGGCTTTCGCTAGCTATTAGCGGAAGCTATGTTTTTCTAATAAGCAGTTTGTGAAAAGAGTAAAGAATGCACTTAGCATATCAGATTCATTTTCACTTTTATCATCATTCAGTAGAAGATTCCTACTTCTAAAAGTGGTAGGTTGAATGCAAATGCAGTTCCTTTTTGGTAGGTGTCCAAACACCGACTGAATGAAGATAAAGCCGCTGGCAGATGTCACGGATTTTGAAAGGAACTAATTGTGCAAGCACAATACAAAATCCAGACACAATTACGCCAAGGCGTAATTGATTTAGTAAGGGAGGGACGGACGAGAAGTCCTAGTAGTTATGGAGAAAAATTGGTATGTTGTTCATACGTATTCAGGGTATGAGAACCGTGTAAAAGCAAACCTAGAGAAACGTGTAGAAACAATGGGTATGCAAGATAAGATTTTCCGTGTTATTGTGCCTGAACATGAAGAAACAGAAATGAAGGATGGGAAAAAGCGTACTATGATGCGTAAAGTTTTCCCTGGTTATGTTTTAGTAGAACTAATTATGACAGATGACTCTTGGTATGTTGTACGTAATACTCCGGGTGTAACTGGCTTTATTGGTTCATCTGGTGGTGGTGCAAAGCCGACACCTTTGTTACCTGAAGAAGCGGATCGTCTACTTCAACAAATGGGTATGACTGACAAAATTGTCGAGATTGATATTTCTGTTGGAGAAGCAGTAGAAGTATTAGAAGGGCCTTTTGCTCACTTCCAAGGACGTGTTGAAGAAATTGATACTGAAAAAGGAAAAGTGAAAGTTTCTGTCGATATGTTTGGTCGCGAAACAATTATGGAACTAGACTTTGAACAAATACAAAAAATGTAGTTTTAGTAACTAAAGACATATGTCTAAGGCATATGTCGCAGATTTTGTTAATTACTACTTGCTTAAAAAAATTAAAAGTGGTATCATTTCTAGGTCAGACTGTCATACTTTGGTTTGACGTCTGTATTGATAATTTAATGTTATCGGCACTTAGCTGACAGACAGATATTGAGTGGGAGGGGCAACCCAATTACCACATCACGGACTTAAGGAGGTGTGTCTCGTGGCTAAAAAAGTTATTAAAGTTGTTAAACTTCAAATCCCTGCTGGTAAAGCAAACCCAGCTCCACCGGTTGGTCCTGCATTAGGTCAAGCAGGTGTGAACATCATGGGATTCTGTAAAGAATTCAACGCGCGTACTGCAGATCAAGCTGGTCTTATCATTCCAGTTGAAATTTCAGTATTCGAGGACCGTTCATTCACTTTCATTACAAAAACTCCACCTGCAGCAGTATTACTTAAAGTAGCAGCTGGTATCCAATCTGGATCAGGTGAACCAAACCGTAAAAAAGTGGCAACGGTTAAACGTGATAAAGTTCGCGAAATCGCTGAAACTAAAATGCCAGACCTTAACGCTGCTTCAGTAGAAGCTGCAATGTTAATGGTTGAAGGTACTGCACGAAGCATGGGTATTGTTATCGAAGACTAATCCCAGTTACTTGATGATGTATTTGTTTTTGGAAGGTTGCGGAGTTTCTTTATGAACGCGCAACCTTTATTCGTGGGAGGTAAAATCCGCTATAACCACAATCAAGGAGGAAATATATAATGGCTAAAAAAGGTAAAAAACTGCAAGATGCAGTAAAATTAATCGATCGTAACGCCCTATACGGCGCACAAGAAGCAATCGAACTTGCTCAAAAAACTAGCACAGTGAACTTCGACGCTACTGTAGAAGTTGCTTTCCGCTTAGGAATCGATACTCGTAAAAACGACCAACAAATCCGTGGTGCAGTAGTGTTACCAAACGGTACTGGTAAAACTCAACGCGTATTAGTATTCGCTAAAGGTGAAAAACTTAAAGAAGCTGAAGCTGCTGGTGCTGACTTTGTAGGCGATGCAGAATACATCCAAAAAATCCAACAAGGTTGGTTCGATTTCGATGTAATCGTTGCAACTCCTGACATGATGGGTGAAGTTGGTAAACTTGGTCGCGTATTAGGACCTAAAGGTTTAATGCCAAACCCTAAAACTGGTACAGTTACTTTCGATGTAACAAAAGCTATCGAAGAAATCAAAGCTGGTAAAGTAGAATACCGTGCTGATAAAGCTGGTATCATCCACGCTCCTATCGGTAAAGTTTCTTTCTCAGCAGAAAAATTAGTAGAAAACTTCTTAGCTGTATTTGATGTAGTACAAAAAGCTAAACCAGCTGCAGCTAAAGGTACTTACATGAAATCTGTAAACGTTACAACTACAATGGGTCCAGCTGTTAAAGTTGATGCTTCAAGCGTAGTAGTAAAATAATAAAAGTTTTTATGTAAATCTATTGACGGCAATGTCTATCTATGATACGATGGTTGCTGTTGTGAATCATCCATTTGTACCGTAGACAGTAGGAGTGACTTGTCACTTAATGATCCTACCGAGGACATCGGAATTCGGAATCTTATTTTAAAGATGATGACTTTCAGCCTCTGTGTCTAATTGACCCAGAGGCTTTTCTTTTGTCGGTATAAATGACCCATTCTAATAGGAGGTGTCATCATGAGCAAAGTTATCGAAAACAAACAAGCACAAGTTCAAGAGATTACTGAGAAATTCCAAAATGCTGCTTCTGTAGTAGTAGTGGATTACCGTGGTCTTAACGTTGCGCAAGTGACTGAACTTCGTAAACAACTTCGTGAAGCTGGCGTTGAGTTCAAAGTTTACAAAAACACTTTAACTCGTCGTGCTACTGAAGCTGTTGGTCTTGAAGGAATCAACGACGTATTAGTTGGTCCTAACGCAATTGCGTTCTCAAATGAAGATGTTGTAGCTCCTGCTAAAATCATCAACGAGTTCGCTAAGAAAAACGAAGCTTTAGAAATTAAAGCGGGTATTATTGAAGGTACAATCTCTTCTGTTGAAGATGTTAAAGCACTTGCAGAACTTCCATCACGCGAAGGTCTTCTTTCTATGCTTTTATCTGTACTTCAAGCTCCAGTGCGCAACTTCGCACTTGCAACAAAAGCTGTTGCAGATCAAAAAGAAGAACAAGGCGCGTAATTTCATACGCACTATAACTTCTGCGGCCTGACCGCAACTATAAAAAAACATTATCCAATTAGGAGGAAATTATAATGAACAAAGAGCAAATCTTAGAAGCTATCAAAGCTATGACAGTTCTTGAATTAAACGATTTAGTAAAAGCTATCGAAGAAGAATTCGGTGTAACAGCTGCTGCTCCTGTAGCAGTAGTAGGTGCTGCTGCTGGCGCTGCTGAAGAAAAAACTGAGTTTGACGTAGTATTAGCATCTGCTGGTGCTGAAAAAATCAAAGTAATCAAAGTGGTTCGTGAAATCACTGGTTTAGGTCTTAAAGAAGCTAAAGAAGTAGTAGATAACGCTCCTAAAGCTCTTAAAGAAGGCGTTTCTAAAGATGAAGCTGAACAAATCAAAGCTAAACTTGAAGAAGTTGGCGCATCTGTAGAAGTTAAGTAATCTCGCGTTACTTTTAAACAAAAGGAAAGCTCGTCATTGTGGCGAGCTTTTTTCTTCATTCTGAGGAGGCGTGAAAATGTCAGATCACTATTATACGAGTAAGCCTCAAACTGAGAGTAAACCTCGTCACTGGACATTTAAGTTGTTAGGGCATACGTTTTCCTTTGAAACGGATGCAGGTGTATTTAGTAAAAGCGAAGTAGATTTTGGATCCCGTGTTTTAATAGATGCTTTTCAAATGCCTGATATTGATGGTGCGATTTTTGATGTGGGGTGTGGGTACGGACCAATCGGATTATCGATTGCCAAAACAAACCCAGACCGTACCGTTTTTATGATGGATATCAATGAACGTGCTGTTGCACTCTCGCAAAAAAATGCGCAAGTGAACGGAGTTCAAAATGTACGGATATTTGTGAGTGACGGACTATCGATGGTTGACAATGATGTAAACGCCGCAGCTATTTTAACCAATCCTCCAATTCGCGCAGGAAAGGAAACAATTTTCCGCTTTTACGATGGAGCTTATGATAAGTTAGTGTCATCTGGTGAACTGTGGATAGTAATACAGAAGAAGCAGGGTGCACCATCAACGGTAAGTTACTTAGAAGAAAAATTTTCTGAAGTCGATGTTGTGGAGAAGAAAAAAGGGTACTGGATAGTACGTGCAAAAAAATAAGTCAAATATGCATAAATTATTGACTTGACAAATCGGCTATGATAATATGATACAATGCAAAAATATTATTTTGAGGTCGTATGCCCTTTTGTATATAATAGTTATAATGTGGGTATACTTGCCAAGATAAGTTTAGTTAACCGAAAATGAGATCTTTTTGAAGACTCGTTTTCTTTTTGTCTTTCGAAATCATACACTATTTGTATGATTTTGCAAAGACCTAATATCGCTTTATTGAGGGGTGAATGAGTTGACAGGTCAACTAGTTCAGTATGGACAACACCGCCAGCGTAGAAGCTTTGCGCGTATTAACGAGGTGCTTGAGCTTCCAAATCTGATTGAGATTCAAACGGCGTCTTACGAGTGGTTCCTTGAAGAAGGTTTACGTGAAATGTTCCGTGACATTTCGCCGATCGAGGACTTTACAGGTAATCTTTCATTAGAATTCATCGATTATTCATTAGGAGATCCTAAGTATGATGTCGATGAGTGTAAAGAGCGAGATGTTACTTACGCAGCTCCATTACGTGTGAAAGTACGTCTTTACAACAAAGAAACAGACGAAGTGAAGGAACAGGATGTCTTTATGGGTGACTTCCCATTAATGACAGAGACAGGTACGTTCATTATCAATGGTGCTGAACGTGTTATCGTTTCACAATTAGTTCGTTCTCCAAGTGTGTATTTCCATGATAAAACTGATAAAAACGGTAAGAAAGGTTTCGGAGCGACAGTTATTCCTAACCGTGGTGCATGGTTAGAATATGAAACTGATGCGAAAGATGTAGTATACGTGCGTATTGACCGTACTCGTAAGCTACCAGTAACTGTGTTACTTCGTGCACTAGGCTTCGGTTCAGACCAAGAAATTATCGATATTATCGGTGATAATGAATATTTACGTAATACGTTAGAAAAGGATAACTCTGAAAGTACTGAAAAAGCACTTTTAGAAATCTATGAACGTTTACGTCCAGGTGAGCCACCAACAGTTGAAAGTGCGAAGAGTTTATTATACTCTCGTTTCTTCGATGCAAAACGCTATGATTTAGCGAATGTTGGTCGCTATAAAATGAATAAAAAGCTTCATATCAAAAATCGTTTATTTAACCAAACGATTGCTGAAACGCTTGTAGATCCAGAAACAGGCGAAATTTTAGTAGAGAAGGGTACAGTTCTTGACCGTCGTACTTTAGATAAAATCTTACCGTATCTAGAAGATACATCAAAAGGTATCGGTTACCGCACTTTATCACAAGTAGGTGGAGTGCTTGAGGATGACGTAACAATCCAGTCTATTAAAATTTATGCACCGAAAGATGAAGCGCAAAAAGAAATCAATATTATTGGTAATGCGTACATCGATGAAGAAGTGAAGAATGTTACACCTGCTGATGTACTATCTTCAGTAAGCTATTTCTTCAACTTACTTTACCAAGTAGGGGCAACAGATGATATTGACCATTTAGGTAACCGTCGTCTACGCTCTGTTGGTGAGCTTTTACAAAACCAATTCCGTATCGGTTTATCTCGTATGGAACGTGTAGTACGTGAACGTATGTCTATTAACGATACAGCTGCTATCGTACCACAGCAATTAATTAATATTCGTCCGGTAATTGCGTCAATTAAAGAGTTCTTTGGTAGCTCTCAATTATCACAATTCATGGACCAAACAAACCCATTGGCAGAGTTAACGCATAAACGTCGTCTATCTGCATTAGGACCTGGTGGTTTAACACGTGAGCGTGCTGGTTTCGAAGTACGTGACGTTCACTATTCTCACTATGGTCGTATGTGTCCAATCGAGACACCAGAGGGTCCAAACATTGGTTTAATCAACTCATTATCTTCATTTGCCAAAGTAAATAAATTCGGATTCATTGAAACACCTTATCGTCGTATTGACCACGAAACAGGGCAAGTAACGGATCAAATTGATTACTTAACAGCAGACGAAGAAGATAACTACTATGTAGCACAAGCGAATTCTCCATTAAATCCTGATGGTTCATTTGCTAAAGAAGAAGTAGTAGGTCGTTTCCGTGGGGATAATACAGTATTTAATAAATCGCAAATGGACTACATGGACGTATCTCCTAAACAAGTAGTGTCAGCTGCGACTGCATGTATCCCGTTCTTAGAAAACGATGACTCGAACCGTGCACTTATGGGTGCCAACATGCAACGTCAAGCAGTTCCACTTCTTAACCCAGAAGCACCATTCGTTGGTACTGGTATGGAACACGTTGATGCGCGTGACTCAGGTGCGGCTGTAGTAGCGAAATATGATGGTATTGTTGAGCACGTTGAAGCTCGCTCTATCCATGTTCGCCGTATTGAAGTCGTAGACGGTAAAGAGGTTAAAGGCGATTTAACAAAATATAAATTACAAAAATTCATTCGTTCTAACCAAGGTACTTCATACAACCAGCGTCCACTTGTAAAAGTTGGCGAACGTGTGAAACCTCGTGACATTTTAGCAGATGGTCCATCTATGGAAAATGGTGAACTTGCTCTTGGTCGTAACGTACTTGTTGCGTTCATGACTTGGAACGGCTTTAACTATGAGGATGCTGTTATCATGAGTGAACGCCTTGTAAAAGACGATGTTTATACATCTGTTCATATTGAAGAATATGAATCAGAGTCTCGTGATACAAAATTAGGACCTGAAGAAATCACTCGTGATATTCCAAACGTTGGGGAAGATGCACTTCGTAACTTAGACGAACGTGGTATCATCCGCATCGGTGCAGAAGTCCGTGACGGTGACATTCTTGTAGGTAAAGTAACACCTAAAGGAGTTACAGAATTAACTGCTGAAGAACGCTTATTACACGCTATCTTCGGTGAAAAAGCTCGTGAAGTTCGTGATACTTCATTACGTGTACCACATGGTGCGGGCGGTATTATTCTTGACGTAAAAGTATTTAATCGTGAAGATGGCGATGAGTTGCCACCAGGTGTTAACCAATTAGTTCGTGCTTACATTGTTCAAAAACGTAAAATTCGCGTAGGGGACAAAATGGCCGGACGTCACGGTAACAAAGGGGTTATCTCTCGTATCTTACCGGAAGAGGATATGCCATTCATGCCAGATGGTACTCCTGTTGATATCATGTTAAACCCACTTGGTGTACCTTCTCGTATGAACATCGGACAAGTTTTAGAGCTACACTTAGGTATGGCTTCACGTTACTTAGGCGTTCATATGGCAACTCCAGTATTTGATGGTGCCAACGAGGAAGATGTTTGGGAAACAATGGAAGAAGCAGGCATGAACCGCGATGGTAAAACAATCCTGTATGATGGACGTTCAGGTGAACCATTCGATAACCGTGTATCAGTTGGTGTCATGTACATGATCAAACTTGCTCACATGGTTGACGATAAACTTCACGCACGTTCAACTGGTCCTTATTCACTTGTTACTCAACAGCCACTTGGTGGTAAAGCACAGTTCGGTGGACAACGCTTTGGTGAGATGGAAGTATGGGCACTTGAAGCATACGGTGCTGCTTATACACTTCAAGAAATTTTAACGGTTAAATCCGATGACGTTGTTGGTCGTGTGAAAACATACGAAGCAATCGTTAAAGGTGAAAGTGTACCAGAGCCAGGCGTTCCTGAATCATTCAAAGTATTGATTAAAGAACTTCAATCTCTTGGTATGGATGTAAAAATGTTAACAGTCAATGATGAAGAGGTAGAGCTTCGCGACTTAGACGAAGAAGACGATCTTCAGCCAGCTGATGCACTTAACATTGCACCACAGCAAGAAACAGAAGAAGAGCCAGTAGAGTCTTTTGAATAATGGAAAACGTTAGTTCACATTATTGTGAACACGGTCAAAGTTATTTTTCAAATTAGTCGGGCAGGATTCAACGCCCTGTCCGGCTTTTCTTTTAACTTCTTTCAGCAGAAGTCTCCCATCTCAATAGGTGTGAGATGAATGCGGATCTAGTTGTTTTCAGCGGGTGTCCAAACACCTGTAGCTGACGCTTCGCTTTCGCTACAAAAAACACTTGCTGAAAGAAGTTAAAGCCTCCGGCGGATGTCACGGAATCGGCTTTGTGCAAACACAAAGCCGATTCCGGACACAATTATGCCGAGGCATAATTGATTAAATCATTCTATTTTTAATCCTTTGCCAAAGAGACATGATTCTTGCAAACGATTATCGAGCTGCGTAAAAGAGTCTTTATAAAGACCTATACTAGAGGGAGGTAGGCTCCTTGATAGACGTTAATGAATTTGAATATATGAAAATTGGTTTAGCTTCTCCTGACAAGATTCGTTCTTGGTCATACGGTGAAGTCAAAAAACCTGAAACAATCAACTATCGTACTTTAAAACCTGAAAAAGATGGTTTATTCTGTGAGCGTATTTTCGGTCCAACTAAGGACTGGGAGTGTCATTGTGGTAAATACAAACGTGTACGCTATAAAGGCGTAGTTTGTGATCGTTGTGGAGTTGAAGTAACACGCGCCAAAGTTCGTCGTGAACGTATGGGCCACATCGAATTAGCAGCACCAGTATCTCATATCTGGTATTTCAAAGGTATTCCTAGCCGTATGGGTCTTATTTTAGATATGTCCCCACGTGCATTAGAAGAAGTAATTTACTTTGCTTCTTACGTTGTCATCGAACCAGGTGCTACAAACTTAGAAAGCAAACAACTTCTATCTGAAAAAGAGTACCGTGCATATCGCGAAAAGTTCGGCAACACATTCGAAGCATCTATGGGTGCAGAAGCAATTAAAAAATTATTAGGCAAAATTGATCTTGAAGATGAAACTCATTCTTTAAAAGAAGAGTTGAAATCAGCACAAGGTCAACGACGTACACGTGCCATTAAACGTCTTGAAGTTGTTGAATCATTCCGTAACTCAGGTAACTCTCCTGAATGGATGATTTTAGATGTACTACCAGTTATTCCACCGGAACTTCGTCCGATGGTACAATTAGATGGTGGTCGTTTTGCAACTTCTGACTTAAACGATTTATATCGTCGTGTAATCAACCGTAATAACCGTTTAAAACGTTTATTAGACCTTGGTGCTCCAAGTATCATCGTACAAAACGAAAAACGTATGTTACAAGAAGCTGTTGATGCATTAATCGATAACGGTCGTCGTGGTCGTCCTGTAACAGGTCCTGGTAACCGTCCATTAAAATCACTTTCACATATGCTGAAAGGTAAACAAGGTCGTTTCCGTCAAAACTTACTTGGTAAACGTGTTGACTATTCTGGTCGTTCGGTTATCGTAGTAGGTCCAAACTTAAAAATGTACCAATGCGGTCTGCCAAAAGAAATGGCAATTGAATTATTCAAGCCTTTCGTAATGAAAGAGTTAGTAGAACGTGGTCTTGCACATAATATTAAATCTGCTAAACGTAAAATCGAGCGTTTAAACAACGACGTATGGGACGTTTTAGAAGATGTAATTCGTGAGCATCCAGTATTACTAAACCGTGCACCTACGCTTCACCGTCTAGGTATTCAAGCGTTTGAACCAACACTAGTTGAAGGTCGTGCTATTCGTCTTCACCCATTAGTATGTACAGCTTATAACGCTGACTTCGACGGTGACCAAATGGCGGTTCACGTACCATTATCAGCAGAAGCACAAGCAGAAGCTCGTCTTCTAATGCTTGCAGCACAAAATATCCTGAACCCGAAAGACGGTAAACCAGTTGTAACACCATCTCAAGATATGGTATTAGGTAACTACTACTTAACACTTGAGCGTGAAGCAGCTCGTGGCGAAGGAACAATTTTCTATGGTCCAAACGAAGTGTTAATTGCATATGATACAGGTAATGTTCACTTGCATACTCGTATTGCGATTAAAGCAAGTTCGTTAAATAACCCAACATTTACTGAGGAACAAAATAATATGTTCCTATTAACGACTGTTGGTAAAGTAATCTTTAACGAAATCTTGCCTAAATCATTCCCATTCATTAACGAGCCAACTGCATTCAATTTAGAAGAAGAAACACCAGACAAGTACTTTGTTAAGTTAACAATTGATGAAGAAACGTTAAAAGAGCTTGAGGCAGATGCTGCTTATAATGGACTTGATGAAAAAGGTAAAGTTGAAGCACAACGCACAGCTGTACTGCGCAAACACTTTGCATCAGTACCAGTTGTAAACCCATTCCGTAAAAAATTCTTAGGTAATATCATTGCTGAAGTATTTAAACGTTTCCACATCACTGAAACATCTAAAATGCTTGACCGTATGAAGAACCTTGGATTCAAATATTCAACACGTGCTGGTATTACTGTAGGTGTATCTGACATCGTCGTATTACCAGATAAAGGCGAAATTTTAGCGGTAGCTCAAGAAAAAGTAGATAAAGTTCAAGCGCAATTCCGTCGTGGTTTCATCACGGAAGATGAGCGTTATGATCGCGTTATCTCAAGCTGGAGTGCTGCGAAAGATGAAATTCAATCGAAGCTGATGAAATCGCTTGAGAAAACAAACCCAATCTTTATGATGTCTGACTCAGGTGCCCGTGGTAACGCATCTAACTTTACACAGTTAGCTGGTATGCGTGGTCTGATGGCCAACCCGGCTGGTCGTATCATCGAACTTCCAATTAAATCTTCATTCCGTGAAGGTTTAACGGTATTAGAGTACTTCATCTCAACTCACGGTGCTCGTAAAGGTCTTGCCGATACAGCCCTAAAAACTGCCGATTCTGGTTACTTAACACGTCGTCTTGTTGACGTAGCACAAGATGTTATCGTTCGTGAGGATGACTGTGGAACTGACCGTGGTTTAACAATTGGTGCGTTAATGGAAGGCACAGAGCTAATTGAAGCGTTAGACGAACGTATTATCGGTCGTCATACGAAGAAAACAATTATGCATCCAGAAACAGGTGAAGTGATCTTAGAAAAAGATGGCTTAATCGATCAAGATATCGCACGTGCGGTTATCGAGGCTGGTATCGAGGAAGTAACAATCCGTTCAGCATTCACATGTAATACAAAACATGGTGTATGTAAAAAATGTTACGGCATGAACTTGGCAACAGGTGAAAAGGTTGAAGTTGGGGAAGCAGTTGGTATTATTGCAGCTCAATCAATCGGTGAACCAGGTACACAGTTAACAATGCGTACATTCCATACAGGTGGGGTTGCCGGGGATGACATTACACAAGGTCTTCCACGTATCCAAGAGATTTTTGAAGCACGTAATCCTAAAGGTCAATCAGTTATTTCTGATATCGCAGGTACTGTTTCAGACATCACTGAGATCCGTGAAGGTCTAAAAGAGATTACAATTGAAGGTGAAGTAGAAACACGTAAATACGCAGCACCTTACAATGCTCGTCTAAAAGTACAAGAAGGCGACTTTGTAGAACGTGGTCAAGTATTAACAGAAGGTTCTATCGATCCAAAACAATTGTTAAAAGTCAAAGACGTTTCAACAGTTCAAGAATACCTGTTAAAAGAAGTACAAAAAGTATACCGTATGCAAGGGGTAGAAATTGGAGACAAACATATCGAGGTAATGGTTCGCCAAATGCTTCGTAAAGTACGTGTAATCGAAGCTGGTGATACAGAATTATTACCAGGCTCATTACTAGATATTCACCAATTCTCAGAAGCAAATGCAGATGCTGTCCTAAATGGCAAAAACCCTGCAACTTGTCGTCCTGTTATCCTAGGTATTACAAAAGCTTCTCTTGAAACAGAATCATTCTTATCCGCTGCATCATTCCAAGAAACAACTCGTGTGTTAACGGATGCTGCTATTAAAGGAAAACGTGATGAGCTTCTAGGTCTGAAGGAAAACGTAATTATCGGTAAACTTGTTCCGGCAGGTACTGGTATGCAACGTTACCGTCAAATCCGTATTGAAAAAGATGAGCTTGACACAGAAGACTTAGTTTCTGCTGAATAATCATAAAAATAAGTGCCGAAGAGATGTATTTTTATCATCTCTTCGGGCTTTTTAAAGATATTAGTTGACAGTCGAAATTGGTAATGATAATATATTGAAGGTTGATAGTTAACTGTCTGTACTTCGGAGGATATGAAAATGTCTTATGATAGAGTAAGGGATAGTCAAACAATCATAGGTACAAAGCAAGCAGTAAAAGCAATGCGAGCCGGTTCAGTGAAAGAACTTTTTGTGGCACTCGATACAGACAATTGGGTAACCGATTCGGCCATATCTTTCGCGAGAGAAATCGGTATACCAGTTACTCTTGTTGAGTCGAAAAAGGAACTGGGCAAGGCCTGTGGAATCCATGTTGGAGCTGCAGTAGTTGCGATTACTGTAGAGTAGTTTTTGTGTATTAAACACAAAGACTTTGTTTTTACCCAAAAAATGAACCACCTGGATGTGTGGTATTAACAAGGAATAAATGAAGGGAGGATAAATCGATGCCTACAATTAACCAATTAGTACGTAAGCCTCGTCAATCTAAAAGCACGAAATCAAAATCACCAGCGTTAAACAAAGGATATAACTCATTTAAAAAATCTTTAACTGACGTTAAATCTCCACAAAAACGCGGAGTTTGTACTCGTGTAGGTACAATGACACCTCGTAAACCAAACTCAGCGTTACGTAAATACGCTCGTGTACGTTTAACTAACCAAATCGAGGTAACAGCTTATATCCCAGGTGAAGGCCACAACTTACAAGAGCACAGTGTTGTTCTTATCCGTGGCGGACGCGTAAAAGACTTAGCGGGTGTTCGTTACCATATCGTACGTGGAGCTCTTGATACAGCTGGTGTAAACGGTCGTTTACAATCACGTTCTAAATACGGAACAAAACGCCCTAAAGAAAAAAAATAATTTAACATTATTGAGCGTTGCTTAATAATGAGCCAAGTAGTTGTCGAAAATTTCTAATCTCGCTAGCGGATTGGAAATTTTTGCGACAAATATGGCGAGATAATTCTTATAAAATAAATCGATAATTATTCGAAAGGAGGAAAACACATGCCTCGTAAAGGTCCTGTTTCCAAACGTGACGTGTTACCAGATCCAATTTATAGTTCAAAACTAGTAACTCGTTTAATTAATAAAATGATGGTTGATGGTAAAAGAGGTACTTCTCAAAAGATTTTATACGGTGCGTTCGATCTAGTTAAAGAACGTTCTGGTCAAAATCCAATTGAAGTATTCGAAGCTGCTCTAAATAACGTAATGCCAGTTCTTGAAGTACGCGCTCGCCGTGTTGGTGGTTCTAACTACCAAGTACCAGTAGAAGTACGTCCAGAACGTCGTACAACTTTAGGTCTTCGTTACCTAGTTAACTACGCTCGTCTTCGTGGTGAAAAAACTATGGAAGAGCGTTTAGCTAACGAAATCCTTGATGCTTCTAACAACACTGGTGCATCAGTTAAAAAACGTGAAGATATGCACAAAATGGCAGAAGCGAACAAAGCATTCGCTCACTACCGTTGGTAATCTAAACATCGCATAAGCCCAATATGGAAGGAGAAATACCTTATGAAACGCGAATTCTCTCTAGAGAATACTCGTAATATTGGGATCATGGCTCACATTGATGCTGGTAAAACAACAACTACTGAGCGTATCCTTTATTACACAGGTAAGATTCACAAAATCGGTGAAACTCACGAAGGCGCTTCTCAAATGGACTGGATGGAACAAGAGCAAGAACGTGGTATCACAATCACTTCTGCTGCGACAACAGCTCAATGGAACGGCCACCGTGTAAACATCATCGATACTCCTGGACACGTAGACTTCACTGTAGAAGTTGAACGTTCACTACGCGTACTTGATGGTGCTGTAACAGTTCTTGATGCTCAATCTGGTGTTGAACCTCAAACTGAAACAGTATGGCGTCAAGCTACAACTTACGGCGTTCCACGTATCGTGTTCATTAACAAAATGGATAAAACAGGTGCAGACTTCCTATATTCTGTAGGAACTCTACACGAACGTTTACAAGCAAACGCTCACCCTATCCAATTACCTATCGGAGCTGAAGATCAGTTCTCAGCAATCATTGACTTAGTTGAAATGAAAGCTACTTTCTACGGCGATGAAAAAGGTACAGCAGTGACTCAAGGCGAAATCCCTGAAGAACACCGCGCACAAGCTGAAGAATACCGTGAAAAATTAATCGATGCTGTTGCAAGTGTTGATGAAGAAATCATGGAGAAATATTTAGAAGGCGAAGAAATTTCTGTTGCTGAACTTAAAGCGGCTATCCGTCGTGCTACGATCGCAGTAGAATTTTACCCAGTAATCTGTGGTACAGCATTCAAACACAAAGGCGTACGCCCAATGTTAGATGCAGTTATCGATTACTTACCATCTCCATTAGATGTACCAGCAATTAAAGGTACTGATGTTGATGGTGACGAGGAATTAGAACGTCATTCTTCAGATGAAGAGCCATTCTCAGCTCTTGCATTTAAAGTTATGACTGACCCATTCGTAGGTAAGTTAACTTTCTTCCGTGTGTATTCTGGAACTTTAGAATCAGGTTCATACGTACAAAACTCTTCTAAAGGTAAACGTGAACGCGTAGGCCGTATCCTACAAATGCACGCAAACTCTCGTGAAGAGATTTCTAAAGTATTTGCTGGGGACATCGCAGCAGCAGTAGGTCTTAAAGATACTACTACTGGTGATACTCTATGTGACGAGAAAAACCTAGTTATTCTTGAATCAATGGAATTCCCTGAACCAGTAATTTCTCTTTCTGTAGAACCAAAATCAAAAGCTGACCAAGATAAAATGGGTCAAGCTTTACAAAAACTTCAAGAAGAGGATCCAACTTTCCGTGCTCACACTGACACAGAAACTGGTCAAACAATCATCTCAGGTATGGGTGAGCTTCACCTTGATATCTTAGTTGACCGTATGCGCCGTGAATTTAAAGTAGAAGCTAACGTAGGTGCTCCAATGGTATCTTACCGTGAAACATTCCGTAGCTCTGCAAAAGTTCAAGGTAAATTCACTCGCCAATCTGGTGGTCGTGGACAATACGGAGACGTAACGATTGAGTTCTCTCCTAATGAAGAAGGTAAAGGCTTTGAATTCGAAAACGCTATCGTTGGGGGTGTAGTACCTCGTGAATACATTCCTGCAGTAGAAGCTGGTCTTCGTGACTCTCTTGACCGCGGTGTAGTAGCTGGTTACCCACTTATCGACATTAAAGCGAAATTAGTATTCGGTTCTTACCATGACGTTGACTCGAATGAGATGGCGTTCAAAATTGCTGCATCTATGGCTCTTAAAGAAGCTGCTAAACAATGTGATGCAGTTATCTTAGAACCAATGATGAAAGTAGAAGTTGTAATTCCAGAAGAATACCTTGGTGATATCATGGGTAACATTACTTCTCGTCGCGGACGCGTTGAGGGTATGGAAGCTCGCGGTAACTCTCAAGTTGTTCGTGCAATGGTTCCTTTATCGGAAATGTTTGGTTATGCAACAACTCTTCGTTCAGCAACACAAGGTCGCGGTGTATTCTCAATGACATTCGATCATTATGAAGAAGTACCAAAATCAATCGCTGCTGAAATCGTCAAAAAAAATAAAGGTGAATAATTGAATTTTCATCTTGCATAAAGTATAACTAATTTGTAAGCTATGATTGTGGGATGGTGGATGGGCCCGTTCGCCATCAGCAATCATTCTATAAATTTTTAAAAAATATAAACATATAATTTTGAGGAGGCAATCTCTAATGGCTAAAGAAAAATTCGACCGTTCAAAAACGCATGCTAACATTGGTACAATCGGACACGTTGACCATGGTAAAACTACTTTAACTGCTGCAATCGCAACAGTTCTTTCTAAAAAAATGGGTGGGGAAGCTAAATCATACGCTGATATCGATAACGCTCCAGAAGAAAAAGAACGTGGTATCACAATCAATACTTCTCACGTAGAATACGAAACTGATACTCGTCACTATGCACACGTTGACTGCCCAGGACACGCTGACTATGTTAAAAACATGATCACTGGTGCTGCTCAAATGGACGGCGGTATCTTAGTAGTATCTGCTGCTGACGGCCCAATGCCACAAACTCGTGAACACATCCTTTTATCTCGTCAAGTAGGTGTTCCATACTTAGTAGTATTCATGAACAAATGTGATATGGTAGACGACGAAGAATTATTAGAATTAGTAGAAATGGAAATCCGTGACCTACTTTCTGAATATGACTTCCCAGGTGATGATCTTCCTGTAATCAAAGGTTCTGCTCTTAAAGCTCTTGAAGGCGAAGCAGAATGGGAAGAAAAAATCATTGAATTAATGGACGCTGTAGATTCTTACATCCCAACTCCAGAACGTCAAACTGACAAACCATTCATGATGCCAGTAGAGGACGTATTCTCTATCACTGGTCGTGGTACAGTTGCAACTGGCCGTGTTGAACGTGGTCAAGTTAAAGTTGGTGACGTTGTTGAAATCATCGGTATCACTGAAGAAGCTAAATCTACAACTGTAACTGGTGTAGAAATGTTCCGTAAATTATTAGACTACGCTGAAGCTGGTGACAACATCGGTGCTTTACTTCGTGGTGTAGCTCGTGAAGAAATCCAACGTGGTCAAGTATTAGCTAAACCAGGCTCAATCACTCCACACACTAACTTCAAAGCTGAAGTTTATGTTTTATCAAAAGAAGAGGGTGGCCGTCATACTCCATTCTTCTCTAACTACCGTCCTCAGTTCTACTTCCGTACAACTGACGTAACAGGTATCTGTAACTTACCAGAAGGCGTTGAAATGGTAATGCCTGGCGATAACATCGAAATGACAGTAGAACTTATCGCTCCAATCGCTCTTGAAGAAGGTACTAAATTCTCTATCCGTGAGGGTGGCCGTACTGTAGGCGCTGGCGTAGTTGCTTCTATCCAAAAATAATTTTAGCGCAAGCTAAATTTCCAAACCAATCTGTAGGGACGCTTACAGATTGGTTTTTTTGTGTTAAAATAAGGAAATGATTGTAGGTAATACAATTTTAATTAGATTATTTTATGTATACATAGTAGGCTAAATACCAAAAAAAGATGAAATATACCCACATGATAACAGTGAGAATAGAAAGGAGAAATCGCTTATGGGGATGAAAATATTGCTGATTGAAGATGATCCATCAATTTTCGAAATGATTCAAACTCGCTTTGCGCAGTGGTCGCTTCAGGTTGTGGGGCCAAAAGATTTTCAAAAGGTGATGGATGACTTTATTGAACAAAAGCCACAACTTGTATTGATTGACATTCAGCTTCCAGCCTACGATGGTTTTCATTGGTGTCGTGAAATACGTCATATCTCAAAGGTGCCAATTCTTTTTCTATCTTCACGAGACCACCCAATGGATATGGTAATGGCAATGCAAATGGGTGCAGATGACTTTGTACAAAAGCCTTTCCATATGGAGGTATTACTAGCAAAGGTACAAGCTATTTTACGCCGAACATATGATTATATGGAAGAATCAATGGATGTCACACGGTTTAATGGTGCAGTTATTGACTATGCACGCAGTGAAATTATGTATGAGGGTAACCTTGTTTCATTAACTAAAAATGAACTATTTATTCTACGCATTTTAGTAGAGAAGGTCGATCAAATAGTTTCTAGAGATGATTTAATGAGAAAGTTATGGGATGATGAGCGCTTTGTTAATGATAATACATTGTCGGTAAATGTTAATCGATTACGTACTAAGCTTGAGGATATAGGTTTACAAGAAGCGATTTTAACTAAAAAGGGACTTGGTTATATGGCTGTAACACAAGGGACGTGAGTGACAATGTTAATGTTATTTTTTAGAGAACGCCTTGCATGGATAGGCTTTGTCGTTTTTATCATGGTTATTATCAATGTTTTATTCTCTTTAGATGCTGGATTAGAGGGAATATCTATTTCGTATATGAATATTAGTGTGCTTATTAGTTTTATAATCTTTCTAATTTGGCGATATGTTGTAGAAGTAAGACAGTTGAAGGATTTCCTGGGAAATGTGGAAATCCAACTGGATGATGTGCATAGCAAAAGTTTGGCTTTATCACCTTTTCAAACGGCATACCTTACGAAGATTGAAGATGTTTTTTATGACAAGAACACAGAGTTAAATCAAGCAAAGGTACAGCTGCAAGAATATTCGGATGAACTCCTCGCATGGGTTCATGAAGTAAAGGCGCCTTTAACTTCAATTAATTTAATGCTGGATCACGTAGATGATTTGACACTACGTCGTAAATTAGAGACTGAGTGGTTAAGACTACATTTATTGGTTGATCAGCAGCTACACCAAACACGTTTATCTTCTATTGAAAAAGATAATTATATGACAGAGATCGAGCTAAGAACTGTGGTCTATAAGGAAATAAGAGCATTGCAGGCATGGTGTATTGAAAAAGGTATCGGTTTCGATGTTGAAGAGTTAACAGAGGCAGTGATGACGGATGGTAAATGGCTAGCCTTTATAATCCGACAAATTCTGTCCAATGCCATTAAATATAGTCCTGCAAATTCAGAGGTATTTATTTTTACGGAAATAGATGCAACTGGAGCAACACTATTACATATAAAAGATGAAGGTATTGGTATTCGTAAGGAGGATCTACCTCGAATCTTTCATAAATCGTATACAGGGACAGCTGGAAGAGAGTCAGCACAATCTACAGGTATGGGTCTATACTTAGCACATAATGTGGCACAGAAAATCGGCGTTCGTATTACTGTCCAATCCAGTATTGGTAAAGGTTCGATATTTACATTACGTTTTCCATTGCAAAATGAATATGTCAAACTAACAGGTAGATGACGAAATTGTCACCTACCTTTTTATATTGTCATGTAAAACACACGAATCAGAGAAGAAGACAGGGTACACTTGAACTATAGAAAGGGGCGTTTACAAGTGGCAGTTTTAATTGGTCGTAAAGTAAAAAAAGTATATGGCAAAAAATCAACAGCCCAAGAGGTTTTAAAGGGCATCGATTTAGAAGTTAATAAAGGTGAATTTGTTGGCATTATGGGACCTTCTGGATCTGGGAAGACAACACTTTTAAATGTGTTGTGTTCAATTGACTTTGCAACTGAAGGTGTTATTGAAATAAATGGTCAAAACTTGCGTGGTATGAAGGAGAAGGCGTTAGCTAATTTCCGTCGCGAACAATTAGGATTCATATTTCAAGATTATAATTTGTTAGATACGCTTACGGTAAAAGAAAATATTCTACTACCTTTAGCTATAGGTAGACTACCCAAGGCTGTTGCAGAGAGTCGCTTAAAAGAGCTTACGCATTTATTAGGTATTACTGAGATTTTAAATAAATATCCAAACGAAATATCAGGTGGTCAAAAGCAACGTACATCAGCAGCTCGTGCTCTTATTACAAATCCGTCGCTTGTATTCGCTGATGAGCCTACAGGGGCACTTGACTCAAAATCAGCCACTGCACTTTTGAAAAATCTACAAAGTATTAATGAGTCAAAAAAAGCAACGATTATGATGGTTACACATGATGCAGTAGCAGCGAGTTTTTGTACACGTGTCTTATTTTTGAAGGACGGGCTCATTTATAGTGAGCTATATAAAGGAGATAAAACGAGACAAGCATTTTTCCAAGAAATTATGCATACGCAAAGTGTGCTAGGCGGTGACGGCTATGAGTCTTAGTAAGCTCGTGTTACGCAGCATGAAGAAAAATATGAAGCACTATTATTTATATTTTTTCGCACTTATTTTTAGTGTTACTTTATATTTTTCTTTTGTGACATTGCAAAATAATGCTGAAGTACTCTCTACAGTCGAGAAGAGCGGTACGGCCAAAGCGGGGTTTTCTGCGGCAACATATATGCTGTATTTTATTGTGTTGTTCTTCGTCCTATATGCCAACCATCTCTTTATGAAGCGTCGTAGTAAGGAGATAGGATTGTATCAGCTAATAGGGATGACGAAGGGACTTATCGTACGTTTATTAGCGGTAGAAAGTATCCTCTTGTTTGTAGGCGCGGTCATTTTAGGTATGCTTGCAGGGTTTTTTAGTTCGCGCTTATTTGCAATGATTTTACTGCGCGTACTCGAAAAAGAGGCACTTGTGACGATGACATTTAGTACAGAGGCATTACAGCAGTCTATCGTAGTATTTGCCATTCTACTAGTAATTGTACTTGTGCAAATGGCTTGGATGATTTATCGCGTATCATTACTATCATTATTCAGTGCTTCCAAGCAAGCCGATGAGCGCGTAAAACGTTTCAGTCCTTTACAAATGGTTATTGGTTTTTTGGGACTTGTATTCATTGCATATGGCTACTATGCATCAACTAAGCTTTTCGATATAAACTCTCATGGTAATTTAACGCTTAATATGATTATTATTTTAGCTACTACCATTGGTGGAACGTTCCTTGTTTTCCGTTTCTCTGTAGCATTTATTATGAATTCAATTCGTCTTAAGAAAAATGGACATTTAACTGTCCGTGATGTATTAGCATTAACTCCGATTATGCATCGTATGAAAGGTAATGCGAAATCCTTAACGCTTATAACGGTTTTAACGGGTGTTTCACTTGGGCTTACAACTTTAGCTTATATTTCGTATTATTCATCAGATTCGTCGGCATATAGTCAAGTACCTGGTGATTATGTATTACTTGAAGATAAGGACCAGGAATTTTTAAAGAAGCTAGAAGAAAATAATATTGCTTTTAATAAAAGCGATTACCGATTACAGAGTGTTTCAGCTTCGTTTACACAATTATTATCTGAAAGTCAGCAAAATGAGGATAATCCCCTTTTTGGTTTAAAAGGAATCATTTATATAATTCCACTTTCTGATTATCAACAAATTGATCCTGAAGCTGCCGTTTCGGATAATGATGTTATATTAACAAATTATGGTGGTTATATGGCGGAGATGTTTCCGCTTGAAAAGGATCGTGATGTAGTTGTCACTACAGGAGGTTCAGAGGAGGCAACTAAGGAAGAAACGCTTCATGTCAAAGACGTTCGACATGAAAGTATTATAAGTGGTACTGTGACTTCTGGGCCTGGGGGACCAATTTTCGTAGTTTCAGATGCACTGTTTGAAAAGTTAGCTGCTAATGGTGTACCTGATATGTGGAATAAACAAACTACTATAAATCTAAAGAATAAAAGTGATTTAGCTCTAGCAGAGAAATTATATATGCAATCAAATGGCGAAAACTACTTTATACAATCCTATGAAGAAGAACGGAAAGAGAATATTGAAACATTAGGAATTACGATATTTGGCGTAGCATTTTTAGGCTTAGCATTTTTAGTGACAACGGGTAGTATTTTATACTTTAAGCAAATGTCTGAGGCTGAAGAGGAGCGAGATTCTTATACGATATTAAGAAAGATTGGCTTCGCTGAAAAAGATATTATGAAAGGTATTTATATGAAACAAGCCTTTAATTTTGGTGTTCCATTAATAATAGGGCTGCTTCATAGTTACTTTGCTGTAAAGTCAGGATGGTTTTTATTCGGCTCAGAATTAACTGCACCATTATGGATTGCTATGAGCTGCTATATAGCGTTATATGCTATTTTCGCTGTACTTTCCGTTGGTTATTATAAAAAGGTCATTCGTGAATCATTATAATAGGAAGAAATCTAAAACAGTATGATTAGGTCATGCTGTTTTTTTGTCGTTTAAATTTAGAAAATTATTATAGGGGTATAAAAATATCTTGACTTTCGACTATTAGAGGATTAAAGTTTAATGTATTAGTAATCTAGTGTACGAAAGTGAAGTGTTGAAATGAACGCAGTAATTGTGGCAGTAGCTGTCATGTTAATATTAAGCTTGCTCCGTATCAATGTTGTTCTTTCTCTTGTTTTGGGGGCCTTTGCAGGAGGTCTAACAAGCGGCATGGGTATTGAAGCAACTGTACAATCATTTACAGAAGGATTAGGAGCAGGTGCAACGATTGCTTTAAGTTATGGATTGCTTGGTGGCTTCGCTATTGCTATTTCAAAAACAGGAATTCCTGAATTAATGATTGCAGGGATTTTAAAGATATTAAATAAAAACGGTACAAGTAATCGAAAAGGTTTAGTAAAGGTTTTAATCTTCTTGCTGATCTTTATGATGTCTATTTTCTCACAAAATTTAATCCCAATTCATATAGCCTTTATCCCATTATTGATACCGCCACTCTTAAAAGTTTTAAATATGCTAGAAGTTGATCGACGAATCATCGCAACATTAATTGCTGTTGGTTTAATAGGGACATATAGTTTCGTTCCTGCTGGCTTCGGGGCTATATTCCAAGACATCGTTTCTACGCAAGTAACTAAGGCAGGTATGGAGGTAACTTCCCGTGATGTACCAGTAGCGATGGCTATACCCGCTCTAGGGATGCTAATTGGGTTATGTGTAGCCTTCTTCGTTTACCGAAAGCCTCGACAATACAAAAATAATGATGTGGAGACAGAGTCTTTAAATGTTAATGTTAGTAAGTTTGTTATTGTTTCAACGACTTTGGCTTTAATTGTCTCACTATGCGCACAAATTTATACTGATTCGATGATTGTAGGTGCTTTTGCAGGCATTATGATTATGTATTTTACTGGTGCACTTAAATGGAAAGAAGCAGATGAGATTCTTTCTGAGGGAATGAAGATGATGGCCTTCATTGGTTTCGTTATGATTGCAGCAAATGGCTTTGCATCTGTTATTAACGCCACAGGTCATGTAGATAGCTTAATTAGTGGTTCGATAAACATTCTTCGAGGGAATACGAGTTTAGCTATATTTATTATGTTGGTCATTGGTTTAATTGTGACGATGGGGATTGGATCATCCTTTGCGACAGTACCCATTATCGCAACCTTGTTTGTTCCTCTTGCGCAAGGTTTAGGCATGAGTCCTTTGGCAATTATTTGTCTAATAGGTACAGCAGGCGCTTTAGGTGACGCTGGCTCTCCTGCTTCAGATTCTACTCTTGGACCAACTGCAGGTTTAAATGTTGATGGACAGCATAATCACATTTGGGATACATGTGTGCCAACGTTTATTTTTATTAACATCCCACTTATTATATTTGGCTGGGTTGCATGTGTGTTCTTCTTATAAAGTAATAGTAAGAGCGGTTTCTAAATATTAGAGACTGTTTTTTTTACATATTGGCATTGTATAATTGTTAGAAATGTCCGAAAACGTTGGTATAATAGCCTTATGTGTTGCAAAGTACATTGAAATTTTATATACTAGTAAACGGCTTAGATAAGCGAGAAATATTAGTAGTAAGAATATCTACAACATTTAAAAGAATTTAGCGAAAAGACTTGCTTATTCTTTTTTTATTGTGTATAATGTTGAATGTTGGTCTTTGACTGCGATGAAACGAGAGGTTGCCGACACACCCGGCCGCTTTGCCATGGCGGTGTGTGGGAGAATTTTCGTGGAGAATGTCTAGAAAATAGGCGAGAAGGAGGGAAAATAATGGCAAAACAAAAGATTCGTATTCGTTTAAAAGCGTATGATCACCGTATTTTAGATCAGTCTGCTGAAAAAATTGTGGAAACTGCAAAACGTTCAGGTGCAAGTGTATCAGGTCCGATTCCACTTCCAACTGAGAAGTCTGTGTACACAATTCTTCGTGCTGTTCACAAGTACAAAGATTCTCGTGAACAATTCGAAATGCGTACGCATAAACGTCTGATCGATATCGTTAACCCAACACCACAAACTGTTGATGCGTTAATGAAACTTGATTTACCATCTGGCGTTGATATCGAAATCAAACTTTAATGGTAAAAAATATAACTTTTTTAAAACTTACAGGAGGTGTGACAAATGGCTAAAGGAATCTTAGGTAGAAAAATTGGTATGACACAAGTTTTCGCTGAAAACGGCGATTTAATTCCGGTAACAGTTATCGAAGCTGCTCCAAACGTAGTACTTCAAAAGAAAACTGTTGAAACAGACGGCTACGAAGCGATCCAAGTTGGTTTCGAAGACAAGCGTGTTAAGCTTTCTAACAAACCAGAACAAGGTCACGTAGCAAAAGCGAACACTGCTCCTAAGCGCTTCATTCGTGAATTCCGCAACGTAAACGTGGGAGAATACGAAGTTGGTCAAGAAGTCAAAGTAGAAATTTTCGCAGAAGGCGATGTAATTGATGTAACAGGTGTTACTAAAGGTAAAGGTTTCCAAGGTGTAATTAAACGCCATGGTCAATCTCGTGGTCCTATGGCCCACGGTTCTCGTTACCACCGTCGTCCTGGTTCAATGGGTCCAGTTGCTCCGAACCGCGTATTCAAACAAAAGAAATTACCTGGTCAAATGGGTGGCACTGTAGTTACAATCCAAAACTTAGAAATCGTGAAAGTTGATGCGGAACGTAACTTACTACTTGTTAAAGGTAATGTTCCTGGTTCTAAAAAAGCTCTAGTTACAGTTAAAACTGCAATTAAAGCTAAGTAATCACCTAAGGAAAGGAGGAAACAGGAATGACAAAAGTATCTGTACTTAGTCAAACAGGTGCTTCAGTTGGTGAAATCGAATTAAACGATGCGATTTTTGGAATCGAGCCAAATGAAGCAGTATTATTCGACGCTGTAGTAGCACAACGCGCTTCTCTTCGTCAAGGTAATCACAAGGTTAAAAACCGTTCTGAAGTTGCTGGTGGTGGTCGTAAACCATGGCGTCAAAAAGGAACTGGTCGTGCTCGTCAAGGTTCTATCCGTTCTCCACAATGGCGCGGTGGTGGTATCGTATTCGGTCCAACTCCACGTAGCTACTCTTATAAATTACCGAAAAAAGTTCGCCGCTTAGCTCTTAAATCAGCTTTATCAGCTAAAGTAGTAGAACAAAACTTCTTAGTTCTTGATGCTCTTACACTAGCAGCACCAAAAACAAAAGAATTCACAAAAATCCTTAAAGATCTTTCTTTAGAGAAGAAATCTTTATTCGTAACTGCTGACCTAGATGAAAACGTAGCATTATCTGCTCGTAACATCCCTGGTGTAACAGTTTTAACTGCAAATGGAATCAACGTTCTTGATCTATTAGGTCATGAAAAAGTTGTATTCACAAAATCTGCAGTAGAAAAAGTTGAGGAGGTGCTTGGATAATGGAAGCACGTGATATTTTAAAACGTCCAGTCATTACTGAGCGTTCTTCAGAACTTATGGCAGAGAAAAAGTATACTTTCGAAGTAGACACTCGCGCTAACAAAACTCAAGTAAAAGACGCTGTAGAAGAAATCTTTGGTGTAACAGTTGAGAAAGTAAACGTTCTTAACTACAAAGGTAAATTCAAACGCGTTGGCCGTTATGGTGGTTACACTAACAAACGTCGTAAAGCGATTGTTAAATTAACTGCTGATAGCAAAGAAATCGAATTATTCGAAATGTAATCCTTTATGGATTTATGATTTGAACAATCAAGAAGGAGGGAAACACAATGGCGATTAAAAAGTATAAACCTACCTCTAATGGTCGTCGTAATATGACGTCTTTAGACTTTGCGGAAATTACAACTAACAAGCCTGAGAAATCATTGCTTGAACCAACTAAACGCAAAGCTGGTCGTAACAACCAAGGTAAAATCACTGTTCGTCATCATGGCGGTGGACATAAGAAGCAATACCGTGTTATCGATTTCAAACGTGTAAAAGATGGCATTCCGGCTAAAGTTGCTACTATCGAATATGATCCAAACCGTTCTGCGAATATCGCATTAATCAACTACGCTGATGGAGCAAAAGCTTACATCTTAGCACCAAAAGGTCTAGAGGTTGGTCAAACAATCGTTTCTGGTCCAGATGCTGATATTAAAGTAGGTAACGCATTACCATTAGCAAACATTCCAATGGGTACAACTATCCATAACATCGAGTTAAAACCTGGTAAAGGTGGACAATTAGTACGTTCTGCTGGTACTTCTGCTCAAGTACTTGGTCGTGAAGACAAATACGTAATCGTTCGTCTACAATCTGGTGAAGTACGTTTAGTGTTAGCTACTTGCCGCGCTACAATCGGTCAAGTTGGTAACGAACAACACGAACTAGTACACATCGGTAAAGCAGGTCGTAGCCGTTGGTTAGGTAAACGCCCAGAAGTTCGTGGTTCTGTAATGAACCCTAACGATCACCCACACGGCGGTGGTGAAGGACGTTCTCCAATCGGACGTAAATCACCAATGACTCCTTGGGGTAAACCAGCACTTGGTTACAAAACTCGCAAGAAGAAAAACAAATCGGATAAATTCATCATCCGTAGTCGTAAAAAATAAAGTGGTTAAACTACGGTTCTATGTGAGAGCCGTGGTGGAATCACGGAGGGAGGTTCCTACATGGGTCGCAGCTTGAAAAAAGGACCTTTTGTTGATGACCACTTAATGAAAAAAGTGGAAGCGCAAGAGGCTTCTGAGAAAAAACAGGTTATTAAAACTTGGTCTCGCCGTTCTACAATCTTCCCGAACTTCATCGGTTTAACGATTGCTGTTTATGATGGACGTAAACACGTTCCTGTATACGTAACAGAAGATATGGTTGGCCATAAACTTGGTGAGTTCGCACCGACACGTGCTTACAAAGGTCACGGTGCAGACGACAAGAAAACAAGACGCTAATTTTGAGAGGAGGTAAATCCTAATGACACAAGCTAAAGCTATCGCTCGTACTGTTCGCATTGCTCCTCGTAAAGTCCGTCTAGTTGTAGACTTAATTCGAGGTAAGCAAGTTGGTGAGGCAGTTGCAATTTTACGTCATACTCCAAAAGCGGCGTCTCCAGTCGTTGAAAAAGTATTAAAATCTGCAGTTGCTAACGCTGAACACAACTACGATCTTGACATCAACTCTTTAGTAGTTTCTGAAGTTTTCGTTGATGAAGGTCCAACATTAAAACGTTTCCGTCCACGTGCACAAGGACGTGCAAGCGCAATTAACAAACGCACAAGCCACATTACTCTAGTGGTATCTGAGAAGAAGGAGGGTTAATCCGTGGGTCAAAAAGTACATCCAATAGGACTACGCGTTGGTATTATTCGTGACTGGGAGTCAAAATGGTACGCTGAAAAAGACTATGCAACTCTACTTCACGAAGACATCAAAGTGCGTAAATATATTGAAACGGCTCTTAAAGACGCTTCTGTTTCTAAAGTAGAAATCGAACGCGCTGCAAACCGTGTAAACATTACAATTCACACTGCGAAACCAGGTATGGTAATCGGTAAAGGTGGTTCTGAAGTTGAAAATCTTCGTAAATACCTTAGCGATTTAACTGGTAAACGTGTACACATCAACATTATCGAAATCAAACGTGCTGATCTTGACGCTCGTCTAGTAGCTGAAAATATCGCTCGTCAATTAGAAAACCGTGTATCATTCCGTCGTGCGCAAAAGCAAGCGATCCAACGCACAATTCGTGCTGGTGCAAAAGGAATTAAAACACAAGTATCTGGTCGTTTAGGTGGCGCTGATATCGCGCGTGCTGAACACTATAGTGAAGGAACTGTTCCACTTCATACTCTACGTGCTGACATCGACTATGCACACGCAGAAGCTGACACTACTTACGGTAAATTAGGCGTTAAAGTATGGATCTACCGTGGTGAAGTTCTTCCTACGAAGAAATCTGTGGAAGGAGGCAAATAATATGTTATTGCCTAAACGCGTAAAATACCGTCGTGAACACCGCGGAAACATGCGTGGCGAAGCGAAAGGCGGTAAAGAAGTATCTTTCGGCGAATGGGGCTTACAAGCTCAAACAGCTAGCTGGATTACTAACCGTCAAATCGAATCTGCACGTATCGCGATGACTCGTTACATGAAACGTGGCGGTAAAGTTTGGATTAAAATCTTCCCGCATAAACCTTACACTAAAAAACCTCTAGAAGTCCGCATGGGTTCTGGTAAAGGTTCTCCTGAAGGTTGGGTAGCAGTAGTAAAACCAGGAAAAGTAATGTTCGAAATCGCTGGTGTATCTGAAGAGATCGCACGTGAAGCACTTCGTTTAGCATCACATAAGCTTCCTGTTAAATGTAAGATCGTAAAACGTCAAGAAACTGGTGGTGAATCTAATGAAAGCTAATGAAATCCGTGACCTTGCCACTTCTGAATTAGAGTTAAAAGTGAAATCACTGAAAGAAGAGCTTTTCAACCTTCGCTTCCAATTGGCGACTGGTCAATTAGAAAACACAGCTCGTATTCGTGAAGTGCGTAAAGCAATCGCGCGTATGAAAACTGTTATTCGTGAAAGAGAAATCAGTGCAAATAACTGATAAAGGAGGTTTTCAAGTATGACTGAGCGTAATCAACGCAAAGTTTACACGGGCCGCGTTGTTTCAGATAAAATGGACAAAACTATTTCTGTTTTAGTTGAAACTCACAAAAAGCACAAGCTTTACGGTAAACGTGTAAAATACTCTAAAAAGTTTAAGGCTCATGATGAGTTAAACACAGCGAAAATCGGTGATATCGTACGTATCATGGAAACTCGCCCGCTATCAGCTACTAAACGTTTCCGTCTAGTTGAAGTTGTAGAAAAAGCGGTTATTATTTAATAACTATTTCGGAACAACCAATTTCCGAAGGGAGGTAACCTAAGTGATCCAACAAGAAAGTCGTATGAAAGTTGCTGACAACTCAGGTGCACGTGAAGTTCTTACAATTAAAGTCCTTGGTGGCTCTGGCCGTAAAACTGCTAACATCGGTGATATCGTTGTTTGTACAGTTAAGAAAGCAACACCAGGTGGCGTTGTTAAGAAGGGTGACGTTGTTAAAGCTGTTATCGTTCGTACTAAATCAGGCGTACGTCGTAAAGATGGTACGTACATCAAATTTGATGAAAATGCTTGTGTAATTATTCGTGATGATAAATCACCACGCGGAACTCGTATTTTCGGACCTGTTGCACGTGAATTACGTGACAGCAACTTCATGAAAATCGTTTCTCTAGCTCCAGAAGTTCTTTAATTTCATGATAGTGCCAATCAAGGAGGTGCGACAGCATGCATGTAAAAAAAGGTGACAAGGTTAAGGTTATCACTGGTAAGGATAAAGGCAAAGAAGGCGTTATTCTTGCTGCTTACCCTAAACAAGATCGTGTTCTTGTTGAAGGTGTGAACATCGTGAAAAAACACGTAAAACCTAACCAATTGAATCCACAAGGTGGAATTGTAAGCCAAGAGGCTGCAATTCACGTTTCGAACGTAATGCTAATCGATCCTAAATCTGGCGAGCCGACTCGTGTAGGTTATAAAATCGAAAACGGTAAAAAAGTTCGTGTTGCAAAAAAATCAGGTGCAGTAATCGACTAATTTCTATAAAAGAAGGGAGGTACACAAATGAGCCGCCTAAAAGAAAAATATTTAAATGAAGTTTCTCCTGCTCTTATGAGCAAGTTTGGATATAAATCAGTTATGCAATTGCCGAAAGTTGAGAAAATCGTTATCAACATGGGTGTTGGTGACGCAGTTCAAAACTCAAAAGCATTAGATGCAGCTGTAGAAGAATTAACAATTATCACTGGTCAAAAACCAGTAGTAACTAAAGCGAAAAAATCGATCGCAGGTTTCCGTCTACGTGAAGGTATGCCTATCGGTGCTAAAGTTACATTACGCGGTGAGCGTATGTATGAATTCTTGGACAAATTAATCTCAATTTCACTACCTCGTGTACGTGACTTCCGTGGTGTTTCTAAAAAAGCATTCGATGGTCGCGGTAACTACACTTTAGGTGTTAAAGAGCAATTAATTTTCCCAGAAATCGATTACGATAAAGTTTCAAAAGTACGCGGTATGGACATCGTGATCGTAACGACAGCGAATTCTGATGAAGAAGCTCGCGAGTTATTGACACAATTCGGTATGCCGTTCCAAAAGTAATTAAACAAGGAGGGCGAAAACGTGGCTAAAAAATCTATGATCGTTAAACAACAACGTAAGCAAAAGTTTAAAGTGCAAGAATATACACGTTGTGAACGCTGTGGCCGTCCACACTCTGTATATCGTAAATTTAAACTTTGCCGTATTTGTTTCCGAGAACTTGCATATAAGGGACAAATTCCTGGCGTGAAAAAAGCCAGCTGGTAATCCCCTAATTTGGGAAGGAGGTAAATGTAATGACAATGACTGATCCGATTGCAGATATGCTTACTCGCATTCGTAATGCGAACATGGTTCGTCACGAGAAGTTAGAAGTACCAGCTTCCAACGTGAAAAAAGAAATCGCTGAAATTTTAAAGCGTGAAGGTTTCGTACGTGACGTAGAATACGTGGAAGACAACAAACAAGGTATCATCCGTATCTTCTTAAAATACGGTAAAGATAACGAGCGTGTTATCACTGGTTTAAAACGTATTTCTAAACCTGGTTTACGAGTATATGCAAAAACAAATGAAGTGCCTAAAGTACTGAACGGTCTTGGTATCGCTTTAGTGTCAACTTCACAAGGTTTATTAACAGATAAAGAAGCTCGCGCTAAACAAGTTGGCGGCGAAGTTCTAGCATACGTTTGGTAATTAGCAATAAATGAATGGAGGTGCAACTAAATGTCTCGTGTAGGTAAAAAAATTATCGAGGTACCAGCTAACGTAACTGTTACTGTTGCAGCTGACAACACTGTTACTGTTAAAGGTCCTAAAGGCGAACTTGTTCGTTCTTTCCACCAAGATATGAAAATTGAGCAAGAAGGTAACGTAATCACAGTATCTCGTCCTTCTGACTCAAAAGAACACCGCACAAACCACGGTACAACTCGTGCGCTATTAGCGAACATGATTACTGGTGTTTCTGCAGGTTTCGAAAAATCATTAGAACTTATCGGTGTCGGTTACCGTGCGCAATTACAAGGTAAAAAACTTGTTCTTAACGTAGGTTATTCACATCCAGTTGAGTTCACACCTGAAGATGGTCTAGAAGTAGAAGTTCCTTCTAACACTAAAATCATCGTTAAAGGTATCAGCAAAGAACGCGTTGGCGCTCTTGCATCTAACATCCGTGACGTGCGTCCACCAGAGCCTTACAAAGGTAAAGGTATCCGTTACGAAGGCGAATACGTTCGTCGTAAAGAAGGTAAAACAGGTAAATAATGCTGCCTAGGCATTAGAAAGGAGTGACCCTTGTGATTACGAAACAAGATAAAAATCAGGTTCGTAAAAAACGTCATGCACGCGTACGTTCTAAAATTTCGGGTACTGCTGAGCGTCCACGCTTAAACGTATTCCGTTCTAACAAGAACATCTACGCTCAACTTATCGATGACGTAGCAGGCGTAACAATTGTTAGCGCATCTTCTCAAGAAAATGGTTTTGAAGCTGCTGGTAGCAATGTTGATGCTGCAACTAAAGTCGGTGAAACAATCGCAAAACGCGCTACGGAAAAAAATATTACTGCTGTAGTATTTGACCGTGGTGGTTACTTATATCATGGACGTGTAAAAGCTTTAGCTGAAGCTGCACGTGAAAATGGTTTACAATTTTAATAAAAAGGAGGGACACATTTCATGAGTCGAATTGACGCAAACAAACTTGGAGAACTTGAAGAACGCGTAGTTACTATTAACCGTGTTGCTAAAGTTGTTAAAGGTGGACGTCGCTTCCGCTTCACAGCATTAGTTGTTGTTGGCGATAAAAACGGTCATGTTGGTTTCGGTACTGGTAAAGCTCAAGAGGTGCCAGATGCTATCCGTAAAGCTGTTGAAGATGCGAAGAAAAACTTAATCGAAGTGCCACGCGTAGGTGGAACAACTCCACACTTAGTGCAAGGTCGCTTTGGTGCAGGAGAAATCCTAATTAAACCTGCTGCTCCTGGTACAGGAGTTATCGCTGGTGGTCCAGTACGTGCCGTACTTGAACTTGCTGGTATTACTGATATTCTTTCAAAATCTCTTGGAACTAACACACCAATCAATATGGTGCGTGCAACTATTCAAGGTTTAACTGAATTAAAACGCGTAGAGGACGTAGCTAAATTACGTGGTAAATCAGTGGAAGAAATATTAGGATAAGGGGGGAAAGATAATGGCTAACAAATTAGAAATCACCCTTACAAAATCTGTGATTGGTTCTAAACCTGCGCAACGTAAAACAATCGAAGCTCTAGGTTTACGCAAATTACACCAAACTGTTGAGAAAGCTGATAATGCAGCAACTCGCGGTATGATCGATGTAGTAGCTCACTTAGTTACTGTAAAAGAAAACTAATTTTTAATTAACGAACAAGGAGGTGCCATCCTATATGAAACTTCATGAGTTAAAACCAGCAGAAGGTTCCCGTAAAGTACGTAACCGCGTAGGTCGCGGTATCGGTTCTGGTAACGGTAAAACTGCAGGTAGAGGTCATAAAGGTCAAAACTCTCGTTCTGGTGGCGGTGTACGCCCAGGATTCGAAGGTGGTCAAAACCCTTTATTCCGTCGTTTACCGAAACGCGGCTTTACTAACATTAACCGTAAAGAGTACGCGATCGTTAATCTTGACACATTAAATCGTTTTGAAGATGGTGCAGAGGTAACAACTGCATTATTACTTGAAACAGGTTTAGTGAGCAATGAAAAAGCTGGAATTAAAGTTCTTGGAAACGGAACTCTTAACAAAAAGCTTACAGTAAAAGCTCATAAATTCTCAGCTTCGGCTAAAGAAGCAATTGAAAATGCCGGCGGAACTACTGAGGTGATTTAATGTTTCAGACGATCTCTAACTTTATGCGTGTTCGAGATATACGAAATAAAATCATTTTTACTCTTTTAATGTTAATCGTTTTCCGTATTGGTACGTTTGTACCAGTACCAAACGTTGACGCTAATGTATTAAAGGCAACTGATGAGTTCAGTCTCGTTGGTTTCCTGAATACTTTTGGCGGTGGTGCTTTAAAGAACTTCTCTATCTTTGCGATGGGAATTTATCCTTACATCACTGCTTCAATCATTGTTCAGTTATTGCAAATGGACGTAGTACCGAAATTTGCTGAGTGGGCAAAGCAAGGTGAAGTCGGAAGACGAAAACTTGCTCAATTTACTCGTTACTTTACAATTATTCTTGCCTTTATCCAATCATTTGCAATGTCATTTGGCTTTAATAGAATGTATGGCGGATCATTGATTAAAGAAGAAGGAATTTTAACATATGTTACAATTTCCATTGTATTAACAGCGGGTACAGCATTCCTAGTATGGCTTGCTGAACAAATTACTGCACATGGCGTTGGAAATGGTATTTCTATTGTAATTTTCGCAGGTATTACTGCGGCATTACCGAATGCCATTAACCAAATCTATGCACAGCAAATCGAGGGTGCTGGTGATAAACTATTTATCAATCTAGTGATTCTTGGATTGCTTGTTTTAGTTATGCTTGCAGTTGTTGTTGGAGTTATCTACGTGCAACAAGCACTACGTAAAATTCCAATTCAATATGCTAAACGAGTTACTGGGCGCAACCAACAAGCAGGTGCTCAACAAACGCATTTACCGTTAAAAGTAAATGCTGCAGGGGTTATTCCGGTAATCTTTGCATCAGCGTTTCTGACGACACCACGTGTATTAGCTCCATTCTTTGGTGATGGTCCTGTATCAACATTCATTGAACACACGTTTGATTATAATAATCCTGTTGGGATGATTATTTACGTTGTATTGATCATCGCTTTCACATATTTCTATGCATTCGTACAAGTGAATCCAGAAAATGTGGCAGATAACTTGAAAAAGCAAGGTGCTTACATTCCGGGTATTCGTCCGGGTGAAAGTACTCAAACGTATTTAACAAGCGTGTTATATCGTCTGACATTTGTCGGTGCGATGTTCTTAACTGTTATTGCAGTAATGCCGATGATTATCATGAACTTTATGAATCTACCTGCCACAGTGCAGATCGGTGGTACTGGTATTATTATCGTAGTCGGCGTAGCGCTCGAAACGATGAAACAGCTAGAATCTCAACTTGTTAAACGTCACTACAAAGGCTTTATGAAGTAATGTTGGTTTTTAGGGAACGTTCTATCGTTTCCTGAAATCAGCAAACCTTTTGTGGGAGGAATATTTCCGTATGAATATCGTTTTAATGGGTCTGCCAGGTGCTGGTAAAGGTACTCAGGCAGATAAAATTGTTGAGAAGTACGCGATTCCTCATATTTCTACAGGCGATATGTTCCGTGCTGCTATTAAAGATGGTACAGAACTAGGCTTACAGGCTAAATCGTTTATGGATCAAGGTGCTCTAGTACCGGATGAAGTAACGATTGGTATTGTTCGTGAACGACTTGCTAAACCTGATTGTGAAAAGGGCTTCTTATTAGATGGGTTCCCACGTACTGTTCCTCAAGCTGAAGCTTTAGACAGCATCCTTGCTGATCTTGGCAAAGCTATTGAACATACAATTAACATCCAAGTTGAAAAAGATGAGCTAGTTGCTCGTCTATCAGGTCGTCGTATTTGTAAAACTTGTGGTACATCTTATCACCTAATTTTCAATCCTCCAGCTGAGGAAGGAAAATGTGATAAAGATGGTGGCGAGCTTTATACACGTGCGGACGATAATCCTGAAACGGTTGCAAACCGTCTGGAAGTAAATATGAAACAAGCACAACCTTTACTTAACTACTATGAAGTAAAAGGTGTGTTAACAAATATAGATGGACAGCAAGATATTAACAAAGTGTTTGCTGATCTTGATGCTCTATTACAGGGCAGCCGCAGCTGATACCCGGCTCCGGGCGCAGAATACTGTTTCCGCGGGAGGCATGCGGGAGCAACAACGAAACATAATTTTTTTGAGAGTTGCAAAAGCATATTGTGCCCGGTATATATTTCTTTTAAAAAGTGCAACATTACTTTTGAAAGAGTATAATGGGTTTCGTGGAAGCATCTGTGTAAACGGGTATGAATATCTCATCCAAGACATTCCGGTATTCGTGTAAACATCGGAGTTTCAGTGCCCTTAATGGTTCTGTGTATTCCGTGGATTGTGTGAAGCGAAACCAGACGAGCGTCTTTCAAACATCTCTCATACAATCCAAACATATGTTGAAACGAGGTTGCTTCTATAGTTGCAGCAGATATCCGTTTGATGTAACGATGAGAACTTTAATTTGCATATAGAGAGGAGACAGAGTAGATGGCGAAAGATGATGTAATTGAAGTCGAAGGAACAGTTGTTGAGACTTTGCCAAACGCGATGTTTAAGGTAGAATTAGAAAATGGACATGTGATTTTAGCACACGTATCTGGTAAGATTCGTATGCACTTTATCCGCATTCTACCTGGAGATAAGGTTACTATCGAATTATCTCCTTATGATTTAACTCGCGGTCGTATCACATACCGTTTTAAATAATCTTTTGCGCTCCGGACTACTAAGGAGGTTAGGTTAGATGAAAGTGAGACCATCTGTGAAACCGATCTGCGAAAAATGTAAAGTAATTCGCCGACGCGGTAAAGTAATGGTAATCTGTGAAAATCCTAAACACAAACAAAAACAAGGATAATTCTAAAGGAGGTGCACAACGTACATGGCACGTATTGCTGGTGTTGACATTCCTCGCGACAAACGCGTGGTAATTTCATTAACTTACATTTACGGTATTGGTAAAACTACAGCTCAGAAAGTATTAGCTGACGCAGGTATTTCAGAAGATACACGCGTACGCGACTTAACTGAAGATGAGTTAAACAAAATCCGTGAACAATTAGACACATACAAACTTGAAGGTGACTTACGTCGCGAAACTTCATTAAATATCAAACGTCTGATGGAAATCGGTTCATTCCGTGGTATCCGTCACCGTCGTGGTTTACCTGTTCGTGGTCAAAATACGAAGAACAATGCGCGTACGCGTAAAGGTCCTCGTAAAACAGTTGCGAACAAGAAAAAATAATAAGTAAAGGAGGTTCCTTCTTAACATGGCTCGTAAACAACAAACTCGTAAACGTCGTGTGAAAAAGAATATCGAATCTGGTATCGCACACATTCGTTCTACATTTAACAATACAATCGTAACGATTACAGATATGCAAGGTAACGCTGTATCTTGGTCAAGTGCTGGTGCTCTTGGTTTCCGTGGTTCACGTAAATCTACACCATTCGCTGCTCAAATGGCTGCAGAAACTGCTGCTAAAGCATCCCTTGAACATGGTCTAAAAACGTTGGAAGTAACTGTTAAAGGTCCTGGCGCAGGACGTGAAGCTGCAATTCGTGCACTTCAAGCTGCTGGTTTAGATGTAACTGCTATTAAAGACGTTACTCCAGTTCCTCATAACGGTTGCCGTCCGCCAAAACGTCGTCGCGTGTAATGGGTGCGTCTCATATTGTATGAGAACATCATTTTTTGTACAGACTGTCTTGTGCAGATAATAAACGATACGTCAATGACGATCGAATCTATGATGGAAAGAACCTATACATTTGATGTTTTGAAGGAGGGTAAATAAAATGATCGAAATTGAAAAACCAAAGATTGAAACGGTGGAGATCAGCGAAGATTCCAAATATGGAAAGTTTGTTGTAGAACCGCTTGAACGCGGATATGGAAACACTTTGGGTAATTCTTTACGTCGTATCCTTCTGTCTTCATTACCAGGAGCTGCTGTCACTTCAATTCAAATTGACGGTGTTCTTCACGAATTCTCAACTGTAGAAGGCGTTGTAGAGGATGTAGCTTCAATTATTTTGAACGTGAAAAAACTAGCTCTTAAAATCTACTCTGACGAAGAAAAAGTTATTGAGATTGATGTAAAAGGCGATGGTACAGTTACAGCTGCTGACATTACACATGACAGTGATGTAGAAATTTTAAACCCGGATCTATATATTGCAACAATCGCTAAAAACGGTCATTTACGTATGCGTATGTACGCTCAACGCGGCCGTGGTTACACTCCTGCTGATCAAAACAAACGTGAGGATCTTCCTATCGGCGTGATCCCGATCGACTCTATTTACACTCCAGTATCACGCGTCAATTTCCAAGTGGAAAATACTCGTGTAGGTCAGTCTTCTGACTACGATAAACTTTCTCTTGATGTGTGGACAGATGGTAGCATCGGTCCGAAAGAGGCGATTTCGCTCGGAGCAAAAATTTTAACCGAGCATCTAAACATCTTCGTGGGCATGACAGATGAGGCACAAACTGCTGAAATCATGGTCGAAAAAGAAGAAGATCAAAAAGAAAAAGTTTTAGAGATGACTATCGAAGAACTTGATCTTTCTGTTCGTTCTTATAACTGCTTAAAACGCGCTGGTATTAACACAGTACTAGAACTTGCGAATAAGTCAGAAGACGACATGATGAAAGTTCGTAACCTTGGACGTAAGTCACTAGAAGAAGTAAAAGCGAAGTTAGAAGAGCTTGGTTTAGGATTACGCAAAGAAGACTAAGCGATTTAAACAAAACTTATAAGATCAGATATTTTTTATAAAGGAGGGAAACATCCATGGGTTACAGAAAACTTGGTCGTACAAGTTCTCAACGTAAAGCGATGTTACGTGACTTAGCTACTGATTTAATCATCAACGAGCGTATCGAAACTACTGAGGCTCGCGCTAAAGAAGTACGTAAAGCTGTTGAAAAAATGATTACTTTAGGTAAACGCGGAGATTTACACGCACGCCGTCAAGCTGCTGCATTCATCCGTCGTGAACTAGTAACAACTACTGATGCAGAAGGTAACGAAACAACTTCATTTGCACTTCAAAAGTTATTTGATGATGTTGCACCACGTTATGCAGAACGTCAAGGTGGTTACACTCGTATTCTTAAAGTAGGTCCTCGTCGTGGTGACGGTGCACCTGTTGTTGTGATTGAATTAGTTTAATCATAAGAGAAGACAAGTGGTGAAGAGGGTGGAACCACCACCCTCTTTCTTTATAAACGATTTATACGACAAATAATTAAGCTGAGCGTTATGATGAGCGGACACTGTTGTGTGGCGTCTCGTTTAGCTCTCCGCACCTCATTCAGAGGGAACAAGGGCTTGAGCACCCGTGTTTCTTGAAAATGTAACGACTAGCGCATTTCTATCGAATGAGGTGCGCGCTTTTTTATTTTTTAGGGAAGTATGATAGCGCCAATGCAATGGTGCTTTTTTTTATATTCTCGTTTTTTAATAGCGATCGCAAGAATATTTGGGGTGCCTTACTCCAATATTTTGATGTATTCTATAAATTATATTTATTACTATATTTCAAGTGAAATAAAAGAAAAGTGGTTTTAGCACTTTTCTTTTATCGACATACTGATTGTAGTAGAATTCATACATAAAAAAGTGTAAGTTAGTTAGTAGAGCTGAGCATGTAGAGAGGAGTTCTAGAAATGCCAGAAATTTTATCATTAAATAATGTGACATTTTCATATACACCAGAAGAAAAAGAAAGCCGCAATGCTGTTGAAGATGTAAGCTTTGCAGTACAGGAAGGAGAATGGATTGCCATTGTTGGCCATAACGGCTCTGGTAAATCCACCATTGCAAAGCTTATGAATGGTTTACTTTACCCACAACAGGGTGATGTTCGTATTTTACGTGAACCATTAAGTGAAGAAAACCTATGGGAAAGTCGCTCACAGATGGGCATGGTTTTTCAAAACCCAGACAATCAATTTGTTGGAGCGACAGTCCAAGATGATGTTGCTTTTGCTCTTGAAAATAATGGAGTACCGTTTGAAGAGATGGTAGAACGCGTACATGCGGCACTAGAACAAGTAAAAATGAGTGATTTTTTGGATCATGAGCCACATCATTTATCAGGTGGGCAAAAGCAGCGTGTTGCCATTGCAGGCGCACTTGCTATGAAGCCTAAGCTCCTTATTTTAGATGAGGCAACGTCTATGCTAGATCCCCAAGGGCGTGCTGAGGTATTACAAACAGTTCAAACTTTGCGTGCTGAAACAGGGTTAACAGTAATATCTATTACGCATGATTTAGAGGAAGCGATGCTTGCAGATCGTGTTCTCTTCATGAATGATGGAAAGAAATTTGCTGAGGGTACACCTGCTGAAATTTTTACTCTAGGGGACAAGCTAGTTGAGTTTGGGCTAGATTTGCCATTTGCCATGAAGTTATCAAAGTTATTGCAAAAGGAAGGTGTTCCGTTAATGGGGCAACATATGACAGAAGAAGAGTTGGTGAATGATATATGGACATCAAACTTCAACAAGTAAGCTATGCCTATTCACAAGGTACACCTTTTGAAAAACGTGCATTATTCGATGTAGATTTTGAAATTCCTTCACACACGTATCAAGCAATTATCGGGCATACGGGTTCCGGTAAATCGACAATTCTTCAGCATTTTAATGCACTTCTAAGACCAACTTCTGGGGAAGTACATATTGGGGATCGCATTGTTGTAGCTGGAAAAAAGGCGAAGAATTTAAAGGCTGTACGTCAAAAGGTTGGTATTGTGTTTCAATTCCCGGAGCATCAATTATTTGAAGAAACCGTATTAAAGGATATTATGTTTGGTCCTATGAATTTTGGTGTATCGGAGCAAGAGGCTGAAGCGCGAGCAAAAGAGCTTATAGCCTTAGTTGGTTTACCAGAGAACGTACTTGAAAAATCACCTTTTGATTTATCGGGTGGACAAATGCGCAGGGTTGCAATTGCTGGTGTTTTAGCGATGGAACCTGAAGTTATTGTTTTAGATGAACCAACTGCAGGTCTTGATCCACGTGGCCAGAAAGAAATTATGGATATGTTTTATAAGCTACACAAGGAACGTGGTCTAACGACGATTCTCGTTACGCACAGTATGGAGGACGCAGCTCGTTATGCAGACAATATTGTCATTATGCATGAAGGGAAAAATGTACTAAGTGGCATACCACAGGAAATTTTCAAAGATGTAGAGACATTAAAAAATTACCGCTTAGAACCACCTCGTATCGTACGTTTTCAACAAAAAATCGAAAAAATGATAAACAAAACCTTTTCAAAGATATGCTTAACCGAGGAAGAGCTGGCCACTGAAATTGCTCGAGTGCTAAGAGAGGAGCGTGGACAGTCATGATGGAGAAAATGATATTTGGACGCTTCCTTCCAGGAGATTCTCCAGTTCATAAGCTCGATCCACGATCAAAGCTTATATTTGTGTTTGCATTCATTATTATTGTTTTTTTAGCAAACAACACAGTGACATATGCCTTGCTATTGGCATTTACTTTACTTATTGTGCTAGTATCACGTATTCGGCTGTATTTTTTAATTAATGGTCTAAAGCCAGTACTTTTTTTAATGGCATTTACCTTCTTGATTCATATATTTATGACGAAAGAAGGTGCCCCAGTATTTGAGTGGAAGTTTATCACGATCTATGAGGAAGGTATCCGACAAGGGATATTTATTTCGATACGTTTCCTAGTTCTAGTGTTTATGACATCTATCTTAACGCTTACAACGTCTCCGATTTCCATTACTGATGGCATTGAAGTACTGCTAAATCCATTAAAAGCGGTGAAAGTACCTGTACATGAGTTAGCTCTAATGATGTCTATTTCATTACGCTTTATTCCAACGTTAATGGATGAAACAGATAAAATTATGAAAGCGCAAATGGCACGTGGTTCGGATTTATCTTCTGGACCAATAAAGGATCGTATTAAAGCGGTTGTGCCATTACTGGTACCTCTCTTTGTAAGTGCTTTTAAACGAGCAGAGGACTTAGCAACAGCTATGGAAGTAAGAGGCTACCGTGGAGGCGAAGGGCGTACAAGATATCGCAAGTTAAAATGGGATATGAGTGATACATTTTCACTTGTGTTATTAGTAGCAATGGCCGTATTACTATTCTTCTATAGAAGTTAAAAGGAGTAAGCTTTATGCGACGATTAAAAGCAATTATAAGTTATGATGGAACACAATTTTCTGGTTATCAAGTACAGCCTGGAGAGCGCACAGTACAGGCAGAGCTTGAGCGCGTTCTAGCTATTATGCATAAAGGGGAAAAGATAAAGGTAACAGCTAGTGGACGTACAGATGCAAGGGTGCATGCAACAGGTCAAACTTTGCATTTTGATTCACCACTCGCGATTCCGGTAGATAAATACATGAAGGCACTGAATGTTCAACTGCCAAGAGATATTCGGGTAATGTCGATTGAAGAAGTTGCTGCAGACTTTCATGCGCGCTACAGTGTAACTGGGAAGCAGTACCGGTATATATGGTCATGTGAGCATGTACAGAGTCCATTCCGCCGGCATTACACTGTTGAGACAAATGGCGTGAAACCGAATGTTGAGGCAATGCAGGAGGCAGCAAAAGCTATTATCGGTACCCATGATTTTTCATGCTTTTGTGCAGCCAATACAAGTGTCAAAGATAAGGTGCGCACAGTAACTTCACTGCAATTTGAATGGTATGGTGAAGAGCTTCATATGGTGATTGAAGGAAATGGCTTCTTATATAATATGGTACGTATTATCGCGGGTACACTTTGGGAAGTTGGTATAGGACGTCGTGACATTGAGAATGTTGAGTTAGTCGTTCAATCTATGAATCGCGATAAAGCGGGCAAGACTGCACCGCCACAAGGTCTGTATCTTGAGAAAGTATTCTATTAAAATGACTTATCCAAAGTTGGGCAATGTCATTTTGTTTAATGTATATCATGAGGATAAGTTGATTGGAGGAGACTGGACGCCCCCAGAAAAGCGCTCAGTCGGAACGGAAATAAACCCCTCGTTTTGGTGAGGAGCCATTATAATGTTAAGAAATTTTTGACACGAAATAACATTATATTTTAAAAATGAAGGCTAATAAAAGCCCCAATTTAACCAATAAATGAATCTGAACAACTTCTCCAGGTGTTTATTGAAATTGCTTGACTTTAAAAGTCATTCATTATATGATAACAGATGGTATTTTCATTACCACCACAAATAAGCCCCGAAAACTTATAGTGTAGTTTAATGAAAAATAACGGTAATCGAATCGATTAGGAGGATATATACATGCGTACAACATTCATGGCTAAAGGTCACGAAGTAGACCGTAAATGGCTAGTAGTTGATGCAGAAGGCCAAACTCTTGGACGTTTAGCTTCTGAAGTAGCTGCTATCTTACGTGGTAAACATAAACCAACATTCACACCAAACGTTGACACAGGTGATCATGTAATCATCATCAACGCTGACAAAATCCATTTAACTGGTAACAAATTAGAGGGTAAACTTTACCGTCACCATACTCAATTTGCGGGTGGTTTAAAAACTCGTACTGCTGGTGAAATGTTAGATAAGTACCCAACAAGAATGATCGAATTAGCAGTTAAAGGTATGCTTCCTAAAAACTCTTTAGGTCGCAAAATGTTCACTAAACTTAACGTTTATACTGGAACAGAGCATCCACATGCTGCACAAAAACCAGAAGCATACGAGCTTCGCGGATAATATAAATTAAGAGGAGGATATTACTTTGGCACAAGTTCAATACATCGGCACTGGTCGCCGTAAAAGCTCTGTAGCTCGCGTACGTTTAGTACCAGGTACAGGTAAAATTGTTATCAACAAACGTGAAATCGAAGAATACGTACCATTCGCTGCATTACGTGAAGTAATTAAGCAACCATTAGTAGCTACTGAAACTACAGGAAGCTATGATATCCACGTAAACGTTAACGGTGGTGGATACACTGGTCAAGCTGGTGCAGTACGTCACGGTATCGCTCGTGCTCTACTTCAAGTAGACCCAGATTTCCGTGCTGCATTAAAATCTGCTGGATTACTTACTCGTGATTCACGCATGAAAGAACGTAAAAAACCAGGTCTACGCGGCGCTCGTCGTGCACCTCAATTCTCAAAACGTTAATCGTTGTTATATCAACGTTTACAAGCCCTTTCTCGAATTTTCGAGAAGGGGTTTTTTTATGCGCACTCGGCATGCGTATGAACTATAGGGTGGAAGTCCTAAACCCCGAAGACAGAAGTAGAGGTTGCCAAGAGCAAGGGTGTCCGTAGCGACGCAGAATCTGAAGAACGCTGGAGGAGAAACACCGGTACTAGGAACAAGCATCTCATATAAGGCTAAGTAGCTATAATTTATTTTCAAATGGTTTAATACAGGATATAGTAGAACGATAGGATAATGAACGGATTCCTCAATCTGACTTAAAAGAATGGTTGGAGAAAAATTTATGGTTAATATTAAAAGAGTCATAATTCTTTTGAAAGGGTGATCATAATGAAAATGATTTATATTTATCCAAAATTAGCAATGGGGTTTAGGGGATTTGCAACAGGTTTAGATAGAGAAGGATTCTTTTTGAAAAAAAAGTCAACGAGACTAAGAAAAAGTATTGAAATTTCTTTGAAAGAAAATAATTTGAGTTCTTTTAACGTAGAAGTTACTCATGGGTATGAATCTCCAGAGGAATTATTAGAAAATGATGGCGTTTTGGTTTTGATTTCTCCATACTTAAAAAGTTTACTTGGTCACATTGATTTTTCTAAAAGTGGATACTATCTTTTATCAGAGGCAGAATATAATTCGGAAAATATTGACAACATCTTAAAGTATATAAAAGCACTATAAATCTATAAAACGCATATGATTAAATAAAACGAAAACAATCTTTGGAGTTACTCCATAGATTGCTTTTCATTATTATTAAAATCCTTCGCCGCATAAAATTGGCGATGAAGTTCGCGAACCTGCACCGAAAGCTCAGGAACAGGACCAACTATTACAGTATCACGTATAATAGTTGAAACCTCCTCAATCAGCTTACTCCATTACTTTTTTTAAAATCCTTTCAATTTCATGGAACCTTCGTTTTTTTGCATGCTGTAAAGGTGAGACCCCATCTCGATCCCCAATATTAATATCTGCACCGTGGTCAACTAATAGCTGTACGATTTCTATATGCTTCTTTCCACCATCGCCTAAAATGACTGCTTCTAATAAGGCTGTCCAATGTAAATTATTAATATGATTGACATCAATATCTGAATGGGTAAGTAGCTCCCGTACAACTTCGACATGTCCTCGCTCTGAAGCAGGAATAATAGCTACGCCTCCAAATCTGTTTGTAAGCTTTGTATCAGCACCAGCTTCAATTGCGAGTTTAAGTATATCAAGATATCCTGAGGCACCTGCATGCAGAAGTACATTTTCTAAATTGTTGTCTCGAATATTAATATCAGCACCAGATTGAATAAGTGCTTTTACAGTTTCTTTCTTATTGTTATAAGTTGCTGCTAAAACTGCTGTTCTTCCATGCTTATCAGTTGCGTTAATGTCTGCTCCATCTCGAAGAAGTGTCAAAACTTTATCAGTCTCACCATTCATAGCCAAAGTAATCAGTTGTTGGTTCATCTCTTTCACCCTCTTTTCTTTGTTAGAGGAATTCGAATCTCACATAGTGAGTATTGCCCCTATTCGTTTTTTCGCTTTATAGAAATATGGTAGCATGAAGATATTTAAACGAAAATATCTAAATAGTAAGATTTGTATGTTAAAGCGGAAATTAAAACTCGTCATAGACGAGTTTTTTTTTGTTCAATTTTCGTATTTTCAATTTAAATTATTAAAATTATTTTTGGATAATTTTATATTTTTTTAAGGAATTATTTAGAGGGAGTTTAACATTCAATATTAATATTGTTTTCAATGAGACATCAAACCAATTAGAAAGGATGATTTGCAGGTTAATTTGTGTAGGAACTATAACTTGAACTGTTGCTACTTTCTTTTAATTTCATCTAACTTAGGAAGGTTTGGCACAACTAAATATTAATAAAAAATGGAGGTAAAGAGATATGAAAAAATTATTAATAGTATCTGTTGCAACAATGGCTCTTCTTGCAGCTTGTCAAGATAAGGAGCCAGCAAAGAAAAATGATGCTGAAAGTGCGGAAGTAAAAACTGAGAGTGCTGCAACAGGAAACAAAAAGCAGGAACAAGCGGTAGAACAGTTAACAAAAGGACAAGAAATGGCTACCGTTCTTAGCGGCACAAACTGGCAAGGGACAAAGGTTTACGATAAAGAAAATAATGACTTAACAGCGGAGAACACGAATTTTATTGGTTTAGCAAAATATGATGTTGAAACAGGTCACTATGAATTCTTTGATGCCGCAACAGGCGAAAGTCGAGATGACAAAGGGACATTCTTTATCACAAATGATGGGAAGAACAGAATATTAATTTCTGAATCAAAAAATTATCAAGCGGTTGTGGAAATTACAGAGCTAAATAACAATATCTTTACTTATAAAAGGATGGGGAAAGATAAGGAAGGTAACGATGTAGAAGTTTTTGTTGAGCATGTTCCTTATACTGATAAAGAGCTTGCGTTTACTGATCCTGTTAAAACTTTAGATGCTACTACAGATGATATTGTAAAAGACGTGGATGGCGATAAAATTTTAGCAGATACATTATGGCATGGAACTGTTGTATTAGATGAAGATGGTAATGATGTAACGGAGTTTAATAAGAACTTCATTAGTATCGCAAAATTTGATGCAGACACGAATAAATATGAATTCTTTAACCCTGAAACAGGTGAAAGTCGTGGAGACTATGGTTATTTTGATATAATCCACGGAAATAAAATTAGAGCCCATGTTTCAATTGGCGATAATAAATATGGTGTAGCACTTGAAATCACTGAGCTTAATAATAAGAAATTTACGTATAAGAGAACAGGCAAAGACAAAGATGGTAATGATATAACTGTATTTGTAGAGCATGAACCATATGAAGGTGAATATAATCCAGAATTCACACTAAAATAAATTGCTATTTCCTCTGATAAAATAAAGTGAAAAAACAGCGTTAGTCCTTTAATGGGCTAATGCTGTTTTTGGGTAGAAGAAATATTTTAACTTCTTTCAGCAAATGTTTTAAGTAACGAAAGTGAAACGGCAGTTACAAATGTTTTAAGTAACGAAAGTGAAACGGCAGTTAGGAATGCTTTGGTAGCGACCGGTACAGAAGTATGCCGCCCGAGGCATAATTGATTTAACTAACGACGCAATCAATTTTTTCCCTCCATATGATAATCAATAGCACTTTTATTAAAGTAATGTGTATTTTACGTGGAAATGGCGATACTGCTTTTAGGTTGTTATTTCTTAAAAGGCTTTGGTTTAAAAAATTTTTGAAAAACGGAGGTCAATATATGAAAAGGTTATTAATAGTATCACTTGCAGCAGTGGCACTTCTTGGCGCATGTCAAAATAAAACTGACGTGAAAAAAACTGAAGAAGTAAAAACGGGAAATAATGCAGATCAAAGACAGGTAGAAATAACAAAAGGTCAAGCAAATGCTCAAATTCTCAGTAGTACAGATTGGCAAGCCACAAAAATTTACGATAAAAACAATAAAGATTTAACAGCAGAGAATTCAAATTTAATGGGCCTTGCGAAATATGATGGCGATTCAGGACGCTATGAATTCTTCGATCCAAATACAGCTGGAAGCATCGACGATAAAGGAGTATTCTTTATTACGAATGACGGAAAGCATAGAATTTTGATTTCGGAAACGAAGAATTACCAAGAAGTAGCGGATATTACTAAGCTAACAAATAATATGTTTACTTATAAACGAATGGGGAAAGATGCAAATGGTAGCGATATAGAGGTATTTGTTGAGCATACTCCTTATAAGGAAAAACACCTAACATTTACGGCACCAGATAAAAAATTAAATCAGTCTACAGGCACTATTGTTAAGGATGTGGATGGAGATAAAATTTTAGCTGGTACGCTTTGGCAAGGAACGGTTGTATTAGATGCAAACAAAAATGATGTAACACAATATAATACAAATTTTATTAGCATTGCGAAATATGATGCTAATACGAATAAATATGAATTTTTCAATCCTGAAACAGGTAAAAGTCGTGGTGACTATGGATACTTTAATGTGATCGATGGAAATAAATTAAGAGCTCATGTTTCGATTGGTGAAAATAAATATGGGGTTGTGCTCGAAATTACTGAGCTAAATAATAAGAAATTCACATATATCAGAACTGGTAAAGATAAAGACGGTAAGGATATAACAGTATTCGTTGAGCATGAACCTTATACAGGTAACTTTAAACCAGAATTTACACTAAAATGAAAATTAACGGCTTTAGTCCTTGTATTAAAAAAGGATTAATGCCGTTTTATCATAACTAAACAAGTATCTTCCACTATAAATTCAAACTCCTAATTTTAACTTCTTGTAGCGGATGTCTAAACATCCGCTACAAAGAAGTTAAAGCCTTCAGCGGATGTCAGGAATCGAAAATGAGTTCTTGGTGCGAGTACAAAGTAGATTCCAGACACAATTATGCCGAGGCATAATTGATTACTTGAGAGTTTTTTTTACTTTCTGGCATAGTTCAATCACTAACTTCGTACACTATTTGTAAAAGGGTGGTGGATATGGGTGAAGCGCTGGCTTGCACTAGGAGTAATTATGCTAATGAGTATAGTGGTCGTGGCATATGAAACGAATGCTTCGAACCGTAACTTCTTCTTACCGGACCCACTTGGTGGCGTAAAAATTGTCATTGATGCGGGACACGGTGGTCAGGATGGAGGTGCTTCAAAGGGCGAAGTAATTGAAAAGGATATTACACTTGCAATTGCTCAGCATGTGGAGAAGCAATTAAAGAAAAAAGGCGCAACAGTTGTAATGACTCGAACTAAAGATGGAGATGTTATTGATGAGCACGCGTCATCAGAAAAGTTTGGGACATTGAGAGAACGAAAAAAGCAGGACATCTTTTTAAGAAAAGACATAGTAGAAAAAGAAAAACCGGATCTTTTTATTACAATTCATGCAAATGCCATTCCTGAAACAAAGTGGCGTGGTGCACAGGTGTTTTATCATAAAGAAGGACATGCTGAAAGTGAATTACTGGCAAAGAGCATTCAAGACTCCATTCGCACTAATTTGAAAAATACAGATCGTGAAGCGATGTCTATAAAACAAATATATTTACTGAAAAAAGCTGAAGTACCTGCTGCACTAGTAGAAACAGGGTTTATAAGTAATGATGAGGAACGCGCACTGTTAACCGATAAGAAATACCAAGAAAAAATGGGAGATGCCATTGTTGAAGGTATAGAAGAGTATTTATTAGCTAAAATTGAATAGAGCAACTACACAACGAAAATCAAGTCATTATGATATACTAACATTGAGATAATATAAGGGGAGTGTTCGTCGTGATAACTGAACAACAAGTACGAGAAATACTAGGACAACTACAAGATCCATTTTTACATAAATCATTTGCAGAAACAAACGGTATTACAAACGTAGCGATAAAAGAAGAGAAGAATCATGTCAGTGTAAAAATTGCGATTGCTAAAACAAATACACCTGAACAATTACAGCTACAAATGAAAATTGTTGATGTTTTGAAAGAAGCGGGTGCAAATACAGTTGGTATTCGTTTCGAAGAGCTGTCAGCAGAAAAACTACAGAGCTTCCGTGGCGTAGCAACTGAGGCTGAGGCACAAGATATTTTATCTCCACTCAGCACAGTACAAGTTATTTCAATTGCCTCTGGTAAAGGCGGTGTAGGGAAATCTACAGTATCAGTTAACTTAGCTGTTGCTTTAGCTCGTCTAGGTAAGAAGGTTGGCTTAATTGATGCTGATATTTATGGGTTCAGTGTGCCTGATATGATGGGTGTTACAGATATGCCCAAAGTGGTAGATAATCGAATTTTCCCTGTTGATCGTTTAGGTGTGAAAATGATTTCAATGGGCTTCTTTGTTGAAAACAATGCACCAATTGTATGGCGTGGACCAATGTTAGGTAAAGTGTTAGATCAGTTCTTCCGTGATGTAGAATGGGGTGAGCTAGACTATCTCCTATTGGATTTACCACCAGGTACAGGTGACGTTGCATTAGATATTCACCAAATGCTTCCTTCATCAAAAGAAATTGTCGTAACAACACCACATCCAACAGCAGCATTCGTTGCAGCTCGTGCAGGTGCAATGGCTTTACAAACAGACCATGAAATTTTAGGTGTTATTGAAAATATGGCATGGTATGAATCGAAATCAGGTGACCGTGAATTCGTATTCGGTCAAGGCGGAGGCCCTAAGTTAGCAGAAGAACTACGTACAGAGCTGCTTGGTCAAATTCCTCTTGGACAGCCTGACTGGTCAGAAGAAGATTTTGCACCTTCTGTTTATGCTGAAAAACACACTACAGGCCAAATTTATTTAGACATCGCGACGAGCATCATCAATAAATTAAATAATTAATAAAACGGATTTCCTCGAACAATAGAGGAAATCCGTTTTTGCATATATTAAGTTTTACTCAGAGCCTTTTTGTGCATTCCCTTCACCACTGCCACCAGGTTCTTTTTTACCGCCACCAGCTTTAGCTGCTTCGCCGCCGCTTTTCCTAATAAGCTCCTGCCATTTTGATTGCATAAGCGGACTTTCAATCGTTTCTTTAACGATCTCCTCCGTTTGTTTTCTCATATTGGAGGATTTTAGAATAGTCTCTAACTGCTTTTGCATATCTGGCTGACCAAAGAAAGCCTCCATATCTTTTTGGAAAGAAGGGTCTTTTATTAATTCCTTCATAATATCCTGTTGTTGCTTTTGCATACTTTTAGCTACAGTTTCCTTAAACTTCGGATCTTCGAATGTTTTCTTCCAAAAATCTTCGGCTTCTTTGGAAAGCAAGGTAGCTTCAGTAGCTTTCTTCACTTCATCATGCTCCAAAACCAATAATTCACGGAAACTTGGTTCCTCTAAAAGTTTTCGCAAAGCCTTTTTACCATCCTCGGTTTGTAATGAGTCGATCATTATTTTTTTTATTTCATCATAGGACATGGTAGAGGCTTTATCTTGTGAACAGGCGGAAAGAAAAAGCATTAGAATTAGTAGTAAGAAAAATTTTCGCATCAATCATCAGTCCTTTCTATAAATAGACTCTTTCAATTATTGTTCACATTTATGATGACTTTATGTATTGGTTACGATGAGAAATAGCTTTTTTAACAATGCATTGTTAAAATAAGTACAGATATAATTGAGAAATTGGGGGACTTTTAGTTGTGACGATACGAAATTGGGCAAAGTTTTTCTTCTTTGCAATGCTCGTTGGTGGCGCAGTCAACGGAATTTGCAGTTTATTTATTCGATGGGACTTCTTCCAACCATACATAACAAACGGTCACTGGGGTGAATTTATTGCCGGGCTTTTATGGATGGTTTTCTTAGGGTTTACAATGAGTGTTATTGCACAAGCGGGCTTTTTTGCTTATTTAACACTCCATCAAGTGGGAGTAAATATTTTTAGAACACTTACATTATGGAATTGGGTACAGCTATTATTAATTGCTTTTACTATTTTTGATATTATATTCTTCCGCTTTATACCAGGTGTAAAAGATGGACAAAGCTGGTTATTCTATGTTGGTTTGTTAGTTGTATTACTATTAGGCGCCATAGTAACAGCCATTCAAAAAGTAAAATTAACAGGGAAAAAACATGTTTTCATTTCAGCTTTATTTTTTATGATTGTCGTTACAACTCTGGAATGGACAATTGCATTAATGGGTCGAGATGAAAATATTAACGAGTATGTTGCACTATTACTATTCCCATTACTAGCTGTAAACGCTTATCAATTATTAGTATTACCAAAATATAATGCAAAATCCGAGGAAGATCGTCAAAAATTAGAAGCACGCCGTAAAGCGCGTCGTGAACAAGTAAAAAACGCATAATAAAAAAGAAGTTGCCTCTATGTAGTTGGAGGCAACTTCTTTTTTATCCCGCATTAACGGGCAGTAATTACCGAAAGTAAAGATGATAGGTGGGAAATCAACGGCTCGTAAAAGCCCGATTGGTGAAGACAAATAATCAGTGGGGATGAAGAAAACCCCACTGATTAAAGTTTCACTTTAGGGTGATTTTTTAGTTTGAACTTTATAGCCGAATATATTTTCCTCAATCGACATAAATTTATTTTGTTGTAGAAATGTATTCAGCTCTTTAAACGAGATTTTATTATTTTGGTGTAAAGACATAAAAACAAAATCTCCCTTTTGTAATTTAGGTGCCTTTTCACCTTTCCAGATGAGAGAGGGAGAAAGTATATTCATCTGCTGTTGAAATAAGTTGCTTTGTAAATCTTTAGAATACTGGTGATTTCGTGTTGCAAACCATAGTGGTGTTTCTTGAAATTGCTTTTCGTAAATATTAATATCTTTTTGAACGAGGGCAAGATCAATTGGCTTTTCCACTGAATCCTCAGGCCCTAATAATCCTGTAGGTAGTTTTCGCTCTTGAATGACTTTTAGGTGTTCAGGTGAACGTTCAATCCATGCAGCATCTAATAATAGAAGCGGATAAGGTTCTTTTACAGTTTTAAGCCAGTCCAATAGGTTTTCATCAGAGAAAGAAATTTCGACAATAAGTGATGTACCATAATGTCCTTTTGTTACAACTGCTGGGGCATCAGCGATGTTAAATACAGAAATCATAGTAGAGTTTATCGGTTTTATAAAGACAAACAGTATTACGATTAAAATCAGTGAAATCAACGTTTTACGAACCATCATAACAACCTCGTTTCTATCATTTTTAAACGAAAAAATAAAGTTCCTAAAAAAACTTATGATTTAGTGTTGACTTTCATGAATAATCGATGTTATTATGTATAAGTCGCCAAGAGGTGACGCAGTAATTGAAAAAATGAACCTTGAAAACTGAACAAGCAAAACGTAATCAATAAAGTTTTTAGTAGCTAACCTTGAGTTGGTGAACGGAACACAATTTTGGACATCAAACATGATGCCAGCAAAACAATTTGAGCTAATCAAATTTCTTTTATGGAGAGTTTGATCCTGGCTCAGGACGAACG
>NZ_JBHVUJ010000009.1:0-123235 GCF_042884205.1 Lysinibacillus sp. NPDC058147
ATGTCCAAAATTTTGTTTCGTTCACCAACTCAAGGTTAGCTACTAAAAACTTTATTGATTACGTTTTGCTTGTTCAGTTTTCAAGGTTCATGTTGAAGTCGTTGTTTTTCAGCGACTTCTTAATATTAACATTTAACTCAATTCATGTCAACAACTTTTTTAAAAGTTTTTTTCGTTCGTTGAGCTTTTTTGTTATGTCTTAGCGACAATTAATATAATACAATATCAACAAATTAAAAGTCAATAACTTTTTATAAAAAAATATCGAGGTATTTTTCATACCTCGATTACTAGCATACTACAGTCCTTATTCCATTTCTAGAGCTTCTTTATTTACCTTGTAATGACGGTGGAATATCATTTCACTTTTCGCAACGATAGGTACAATTTGAATATAGCCTTTGTCTACTAAATATTCTACAAACACTTCTAAATCAACTGAGTAATTCATGAGCTCATCATGATCGTGCAATTCCTGAATTGTCCAAGTCTCTTTTGTCTGCATTACTTCTAAAATATGTTGAGCGCCGTCCCGAGTACGTGAATGTATTAAAAACTCACTTGCTAAAAACAATAATTCTAACCGTTTTTCTATCGGTTCATTACTTGTAACAAGCTCCTCGTATAATTTATAAATCGCTGGTTCTATTTTTTTCACCTGTGCCCAAACAGTCACTTCAGGATAAAGTCCACTATCAATGATGGATAAACGGCCCAAATGATGTAACGAATCTACTACATGATTATAAGCATCGAGATAGCTACCCTTATCAAAGTATTCTTTCCCTTCTAAGTAACGTCGAATTAACTTTGAAAATTGAATGCCAGTTTTGATTTTACGACCACTAAACGGAAACTCCTGTAATTCAATTTTTAATTTATGAAGAAATTCATTACGATCAAATAATACTCTACCGAAGAAAATCCAATCGACCACTTTTTTATTTGAACCAATAAGTAGCCATTTTCGTATTGTTTTCTCAGTAACTGTATGTAAAGCTACTTTATTTCCTTCATATAAGTAATGTTTCGTAAAGACTGGCTTTTCTGCTTCCTTTACAATAATAAGTAAGACTGTATCAAATGTATCTGTAACATTACTTTTTTCTTCACGTTTTCCCACTAAAATAACGCCTAATGTATTCGACTGACTTGCACGTTCCTGGTATATCGGACGCAAAACTTGTTCCATGTTCAGTCCCCCTCTATTTACTTGTTACCTTTTAACTTCATTCAGTGGATATCACGGATTTTCACCGTACTCAATTACACCAATGCGAAATTGATTTCGTTAAAATTTCGACATACTCTAAAAGTATTCCTTCTTTCCACATTATCAAAGCTAAAATACTTTGTTCTTATATGTTATAGTAGATTTTAGATTGGGAGGCAAGATGATAAATGAAACCTTACAAAAGTAAAATTAATAAAATCCGTTCATTTGCATTAGCACTTATTTTTATCGGCTTTGTAGTTATGTATGGGGGAATCTTCTTTAAAAACTATCCTATTCTAGTATTAATTTTCATGACTCTTGGTGTACTTTGTATTATTGGTAGTACAGTCGTATATGCATGGATTGGACTGCTTTCAACAAAAGCTGTTCAAGTGGAATGCCCTAATTGCCATAAGCACACAAAAGTATTAGGTCGTGTAGATATGTGTATGTACTGCAATGAACCGTTAACACTGGATCCTACTCTAGAAGGAAAAGAGTTCGACCAATCTTATAATAAGACAAAAAAATCCTAGCCCCCATTTAAGAGCTAGGATTTTTTTATTGTACTTTTGCAGATACATCTTTACACGATGGACAAGTGCCGTAAATTTCTAAACGATGCGCATGCACATCAAAGCCTGTTACTTGTGATGCAAAATGTTCAATTTCATCGAGACCAGGATAATGGAAGTCGACTATTTTGCCACAGCATTCACAAATCATATGATAATGATCGTTTGTAACGAAATCGAAGCGACTTGAAGCATCACCAAAAGTTAGTTCTTTTACTAGACCAACTTCACGAAATACGCGAAGGTTATTATAGACGGTCGCTACACTCATATTTGGGAATTTCCCTTCAAGTGCTTTATAAATTTCATCGGCAGTTGGATGTGCCATTGTTTGAATTAAATATTCCAAAATAGCATGACGCTGAGGAGTAATACGAACACCAGTTGTTTTTAACGTGTCAAGTGCATCCTGTAAATGCGTTTCAGACATCGTCATGCACCTCTTCCATAAAGATTATTAATTTATAATTGTTATAATTAGTGTATCGAATTACTCTTACTTCTGTCAACAATCATACACATTTCAGTTTAATTAGGATTAATTCAATAACCTCTGGATAAATCCATCATATTTTCTAAATCCGTTTCACCACGTAACCACTTCTCTAAACTTGGCTTGAAGATCTCTAAGCTACGCTCAACATAACGTGATGAATGACTTGAAATATGTGGGGACACAATGACATTCGGGAAAGTCCATAAAAGATGATTCTCAGCTAGAGGCTCTTGTTCAAATACATCTAAAACAGCATAACCAATCTCATCTGCTTGAATGGCATGGATTAAAACATTTTCCTCTACTAAGTTTCCGCGACCAAAATTCATGAAAATGGCATCATTTTTCATCGCTTTAAAATGTTCTTCTTTCAATAAATGTGTAGTCTCTTCTGTTTTAGGTAATACAGAAATGACAATATCGGCCTTAGGTAAAGCTCCGATTAATTGATCAAAACTCACCATCTCATGCATATATGCCGCTTCGTTCCCTGAACGGTTACAGCCAATTGTCATAACTCCAAATGCTTGCAATAAGCGACCTACTTCCGAGCCAATAGCTCCGGGCCCTAAAATAAGTGCTGTACTATCCCTCAGCTCGGTTTGTTTCGCTTTTTTTGACCATTCACTTTTCTTCTGCTGTTCATACATCCAAGGCAGTGCACGCTTAATCGCTAAAATGTGGGCAAGCATTGATTCTGCCATTGGTGTTTTATGAATGCCACGTACATTCGAAACTACTATCCCTCGTTCAATAATGGCTTGAGCTGGCATTTTTTCAATTCCCGCTGAAGCTACAAAAATCCATTTAACCTTCGTCGCATACTGAATATTTTCATCATTTAAATCTTCACCATATGTGACAAGTACATCCGCTTGTTGTAGCTCATCGTTTGATAAACCATTTTCAAAAACAAAATCAACTTGTGGAAATTCTGCTACTAGTGGCTCACGTAAATCTGGTCTTGGTTCAAACGTAAAATAAATTCTCATTTCGTCGCCTCCCATTCTGCTAAATATGTATATACTTCTTCAATATGATTTTTCACACGTACTTTTCGCCAAGCCTTTAAGAGATTTCCTTCTGTATCAATTAAAAATGTCGAACGTTCTATCCCCATATATTCACGTCCATACATCTTCTTCAATACCCACACGCCATACACCTCCGCTACTGCATGATCCTCATCCACTAATAGCGAGAATGGTAACCCGTGCTTATCTATAAATTTGGTATGTTTTTTTGCCTCGTCAGGACTAATACCAAGTACAACTGCATTTAATTTACTAAAATCCTCGTGCTTGTCACGAAAGTCACAAGCCTCCGTCGTACAGCCTGGTGTCATATCTTTAGGATAAAAATATAAAATAACATTTTGTCCTTTGAAATCCACTAACTTTACTACTTCTTCTTTTTCATTTATAAGGGAAAAATCAGGTGCTTTTTTACCTTCTATTAAAGCCATATCAATCTCCTCCTCTGTACGCTCTATTTTACTCTAAATAGCAAAACAAATCATATCCCTTAATTTCTTTGGATTTCTTGCACTGATAGGTCTACAATAGATGAAGTATAAAGATTTAGGAGGCAATATATATGAATCACACAAAATCTGAAGCAGTACACGCAGAAGCGCTACAGCATATCGTAGGTGGTGTAAATAGCCCTTCTCGTTCTTATAAAGCAGTTGGTGGAGGTTCACCTGTTGCAATGGCTCGCGGGAAGGGTGCTTATTTTTGGGATGTTGATGGCAACCGTTATATCGACTATCTAGCAGCTTACGGTCCAATCGTTACTGGTCACGGTCACCCACATATCGCAAAGGCTATTACACACGCGGCTGAAAATGGAACTTTGTTTGGGACTCCAACTGAATACGAGGTTACTTTTGCTAAAATGTTAAAAGAAGCAATCCCATCTATGGATAAAGTACGCTTTAATAACTCTGGTACAGAAGCTGTTATGACAACAATTCGTGTTGCACGTGCTTATACTGGCCGTACAAAAGTTATGAAATTCGCTGGTTGCTACCATGGTCACTTTGACTTAGTACTAGTAGCTGCTGGTTCTGGTCCTGCAACATTAGGCACTCCAGACTCAGCAGGTGTTACAACTTCTACAGCAGAGGAAGTTATTACTGTACCATTTAACAACCCTGAAGCATTTACAGAAGCAATGGATAAATGGGGCGATCAAATCGCAGCTATTTTAATAGAGCCTATCGTTGGAAACTTCGGTATTGTAGAGCCTAACCCTGGCTTCCTAGAATTAGTTCATGCTACAGCAAAGGAAAAAGGTGCATTAACTATTTACGATGAAGTTATTACTGCTTTCCGCTTCCACTATGGTAGTGCTCAAACCTTATTAGGCTTAACACCTGACCTAACTGCACTTGGTAAAGTAATCGGTGGTGGTTTACCGATTGGTGCATACGGCGGCCGTAAAGAAATTATGGATACAGTTGCTCCACTTGGACCTGCCTATCAAGCAGGCACAATGGCAGGAAACCCTGCATCTATGCAAGCTGGAATTGCCTGCCTAGAAGTATTACAAACTCCTGGAATTTATGATGAAATGGACCGTCTTGGAGCCATTTTAGAAGAAGGTATCTTGGCTGCAGCAAAAAAACATGATGTAACAATTACTGTTAATCGCCTTAAAGGTGCTCTGACAATTTACTTTACAGATGTGAAAGTAGAAAACTATGAGCAAGCTGAAAGCTCAGACGGTGAAATCTTCGGACGCTTCTTTAAATTAATGCTTGCACAAGGCATTAATTTAGCTCCATCAAAATATGAGGCTTGGTTCTTAACGACAGAGCATACAGAAGCAGATATTCTTGAAACAATAAAAGCGGTAGATATTGCGTTTTCACAATTGTAATTTGTAAATGTAAAGGCTAAACGCTTAATGAGCAGTGCAATTTAGAATAGTGTCTAAGATTAACTTTTAAAGACGACTCCCTGTGAGTCGTCTTTTTCTTTAAATGACATACAAATCTATGTATTTTATGGGCAGTTCCTTCTATAATGTAAGGAAGCTTAAAATTTTAGACAGAAAGGACATCCATTTTCTATGAAATTAGGTGCCCGTGTATTTAAAACTGGTGTTGCAATTGTGTTTGCACTATTTATTGCTGAGTTGCTAGAGCTACCTTCACCTGTTTTTGCAGGAATTGCAGCTATCTTTGCGATTCAACCATCTATTTATCGCTCCTATCAAACAATTGTTGAGCAAGTACAAGCTAATATTATAGGAGCTACTATCGCGGTCATTTTTGGCTTGCTTTTTAGTCACCATGTAGTAGCAATTGGCATTGCAGTCATTGTTGCTATCGGTATAATGTTGAAATTTAAACTTGAAAAATCGTTGTCTCTAGCACTTGTTACAGTTGTAGCTATTATGGAGTTTCAAGGAGATGACTTTCTTACATTTGGTCTTATTCGTTTTGTTACCATATTAGTTGGGGTGTTAGCAGCATTTGTTGTCAATCTGTTCTTCCTACCACCAAAATATGAAGTAAAGCTTTTCCGTAAGATTTACTTTTTACAGGATGATATTATCCGATGGACGCGACTTGCTGTTCGCCAGGCATCTGAGCATACTTCTACAAAAGAGGCATTAGGCAAATTTAAGTCACGTATGCAACGAGTTGACACACTGTATGATTTTTATAAGGAAGAGCGTAATTACTTAAAAAATAAAAAGTATGTAAAAGCACGTAAATTAGTTGTTTATCGTCAAATGATTACAACGTCAAAGAAAAGTTTAGAGCTGCTTCATCGTCTTCATAATCATGAAAACGAATTAGCACAGCTACCGACGCAGTTTCATTTAATGATTCAAGAGCGACTTGATTTCTTGCTAACTTACCATGAGCAGCTACTATTAAAATATACAGGGAAATTAAAGCCCGAACATTCCGAGTGGAGTAAAAACATCGATTATGTTCAGCGCAACGAGTTAATGGAAATATTCATTAAACAGATCAGTTATGCGCATGAGGAAGGTGATACAGAATTCTCGAGCTATCATTTGCTTTATATTTTATCGCGTATTTTAGATTACGAAGAAAACCTAGAGCATTTAGATACGCTCATCGTTTCGTATCAAACTCATCATGGCCATGAAATCAATGTGGAGTTTGAAGAAGAATTCATTTAATAGTTAAAAAGAGCGAGGGGTTGGCATTATCTCCATCCCTTCGCTCTTTTTTATTAACTTTTCATTTTCGGGTCAAGTGCATCACGTAGACCGTCACCCATTAGATTAAAGCCAAGAACCGTTAGCATAATAGCCAAGCCAGGGAAAATCATCGTCCAAGGCGCCTTTAATAAATAGATACGGGCATCCGCTAGCATTTTCCCCCATTCCGGTGCTGGTGCTTGAGCTCCTAATCCAAGGAAGCCCAGTGCTGCCGCTTCAATAATCGCTGTCGCTATCGCTAGCGTTCCTTGCACAATGATTGGGGTCATCGAGTTTGGCAAAATATGCGAGAACAAAATTCGTGAATCACGCATTCCGATGGCCTTTGCTGCTACGATGTATTCTTCTTCTTTAACACTTAATACTTTCGAACGAATTAAGCGCCCGAAATTCGGCACGTTAATAATGGCAATGGCAATCAATGCATTTTGTAATGATGGTCCAAGTACTGCTACTATCGCAATAGCTAGTAAAATACTAGGGAATGCTAACAGAATATCAAAAATACGCGAGATTATCGTATCAATCCATCTTCCATAATAACCCGCTATAATGCCAAGGAAACTACCTACAATTACAGAAAGAATAACCGAAAAAAAGCCTACCTTCAAAGAAATACTAGCCCCGTGTATAACTCTAGAGAAGATATCCCGCCCGAAGTCATCTGTTCCAAACCAATGTTCACTTGACGGTGCTAATAAACGATTCGAAAGATTTTGTTCATTCATTCCTTCAGGAGCAATCATCGGGCCAACTATAGCAAGTATAATAAAAAATAGTACAATGCCTGCACCTACTAGGGAGATTTTGCTCTTTTTAAAGCTACTCCATCCTTCTCTCCAAGGACCTGCCGCTCGTTCACGACTTGGTGCAGCTTCTTTTTTTATATCTATCGCTCCAGTCATTATCGCTTCTCCCCTCTATTTGTATTTAATCCGTGGATCTATTACTGTATACAGTAAATCCACAATTAAGTTAATCATGATAAAAATAAATGCAATTACTAAAATACCTGATTGAATAACAGGATAGTCTCGGAAGCCAATGGCATCATATATATAACGACCAATGCCTGGCCAGCTGAAGATTGTCTCTGTTAATATGGCACCCCCTAGCAGTAATCCCGTTTGCAAACCGATTACTGTTAGCACTGGGATAATTGCATTTTTTAATGCATGCTTATAAACGACAATAAACATTTTTTGCCCCTTTGCTCTGGCGGTGCGTACATAGTCAGAGCGCATTACTTCAAGCATAGACGATCGAGTCATTCTTGCAATAATCGCCATCGGAATTGTCGCGAGTGCCATGCCAGGTAATACTAATCGCTTTAATACTTCAGTAAATTGATCAAAGCGGCCTTGTATGAGCGTATCCAGTAAATAAAAATGAGTAATGGTGGTTATTGGATCTCGTACATCTTCTCGACCTGATGTCGGGAACCAGCCGAGCTTATCACTAAAAGCCCATTGTTCCATTAAGCCCAACCAGAAGACTGGGACAGACACCCCAATTAAAGCAACTACCATTGCCACATAGTCGAACCAAGAATTTTGGAACCAAGCAGAAATAATACCTGCATTTACTCCTACTATCACTGCGATAATCATGGCAAATAGCGCTAACTCAGCTGTCGCCGCTAAATACGGAAAAATTTCCTGTGATACAGGTAATTTAGTACGTAATGATACTCCTAAATCCCCCTGAAAAACGCCACCTAAATAACTAAAATATTGTGTATACCACGGCTTATTTAATCCTAAACTTGCGTTTAACGCTTCGACCGCTTCTTTCGTTGCCTGCTGTCCTAAAATTACTTGCGCTGGATTACCAGGAATCGCACGAATTAACATGAAAACGATAAAAGTCATTCCAAGCAAAACTGGGATTAATTGAAACACACGTCTTCCCATATAGTGAAGCATCTTCTTCACCCCTCTGTTATTTTCATAAAATACTTTTTCATCAAAAGCATTGAAGTCTCAACGCATACTGTAGAAAGGGTCAGCCTTCACCAAACGGTTTTAGATGATTGGTCTTTCATACAGAAAAAATATTTCTATCTTGTAAAAAGAATCCGCTAGATTTCTACGGCTTACCCGCAGAAAGCAAGCAGATTCTTTAAAATTTCCTCTTAAATCAAAATTGTAAGAATAACCCTTTTATGCCTACTTCATATCTACATTAGCTAAACGGTCAGAACCTGTTGGATGTGCAATATAGTTTGTAACTTTAGTGTTAGCAGCTAAAATTGGAGTAGAGTGAGCAAGCGGAACCCATGGCGCATCTTTAGAGATGATCTCTTGTGCTTGCTTGTAAAGTGCATTACGCTTGTCCTCATCAATTTCAGTTTGTGCAGCCACTAAAAGTTTGTGTAATTCTTTATTGTCATAGAATGTATAGTTGTTAGAACCAATGTTATCCCCGTCTAATAAAGTGTAAAGGAAATTATCCGCATCTCCGTTATCACCTGTCCAACCAAGTAAGAATGCATCTGCTTCACCGTTTTGCGCTTTTTCTAAATACGTAGCCCATTCAAAAGATACAATTTCAGATTTGATTCCAACATCATCTAGATTTTTTTGGATTGCTTCCGCAATTTTTTTACCATCTGGCATATACGGACGTGGTACAGGCATAGCCCACAGCTGAATTTTTTTACCATCATAGCCAGCCTCAGCTAATAATGCTTTAGCTTTTTCTGGATCATACTCATAGCCTTTAATGTCATCGTTGTAGCCTGAAATTACTGGAGGCATAGGATTTTTCGCTGGTACCGCTAAGCCTTCATAGAATGCATCTACTAATGCTTGTTTATCGATTGCGTAATTTACTGCTTGACGAACTTTTACGTTGTCGAACGGTGGACGTGTTACCGTTAGTCCAAGATAACCAACATTCATAGATGGACGTTCGATTAATTGTAATTTTGCATTGGATTCGATTGAAGATTTATCAGAAGGACTTAAACCATCAGCAACATCAATATTTCCTGCTGTTAAATCAGTTAAACGTGCAGAGTTATCTGGAATTGAACGATAGATTACTTTATCTAATTTTGGTAAACCATCAATATAGTAATCTGGATTTTTCTCAATAGTAATTGCATCATTACGTACCCAGCTCACAAATTTGAATGGACCCGTACCTACTGGATTTGTAGATAATCCTTCTTCATTTGCTTCAAAAGCTTTTGGAGAAGCAATTGCAAACGGAGACATTGCTAAATTTTTCAGGAAAGGTGCCTGTGGCTGGCTAAGCTTGAATACAACAGTATTATCATCTTTAGCCGTTACCGATTCAATCACTTGCTTGTCACCTACTACAAATTGGGAGCTGTAATAAGGGTGTTTATCAGCGCCAGCTTTCCAGCGTTCAAAATTTTTAACAACTGCTTCTGCATTGAAATCAGTGCCATCATGGAATTTTACACCTTCTTGAAGATGGAATGTGTATGTTAAACCATCTTCTGACGGCTCCCATGATTTCGCTAAACCTGGTTGAATTGTTACATCTTTCTCACCAAAGTTCACTAATGTTTCATATATATTTGCAGTAACCGTGAATGATTCACCATCAGTTACAACTGCAGGGTCTAGTGCTACTGAATCACCACCACGACCATAAACTAATATTTTTGGTCCGCCACTGCTAGCTTTATCGCCACCACTTGAAGTATCTTTACTACCCGCATCCTTAGTATCTGAGCCACCACAAGCAGCTAAGATTGTCGAAAGAACAAGGATAAGCATTACACCCAAAGTCCAAAGCTTCTTTTTTTTCATTAAATTTCCCCCTAAGTTTTTTTATATCATTGAATGTTGGATAGCATCATATAGATGGCAAGCAACATAATGACCCGGTTTCACTTCTTGCATTTTCGGAACTACTTGAGAACATTCTTCTTTTTTAAATGGACATCTCGTATGGAAAGTACAACCGCTTGGCGGATTCGAAGCACTCGGAATATCTCCAGAAATAATGAGCTGTTCACGTTCAAACGTAGGATCTGGAACAGGTACCGAGGATAGCAGTGCCTGAGTATATGGGTGAAGGGGCTCAGCATATAAATCCTCGCTTGCTGTCAACTCCACTAATTTCCCCAAATACATTACACCTACACGATTACTAATATGGCGTACAACCCCTAAATCATGGGAGATAAATATATAAGTAAGCTTTAAGTCCTTTTGTAAGTTTTGCAATAAATTCAATACTTGAGCCTGTATTGACACATCGAGTGCAGAGACAGGCTCGTCGGCAATAATCAAACGCGGATTCGTCATCAGAGCACGGGCAATGCCGATTCGCTGTCTTTGACCACCACTAAATTGATGGGGATACCGTTTCACATGATATTCATTTAACCCAACAATTTCGAGAAGCTCTAAAACCTTCTGTTTCCGTTCCTTTGCATTGCCCATCCCATGAACAATAAGAGGCTCCTCTAGTATTTTTCCAATATTATGCCTAGGATTAAGCGATGCATAAGGATCTTGGAAAATCATTTGAATATCTCTACGGGCTTTGCGCATTTCATTGTTAGATAATTCAGAAATCATTTTACCTGCGAATTCAATCTCGCCCTCTGTTGGCTCAAGCAATCGCATTAAAAGTCGGCCAGTTGTTGATTTACCACACCCGGACTCACCAACAATACCTAATGTTTCTCCTTCAAAAACTTCAAAGGAAACATCATCCACTGCCTTTACGTCTCCAACCTGTGTATTCAAGACACCCTTCCGAATGGGGAAATACTTTTTTAAACCATCAACTTTCAACAACACTTTCGACATGGTGCTCCACCTCCTGTTTCTCTAGTAAAAAACATCTCGATTTATGCTGCTCTGCTGCTTCATATAAAGGTGGTGTTTCTTGTACACAGCGATCCATCGCAAATTCGCAACGCGCTGCAAAACGACAGCCTTCCTGAATACTTCCGGGCTTTGGTACACTGCCTGGTATAGAGTAAAGGTTGTCCTTTTTATAACGCATATCAGGGACAGATTTAATAAGTCCTTGTGTATACGGGTGCTTTGGATTAACGAATATCTCCTGAATAGGTGCCTCCTCTACAATCTGACCTGCATACATTACAATAACTCGCTCGCATGTTTCTGCTACAACGCCTAAATCATGTGTAATTAATAGAACAGCTGTATTTAAACGTTTATTTAAATCTTTCATAAGCTGCAAGATTTGAGCTTGAATCGTAACATCTAGTGCAGTAGTCGGCTCATCAGCAATCAATACCTTCGGATCACAGACAAGTGCCATTGCAATCATGACCCGTTGCCGCATCCCCCCAGATAGTTGATGTGGATAATCTTTTAATAATTCCTCAGCACGCGGTAAACCTACTAGTTTCATAATTTCAATTGCCCTTGCAAATGCTTCTTTTTTCGACCATTTTGGATTATGAATTAAAATCGCTTCTTTTAGCTGATCCCCAATTGTAAACAAAGGATTTAAAGATGTCATAGGCTCCTGAAAAATCATCGCCACATCTTTCCCACGAATTTTCTGCATTTGTTTATCAGATAATGGTACGAGATTTTCGCCATCTAATAGTATTTCTCCACCTGTTATTTTTCCAGGTGGTGACGGTATTAATCCCATAATGGACAGTGATGTAACACTTTTTCCACTTCCTGATTCCCCTACAATCCCTAAAATTTCTCCCTCATGGACAGAAAAATCGATATCATCTACGGCAGGAATTTGCCCATCATCTGTAAAAAAGGTTGTCTTTAAACCTTTTATTTCTAGCAGCTTTTTTCTCATGATCATTCGCACCATCCCACCCATATTTTTACTTAATTATATTATCTATCACTCAATTCTCTATTTTCAGATAATTCTAACCAAAAAACTTCGCTCTTTCAATCATAATTATTCTGCAATTAACATAGATTTTCTACATCGTTCGAGTTTCGTATTAAGAATATCTTATTAATCGATAATATTTTATAAATATAACAAGAAAATAGCCTTCCAATTATTTAAAATAGAAGGCTATTTTTAGATTATTCATGGCCAAAAGATGGAGATGACATGACGCTTTCGCTATTTATTGCCTCGATGTTCCCAGAAAAGCGCCCAGTCGGAACGGAAATCAACTCCACGCTATGATGGTGAGTCAGATTTTTTCTATTTAGGGTGTATCAATCTAAATGTTGCACTTGGAATAAATTAAAGTAAGTCCCCTCTTTTTGCATCAATTGCTCGTGCGTACCACTTTCAATTAATTGTCCATGATCTATAACAAAAATTTTATCTGCATGCGTAATCGTAGAAAGTCGATGAGCAATTATAATGGTTGTGCGTTCATGTGCAAGTAAATCTAATGATTCTTGAATAAGTGCCTCACTTTCTAGATCCAATGCAGAGGTTGCTTCATCAAGAATTAAAATAGGTGGATTTTTTAAAAATACACGGGCGATTGCTACTCGCTGCTTTTGCCCACCTGATAACTTCACACCGCGCTCTCCGACCTTTGTGTCATAGCCATTTGGCAAACTCATAATAAAATCATGTGCATTTGCCGCTTTTGCAGCAGCAATGACCTCTTCATCAGAAGCATTTGGCTTGCCCATTAAAATATTCTCTTTTACCGAATCACTGAACAAAATATTATCCTGTAACACTATTCCAATTTGTGAGCGTAAAGAATGTAATGATACATCACGTACATCATACTCATCAATAGTCACTGCGCCACTTGTTGTGTCATAAAAGCGAGGAATCAAGCTAATGATCGTTGATTTTCCTCCACCACTCATTCCTACAAATGCAACCGTCTCTCCAGGATTAATCGTGAAATTGATGTTGTTTAAAATTTGTGAACCATCTTCTTCATATTGAAAGTTCACATTATCAAAGCGGACTTCACCCTTTACTCGAGGTAACTCTAACGCATTCGCCTTGTTTTTTATTTCATAAGGTTCGTCTATTAATTCAAACATGCGGTCCATTGATGCAATGGACTGAGTTAACATAGTTGATGAACTTACAAGTCGACGAAGTGGACCGTAAAGTCGTTCAATATAGGCAATAAAGGCCACCATCGTCCCGACTGAAAGATCTCCATTAATTACCTGATAACCTGCATAAGCAATTACTAGGAGTGGTGCTACATCCGTGATTGTATTCACCACTGCAAAGGATTTAGCATTCCATTTCGTATGATCCAATGCTTTCTCTAAAAATTCACCATTTGCTTCATCGAATAATTTTTGCTCATGCTTTTCTAGCGTGAAGCTTTTAATAATACTCATTCCAGCTACACGTTCATGTAAATAACTTTGCACCCCTGCAAGTGCTTGTGACCGTTTACGTGTTAAAGACCGAAGTTTACCAAAGAAGTACTTCACGCTAAATGCATAGAACGGGAACGCAACTAATGCTACTAGCGTAAGCTTAACATCCATGGCAAACATAATACCGATAGCAATAACAATTGTCGCAAGGTCAAGCCAAACATTCATCAAACCTGTCATGATAAAGTTTTTTGTTTGTTCCACATCATTAATCACTCTTGAAATAACATCGCCAGCTCTTGTATTTGCATAGTATCTTAAACTTAGTCGCTGTAAATGTGCATATATTTGTTTTCGAATATCGAAAAGCACCTTGTTGCTGACATGTTGAGCAAAATATTGACGGTAATACTCAATCGGTGGTCGAATAATAAAGAATACAATGATCGTACCACCTAACCAATAAAACAGTTCTTTTGTCTTCTCTGCATCCGTTAGATGATCTGCACCGATAATATCATCTAACACAATTTTTATGAGTAATGGGATAAATAACGGAATCGCAAATTTCACTATACCAATTATAATCGTTAAAATAATCTCCCATGTATATGGTTTTACAAATCTCATATAACGCTTTATACTACTCAATTTATTATCACATCCTTTTTTAAAAAGCTTGCTCTTATGTAAATTAAGCAAGTGAAAAGTACTTCATTTCATCCAAAATGAAACACCTTCTATTACTTCCCACATAAAAAGAAACAGACATCCACAAACTGAATGCCCAAACGTATTATAGCAATATTTCGCTTGAAGTACAGTTAATTTAGCTTTAACACTAACTATTTAACAATCCGATTGTTTAAGACATAAAAAACACCCATTAGTAAAACTAATAGGTGCTTCTAACAATCATCTGCTTGCATATCGAGCTGAAACTTATAACGGCTTGTCCAGGCATCGATGAAATCAGGTGCAAAGGGTCCTCTTTTTTGTTGAATCCAGCTAATTAATTTATCGACATTGCGCTTTAAAATTTTATCTATGACATCTGGATAAGACATTTCCTTACGATGTAGCTCATATTCATCCTCATCTAAGAGTGAATAAGACATATCAGGGAAAACTTTAATGTCTAAATCATAGTCAATATATTTAATGGCATTATTATCGAAAACAAATGGTGAGCTTAGATTACAATAATAATACACACCGTCCTCACGTAGCATGCAAATGATGTTAAACCAGTGCTCCGCATGGAAATAACAAATAGAAGGCTCTCTCGTTAGCCACGTACGACCATCGGACTCTGTCACAAGTGTCCGTTCATTCGCACCGATAACGATATTTTTCGTTCCTTTTAAAACCGTTGTTTCTTGCCAAACACGGTGGATACGGCCATTGTGCTTATAACTATGTATTTGTATCGTTTCTCCTTCTACCGGTATTGCCATCTTTGAAGCCCACCTTTTCGTCTATGCTACCTAAATCTAGCAGTCTCTAGTATATTATAGCAATGTGTACGCGAAAGGTGTAGTTAGAAAACCACAAATTTCCCTGCGCTTTTTTAAATTCGTACAAAATTTCGTTAATTTGAAGCGGATTTTATCATAACAACAACTCGATTGGAATTTTTTTGCCTTTATTTATATATTTATATCGGATTTTTCCTTCTGAATCAGAACAGTTCTTCCTTGCATCCGATTAGTTCTCCAGCCTACCTAAAGCAGTTTCCTTGGTTACCCAATCAATTCTTCGTTCTACCTGAGCAGTTTCCCTGGTTACCGATAGTTTTCTAATCATGCTATATAAAATTTAAAAGGAGCTGCCTTTTTTAATCTTTTCGATTTTAGACAGCTCCTTAGAGGTAAATGCAATTATGCAATTACAAAGTGTTATTCACCAAGATCTTGGTTAGTTTTATTGAAGTTACCTGAAGCTTGAGCTTTGTTTTGCTCTGCTTTAGCATTTTGCTTTTGCACTTCATTAACGTCTGTTTCATAACCAAATTCTTGACTTTGACGTTGCATGTTTTTATTCGGTTGTAAATTTTGGTTGTTTTGCTTTTTCATTATTCATTCACCTCCACGCTCATTATTGTGTACCGAGGTGAATGCTTTTATGCTCATAAATTTTTATAAATATTATTTTTTTGATCAATCTTTAATTTCTTGCCATATTTTCAGCATTGGAACGGACATTGGTAATAATTCTATTTGCTCGCGAGTCAGCCATTCGCCCTTTTCTGCTGAATTACATTTCATAAAATAGCTATTTATATGCCATGTTAAATGTGAAAAAACATGTTTAAACGTTAACAATTCCTGTTGCGGTTGAACATTCATAGCGTACTCATTAATAAAAGTTTCTATTGAATCTTTGCCGTGTTCAAGCATTGGAAACTGCCATAGATTAGCTAGTAAACCCTCTGCTGGACGCTGCTCCAATAAAATTCGACCTTTGTCATCTTGAAGTACAAGTACATCGTATGAAACATGCTTCATCTTTACTTTTTTCGATTTGATAGGTAATTTTTCTGGCTCACCTTTATTAAAAGCGGTACAGTATTCGCGAACTGGACATAATAAGCACTTTGGTGAAGTTGGTGTACAAATAAGTGCACCAAGCTCCATTAAGCCTTGGTTGAAGGACGATGTATTTTCAGGATCTATCAGTTCTTCTACTGCCGCTTCAAAAATCTTTTTAGTCTTTGGAACCGCTATATCATCATGAATATTAAGGACACGACTTAAAACGCGCATAACATTGCCATCAACTGCATGTTCGGGCTTATTATAGGCAATACTTAAAATAGCTCCAGCAGTATACGGACCTACGCCTTTTAATTTTGAAATCTCATGGCGATTATCGGGTACTACCCCACCGTAGTTTTCTAATACCTCGCGAACACCCGCTTGTAAGTTACGTGCACGGGAATAATAGCCGAGGCCTTCCCAGTGTTTCAATAAGTATTCTTGAGGAGCTTCAGCAAGTAATTCTAATGTTGGAAAACTTTCCATGAAACGATTGTAATAAGGAATAACTGTGTCGACACGTGTTTGCTGTAGCATCACTTCCGAGACCCAGATTTTATAAGGGTCTGTAGTATGCCTCCAAGGTAAATCACGTTTCTCAACATTAAACCATTCGACTAAAGATTGTCGAAATTCTGTTACATATGGATAATTCACAGTGACCTCCAGCGTCTTTACGATTTTATTTATGGTAAAAAGGGTATACAATTAAGAAAAGATTATCTGTCAGAAACGACAAAAACACCATAATTTTTCTAGCTTTAAAATTTAGCACGACTGTCTTAATTTGAAATATACATGTATGCAATTGTACTCTATTTTTTGCATACAAGGAGTGGATATTTTTGGATTCAGGTACACATTTCGTTATGGGTATAGCCCTCGGTGGTCTTGCATTAGCTGATCCCGTTGTAGCAGATCATACTATGACCTTTACCGCAGTAATGGCAGGTACAATTATTGGCTCACAGGCACCAGATGTCGATACTGTATTAAAACTGCGCAACAACGCAATTTATATTCGACATCATCGTGGAATTACACATTCACTACCAGCAGTAGCTATATGGCCACTCTTAATTACAGCGGTTTTAGCATTCATTCTTCAAGACGCAAATGTGTTTCATTTATGGCTTTGGACATTTTTAGCTGTAGCACTTCACGTCTTTGTTGATATCTTCAATGCTTATGGTACACAAGCACTTCGACCTTTCTCTAGAAGATGGGTTGCACTTGGTGTCATTAATACGTTTGATCCTATTATTTTCACACTACATTGCCTTGGCATTTTACTTTGGGCATTTGGTGCAAATCCAGTTTGGACATTTAGTATTATGTATCTCATTATTATCGTTTACTACATTTTACGATTTGCAGTCCAAAAGGCTGTAAAGAACGCTGTGCATAATACCATACAGGATGAAGAGTATGTCATCGTAGCCCCTACAATGCGATTCTTGCACTGGCGAATTGCAGCTAAATCCAAAACGCATTATTACGTTGGACGCGCTTATGGGCGAACTGTTAATATTTATGATAAATTCGAAATTAAACCTTTACCAAAAACGCCTCTTATCGAAATAGCATTGAAAGATCGCAATCTCGCTGCTTTCGTGTCATTCTCACCATTGTATCGTTGGGAAATTTCAGAACTCGATAATGGCTTAACAGAAGTAAGATTAATTGATCTGCGTTACCGTAGTGATAATCGCTATCCATTCGTTGCTGTCGCTCATTTAAACGATGACAACGAGATTATCACTTCATATACAGGCTGGATTTTTACCGAAGATAAACTTCAGAAAAAATTACAAGTTGGCGCAAGTAATTAAACATCAGCAAACCCTGACCAAATATTTGGTCAGGGTTTTGTTATTGCACCATATCATCACTAGCATCAAGTAAATGTGCGTATTTTGGATTGCGTCCTGCAAATGCATGCAGTTTATCACCGTAGCTGGTAATTAATTGACGTACTAAATTTTCAGTGTAATCAGCACCACGATAAGAGTAGCCTGCTTTTGCAGAAGTCGATTCAAAATCACTCCATAAAAGCTCAATCCATACTCGGGCACGTCCTACTGACATTTGCGGGTTTTTGGCAAGTAGTTCAGCATTTAGTTTTTCAATTTTTTCATCCACTTATTTGCCCACCTTTACAGGAGATAGCATTGAAACAGGTAAAGCCTCTTGATATTTTTCGCCCCCTAAACGATGTCCCCAAGCAAAGCGTCCTTTTAAATAATCCACTTGGAAAAATTCATTTTCTGAACCGTCAATACGATACATTTCTCCAGGAATTATTGTATCTAAATCAACCAAATAGGCAGCTGCCATTAAAGCCTTACGCTCGTAAACTGCGAATTCATTGATAATTCCTAGCTGCTCCGCCTTACGTGCTTTTTCCTTTATCATAGCTATTTCTTCACGTAATTCATGCTCTGACATTGCAGCATAATTTTTTTCGTTCATTCCTCATTCTCCTTCTCTTCTATAAAACGATCTATAACCTCTATAGGAAAACCCTTTTGATAGAGCGCTTGCTTTAGTTTCATTTTCAATTCATAACCAGTATACTTCGATGAATACTTTTTCCAAACTTTTTCGCCTTGTACCTCAAGTAGCTGTTGCCATTCATCTTCATCTTGTTCAATCTCTATTTGACTTAGCACATCATCTACAACACTAAAAGAATAACCTTTTCGCATTAAAAAATCTTGAATTTTAGCTTTTATTTGTGTTGGTGTTTTCTTTTTTTCAGATCGAATGACCTTTTCAGCCAATTGTGTCGCAAGCTTTACCTGTTCCGCATGACTATAGGTAGCAAGTACCTCATCCTGTAAGCTTTTATCAATTCCCTTTTTCATAAGGTCTTGTCTAATTGCCTTGGGTCCCTTTTTCATCGTAGCTTTTTTCGTGTTGAGTAATGCCTTGGAGTAAGTTTCATCATTTAAAAAACCGTATGATTTGAGCTTTTGTATAGCCTCTAAAATGACTGCTTCGCCAAATTCTAACGCTAGAAGCTTTTTCTTGACCTCATGCTCACTACGCATTTGATAAGACAAAAAGTTTAATCCTTTATTAAAAGCTTTTCGAATCTCATCCTCATAGGCAATTTCCTGAATATCAAATTCCTCAAGCACTTTTCCCTTCGTTAATCCAAATTGAATGAGAATTGCCTCATCTACAGGAAAAGCGTATTCTTCGTTCAAATATATATTATAACGTTCTGGGTTGTTTTTTTGACGTGCAATTTTCGTAATAATACGCATTAGTAACACCTCACTATTACCTATTATAACATTTTTCATGGGTATTGCTTTTCCCTGTTGATTCCACGTTTTGCGGGTAAATTTCACTTCTCCCCCACGTGTATTTTTGCGTTCCGTGTGGGTATTTGCTTCTCTTCTGTTTCATTTAAAAGAAGTACTTCAAAATTTATTGTGTTAAATCGACTAGGATAATTTTTTTAAAAATACGCATTCTAATGAAAAAGAAAGGATGCGTTTTTAATGTGGAAACAGCATATTGTAGGAGCGGTCATCGCTACTTTTATTATTGCCGCGGCAATTAGCTTTAATCCATTTTCAGCTTCTGGCTCTGATGAATACCATTGGGGATTAAAGCGAGCGAAAAACGGTGAACCAGCTGAGGCCGGGGCACAGCTTGATCAGCTACTTGAGAAATATGGTGCTATTTATAAAGGTAAGCCTGATAAAAAAGTTGCTTATTTAACCTTTGATAATGGCTATGAAAATGGGTTTACGGAAAGCATTTTGGATACATTGAAGAAGGAAAAAGCACCAGCCACCTTCTTTTTAACTGGTCATTATTTAGAAAGTGCCCCCGAAATAGTGAAACGCATGGTTAAAGATGGCCATACAATCGGCAACCATTCATATGGACATCCAAATATGGCAAGAATAACGCCAGATGCTATGCGTACAGAATGGAAAAAATTTGACGATAAGCTGAGAGGATTGACTGGTATAAAGCGTACAACATACTTCCGCCCTCCTGAAGGTATATTTAATGCGAAATTATTAGAGGTCGGAAATTCTGAAGGCTACCGTCATATTTTCTGGTCTGTTGCCTTTAAGGATTGGGAAAGGGATGTACGTCGTGGCGCAGATTATGCGTATAATGCATTAATAGAACAGTTACACCCTGGTGCTGTAATATTAATGCATACTGTTGCGCAGGATAACGCTGAAGCTCTTCCTAGGTTTATTGCCGAGGCGAAAAAACAAGGTTATACATTTTTATCCATTGACGATTTAGTCTTAGAACATGAAGATTTCCCTGTCGCTTTGCAATCGTCTACTCCTTAGTTATAATGGGGAGATGATATTAAAAGAACAGGGACGTGGAACGTTTGACGCAGCAAACAACAATGGAAGTAGGACAAAAATTTCCTCTAATAATAAAAAGACTTGGTATTAACGGTGAAGGAGTAGGCTTTTATAAGCGTAATGTTGTATTCGTAAAGGGCGCTATTCCTGGTGAAGAAATTACAGCGCAAGTGACTAAAACACAGCGAAACTTTGCCGAAGCAGAAATATTAACAATTCGCAAAGCTTCAAAATATCGTCAGGAAGCACCATGCCCAGTTTACAACGAATGTGGCGGCTGTCAGCTTCAACATATGACATATGAAAAACAGCTAATCGAAAAGCGTGATATCGTAATTCAAGCATTAGAACGTTATGCTAAGCCTTTAGCTAATACAGTTAAAGTTCGTAAAACTCTAGGGATGGATAATCCATGGAATTATCGTAACAAAAGTCAATACCAAGTACGTAAAGAGGGTAAGCGTGTCTATGCAGGGCTTTTTGCAGAAGGTAGTAACAAGTTACTGAACATCAATGATTGCCTTGTCCAACATCCGATTACATCAAAAATCACAGTGGCAACACGTAAAATTTTACAAAAACTGAATATTACTATTTATGATGGTCGTACACTTGATGGCTTAGTGCGTACGATTGTTGTACGTACTGGAATTCGTACTGGTGAAACACAAGTCGTACTCGTAACAACGCGTAAGGAAATTCCACATCAAGCGGAACTAATTGCTCGTATAAAAAAAATCGACCCAAGTATCGTATCGATTGCACAAAATATTAACCGTGAGAAAACATCGTTAATCTTTGGCGATGAAACGATTGTCCTCGATGGTAAGGAAACGATACATGAGGAGCTTGGCGAATTAGCATTTGATTTATCAGCTCGCGCCTTTTTCCAACTGAATCCAACACAAACCGTTCATCTTTATGATGAAATCAAAAAAGCAGCAGCATTAACAGGCAAAGAAACAGTTGTTGATGCTTACTGCGGTGTTGGAACAATCGGTTTATGGCTAGCTGATAAAGCAAAAGAAGTTCGTGGAATGGACGTTATTCCAGAAAGCATTCAGGATGCACGTAAAAATGCCCGAAACCATGGCTTCAAACATACAAAATATGCAGTTGGCACAGCAGAAAGTGTCCTAGCAAAATGGCGCAAAGAAGGATTTACACCCGATGTTATAACAGTTGACCCACCACGAACAGGTCTAGCACCAGAGTTCATCCGCACAGTGCTGAAGCTAAAACCGAAGCGCTTTGTCTATACGTCTTGTAATCCTTCAACTTTGGCGAAGGATTTAAACGAATTATCGAAGTTTTATGATGTGGAGTATATTCAACCGGTTGATATGTTTGCACAAACGGCGCAAGTAGAGTGTGTGGCGAAACTTGTGTTGAAGGATAAGTAATGAAAATGGGCGTCCTCAAAAAATGAGAGACGCTCTTTAAAATGAATTAAACAGCATCAAAACAGGCGTCTCCTAAAAATCAGGAGAATTTGTATATTTGTAATGCACGGCTCAAGCTGCCTAGTGGATGACGGACGGTCCAGAAAAATCAACACCTTAACCAGTAGCCCAGGATTTAAAAGATTTTTATGCTTTAAGTTTTTAGCTTTAATACGAAAGAACTTTGAAACGTAAACTTTGGACTTTTAACTTTAATCTTTGAGCTTTTATCTCCGATTGTTTAAGCTATCCATTGTAGTAAGACATGTTTCAGGTTTTAACTCGCACACATGTCTTGAAGCGCGAGCGACTTTTCGTTTTCTGTTTTCGCTAGGCCATGCATTTTTAGTTAAGCTTGCACTTCAATAAATGTTGTTGCATTCGATTCTGACAAAACAGCATCGACCTCTGATTCGAATTCTTCAATTCGATTACTTAACGCCTCAATTTTCTTTTTAACATTCATCGGATCGATTAACTCGTACTCGTTTCTTTTCATAAATGTCTCCGTATGTAATTTTACTTCTTCTGGAGATTGCTTATCTTTATTTCCTAATATATTAACTAGATACGTTTCTAGCTTTGCTGGCAACGCATCATTTTCTTTTGCAACCGTATTTATCGCTGAACGATATTGCTGTTTCATGACTTCTAACAGTTCCTTTTCATATTGAATAGACTGTTTGCGTTCGATCGCTTCTGCTACAGTCATTTCTTCTTTTCCTACTATTACTTTAGTTTTAGCATTAGACTCTACAACTAGCGCCTTTATTCGGTTACGATAGTCAACTAAGCTAACTACTTTATCGTATGAGGCTTGCATTTGCTTTTCAATTTCTTGAATCTCTAGACCATTAATTTTGCTATTGCTTTTACGATTAGCTAACACCGAGCTAACTTCATTCGTCGCTGCTTCGATACGGTGATTTAGCATCTTTAATTCTGTTAATGCACGGTGAATCGATAATTTTTTATATTCTGCCATGTGGTAATCCCCCTCATTATAAATAGTCATCTTAGTGTGTTCTTCTATTATATAGAGATAGAAATCCAAAATACAAATATTACTTATCTGCAAATATTATTTGATTTTATGTTTGCTTGTCTGTATAATAACTTTCTAGGTGCCAAACCTATGTGACTTGGACGGAACATCCTTGTCACGCAAAGAACGCCATAACAGCACGGATTTGCTGGGCGTTTTTTGTTTTATGAGCGGGAAGATGAGCCCCGCTCTTTTATTTTGCTCAAAAGTCTCCGAGCTGAGTAATTCTTCTGTTTCCCCGAGCGATTGGCTCTCTTCCTTCCGCTTCAAGGATAATTCCCAAAAGACAATGCCCCCTATATCGACACTGGTCGCTTATTTTTATTTCGACCAAATACTAGTAAAACAATTGCTATAGCTAACAAAAGGAGTGCCACTAATAAAAGGAAGCTGTAATTTACATATTCTAAATAGACGCCTCCTAAAAATGGACCTGTTAAACTACCAATACTAAGTGCAATGCCGCAAAGCAGATTTCCTGTTGGCAGTAGTTCCTTTGGAGTCAAGTCAGCCATATAAGTAATACCTAATGAAAACATCGAACCAACTAATGTACCTGTAAAGAAAAATGCTACAGCTACAGCCATTTGTGAATGCTCTACAAAGCTCGCAATCCCAAAAATAATAGCCCCACCAAATGAGCCTATCATCAAGACATTGCGTCGTCCGACTTTATCTCCAATTGCTCCAAGTGGTACTTGCGTTAATATCCCACCAAACGTAAAGACTGATAAAATAATAGGAATCATATTCATGTCAAAGCCTTTTCGTAAAGCATAAACTGGGAACAAAGCATTTAAAGAAGATTCTAAAAACCCATAAACAAAAGGTCCTAAAAATGCAATCCATCCAAATACAATGGCTATTTTATAACGATGCCAGCCTCTTGCATGTAAGTCTCCCGTCAAGCGCTCTGGTTTTTCATTTTGTAAGAGAAATACAAAAGACCAAGCTAATAAGCACATAATTGAAGATACAATAAATGGTAATGCCTCTGAAATTTGTATAAGTTTTACCATTAATGGCCCGACAGCAAAGCCAGTGCTGAAGGACAAGCCATAAATGGCCATACCTTTCCCTAAGCTTTTATGATCCGATGTACTTGTAATCCACGTCTGTGTTGCAAAGTGTAATGCATGATCCCCAATCCCAATGAGTAAGCGAAGGGTAAACCAAAAGGTCACACTCTTCCATAAAGGAAATGCAAGCAGTGAAGCGAAGACAAGTGCACCGCCAATTAAAATAATCGGTTTGTAGCCCCATTTTCGTAATGGCTGTTCGATAAACGGTGAAATTAATAAAGTTCCTATGTATAGACCTGTTGCGTTCAATCCATTCAACGCAGAGGATACTCCATCACGTTCGAAAATAATTGAAATTAGCGGTAAAAGCATCCCTTGCGAAAAGCCTGAAATAGATACAATTAACACTAGAATGGCAAATCTTTTTTTGCTGTAATCTGAGAAGTATGTCATCTTTTCCTCCAACATCAAGTCAATCTTCCAAATAACAGCATACCAAAAAGCCTTAGCGCTCACCACATGTGATTTTACGCTAAGGCCTAACTAACACTTATCTCCATTTAATTGTATAAACACGAATTTCGGCTTTATCATTGGCCGAGTACTTGTTTAAACTCCCTCCTTTTCGAGTTAGAGTTTTTTTGATTTTTTAAATCAGCTCCTTTACTTATTCTTAATATTAATTTAACACACGCTTTCAATAATGTAAATATTCTGTCTATTAGTTTTTGCAAAATAATCGCTAAGTCCTAGGTGTTTACCTAAACATTGAAATTTAGTCCCGAATCAGCTAAGATGAAGGGGACGAAATGAGGTGTATGTATGTCAAATCCAATCACTGATAAAAAACAGCAAATGAGTTACTTAAAAGAGCGTCTTGAAATGTTTTTAGAAGTTTTAGATGCCATTGATCCTGAAACAACTGAATTAGAGGATATTGATCGTTTAATTCAAATGATGGATGATTTAGAAGACAAAATGGAGCAATTTAATGCTCGTGAACAATAATTACTAATCAATACACCTTGGCGTAATTGTAGCTGACGCTTCACTTTCGCTACAGAAAACATTTGTAGCTGACGCTTCGCTTTCGCACAGATAAACAATCCGTGACATCCGCCAGAGGCTTTAGGCCAACGTGATGTTGATCACTCAGTCGTTGCCACAGGACGTGGCGTTCTTAGACTGAGTTCTTCTATTTCAGCAGGTTTTAAAAAGAATCCTATCAACATCCATCTCACTACCTTCAGTATAAAAATTTGCTGAATGAAGATAAAAAGCAAGTGGAAACGCATCCACTTGCTTTTTATTTAAATTAATAACAATCCCAATTATATAGAACTTTACTAAAATCTTTACGTTTCAGCTCATCCTCTGTGATGAAAAAGTTTCCGACCCCTACATCTCCCCACAGAATATGATCACCTACACTGTCAATTTGAAGCAACAAAATTGTTGAATCTGTATAGTCACCATAAGCTCTTGGATCTTCCTGAGTAAAGAATGGATATCCCCCGATTTTATGCCCCGCACTATTTAATGTTTCATAAAATGAGTCTACTAATTGATCATCGTCTTCTATAGTAGCAAGGATCTTCGCATATGTTTTTTCACTTCTAAAGTCATTTGCTGATAATGGTTCATGACCCGTTCCAAAGGACAATGCCATTTCCTTTTCCACAGGAAAGTATAATTCTTCTTCGTTATCTTCAACAAATGAGAAATCTTGTACTAACTGTGACTCATCACTAACAATATGTTCGTGGAAAACAACGCGGAAGCCCTCATGATTTTGACCATTGTCAAAATCCATCCCTAGTACATCATCGTAGCCATCAATATAAAACTGCAAGATTCCCTCTTTAGGGAAGTTTGGTAAATGCTTTGGAACATCTGCAAAATTAATTTGAGCTAGTAATTTTAGTGGTTGCCCTTCAGGACTTTTCGGATATTCCATTGCCCGTGGAAAATACGGATCCCCCGCAAACTTACTTTCAAATACAGACGTTTTTCGTTCTTCTGTTTCAATAAATACGGTAGGCTGTATTGTTTCCTCTATTACAGTCCTATATTGTTCAAATGCTTCTGGCAAATTAAGCAACTTCATAATATTACCCCCTAATGTAAATTATAAATCCATTATAGAACAAACGTTCCTAACTAACAATCTTTATGGTGATTTAATCAGCACGGCTCTCAAAGTGATCCGCTTCGCTCCTAAAGTAATCCGCTTCGCTCCTAAAGTGATCCGCTTCGCATCAAAAGTGATCCGCTTCGCCCCTAAAGTGATCCGCTTCGCTCCTAAAGTGATCCGCTTCGCATCAAAAGTGATCCGCTTCGCATCAAAAGTGATCCGCTTCGCTCCAAAAGTGATCCGCTTCGACACCAAAGTGATCCGCTTCGACACCAAAGTGATCCGCTTCGCATCAAAAGTGATCCGCTTCGACACCAAAGTGATCCGCTTTGCTCCAAAAGTGATCCGCTTCTCTCCAAAAGTGATCCGCTTCGACCCTAAAGTGATCCGTTTCGACCCAAAAGTGATCCGCTTCTCTCCAAAAGTGATCCGTTTCGACCCAAAAGTGATCCGCTTCGCTCCAAAAGTGATCCGCTTCGCCACCAAAGTGATCCGCTTCGACACCAAAGTGATCCGCTTCGACACCAAAGTGATCCGCTTCGACACCAAAGTGATCCGCTTCGACCCTAAAGTGATCCGCTTCGACACCAAAGTGATCCGCTTCGCTCCAAAAGTGATCCGCTTCTCTCCTAAAGTGATCCGCTTCGACCCTAAAGTGATCCGCCTCGCCACCAAAGTGATCCGCTTCGACCCTAAAGTGATCCGCTTCGCCACCAAAGTGATTCGTTTCTCTTATCTTCTATCAACTTAACGATAGATAACATAATTTCACATTTAAATTACCTCTTTTTGAGAGTAGGCCTTTAATTCCGACTACAATGAGTTGAACTCTTTTTTTCATTAGTTTAAAAGAGTATAATGTAACGTGGAAATAATCAAATTTTTATGGGGGGCAATACTAAATGAATATCCAAACTTTGGAGAAAAGTCTTTACAATTTAATTACTGAAACATCTACCAATCTACCAAAAGACGTACGTCGTGCCATTAAGAAAGCTAAAGAAGCTGAGAATGCTGGTACTCGTGCTGCAATGAGCTTAGACACAATCTCAAATAATATTATTATGGCAGAAGATAATGTATCACCAATCTGTCAAGATACTGGTCTACCAACATTCAAAATTTATACTCCTGTTGGTGTAAACCAATTAGAAATTAAAGAAGCTATTAAAAAAGCTATTAATGATACTACTGCAGATGCAAAATTACGTCCAAATGCAGTTGATTCGTTAACAGGCGCAAACAGCGGTAATAACCTTGGTGACGGTCTACCTGTTATGAAATTTGAACAATGGGAAAAAGACTACATTACGATTAAATTAATTCTTAAAGGTGGCGGCTGTGAAAACAAAAACATTCAGTACAGCCTTCCATGTGAAATTGAAGGTCTTGGTCGCGCTGGTCGTGATTTAGATGGTATCCGTAAATGTATCCTTCACTCAGTATACCAAGCACAAGGTCAAGGCTGTTCAGCTGGGTTCATCGGTGTAGGTATCGGTGGCGACCGCTCTTCTGGTTACGACTTAGCAAAAGAACAATTATTCCGTCATGTGGAAGATACAAATCCAAATCCTGATCTTGCTAAATTAGAAGATTATGTAGTAAAAACTGCTAACACATTTGGTATCGGTACAATGGGCTTCGGTGGTGAAGCAACATTACTTGGCTGTAAAATTGGTGTTATGCACCGTATCCCTGCATCATTCTACGTATCAGTAGCTTATAACTGCTGGGCATACCGTCGTATGGCTGTGGATATCAATCCTGAAACTGGCGAAATTATTAACTGGCATTACCAAGAAGGCGAAAAAATTACATTTAAAGAAGATGAAGTTGCAGCAACTACAGAAGATACTACTACAAATGTAGTGGAACTTACTGCACCAATTACTGAAGAACAAATTCGTGCTCTAAAAGTTGGTGACGTTGTTTCAATTACTGGTCGTATGTATACTGGCCGTGACGCAATTCACCATCACTTAATGAGCCACGATGCTCCAGTTGATCTTAATGGACAAGTTATTTATCACTGTGGCCCTGTAATGGCAAAAGACGAAGAAGGCAACTGGACAGTAAAAGCAGCTGGTCCAACTACTTCTATTCGTGAGGAGCCATACCAAGGTGACATCATGAAAAAATTCGGTATCCGCGCTGTAATTGGTAAAGGCGGTATGGGACCAAAAACACTTGCTGCATTAGAAGAGCACGGTGGCGTTTACTTAAATGCAATCGGTGGTGCTGCACAATACTATGCAGACTGCATTAAAGGTGTTGAAGGTGTTGACCTAATGGAATTTGGTATTCCAGAAGCAATGTGGCACTTAAACGTAGGGAAGTTCACAGCTGTTGTAACTATGGATTCTCACGGTAAATCACTACACGCTGACGTAGACAAATCATCACTAGAAAAACTAGCGCTTCACGCAGAGCGAGTATTCTAATAAAAAGCAATTTCCTTTTTAAAGCGTTATTGTGCGTAAGCATAACGACAACCACAGAGTTTATAATTAAATAATTTATGGCTCATCACCAAAAGAAGGTTTTGGCATTTGTTAAAACGTATGTCAATTTGACTGGAGTGAAGACCGGACGCCTCCTGGAAGGCTCTGAACCGGAACGAAAATCAACCCCACATTATGGTGATGAGCCAAATTTATGCAGTAATTCCTAAAAGTTAAGGCATTTTCACTGCACATATTAGATAAGCACAGAATATTCCTATGAATAACTGTGCTATTTTTATGTTCAAAATTATTTCAAAAATCCTCATAATCGCCTCAATCTCAATCCCGGACTGCTTTTATCCCATCTCTTTAATAATCCCTTCAATTTTCTTACTTTCTTTTTTTAATTACCTTTGTTATAATAATTCTAAATTAGAAAGGAGATAATTGAAAGCGATTTTCAATTATACATTGTTTATATATATTGATTTATAAACGTTTTGATATTGATTTTCATTATCAGGAGGGATAAAGGTGGAACATTCTAAACGAGAAAATATTAGTTTAATTGAGAAAACAAAAGAACACGCTGAATTAATTGCTGCCCTTATAGCAGGTTTGTTTATTTTGCTTGCATGGCGTTTAGATACTAACGGGCAAACAACAGCCTCTATTATTTTATATATCGTTGCATTTTGTGTTGGTGGATTTGCTAAAGCAAAAGAAGGTATTGAAGAAACCATTGAAAATAAAGAACTTAATGTTGAACTTTTAATGGTATTAGCTGCAGTTGGTTCAGCTGCAATCGGTTATTGGACGGAGGGTGCTATTCTAATTTTCATTTTCGCTGTAAGTGGCGCTCTTGAAACATACGCAATGAATAAAAGTCATCGTGAAATTTCTGCACTTATGAACTTACAACCCGAAGAAGCTTGGCTTGTACGTGGTAACTTTGAACCAATGAAAGTTTCTATCTCTACATTACAAATTGGAGATCACCTACTCGTAAAACCTGGTGAACGTATACCAGCAGACGGCGTGATTTTTAAAGGACAGTCTTCTATCGATGAATCCGCAATAAGCGGCGAACCGCTTCCAGTGGCAAAACGTGAAAGCGACGAAGTATTTGCAGGTACAGTGAATTTAAATGGTGCCATTACAATGGAAATGACAAAACCAAATTCTGAAACACTATTCCAAAAAATTATCCAGCTTGTACAAAATGCTCAGAGTGAAAAATCTCCATCTCAACAATTTATAGAAAAATTCGAAGGTACTTACGTGAAAATTGTGCTACTTACCGTTGCCCTTATGATGTTTCTACCTCACTTTGTACTCAGTTGGGACTGGACAACAACTTTCTATCGAGCAATGGTACTCCTAGTAGTTGCTTCTCCATGTGCACTTGTTGCATCCATTATGCCAGCAACTCTTGCAGCCATTTCAAATGGTGCAAAACACGGTGTGCTATTCAAAGGTGGCCTACATTTAGAACATCTAGGTGCATTACGTGCACTAGCGGTAGACAAAACAGGTACTTTAACACAAGGAAAACCAGCAGTTACTGATTTTATTGTTCGAGAAGGATTAGACCGTAAAAATACAATGGCAATCCTCGCAGGTATTGAAGCGCAATCAAACCATCCACTTGCTCAAGCAATTACTTTATTCGCAAGAAAAGAAGGTATCACACAGTTTGCTCAAGCCACTATAGAAGATATCCCTGGTTGGGGTATCAGAGGTTACGTTAACGAGGTCGAGTATCTTGTTGGCAAACCAGACTTTGTCGGTCTAGATGAGGCAAACGAATTCGCAAATCGTGCAGCAGAAAACCTTGCCTCAGAGGGAAAAACCGTTATTTTTATTCGTGACAAAGATGGCATCGCCGCATTAGCAGCCTTAAAGGATACCGTTCGCAGTGAAGCAAAAAAAGCAGTATCATTACTAAAAGAGCTAGGCATTGATGTTATCATGCTAACGGGTGACAATGAGAAGACAGCAAAGGTAATTGCCAAGGAAGCAGGCGTGACAGAGTACGTTGCTGAATGTCTACCTGAAACAAAAGTGACCGAGATGAAACGACTTCTTTCTCAACATAAATTTGTAGGGATGGTCGGTGACGGGATTAATGATGCACCAGCATTAGCAACCGCAACTACCGGAATTGCTATGGGCGAAGGAACAGATGTTGCTTTGGAAACAGCAGATGTCGTTTTAATGAAAAATGACTTATCAAAAATTGCCTATGCAGTACGTTTATCACGTAAAATGCAACGCATCGTCAAACAAAACATTTTCTTCTCTATCGGCGTTATCGTTTTATTAATTGCTTCAAACTTTTTACAAGTCGTCGATTTACCTCTAGGTGTAATTGGACATGAAGGAAGCACCATTTTAGTTATTTTAAACGGCTTACGTATGCTTAATAAAAATGTATAAAAAACAAACAGCCTCGTATCACAAAACGTGATAGCGAGGCTGTTCTTTTCATATTCCTAACTATTTGTTAGTGTTTTCTGCTTAAGAAGTTCTTTTTGCAATACTTTTTTCTGCATTGTCGCATTTAAAATGCCACCGAAAATTAAAATAATCCCCGTGAAATATAACCAAAGCATTAAAATAATAACTCCACCGATACTGCCATATGTAGCGGAATAATTCGCGAAATTATTAATATAAAAAGAGAAAGCATATGTTACTGCCACCCAGGCAAGAGTTGAAAACAGCGCCCCTGGCCAAACCCCCATTAACTTTAAACGAGGATTTGTATTTGGAACAAATCTATATATTCCCAATAAAACTATAAAAATAAGTAGAGGTGGTATCGACCAACGCATTCTATGCCAGATTATTTCAAATTGCTCCTCAATTCCAACTATCGAAAATAAGAAATGCCCTACTTGTTGCCCAAAAACCGGTAAAAGTAGAACGACAGCAATAACAACGACGAATGCTAAGGTGAAAACAAGGGATAATCCTCGATCCAATAGACTCCCCCTAGTTTCTGTATCATAAGCCTTATTTAAGGCTCTAATCAACGCATTAATTCCTTTGGAAGCGGACCAAATTGTCCCAAGTATCCCGACGGATAGTAAACTACTATTACGACTTGTTAAAATTTCATCTAAGGTATTTTCAATAAGCCTGTATACCTCGTCAGGCATTATATTCACTAGAAATGAATACACTTGCGTCGACTGTATATTCAAATACGGTAGTAATGTAACTAGAAAAATTAGTAGTGGGAAAAAAGACAGTAAAAAGAAATAAGCCAATTCCGCTGCAAGAGCTGATACTTCCACTCGCTTTAAGCGTAGCATTAAATCTTGCATGAAGCCCCTTGATGTCATCACATTTACAGTGTCTTCGTCTGGTGAGACAAATGATTTCACCAGACCGACAGCTGTATGTATCGATGCTTTTTTCTCTTCCATACAACTTTCCTCCTGTACGACAACTATTCTTTATCTGGTAAAGAAAAGGCTGATTTTGTGTCCTTAATCATGCCTTCGATTGTAGAAGGTAATCCTTTAAATTCATCAACTTTGTCAACAATTGTATTGACATTTTCTGATACACTTTCACATAGAACTTTAGCGGCCAATACTTTTTCCTCAACAAGTACTTGTAATTCCTCTCGATTAGCTGCATAATACGTGATTGCTTCTTTCATCTTTTTCGTCGAAGCTATTGTTTTCTCACGCGTTGTACGATCAAACATGCTTACTGCAGCACCAACTGTGGCACCGACTACGATGGATGCTAATAATTTACTTCGTCCCATATTAAATACCCCCTGCTGGTAAATGTATATTCCTTTAAGATAATTAAGGTTCATCTCCAAAAGTTAGGGATGATTTTGTTAAAACGTAAGCCATAAATAAGTTGATTAGAGCGCAGCGAATGTTTTCTGTGCGAAAGCGAAGCCGCAGTGAAAAAGCGCCCAGTCGGAACAGAAATCAACCACACGTTATGGTGATGAACCATAATTAAACTACTTACTGCCCTTATTCTACCCAATAACAGTCCATTTTTAAAGCCATGCCCAAATACAGTGTTGACATTTTTTTTATTCAATGAAATGATATTTCCGAGGATTACGAAAGGTAGGTTTAAATAATGGATTTATCAGTACCGTCAAAAGAGAACGTTATTTATATGGTTGATCAAATGAAAGACAAGCTTCGTATGGTTAATGTCGATGCAATGAAATCGGAAAATTTTGATGAAGCTAATTACGAAGATCTAGTCTATTTGTACGAAATGGTCATGAAGCGCAACACATTTAGTCCTAGTGAAATGCAAGCAATCGTTGCTGAATTAGGAGCTTTACGCAAATAAATAAGATTTTGTAAATAAAAAGCTATTAGCAATAAGGCACCAATGCCGTTTGCTAATAGCTTTTTTCTATTTTGTATTTTTTACAGCAGAACCATCCTCAGTTACAAGTGGCTGTATTAACACTTCTACACGACGGTTTTTCGCACGACCCTCAGGCGTGTCATTCGGAGCAATAGCTCGGTTTTCACCATAACCTTTAGCACTAAAGTTCTCAGATTTCAATTTAGAATTACTATTCAATAGAACCATATAGAAATTTGAAGCACGCATTAATGATAACTCCAGGTTTGACGAAAAATTCGGTCCTACTGGGACATTATCTGTATGTCCTGTGATGACAATGTTTCGGGCTGGATCAGATACTAATACACCAGCAAGCTCTTTTGCTATAGGAATATATTCTGGTTTAATCTCTGCCTTCCCTGGATCGAACAGAATACTATCACGAATCGTAACAAGTAATCCTTCATCAGTCATCGCTGTTGCGAATTGACCTTCCATCTCATGAACAGCGATGAAATTATCAACACTATCTTTAATTTGAGCTAACTCCTGCTGATCCTTTAAGTAAGCTGAATTTTGCTGTGTTTGTGGTGTTTGGTCACTGTCTGCATTCGGACTTTGTATTGGTGCAGGCTGATCTAAAAAGCTTGTACCACCATCAAATACCTGATTAAACACCGCTGACATTCTCTCTAGTTTTTCTTGGTCTACTGAACTGGATGCAAATAATATGATAAATACAGCTAATAATAGTGTTAAAATATCTGCATACGGAACTAACCAAGACTCATCGATATGTTCATCATGCTTTTTTTTCTTAGCTTTCTTTGCCAAGGCCGCCCGCCCCGCTTTCATCAGAAATTTGACGACGTTCTTCCATTGTTAAGTAAGAAGATAATTTTTGTTCAATAACGCGCGGAGCCTCACCTTCTAAAACAGAAAGGATGCCTTCAATCATCATTCTTTTTTGCTTAACTTCAATAGCAGATTTACGTTTTAATTTATTCGCAAATGGATGCCATAAAACATAACCTGTAAAAATACCTAATAATGTAGCCATAAAAGCAGCTGAGATAGCATGTCCTAGCTTTTCTATGTCATTCATATCTGCTAATGCGGCGATTAACCCTACTACCGCACCAAGTACCCCTAAAGTTGGGGCATATGTACCAGCTTGTGTAAAGATTGCAGAACCACTAGCATGACGTTCTTCCATCGCTTCGACTTCTTCTGTTAAGACATCACGAATATAGTCCGCATTCTGACCATCAATTGCTAATGTAAGTCCATTTTTCAAAAATGGGTCTTCTATCTCTGAAGCTTTACTCTCAAGCGCTAATAGACCTTCACGGCGAGCTAAATCAGCCCATTGTGAAAACATCTTAATAATCTCAATATCATCTGCTAATTTTGTTTCTTTAAAAAGAATTTTAAATAGCTTTGGTACACGCTTTAACTCCTTCATTGGGAAGGCAATTGTTACTGCGGAAATTGTACCGAAGATGATAATTAGAATGGCAGCTGGGTTATAAAAAGCACTTAAACTTACACCCTTTAGCACCATTCCTGTTAATAGCGCTACTAGCGCAACAATTAACCCTACAATCGACGATATATCCATTCTAGAACCTCCAAATCTCCTATTAAACTTTATTTCGTCCTTTTTTCCATATTTTTAATATAGTATAAATGTATTTCACATTTTTTTCGATGTAATAATTACTTTTTATTCACTTTTCGACTATATTTGATTATATTGAATTAAGAATAATACACTAAATTGTCTTTATTTGAAAAAACTTAAGAATTTGTTATTATTCTCCGACACAAAATTACTAAAATATGCTTAGACAGTCTTAAAATTAGGATTAAATATCCAAAATGATCAACGCATTCATATAAGTAATTCGACCAATAATTAGAAACTAATTCAGATAATTACTAAAATATTATAAAAAAATGGTACAAAACAGTTTAATATCGATATCTATCAGACAAAAACTCTTTTCACACCAATTATAAAAAGACTCCGAAAGACTCACTTAATTTCTTCCTCTATTTTATCAATTATACCTCGGTATAATTGTGTCCTGTTTCGACTTTATGCTTGCACAAAAAACTACTTTCAACACCTAAAGGCTGAAACATCTATAGCTATCGCTACAAAACATTTTGACGTTGAGAATACGCAATGAAGAGATATTAATACCCCTTATTTCAACAGCTGAAATGAATATATCTTAATGAAATAGCATCAGTACCACTCCCGCCTATTTTACAGTATGGTTTATTATTCTTCAAAAGAGGGTAGGAAGGAAATGTACTTTGAAGAGCTATTGAAGAATGGGCTAAATCATAGGCTATATTATCAATTACAGGCAAATCACTTTGAAAAACATTACTAAAAATGAGCAAAAAGAATCTATTTTTTGTATTAATAACTGGACAAAATAAGTAATTTATACCTACTAATATCAGTCTAAACTAGGTATGTTATGGATGTCATAAATTCTCCTTAGATTTTCCTAGTAACCTATTGTATAATTAATTTAGTTAATATTGTAGATTATTTTAGTAGAGAGGAGCTTTCATTATGTTCATTACGACTGTACTAGGCTTTTCAGCCGTTTTACTAATTGCTATGGGATTCTTCATCCACTACCTACAAGTTGGTTTAGATACTAAGTCTTCAGTAACTGTAGATCCAAAACCGAACGAAAAATTTTAATTTCATTGAAAACAGCTACATTAAGTAGCTGTTTTTTATTTATCTTCCTTCGGATGTCACTGATCTTTAATTATTTCGATTCACTAAATAAATTACTGAAACTCCTTTTTTTTCGAAAAAAATTGCGTGAATATTGTCATTATTATTTGCATATTTATAGTTTTGCTCTAAAATAATTCCTGTAAGGAAGGGAGCAATTTTTCATGACAATGTTACAAGATATTCTTAAGTTTAATGAAGATTTCGTTCAAGAAAAAAAATATGAGCCTTTTATTACAACAAAGTATCCTGATAAACGCATCGTTGTGTTATCTTGTATGGATACTCGTCTTGTAGAGCTATTACCTAAAGCTATGAATATACGTAATGGCGACGTAAAAATCGTTAAAAGTGCTGGGGCATTAGTTAGTCACCCTTTTGGTGCAATTATGCGTAGTTTACTTGTAGCTGTTTATGAACTACAAGCAGATGAGGTGTATGTTGTTGGACATTACGACTGCGGTATGAGTGCAGTTGACCCAGAAGCAATGCTAAATAAAATGGTTGCTAGAGGGATTAGCCCTGAGACTATCAACACGATAGAATTTTCAGGTTTTGATTTAAAAGAGTTTTTACGTGGCTTTGGCGACGTAGCAACAAGTGTAAAGAAAAGCGTCGATACAATTCGGAATCACCCGTTAATGGTTAAAGACGTGCCTGTTCATGGCTTAGTAATTGATCCAAATACAGGTCGCCTTGATTTAATCATAGACGGTAGCAAACAATAGTAAAAAAAGCGTCTATCCTTCAAACACTGAAAGATAGACGCTTCTTTTTATTGGTCCTCTAAACGTGCATACATATAATGATCCACCCATTGACCATTAATGTACAGCAGCTTTCTTAAAAGACCTTCACGCTGAAATCCAGCCTTTTCTAAGACTCGGATAGAAGGATTATTTTGTGTTGAAACATAAGCCTCTACTCGATGTAAGCCTACTTGCTCGAACGCAAATTGCACGACCATATTAACTGCTTCTGTCACGATCCCTTTTCCAATATAAATTTCATCCATCGCATAACCAACAAACGCACTGGAATACGGTAAACGTTTTACTGCATAAAGAGCAATATGTCCTATTAAATTATTTGTACCTGGCTCAAAAATACCGAAAGTAAATTCTCTTTTTGAGTCCATTAAGTATAAGCTTTCTTGAATTTTTTTATATTGTGCATTAATTGAATAATATTCCGGTCGTTGTAACGGTTCGTATGTAGACCAAAAGTATTTATTGCGACTTACGAGATCGGTTAAACTTTGTGCATCTTTTTCATAAAATGTGCGAATGTAGCATTTCCCACCCTGAATTGATACCACATTTTCACCCTTTTTCCTCAATAATCTCCAAATTTTAAGCACCATTTTTCCACACTAACCTTCCGATAATTATCAACACGTTTTAATGCCTAAGTTCATTTTATCAATGGATGAAACCACATGATCGGTTCAACTAACAATCAGTGAAAAAAAACCACTGATTGAAGTTTTACTTTATCCCGCTTTAACGGTCAGTAAATGTCTTTCCTAATTTTCGATTGAAATTCTGTCAACATAGTAGACGATTAACTGACCGTAATAGCCCGATTGGTTCAACTAACAATCAGTGGAAAAAAAACAACTGATTGAAGTTTTACTTTATTGTATGTAAAAAAAGATGCTGCTACAACTAAAACATATCGTCTTGTTGTTACAGCATCCATAACATTATTTCATTTTTTGTTTTTGTTTTGATTTTTGTTTTTTAGGCTTTTCTTCTAGTAATTCAAGGCTAGACGATTCAGCATCTTCTAAATGTGCTTTGCCTAATACATTCGTTAAATGAAGGCCACGTTTTTGTGCCTCGCGTTCGATATGTGCTAATGTTTCTTTCAGCACCTGTACACGAGCATATTGTTTATCGTCACCTGGTACTAGAACCCATGGCGCACTTTTCTTATCGGTCTTCTCAAACATTTCATTCGCAGCTTCTTTATACTGAGGTGTTTTTTCACGATTTCGCCAGTCTTCATCTGTTAGCTTCCAAGACTTATATGGGTCCTCCTCGCGTTCTTTGAAACGATTAAGCTGCTCCTCATCAGATACTTGTAGCCAAAACTTAATAACAATATAATCTCCTGATGTTAAAATCTTTTCAAAATTATTAATTTCTTCGTATGCACGAGACCACTCTTCTGTTGTTGCAAATCCTTCAATACGCTCAACTAATACACGACCATACCATGAGCGATCAAAAATAGCGATTTGCCCGTGTTGTGGTAGCTTTCTCCAAAAGCGTTGTAAATAATTGTAGCGTAGTTCATGAGGTTGAGGTGCTGAAATTGGGTGTACGACATAGCCACGTGGATCAGCACGTTCAATTAGACGCTTAATAGCGCCACCCTTACCCGCAGCATCCATACCTTCAAATACTAAAATGAGACCTATTTTATTGTTTAATAAAAACTGTTGAGCATTTAACATTTCATATTGGAGTACTTTTAATTTCTTTTTATACATTTTCTTATCCAGCTTAACTGATAAATCTAGATCATTTAAATTTTGAGTCATTAAAACTTCACTCCTTACATTTGAATATTCTAATTGTACTAAAGAAATATATGACTGCCTATCCAAATGGTAAATTGTAGATATTTTTAGCGAAACAACGCAATACATTGTTGGAAATTTCCGTTATAATAAAATATAATGTTACAGTCCTATACTTATTTGTCTTTTCCCTATACAATTTAACACGAAGGGAGAGGAAAACATGCCTCGATTTTTTTTGATGACAATCACTTATATTGTCTCACTCATCCTAACCTTTTCATCCTATTTCATGAAAATAAACGGTCAATCTTCTTTAGAGATTTCAAACCGTTTTCCTGTAATATTTGCACCTTTTAATGTTAGTTATGTGATTTGGATTGGGGTTTACATGTTACTTGGTTATTGGTTAGTCATGAATCTAAAAAAGACAACTATGAAACAGACTGTTCTCTTTAGTAGCATATGTATCATGCAGGCGTTAGCGATTGCTGTTTGGCATCACGAACTATATATCGTGTCAATTATCAGTACGTTCATTTTAGTACTGTATTTATTAAAATTATACAAAACGTACCCTCTCAGCAATAATTCACTCTCAGGTCGTATTCCTTTCTCGATTTACTTCGCATGGGTTACATTTAGCCTGATGACAAATATAAGCTTAACGCTAACATCTTATCAATGGAATGGTTTTGGCCTTAGTGATCCACTTTGGGCAGTTATTTCACTGACACTTGGGGCGGCAATAGCGCTACATATCCGATTCCATTATTTTGATATTATCTATCCAAGTGTATTTATCTGGTCCTATATTGGGGTAGCATTACATAATGGTTTTGATGAGCTACTTGTGACAGCGGCAGCTTTGTTTTTATGTGGGGTGCTACTTGTCGGTATATTATTTATTAAAAAAAATCCTGCCTACCAAAAATAAATTGGTTAGCAGGATTTTCAGCTTTTTTATTGTTCATCTAGAGAAGTTAAAATAATTGGTTTGTCTTTAGTAACGATAACTGAATGCTCGATTTGAGCAACTAATGATTTGTCTGGCGTAACGAATGTCCAACCATCACCAGACTCTACAATATGCTCCGCTTTCGCTGAGATAAATGGCTCGACTGCAAGCACCATGCCTTCTTTCATAATTGTAGAATCCCAAGCATCATAGTAGTTTAAAATATGATTTGGCTCATCATGTAAAGAACGACCTAAACCATGACCTGTTAGATTCATAATTACTGTTAAATCATTGGCATATGCTTCACGCTCAACAGCTTTACCGATTTGGTTTAATTTTGATCCAGCTTTTACTTTTGTCATCGCACGGTCGAAAGCACTTTTTGCTACGCGACATAGCTTTTCTTTATCCTCATAGCCTTCACCAACTACAAATGAAATGCCCGTATCAGCAAAGTAGCCATTAAGTGACCCAGATACATCTATATTCACGATATCTCCCTCGTTAATCACACGCTTACCTGGAATACCGTGTGCGACTTCCTCATTTACACTAATACATGTGTATCCTGGGAAATCATATTCCCCTTTAGGTCCAGAAATCGCTCCTGCTTCAGCAAACATACGACCTGCAATTTCATCTAATTCAAGTGTTGTTACACCTGGTTTTGTAGCAGCCTTCATTGCTTCACGAATTTCAGCACAAATACGGCCGATTTTTTTAAAAGCTTCAATCTCTTCTTGCGTTTTTACAATCATTTTTAACGTCCCTTTCATCTAATGTCTATTCATTAATATAACATAACTTTTTATACAAAAAACGCTAAACGCTTTAAATATTATATGCCATCATAAATTGTAAAGTGCTGAAAAACAGGCTCATCCCCATGCCGTGGGGTTGATTTCCGTTCCTGCTGGGAGCTTTGTAGCTGTCGCTTTGCTTTCGCTACAGAAAACATTTGCCGCTGTCGCTTCGCTTTCGCGCAGATAAAACATTTGTTGCTGTCGCTTCGCTTTCGCACAGATAAAACATTTGCCGCTGTCGCTTCGCTTTCGCACAGATAAAACATTTGCCGCTGTCGCTTCGCTTTCGCACAGAGCAAAGCTTCCTGGGGGCGTCCGATGAGCCGCTTAGGCCTACACGATGTTGGTCACGAAGGCGTTATCACAGGACGTGATGGTTTTAGCCTTCGTTCCTCTATTGCTGATCCCCAAGGAGTCGCCCAGCCTCCACTCCAATCAACTTATATACAGTGCATACTCTTCAACAAATGCCACGCCTAACTAAATAATAAAACCCTCCACTCACGTGAAGGGCATACTAATTATGATTTTCGTTGCATTAATTGAGGTGCTGCCGTAAATAGCAAAACACCGACAATTGCTGTTAAAATTGTTGCTGGTAGCATATATGTTCCATTATAGATAATTGAATAAATCCACGCATTTTGTTCGCCAGCATACTCTGAGAAAAATACAGCGCCCGCAATGGTATGTGCTGCATAACGTAAAAAGCCCGCTAATACAGTTCCTACAATAATATAAAGTGCCATTTTCTTTTTGTTTAAAACTTTGGCAGCATCGAGCACTGGTCGGCGAACAACAGCTGCCAAGCCTACTACTGTAAAGGCAACACCATAATCAAGTAATCCTTGTAGCCAATGTATAATATAGGCGCCAAACATTGTTTGCATAACACCAATGAGTAAACCCGTTGTCAGACCTGGAATAAGGCCCCAGCGAAATGCTATTAAAATTATTGGCACCATCACTAGACTAACAGAGCCACCTTGTGCCCATACTTTAAAGGAAACCTGATCGAGTACAAGGCCAATCGCTGCGAATATCGCAATCTCCACAAGCATTAAAAGTCTTTTTTTGTCCATTATTATTCTCTCCTTTGTTCCGATGTAGGATACAAGAGCAGGAATAGAAATCAGTTGGCAAAATATGTCCCTATCTGGCATCAATAAAGATAAAAAACGATGCCAGGACAGAGCCTCACATCGTAAAAGTGTCGGTTTCTATCCACAATCCCTACGCAAGTGTTAACTTACAGGTTCGAAGAGTCAAGGCATTACGTGCCCAGTCTCAGCTGACATCATCAGCTCCCCTTGTGGTCGTTACATCTTAATTTATTTGAACAACCTCATTTTACGCAAACACCGTTTCGATTACAACCTCTTCCACATTATTTTTTGAAACTTTACTGTTTTTCATGCGTAAATATTAAAAAAGGAGGTACAACTATGGAGAACCAAAAAATTTTATCTGCCTTTAGTTATCTCAGTATTTTATTCGCACCCTTTATTGTGCCATTAGTCGTTTACTTTGTTTCAAAAGATAGTGACGTAAAGAGTCACTCTATTCGGGCACTAATATCACATTTAATCCCAGTCGCATTCGGAATTATATTATTTGCAGTCTTTATTTTCTCAACTTTATCATTCAGCACCAATTTTGACTTTAATTCAGATAGTAATACTTTTCTTATCATTTGGTTTGCTTCATTCGCAATTTACATTCTCGTTTCATTAGGAGTCGTTATCTGGAATATTATTCAAGCTGTTCGCGTAATCCGATAAGTTTTATTTCAACCTTGCACAGATAGTACTTAAGGAGCTGTTATTTTGTGAAAGTATCTAAAGTTGTTAAAACCGCTGTAAAATTAGCACCTATCGTTATCCCGATTGTCAAAAAAGTAATCGCGGCAAAAAAAGGAACAAATTCTAACGTAACTAAAAAATAACAAAAAGGCGTATTTCCATATAGCGGAGATACGCCTCTTTGTTATTTCACTTCAAAATATGTTTGACTATGACCGTTCATTGTTTTTTCGACATGCAACACAGCGGGCATTGTAGCTTTTAACTCTGCAACATGTGAAATGACTCCAATCATGCGTCCAGAATCTTGTAAATCAATTAGCGTATCAATTGCCTTATTTAACGCTTCTTCATCGAGAGAACCAAAGCCCTCATCAATAAACATCGTTTCAATACGGATATTACCTTGAAAACTTTGAATGACATCTGCCATACCAAGGGCAAGACTTAAAGACGCATTAAATTTTTCTCCCCCTGATAATGTTTTCACATCCCGTAATTGATCCGTATAAGCATCATACACATCTAGTCCAAGCCCACTTTGCTTGGCATGCTTTTCTAAGCGGTCTGAACGTCGGAGCTCAAATTGACCGTTAGATAAATGATAAAGCCGGACATTCGCTGCCTCTGTAATTTTATCTAAATAATTGATTTGAATATAACGCTCAAAGGACAGCTTTTTAGCATTCTGTCCATTTAACATTGCATATAGTTCCTTCACTCGTCCCGCCTCTTTTTCAAGTAAGCGAATCTCCTGTTCGGTCTCCTCAACTTTTTTGATAAAGTCTACACAAGCCTTTGCAAATCCTTCCATTTGTTGCAATACTTTAAAGGCTTCCTCATATGTGACACGAAGCATTTCTAACTTTTCTTCCATGGCCGTTAAATCTTGCTTCTCTTGTCCTTTAAGATGCTTCTCTCCCTCAGTAATTTGTACCTGTAATGTATGGATTTGTAGTGCATAATCATTGCAAGATTTCCGTAAAGCTTCTATTTGCAGCATGCTACGCTTCCCATTAGCAAATTCTTCATAGCTTTCAAAGCCTGCTTCCTTCATACTTTCTGAAAATTGCTCGCGTTTTTCATCCATTTTCAGCTTTAATTCCTCAAAAGCCTGTTTTGCTACTTCTACGGTCATTCTAGCATTATTTACTACTTCCTTGGCAGATTGCAGACTTTGTTGGCTGCTATTCCATGCAGTTTGTAATGCAATCTTTTTTGAACCTATATCAGCAATCGCCTGCTTCAATGCTTGTAGCGATGTAAGATTTTCTGGAATATGCTTTTGCTGCTCTTCCACAATTGCTTGCTGCTTAGTCAATTCCTTCGTTTTTTCAGCTAAATATTGCTCCAGTTTTATGTGCTTTTCTTGTAGCTGTTCCAGTCGTGCACGATGATCCTTTTGTTGCATGCGTACATTAGATAATTGATTGCTCACTACTTTTAAGGTTGTAATTTGTTGTTCTACATTTTGTAAGGACGCTACAATTTGTGCTTGCTTCGACTGATCAATCTCATTCGTCTCTAACTGTTCTAGCGCCTCTTGTAGAAGATGCTTTGTAGAATTCAATAAAGCTTCTTTCTCTAAAAACTTGCGCTCTTCAGTAGTAGCCTTTCCTCGTAAAGCTTCTACTTGTGCTAATTCGATCATTTCAAATTGCTCAGAATGCGTTTCGAGATGTGTTGTACTACCGCACACTGGACAAGGCTCTCCGTCCTTAAGCTGCTGTGCTAAAATACTTGCCTGACTCGCAATCCATTGCTGCTCCAGCTTTTGAAGAGCTTGCTTACTTTCTTTATAACGGACATTTGTAATGGCTACATCCTGCTCCGCTGTTTCAACTGCTCTAGTATATTTTTCAGCTTGTGTTAGTAATGATACTTGCTCTTTTAGCTTCGGTAGCTGCTCTAAATAACTTTCATATGGCTCAAGTTGTTTTTCATATTGTTCAATAGTTTTTGCTAGTTGCTGAACTTGCATTTGTTCTTTTTCTACGATTTTAATATTATCGTCTACTGCTAGCTTTGCTGTTACAACATATTGTTCAGCTATTTGCATTTGCTGCAGAGTATTCTCATACGCCTCGAATGTTGGTAATAATGCTTGCAGCTGTATTTCCTGTTGTAGAACGTGCTGACGTTCAGGTTCTTTAGCCTCTTCAACGTTATACTTTTCTTGTGCTATTTTCAACTGAGTTTCTGCGTTTTGCTGCTCTGTCATTGCTTGCTGATAGGATTGGTCTTTACGATTTTGCTCAGCACGTAAATCGATGCATTGTTGCTCAAGTACGACAAGACGCTCCGCCTTCTCTGCTAATGCAATTTCACGTTCTTTGGCGCTATATACATCTTGTTCTTGTAACAACTTTTGCAGATGGTTTTGACGATTCGTTTGCTCATCGAATTGCTCATTCAGTGTTTTTGCTCTACTATAAAATTCTTGCTCTTTTTGATGATGCGCGTAAGCCTCTTTATAGCGTTGCTGTTCCAATTGTATACATTCCGTATAATAGTTTTGCTCCTCTTCCAGAGCCTTCTTCAGCTGATGCATATTTTCAGTATTATTTGTAATGCAAGTAAATAAAGATGAAGAACGCTGTGGCAAAGCGCCTGTGATTTGGCCAAGAAGATGTTCCTTTAATTGTTGAGCACGCAGTAAATCATTTTCCGCTTCTTTTCGTTTCGCATCAAGTCTTTTTGTCATAGCACCAAAGCGGTCTGTTTTAAAAATTTTGCGCAAAATTACTTCTTTATTCGTAGAATCTGAGGTTAACAGCTTGCGAAATTCACCTTGTGGCAGCATAACAATTTGACTAAACTGATCCTTTGTGAGGCCTATTATATCCTGTAGCTTTTTATCTACCTCAAGCGTTTGCTGCTTTTCTACAATACTATAATCAAGCGTGTCTCCTTTGATTTCAGCTAGTTCAATTTTCTTGCCAGTAACACTTTTGTTTTTTGCTTTAATATGACCTGGCTGACGTAAAATTTGATAGACTTTATCATGCATTTCAAAAACGAGTTCCACAGCAGTATACATATCATCATCTGCAAACCCACTTCGTAACATAGCAGTATCCTGACGATCTTCACCGCTACCCGCTCCGTAAAGCGCATAGCATATAGCATCAAAAATCGTCGTTTTCCCTGCACCTGTTTTTCCAGAAATCGCAAATAGGCGATGCTCACCAAGCTGTTGAAAATCAATAACCTCTGTATTTTTATATGGACCGAATGCAGTAATCGTTAACTTTAAAGGCTTCATTTTACTGTCTCCCGCTCCTCATCTAATAATTCTTGTAGCATCTCTGTAAATAGACGCTCTGTATCTTGATCTGGCTGTACCCCAATTATATCTGTAAAAAATGATCGGAATAAATCGATGTCTTCTATTTTTTCTGTTTCTACCGCCTGAATTTCATGTTGTAGCTCTTGGCGTACTACTTTTCGCTCAACATGCATCGCATAAGGAAACACAGTACGAATACGTTCCATCGGCGAAGTTACTGGCGTAGTATCTGTTAAGCGCACAAATACATAATCATCACTTGGTGGTAATTGCAATAAATCATCTATTAAACCTTCTACCACACGTAAATCACGTCTTGCTATAAGCTTACGTTTTGTGACTGTGATTTCTCCTTGTGCATCTAGCTCTACTATTAAAAAGCCCTTCTCATGTAAGTGCTCCGATAATGAATACTTCAAAGGAGAACCGGCATATCGAATCGTTTCATTCAACACAAAATGTGCTTTATGCAAATGTCCAAGTGCTGTGTAATTAAAAGGCTTAAATAGCGCTGCATTTATGCAATCCGAGCCTCCTATTGATAAAGGTCGCTCAGAATCACTCGTATTCGCTTCCTCTTCTCCATACTTCGTTACAAAGGCATGTCCAACAAAAACATTACGTTTTGCAGGATCTAAACTTTGCCCAATATGTTCGATAACCTTTTCCATCGCCTCTTGATGAGTTCGAATGGAATCATCCTCTAAAATAGTCCGTACTGAAGCCGGCTCTGCATAAGGTACGAGGTGAAAATGTACTTCACCATACTCATCATAGAAAACTATCGGTGCATGCTCTTTCGTAAATTGGCCTTTAATATGTAAGCCACTATCACTCATTAAACTACTGCCAAAGTTCAACCGACCTGCACTATCATGATTCCCAGCAACCGCTAACACAGGTATTTTTTTATCAAGTACAATTTTCGCCAAAATATCATTTAGTAAATTCACTGCCTCAATAGGGGGCATTGAACGGTCATATAAATCACCTGCTATAACGATAACATCCGGTTTTTCCTCATCTATGGCTAGCATAAATTGCTGTAAAATATAATGTTGATCCTCCGTCATATAGACGCCTTGTACAAGCTTTCCTAAATGCCAATCTGCTGTATGAAATATTTTCATTCTTTGCGCCTCCTGTCTATTTCATTTTATCACGGCTAATAGATTGTTTGTTTTTCCTTTTATTAGTTTGATAAAGGTTCCTCATCTTAATGTGAGAAGCTGAGGGTGGGGTATCCATCACTTCGGCGATTCTTTCCGTCGCTCTGATGATTCCTTCCATCGCCTCGACTTTGCTTTCCGTCGCTCCAGGGATTCTTTCCGTCGCTTCAGTTCTTTCCATCGCCCCCGTCCTTATTTTTGATAGATATTCAATATAAAAAAAGAGCATCAATGTCGATGCCCTGTTACAAATAATTATTATTAAAATAAATCTCTAGCTCTTACCTTCTCCATAAAAGAGACGTATCCTGTAAAACCTTTAATGGCACGAGCAGTAGGTTTTGGCTTTTCTTTTTCTTCTTGTTTCTGCTCTGCCTTCGCTAGTTGTTTTAAAATCTGCTCAAATGAAATAGGATTAGGCTTTGGCAATTCGTTTGAAGAAATTGCTAGAGCTTTACTTCCGCTATATTCATGTAAAAATGCATTTGCCATTTGGCGATAGCCTTCAAAATTTGGATGTACGTCAGAGATATTGGGTAAAAGATTTGTTGCGTTTAACCCAAAAGCATCATAGACGTTTACATAAGCTGCTCCAGCATGCTCTGCCTGTTGTTGTAAAATCGTATTTAGCTTTACAAGCTGTGCATTTGTACCTTCTTTTTGCGTAGTATGAGCGTTTGGATAAGCAAAATAATAGCCCATTACATAGACCTTTGCTTTAGGTGCTCGTACTTTTAACTCTTCTAAAATCTCCGCCATATTTTTTCTAGCAATGTTTAATGCATAATCCGTTTGTAGCTGTGCAAAAGCTAACGTACCGGCAGTTGGATTGACCTGCACTAGACGCAGTAAATCGTTGGCACCTACCGAAACAGTAATAAGTGTTGCATTGGCTAGTAAGTCACTTGCTTCTTCTGATTGTACTCGTTTCAAGACATCAGTTGTTGTAAAGCCTGGGAAAGCGAGCTCCTTTGTATAGAAACTCAATTGCCCAGACATTCCTAATTTCATAGCGATTAAATCACTGTAGCCTGTATCAATTTGTTGGTAAGGCGTTTGACCAGCCGCCAATGAATCTCCAATTGATAGGTAGTTTTCAGTCTGAGCAAAAGCAGATGAAACACCAAATACCATCGTGAATATTGCCGTACTAATTATGCTTAGTAATCGTTTCATCTGCCCAACTCCTTTCAAGAGCTTAAAATGCCCAGCTACCTTTGCGGAAAATTGGCTCTACAGTTCCATCTGGTAAAATACCGTCAATGTCCATCTCACCGCTGCCAATCATAAAGTCCTCATGTGTTACTGAAATATTTGCACCTAATGCTTCAAGCTGACCTTTTTCTAAATCTCTTCCACCCTCTAGGCAAGTTGGATAAGCTTCACCAATCGCTAAATGGTTCGATGCATTTTCATCAAATAATGTATTAAAATATAAAATTCCCGATGCTGAAATTGGTGATTCATGCGGTACAAGTGCTACCTCACCTAAATAGCAAGAGCCTTCATCTACATTAATAAGCTCTTGTAATAAATCATGGCCTTCCTGTGCTTCAGCCTTAACAATTTTTCCTTCTTCAAATGTTAGTTTAAAGCCATCGATAATATTCCCTTGATAAACTAATGGTTTTGTATTGCTGACATAGCCATTTATACCTTGTTTCATTGGTAACGTATAAACCTCTTCTGTCGGCATATTCGCAATAAAGATAGTATCATCCGGCGTTTTACTACCTCCAGTAAGCCATTTATGCTGTGGCGCTAATGCAATTGTTAAATCAGTGCCTGGTGCTTTATAGTGAAGCTTTGCATATTTTTTATTGTTCAGAAGGTCTGCACGAGATTCTAAATTTGTTACATGCTCACGCCAGTTTTCAACAGCATTGCCTTCACCGATACGGACAGTTTTAAAAATAGCTTCCCATAATGCTGGTACTTGTTCCTCAGCCGCAAAGTTCGGGAATACTTTCGATGCCCACTTTGGAGAAGGGACAGCAACGATCGACCAAGCTATTAAATCCTTCATTACGGCGTTACGATAGTTTTTCAGAGCAGCTCCAGATACCTTTTGATGAGTAGCTAGGCGATCTGCTGAAATACCTGCTAATTTATCAGGGTCTGCAGCATCAATCCATAATAGTGCTCCTTTACGATCGATCACTTCATCACGCATTTTAACTACCCATTCTGGGAAACGATTAAATTCTTCATCTGAAGCATGCTCAAAGTAAGCACGATCCATTTCATCATCTGAAAAATTAACATGAACACGTCCTGCACCAGCTTTATAAGCCTCTTTCACGACTAAACGGGCGAAATCTATTGCTTCCACGGAAGTATTAACTAATAAGTATTGCCCAGGTTGAATATTAACACCGACTTTTACCGCAAGTTCTGCATATGCTTGTAATTTTTCTTCAAACGTCATATTATTTACCTCGCTTTTGTCCAATTGTTTTTGAATTACCCTCCACTAGCTTACCTTCATGCCATATTTTCTGTACAGGTTTCGCAGAAATTTCTCTTGTCCATTTTTTGTAAGTTTTCTCATCACGATAAGATAATAACGTTAATACTTCACCATCTGCCCCAGCACGACCTGTACGGCCAGAACGGTGCAAATACTGCTCAATTGTTCTTGGTACATCGACATGAATAACATGTGTTAAACCTTCAATATCTAAACCACGTGCTGCAATATCTGTAGCGATTAAAATACGCGCGTCACCTTTACGGAATGCATCTAACGCCTTTTTACGTTCTTCCTTCTTCATGTCAGAATGTAATGTCACAATCGGTGCCGAACGATATTGTAATTTCGTTTCCTTCATTAGCAATTGATCGATATTGTTGACGAAAGCAAGCGCACGTAATCCTTCTGTATGTGATAGTCGACGTAAGAAATCAGTTTTATCACGTTCCTCTACTTTCACAAAGGAGTGTACAACTTTACCAACCTTTAACATATCCTCAGGTTTAATTTTGAAGCGTACTGGCTCGAACATCATACGACTAGCCACTAATTCAATTTCCTCCGTAATTGTTGCTGAAACAACAACCACTTGTCGCCCATATGCTGATCCTTCGATAAAGGATTTTACGACAACACGATATTCACGACTTAATAACTGATCGCACTCGTCTAAAATAACTGTTTCAATTTCTTTTAACTTTAATTTTCCAGCACGTGCTAATTCATTTAATCGACCTGGTGTACCTACAACTATCGTCGGTTTTTTCTTTAACTTTTCAATTTGACGTGCAGAGTTTGCGCCACCAATTAGTTGTTGAACCGTAATATCAGAACCTGCTGTCCATTCACGGATAACCTCAACAATTTGCATTGCTAGCTCCTGTGATGGGGCTACGATAAGTCCTTGTGTTTGTTTTTTTGAACCGTTTACTTTTTTTAATAAAGGAAGTACATAAGCTAAAGTCTTCCCCGACCCTGTCGGCGATTCGGCTACAATATCTTTACCCTCAAGCATTGCTGGAATCATTTCTTCTTGAATTTTCATCGGCTCTTCAAATTTCCATTTTGCTTGTAAATCTTCATTTAATAAATTTATTACTGACATGTAATTTCCCACCTTCTATCTGCTTGACACTAGTTTAACACACTAATCATTTTCCTACTTCATATGTACGTAAACCTTTGCATAATCGTTTCAAAAATGGAGCTTTCTTAATCTCCCCAAATGAATTTTGAGTATACAGATAAAAAATCTGCACGACTCATCACGGGATTTGTCAGCCTTCAAGATTTTATAGATACTTGAGATTCTTTGAAGGTTTACAACTTACCTGTGAAAAGCGTGCAGATTTTATTTGGTTCATACGATTGTTAATCTACAATTTCATAGCCACATGCTAATATAGCACGTTCTGCTAACACGATTAATGAGTCGATATATTTGTCACTTAATTTTAAATCTCGATTGACGATTGATAATTCAGTACACCCTAATACGATACGATCACAATTAAGTGCAAGCATTGCTTCTTCTATCGGCTGCCAATCCTCCTGAGAGACATCTTTTCCAGCCTTTACATAATCATAAATAATAGACATGACTTTTTCTTTCATCACATCGTCTGGAACTACTGGTGTGATACCAAATTCCTCTAACGCATCTTGATACATACGTGAGGTTAATGTACCCGTTGTCGCTAAAATACCTACACGCTCTGCCCCTAAATCAGAGGCGCGCTTTGCCGTTTCCCTTATCATATGTAATACCGGAACCGGAGAACCCTCAACAATCTCATCATAAAAGGTATGTGCCGTATTACATGGAATTGCAATCACATCTGCCCCAACAGAAGCAAGCTTATTTGCATCTGCGACTATCACTGGTACAGGGTTTTCTTTTGTATTATCTAAAATAAAGGCAGTACGATCTGGGATATTCGTATCATTATCAATGATTGTATGTAAATGTTCCTGATCCTTCGCTGCCTTCGTACGTCTTACAATCATTTCACCGATAAACATCGTTGCAAGTGGACCAACGCCACCAATTATACCTAAAGTTTGTTTTTTCATTAGTTTGACAGACCTTTGTTGTTAAAATATTTCTTATATTGGCGATAAAAGCTTAAATTATCAAGCGTTATATTCAACCAACGCTTCGCATTCATATCCTTATAATTAAAGATTGAATCCGTAGCCATTCCTTGGCGAATAAGGCTTTTCGCTTCTATCACAAGCTGTTCATTTTGTACATATTTAAAAAGGACACCATTCGGCACAATTGTCCAAAGATGCTTGTTCTGAACATACGTTAGCTGTTGCTTGCTTCCGCGGATAAAATCATCTGCAACATATTGCATTAAGTTATAGCCACTTGCAGTCACATAATAATTTGAAAGTTCATTATGTAATTCAATACTTAATAACTTATATTGACCGTCACGTTCATCATACTTCATATCAAACGTGGCAAAACCTTGGAATCGAATTTCCTCTAGAAACAATTTCACGCGGTCCATTAATTCTTTATCGTATGCTGTCATGATGGCTACATAGCGACCAATCCCCTCTGGAGAATGCTCTTCTAAAATTGGATTACCGACGGATAGCAATTTTACCTTACTATCTTGCCCAACATAAGCATTTACGACACACATATGAGCATCTTCGCCAGGAATATATTGCTGTACCATTAAGTCATCTCGGTATGCCGATTCCTTATAAATAGCGTGGAAAATAGCATCCTTTTCGTTGTTATCTTTTGCAATATACACTTTTTTCTTGCCTGGGAAAATACATGTAGCATACTTTGTCATATTCAAAGGTTTAATGACAACGGGGTATTCAAAAGGAATGTCAAATTCCTCGTAATCATTGACGGTGCAAACATGCATTGCCGGATAGTGAAAGCCAAACTTCGCACAAAGTTCATACATGCTCTCACGTGTTAATAGCTCGTTAGCAAGGGGTGCATCCACATAAGGAATTACAAAATACTCTGCTAGCTCCTCTTTATGTTGCACAATTTTTTTCACGTAAAATTCATCGCAGGCTAACAACAGCAATTTTTTACCTGTAAATTCCTCCGCAATTGCCTTTAACGCCACGACAAAACGTTCTTCAATATGGAGTCTTGGAACTTCACGAAATATTAATAAATCACTCTGCTGTATTTTCTCCATATTCGTATGATTTAATGCAAGTGGTTTAACGCCATAGGACTCGTAAAATGCTCTTGCCATGCCGTAAGCATTCATTTCATCTCCTAATAGAACCGGTAAAAAAGCGTGCTCAATGGCCATTCTACTCAACTCACTTTAGCTTTTATTTGGCTCTCACCATAACGTGGGGTTCATCCCAAGTGACGAGCCTTTTTTACAAGTGTAACATACTTTCCTTGTACGCCTTATAACTCTTCTTTGAATCATTTATGAACGGCTACAGCTTGTTCACCTAACTCTCTATAGCTTTTAAAAAACTGATCGACATTATAAGTGACAAAGCCTTTTAATGGGTCCATAACAACTACTTTATCGCCTAAATGCCCGGTTAAAACAACAGCATGCAAGTTCATATACGCGGCATGCGGTACTTTTTCACCTTCATAGATCCAGCCCTTAGCAAGCTTTCTTTTGGGTTCTGATAAATCTAATGTAACCCAAGTCACAACAGGGACTCCCTCTCGAACAAGCTGTAAAATTTCGTCCTGCGAGGCACCACTCTTATTTGTCACCTGTAAGTTTGCCTGTTTATCTGCTATTACTGCCTCTGCGGCTTTGACAATCGGAGCTGCAAAGACATACATACCATGTGCTTTATCACGAGGATTTCCTGCAAAAGCCTGTGCCGGATTTGGACCAAATCGTTGTCCGCCTACATTACTTATTGTTTGCTTTGGTAAATAATTATCAGCCATTTCCAGCTTCGTAACATCCAACCCATAATAATTTAATACAGCTGTTAACGATGTAATTTCACAGCCATGCGGTAATTCAGGATTTTGCATAACAACTGGTACATCTAGCTCCTGCTCGTCCCTTGAAAAATGTGTTTGCAATCGATAATATGGCTTCGTCGCATCATATGTAAAATGTTCGATTGTAGTATAACCATCGTTTTTCGTACTATTTTCAAGTGTAGTTGCAGCAATAGCATATTCCCGGCCATCTATAAGTTTCGAAAATTTTGCTTCCCCCTCTTCAGAGCCAACCGCATCCTCTACTACCTCACCTTTCTTTACATCTGTAGCGGTTATATAAAGGTTAGGTATCGGTGCACCACTATTAAACTCTACTGTTAACACAGTTAATCCTTTGTTTTTCGTTTCCTCCTGCGAAAACGGATTGCAACTTGAAAGTAGCATGATAATCATAATACCTATTAGTAAAAGGCGTTTATACCTCGTCCACAAGACAAATTCCGCTCCTATCTTGTTTGAAGACAATAACTTCAATTCTATTATATTATTTCAATTTGTAGCAGACTCTATTATACGCTAATTTCATAGACGTTCCTATTTTAACTTCTTTAAGCGGTTGTCCAAACACCCGCTTAAAGAAGTTAAAGCCTCCGGCGGATGTCACGGAATCGGAAAGGAGTTCTTTATGCAAGCACAAAGCCGATTCCGGACGCAATTGCGCAGAGGCCTAATGATCTTCAAATACCCTCTATAGGCGACACAATAGCATCTCTAATTGGTGTGCACTCGGTTATGGTATTACTCTGTTTGCTATTTTCAAGTTTCATAAAACCGTTTTACACGTTAGGCGTGCTTACGCTTGGTCGTAATGTATGCTTTAAAACTTTACCAGAAGCATTACGTGGCAATTCAGCTAAAAATTCAATTTCATGAGGCACTTTATACTTTGCAAGCTGAGTCCGGCAATAAGCCATTATCGCCTCTTCATCGGAAGACTTTCCTTCCTTCAATACGATAAATGCTTTCGGAACTTCACCATATACTTCATGTGGGAAACCTACAACGGCTGCTTCTAAAATTTCTGGCAGTTGATATAAAACCTCTTCTACTTCAATAGGATAAATATTTTCGCCACCTCGGATGATCATATCCTTTTTACGATCTACAATATAGAGATAACCTTCTTCATCAAAACGCCCTAAATCTCCTGAATAGAGCCAGCCATCTTTAATTGTTCTTGCTGTTTCTTCAGGATTACGTAAGTAACCTTTCATTACTTGTGGTCCTTTGACACAAATTTCCCCTACCTCACCCGCTGGCACCGTTTCACCAAAGCTATCAACAACACGGACATCTGTTTGGGCTAATGGTTTTCCTACTGATCCTATCTTTGTCAATGCATCGGCATCTAAAAGAGAAGTGGCGGCAGGCGAATTTTCAGTTTGTCCATACAGGTTTTGTACTTTCACATTAGGGAATGCCTCCTTCACTTGCTTAACAAGTTCATAAGGCATTGGTGCCGCTCCATAACATAATAAACGTAAACTTTTAAATGTATGTTCCTTAAAGTTAGGTGTATTTAAAATAATTGTATACATTGACGGAACACCAAAGAAAATTGTTGAATCTGTAGCGACAAACTGTTCTAATGTGTTTGTCGAAGAAAATGCCTCTTCTATAACCATCGTACCGCCTTTATAAAACATCGGCATCGCAAATACATGAAGACCTGCACAATGAAATAAAGGCGTACAAATAAACATTCTATCCTCATTGGTCATATCCATTGATGACGACCATATATCCGCAGTTGATACAATATTTTGATGAGTTAGCATTACTCCTTTCGGTTTACCCGTCGTACCAGAAGTATACATAACAACAGCAGTATCATGAGGCTCCAATTTGACCGCTTTTCTTTGACCTTGATAGTTTTTAATCACTTCTTTCATTTCTTTAAGCCGTATAGTATGTTGAAATGGATACGCAATAGTTGCGAGTACATTCTCTAACCTTTCATCATAAATAAGTCCTTTAGCATCTGAATGATTAAAAATAAATTCGACCTCCGGAGCTGCTAGTTTTGTATTAATAGGCATGACAACATAGCCAGCTAGCTGAACACCGATATAAGCAATTAAAAATAAATCTGAATTGAGCGTATATAATGCAATTACATCATCTTTTTCAAAGCCTTGTTCTTGTAAGTACGCTGCGAATTTTTCTGCACTTTTATAAAATTCACTATAAGTTAGCTCTGTCCCATCGTATACCGTTGCAATCCCATTCGGTTGCCGCATAGCATAGTTTTGTAGAATATCTGTCATTAACATCGTCATCATAAGCCCCCCAAATCTTTCAAATTCATTGCCTTCACACCATGTAGAATTACCCTAAACAAAACCGCAATAAGAAAATTCAGAAAATTACAATTATATTTTATCAATCTATGAAAAGGTTGGCAATTTTTCTATACATAAAAAAGTATGAGACCTAGAGCGCAAGTTGGAACAGAAATCAGCTTACGCTATGGTGATGAACCAAAATATGATCATATAACCTAATATACTTATACATTTTACTTTTCTATCAATTTCTGTTAGGTGTATGATACTTGTATACTTTAGGAAAGGCCGGATAAAAAATGCTGTACGCGCTTTTAGGAGATTTACATTCTAATATAGAAGATACGAAGGCAGTTCTAGCCCATATTCAGCAAACTGCGAAAGATGCAAAAGTATTGGGATTAGGTGATTTATATGAATGTACTGTAAGCAAGAAAAAAGCTCAAACATTGTCGGGTATACCGCTACAAAAAGCTGCGATAGTAGAAAATGAATTTGAAAATTTATTAACATTCCCCTCAATTCGAGGCAATCAAGAAGAGCGTATTACACGTGTAACAGGTATCGAACGTTTTACAGAACTACCTGAAACAATGGAGATTGATGGTGCAACACTTATACACGGACATCAATTTCAATGGAGTGTGGCGTGGCAACCTACATTTCCGCCGTTCAAAAAATCACTCCTTTTCTTCGGACATAGTCATGAATCAGGTCTTTATCATCGCAATAAAAAGTTACCTATTCGCATTCGCTTTGGCCAACCAATTGCACTACAAGAAAAGCAGTACGGTATCAATGTTGGATCAGTTGTTGATCACCGTGAGTGGTGTCTTTACGATAGTAATAAACGAACAGTAACATTTATGTGCGCTCCTTCTGTTGAGGATGTTTGATGGAATTTCGCTGATATACATCGTAGTCACAAAAAACGCTAAAGTCGACTTCGACTCTAGCGTTTTTTAAACTAGCAATTTTCACAATCCTTTAAAGCATCTAGTAATTTTTCCATTTCACAAATACGATCGCACATAGTTTGAATCATATTTCGAAGGATCGGTATTAATTCTTGGCAAATGCAGAACCTTAAAACGTTTTGCGCTAGTCGAACGCCTGCCTGATGATGAACAATCATTGCTCGAAGAAAGTTTATATTAATATTATTGGAAACTGGCGGTAAGCTCATTGCTTGGAACATAGCCCCGGTAATTTCTTTATACGCACACATATATTCGTACAATTCACATTCCGAATTTTGTACGATACAGCATCTATTTTGTATCGCCTCGAGGCATTCAACAGTCTCCGTACTTGTTACTATTATTTCTAATGCGAGATTTTGTACAAGTAGATTCGTGGTATAACGCAAAACATTTTCCGACAATTTAATAGCAGCTACTTGATGCGGTAATATTTGCTTAATAAAATTTTCTGAAATACTACATGTAATGGTCACATAGGTCATGCCCTGCATCATTTTATCGAGGATTCTTTGGTTTTCCTCTAAATAGGCCTTTGTTACATTACTGAGTACAACTGTTTTAGTCATTAGACACACTCCTTTCAGAGTAATATATGTCCGATAGGTTGTTGTGTGGTAGACAATTGTACCAATGATCTCTATTGTTTTGTAACAGCTAATGAAGTAAGGTCTAATATTAAACGATTAATCTTTTTTATATGTATCCAAGCAATTTTGACAAATGCATTGATTGCAGGGTATTTCTTCCAAAATTCCCTCTGGAAAATTTTCCGTCATACACCAGCAATCCTTTTGCCCATTTACAACCCCACAATGATTATCTTGTCCACATAACGGACAACGTTTTTCCTCCATTCGAACACCTCCTTACATGTACTTACATTGTAAAATAAAGTGAAATTTTAATCTAATCGTGCTTTTACAGGATCAAAAAAAGAGGAGTACTTAATTTCATACTCCTCTCCAAATAGCTTATTGCTTTTTCCCATGAATCTCTTGCTTTACTTCTTCAACATCTGTATCACTATATATTCCTGTACCAGCCCCACCTCTTTGGGCTAGCAGTTTTTTCACTTCATTGTAAGATAAACCACCTTCTGCATTTTGTCTTTTCACTTCATTAATATCCGTTCCAGCAGAAGTAAACTGTGCTTCGTTATGGTCAGTCATGAAAATCCCTACCTCCTATAATTCATCAGGCTGTAATTCGATCAATTCATCGCCTTCACGTTCTACTTTTTTATTGAGTTCCCTTACTGGTATAGGATCAACCGTTTGCATATCCTCGTGTAAATCGAAAAGACTTATATTATCTGATTCAACCATGTCTGGCTTATCCTTACTCGCTAAGTTCATAAACATTTTCTTCTCATGTGGTATTATTTTTTCTATATCCATCATTGCTCACTCCTTTACTCATAGCATGCGCAATGTTGGACAAATCATGTGCCTTTCGTTTTCGTGCTTTTATCAATGCGATGATACTCAGATATTTGAATGACCCGAACATGTCTTGTATGCAGCTCATGATAAATCTCTCTACTATCTGTAAAGGATATATACTGATCTCGTTCACTTCGAACTAATGCCTCTGCTTTTTCCTGTGATTCGATATGGATAAATCTCCTTACATAATGCATTTCATCAAAAAAATAAGTAATTTTAAATTCTTTCATAAATAACTCCTCGATTACTGGATATCGTTTGTTACTGCTTATCATATCCAACTAACTACAGTAGCTATCCTTATAAAAATATTAAAGGTTTTTTTTATAGCTGAAGCATACCTTGTATTAAAGTAATTTTTTATGCACATCACCATAATGTTACTTTTCGTTCCAAGCGGGTGCTTCCTATGGGCATCCAGTCTCCATTCCAATCTACATATATCATGGCATACCTAATTTTTGGTGATGATCCTTATTGTATTGGAGGTGATAAATTTGATCCATACAGTTAAAGCAGGCGAAACATTGGCCCAAATAGCTAGAAATTATCGCACACCATTGTCATCCATAATGGCTGCTAATCCTGGGCTAGATCCGAACGTACTTTATTTAGGACAACAAATTGTTATACCTGGACTCCCTAATCCAAATACTATCCCTTATAGATTAGATATTTCTACTGAAAATCGATGGCTACGGTTATATAAGGATAATGTTCTTCAAAAGCAATACCCCATTGCGGTTGGAAGGATGCTACATGGTACACCGACTGGCGATTTTATAATTATTAATAAGGCTCCAAATCCCGGTGGCCCGTTTGGGACAATGTGGATGAGTTTATCTAAAGAGCATTATGGTATTCATGGAACTAACGATCCTAGCTCTATTGGTCATGCCGTTTCACGCGGCTGTATTCGTATGCATAATAAGGATGTCGAAGAGCTTGCAAGCATTGTGCCAATCGGTACCGGCGTTTTTATTCATCCTTAAAATGCAGAAATTTATGCGCTTAATTCAGACTAAAAACATTCCTAAGGTTTTATCGGAATGTTTTTTAGTTTTATCGGAACATTATGTGAATTTATCGGAATGTTTTCAAATTTTATCTGATTTATCGGAATAAAAAAGGCAATCTGAAAACCTCAGATTGCCATCACTTTTTATGCCAACATTTCAAAAGTGAACGCTGTGGCCACCTTTAGTGCAAATTAACTTGCACCTCTAGATTGTGCAAGCTTCGATAAATAGTATTGCTCCTCTCTTAGCATATGATCCGCCATTAGAGCTGTAAATGTTCCTAATACTTCTGCACTTAACTCCATCTCCTCTAACTCCCGTAAAAAGGTTTTGAATAACCCCATTTCTATATCCACATCATGATTAAAACGAGTTAATGCGGGAAATGAATCTATATTTGCACGCAAATATCCTGTAAGCTCCACTGCTTTTAAATAAAATTCTTCAAAATGTTGGGCAAAAGTAGTACTTTTTTGCCTCAATCTTCTTTCTACACCATCCAAATCGTCATGAATGATACCTGCATGCCCTGATGCATCTAAAAGCCAGATTAAGTGATGATGGAGTTCATGAAAGATCGGTGGCACTTCCCCCTTCTTCAAATAGTTAAGTACATTTTGATACTCCTCTAATTCATTCACCATATGATTAATAAAAGTAGGTGGTAGATGACTATTAATATTTCCCGTTAATTGCTTTCTAAGAATAAAAAATTTAAATTGTTTTAGTTGTTCTACAGCTTCATCGACTGTGAGTGAGAAGGAAACCGCATTATTAACATCTAAAGAATTAACATAGGCAAGAAGCTGAGAAAATTGAAGAATAAATGAACTCGCTCTTTTTATATCTTCTGTTTCTGATGGATACAATGAATCATGAATAAATTGAGAATGATCTTTTAATATCCTTAGCCAAAACTTATGTTCAAACATCGCATGTTGTAAGTAATTAGACAACCAGTCACATCCCCTTTATGCTATACGTTCCTCTATTCTATTCTTCTTGAAAATCTAATATTAACGCTTAAACTCAAATTGTCTTTTCGTATAGGATGAAACGCTTAAAGCTATACTACTAATGCTGAATTTTCATTAAGGAAACATACTGAAAAATTAGGAGGGGATATGCTTGTCCACAAAAGACAATACATTATCGATTTTCGCCTTAGGTGGCATTAATGAGATTGGCAAAAATATGTATGTAGTACAGTATGGGAATGATCTTTTAATTATCGACTGTGGTGCTAAATTTCCTGACGAAAGCTTACTTGGTATCGATTTAATAATTCCTGATATTACGTATTTACAGGAAAATAAAGAGAAAATCAAAGCATTAATTGTGACACATGGACATGAGGACCATATCGGTGGTATTCCTTATCTGCTAAAAAAAATAAATGTCCCTATTTATGCAACACGTTTTACTCTTGGTTTAATCGAGCTAAAGCTGAAAGAACATAAGCTTTTAAGAGAGACAGAATTAATAGAAATTCGTTCCGATTCATCATTAAATTTCGGACAAGTTGATGTTAGTTTCTTTAGAACAAACCATAGTATACCTGATTGCTTAGGAATCGTTATAAATACACCTGAAGGAAATATAGTACACACTGGCGACTTTAAATTTGATTTAACGCCTGTCAATAATCAATTTGCAGATATTCATAAAATGTCAGAGATAGGAACAGAAGGCGTCCTAGTACTGATTTCTGAAAGTACGAATGCTGAACGACCTGGTTTAACTCCTTCAGAGAAGCTTGTCGGTAATCATATTGAAGATGCATTTTTACATGCCGACCGTAAAATCGTTATCTCTACGTTCGCTTCTAATGTTAATCGCATACAGCAAATTGTAGATGCAACGATTACTACGAATAGAAAGCTTGCATTACTCGGACGGAGTATGGTGAATGTTGTAGATGTTGCGCTTGAGCGAGGCTATTTAACCGTCCCAGAGGATCTGTTAATTGATGCACGTGAGGTGAAATATCTCCCACCTGAAGAAGTTGTTGTACTATGTACGGGTAGTCAGGGTGAGCCATTAGCTGCACTCTCTCGCTTAGCAAGTGGAAATCATCGCGAAGTGAAGATTTTACCTGATGATACAGTGATTTTAGCTTCATCCCCTATCCCAGGAAATGAGAAGGGTGTTTCACGGATCGTTGATAATTTGTTCCAGCTAGGTGCAAAGGTTATTTATGGTTCCGCTAGTCATACAGGGATGCACGTTTCAGGTCATGGCTATCAGGAAGATTTAAAACTAATGCTTACACTAATGAAGCCTAAATTTTTCATTCCGATTCATGGTGAATTTCGTATGTTACACCAGCATCGTTTACTAGCTGAGTCCGTTGGTGTCAAAAGAGGGCATACGTTTATTATGAAAAATGGGGATGTTGTTGATATTGAAAATTCAATGGCTAGACAAACACGGAAAATTCCTTCAGGTGATACGTATGTTGACGGTATTGGTATCGGTGAAGTCGAAGGAGTTGTCTTACGAGATCGCAAACAGCTTTCAGAAGACGGTATGCTTGTTATCGTTATAACGCTTAATAAGGTAGATGGTTCCTTTATTTCAGAACCAGATACAATTTCGCGCGGCTATGTTTATGCCAAAAACTTTGAGGAGCTTTTAACTAAAGTAAATAGTCTCGTCAAAGAAACAGTAAATGAGCTTCAGGAAGAACGTAAACAGCAAATACATGTCCTAAGAAGAGAAGTCAAAAGAGCTGTCGGTCAATATCTATTTTCACAAACAAAAAGAAAACCAATGATTTTACCTATAATTATCGAAATTTAAAAAAGTCGGTGTAAGGGGTTTTTGCCTTTACACCGACTAAATTCATTTTATCCGATTCCAGTGCGGATGAAGAAAGGTTTTACTTTATTTAAGCTCACCCTTAAAAATTTTATGTAGCATTATACTGTAAATATGCTGAGCACGATCAAACCCATGTTGTAAATTTTGTGAGTGATTTTCTATTTGCATTGAAAAATTGTTAAAATGCTGTGGTAGCCCCTCTACTGCTGTCATCAAAGACTCTTTATTTTTTAATAAAAGATGAATCTTATTTAAAATTTGCACCTTACTGTGTTGGATATCTATCATCGGAATATCAATGGACATATGGTACAAATGATGCCATTCTTTATTAATTTGATACCATCTGAGAAAGTGTAATAAATAATCACTTAAAATAATTGTTTCATTAGGAATAATAGCGACGATATCATTTGCAGTGCATAATTCAGTTTCACATTGATAAATATATTTATTTGAGCCGTTCAAATTAGCTTTAGTAAGGATGATGGTTTTAGCTGGTACTGGTGCCCACTTAAAATGTTTTTTAAATGTAATATCAACTTTTGGTAATTGTTCAATATCACCATCTAGCATTAACTTTTTTAAATTTCCTGCTGTAATTAGAGGTACTCCGATGTTCGTAAAATACTTTTTCCTCGGCACTATTTTTCCCTCTTTTATTATAGCAACCTCATCTAATCGATAACGCTTTACCATGCCTGAATCCTCCAATCCTTAACTTAATTAGTAATACTCTAAAACAAGCTACTGAAGAACCATCAACACTATTTTACATTAGTTTTTATTCTTAATAAAAACTTACTATCTATCATTGTACCATTTTACTATAACATTATCTCTATTATACCACTATAATGGTATAGGCATTTTTAATGTTTTTCACTAGCTTTTTACATAGAGGTGAATCATATGTCAGACTTTTTAAAGCTAGTAGGCGAACAACTCCGTATTATTCGGGTTTCCAAGGGCCTTAGTCAGGAAGAAGTAGCAGAAAAAACGGGGAAACTAGGTTTTAGTAAAGGACGAATCTCAAACATTGAACACGGGCAATCTAATATCACATTAAGCACTTTAGAAACGTTGATGAAAGCATTAGATATTGCCCCTGAGGAACTTTTTAATTTTCAAAGATTATCGGGTGTTACTGATATTGAAGAAAAGAACCTTGTGCTTGACATACATCGATCGGTATTAAGGGAGCGCAATTTAGACGAGGTAAAATACGTAGTACGCATTACTAAGGATTTTTTAGATACTATTGATTCACAATCAAAGAAAAACAGCTCCAATAGTCAATGACGTTGGAGCTGTTTTTACAGCTAGCTATAAATTATTTTTTGAAAACTCTTGGTACACTGCTTTAATGCGACTAATATCCACCTCGTATTTACTTTCATATTTTCTAGCAATATTTTGAATTGGCTCTTTTGGCCCGAAGTAAATAATATTAAAATCATCATTATTATATTGTACAACGAAGACTTCATCAAATTCGTTAAATGTATTTTGATTTAACGTAATAAAGCCTGTACTTTGTGCTGTAGTTTTCACACTTATTCTTTTTCCGTTACTGATGACATCAAATCCATGCTGATTCGTCTGTCTAGAAAGACTTCCTTTTGTAACGATTGCACATAAAAACTCTCCAATTCGGCCAATTAAATGGCGTAATTCTGTAGGTTTGCAGCCAAGTAGGCTCATTTCGTACTTTAATATCTCATTATAATCCTCGTATAACTTAACGATTTGATTAGTACTAACAATATTTAATGACTCCGTTGTATTAATTGGTTCGTCATAAAGTACTTTTATACCATTTCGCCATTCTCCTACGATTTGCTCACCACTCTGTTTTTTTGGCTTATGAAATACCAGCCCGGTATATGCGAAATTTTCCCCTATGTATTTGTAAGTGCTTTTCGTAATGTATTGAAATAAATGTTTTTGGAAAGGAATCCCTTTATTATAGCGATTGTAACAATAGTCTGATAAAATGACACTCCCTGGATTGGTATTAAATTTCCGCTGTAGCTCTTCTTTCACTTCTGTAGGTGTCACCATTTGATTCTGTTTATCTGCCAGTACTTCTTTTATTTGTTCATAGATAGTCATAGTCATAATTACTTATACCTCCCTTTTAGCTTTATTTTATCAAGTAGGTATCCCATATTTTGTCCATGTCCCTATATCAATTAAGCCTCGGCATCAAAATTCTGCGAAAGTAAAGGAAGTTAAGTGGGACATTAACTGCCCGTAAATACCCGATTGGTGAAAACTAATAATCCGTGGAGATAAAAACCCTCCACGGATAAATGCTTCACTTTATTCCATTCCAAACTTTTGACGATAACCACATTTCCTACATAGCTCTTCGACTGCTTCTCTACGTGAAAATCCGTCGACAATATTATTTGCACGTTCACCTTGAACAATGTCTGTGAAGGATTTCTCGTTCACATTCCCCAAATTAATAACGCCCTCACCATCAAGACAGCACGGAACTACAGTACCATCTACTAAAATAGCGGCTTGGCTTCGTAGTGCATGGCAAAAGCCTTTTCCTTCATCCTCAGGTTCCAGTAAGCTTGGCCACTTAAATTCATGATCTTGATTTAAATAAATATTATTAGCGATCTTTACACCTTTACCAGGTTGCACTTTTTCTTCGATACGATAATCAAGATTATATTCATTTTCTAGAACTTCAAGCGTTTCACGATTTCTTCGTGCCGCAATATCCGTTACATGATCCCTTTGTAAATTCCATAAACGATATGAAATGATTGTATTATATTCTTTCGAAGCACGCACAAAATCCAAAATATCTCCTAAATATTTCTCACGATTTTCCGATCCCTCATGACCGTCGAAACTATGCAAAGAAAAATTGATTTGGCGTAAGGCTGGCTTCCCTAGTATCTTTTCATGATTTTTTTTAATCAGTGTACCGTTCGTTGTAATATTGACTTTAAAACCTTTCTCGTGCGCTGCGTCAAGCAGCTGATCAATACGTGGGTGTAATAGCGGTTCCCCTTTTACATGCAAATAAATATATTTCGTATGAGGACGTATTTCATCCAATATTTTATTAAATTGTTCCACTTTAATAAGTCCCTTTGCACGAGCAGTTGGAGGACAAAAGCTACAAGCTAAATTACAGACACTCGTTATTTCTATATAAACCTTTTTAAATGTTCTCAACGTTGATTCACCGTTCCAGTTCTTCTTATATTCAAATCCTATTCATTTTATCAAATTTTACGATAAGGGACAGTTTTTCAGTCTCTTTATTATTTATACATTTTAGGGCTACATGAACAAGAAAGTTTGAGAAAAATTAATAACTTAATAGTAACCCTGAAATGAAGGAGGTGAAAACTATGCCTGATAATGAACATGCAAAGGATCCATCTAAAAAACATATTACCATCCATCTGACTATTAATATTGGTAATAAAGAAATCCATTTCGAACAAAGAGCTGAAGGTGGAGGGCAAATAAATAAGGATGTAGGTACTAATGCCAACTAAGGCGGTCAAAATGCAATAAACGGCAGTACTAGAAATGTGAACTCCCAATTCGCTGATGGAAACGGCAGAAGCGGTATTGCTGGTGACAATAATGATGAAGCTGGTGGACAGCAAGGAATAAAAGTAAGAGACAGCAGAGTAATCGACAGCGATATCCATTCATCTTCGAATCATAGTGAAAGTAGTGAAGATGAGAATGAGTCCTCTCCATTGTTAGATGAAAATCAATAAAGTTTTTTAAATGTCGAAACGGAAATCAACCACTCATTATAGCGATGAGCCTTTATTTGAAACAGCAAAAAACTTCTATCTGAAAAAATAGTTCATACCAACAGATAGAAGTTTTTTGTTTTGTTATCCACTTAGGGATCACACCTCACACATTACGTTTATAATTTTTTGTACCATCATATGAATAAAGCATTGGCTTTCCATCCACATATGTTTCTAAATGAACAGGACGACCCCAAAGTTGATAAATATATGGCAAAACGTTTTCTAAATAACGTGGATCGAGCTCCATTCCCTCATAGCCATGCACTAAATAGAGCTCTCCGTTGCGAAGGTAATCCCCATTTTTAACGACGATATATGGGAATCCCCCGTTTACACGCATCGATACGAGCTGATCTCTTACCATTTCATGATCCTTATCTGTAATACGGTATTCATTGCCCTTTTTCTGGAACAAATAAAGATCCTCTCGCCTTGCTAAATCCTTTGTTAAATAATTGCGGATAAAGGATATATCCGACTCTATCTCTCTAACCTCAAACATCTTCTCCCGCCCCGAGTTCGGTTGTACACCTAGCTTTTTCATCTCTTCCGTTGGATGATTATAGCGCTCTTCAATGTCCTCAAATATTTTCACACCAAGGTAATAAGGATTAATGGATGTCTTTGAAGGCTGCACAACACCTGCATTTAACTTCGCAAATTCAATCGTTTCCGCTGATGTTAGCTTAAGCTCCCGCATTATACGTTGATGCCAAAAGGAAGCCCAGCCTTCATTCATAATTTTTGTTTCTAATTGTGGCCAAAAATAAAGCATTTCCTCACGCATCATCGTTAATATATCTCGCTGCCAGTCTTCGAGCTCTCGACTATGCTCCTCTAAAAATAGCAATAAATCTTTTTCTGGCTTTGGTGGGAAGTGCTTTATTCTTCGTCTTACCGATTTATACTCTTTTTCCTTATCATCTAAACGCCATAGATCATCATACGGTGTTTTTGCTTGAGTAATTTCCTCTTCAAGTTCATCTTCTGTATTCCAAGACAATTTTGGTCGTAAAAGGGATGGATCGATATGCTCCTGAATCGCTAAAACCGCATCTAAAAACTGTTCGACCTCATCCTTTCCATATTCTCTTTCATAGCCAGCTATCCTTTCAGCTGTTGCAGTCATACTCTCCACCATATCTCTTCTAGTATTGGAGAAGCGTACATTATTTTTAAAGAAATCGCAGTGGGCCAATACATGCGCAATAATTAATTTATTTTGTGTTAACGTATTTGTATCAAGTAAAAATGCATAGCATGGGTTTGAGTTAATCACTAGCTCATAGATTTGACTTAGCCCTAAATCATATTGAAGCTTCATTTTATGGAACTGTTTACCGAAGCTCCAATGTGAAAATCGGGTAGGCATACCATAAGCGCCAAATGTATAAATAATATCTGCCGGACAGATTTCATAGCGCATTGGAAAGAAATCTAAGCCAAAGCTTGAGGCAATTTCTGTAATTTCATCAATCGCACGTTCAAGCTCTTTCTTCTCCACTTTTTAGTCCCCTCCTTTGAACATGATTTAAGATTCACTTTTTTTGAAAAAGCTCTTTAAGGCATCGTACACATCGCCTTTTTTTCTCAAAATATGATATCTAAATTTAGGGTCATCTATTTTTTTGTATGTGTACATAAGAGTTGAAAAGCGGTTATGCTGATTAACTTCACCATATCCAAACATGCTTGATACATCCATTAACTCTCCCACTAGCTTTAAGCACTTTTCATTATCCATTGATATATTTTCACCATCTGAAAAATGTACTGGATAAATATTATAGCGAGCAGGGTTATACTTTTCCTGAATTAGTTCCAATGCCTTTTTATAGGCAGATGAACAAATCGTTCCACCGCTTTCTCCCTTCGTAAAAAACTCCTCTTCTGTCACTACTTTTGCCTCGGTATGATGTGCAATAAACTCAATTTCCACTGTTTCATACTTGGAACGCAAAAATTTTGTCATCCAAAAGAAGAAGCTCCTTGCGCAATATTTTTCGAAGGAGCCCATGGAGCCACTTGTATCCATCATGGCAAGGACCACGGCCTTCGATTCAGGTTTTTCCACTTCATCCCACGTTTTAAAACGCAGATCATCATTATGAATCGGCGTAATTTCTGGTTTTCCTTTCATTGCATTACGCTTAAGCGCGTTAAGGATTGTGCGTTTTTTATCGACATTTCCCATTAAACCTTTTTTCCGAATATCATTAAACTCAATTTTTTCCGTTTTAATATCCGCTTTTTCTTTTTGCTGTAGGTTTGGTAGCTCAAGCTCGTTAAATAACACATTTTGAACCTCTTCAATACTTACTTCAGCTTCATAATAATCTTGGCCTGGCTTGTCACCAGCTTCTTTTCCTTTACCATTAGCCTGATCGCCTCTGCTGGCATCACGCGCAACCACATCACCTACATTACTATCCCCTTGCCCTTGCCCAACATGCTTGGAGTTATCATAGTTATATCGAATTTTATATTCATCAAGTGAACGTATAGGAATTTTAATAACCTGACGACCATTGGACATGACAATGCTTTCTTCACTAACTAAATCGGGTAAATTATTCTTAATGGCATCTTTTACTTTTTCCATATGCCGTTGCTGGTCCTGGTGCCCTTTACGATGGAGGGACCAATTTTCCTGAGAAATGGCAAAACGTTTATTTTCGTTTTCAGTCATTTTTATCCTCACCCATCTATCAAATTCGCTTTTTCTATACTATGCTAGTGATTCACTTTCTTGAACTTTTTTAGAGAAATCAATTACACTTCGTGGTTACTTCACTTATGGTAAAAATAAGTGAATGAAGATAAAAGGAGTGCCCTAAAATGGGACACTCCTATTCATTCCTATCAATAGTCTTATAGTTTCCTCTGAATAGGTCAAAGCCACTAACGATTTAACAGACTACCTACATACTGCAATAATTCATTAGCAGATGTAGTATTATAGCCATGTTCATCAACAAGTCTTGCCACAACCTCATTAATCTTCTTCAACTGTGATTCATCCGGCATTTTTGAAGATGTTGTAATTTTCACGACATCCTTAAGATCCGCAAATAGTTTCTTCTGTATGGCTTCTCGTAATCTTTCATGAGAATTATAGTCAAAACGCTTACCTTTTCGAGCATAGGCAGAAATACGAATTAGAATCTCCTCACGGAATGCTTTTTTCGCATTTTCCGAAATACCAATTTGCTCTTCAATAGAGCGCATTAATTTTTCATCTGGATTCATTTCCTCACCAGTCAATGGATCGAAAATTTTATTTTTATTACAAAACGCTTCAACATTATCAAGATAATTATTCATTAATGTTTTTGCAGACTCTTCATACGAGTAAACGAAAGCTTTTTGCACTTCATTCTTGGCAATTTCATCATATTCTCTTCGAGCAACTGCAATATAGTTCATATATTTTTCTCGATCTTCCTGAGAAATGGAAGCATGCTGGTCAAGCCCATCCTTTAGTGCACGCAGAACATCTAACGCATTAATAGATGGTATTTCTTTTCTGATAATAGCAGAAGAAATACGATTAATAATATACCGTGGATCAATACCGTTCATGCCTTCGTTCGGAAACTCTTTTTTAAGCTCCTCTAAGTCAACGGAATTAAATCCCTCCACATTTTCTCCGTCGTACAGTCGCATTTTTTTAATAAGATCCACACCTTGTTTTTTCGGTACTTCTAGTCTTGTTAAAACCGAAAAGATTGCTGCGGCCTTCAATGCATGTGGAGCAATATGAACATGTGACATATCGCTTTCTTTAATCATTTTTTCGTAAATCAATTCTTCCTGACTAACTTTTAAGTTATACGGAATCGGCATGACAATAATACGTGAATGTAACGCCTCGTTCTTTTTATTTGAAATAAATGAACGATACTCGGTTTCATTTGTATGTGCAACAATTAACTCATCTGCACTAATTAATGCAAATCGACCTGCTTTAAAATTTCCTTCCTGCGTTAAAGATAATAAATTCCACAAGAATTTCTCATCAAGCTTTAACATTTCTTGGAATTCCATCATACCTCTATTTGCCTTATTAAGCTCACCGTCAAAACGATAGGCACGAGGGTCAGATTCTGAACCATACTCTCCGATTGTTGAGAAATCAATACTACCTGTTAAATCTGCAATATCCTGTGATTTTGGATCTGATGGTGTAAATGTTCCTATACCCACACGTTTGTCTTCAGAAAAAGTAATACGTTCAATCATTACATTTTCAATACGTCCATCGTATTCCTTTTCAAGACGCATCGTATTTAAAGGCGATAAACTTCCTTCAATTCGTATACCATACTCTTCATAAAAATCATTACGCAAATGTTGTGGAATTAAATGCAGAGGATCCTCATGCATTGGACATCCCTTAATTGCAAAAACTGCGCCTTCATCTGTTCGCGAAAATTGCTCAAGTCCGCGTTTCAACAAGGTCACTATTGTTGATTTACCACCACTTACTGGTCCCATTAATAACAAAATACGTTTTCTAACATCCAATCTTCGTGCTGCTGGATGAAAATATTCCTCCACCAGTCTTTCAATTGCTGTTTCAAGCCCAAAAATTTCTTGCCCAAAAAATTCATACATTTTTTGCCCATCGCGTTCTTCTACACCACTACTTTTGATCATATTGTAGACGCGTGAATGGGCTGTTTGAGCAACTTCAGGTCTTTCCTTGATGATGTTTAAGTAATCTGCAAATGTACCTTCCCACTTCAGTCGATTTTCTTCTTCGCGATAGCTTTTCACTTTATCTAAAATGTTGATAGCCTTCCCTCCATTCAGGGCTTGATTTATAACATAGTATGAAGGAAATGACATTATGATACCCAATACTTTTTCTTTGTCGAAGTTTCTTCTTATTGCAATAATTTTTTTCTTGTTGAATAGCGGAAAGGTAAACCTCAATAAAAAAATTGATGGCTTATTCCATAACGTAGGGTTGATCCTGTTCCCTCTGGGCGCTTTCCCATGGGCGTCCAGCCTTCACTCCAAATCAACCTATTTTTCAAAAATGTCACCTCTAAATTTTATTGATAAATCGAATCATCAATCGTTATACCTGATTTTTTTCACAATAATTACTCATTTCTACCGCTTTGTTTTCCCACAAAAAGTGCTGAATGAAGATAAAAAATTCGGTTATTCTAACGTTAGAAAGGAGGTCCACTATTGAATCGCCATTTTATATTCCTTTTATCATGGATGTTTTTTTGTAGCTTTACTCTCCCCACTATTGCTTTAGCAAAAGAAGAACCCACTCAAGAAGAAATTGTGCAGCAACGTATGGCCTATTACGTACAATTTGACGAATTACTCATTCCGTGGCATTTCTTAGCAGCCATTGACCAATATGAACGCAATTTACAATCAGTTCGTAAAGATATTCCGAAACGGGATGGTACCATTGCCATTCAATTTTCTGATGAATATTGGTCAGGTGCTTTAAATCCTGTAAGAGATGATACTCGCCCAGACACAATTAGTTACTTTGGCGGGATGGGACTAGATGGCAATGGTGACGGAGTTGCTAGTCCAAAGGATGATGCTGATATCATATTCTCCATGGCTACTTTTTTAAGTAAATTTGGAACAACTGATGAGGACTTTAAATTAGCTTTATGGGAATATTACGGAAGTGAACAGGCCGTAAATCAAATCATCACTATTTCCAAAATGTATAGCCATTTCAAAACGACTGAACTCGATTCCCATATATTCCCAATACCAACTAATTACGATTATAGCTATAAGAGTACATGGGGTGCCAATAGGGGCTGGGGTGGACGCCGTATTCATGAAGGAACAGATATTTTCGCTAGCTATGGTACTCCAGTAGTTTCTACCTCTTATGGAGTAGTGGAAATAAAGGGCTGGAACCAATTTGGTGGTTGGCGTATAGGAATTCGAGATAATCATAATTCATATCATTATTATGCCCATCTTGGTAGTTATAATAAAAAGATTAACGTAGGAGACCTTGTCGAGCCTGGAACTATTCTCGGTTATGTCGGTAGCTCTGGCTACGGTAAAGAAGGGACATCCGGAAAATTCCCGCCTCATCTTCACTACGGTATATATAAGTTCAATGGACGTACAGAATGGGCATTTGATCCATATCCATCGTTACTACAATGGGAACGACAAGCTAAAAAAGCAAAACAATAACCCAGGATGTCTGGCAAAGTTCGTTCGGCTAATGCCGTTACGATGTCAGTCTCATTTGCTAATGCCAAAGACGTGGAGTTTTGCGAAGGTTTAGGCTACATTCTTATATTCATTTCGAAGGCTTTCTCCATCTCGCACCTTCCAAGGTGAGAGGTGCTGAAAGAAAATACATTTTAGGGCGCTTGGTGCACTTTTGCAGCAAGTGCTTTTTTCATTTAGTAGGAAAAAATACATACAGATATAAAAGAAACTCCATAATTACACTTAAGACACATATTTTTAACTACCTACCTAATTAACATTAAAATGTTATTGTACTAAAAAAACTATTTTTTACTTTTCCATTAAAAGGGCTTATTTATATAAAGATTTAGTTATAAAATAATAGTTGTACTATAACAATTTATAGACCAACAAAGGGTGGGAGAAGATGAAAGGTATTTTTCAGTTTAAAACACTTAAAGCTCGAATATTAAGTGCATTTCTTCTTTTATTAGTATTAGTTGTTTGTTTTACAACTTATAGCTACATTTCTAATAATAAGATGGAAAAACAAGCAGAAGGTTTAGTAAAAGAAGATTTACAAGTCTTAACTGCAAGTAAGAATCTAGCAATGTCTATGAGTGTTCGCCTCTCTGCAGCTTTAAGTTATGTTGTATCTGGTGAAGAAAAATACATAGAAATGTTTAATGAATATCGTCAAATTGCTGAGGACAATAATAGTATTGTGGAGAAATATGAAAATACGCCTGAGCGTGAGGCACTAGTAGAAATGGCACGTACATGGAGCAATCGCGTAAATACCGAAGTATTCGATGTTTATAAAAAAGGGGATAGAGAATTAGCATTAAAAAATTTAACAGCTATGAATAATCTTGTAATCGATGTTCGTGTTGGTTATGAAGAATTGGCCGATAAACGCTCCGATGCCATTACTAAGGTAGGAGATGACGTAGTATCAACAAGTTTAAACAATAAAATAGTCGGACTGATTGTTAGCATAATATTAGCAATCGCAGGTGTCCTAATCGCCATTGTCACTGCTAGAAACATTTCTAATCCTATTACGATTGTCACAAAGCGCATGAGCGAATTAGCGGATGGCAATTTGCAACATGAACTACTTCCAATAACTCAACATGATGAGATTGGTCAATTAATGCTTTCCGCCAATGAAATGAATGAAAAATTAAAGCAAACCATTAGCTCAATCTATACGGTTTCCGAAACAGTAGCAGCTAGTAGTGAAGAGCTGGCCCAATCTTCTAATGAAGTGCAATCAGGTACAGAACAAATTACCGTGACTATGCAGGAGCTAGCCTCTGGCACAGAAACACAAGCCTCTACAGCAGGTGATTTAGCCGAAACAATGTCTTCTTTCCAGCGCAGTATTCATGGAACAACACAGGAAGGCATTAAATTAAAAGAACATTCAAGTCATGTACAAAAACTAACAACAACTGGTAAAGGCTTAATGATACAATCAACACAACAAATGGTAGCTATTAATGAGATTGTTTTAGATTCAGTGAAAAAAGTTGAAGGCTTAAATGTACAGTCTGCCGAAATTTCCAAGCTTGTTTCTGTCATTGATGATATTTCAAATCAAACAAATTTACTTGCCCTAAACGCTGCCATTGAAGCAGCTCGTGCAGGAGAGCATGGTAAAGGTTTTGCAGTTGTAGCCGATGAAGTTCGAAAGCTAGCAGAACAAGTACAATTCTCTGTCACTGATATTTCAACAATCGTCAACCGTATTCAAGGTGAAACTGGCAATGTAACAAGTGCTCTGCAATCCGGCTATGAGGAAGTAAAAAAAGGAACCTCCCAACTAAACCAAACAAATGAAACATTTGACCAAATATCGGAAGCCGTTGAAGAAATGATTCTTAACATAAATACCATTTCAGGCAATTTAAACAAAGTTGCTCAAAATTCCGAGTCCATTAATGCTTCAGTTGATGAAATAGCGTCTGTTTCTCAAGAATCCGCTGCTGGCGTAGAACAAACAACAGCCACTGTAGAAGAAACCGCTGCTACAATGGATGAAATCGCTAAAAGTGCAAATCAGCTTGCAGGAATGGCTGAGGAGCTAAATAACCAGCTACAGCAATTTAAAATTTAATCGACTACACAACAAAAGCTATCTCAACTTTTTCTATTTCGAGATAGCTTTTTTCTATTATTTACTGCCAATGACTTATAGGGACGCGGCGATACCCGATCACTTCGGGGCCGGACCGGATCACTTCTCTGGCTCACCCGATCACTTTTGGGCGGGACCGGATCACTTCTCTCGCTTACCCGATCACTTTGGGGCCGGACCGGATCACTTCTCTCGCTTACCCGATCACTTTGGGGCGGGACCGGATCACTTCTCTCGCTTACCCGATCACTTTGGGGCGGGACCGGATCACTTCTCTTGCTTACCCGATCACTTTGGGGTGGTACCTGATCACTTCTCTCGCTTACCCGATCACTTTGGGGCGGGACCGGATCACTTCTCTTGCTTACCCGATCACTTTGGGGCGGGACCGGATCACTTCTCTTGCTTACCCGATCACTTTGGGGCGGGATCGGATCACTTCTCTCGCTTACCCGATCACTTTGGGGCCGTACCTGATCACTTCTCTGGCTTACCCGATCACTTTGGGGTGGTACCTGATCACTTCTCTCGCTTACCCGATCACTTTGGGGTGGTACCTGATCACTTCTCTCGCTTACCCGATCACTTTGGGGCGATACCTGATCACTTCTCTCGCTTACCCGATCACTTTGGGGCGATACCTGATCACTTCTTTAGCTTACCCGATCACTTTGGGGCGGGACCGGATCACTTCTCTTGCTTACCGATCACTTTGGGGCGGGACCGGATCATCACTCTAGATTATTCTAGAAGTTAAAAAAGCTATCTCGAACGTAATGTCGAGATAGCTTTTTTAACTTATTGCCAATGTCTAATCGGTACCCTTTCAAGCTCATAACGTTTGATAATAACACTGATCTTCTGAAACCATTCCTCACATAACTCAAGCGCTTCTTGATACTCCTCCTCTTCTCTTGATATAGGCTCACTGTTATCCATAAAAGCATATTCTAGAATAGGGTCAGATAAGTTATCAGCTACAATTTTCAACGTCAATTGAGATACAGTGTTATACTCAGGATCTTCTTCATCTAATCCCTCTTCTTCTAAATCCAGTTCTTCACTCAGTAATGAACCACTTATGAAGCTATTGCCAGTCCTTGCAATATACATTTCGTCCTCAACTATAGCAACTTCATATATTTTATTGAACGGAATTTCTTTTTTTATCAAATCATCCTCTAGATCTTCTCTACTTACGAAGAAAAGTGTATTTGTAGGTTCATTTAATAATAAAGCACTTAAACAATCATTTGAGATGATGCAATGTGTATGAGGGATAGCCATAAGCACTTCCTCACTTGCCTCTTTCATTTCATTTAATGTATTGATATAAATATATCGCTCTTTAACATAACGGATAATTCCTACTATTATTAATCCTAAACCAATTAAAAAGTAGACCTTACTGAAAATAGCCGTTTCAACTGAATTTGCTAGTAATAAATAGATTATTCCTAGAAATATAAGAAAAAAGGTTTTCATCTATATCCCACCCTCAAAAAGATAATCGATAGAATTATTTCATCCATGTTAATAGAAATTTTATTCTAACGATTATCTTTTCATTCTTAATTTCTATGGGAATTATCTGCGTTTCGAACATCTACATCAAACTTTGAAACGGATTTTTCAAGTTCTTCTGCCATTTTATTCAGTTTTAAAATAGAATGAAGGATATCTTGGTTGTAGCTTTCCTGTTCCATCGTACGCTCTACAACACTTTCTGTTGCCTTTGCAGCCTTATTAGCAAGCATCGTTGTTTCCATAACTCCTGCTGTAATCTCCTGAGAAAATGCGGACATTTCTTCAGAGGTTACAGAAACTATTTTTGTATGAGATACTACGCCCTGAATAGATTGGAGAATACTTTCAAATGATTTTCCAGCTTCTTCAACAGCTTGTAAACCGTCTTCTACATTTTCTGTTACAACATTCATCGTTTGCACCGTTAAGCTTGTATCCTCATTTATTTTGGAGATCAAATTTGAAATACTATTCGCCGATTTTTCTGATTGCTCCGCAAGCTTTCTTACTTCTTCAGCTACTACAGCAAAGCCTTTTCCAGATTCGCCAGCTCTAGCCGCTTCAATTGCAGCATTTAGTGCGAGTAGATTAGTTTGTGAAGCAATATCACGAATCATATTGATGATAAGTGATACTTCTTTAGATTGACTCTCTAGTTTTTTAATTGCATTTGCAGATAATTGAACGGAATCATTAATAATATTCATTTGATGAATCACTTTTTCAATGTTTCCATTTCCAAGCTCTACGTTTTGTAGGCTAAGAGATGATAATTGAGATACATTTGAAGAAGCCTCAGCAATTTGTTGAATGCCCTCCGACATCTGCTCTAATGTAGCTGAGCTTTCCTCTGAGCTTTTATACTGTGCATGAGCCCCAGCTGACACTTCCTGGATAGATGCAGAAATATGACTAATCGCTTCAGTTGCCTTTTCACTACTTTTTGCCACTCCATTAGTTGTATCGATTAACTGCTTAGAGCCAGAATTGATTCCCATAATTATATTTTGCAAATCTAGCACCATTTGTTGGAATGCACTTGTCAAAACTCCAATTTCGTCTTTTCGATCTGTTTCTATTTTTACGGTTAAATCACCATTGCCAACTTGTTTTACTTGTGATGTTAATTTTCTTAATGGCTTCGTTAAATAATCTGTGAAGAAATAAACAATGCAGATCCCTACTATTAATACAATTAGAGTAATCATAATAATTTTCATTTGATTAGCGTTCATGTCCGCATAAACTTCCGTGGCATCTAAATCTGCCCCTATTAATCCTATAACTTCGCCAGCATCATTTTTTATTGGTGCATAGATAGCAAGTACCGCTCCGTATTGTGAATCATTTGATAGCTGAAATTGTATTTTCCCTGTTTCAAATACTTGCTTCATTTTAGGATAAGATTCTGGTGATTCCTCTTTATTGCCAATCGTTGAATCATCATTAGGTACACTATCTATCATATAGTAATAGTCATATCCATCACCGTTTTTTACTCGAGTCATTGTATACAAACTAGATACCTTATGTAGCTCTTTAACAGCGCTCAATTCTTTTTGTAATTCATAATAATAATCATCTTTTTTTGCACCAATTTCTATACTTTGATAGCCTTTAACGTCTATCTTTGAGATTGCCTGATCAATCATATTTACGTTTTGCTGACCTACTGTTTCTTTCACTAGCTCCAATGAAGAACGATAAATAAAAAAGCTAATCAGAAAACACGAAATAACGAGTAAAATTGAAAATACCATTAACATCTTAATTTTTAAGCTACTTCTCATCGATAAACCCCTTATAATTCTTAAATTTCATTTTCTACGTGAATATTTCTATAGAATTGTTAGTAACAACAAATTTTACAACATTCTTCTAGTAAAATGTTTCTATTACCAAAGTACTTTATTTTTTTTGCTAAAACAAGCTAAAAATGCCATTTTTGACTGTTGTTTTCAGTATAAAAAAAACACGAGGGCATTAAAAATCAACGCTCTCGTGTTTCCAAATTTATATTTTTAAATAATTTTCAATTTGAATATTCCTTTAATTCCTCTTTACTACCAACATCGTCTAAAGTCTTATCTTTTTCAATTTTATGCATCTCTAGAACATGTTGCGAAGGTGGAATAAGCAAACTAACGATAACAATTGTAATACCTGTGATCACAACGCCTGAGAAAACAGGTGCCTGCCACAGCTCATTTAACAAACCTAAAAATCCTTCTGATTGGATAGTAAAACTAGGAACATATGTTAAAGATGTAATAATGTAATATACTAACCCGACAGATATACTTGCCCAAACTGCTGGTGTACTTACTCGCTTCCAAAATGGCCCTAAAACGATTGGCCAGAAAATAGTTACGAAAATAACATCCCATGCTAAATAAGCTAAATCAATGACTTTCTGGAAGCTGACCGCTAGAACTAAGCCTAGCAAAGCGCTTAAAATAATAATAAGTCTTGAAAATCTTAATAGTTTTTTAGGATCCGGGTTACGATTAATAAAGTCTAAATAAATGTTTTTTGTGACAATTCCTGAAGTCGCAACATAACACGCGGCTACAGTAGACATCCCCATCGCTGCCATTGCTGTTAAAAAGATGGCTGCTAGTAACGGTGGGAAATACCCTTGAGCAAAGGCAAGCATTAACGTCTCTGGATTTGTACTATTAGGATAAATCGTTTTAAACGCTTCTCCTAACATACCCGGAATCCAGCTAATTGCGATAATAATTGTTCCAGCTATAATCATACTACGCTGTGCTACTTTTGGACTTTTCGCTGCGGCTACCCTTTGTCCTAAATCCACCGCTGGAATATCACCAAGTGCTAACACAAGATATAGCGTCCAAAACTCTGCCCCAGCCTTATTGAAGAGTTCACTAATATTCCACCACTCTGGGTTAAATGTTACATCAGGATAATAGAATAAGATAAAAATTGTAATCCCTACTATACCCGCTACTGCCAGTGCCCCCTGAACAATTTCCGTATAGGCTACAGCCCATAAACCACCAATTACAGAGTATAGAGCTGTTAATGATACAAAAAGTAATGCCGCTGGAACGAAATCAATTTGCAACAGCTGCTGAATAATATACGTGCCACCAACTGTTAAGGCAGCTGCATTAAAAACACCGAAGGCAATCGCCATTACGACACCTGTATAAGCGCCTAGCTTTTTACTGCCATAGCGTAATCCATAGTAGTCTGCTAATGTCCAACCTTTTAATCTACGTAATGGCTTCGTCCAAATGAGTGACCCAAGAATCATACAAGTCCCTAAACCACCCATTGTCGCCGATCCTTCAAAGCCGCCACTTGTGTAACCTGAGCCTACTGCCGCAAAGAAGAATGGGGCAGCTAATAAGGCCGCCACCAGACTTCCTGTTACAACAGATAAAGGCATACTCCAACCAGCTACAATTAAATCCTCCGCAGTATTAACTCGTTTATATCCTTTATATCCAATGTAATAAATAAAAATTAAGTATAAGCTAAAGATGATTATATTTAACATAGTATTGCTCCTTAGTTTTCCACATTATCCGTTCATAACGACTCCACCATTAGGCGTTAATATTTGACCCGTATAGAAATTCGCATTTTCTGAAGCTAAAAATAATACAGTCTTTGCGATTTCTTCTGGTTGAGCTAATCGTTTTAACGGATATTTAGCAGACTCTTCCTCTACATAATTTTCACCAAATTCCTTTAGGATGTCTGTAAATGTTCCACTAGGAGCTACTGCATTGACTAATATCGTAGGAGCTAACTCTCGTGCCAAAGCTTTCGTAAATGCATTAATGCCACCCTTTGCAGCAGAATAATGCGTAAATTCTTCACAACCTAAGCTACCAATATCAGAAGAAATATTAATAATTTTTCCTATGTTTCGTTCTTTCATTCTTTTTGCTGCTTCTCGACAGTTGTAGAAACAACCGTAAAGATGAACTTTAATCATTTTATCCCACTGCTCATCTGTTAAATCCGTAATGCTTGAAGCCTGTGCAAATCCAGCGTTATTGACAAGAATATCAATATCGCCTAACTGTTCGTCCATATATTGATACATAGCTTGAACTTGCTGAGAATCCGATACGTCTGCATTAAATTTCATAGCCTTTACACCAAACTTTTCTGCTAGTGCGCGAACCTCTTCTGCCTCGTTGTCATCACCAATGTAATTAATGAATACATTGGCTCCATGTTCGGCAAAACCTAAAGCAATGGCTTTGCCGATTCCTTTACTTGAACCTGTAATTAGTACATTTTTTCCTTTAAAATTAATTTCCATCATTAATCATTCTCCAATTTGAATTTTGCTACAAGTACCTGCAATTCTTCTGCTGTTTTTCCTAATGAAGAAGATGCCTCTTTCACCTCTTGCATGGTCGTCAATTGCTCTTGCGTTGCGTTTGACACATTCGATGAGAATTCAGATGACTGCTCTGTAGATTGCTTAATATTATTGACAGATGCAGCTACTTCCTCCGATGAAGCAGAAATTTGCTGAGACGCAGCTGAAATTTCGCGAATCTGACTTGCAACTTCTTCTGATGAAGTGAGAATCTCTTTAAAGATTTCCCCTACTTCATTTGTAAACTCCATACCAGCCTTTACATCTTCTTTCCCTTTTTCCATAACAGTGATAGAAGCGTTTGAATCAGCTTGAATTGTACTAATTAAATTGTATATTTCAGTTGCAGATTGTGATGATTGTTCTGCTAATCGTCTAACCTCGTCAGCAACAACCGCGAAGCCTTTCCCATGCTCTCCTGCCCTAGCAGCTTCGATTGCCGCATTCAATGCTAGTAGGTTTGTTTGATCTGCTATTGCTGTAATAAGACTTACAATATCGCTAATTTTTTTCGTATTGATATGTAAACCGTTTATTGTTGTCCCTATTTGTTCAACAGAACTATTGATCAACTCCATTTGCGCTATGACTTGTTGAACAACATGATTTCCACGTTCAGAAGCTTGAGAAGCAGAAATAGATGACTCAGCAGCCGTATTAGCAGAGTCAGCAATTTGCTGGATGCCTGTCGCTGTTTCTTCCATAGCAGCAGCTGTTTCCTCAGTCATAACCATTGACGCCTCAGCGTTTTGCGTTATTTGTCCCATGTCTTGAGCAATATTTGTTGCGCTGTTATATGTTTCTGCAGCATTAACAGTTAGCTGATTAGCAGCAGAAGAAACGTTATCAGATGTATTTCTAATATTTAAAATGATATGTTGTAAATTTGAAACCATCGTATTAATCGATTTAGATAAATTTCCGATTTCGTCCTTCGTTATTTCTAAATCTACATTTGTTAATTCCCCATTCGCTACTTGATTTGCAGCATTTACTACTTTCTTAAGTGGTTTTAATAGACGATCAATAATTATGTAAAGTAAAGCTAATAAAATTAAAATTCCAATAACAGCCATAACAATTTGTTTTATAACACTTGTTTTAATGATGGTATTTATGTAGTCCGCAGAATAATCAATACCTAATAACGCAATGAGCTTGCCATTATCATCTTTAATAGGGCTAAATACAGTTCGCCATGAACCATACGGATCTTGGAAAATATCGGTTACTTCAGTGCTATTATTTTGAATTGCCAATTTAGCTGTTTTTACATGTTCATCTGCTAAATCAGTAAAGATTTCACCCGCTTCATATACGTCGTTCAAATTAGATGTATAGCCTATCGGGTTAACGCCACCTGCATCCTTCACATCCCAAATATAGCTCCAACTCATAATTCCTTGTTCTTCTTGAATCTTATCGAGTTGTTTTTGGATTTTCTTAAATTTAGTATTAGTTTCTCCCTTTTCAGTCAATAAATCTTTAATGACATCACTGTCAAGATTCATAGCTGTCAATACACCAACACTTTTCAACTCTCGTTCTAAATCAACAGACATTCTATTGTTTAATTCTCTAATACTTTGTGTAGTAATAATAGCAATTAGAAGTAAAACAATAATAGAAACCGTTAGTAAAAGTTTGTTTTTTAATGAAACATTTTTAAACAACTTCATGATTATTTCTTCCTCCTTTATTGTATTTTCGACAAAAAATACCTATTTCAAAAGAAATAGGCATCAAAGAATATGACTAGCAATATATGTACTTAACTAGTACTCTTTGCAGCTCAGCCATCATAGTATTTAATACCTTAGACCTGTAGCTTTGCGTCTCTACCTTTCAGTAGATTTGCCTATCTTTTTCCTCCTCAAATTAACACAATGGGTAAAAGTAGTCAATGTTACCAGATTAAAATACACATATTTTTTACTATTTTATTATTAGTATGAAATAGATACTATTACATATTTTTCTCGGCGCGTCCATAATCCTCTTTAAAGCAATTAAAAACAGCTACAACGTAATATTGTAGCTGCTACTATAATTTTGAATAATCAATTACCCCTAAATGATTATTCTTATTAAAGATAGTTATTTATTTTAGTGTCATGTATAAGACTGACGGTATGAAGGATAAAGCAAACATACATGAATACCACATAGATGTACGGCGTAATGAAAAACGAACTTTTTTCTTTTCTGCATAAAAAATGTCTAACATCACTGAAGCAACAACAAGTGGAATAGTAACACATGCGATAGCAACTAATAAAATGTTTAAACTAAACATAAAAGCACCCCTCTGTTCGTGAACATTTATTTTACCTCTTTGTGACAACTTTATGTCAATTTCATTGTACACATTTTGGTCACAAATTGTCAACAACATTCAACTAAGAAAAAATAGCTTTTTGTAGAATATTTTTATCTAAATAGAGATATTTCGTGTAAATCCTCACACAAAAAAGCAACTACAAAATTGTAGTTGCTTTTTAATCCTTAATTCATTACTCTTTACCGAAATTTACTATTGACAATGCATAGAGTGTTTTATTCTCTATATTTATCTGTAAGCCCTCTTAAAAAATTTCTCACAAAGCGATCGCCACATTCTTTATAATTACGATGACTTGGATTTCTTAAGATGGCACCTAATTCGCCTTTAGAAACGTTAACGCCTCCATCATATAAAATATCGAGCATCTCCTCACTCGTTAAGGCTAACGCTATCTTTACTTTCTTTAATAGCATATTATTAGGACTCTCTTTTCCTGAAACAGGTAGTGGTCCTTCCGGCTGACCAGGCTTAGGCTTTTGAGGACCTCGTTTAAATGTAATAAATCCATTTAAAAATGCCTCTATCATTTTATTATTACATTTGATGTATTCTTCTGGTGCTTCTTCCTCATCATTAACTTTAATAAGCATGTTCAATACTTCTTCCTTCGTAAAGTCCATGCCTCCTAGCTGAAATATTTTAACCATATCTGCATTTTTGATATCTAATGCATATCTTAAACGAATTAAAATATCATTGTTCGTCATTTAAAAAACCTCCATTTTAACTGTAAAAGCGCTTCTAACAATTATATCCTCGAAATTGAAGCATTACACTATTATAGCAGAGACATTCACAATTTTAGTTAGTTTTCCAAAAGTTACTTTACTATAGTATTTAGAATGTGCATTTTATTTTTTAACATGTATGATTAGCTAACTCTCGACCATTCTAATCACAAGGAGGTGAGATAAATGGCTAATCGCAGTTCAAACAAGCTTCTAGTTCCTGGTGTACATGAAGCCGTTAATCAATTGAAATATGAAATCGCACAAGAATTCAATGTACAATTAGGGCCAGAAGCCTCTTCTCGTGCAAACGGTTCAGTCGGAGGAGAAATAACAAAACGCCTCGTAGAAATGGCTGAAAAACGTTCAAAAGGTTTATTATAATAATAAATTTCAAAAAAGAACGAATCCCTTTTATTAATTGGAATTCGTTCTTATTTTCATTATTATTTAATTTCAACTGGTTGTAAAGCCTCACTTGTCCCTTTTTTTAAAGTAAGCATCACGATAAAGGAAATGCAATATAAGGCTGCTAAATAGATCATAACGACCGTCATATCATAACTTTGAAGAATATAGCCGACAAAGATTGGTGAAAATCCTCCAATTGCTCTACCGAAGTTAAAAATCGTGTTTGTTGCTGTACTCCGAATTTGCACCGGATAGAAGCTGCTAATTAAAGCTCCATACCCTGCGAACATGCCATTTGAGAAGAAGCCAACAATCGCACCACCTAATAAAATTGCAACACTTCCTGTGGCATAAGAGTATAAAAACACTGCACATGCAGAGGCAAGTAAAAAGATTCCGAAAGCACGCTTTGCACCATATTGATCCATAAATCGTCCAAACGTTAGCATCCCAATAATCATGCCAACTGCTGTACTAATTGTCCAAAGTGCCGAGCTTGAAACTGATAAACCTTGAGATTGCTGCAGCATAGATGGTAACCAAATCATTAAGCCATTGTAACCAGCAATTTGAACAGTTGCCATAACGATTAATGAAATTGTCGTCATCGAAGTTCGAGGCGTTTCAAATAATTGCGCTAACTTCCCTTTTTCATGTTTCTTGTTGATTTTTTTATTTTTCTGAGAAGCCACCCACTCTGGTGATTCCTCAAGATTTTTTCGCACAATGAATGCGAAAATGACAGGTAACACACCGACAAAGAATAAAGCCCTCCATCCTAAAGTTGGAAGAATAACTGCACTTAGTAACGCTGCTAAAATAACTCCGTATTGAGCACCTACACTTACATATGAAGAGGCTCTTCCTTGCTTATTCTTCGGCCAAGCCTCGGCAACAAGAGCCATACCAATACCGTATTCGCCCCCTGCACCAAGACCAGCGATAAATCTATAAATATAAATTTGTTCAATATTTGTTGCCAATCCAGTTAAAGCTGTACCGAGCGCAAACAACAAGACGGTATAAGTAAATACTTTTACTCGTCCATACTTATCAGCTAAAACTCCAAAAATAATACCGCCTAACAGCATGCCTATATTCGTTATGGAAGAAATCAGTCCACCCGTTGCAAAATCAATGTTAAATTCCGAAATAATCATTGTCATCGCAAAGGAAATAAACATAATGTCCATTCCTTCCAACGTTAAACCAGCTACTGACGCGACCACTGTTTTCTTACGATAATCCATTCTTACGATCCTCCAGTTTCTTGTTAGTTAAAAACTCTTCTAGCCTATTTGAGGGAATGGATATCACAATTCTTTTCCATTCTCTTTTGAAGCCTCACAGGACTTCCTTTAAAAGAGATATTAATTAGCAAAATAAAAGCCCTTTTGTCACAGAGGACAAAAAGGGCGTGCGAAAACAAAGATATTGTTAGCTTAAAAAATATCATGTAGCCCTTTTCAGCCTCTCTGGACCGCATTAAAGGAAATTTATTTCGTTCATTTATATCGTTCTACATTCTATAAGATTATGATTGAAAAGGCAATGCTTTATAGTTAAAAAAATTACCCCAGCACTTAAAAAGTTGAGATATGAGTCTTCATTTTCCTCTCTATTCAAAAATTCTTCAGGCTATACAACAGTATCCCCATAGCGCTCAAAGTTCTCTTGAATAAGCATAAGTTTGTATATAGTTAGTTCTCCTTTTAGGCAATGGGTAACACTATTTTAGAAAGAGTTATTTAAAGAATCAAACTTAGGAACACAAAATACCCTGTTACATATAATACCATTTTATAGCATAAAATATTAAATAGTATTTATACAGGGAACTCGCATAGTAATCTTCTAAATTGCGAAATTCTCTACTAATGAGAGGAGTATTATTTTGAGCCAATCATCAACAGAAATTTTCATTCGAAACTTCGAACAAGGAGATATGCCTTTACTTGGCGAGTTGTACCGATCCATAACAGCAAAAGAGAACGCGACATTTTGGTGGGTCGGGGACGAAGATAATTGGAGTAACGTTTACTGCGCATTTGAAGATGGGAAGATGGTCGCAAAGGGGCAAGTTAGCATTATTAACGTTGTACCTCCTGGTCGTTCAAAAGAAAACAATCACTCCATATACGTTAATCTTAAAACCATTTCTGAAAGAGAACATGACATGGCTTTGCTCGACAAAGTCTATCAATATCTTTTCACAAGAGCAAAGCAATTAAAGGACACTTTGCCTAAAGAATACGGAACAATACTTTGTGTTGGTAATGATTCAGAAGAAACAGCTAACAATCAGTTTTTTGTTCAAAAAGGATACCTTCCTCTGAATAGTTTATATCGCATGAATCGAGATTTGAATACACCGATTTATGATTTAAAACTACAAGAAGAGTTTCAATTCTCATACTGGAACATGGAGACATCCAGCGAAGAAAATGATTATCTTGATATAGAGGCTGAAATTTGGCCTGACACTCCCCTTGGTCTTAATAGGCTAACTGAATACAAGAATAACAAGCTTTGGACATCCATGGTCATACGTCAAACAGACACTATTGTTGGCGGACTGATGACATGGCAAGAAGAAGATTACGGTGTAATAGAGGACGTTTTTGTCCGTGAACCATGGAGGAAGCGCGGGATTGCCAAGTTTTCGCTTACACAGGCTTTGAAATATCTTAAGTCTCATCAGCTACAAAAAGCTACTCTCATGGTATTAACTACAAATAAATCAGCCTTAACTCTATACGAATCTGTTGGCTTTTATACGGATAAAGAAGAGATAAGATACTTTACAAAACTGAATTAGGCAACAAAAAAGAGGGGTTCATTGCCCCTCTTGTCTATTTACCGTCCTTCGTCAATCCACATTGTTTGATTCGAAGTTATCAAGCAATACACGCACTTCATCTGTTGACTTCGTGTTCATCAATTGATTTCTTAATTCACCAGCTCCACGGAACCCTTTGACATAAATTTTGAAAAAGCGATGCAGCCCCGAGATTGAACGTGGCAGTACCTCCGCATATTGATCTTGAAGATCAAGCTGCAGTCTTAAAAGATCAAGGTACTCTTTACTGCTATGCTCTTTTGGCTCTTTTTCAAAGGCAAAAGGATTTTTAAAAATACCTCGCCCAATCATAACGCCATCAATGCCATATTGTTCAGCGAGCTGCTGCCCAGTTTGACGGTCAGGAATGTCTCCATTGATTGTTAGTAACGTATTTGGTGCGATACGGTCACGTAATTTTTTGATTTCCGGAATTAGCTCCCAATGCGCATCTACTTGGCTCATTTCCTTTCTTGTACGTAAATGAATAGAAAGATTCGCAATATCCTGTTTTAAAATATGCGTAAGCCACTCCTCCCACTCATTTACCTCTTTAAAGCCAAGTCGTGTTTTCACGCTGACAGGCAGTCCGCCCGCTTTTGCTGCTTGAATAAGTTCTGCCGCAACGTCTGGACGCAAAATAAGGCCACTCCCTTTTCCTCTCGATGCCACATTCGGTACAGGACAGCCCATATTAATATCGATGCCTTTAAATCCTAGCTCTGCCATGCCAATACTCATTTGACGGAAATATTCGGGATTATCCCCCCAAATATGTGCCACCATAGGCTGTTCATCTTCTGTAAAAATCAAACGGCCACGCACACTTTTCATGCCCTCTGGATGACAATAGCTATCTGAGTTAGTAAACTCTGTGAAAAATACATCCGGTCGACCCGCTTCACTTACTACGTGACGAAAAACAACATCTGTCACATCTTCCATTGGTGCAAGTACAAAAAATGGTCGTGGTAAATCACGCCAAAAATTATCTATCATTTAAAACTCAATTCCTCTCACTATCGATACATCTTCAAACTCTTGGTCAAATAATATAAAGCCAAATGTTCCACTTCTTTTACACTTATATCACGCTAAATGACTTATTATCAAACACAAGTACATTAACGAAAATCGCAAAAAAGCAGATGGTATAGATTTTTTCTATATCAGCTGCTTTTTCTATTATCCCAACTCCAACAACGCTACCGCTTCACAATGTGTCGAATGCGGGAACATGTCTACAGGCTGAATCTCTTGCGTTTGATAGCCCCCATCCTCCAAAATTCTAAGGTCACGTGCTAATGTAGCTGGATTACAGGACACATAAACAACGCGCTTAGGACGTTGCTCTAAAATTGTCTTTAGAAGTGCTTCGTCACAACCTTTTCGTGGTGGGTCTACTACTAAAACATCCGCTTCTTTGCCTTCCTTATACCAGCGTGGAATTACTTCCTCTGCTGGGCCTGCCTCAAAATACGTATTAGTAAAACCATTTAATTCTGCATTGCGCTTCGCATCTTCAATAGCTTGCGGTACAATTTCAACACCCATAACAGCCTTTGCTTTTTGTGCAAGGAATAATGAAATTGTCCCTATACCACAGTAAGCATCAATTACTCGTTCATCACCCTGCAGGTCAGCGTAGTCTAATGCTTGTTTGTATAGAACTTCCGTTTGCTGAGGATTTACTTGATAAAATGAACGAGCTGAAATTTCAAAGCGCACATCGCCAATCGTATCAATAATAACGTCTTTGCCCCACAGGCTTACAGTTTCATCACCGAAAATAACGTTCGTTTTGTCGCTGTTAACGTTTTGCATAATGGACGTTACATTCGGGACAAGCCTCTGGATTGTCGCAACAGTAGCTTCTTTTTGCGGGAATTTTTTCTTTTTAGTTACAAGAACAACCATAACTTCACCAGTTGCTCGTGCTTTACGAATGACTACATGACGTAGCATTCCCTCATGTGTTTCCTCGTTATATGGTCGAATACCGATTGCTGCTAATTCCTTTTTCAAACCTACAAGAATAGCGTCCGCTTCCCCTGTCTGAATTAAACAACGCTCCATATCCACAATGCTATGAGACTTCGTTTTATAGAAGCCTGCAATTGCTTGTCCTGCTTCATTTGAAGAGAAAGGTATTTGTGCTTTATTACGGTAATGCCAAGGCTCTTCCATGCCTTTCACGGGTAAAACAGGTGCATCAATTTTACCAATGCGCTGCATGACATTACGTACCATGTTTTCTTTCCATTTTAATTGCCCTTCATAAGATAGATGCTGTAATTGGCAGCCGCCACATTGCTTGAAATATTCACAAGGCGCATCTACTCGATCTGGTGATGGTTTTAGAATTTCTAGAACCTTCGCAAAGCCGTAATTTTTTAATGTTTTTAAAACATGTACTTCCGCCGTTTCATTAGGAAGTGCACCTTGGATAAATAATGGATAGCCATCGACCTTTGCGACGCCATTGCCATCATGCGTTAAATCTTCTATATAAACTGTTAGTCGGTCATTCTTTTTCACGGGTGCTGACATTCGTACATCCTCCATTTCAATCTCTTTATTGTAGCATGTTGTGGCGGATGAAAAAAGAACAAGGCTTAATATTAACTGCTCGGGTGTGTTGAGGAAATGATCGGGTCTGCTCTCAAACTGCTCGGGTAGGCCAAGAATGGGATCCGCTTTCACTCCAAACTGCTCAGGTTAGACCAAAAAGTGATCCACTTTCATTCCAAACTGCTCGGGTTGACCAAAAAGTGATCCGCTCTCCTCCCAAACTGCTCGGGATAGACCAAAAAGTGATCCGCTTTCACTCCAAACTGCTCAGGTTAGACCAAAAAGTGATCCGCTTTCCTCCCAAACTGATCGGGTTAGACCAAAAAGTGATCCGCTTTCACTCCAAACTGCTCAGGTTAGACCAAAAAGTGATCCGCTTTCCTCCCAAACTGCTCGGGTTAGACCAAAAAGTGATCCGCTTTCCTCCCAAACTGCTCAGGTTAGACCAAAAAGTGATCCGCTCTCCTCACAAACTGCTCAGGTTAGACCAAAAAGTGATCCGCTCTCCTCCCAAACTGCTCGGGTTAGACCAAAAAGTGATCCGCTTTCACTCCAAACTGCTCAGGTTAGACCAAAAAGTGATCCACTTTCATTCCAAACTGCTCAGTTTGCGCCAAAGATGATTCGCTCTCACTCCAAACTGATCAAAAAGTAATCTGCTCTGCTTACCCGAATACCCTAACAAATACACCTTCCCCTTTACACGAGTAGAAAAAAGAGCCGCTATTCGCGACTCTTTTCCTCTTTCCTCACTGTGTGGTAATCTCTAGGTGCCCACCAGAAAGTAGCGACTATACCTAGGATGACGACTATAAATGGCGCATAAAAAATTAAAAAACTTGTCATAGTTGTATCCCTCCTATGCGTGATTGTCTTCTTTTCCTGTCACATAATTCTTGTTGAAAAGGAATAATTTCAACAACAAGAACAGTGATGGAATAAGCAAACAAAGTCCTAAAATAAACGCAATGACGAGTGCAATCGCCATTTGTGTACTTGTAAAGCTATCGTAAATTGTTAAATACGGATACAGTAAATATGGATATTGCGCGATACCATATGCAAAAAACGCCACTGCGAATTGGGCGATTAATAAACTAACCGCAAGACCGTAATTTTTCCTCATCCATATTAACACTACAGTAATAATAAACAGCACAGCTGATATGGCAAACATCCACCATAAATTAACCATGTGATCATAAATTTCAGGGTTGATAAACTTCATTTCGTACATAATGCCGAGCGCACTCACCATTAAAGGCAACGCCCAAGCAAGTGCGTATTTTCGCATTAAATTTGTTGCTTGTTTATCTTTCGCTTTGTGAGCGTACCAAGTTAAAAACACGGCTGAAATATAAAGTACTGCTGCGATGCTCAACACGACAATACTCCAAGCAAACGGGCTCGTATACAACGTCCAATAGTTCAAGACAGGTTGCCCATCAATAATATCAACATAGCCACCAGCAGCAATCGCGAATACAACTGAAAGTGAAGCTGGAATAAGTAAACCTGCTATACCATACGTCAACGTGTAACCAATATGTCCACGTGCGCCATATGATTCAAATGCATAGTAGGAGCCTCGTATTGCAAGGAGCACTAGCGAAATACTAACTGGGACAAGTAAAATGGTTCCATAGTAGAAAGCTGTTTGTGGGAAAAATCCAACAATCCCCACAAAGAAGAATACTAAAAAGACATTGGTTACTTCCCAAACAGGTGATAAATAACGCTTAATAATATTCGTTAAAATATGATTTTTTCCGATGAGTAGGCTGTAGGCATTAAAAAAGCCTGCCCCAAAATCGATTGAAGCTACAATGACATAGCCAAATAGGAAAATCCATAAAACTGAAATACCTAAAATCTCTAATGTCATAAGATGTCACCGCCTTTTTCAGCATGGCGATCTTCTATTTCTCGCTCAATTGGATTCTTTTTGAACATACGAATTAAAACCACTATACTTCCTACTGCTAATACTGCATACACACCTGTAAATAATAGCATCATTAAATCCACATGGTCACTCGTTGTGGCCCCTTCTGGTGTTCGCATTAATCCATATAAGATCCAAGGCTGTCGTCCAACTTCAGCAAGCCACCATCCTGCTTCAATCGCAATAATGGAAAGTGGTCCACCTGCAACAACAATCCATCTAAACCAACGTCTATGAATAAACTGCCAATCACGTGCTTTCCCGCATACATAAAGCAGTGAAACTAATGCCATAAACATGCCAATAAACACCATGAGATCAAAGAGGTAATGAATATATAGAGGTGGTCGATCTTCTTTAGCAAATTGATCTAAGCCAATTACCTCTGCATTTGGATTATTATGTGCTAAAATACTCAAAGCATAAGGTACTTTAATAGCATATTTAACTTCTTCACCATCTAATACACCTAGTAGTATTAGGGAAGCTTTATCTCCAGTTTCAAAATGCCACTCAGCTGCAGCTAGTTTTTCTGGCTGATATTCAGCTAAATACTTACCTGAAAAGTCTCCAATAATCGCTGCTGCAATGGAGAAAATCAGACCAATCTTCATAAGTAAGTATAAAGATTTTTTATGGTATACATGCTTAGAACCTCTAAGTAATCGGTATCCTGCAATAGACGCTAACACAAATGCGGACGTCATATAAGCTGTAACGAGAACATGCGCTACCTTTGTCGGCATTGCTGGATTAAACATTGCTAAAAAAGGTTGAATATTCACAAGCTGTCCGTCCACAATATCAAAACCTTGTGGCGCGTTCATAAACGCATTGACAATTGTTATAAACACAGCTGACATCGAAGCGCCGACAGCTACTGGAATTAACAGTAGCATATGCTTCTTCTGACTATCGAAGCGATCCCAAGTATATAGGTAGATGCCTAGAAAGATGGCTTCAAAGAAAAACGCAAACGTTTCCATAAAAAGTGGTAAAGCAATTGTCTGACCGGCAAGCTGCATAAAATTCGGCCATAGTAAAGACAACTGTAAGCCAATTGCTGTCCCTGTAACAACACCGACTGCAACTGTAATAACAAAACCTCGTGCCCAACGTCTTGCCATTAAAATATAGTGTTCATCATTCTTTTTATACCCAGTCCATTGTGCGATCATAATCATTAATGGGACACCAACACCAATCGTTGCATAAATAATATGGAACGATAAAGTTAGCTCCGTTAATGCTCTACTCCAAAAGACTGCTGATTCATTCACCATTTCATTGCCCCCCTAACCTCCAAATATTCTTCCAAGTATGGAAAGTAGCATAATAATTGCAACACCAAAGCTTAGCCAAATGAGCTTTCTTTCCTGTGACTTATACAAAGGCAACACTTCCTTTCCCTTATCTATACCCCATTTTCCACTATTGCAACGAAAAAAACCTTTATAATGGACCGGAATTTCGGCCTATTATAAAGGTTTCAAATTTTGTTCAAGTATTATACTCACATTTGCCAAACATTTTTCTTAATTCATTCACAATACCAATTATAGGGGAATATTTAGCTCTATATATGGGGCTTTTACCGATTTTGCCCACAAAACAAGGCACCCTCCTAAATTGAGAGCGCCCTGTTCTAATATTTCATTAAATACGGTCTTCCTCACGAATATCTTCTAGTGGAACAAAAATTTCAATATGACGCTTTAAGTTTTCAAATGTAGCAGGTGCATCTCCACCATACTCACCATCTAAGTTTAAATGTATTTCATCTTCAGTAGATACTTTTACGACACTTGCCTTTTTATAAATCACACGATCATCATTCAAATGCTCGCCTCTTAATGCCATTGCGGCAAGCTGAATAAATTCAGGCAGGCTTACTTTTTTCAATACTAATAAAGTAAAGTAGCCATCATTAATACTTGCGTCGGGTGCAAGCTTTTCAAAACCACCCACTGAATTTGTTAAGCCGCATAAAAACATCATGGCATCCCCGTCAAACACTTCGCCATCATATTCGATACGCATATGAGAAGCTTTGATCGACGGGATCATTTCTACTGCTTTTACGTAATAAGCTAGCTGTCCTAGCATTGTTTTCATTTTACTCGGCACTTCGTAAGTTAACTCTGTAATACGTCCGCCAGCGGCAATATTGATGAAATAGCGTTCCCCATTTAATAAACCAACATCAACCGGCAACGTTTCACCTTTAATAATGATGTCAACGGCAGCTTCAATATTTCGGGGAATATGCACGGCACGGGCAAAGTCATTCGTTGTGCCCATCGGAATTAACCCTACTTTCGGGCGGTTCTCAAATGAACTCACACCTGAAACAACTTCATTTAATGTGCCATCTCCACCAACTGCAATGATTATATCAAAGCCACGTTCAACTGCATTTTTTGCTGCAATGGTTGCATCGCCTTCACAAGTTGTTGCGTGACAAGATGTCTCATAGCCTGCTACCTCTAATTTTGCCAGTACTTCTGGTAGATGCTTTTTAAACGCTTCACGCCCAGATGTAGGATTATAAATGATTCTTGCTCGTTTCATAACATACCTTCCTGCTTCATAAGATTCTATTTCTTTCAACGAATTATTCGTTTAAATGTTGCATTAAGCTTCCAATAATCAACAAAAACAAGGCTCGTCCTCATTCTCTGACATGTAGCCTTAGGATTTGCAATTATTGCAATGCAGCTGTTACTTGCTTTTTAAAATCCTCATAAACAAATGTCCAATATGATTTATTCGTAATATTCTCTTCACGAATTTCTGCATATAGCGCTTTTTGTGCATCTTCAAATGTAGGATCTTCTTTATCCGGTAAAGTAGCTCGTTTACTCACTACTAGTTCCTGTAATTCTGGTGCACGCGGACCCCATTTTCCAACAACCTGACCAGTTTCATCTAATAAAACATAAACCGGAATTGCACGGCCACCGTTTGTTAAATAGCGATCAATTAAATCTGTATCAGCATCGCGAAGTACTGCGCGCATTTCTAAACCTGCTGCCTCTGCAACCCGGCGAATAATTGGATTGTTTAACATTGCGTCTCCGCACCAATCCTCAGTAATTGTTAAAATTTTTGGTTTCTTGTCCTTCAGTAGCTCGATAAAGCCATCGTTTAATGGCACTTCGAAGCCATCATAAATACGGAAGCTCTCCTCTTTTAACGTCGTCATATTATCCATATATTGTTGAATCGAAATCGCATCATCGAAATATTGTTGTTCAGTTTTCATTGATTGACCTCCTAAAGTTATATCATGTTCTATATTATATTTTGCTATGAATACTCTTTGAAGACAACTATTAAGTGCTAATTTGGTATTTTTTAGTCATATCATCATAAATAAAATATCGCATCTGACCCTTTGAACTGCCTTTTGACACTTTGCTTGTCAAGGTATTTATCTTGTAGAGATACCCCAAAGAGCCTTTTGTATGTATTCATTTTTAAAATAAAAAGCCAAGAAAACGAATTTGCTCTCTTGGCCTTCTATTGCAATTGCAATTAACGTTTTGCAATCTCTTGTTGTAATAATTTGTTGACCATTGGTGGGTTCGCTTGACCTTTAGTAGCTTTCATAATTTGGCCAACTAAGAAGCCGATAGCGCGATCCTTACCGTTTTTAAAGTCTTCGATTGATTGTGCATTGTTGTCTAGAACTTCTGTAACGATAGCAAGTAATGCACCTTCATCAGAAATTTGAACTAAACCTTTTGCTTTAACGATTTCTGCTGCGGAACCGCCTTTTTCTACTAATTCAGTAAATACTTTTTTACCGATTTTAGAAGAAATTGTACCGTCAGTGATTAACTTCACCATTTCTGCAAGGTTTTCTGGCGTTAATGCAGTATCTTTAAGGTCTTTTTGTTCTGCATTTAGGTATGCAGAAACATCACCCATAAGCCAGTTTGCTGAAAGCTTTGGATCTGCACCTTTAACTACCATAGCCTCGAAGAAGTCTGAGATTTCTTTTGAAATAACAAGAACCCCTGCATCATATGGTGTTAAGCCTAATTCATCAACATAGCGTTTTTTTCGAGCATCTGGAAGTTCAGGAATTTCTGATTTTACTCGCTCTAACCATTCATCAGAGATCGATAGACGAACTAAATCTGGCTCTGGGAAGTAGCGGTAATCATCTGTTCCTTCTTTCACACGCATAAGAATTGTTTTACCTGTTTTTTCATCAAAGCGACGAGTTTCTTGATCAATTACCCCACCTGAAAGAAGGACATCAGCTTGGCGTAATTCCTCGTGCTCAATCCCACGGCGAACATAGTTGAAAGAGTTAAGGTTTTTAAGCTCTGTCTTTGTACCAAATTCTTCTTGGCCGTATGGACGAATTGAAATGTTGGCATCACAACGTAGTGAACCTTCTTCCATTTTACAGTCAGATACATCTGTATATTGGATAATTGATTTTAATTTTTCTAGGTAAGCATACGCTTCGTTTGCTGTACGGATATCTGGCTCAGAAACGATTTCTACAAGTGGTGTACCTTGACGGTTAAAGTCAACTAAAGAGTGGTCACCAGCGTGAGAAAGCTTCCCTGCATCTTCTTCCATATGAAGACGCGTAATACCGATACGTTTTGTATAGCCGTCAACCTCGATATCAATCCAGCCATTTTTACCGATTGGCTTATCGAATTGAGAAATTTGATAAGCTTTCGGATTATCTGGATAGAAGTAGTTTTTACGGTCAAATTTTGTTTCTTGTTCGATTTCCATATTAAGTGCAAGTGCTGCACGCATTGCGAAATCAACAACATTTTTATTTAGTACTGGCAGAACACCAGGATAACCTAAATCGATTACTGTAGTATTTGTATTTGGTTCAGCACCGAAATGCGCTGGTGCTGGTGAGAAGATTTTTGAGTTCGTTTTTAACTCAACGTGTACTTCTAAACCAATGACTGTTTCAAAGTTCATGTTATTTTCCCTCCCAAATTTGAGGAACTTGTTTATGGAACTCCGTTGCTTGTTCAAAAGCATGAGCTACACGGTAAATTGTTGCTTCATCGAAATATTTACCGATAATTTGTAAGCCTAATGGCAGTTCATTTTCAAAACCACATGGAATTGAAATGGCTGGCACACCAGCTAAGTTCATAGGAATCGTTAAAATATCATTTGCATACATCGTCATTGGATCATCAACGTTTTCACCAATTTTAAATGCTGGTGTTGGAGAAGTTGGTCCAATGATTACGTCAAAGTCTTCAAATACTTTGTCGTAGTCTGCTTTGATAAGTGTACGTGCTTGTTGAGCTTTTTTGTAGTAAGCATCATACGTACCTGCGCTTAGTGAGTAAGTACCAAGCATGATACGACGTTTTACTTCATCGCCAAAGCCTTGTGCACGAGTTTCTTTATAAAGGTCCATCAAATTATTAACATTTTCTGCACGGAAACCATAACGGATACCGTCAAAACGAGAAAGGTTAGAAGACGCTTCTGAAGAAGAAAGAATATAGTATGCTGCAAGTGCATATTTCGAATGAGGAAGTGATACTTCTTCTACAGTAGCACCTAAGCCTTTTAATACTTCTAATGCATCAAGCACTGATTGACGTGCCGCTTCGCCCACACCTTCACCAAGGAATTCTTTTGGTACAGCGATACGTAAGCCTTTTACGTCACCTGTAAGGGCTGCTGCGTAGTTTGGTACTTCTACGTCTGCAGAAGTTGAATCGTTTGAATCTAATCCTGCAATTGCTTCAAGTAAAAGAGCGTTGTCTTCTACATTACGAGTAATTGGCCCGATTTGATCTAAAGAAGATGCAAAAGCAACTAGACCAAAGCGAGATACACGACCATATGTAGGCTTCATTCCTACAACACCGCAATAAGCAGCTGGTTGACGGATTGAACCACCTGTATCAGAACCAAGTGAAAATGGAACTTCACCTGCTGCAACTGCTGCTGCAGACGCACCTGAAGATCCACCCGGTACGTGGTTTAAGTTCCATGGATTTTTTGTAGTTTTATAGTATGAGTTTTCATTTGAAGAACCCATTGCAAACTCGTCCATGTTTAATTTACCGATAGTGACCATACCAGCTTCACGTAGCTTTTTAACTACTGTTGCATCGTAAATTGGCATAAAGCCTTCTAGAATTTTAGAAGCACAAGTTGTTTCTAAACCTTCTGTAACGATGTTGTCTTTAACACCGATAGGAAGACCGAAAAGTGGTCCACGCTCTTCAAATGGCACTTTGTCCATTTCTGCTGCTTGTGCAGTTGCTTTTTCTTCGTTTGAAGCAAGGAAAGCTTGTACATCGCCGTCAAGCTTAGCCACACGTTCGAATGCTTCTTTTGTTAAATCAGCGATTGTTAGGTTACCCGCTTTAATGTCAGCTTGTAGCTCCTTTGCTGAACGTTCAAATAACGTCATGAGGAATCCTCCTATGTTTTAGTATTACATGATAGCTGGTACTTTTACTTGACCATCTTCTTGTTCTTTTACGTTTAACATCATTACTTCACGATCTAAACCTTTTGTTGCCACATCTTCACGCATTACGTTTACTAGTGGTAAAACATGAGTTGTTGGTTCAACATTCGTTGTATCTAACTCGTTTAATTGCTCTGCGAAGTCCGTAATTTTACCAAGCTGTTCAGCAAATTTCTCTGCTTCCTCTTCAGTAATTGCAAGACGTGCTAAATTTGCAACGTGCTTAACTTCTTCTTTTGTTAATTTTGCCATTTTTCACACCTCCGAATACTCATTCCATTCATTGTTTTTATCGATAACAATAGGGTTGGATAAAGTTAACCATGCAAATAATCATAACATTTTTCATTTTAAAAATCACAACTTTCACCAAAAATAAAGAAACTTTCACTACTATGACGAAGTGTCGACTTTACGGACTAATAGACTTCGCTTTTCAGGAGTAAGGCGGCTGTGCTTTCTTTTATTTGTCGGGCCGGGGAAGCTATCCGTCGTTTCGATGGCTCTTTCCGTCGCTCCAAGGATACTTTCCGTCGCTTTCGCTCTTCTTTCCGTCACTTCGACGAAGCTTTCAGTCGCCCTTTTTTCTTTCCGTCGATTCGAAGACTTGATCCGTCGCTCCGAGGAATCTTTCCGTCGCTTTCGTTCTTCTATCCGTCACTTCGGCGGAGCTTTCCGTCGCCTTTTTTTCTTTCCGTCGATTCGAAGACTCTATCCATCACTCTAAAGAGTCTATCCATCATTCTGATTAATTCTTCTGACGAATATTATCGAATCTCATTTTTCTTCCACAAAAAAATATAGTCAGCACGAGGCTGACTATAAATTAATAGATATGGACGTATGGTTCCTTTTCGTTGGCATTCTTTACGATTAACGCCTCTGGACCGTTAATTGAGGTAATATTTACTTCAACATTGATGTTATCAAATTGATTGATAAGAACACCTGTTAAATATTGAGTAAAGCCTATAATTTCAAGCTTGCCAAAGAATTGGATTGGTACTTCAATCGTTAGCTTTTGGATTTTTTTATTTTGATAGAAGCCTGTTCCTATTACACTAGTATAGTTAGAAAAGTATTTATCTACATCTTGTTTAAAATACTTAAAGCTATTGCTAACATCTCGGTATACATCTTGTGATTCACTCGTTGGGAACAGTACATATTCTTCATCATTAGCTTTCCAATCAGATACGTCGTTTTGTCCTGCTTTTGCTACGCCATAACTAAAATACGTTCCTGGAATAATGTCATTGCGAGCCTTTTGTTTAAATAAGCCTACTACAATCGGTATATCTTTCAATTCATCACGAGTTCTTAGGCGAGACACGATTTCAGCAGCCATCTTCTTTCCTTGCTCAACAAGTTTTGCCTCTGGAATTGGTTGCTCAAAGTAATCTCCATACTTTTCTTTTTGATAGTAATAAATAGAGTTTAAGGCAAGTCCTATCGATATACCGCCTAATTTTACTTTGTTATCACTAGTTTTTGTTAAATAATTTTGCTCAACAATATGTGATAAATAGATTGGAGCCTTTGTTGCACGTTCTTCTGCAGGCATTGAGTCCGTCGTTGGAGGATTTAAACCCTCCTTCTTTTGTGAACTTCGTGCAAGCCAATCTGACACTGTACTTTCCGCTAAATATTGCCCTTCTTGGAAGAAGTAGTTTTCTGTGTCAAACTCATTTTGAGAAAGACGCATTAAACCTGTTTCTACTTCCTTCATATCATATTTCGTAAAGATATTTGAAACTACTAATCCTCTGCTAGCACTTGGTTTATAAGGTGTTAGCGTTCTATAATATGATTCATCAATTTGTATGCTTGGAATTATCGTTGTTTCCGCTTTTTCCTGTTGCGTATCCTGTGTAAGCTCTGTTTCCTTCTTATCAGAAGGTACACAGCCGACTAGCATTGCAGCAGCGACAATTGCTGGAATGAGTCGAAATGACTTCATTATTTTTGTACTCCTTTACTGAAAATCAAATTTCTGCTCGACGAATTGTTCATACTTCTACCTGTGGACAGAAGGAGACATTTATAAAATGCCTCTACATTCCACCAAGTGGCTAGGACAATTCATCATACTTATCTATTATCCATTATTAGACGAGGTTTAGTTGCTCAATCAGGCTGTCTTCATTCCAAACTTCAATACCTAACTGCTCGGCTTTTGTTAGTTTAGAACCTGCATCTGTTCCTGCAATAACAAGGTCAGTTTTTTTGCTGACACTGCCTGTAACAATACCACCTAACTCTTCTATTTTCGCCTTTGCTTCGTTACGTGTCAATTGCTCAAGTTTACCAGTTAATACGATTGTTTTACCTGCAAAAGGATTATCCCCTGCAGTTACCTCGACCTTTTTACCTTTATACGTCATATTGACGCCTACTTCAGAAAGGCGCCCAATGACTGCACGTGCATCCTCATTTGAAAAATACTCGACAAGCGATGAAGCCATTTTATCGCCAATTTCATGGATCGCCACTAGTTGCTCCTCTGTTGCTGCCATTACCGCTTCCATCGTTCCAAACTCCTCTGAAACGATTTTTGCTGCCTTTTCACCAACATGGCGTATACCTAATCCAATTAGTAGACGCTCCATCGAATTTTCCTTGGAAGCCTGAATAGCACTGACTAAATTCGTCGCTGATTTTTCTCCCATACGCTCAAGCTCGACAAGCTGTTCTACAGTTAAGTGATACAAATCAGAGATATCATGAATTAAATCTGCACGTAATAATTGCTCAACGACTTTATCACCGAGACCGTCAATATTCATAGCATTACGCGATACAAAATATTTAATGCTCTCAGCAATTTGTGCAAAGCATGCAGGATTTACACAGCGTAATGCAACTTCTCCTTCAATACGAACAAGTTCGCTCTCACAAACCGGACAATTTTCAGGCATTATATATGGCACTGAGTTCTCAGGGCGCTGCTCCAGTATTACACCTACAACTTGAGGAATAATGTCTCCGGCTTTTCGGATAATGACTGTATCTCCTAGTCGGATATCTTTATCTCGAATTAAATCCTCATTGTGTAATGATGCACGTTGTACTGTCGTACCTGCCACTTGAACAGGCGATAGAATAGCAGTAGGTGTAACAACACCTGTACGCCCAACCGTTAAATCAATATCAAGTAATGTTGTCACTACTTCCTCAGCAGGGAACTTATAAGCAATTGCCCAACGTGGACTCTTTGCCGTATAGCCAAGTTCATCCTGCTGTGCGTAGCGATCCACCTTAATAACAATACCGTCAATTTCATAGGCTAAATTCGGACGATTTTCAGTCCATTTTTCGATAAAGGCTAGTACATCTTCAATCGTTGAGCAGCGTTGACGCTCTTTATTTGATGGGAAACCTAGTCCTTCTAAATAATCGAGCATCTCTGCGTGGCCGTCAATACCATATGCCTCACCATCTCCCCCAATTGCATAAATAAAGGTTGATAGTTGACGACTCGCTGCTATTTTAGGATCTAACTGACGTAAAGAGCCGGCAGCCGCATTTCGTGGATTAGCGAATAATTCCTCTCCATTTTCAGCACGTAGAGTATTTAATTTTTCAAATGATTTTTTAGGCATATACGCCTCACCACGTACTTCAATTGTAAGTGGTTCCTTTAATCGGAGAGGGATTGCTCGAATCGTTTTTAAATTTGCTGTAATATCTTCCCCTACAACACCGTCTCCTCGCGTTGCTCCTTGTACAAAAACACCATTTTCGTATTTTAATGAAATGGCAAGACCATCAATTTTCAGCTCACAAACATAGGAAAAGTTATCACCGATTGCTTGGCGCACTTTACGGTCAAATTCACGTAAATCTTCTTCATTAAAAGCATTTGATAGACTTAGCATCGGGTAATCGTGAGTCACTTTTTTAAAGCCTTCTACCACTGCTCCGCCAACACGCTGTGTCGGTGAATCTGGGTAAATGAGTGACGGATTCTCTTCCTCTAATGCAATAAGCTCATGTAATAATTGGTCATAAACACTATCTGCTACGACAGGGTTATCCAACACGTAATAGGCATGACCGTATTCGTGTAATAATTTATTTAACTCCACAACGCGCTGTTCAATTTCGTTCATTTAAGTTCCTCCGCTTACCCTTTTTCAATAGGTGCAAATTGTGCCAGTAATCGCTTAATACCAATAGGTTGTGGGAAGGCAATGTCTAGCTCTGTACTATCACCCTCACCTTTTACACTAACAACCATACCCGTTCCCCATTTTTTATGGATCGCTTTGTCTCCAGCCTTCCAGCCAAATTGGTCTCCACCAGTTGTTTGTAAGCGAGATGTTGCAGGCTGTGTTTTCTGAACCGCTCCAAGTGTACGTTTTTGATAGCCACCTGCAGAACGATTACTAGAGGCAAACGGAACCTCAGGCTTCGAACCACCTTTGGATATTGATTCTGTAATATCTTCCGAAATTTCACCTAAGAAACGTGACACATTGTTGTAGCTAGAACGACCAAAAATCGTACGACTTTGTGCACTCGTTAAATATAAACGTTCCTCTGCACGTGTTATACCTACATATGCTAGACGACGTTCTTCTTCCATTTCATCCACGTCATCGAGTGAACGAGAATGCGGGAAGATATTTTCTTCCATTCCGATGATAAAGACGATAGGGAATTCTAAGCCCTTTGCGGCATGCATCGTCATTAAAATAATGTTGCCCTTCGATGTGTCGTCTTTATCGAGTGCATCAATATCTGCAATTAACGCTAAATCAGTTAAAAAGGCAATTAAGCTCTTATCCTCACTGCGCTCTTCAAAAGCCTTAGTTACTGATAAAAACTCTTCAATGTTTTCTAAGCGACTTTCCGCTTCAATTGTCTTTTCGTTTTGAAGCATTGAACGATAACCAGATTTATCAATGACCTGCTCTACAATTTCTGTCACCGATAAATATTCTTGCATCTCTGTAAAGCCTTTAATCATTGCATAAAATTGCTCAGCTGAATTAGCAGCCTTCCCTGTAAGACCCATGAACACAAGATCATTCATTGCATCAAAAATAGAGCGGTCTTGTTCAATCGCATAGCGCGCCATTTTTTCAAAGGAAGTTGCACCTATACTACGCTTCGGCTCATTAATAATACGTGCAAGTGATAAATCATCATCGTTATTGGCAATAAGGCGCAAATAGGCAAGTAAATCCTTAATCTCTTTACGATCATAGAACTTAGTACCGCCAACTATTTGATAAGCCATATTAGACTTAACAAGCACTTCCTCCATCACACGAGACTGAGCATTTGTACGATAGAGTATCGCAAAGTCATCGAACGTACGATTTTCTTTTTGAATAAGCTGTTGAATTGTTTGAACAACAAATTGCGCTTCCTCTTGCTCGTTATACGCTTTGTACAATACGATTTTTTCACCTTCTGCATTTTCTGTACGCAGTTCTTTTGGATAACGTGTTGTATTATTTTGAATGACGTCATTTGCCGCTTGTAGGATGCGTTTTGTTGAACGATAATTTTGCTCAAGCATAATGGCCTTAGCATTTGGATAATCCTTTTCAAATGAAAGAATATTGCCAATGTCCGCACCACGCCAACGATAAATCGATTGGTCTGAATCACCTACAACACAAATATTTTTGAATTTCTTCGCAAGTAGCTGAACGAGTAAATATTGAGATTTATTCGTATCTTGATATTCATCTACATGAATATATTGGAATTTATTTTGATAATATTCAAGCACTTCTGGTACACGCTTAAATAATGTAATAGTTGTCATAATTAAATCATCAAAATCGAGGGATTGATTGCGGCGTAGTCTTTTTTCATAACCTTTATAAACACGGGCAATCGTTTTTTCGTAAGGATTATTTTCATTGATTTGACCTGCATAATCGTCCGCAGTTTTACATTCGTTTTTTGCTGAACTAATCGCATTTAAAATCGCACGAGGTTCAAAACGTTTAGTGTCCAGATTTTCATCCTTCATAACATTTTTAATAACGGATAGCTGATCAGTAGAATCTAAAATTGAAAAGTTACGTGATATCCCAAGCTGATCAATATTGCGTCGTAAAATACGCACACACATTGAGTGGAATGTCGATACCCACATACTATCGCCAGTTCCGTTACCTAGTATGCCATCTATACGCTCACGCATTTCACGTGCAGCCTTATTTGTAAATGTGATAGCTAAAATCTTTGATGGGTATACTTCTTTTTCGATTACTAAGTATGCTATACGATGTGTCAATACTCGTGTCTTCCCTGATCCAGCACCCGCCATAATTAGAAGCGGTCCCTCAGTTGTTTTAACCGCATTTTCCTGCTCAGGGTTCATACCTGCTAATAAGTTTTTCGTTAACTGCTCCATTCCGCACCGCCTTACAAACATTTGTTCTTACATTATATATTATTTTTTACAGCCTTAACAGTCGCAAGTGCAGCTTTTAAATCTTCGTAAATAATATTACCAACTACCACTGTATCTGCATATTTTGCCATTTCTGCTGCTTGCTGAGCAGATGTAATGCCGCCACCGTAAAACAGTCGCGTATTTTTTAGTTCATTTTTCACAGCACTTACAACTTCAATATCTCCATACGTACCGCTATACTCTACATAAAATACAGGTAGTCTAAAGAAATTTTCAGCCATACGCGCGTAGGCAACAACATCATCAATAGATAAATCCGTTTTCGCATTCGTTACTTCCGCTACTTTACAATTCGGGTTTAAAATACAATAACCTTCAGCGACTAATTCATCCCAGACCATAATATCTCCATATTCTTTAATTGCTTCATGGTGTAGATTCTTAATCCACTTTGGATCATCACTATTCAACACGGTTGGAATGAAATAATAGTCATAGCCCGGTGTTACTGAATCAATCGCAGAAATTTCAAGCGCTATTGGTACTTCAAAGCGTCTTACACGAACAAGTAAATCTAATACACCATCTAAAGTTACACCGTCTGTTCCGCCAACTATAATAACATCTGTACCTGATTCACAAATTTTTTCTAGTGCCTCATCTGAAATATCTTTAGCTGGATCTAACTTGAACACATGTCTCCATTCTAAATAATCCATCTATTTTACCACCTATCATTTTCTATCTATTCGTTTACAAGTATAGCTTATGACTGTCTACAAAAAAATGAAAAAGACTGGGTAAAAACTCTACCCAGCCAGCCTCTTTACCTACTATTCTTTTGGTGCTTGAAACGGCTTTTCATCTGGATACAAACGACCTAACATTTCATCATATGTATCATTCCCATAATCAAAGCAACGACGCACACGCGAAATAGTCGCTGTACTTGCACCTGTTTCCTTTTTAATGGATTCGTAGGTTTTCTTTAAACGTAGTAAATGCGCAACCTCAAAGCGTTGTGCCAGCGATTGAATTTCACTAATCGTACATAAATCATCGAAAAATTTATAACATTCTTCGATATCTTTCAGCTCTAACACTGCTTTAAATAATTGATCTGTTTGATGCCCTCGAATTTTTTCGATTTGCATGCAATCTTCCTCCCTTTAAGGCTGCGTTTTCACCATTGCTTGTAACCCTGGTGAAGTTGGTATGAAATTTACCCAAGACTTCCCTGGTACTAGCTTTACAAGCTCCCCAGACTCTTCTACAGCCGTTGGTATTCCATCAATATTAGCCCATTTGACTTCTCTCATAAAGCCATTTTGACATACATACGCATTTCCACCAGAAGTCAAATCAATTTCTTGGCGCCCCTCATTATCAATCGTTCGATGTTTCATTTCAAAAAATAGAACATTTGAAAATGATAATGTGTCACCTGTTAACATATCCTTTGTGTCAACGCCAGCCGATTGTCGTCCATAACGATTACTTTGCTTATCATACAAATACGAATTATGGAAATACTCACTATTTCCGTAGTAAATGTCAACTCGACTTGTTTCATTGCCTATTTTACCACGTTCATCGGGTTCATAAAAAGCCTCTTGTACTTTTTCACGGTAACTCATTGAAGCGCCCACTTTTTTCGCTCCATTTAATATATTTTCAGACGTAATATACGAGTTGTGTGGAGCAACACGGTCTTTTGAACGTTTAAAAAGTGTGCCATCATAATCCATACCGTTTATATTGTCGACTACATTATTAGTAAGCATCGATTTTGCCTCTGGGCTATAGCCATGTGCTACGTAAAATGCATCATAACCTTTCGCAAGATCGACAAAATAAGATCGAGCACTACGAACTGGCCCCACATTTTCTGGCAGTTCACTTTGATAAACTGCTAAAAGACGCGTAACATTGCCTTCTGCCAGCATTTCATAAATGATATCTGCCGCTTCTAATCCTGATTGCGGACGTGCTTTTGGATGATTATTAACGGTAACAATAATTGGTCGTTGCGTAATCTCTTCTTTAACAGATTCACCTGTTAACGGAGCAACATACGCCGCTTCTTTAACAGGCTCTTCAATAGCAGTTCCATCGTCAACCTTGCTCGTATCATCTTCCTTCACTTCCGACGAATCTTTTGAACATCCTCCTATCAATAAGGTGCTAAAAGCCATTGCGATAAATAGTTTCTTCGATTTGAACACAAACATTACTCTCCTTTTTCAATTACATCTACCATAGGGAAACTTCTATTAGCGCATCACTGCTGGTAATAATAACTTATTCTTCATAACATCAAAAATCCCTTTTGGTGTTATACGGATATATGGTAAATGTGTCGATTGTAAGAATAGTAAGGAATAAATTGCGTCTCCTAAGTGGTAACCGCGTTCCGCTAATGCTTGCTTTAAGTATTTCTCTTTTTCTGCTAGCTCTTTAACATCACCATCATATAATAGACCGCCAATTGTTAAAGGAATATTAGCAATTACTTCACCTTTTTCAACAAGTACAATACCACCACGCATTGCCTTCATTTCTTCAAAAGCTTTGATCATATCGTCTTTATTTTTCCCGATCAGTAAAATATCGCCTGTATTTGAATAAGATGAGGCAAAGCCTTGAACACTAGTAGCAAAACCTTTAATCATCGTGTTAACATGCCAATTGCCATCTCTATTAATAAGCATTAAATAGCATTCATCATGATCTGCAAGTTGCCCTTCTCTAGTAATTAAAGAGTTATACGGTTTCGTAATAACATCATTTACTAACTCAATTCCAAAGGGCATCGAGAATTGAAAATCGTGAGACGTTAATGAAAAATCTAAGTCAAATGCAGGGAACGCTGAATAGTCAATTGTAGCAAGTCTTTGTACTTGCTCTCCATTGCGTTTTAACCAAACACCCTTCGATAGTACGCTCTCAGGAACTGGGTGCCATTCATCTTGTAAAATATTTAGTGAAGCAAATCGACCCGTTGCGATAAAGCCATGTAAATTGGACATATTATAATAACACGCCACATTATAGGAAGCCATTTGATAAGCATCTATTGGTGCTACTCCTGCATCTAAGGCCACTTGAATACATTTATCCATCACACCATCCTCATGAAAAGAAGGTGGCGAGCCATCTGTTGTCATCATTAAATGGTCAAAAATAGGTAGCTCTTTTTCGACTATTCCCTTTAATAGATGTGGTAAGTCTGGACGGATTGAAGAATGACGAAGCGTTACTGCATATCCTTGCATAATACGTCGCTCTACTTCTTCCACTGTCATAGCCTCATGATCACCATCTGCACCAAGTAGCTTCATACGCGCTAAAGTTCGCTCAGATGCACCAGGGAAGTGCCCTTCTATTTTTTTACCTTTGCCCTTAGCCATTTGCATGCGATAGAGCATTTGGTCATCTCCATGTAACAACTTTGGCCATCCGGTTAATTCCCCTCCAAGTAAAACATCCTCTCGCTCTAGCCATTCTAAAATGGACGTATTAGAAAAAATCTCTTCCTCCTGATCCATTTCAGTTTGCGAATCAAAACGAGTCCACCAATAAAATGAAAACGGTAGCTCTTTCAAATTATTTAATATTGAAAACGCTTTCTTATTTTCTAAAGATAAAACGAAGCTTAAATTATCTGAAATAAAAGTTGTAGTTCCTAGCTGTCCACAAAAATCAGCAAAAGATTGTGGATGGTATAGCTGGAACGGATGAACATGTGGCTCAATATATCCTGGTACAATTGTTTTATTCGTACAATCGACCACCTCTGTCCCTTCTAATAACGGAGGCATTCTATCACCAGCATAGACAATACGATCTCCTAAAATCCAAATGTTCCCTACTATCCACTGTTTGAGCATGCTATGTAAATAACGTGCGTTCTTTAAGACAATATCAGGTGCTTTTTTCCCATCAATTACAGCTAATTGTTGGCGTAATTCTGTAATTTTCCATACTGGATCCATGCTATTCGCTCCTTCCTAAATTACGTAAAATTTCATTGTGTAAATCCTACATGAAATCACATACTACTACTGCATAAACGCTTTTTTTCATAAAATTAGTGCTTTATGCAATCATCTTGTTTCAATCGTAACACAGCACTTTCATAAAACAAAGTGCACCCCGCTTTATTTTTTCCACAATGACTAAAGGAGGAAATATTATGATGCAAGAATCGAATTTAAGCGAAAAAAATGCCTTTTGTCGCTTTGCCATGGGGGCAAGTTTAACGGCATTTGGTATCGCTAAAGTCTCAAGAAATCCTGAATGTACGAAAGGTCGATTGATGATTGCATTTGGTGCCTTGAAAATGGCTGAGGGTATCTTTAAGTATTGCCCAACGAAAGCTTTACTGGGCTCTAGTCTTGAGAGTGCTATGAGCAACAGCAACAGCAACAGCAACAACAATAGCACCGGCAACTCTTCTATGCAAAGTATGTTCAGCGGCCAAAATTCTATGTCGTCTGAACAAATCGATAAACTCATGAAGGATTTCTCCTCTGCTATATCTGGAAATATGTCAGGATCAAATGCGACTGCATCAAAGCAATCTGACTCCAGCACTTCAAATCAAAATTCCTCAGAAAGTAAAAATTCTACAACTAAAGCACAAAATCCTTCTTAGTCAAAGGAGCCGTCTCAACTGTATTGTTGAGACGGCTTTCACCCTTGTAAATCATACGTTTCAAAACAATAAGAAGTTTCACTGCATGATAAAATATTTAATTTCAAGTGTGTTGTTTAACCATTCTTTATCCGTCCTACTCTGATTTCCGCTACGGGCTACTCGCTTTCCTGCGGGCGAGCAGGCAGAGGAACGAAGGCTAAAAACATCACATCCTGTGATAACGCCTTCTTGACCAACATCATGTTGGCCCAAGCGGCTCATCGGACGCCCCCAGGAAGCTCTGCTCTGCGCGAAAGCGAAGCGTCAGCGGCAAATGTTTTCTGTAGCAAAAGCAAAGCGTCAGCTACAAATGTTTTCTGTAGCGAAAGCAAAGCGTCAGCTACAAATGTTTTCTGCGCGAAAGCGTAGCGTCAGCTACAAAGCGCCCAGTCGGAGCGGAAATCAACCCCACGCTATGGTGATAAACTTAAGTAAAATATAAACAAATTTTATCGGGCAATTATAACTCTATAGTTACACAACTACTATTTAAACGTACGCCAACCGATATCTTTGCGGAAGAAGAAATTGTCCCATCGTTCAGTTGCAATCCCTGCGTATACCTTTTCTTGTGCCTCTTTTAAAGTAGATGCCTTTGCTCCTACTAATAAAACTCGACCACTATTACCAACAAAGTTCTCATCTACAAGCTTTGTACCTGCATGGAATACCGCGTGTGAAGCTGATAAAGTCTCTAGGTTAGGTAATGTATTTCCTTTTTCAACGTCCCCAGGGTAACCTTCAGAGGCAATTACTACACCTAGCATTGCTTCTTCAGACCATTGCAAATCAAATGGCTTCTCATCCATCAATGCTGTCATAAATTCTCCAAAATCGGATGCCATACGTGGTAAAACTACTTGCGTTTCTGGATCTCCGAAGCGTGCATTAAACTCAATCACTTTCGGACCATTCTTCGTTAAAATCAATCCTACATATAATATCCCTGTAAACGATACTCCATCTGCCTCCATACCTTTCACAGTTGGTTCAACAATCGTCTTATAAGCAACATCTACTACTTCTTGAGAAATTTGAGGTACTGGGGAATAAGCTCCCATACCACCTGTGTTCGGTCCCTTATCGCCATCATAAGCACGTTTATGGTCTTGAGCAATGACCATTGGATAAATCTGACCTTTATGGACAAACGACATAAAGGAGAATTCCTCTCCATCCAGGAATTCTTCAATGACAACGCGAGAAGATGATTCACCAAAACGTTGGTTACCAATCATATCCTGTACAGCTTCAATTGCATCTTCTGCAGTCATTGCTACAACTACACCTTTACCAGCTGCTAAACCATCTGCCTTGATAACGATTGGAGCACCTTGTTCTTTAATATATGCAATAGCCTTATCTGCTTCAGTAAACGTTTCATGGGCTGCTGTTGGGATATGATATTTATTCATAATATCCTTAGCGTATGATTTACTACTTTCGATTTGCGCTGCTTCCTTTGTTGGACCAAATATTCGTAAGCCACGAGCCGTAAAGAAATCCACGATTCCTTCAGCAAGCAGTTGCTCAGGCCCAACAAAGGTTAAATCTACCGCATTTTCTTTAGCGAATTGTGCCAGTCCTGCAAAATCCATTGCATCAATCGCCACAACTTCTGCATCTCTTCGCATGCCATCATTTCCAGGTGCTACAAATACTTTATTGACTGATGGTGAAATGCTAAATTGTTTGGCGATAGCATGCTCACGACCGCCGCTTCCAATTACTAATACGTTCATTTTAGAGAATCCTCCTATTTGTAAGTAAGACCGAGATGAACCAACATCTCGGTCTAGTTTTTGGATATTTTTTTAGTGCTTGAAATGACGTACGCCAGTGAATACCATCGCAATGCCGTATTCATTAGCTTTATCGATTGAATCCTGATCTTTGATAGAGCCGCCTGGTTGAATAATTGCTGTAATACCTGCCGCTGCCGCTGCTTCTACAGTATCGCTCATTGGGAAGAATGCATCTGATGCTAGTGCTGCACCTTTTGCTTTTTCGCCTGCTTGCTCAAATGCGATTTTAGCTGCTCCGACACGGTTCATTTGACCAGCACCAACGCCAAGTGTCATTTGAGAATCTGTCACGACGATTGCATTAGATTTAACGTGCTTCACAACTGCCCAGCCAAGTTGTAATGCTTCCCATTCTTGTGCTGTCGGTTCACGGTCTGTGACAACTTTAATATCTGCATTAGAAAAGCCGTAGCGATCTGGTTCTTGTACAAGAAGTCCACCTTCAACCGATACAACATTGAATTTGTCTTGTTTTGCTTGTTCGAAAGGAATTGTTAATAAACGAATATTTTTCTTCTTCGTTAAAATATCAAGTGCTCCTTGGGAGAAAGCTGGTGCAATGATAATTTCTAAAAAGATATGGCTTAATTTTTCAGCAGTCGCTGCATCTACTTCCATATTTAAAGCGATAATACCGCCGAAAATAGACGTCGGATCCGCTTCATATGCTTTATCAAACGCTTCTTCTAATGTTGTGCCAGTTCCAACACCACAAGGATTCATGTGCTTTACAGCTACTGCTGCAGGCATTTCAAACTCTTTGACAATTTGCAATGCTGCATTCCCGTCTTGAATATTGTTGTATGATAATTCTTTACCGTGTAATTGCGTTGCATAAGCTAATGAAAAATCTGAGCCTAGACGTTTTTGATAGAACGCTGCTTTTTGATGAGGATTTTCACCATAGCGTAAGTTTTGTTTTAACTCATATGTCATTGTTAAGCTCTCTGGGAACTCTTCATCTGTTAAGTAGTTCGATATATAAGAATCATAAGCTGCTGTGTGACGGAAAACTTTTGCAGCTAACTTACGACGTGTTTCAATTGTCGTTGCACCACTTGCTTTAAGTTCTTCTAATACGTTCGCATAGTCATTGCTATCCACAATTACAGTTACATATTGATGGTTTTTTGCTGCAGAACGTAACATTGTTGGACCACCGATATCAATATTTTCGATAGCGTCATCCCATGTTACATTAGGCTTTGAAATTGTTTCAACGAACGGGTAAAGATTGACACAAACAATCTCAATTGGTTCAATTCCATGCTCATTCATTTGTGCTTGATGAGAAGCATCGTCAAACTTTCCTAATAGTCCACCGTGGATCATTGGATTTAATGTTTTTACACGACCATCTAAAATTTCAGGGAATTTAGTTACTTCATCTACTGCTGTTACGGCAACATTATTGTCTTGTAACATTTTTTTCGTACCACCAGTTGATAAAATTTCATAGCCTAATGCTACTAGTTCCTTTGCAAATTCTAAAATACCATCTTTATTGGAAACACTGATTAATGCGCGTTTTGTCACAACAATATCCTCCTAATTTTTATCGTGTTTGCCACGAATATGTCTTGCTATTATTGATAGAGTAGAGTTAGGCTGTATTGTTCCTGAAGACCTAACTCCTCACCACTGAATTACTTTAATAATTGCTGTAAAGCTTTTGTATATAGTCCATGCTCTTCCTTATGAATGGCCATTTCGGTTGCCTCACGATCACCTTCAACAACTCGAACTGCCGATTGAGCAATAATAGGCCCTGTGTCCATACCTTCATCTACAAAATGGACGGTTACACCTGTTATTTTGACTCCGTGTTCCATTGCCTGACCAATGGCATCCTTACCAGGGAAAGCCGGTAATAGTGAAGGGTGAATATTCACGATGCGCTGTGGGTATGCAGTTAGCAATACTTCACTAATTAAGCGCATATAACCTGCAAGCACAATCCATTCTACTTGATTTTCATGGAGAGCCTCGATAATAGCAGTCTCGTAATCTGCTTTTGAAGAAAACTCTTTCGGACTTAAAGCTAGCACTGGAATACTATAGTTTTCAGCACGTGTAACTACAAATGCGCTAGGCTTGTCTGTGACAACAAGTTCGATCTTTGCATGTAGTTCACCACGTTCAATGGCCTCTTGAATAGCTTGAAAGTTACTGCCGCTACCTGAAGCAAAAACGGCAATTTTAGTTGGTGCAGTCATTACACTAAACTCCCATCATGTGAGCCATTGAATACAACACCTTCGCCTTTCACTACGCGACCGATTTTGTATGCTTTTTCACCATTTGCCTCTACTGTAGCAAGTACTTTCTCTACTTCATCTGCAGGTACAGCTAACACGAAGCCAATGCCCATGTTAAAGACGTTATATAAATCCTTTTCCTCTAACTGGCCTTTTTCTTTTAAAAATTCAAAAATACGTAAGACCGGCCAAGAACCTAAGTCAATTTCAGTTGCTAAACCTTCTGGCATCATGCGTGGAAGGTTTTCATAAAAGCCACCGCCAGTTACATGCGCACAGCCATGAATGTCTGCTGCTTTTAAAGCTGCAAGCACAGGTTTTGCATATAATTTTGTTGGTACTAACAAGGCTTCCCCGATAGGACCAAGATCCTCGTAGCCTTCCACAATCGAATCAACCGCGTAATGATTATCTGCAAAGACAATTTTTCGCACTAATGAGTATCCGTTTGAATGCACCCCACTTGAAGCAATACCAACAAGCACGTCACCCTCTACGATGTTCTCGCCTGTTACGATGGCTGATTTTTCACAAGCTCCTACTGCAAAACCAGCTAAATCATACTCATCTTCTTCGTAAAGACCTGGCATCTCTGCAGTTTCTCCACCGATTAATGCCGCACCAGATTGCACACAACCATCTGCAACGCCCTTTACAATTTGCTCAATTTTCGCTGGTTCTGCCTTGCCAAGGGCTACATAATCTAAAAAGTACAATGGTTCAGCACCTTGCGCTACGATATCATTGACACACATCGCTACACAGTCCACGCCAATCGTGTCGTGCTTGTCTACCATAAACGCTAGCTTTAGTTTTGTCCCAACACCATCTGTACCTGAAATAAGAACAGGTTCCTTAAGATTTAGTTCTGACAAGTCAAACATACCACCAAAACCACCAAACGTGCCCATCACACCTAGACGGTTTGTTCGTTCAACGTGAGACTTCATTCGTTTTACGGCTTCGTAGCCTGCTTCAATATTTACACCTGCTTGTTCATATGCTTTTGACACGCAGAGTTCCTCCTTATCATCCAAATCGCCTTTGCACATCTGAATCTAGATTTGTCATCATCGCTAGACGTGTTTAGATGTTTTTCTTAACGTAATAGTTCTTTTTCATGCGGTAAGATTGTATCTGGGAAAATTTCTGTTGGATATTTACCTGTAAAGCATGCTAGGCATAATCCACGATTTTCATCTTCATATGGTCTTGCAATCGTCTCCACCATACCTTCAACTGAAAGGAATGTTAGTGAATCAGCTCCTATAGCATCACGTATTTCATCTACATTGTGGCTAGATGCAATCAATTCTTCATGTGTGGAAGTATCGATACCATAATAGCAAGGATCCGTCATCGGTGGCGAAGAAATCACAACATGTACTTCTGCTGCCCCTGCATCTTTTAACATTTTTACAATACGTCGTGAAGTTGTACCGCGAACGATTGAATCATCCACCATCACTACTCGTTTTCCTTTTACAACTTGAACAACTGGAGAAAGCTTCATTTTCACACCGCGTTCACGTAGCTCCTGTGTCGGTTGGATAAATGTACGACCTACATAACGATTTTTAATAAGTCCTAGCTCATACGGGATACCACTTTCCTCTGCAAAGCCAATTGCAGCTGAAATACTTGAATCAGGAACACCTGTTACAACATCAGCTTCAATATGGGCACATTCACGAGCAAGCTGTTTACCCATACGTTTACGCGCCATGTGGACGTTAATACCATCAATATCAGAATCAGGACGTGCTAAATAAACGTACTCCATCGCGCACATTGCACGTTTATCCATTTCTACAAAACGATCAGATTTTACTCCCTCATCGTTAATAATTAATAACTCACCAGGTTCAACAGATCGAACAAATTCTGCACCTATTAAATCAAATGCACAAGTTTCAGAGGCTACAACCCAGCCATCTCCTAGCTTCCCAAGAGATAATGGACGTAAACCATGTGGATCACGTGCAACAAGCATTTCATCTTTAGTCATAATTAAGAACGAATACGCACCCTTTAATAATGAAAGGGCATTTTTCACCTTCGCACGGAATGGTGAATGCGAGCTTTTCTTAATAAGATGCGCTAACACTTCAGTATCGGAGCTAGAATGGAAAATACTACCTTGACGCTCTAAGTACTGTTTTAAGTGTGTTGCATTGACTAAATTACCGTTATGAGCAATTGAAAGGCTACCAGTTGACGAGTGGAATAATAACGGCTGTACATTTTCAATACCGCCTCCTCCAGCAGTCGTATAACGGACATGGGCAATTGCTGCTTTTCCGTCCACTGCCTTTAATTTCTCTTCGTTGAAAACATCATTAACTAGTCCTTCGCCTTTCACCGCGCGAAGATGCTGACCGTCAGAAACGACGATTCCAGCGCCTTCTTGGCCACGGTGTTGAAGAGCATGAAGCCCGTAATAACTAAGGTGTGCTGGATTTGAGTTGCCCCAAATACCAAACACCCCACATTCTTCGTTTAAGCCTCTGAGTTCAGCAAGCATGGGATTGCTCCTTTCCAATTAGAACGGAATTCCTCCACTGTACCTTCTACAAGCACACCGTTATCACCGTCGATTTTAACAAGCGCATCGTTTGTTACGACACCGATTTTCATTGCGTCTTTTACAATTTCTACAAATGCAGCTGCATTTTCTTCTTTCACTGTTACGACAAAACGAGATTGTGTTTCACTGAATAAGGCTGTTGTAGCAGAGCCTGTTAATGTCACATCAAGACCTAAGCCATTTGCGCCAAATGTTGTTTCAGCAAGCGCTACGGCAAGCCCGCCCTCTGCTACATCATGTGCAGATTGTACGATTCCTGCTTTAATCGCTTTAAGCAATGCTTCTTGACGTGCAGCTTCAATCTGTAGGTCAATTGCTGGTGCTTTCCCTGAAATAACCCCATTATTTAATAATTTTTGAAGCTCCGAACCACCGAACTCAGTTTTTGTATCGCCGATTACAAATACTACGTCACCAGCAGCTTTTACTTCTTGAGTTGTCACATGAGCTAAATCTTCAATTAGTCCAACCATACCGATTGTTGGCGTTGGGTAAACCGCTTCACCAGAACGCTCGTTATAAAGAGACACGTTACCGCCGATTACTGGTGAATTCAATGCTGTACAAGCAGCTGAGATACCATCAGCTGATTTTTCAATTTGCCAGAAGATTTCTGGTTTCTCAGGATTACCGAAGTTTAAGCAGTCAGTAATCGCTAATGGCGTACCACCAGTCGCTACGATATTACGAGCAGCCTCTGCTACTGCAATGGCACCGCCAACCTCTGGATCTAGGAAAATATAACGAGAGTTACAGTCTGTAGTCATCGCTAATCCTTTGTTCGTACCGCGAACGCGGATTACGGCTGCATCAGAACCTGGTGCAACGACTGTTGATGTACGAACTTGATAATCATATTGATCGTAAACCCACTCTTTTGAAGCAACTGTTGGTGCTTTTAAAAGTGCATTTAATGTTTCTTTATATTCCGTTACTACTGGTTCTGTGTTTTCCATCGCTTGGAACTCAGCATAGTAAGCAGGCTCTGCAGAAGGTTTATGATAAACTGGTGCATCTTCTGCAAGTGCATCAGCAGGTACTTCAGCTACAACTTCGCCATTATGTAATAGGCGTAGCATTTTATCATCCGTCACGCGACCAATTGCCACAGCATCTAAATCATATTTATCGAAAATCGCTTTAATTTCATCTTCGCGACCTTTTTTCACAACTAGTAGCATACGCTCCTGAGATTCAGATAGCATCATTTCATATGCTGTCATGCCTGTCTCACGTTGAGGTACTAAGTCTAAGTTCATTTCTACACCAGAGCCAGCCTTAGAAGCCATTTCTGCTGATGAAGAAGTAAGACCAGCAGCACCCATATCTTGAATACCTACTAGCGCGTCAGATTTTACAACTTCTAAACATGCTTCAAGTAAAAGTTTCTCCATAAATGGATCTCCTACTTGTACTGCTGGACGTTGGTTCTCAGATTCTTCTGTTAACTCTTCAGATGCAAATGTTGCACCATGGATACCGTCACGACCTGTTTTAGCTCCAACATACATTACTGTATTCCCTACACCAGCTGCAATTCCACGTTGAATATCTTTGTGGTCAATTAAACCTACACACATTGCATTCACTAGTGGGTTGCCTTCGTAGCAAGGATCGAATTGAATCTCGCCACCTACTGTAGGAATCCCGATGCAGTTACCGTAACCTGCGATACCAGCAACTACTTCTTCAAATAAATATTTACCACGCGCTGATTTTAATTCACCAAAGCGTAGTGAGTTCAGCATCGCAATTGGACGTGCACCCATTGAGAAAACGTCACGGATAATACCACCAACTCCTGTAGCAGCACCTTGATAAGGCTCAATTGCTGATGGGTGGTTATGTGATTCCATTTTAAATACAACTGCTTGTTCGTCACCAATATCTACGATACCAGCACCTTCACCTGGACCTTGTAAAACTTGTGGACCCTTTGTAGGGAATTTCCGTAACACTGGTTTTGAATTTTTGTATGAGCAGTGCTCAGACCACATTACGGAGAAAAGACCTGTCTCTGTCCAGTTTGGTAGACGTCCTAAAATACCTTCTACCATTGCAAATTCTTCGTCTGACATCCCCATACCAGCGTATAATTTTTGATCTTTAATTTGCTGTGCTGTTGGCTCAAACTTAGTTGTTGACATGATTTTCCCTCCACTGCTTTACAATTGATTTAAATACTGCTAGACCATCTGCTCCGCCCACCAGTGCATCAACAGCTCGCTCTGGGTGAGGCATCATACCTAGTACATTGCCGCGCTCGTTTGTAATCCCTGCGATATCTTCTAAAGAACCGTTTGGATTTTCGCCTGAATATGTAAACACGATTTGATTGTTATCTTTTAATTGTTGTAAAGTTTCCTCGTCACAGTAGTAGTTACCTTCACCATGTGCGATTGGAATATTGATAATTTGACCTTGCTCATATTGGTTTGTGAATAATGTATTATTGTTTTCAACTTTAAGCTGGATTGTACGGCACATGAATTTCAAATTTTTGTTACGAAGTAATGCACCTGGTAATAAACCTGCTTCAGTTAAGATTTGGAAGCCATTGCATACTCCTAATACTGGCTTACCGGCATCTGCTGCCTTCTTGACCTCTGCCATAATATTAGATTGGTTGGCCATCGCACCACAGCGAAGATAATCCCCATATGAGAAGCCTCCTGGTACTAAAATGCCATCAAAGCCACTTAAATCTGTTGCTGTATGCCATACATATTCTACTTCTTCACCTAGCTCGTCTTTAATCGCATGATACATATCGATATCACAGTTTGACCCAGGGAAAACGAGTACTGCGAATTTCATGATTAGTTAGCCTCCTCGACTTCGTAACGGTAGTCTTCGATTACAACGTTAGTTAAAACTTTTTCACACATTTCTTTTACTAGAGTATCAATATCACGTTCTGTATCTTTAATTGTTAGTTCAAGATATTTACCGATACGTAAATCTTCTACTTCAGCGTAACCCATTTTCACTAAAGAACCTTGTACAGCTGAACCTTGTGGATCAAGAATGCTCTCACGTAATGTTACGTAAATTTTAACTTTTTTCATTGTTATTTGCCTCCGAGTCTAGAAAGTATAATAGTATAAACTTCAGTTAAATTACCAAGGTCTCTACGAAAGACATCTTTGTCTAACTTTTGCTTTGTAGTTGCATCCCAAAGTCTGCATGTATCTGGTGATATTTCATCTGCCAGCAGTACATTGCCATCATTGTCACGTCCGAACTCTAATTTAAAGTCAATTAGTGTAACGTTGACATCTGCAAATAGTGGCTGCAAAAATTTGTTCACTACAAGTGCACCATTATAAATGGCCGTCACTTCCTCAGGTGTTGCAAGATCAAGTACGTCGATATGCTCCGTTGTAATGAGCGGATCGCCTAACTCATCGTCTTTATAATAAAACTCAACGATTGGACGTTTTAATGGTGTACCCTCTTCAAGGCCAAGACGTTTCGCTAAACTACCTGCCGCTATATTACGAACTACGACCTCAATCGGAATAATATCTACCTTTTTTACAAGCTGCTGCGTATCAGATAATTGTTTTACGAAATGTGACGCAATTCCGTTTGCTTGTAATTTTTCGAAAATTAAAGAGGTAATGCGATTATTTAATACGCCTTTGCCTTCAATTTCTTCTTTTTTCTCACCATTAAACGCTGTTGCACTATCCTTGTATTCAACGAGTAACACATTTGGCTCCTCTGTTGTATACAATTTTTTTGCTTTACCTTCATACAAAAGTTGACCTTTAGTCATTTCGTTACTCCCCCTGATATTATGAAATACACGCGTATTGTTCAGAATTGAATCGTACGGAACGATTCAATTCTGTAACATCCGCTAGTGACTCTACTTAGTTAAGTCCAAGACGCTCAAAAATCATATCTACATGCTGTAAATGGTAGTTGTAGTCAAAGCAATCATCTAACTCTTCCTTCGTTAAATACGATGTAATTTTTTCACTTGCATCGACTAACGTACGGAACTGAACTTGCTCATCCCACGCCTGCATCGCTAAAGGTTGTACTGTATCATACGCTTCCTCACGCACTAACCCTTTATCGATAAGTGCTAATAAGATGCGTTGAGAGTAAATTAGACCAAAAGTGCGACCCATATTACGTTTCATGTTTTCAGGGAATACTGTTAAATTTTTCACAATGTTACCGAAGCGATTTAACATATAGTTAAGTGTAATTGTTGCATCTGGTAAAATAACACGCTCTGCAGATGAATGTGAAATATCACGCTCATGCCATAATGCTACGTTTTCATAAGCCGTTAGCATATAGCCACGCATTAAACGTGACATACCAACCATGTTTTCAGACCCGATTGGATTTCGTTTATGAGGCATCGCTGAAGAGCCTTTTTGTCCTTTTGCAAATCCTTCCTCAACTTCACGTGTTTCAGATTTTTGCAAGCCGCGAATCTCTGTTGCAAATTTCTCTATTGATGTTGCGATTAATGCCAATGCCCCAAAATACTGTGCATGGCGATCACGTTGTAATGTTTGTGTTGAAATAGGTGATGCTGTAAGTCCTAATTTATCGCATACATATTGCTCAACTCGAGGATCGATATTGGCATATGTTCCAACTGCACCAGACATTTTTCCTGTTTCAATTACTTTTGCTGCTGCTTCAAAGCGTTCTAAGTTACGCTTCATTTCTTCATACCATAAAGCTAATTTTAAACCGAAAGTTGTTGGCTCAGCATGAACACCGTGTGTACGTCCCATCATGACCGTATGCTTATACTCTTTCGCTTTCGCTGCGATAATATCAATGAAATTCATGATGTCTTTACGTAAAATATCATTCGCTTGTTTAATTAAAAATGAAAGGGCTGTATCAACTACGTCCGTTGAAGTTAAACCATAGTGCACCCATTTTCGCTCTTCACCGAGTGTTTCAGATACTGCACGAGTGAATGCTACAACATCATGACGTGTTTCTTTTTCAATCTCTAAAATACGATCCACATCGAATGAAGCATTTTCACGGATTTTAGCTACATCTTCTTTTGGAATGTCGCCTAATTCTGCCCAAGCCTCACATGCTAAAATTTCAACCTCAAGCCAAGCTTGATATTTATTTTGTTCTGTCCAAATTGCGCCCATTTCGGGTCTTGTGTAACGTTCGATCATTGCGTTTCTCCTTCTATTCTGACCAAATGCCAGAACTCTCGATTTGTTGTATTGTTTCTTCTAAGTTTTTTGTCATAATCGTTACGTGGCCCATCTTACGGTTCACCTTAGCTTCAGCTTTCCCATAAAGATGTATAGACCATTCAGGATATTTAGCAATTGAGTTACTAAGTGGCATGACATGCTGCCCTAAAACATTTACCATAATAGACGGTGCCCAAAGTTGTGGTTTACGTAATGGCCAACCACAAACAGCACGGATATGCTGATGAAACTGTGAAACATTACATGCTTCTATTGAATAGTGACCTGAATTATGAGGTCTTGGTGCTAATTCATTAATAACAATCCCACCATCTTCTAATACAAACATTTCTACAGCTAATGTCCCTACTAAATTTAAGTAATCAGCAATTTTCAAGGCTTCTCGCTCTGCAGCCTGTGCTGTTTCTTCTTTTATACGAGCTGGCACAATCGTTTCATGTAAAATATGATGAACATGAATATTTTCTCCAACTGGCTGACAATATGATTCACCATTACCGTTTCTTTGTACAATGACAGACACCTCTTTAACGAAAGGTACAAAGCCCTCAACTATACATTGAGAATGAGAGAAAAGCTCCTTTGCTAACGGTAGGTCTTCGGCAGATTTTAAAAGTTGCTGCCCCTTGCCATCGTAACCACCTCTTGCTGTTTTGACTATACAAGGATAACCAATCCTAGCGATATTGGCTAGTAATTCTTCATATGTATTTACAACCAAATAAGGGGCTACCGGACAACCTGCGTTCACAATCGCTTCTTTCTCAGTCACACGGTTTTGTGTGATGCGTACTAGCTCTGCTCCTTGTGGGACATAAGCCATTTGTGTTAAACGCTTTAAGCCTTCATAATCGATATTTTCAAATTCATACGTTATAACGTCACTTACCTCGGCAAGTTCTTCTAAAGCTGCCTCATCATCATATGGGGCTACAATACGTACATCCGCAACCTGTCCACCTGGTGAATCCATTGATGGTTCAAGAACGGCGATTTTAAAGCCTGCTTCTTTAGCAGCAAGTGCCATCATACGGCCAAGCTGCCCTCCTCCGATAATGCCTATCGTCTGCCCTGGATAAATGATCTTCGTCACACTAAGTCACCTGTGCTTTCCAGTACTTGTTGCTTCGTAGATTCACGTCTAGCATCTAGTTTATTAGCAAGCTCTGCATCTGTTGTCGATAAAATTTGCGCTGCTAGCAAGCCTGCATTCGTTGCTCCGGATTTACCAATCGCTACTGTTGCTACAGGTACACCACCAGGCATTTGAACGATTGATAATAGAGAATCAAGACCATTAAGAGCACGAGATTGTACAGGTACACCGATTACTGGTAACGTTGTTTTAGCTGCTACCATCCCAGGTAAATGCGCAGCTCCACCTGCACCAGCAATAATTACTTGAATACCTCGCTCACGTGCTGATTCTGCATACTCAAACATTAAATCAGGAGTCCGATGTGCAGACACAACCTTTTTTTCGTACGATACTTGTAATTCGTCTAAAATATCACATGCATGTTTCATTGTTTCCCAGTCACTTGAACTCCCCATAATGACACCGATTTTCGGATTCATGATTGTCGCTCCTTTTTAACGTTAGAAAAATGATCAAATATTGTGCAAGCCTCTATTTCTCATATAGCTACTGCAATCTTTACTTTTTATAACAAAAAATCCCCAAATAAACTACTCCCTACCATACACGTGAAAGCAGTTTACTTGAGGACTTATTATGAAAAGAATATGCAAATGTACATTTCTGTACACACACCTTCTCGTAACATGCCAAAAGTGCTTTCCCGCATAGTCCAGCATTTACGGTGCCGGGTAGAGACACTAGAGCCAATTCTCTAGCATATATGTGGGATTTATTTGTTTTTCCTTCTCATATTTTAACAAGCGATTCCACTGTCGTCAATGCAAAAATGCGAACATTTTATTTTAGTGTTTTAAAAACGTTCGTATTTCAGTCAAAACTACTCGGAATCTTGCCATAACATCGCTTTAAATTGTATTTTTTGACGTAAATACGTTGGTTCTCCATCGACTAAGTGAAAAATTGGTTCTTCTTTTCTTCCCACTGCCATATAACCATCTCGACGCATTCTTGCCAAACAATCTTCAATTGACTCATTTTCTTCTACTTCATACCAAATTTGTTTTTTTCCCAAATCTTTCTTCCTTTCAATCTTTGTTTCCAATTATTTTCCCTTGTATGCATTCCATTATACCTTTAGTTTGTTCCTTTAGTATGTATGATTCATTAATAAAATGATCTTCATCACAACGTAGGGTTGAATTCTGTTTCGACTGGGTGCTTTCCTGTGGGTGTCAGATATCTGCTCGGAGCAACAATTGGTTCTGTCTGTGCGAAAGCGTTGTGCTAACGTAGCGACAGCAACAATTGGTTCTGTCTGTGCGAAAGCGTTGTGCTAACGTAGCGACAGCAACAACTGGTTTTCTCTGTGCGAAAGCGTTGTGCTAATGTAGCGACAGCAACAACTGGTTTTCTCAGTGTGAAGGCGTAGTGTTAACGTAGCGACAGTCTCCTAGCTCTCTCTCCAATCAACTTTATATAATTGAGGACAAATTAAAAGAACTGCAGAAAAATAACGCTGCAGTTCTTTATTAAGGGTTTTGAAATCCGAAGATTCCCATTAAATATGCACCTAGGAAAAGGGACAACAAAAAAGCATTAGCACAATTAAAACCATACGGGTATCACCTTTAATGCCAAAAATTGCACTAATTATTCCAAGTCCTCCTAATATAAATGGCATACTTAGATTGTAAAGGAAATTAATAAAACTACCATTCCATTTTGATGGATTATAGCCAAACATAAAAAATGTAATCATTAAAGATAAGATAGATATAGCAGAAAAAATCTTACGCCTCATTTTTACTTCCTCCATTATTAAAGCACGATATGTGTCGAAGAGCTATTCAATCTTCAATTTGAAATTCGCTTATAAAGCTCATCCGACTTCATTCTTTAAGCAATAAGTGAAGGATATATAGCAAATGTTGAGGCAATACACTGTGAAGCTTCTGTCTGAAACATTCTGATGACTGCCTCTTTCTCTTCTTTTTTAGGCATTCCAGCAAGTTGTAAGAATATCTCTTGATGGCGCATTCTATCCACTTGTTCGTTGATGCTATCAGTCGATTTTGTTCTACAGGCACAAATGAGTTGCTTTCCCCAAAACAATCCATAGACAGTCTGCTATGCCAGTTTTTTCGGCAAAAGTGTCGGTCTATTCATATCCATTTTTAAATTGTTCGGTTACCTCAACGTATATTTTTAATTCTTTAATCTATTTTGTGAATTTTAACATTTAAATAACTATATCATTTTATTATTATTTTATAAAACAAAAAAGCCGAGGAATAAATCCTCGACTTCTCTAAGTGCCTAGCGACGTCCTACTCTCACAGGGGGAAGCCCCCAACTACCATCGGCGCTAAAGAGCTTAACTTCCGTGTTCGGTATGGGAACGGGTGTGAC
>NZ_JBHVUJ010000010.1:0-116020 GCF_042884205.1 Lysinibacillus sp. NPDC058147
TCCTGAGCCAGGATCAAACTCTCCATAAAAGAAATTTGATTAGCTCAAATTGTTTTGCTGGCATCATGTTTGATGTCCAAAATTTTGTTTCGTTCGCCAACTCAAGGTTAGCTACTAAAAACTTTATTGATTACGTTTTGCTTGTTCAGTTTTCAAGGTTCATTTCGTTGCCGTTTCTTCAACAGCAACTTTTATATAATATCATGTCGTAAACTCTATGTCAACAACTAATTTATTTAATTAAATTGTTTTTAGTAGATGTCTTAGCGACTTGTATAATAATACACTCTTAATCTAAGACGGTCAACATTTTTTCTGAAAAAAATTGATAGTTTTTCATTTCTCCGAGAAACTTCCTATATATAGGATTAAAAAACAATTATTATCAGACCCACAATTTGAAGTAAATTTAATGTTTTATTGTTATCTAAAATATAATTTTATCATAATCCCTATAAAAATATTAATTGTTTTTCACTAAAACAAAAAACTCGGTATAGAAACCGAGTTTATCAATTATACCTCGACATAATTCCGTGACAACCGCCGGAGGCTCTAACTTCTTCAGCGGATGTTTGGACACCCGCTGAAAGAAGTTAGAATGGGAAGAAAAATGGAATTGTCAGCATCATGACGATAAACATAATAATCTGTAACGGGATTCCTATTTTCACAAAGTCCATAAATTTATAACCGCCAGCCGTCATCACAAGCGCATTTGTCGGGGAAGCAATTGGCGTGACAAACGCCATACTCGCTGCTACAGCAACAGCAATCATAAATGTCGTTGGACTTGCTTCCATTGCAATTGCCGCATTCATAGCAATCGGTGCGAACAAGACAGCAGTCGCCGTATTACTAATAAATTGTCCAAAAATAACTGTTAAAATATATACACCAACTAGTACTCCATACGGTCCATAATCTCCAAGCGCGTTAATAATACCGTCGGATAGAATAACCATACCACCTGTTTTCTCCAATGCAGTTGCCATCGGAAGCATCGCAGCTACAAGCACAATACTTTCAAAGTTCATATTGCTGTATGCATCCTCCATATTACGTAAACAGCCTGTTAATATCATCAATACAGCACCAATCATAACGGAAATAACAGCAGGGAAAATTTCAAAAGCCATTAACATAATCATTAAAATCATAATGACACCGGCAACACCCGCTTTACCCGTTGCTGCCGCGACACTCGCATGCTCTTTCGGCTGTCCAACAACAACGACATCCTGCGTTTCCCTTGCAAGTAATAGAATTTCATCCCATGCACCTTGCACTAAAATGGCATCTCCAAATTTCAATTTATGTGTCACCATATCTTGCAGTTTATAGCCGCCTCTACGATTAATACCAATTATATTAAGATTATATTTCTCTCGGAAGCCTAAGGTGCTAACAGTCTTATTAATAAAACTCGAATTTGGCGTTAATAATACTTCAGCAATACCAAGATGCTTCGATACCAATTCATCAGCCTCTCCTTCGACTAGCTCCTGCATCTCTAGACTATAATCCGAAGCAAAGCGGCGAATATTTTCTTCTTCACCTTGGACATACAATTCATCTTTGGCATGTATCACGCTTGTCGGACCTGCCATTTCTTGATATGTCATTGGTAAAAAATTAATGCCTTCTTGAGATCGACGATGAATTTTCATCATACAAAGCGTATATTTGGCAGGAAGTTTTAATTCTGCTAATGTTGCATCAATAATCGGCGAACCATCAGGCACAAACACTTTAAACAGACGATTGTTTAAATCATATTGCTTAATAATTTTCTTCGGGGATAGTTTATAGTCAGCTTTTGTTTGTGAACGGTTCTTATCATTTGGTAACAGTTTATTTCGCACAAGTACTAAATAGGTAATACCAACAATCATCCCTACAATACCGATGGGCGTCACTTCGAAAAACCCTAGCTTATTATAGCCGCGATCTACTAATAACTGACTGACAATTAAATTTGTTGGTGAAGCAATTAATGTCATAAGCCCCGAAAGACTCGCAACATAAGAAAGTGGTAGCAAGAATTTCGAAGGGCTTTCCTTCATACTAATGGCAATACTAACAACGATCGGCATCATTAAAGCTACAGTACCCGTATTACTCATAAAGGCACCTACCGTCCCTACAATAATGAGCAATAACACAAATAATTTCAGCTCACTATCACCTGACCATTTTAACAATAATCGCCCTGCCATCCCTGCCAGTCCAGTGCGTAAAATTCCTGCGCCCACAACGAACAACCCTGCAATCATTAAAACTACAGAGTTCGAAAAGCCAGCAAGCGCCTCTGTTGGCGTTAAAATATCTGTAATGACGAATGCTAGAAGCGACACAATCGCAACTAGATCCGCTCGTACTTTATTTGTCACAAAAGCAAAAATTGTCGCTCCTAAAATAAGAAATGTTAATGTAAGCTGCACATCTAAGAATTCCTTTCTAACATTAATCATTGTGCTAGGTGATACACAAAACCTTTTGTAATTGCAGCACCTTGCACGTTTGCTATATCATTTAGTTTCATTATATCTTACCCAAAACGATATATGAGAAAGTTCACCATCTTTACAAAATAAAAGATCCATTACCATAGCTCGAGGTTGATTTTCACTCCGAGTTGGCGCTTTCCGCAAGCTTAGCTTCAATCTCCTCGTCACTACGTATCTACGGGGTTTCAGGGCAAGCCGAACTAAAAGAGTATAGCTAGGATCAAAATAAAATCTCATCATGGATAAAAACGAAATCCTTTTGACGCTCCTCACAATACGAAACATGACGGGGTCTACCAATAAAGTTATCGCCCATGCCTAGATTATTTTTGATATAGATTATGCTCTTTAATATAGTCATAACAAGCGGAAGGCAGTAGATATTTTGGTTCACCGCCCATTGCAAATTCTTCTCGAATATAGGTAGAGCTAATTTCCATTGCTAAGCCTTTGTCAATCAAATGAAATCTTCCATCATCATGATTCCTCAAAATTGGAGAGCGACTAATTGTTGATAACATATCAATCCCATGCCTTGCCATTACAATAAATTTGTTCTCATCTACTAATGCTTCTCCTTTTTTCCACAATCCTGCGCCAATATCAACTAATAAATCGGCTCCCATAATAAAATGAATGTCATCATTCGGGTGTTGTTCTCTAAAATATTTCATCGTATCATACGTGTAAATGTTCCAGCCTTCTTGCTCCATTTCATATGAATCTGCAATAAAGCGCTCATCCTTAGCAATAGCTAGCTGCAGCATATTCCATCGATGAGAATTCTCCGTTTTTATCTCCTTGTCCTTTCGTTTGTTTGAGCAAGGTAAAAAGATCACTTTATCTAATTTGCAACGATGTGCGACTGTGCTTGCAGTCCAAAGGTGAACATTTGTAATTGGATCAAAAGATGATCCGTAAATCCCTATTTTCGCCATTTCCTACCCCCCATTCCACTTCTCTATTAGTTTCTCCCATTCATCATCTTCGTTACTTTTTCTTTAATTTCTTTAATTCTTGCCATTTTATTATCCCAGCACGCTTGACTTAAATCGACCGGATACTCTTCTGGATTCATTGTTCGTTTGTACTCACTCCATAGTAGATGTAAATTCTCCTCTACATATACTTGAATTTCTTGAAGTGTTGGTTCTTTGTACAGAATAGATCCATTTACCACAATGTCTTGATGTAATTCTTTCGCTGTAAAATCCGTCACAAATTTACTGATATAAGTATGAACAGGGTGAAACATTTTCAAGCGTTTTTCCTCTTGCGGGTTTTCGTAGTCCAATGCAATATAATCTCCTTCAGCATGACCATTGGCTGTATTAATAATTCGATAAATACGTTTGCGGCCTGGAGTCGTTACTTTTTCTGGATTTCCGGAAATTTTGATGGTATCGACCATTTCCCCGTTTTCATCCTCAATAGATACTAATTTGTATACGCCACCAAGAGCTGCTTGATCGTAGCCTGTAATGAGCTTAGTTCCGATTCCCCATGTATCAATTTTAGCCCCTTGAGACTTCAAATTAATAATCGTGTATTCGTCCAAATCATTAGATGCTATAACTTTTGCTTCAGTGAAACCAGCTTCATCTAGCATTTCCCTTGCTTTTTTTGACAGGTAAGCCAAGTCTCCACTGTCCAGCCGGATTCCTACAAAATTGATTTTATCTCCAAACTCCTTTGCGGCCCGAATTGCGTTAGGGACACCCGAACGTAACGTATCATACGTATCCACTAAGAAAACGCAATCTCTATGCGTAGTTGCATATTTTGTAAACGCGGTGTATTCATCACGATATGCCTGTATCATGGCATGTGCATGAGTACCTGAGACAGGAATGCCAAATAATTTTCCAGCTCTGACATTGCTAGTTGCAGAAAATCCACCAATATAAGCTGCACGAGTTCCCCAAATTGCTGCATCAAATTCATGCGCTCGACGAGTACCGAATTCCATCGCGACATCCTTTTCAATTACTTGTTTAATGCGCGAAGCCTTCGTTGCAATAAGAGTTTGGTAATTAACGATGTTCAATAAAGGTGTCTCCATTAACTGAGCTTCTGCCAATGGGGCTTCAATTCGTAAAATAGGTTCATTTGCAAATACTAATTCACCTTCCCTCATTGCAGAAATAGTACCTGTAAATTTTAGATTTTGAAGGTATTTAAGAAATTCCTCTGAGTATTTTCCTTCCTCGCGTAAATATTGAATATCACTATTTGAAAAACCAAAGTTTTTGATAAACTCCATTATCTTTTTTAAGCCTGCAAATATCGCATAGCCATTCCCGAACGGAAGTTGTCGAAAATATAGTTCAAAAACCGCTGTTCGATTTTGTGTACCATCATTCCAGTACGTTTCCACCATATTTATTTGGTATAAATCTGTGTGCAACATGAAGCTATCGTCTGCATATTTCATACCCTGTTCCTCCGTTTATATAATAGTAGCTCCGAGAGAATGCTCGAAATGTCTTAACGCCCACTCATGCCCCGCTTGATTAAAAGATGCTACTGCATTTTTATGAATAACAATGTTAAACCCTTTATTATAGGCATCTACCGCTGTATGAAGAACGCAAATATCCGTACATACACCGATTAAATGCAGTTCAGTAATGCCTCTTTCGCGCAATTTAATCTCTAAATCTGTACCCGCAAAAGCAGAATATCTGGTTTTATCCAAATAGTAGACATGATCCAACTCTTTATTTCCTTCATATACTTCTTTTAAAGAGCCATATAGTTCTCTCCCCCTCGTACCTCGAATATTGTGAGGAGAGAAAAGCTTTGTTTCTGGGTGATAGCTATCTTCTTTTTCATGAACATCAATAGCGAAAACTACAAAATCGCCGTTTGACATAAATTCCTTTGTTAATTGTGTATTTACCCCTTCCAATAGTTGCCCTGGTTTTCCGCAAGTTAGGGCTCCATCTTGAGCTACAAAATCCACTGTATAATCAATATTAATCAATGCACGCTTTGACATATTTCCATCACTCCAATTTCTCATTTAATTAGTAATTGACAAATTACAAATTAGTATATTGAAAATTAATTAGGAAAGACTGATGCTTTCCTAATGATAAATTGACTCTACGATTTCGAAGTCATTAAAAGAATATAATTGCGATGGTCTAAATGAATTTCTTTTCGTTTTCTTCGGTTTCCCATCTCCATCTAAAACTTTTTCAATAAAAGGCAGCTTAGGCGCTTTTGTAAAGAACACCGAATCGTTTGAAATACGCGGATCATCTCCCACTGTCAATAAAACTCTCTGTAGTTCAGATAACGTAAATTCTACCGGTAAAAAATTTTTAGCAACTGTTGTTTGTATCATATCTTTCTTAATAAATTCTAAAGCGTCCGAAATAATTTTCCGATGATCAAAGGCTAAATCGAGTTCGAACACTTCATTTATATCGAAAAGCTCTACTTCTACCGCATCGTCATTGGCTTGACGTAGGTCAATGTATACTTCCGGAACGATTGCATAAAAGGCATTTGAAATCATCCAACCTCGAGGGTCTCGATCTATATCATCATAGACACCAAAGTGCTTAATGTGTAGACTATCTACATTCGTTTCCTCCTTCAATTCTCTTTTAGCAGCCATATAGGCGGTTTCCTTTTTTGTCGCATCTACAAATCCACCTGGAAGCGCCCATTTTCCACCTTCGATATTTGAGTTTCCTTCATGATCTTTTTCGACCCGTTTAATCAACATGATTTTAAGCGTCATCATCGGAGGTGCTTTTTCCTCTACTTTTTCGGATGTTATTGTAAAAATTGCGATATCTGATGTATATCCATCAGGTGTTATATATTTAGAAGAATCATAATTCGCAAGAACTTCTTCTTGTGAACGGTATTTTGTCATTTTAAGATAACTCCTTTGATTCAATGTTTTGCAGAGATGGTAATTTGTAAATCTAGAATTACTATTTAATAACATAATAACTTTTCCAGTTAACAATTTCAACTCTTTTTATAAAAAAGAATAAAAAAAGCTTTCAATAAAAAAGCATAAACAAAGCATTTCTGCCTTATTTATGCCTTTCGTATTATTTAATTTACTAGTTGGTTTTTCAAAAGAATACCATCCTGTACGACAACTTGCCCATTTTTAATTACAGTATTCGTATGATTCATGCCATAGAAATATTGTAACTGCTTGTAATTGGCAACATCCAATATAATGACGTCAGCTTGTTTGCCCGCTTCAAGAGAGCCAATTTGATGTCCACGGTTAAGTGCACATGCAGCATTAATAGTTGTCGCTGTTAACACTTCCTCTAGTGTCATACCCATATGCATACAAGCTAAATTCATGATAAAGGGTAGACTCATTGTAGGGGATGAGCCAGGATTAAAGTCAGTTGATATAGCAACAGGTACCCCTTCATCAATCATTAGGCGTCCCCTTGCGAATGGCGCACGCAAGAAGAATGCTGTACCAGGTAGCAACACGGCAATCGTTCCAGCTTCAGCCATTTTTTGTATCCCCTCATCAGAAGCGACTAATAAATGCTCCGCCGAAATTGCCCCTACTTCAGCAGCAAGCTCTGCTCCCTTATAAGGTTCAATTTCATCTGCATGAATTTTCGGTGTTAACCCTAACGCTTTCCCGGCTTCTAAAATACGTCGTGATTGCTCTGGGGTAAATACACCTTTTTCACAAAATACATCATTGAATTCTGCAAGATTTAGCTCAGCTACTTTCGGCAGCATGTCATGGATGACTACATCGACAAATTCATCTTCACGTCCTTTATAGTCACGTGGCACCGCATGCGCCCCCATAAATGTACTAACGACATCAATGTCATGTGTGGCTTGCAATTCCTTAGCTACTTCAAGCTGTTTCTTTTCAGTTTCCCAATCTAAACCATAGCCTGATTTTGCTTCAACCGTAGTAACACCATGCTTTAAAAACACATCTAAATGACTCATCGTTTTTCCATATAAATCACCAAAGCTAGTTTCTCGTGTCCGGTTTGTTGTGGCATGAATCCCGCCACCCGCATTCATAATTTCCATGTATGTGGCACCATTGAGTCGCATATTAAACTCCTGCTCACGTGTACCGCCATGAACTAAATGCGTATGGCAATCGACGAGACCCGGCATAACAATCTTATCTGAGGCGTCAATAACCTCAGCCACCTTTACAAGATCAGGGAAATCCGCTTCTAGCTGTGCAATTGAACCTACTGCTATAATGCTATTGCCCTCCATTAAAACACTGCCGTTTTCCACTACTGCAATGTCTCGCATTTGTTCCTTCGTACGAGGACCTTGTACAGCACTTTTTAACGTGATCACTTCATTAGCATTTTTGATTAAAATTGTCACTTCGCATCATCCTTTAGCATTGGTATACGCACACCTTTGTTCTTTGCGGTATTAATAGCAATTTCATAGCCTGCATCTGCGTGACGCACAACACCCATACCTGGATCGGAAATTAACACTCGTGCAATCTTCTCTGTGGCTAACTCAGAACCATCCGCTACTAGCACTTGGCCAGCATGCTGAGAATAACCCATACCTACACCACCACCGTGATGAACACTTACCCAACTAGCACCACTTGCTGTATTGACAAGTGCATTTAGAATTGGCCAATCTGATACTGCATCAGAGCCATCCATCATACCTTCTGTTTCACGATTTGGTGAGGCAACTGAGCCTGAGTCTAAATGATCTCGACCAAAGACAATCGGCCCTGATAGCTCACCACTAGCAACCATTTCATTAACCTTCAATGCAAAACGATGACGATCACCATAGCCTAACCAGCAAATTCGCGCTGGTAACCCCTGCCATTTAACCATTTTTTGCGCCATATCAATCCAATTCACAAGACCTTCATCTTCAGCGAACATTTCTTTGGCAAGTGCATCTGTTTTATAAATGTCCTCAGGGTTACCTGAAAGTGCAGCCCAACGGAATGGACCTTTCCCCTCACAGAATAAAGGACGAATATACGCTGGAACGAAACCAGGGAAATCAAAGGCATTCGTTACACCCATCTCTTTGGCATAGGCACGAATATTATTCCCGTAATCAAATACTTCTGCACCTGCTTGTTGGAATTCAAGCATTGTACGAACATGCTCAGCCATCGTCTCTTTCGCTCTTCGCTCATACGTTTTCACATCATTTTTACGCAGTTTAAGCGCTTCCTCAAACGTCATGCCATTTGGAACATAGCCATTGATCGGATCATGGGCAGATGTTTGGTCTGTTACAAAATCAGGGATAATTCCTCGGTTCAATAGCTCACGATTAACATCTGCGCAGTTGCCAACAAGACCTATTGACGCAGGCTCTTTTTGGTCACGTAGTTTATTGACTAATTCAATAGCTTCATCTACCGTCTCTACAAGGTAATCACAGTAACCTTCTTTTATTTTACGTTCAATTCGAGCACGCTCTACTTCTACTACTAAAATGACAGCGCCAGCCATTTTCCCAGCTAAAGGCTGAGCACCACTCATACCACCCATACCACCTGTAAGGATGAATTTGCCGCGTAAATCTGCTGTACCAAATACTTTTTTACCAGCCTCTACGAATGACAAATACGTACCTTGTAAAATGCCCTGTGCACCAATATAAATCCAGCTACCAGCAGTCATTTGACCGTACATCATTAAATCACGGTCCTCTAACTCATAGAAATGCTCCCAATTTGCCCATGCTGGCACTAAATTAGAATTCGCGATTAATACACGTGGTGCATGTTCATGTGTACGGAATACAGCTACCGGCTTTCCTGATTGAATAAGAAGTGTTTCATCATTCTCTAATTCTTTTAATGACGCAATAATTTGCTCATAGCTTTCCCAATTACGCGCTGCTTTACCGATCCCACCATAGACGATTAGCTCATCTGGATTTTCTGCTACTTCAGGATCTAGATTGTTCATTAACATGCGCATTGCAGCTTCTTGTGTCCAACCTTTACAAGATAATTCATTCCCACGTGGTGCACGAATATTTGTTTTGACTGCCATTAAAAACACTCTCCTTTAAAATAGTAAAAATGCTATTGGTGTTACGATGATTAAAGTTAAAACGACACGTTCAAACCAAATGATTATAATTTGGCGTAATGTCAATGGAATTTCTGACGATAAAATAAGTGGAATAACGGCGGAAAAGAACAGAACTGCCGATATCGATACGACCGCCACAATAAATTTCGTCACAAGTGCCGCCTGTGTGACAACAAGTGCTGGTAAAAATACTTCCGCTAACGATAATGACAGCGCTTTCGCTGCTAAATATGGTTCTGGAACTTGTAACACATATGTGAAAGGTACAAAAATATACGCAAGCCAATCAAAAATTGGTGTATACATTGCAAGTACTAGCCCTAGCAGACCAATTGATAGAATCGACGGAATAACACCCATCGCCATGATGAAGCCATCCTTTAAATTCATCCATAAAACTTTAGCTAAAGGTGGATTTTGCTCAACCGCATCCATCGCTTGGCGCCACGCTTCTTTAAAACGGTCCTTCTTTACAATCTTTTCTGGCATCGGCGTCGCGCCCTTGTAATATTCATCCTTCATTGAACGAAGTGGATAAATACGCGCTGTTAACGCAGTGACCACGAATGTTACAACGAGCGACACCCAGAAAAACGCATTCCAATGCTGCATAATATCTAGCGTACTCGCAATAACGACCATAAACGTTGCAGATACCGTCGAGAAACCTGTTGCAATAATAGCGGCTTCCTTCGCTGTATAGCGACCTTCCATATAAACACGGTTCGTTAAAAGTAAGCCAACCGAATAACTTCCGACAAATGAGGCAACCGCATCCACCGCTGAACGTCCAGGTGTTTTAAAAATAGGCTTCATAAACGGCTGTGTTAAAACACCGATATATTCAAGCAATCCATAGCTTACTAGAAGTGCTAAAAATAAAGATCCAATCGGGATTAGTATCCCTACTGGCTTAATAAGCTTCTCCAGTAAATACGGACCGATACTTTCATTTGCCAGCCATGCAGGTGCTATATTAAAAATTAATAAAATCCCAGCAACCATACCGCCCACTTTAAAAATTGACAATACAATATTGACGATCGACTTATTCCACTTCTTCGTAAGGAATGGATGAAGCGCTCCACCTACAAGCATTATGAGTACATAGGCAGTTACAAGTAGTGGTGCTTCGGTGCGAATAAAATTCACAATGTGATCAATTAAAATTGTATTCTTACCCTGCCATTCAAACGATATGAAGAAACTGAATATTCCGACCAAGCTGCACGCAATCATCTTCATAGCTGAGGAGACTCGGAATTGCGAGTCTTGCCTCAGCTCTTGTTGTTGAAATTCCATTCTATTCCCCCTCGACCGTTAATTAGAATTCCCTGTCAATCCGGACAAAATGAAAGATTTGTTGGATTTCTTATAGGAAGCTATCGCCTAAAGGTTTACACATACTCATTCAATAGAACATCACTCGTTAATAAATACTTTGCAAGCGCTTCAATTTCATCGCCAATTGGTTGATCTGCTAACAGTGGTGGGCAATATTCACGCACTTTTTCTAAAAACTTTCGTGTTGTTGGAGATAACTTCTCTTCTGCCTTATCCAAATGAATAGCCTGCGATGCACAAATCATTTCTATTGCAATGACATGGGCTGCATTGTGTACAATTTGACGTACTTGGCGGGCTGATGTTGTACCCATGCTCACATGGTCCTCTTGGTTACCTGAAGTCGGTATAGAATCCACGCTTGAAGGATGTGCTAATACTTTGTTTTCAGATACGATAGAGGCTGCTGTATATTGAGCAATCATTAGTCCACATTCAATACCAGGATTTGTTGCTAAAAATGGTGGCAAACCTTCATTAAGTTGGGGATTAACCATGCGTTCTGTACGACGCTCTGAAATATTAGCCCACTCACTTACACCGACTTTTAAAAAGTCCATGGCTAATGCGATTGGTTGACCGTGGAAATGCCCACCAGACAATACTTCACCATTTTCTAAAACAATCGGATTATCTGTCGTTGCATTCATTTCAGTTTGTACGCGGTCCTGAGCGTAGAAAAATGACTGCCATGAAGCACCATGTACTTGCGGAATGCAACGTAGTGAATAGGCATCTTGCATACGGATTTCACCTTGCTTTGTCACACGTTTACTTCCATCTAGCCACTTACGGATTCGTCCACCAACAAGCTCTAATTCCGGGTGTGGTCTTACCGCTAAAAGTGCTGGATCAAATGCGGAAGTAATCCCCTTAAGTGCCTCAAGCGTTAAACTTGCTGCCATATCTGCCGCTAATCCAATTCGCTCTGCCTCGTTCACCGTTAAAACTCCGATACCCGTCATTGCTTGTGTACCATTTACAAGCGCTAGCCCTTCCTTAGCTTGTAGTCGGACAGGCGTTAACCCAGCTTGCTGTAGCGCCGCACTACCGCTCATAATCTCTCCATTAAACTCCGCCTTACCTTCGCCTACTAGCACTAAAGCCAAATGTGATAACGGCGCTAAATCCCCACTTGCTCCAACTGAACCTTGAGAAGGCACAATCGGATGTACTCCTTTATTAATAAAATCCAATAGCAGCTGTACTGTTTCCAGACGAATACCTGAAAAACCACGAGCTAAAGCATTTGCACGTAAAACCATCATGGCACGTACAACATCTGTTGGAAACGGTGCACCAACACCAGTTGCATCTGAGCGCAATAAATTTAACTGTAAAAGCTCAATGTCTTCCTCTTCAATCTTTATATTACTTAGCTTTCCAAAGCCTGTATTCACACCATATATCGTTTGCCCCTCAGCTAAACGCTTTTCAATTCGGTCCCTACTTAAACGTATACGCTCCACACTGTCTAGAGAAAGCTCTACCGTGGCACGACCTTCTACAATTTCCCCTATTTGCTGTCTTGTTAATGTCTGACCATCAAGCTCGATAATAGACTTCATAATGACATCCCCCTGTTTCCTTAGAGCTATGTAAAAATGCTTTTAATCAATCTCGCTATTGCTATAAAAGATAAATAACAATAACACTAACTACATTGTACTAACTACCTTTTTCAGAAAATAGGGAATTTTAAAAGAGAAAACATGAATTATTTCAGAATTTTTGTTATTTTAATAATATAATAGTATTTTTTTACGAAACTAGATAATTATAAGGGGGTTCGAGTTTTGAAATTGTTATTAATTGACAGGGATTCCACTGATCTTTCAGGGATTCGTTGGTTTTTACATACATATTTCCCTGGGGATGTAACTATAGAAATAAGTACAACTATTAATGATGCCCTTCAAAGTATCCAGCAATTCGAGCCTGAGGTGATACTACTAAATATTGACCTATTCTCGAATAATCGTTTAACTGCACTTTATCGTGTTTTACAAAAACATTCAGGGACTATTTTAGCTATGACGACAGAGCCACTGTTTAAAAATGCATTAAAAGCAATCGATTTACAGGTCGCACATCTCTTCGTTAAACCAATTGATTTAGAAGTATTAAAGCAAAAGCTCACTGCCATTTCCCTTCGGACACCAAAGGTAGAAGCAGTGTATCAAGAAGCTACAGATGAATCCTTTTACTATCAACTATTTTTAGATAATAAAACAAGTTCCCTTGAGACAAATATACATTTCACAATGATCGAGCCTGAGCATGCCGAAATGTTTAATAAACTATACAACTGGCTTCAGCAAACTCCTATTTATTATAGTACGAGGATTTATCCTTTATCAGAAAAAATTGTATGTTTATTCCAAACAAATGACTTAGAAAAGGATATTCGTACATTAATGAAGGAATGGCGATTAACGAATAATAGCTCTTTAAATATTGGGGTTTATGATGGGGAACCAACCACCATGAAGAATATGTATACCTTAACAAAACGTGCACTTCATCAAAGCTTTTACGAAGGCTATGGGCATATTTTTTATGCGAGCAAACAATTTGAAACACAGACCTTCGATCCATTACTAACACCTGAAGAGCAGCAATTACTAATCAGTAGTTTAGAAGACGGAAACATTGAAGCCGTCAAAGCATTTTTATATCGACTATCTAATGAGGGGATTTATTACAAGCAAGATGACTTACGTATTCATCTAACAAGTGTTTTGGCGCAAATTCGACGCTTTATGCTGAAGTATAAATTACATGAGAAAGCTACAATTGAGCAAAATTACCGTCAGCTTTTTCATTTAATTATTGAGCATCCTATATTTTATACCATTCTAAATGGCATCATATCATTTACACAAAGGCTGATTGAATTAGCTAATGAGGCACGAATAGAAAAACGGGCTGACTATGTAGAACTGGCCATAGAAATTATCGACCAACAATTTCAGGATAGTGGGTTATCTTTACCTTACGTTGCCCATAAACTAGGGATTAGCCCCAATTATTTAAGTACGATTTTTTCTAAGAAGCAAGGTCTGCCATTTAAACGCTACCTACAACAAGTCCGAATTCAAAATGCTACAAAGATGCTTGTAGAAACAGATTTTGCTATTAGTGAAGTTGCTTATTTAAATGGTTTCGATGATTCAAATTACTTCATTAAAATTTTTAAACAGCACATCGGAATTACTCCCCATCGTTATCGTAAAACGTAAAAATGTAACACAAGGGTGATTTCTGTTCCAACTGAGCGCTTGTGCGAAATCGTAGCGGATAAAGGCATTATCTTCACAGTATTTCAGGATACCTGATCTACAAGAAGTAACAAACCTTCACCATGTTATTTTCAATTATTATATTTTATTTTCAATAAGAATAAATGAATTAAAGATTTCATTTATTTTTAAGTTATCTATTATTTATAACTCATTTTTAAATAATTCTCGAAAATGTTTAAAAAAACTAAATTTGTGGTAAAGGATATTCATAACATCTTTCAATCTAGCATATATTTATAGTTTATATCTTTATGTAAAAATTCTTTAACAATAATTATTATAATTTACTAGCAATTCTAGTTTGTGTTTGTTATAGTTATTGATGAAGAGTTTGACTCACAATTTTTCTTTAGGAGGTAAACTAATATGACAAACAAAAATGATCGTAGCCGTCGATTTACAACAGCAGGTGGCGCTCCAGTAGTAAGCAACCACGATTCAATGTCAGCAGGTCCTCGTGGTCCTCTATTACTTCAGGATGTATGGCTAGTTGAGAAATTAGCGAACTTCAACCGTGAAGTTATTCCTGAACGTCGTATGCACGCTAAAGGTTCAGGTGCATTCGGTACTTTCACTGTAACGCATGATATTACTAAATATACAAAAGCAAAAATCTTCTCAGAGATTGGGAAAAAGACTGAAATGTTTGCACGCTTCTCTACAGTTGCAGGTGAGCGTGGCGCAGCAGATGCTGAGCGCGATATTCGTGGCTTTGCACTTAAATTCTATACAGAAGAGGGTAACTGGGATTTAGTTGGTAACAACACACCTGTATTCTTCTTCCGTGATCCTTTACACTTTACAGATTTAAACCACGTGGTAAAACGCGATCCACGTACAAATATGAAAAACGCTAATTCAAACTGGGATTTCTGGACTTCATTACCAGAGGCACTTCACCAAGTAACAATCGTTATGTCTGATCGTGGTATTCCGGCTGGATACCGCAATATGCACGGTTTCGGTTCTCACACATATAGCTTTATTAATGAAGAAAATGAGCGCGTATGGGTTAAATTCCACTTTACTACAGAGCAAGGCATTAAAAACTTAACTGGTGCCGAGGCTGCTGAAGTGATCAGTAATGACCGTGAATCTTCACAACGCGATCTATATGAAGCAATTGAAAATAGCGATTTCCCAAAATGGAAAATGTATATTCAAGTAATGACAGAGGAACAAGCTCGCGAATTACCCTATAACCCATTTGATTTAACGAAAGTATGGTATAAAAAAGACTTCCCATTAATTCCTGTGGGTGAATTCGAGTTAAATAAAAACGCGGACAACTACTTTGCGGAAGTTGAACAAGCTGCATTTGCACCATCAAATATTATCCCTGGCATTAGCTTCTCGCCAGACAAAATGTTACAAGCTCGTATCTTTGCGTATGCAGATGCACAACGCTACCGTTTAGGTGTGAACCACTACATGCTTCCTGTAAACGCACCAAAATGTCCATTCCGTACGTTCCACCGTGACGGTGCTATGCGTTTCGATGGCAATCTTGGTTCAACTTTAGGCTATGAACCAAATAGCTATGGTGAATGGGAGCATAATTTAGACTACAAAGAGCCTGAATTACGTATTGACGGTAATGCTGGTATCCACGACTTCCGTGAAGACGACAACAACTACTTCGAGCAGCCAGGTAAATTATTCCGCCTAATGACTGCCGAAGAGCAACAACGCCTATTCGAAAATACTGCGAATGATATGGCGTCAGTGGAAGAGTTCATCAAACGTCGCCATATCCTGCACTGCTATTTAGCTGATCCAGCATATGGTGAAGGTGTAGCAAAAGCTATGGGTCTTTCATTAGAAGGCATGGATCTTTCAAACCCGTACGTAAAACAACCAACTAACGTCTAACTTATTTTAGACGCAATTATGCCGAGGCATAATTGATTTTCCACTATTATTGATATCCGAATCCAACTTTTTACTCCATGTGAAGGGAACTTCACATGGAGTTTTTTTATCTTAATGACCAAAAAGGCTTGTGTCTGATAAACACAAGCCCGCTCTAATAATTATCGATAAAGTTGACTGCCTGCCTTTTTAAATTCCTCGGCTTTCTCCTGCATACCTTTGTGGATTGCTTCAGTCGTATTTAAGTCTTGATCTTTTGCATAATTACGAATATCCTGTGAGATTCTCATACTACAAAACTTAGGTCCACACATTGAACAGAAGTGCGCAGTTTTCGCTCCTTCTGCAGGCAACGTTTCATCGTGGTATTCGACTGCACGCTCTGGATCAAGCGATAGGTTGAATTGATCGCGCCAGCGGAATTCAAAGCGTGCCTTAGATAGTGCATCGTCGCGCTGCTGTGCTCCCGGATGCCCTTTCGCTAAATCTGCAGCGTGTGCAGCAATTTTATACGTAATAACCCCTACACGAACATCCTCACGATTTGGTAAACCGAGATGCTCTTTAGGCGTCACATAACATAGCATTGCTGTACCATACCAACCGATCATCGCAGCACCGATGGCCGATGTAATATGGTCGTAGCCAGGCGCGATATCTGTTGTTAGCGGCCCTAAAGTATAGAAAGGCGCTTCCTTACACACCTCTAACTGCTTATCCATATTTTCTTTAATAAGATGCATTGGTACATGACCTGGTCCTTCCACCATCACCTGTACATCATGCTTCCAGGCGATTTGCGTTAACTCCCCTAGCGTTTCTAGCTCCGCAAACTGAGCCTCATCATTTGCATCTGCAATAGAACCTGGACGTAAACCATCACCTAAAGAGAAGGCAACATCATAGGTTTTCATAATTTCGCAGATTTCTTCAAAATGAGTATATAAGAAGCTCTCTTGATGGTGATATAAACACCACTGCGCCATAATTGAGCCTCCTCGAGACACTATGCCTGTTACACGATTAGCCGTTAATGGTACATAGCGTAGCAATACCCCTGCATGAATCGTGAAGTAATCAACACCTTGCTCAGCCTGTTCAATTAATGTATCACGATACACCTCCCACGTTAAATCCTCTGCCACACCATTTACTTTTTCTAGCGCTTGATAAATCGGCACTGTCCCCACTGGCACCGCAGCGTTACGGATAATCCATTCACGTGTCGTATGAATATGCTTACCAGTAGATAAATCCATAATGTTATCAGCACCCCAACGTGTAGCCCACGTCATTTTTTCTACCTCTTCTGCAATAGAGGATGATACCGCTGAATTTCCAATATTAGCGTTAATTTTCACGTGGAAGTTACGTCCAATAATCATCGGCTCAGCCTCAGGGTGATTAATATTAGATGGCAAAATAGCACGTCCTGCCGCGATCTCTGAGCGCACAAATTCCGGGTCCATATTTTCGCGTATTGCTACAAATTCCATTTCTGGAGTAATAATTCCCTTTCGTGCATAGTGAAGCTGTGTTACATTTTTACCTTTCTTCGCACGCAAAGGCTTTCTAGATAAATCCGGAAAAACATTTTCATTCATTCGCGGATCATCAGCTTTGCGGAATCCATTATCTTCTGGCTTGATAGTACGACCTTCGTACTCTTCAACATCACCTCGTTCTTTGATCCATTCACTACATAAAACTGGCAATCCTTTCGTAATATCCACCTTATATGCAGGATCAGTGTACGGGCCACTCGTATCATAAACACGTACTGGTGCATTTTCCTCTTCACCAAAGCTTCCTGTCGTTGGACTTAGAGCAATTTCACGCATTGGCACTAAAATATCTGGTCGAGATCCTTCTACGTAAACTTTTTTACTTCCTTCAAAACTTGACATAATCGTAATATTCTTGTCGCTAACTGTTGTCATAAACTACTTCGCTCCCTTTTACTTTTATACAAGGACCGAATCTAGCTCACCCAACAAAAATCAATTTCGCCTTGGCGTAATTGCGTTCGGATTTTGAATTGTGCCCGCACAATTCATTCCTTTTAAAATCCGTGACATCCGCCGGAGGCTTGTCTTCATTCAGCAGGCGTTTGGGCACCTACTAGTTAGGAAGCTTAACCGCATACATCTCATCACCTGCAAAGATAGGAGTCTTCTGCTGAATGAAGACAAAAAACCGAATCCAAAAAATTTTTTGGATCCGGCTAAGAATGTAAAGGTTTAGTTATTGCAAATAACAAAGAGTGCAATAAAGGTTAACTTTCCCACGCTGGTATGAGCCAGATCAGGTCCAAAGGGTCAAGAAACCTCTATGCGTTTCCCTCTCAGCCTGACTCATCAGACTCCCCTAGTTAATGCTATTAAGTTTGATGCTAGTTTAGCAGATATTGCTAAGAGATGGAAGCTACATTTTATTATTTTTAACTTACCTCATAACGTGTGGTTGATTTCCGTTCCGGCTGGACGCTTTGTAGCTGTCGCTTTGCTTTCGCTACAGAAAACATTTGCCGCTGACGCTTCGCTTTCGCGCAGAGCAGAGCTTCCTGGGGTCGTCCGATGAGCCGCTTCACTCGCGATGCTCGCTCCAGGGTCTCGGGCCAACACGATGTTGGTCACGAAGGCGTTATCACAGGATGTGATGCTTTTAGCCTTCGTTCCTCTATTGCTGATCCCCGAGGAGTCGCCCAGCCTCCACCCCAATCAACTTATATCTTGTTTTAAGAAATATAAATCCCTAGCTTTTAATCAGAAGAAAAGCTACCAACCTCTGAAAAGCTTTCCACCCTATCTTTTATTCTGAATAGCACCAAACTGTTAGGTAAACAACAGTTCTGCTACATAAATCACAATCGTCACTGTAATGCAGCTCACAATCGTTGAAAATAATACTGTTTGTGCAGCTGTTGCCGATTCTACGTCATATTCTAATGCTAGACTAGAACTATTTCGTGATGTCGGGAACGAACTAGCTATAAAAAGTGACTGTGCTACGACACCGTCAAGGCCAAGCACATAAATGATCAGCAATGCTACGGCTGGTCCTATGACTAGTCGTGTAAAACAGCTAATGAATACCATCTTATTGAACATGGATTTAATTTCAAGCTGTGATAGTTGTGCCCCTAAAGTTATTAATGCTACAGCGATAAAGCCATCTGCCACATGGTCTATCGGAATTCTTACAAACTGCGGAATAGCGATATTAAAATAGTTCATTGCTACACCAATAATAAGTGCATGAATAATAGGCATTTTGAGGAAGTCTTTCACAATAGACATGCCCGATTTTGCTGAAGAAATTAAATTGTACAAGCCGTAAGTATAGGTCGTCATATTTTGAAATATTACGAGAATAACCTGAATTGCTACTCCAATCGGCTGGGTCACGAAAATCATTTGTGCAACCGGAATACCATAGTTACCCGAATTAATTAGGACAACACTATTTTTAAAAACTGCTGCCTCAGTTTTTACTAAGCCGAGTCCCTTTGCTAGAAAGTGACTAAGCACCATTTGGCTTCCGATAAAGAGTAAAATAAATAACGCAACTTCTCCAAGTACAGTCAGCTCTATACTCGTTTCATATATATTCACAAAAACAGCCGCTGGCATAAAGCAATATGTAATAAGTTGAGATAACGCCTTTAAATTAAAGCGAAATTTCTTTTGTAAAACTGCGCCGAGTACTAGAAGCACTAAAATTGGAGCTACAATTTTAAAAAAAATCATACCGAGATACATCAGAGCGTGTCCCCTTTCCTCTCCTATAGTAGTGCTGTTTTTATACTTGGTCAATGTACCTCACCGTTAACTCATAGCCCTTTACGAGATATTTTCAGCCCAATTATCTTTACCATAAATATACAAAAAAGACTACCTCATATATCGAAGCAGTCTTTCTCTGGTAGAAGTTAAACAAGCTTAAATCGATTAACGACCTCTTGTAATTCTTTTGAAATTTCGTTCATATTATTGATGGACTCTGCAACCTTTTGTAGTTCCGCTTGTTGGTCAATAGCAGATGCACTTACCTGTTCTGCAGATGCAGCAGTTTCCTCAGAAATAGCAGAAATACTTTGGATTGCCATAATCGCTTGATTTTTATGCTCTAACATATGAGAAAGTTTAGCCATTAACTCACTAATTGATGTTGCAATAGAACTAGAAAGCTCACTATTGTCTTTAAACGCAACCTCAGTGCTTTGTACTGACTGATTTTGAGCGTGTATTAAGCCCGCGTTTGAGGCAATGACAGCTACCGTTTGCTGAGAATTTTCAAGAATGCTATCTACTGTTTGCTTAATAATATCTGTTTCATTTTTGGATTGCTCTGCTAGCTTTCGTACCTCTTCAGCGACAACTGCAAAACCTTTACCATGTTCGCCAGCACGTGCAGCTTCTATGCTTGCATTTAACGCTAATAAATTTGTTTGCTCAGTAATACCCTGAATAGACGCTATAATCTGATTGATATTGGCAATATTAGAAGCCAATGACTCCATTTGTTGCTGAATACGTCCATTCATTGCATTCGTTTCTAAGTTACGTTCACGTAAACTTTCGACTTCTTTCATTCCTTCGTCTGTAGTTATTTTCGTTTTATTCGATAGCTCATCCATTTCATTCGAAAGTGTTGTAATAGCATCAATTTGATCGGATAAATCAATCATTCGATAATTGGTTTCTTCTGTATCCTCAGATTGCTTTGATGCTCCCTGCGCAATTTCATTAATAGCTACCGAGACCTCTTGACTTGAAGCAACTGCTTCATTAAACGCCTCATGAACATAATTTGATGATTGATTGAGTAATGTCGTAGCATTCAGCACGGTTTGAATGGCGCTATTCGTTTGATCTAACATATTATTATAAGCCAATGCAACAGCACCAATCTCATCAGGCTTAATATATTTCTCATCCACTTTTTGAGTTAAATCTCCACTTGCAGCCGTTTCAATAGAAGTACGTAAAAACTTTAATGGTTTCAGTAATTTATAGATAAACAGTGCACTAGCAACAGCCATTAAAACAATTATAATAATTGACGCTATGATGGTAAAAGTAAGCACATGATTATAGGTTTCTAATATTTTGGATTTTGGTAGCACTAATTGTACAGTCCATGTTTCATCAATCCCATCTAAATTCATCGGAGCAAAAACGTTAAATGAATTTTCTTTAAGCTCTTCGGAATCCAAATACATACTTTTTAGCTCGCCACTATCCATTGTTTGTTTAATACTTGTCCAGTCCAAATTATCCTGCATATTTAATCCCTTTAATGACTCACCAAAGCTATTTGCAGTTAAAACTCCATTATTAGTAATAATAGCTGCGTAGCCACCATCTGGCTTTACGGACTCTGTCAATCCCTTTAAATAGTCAATAGCTATATCAGCCGTCAATGTGCCAAAAAACGATCCCGAAGCATCGACTAACGGAACAGCAATCGTTGTCATTTGTACTGTTTTGCCGTTGATAGTATATTCGTACGGTTCCGTTAGGACGGATCTTCCTTCTTCTTTCGGTATCCAATACCACTCGGAAATACTCTTGTCGTCGATGCTTTCAAGAGAAGTCGTTGTTATTCCATTTCCATCCTTATTTAAATAAGGTATAAAGCGTTTTTTTGAATCTACTAAAGTAGCATTTATTGTTGGCTCTATATTTGTGGAGTTTTGTTCGAAAACAGCTCCTACACCAAGTAAATCTTCATTATTAGTTAAGTTAGTTTCCATCATTTTTATTATGTCTTCTGCAGAAAGTTTACCTTTTTTCTCCATATCCTCGACTATACGTTTCGTCGTCAGTAAAGTCGTGTTTACTTTATTAAAGCGTTCACTCATTTTTGCTGCCGAATATTCAGCAGTTTTCAATGTTGCACTTTCTGCATCATCAACACTTTGATTCTTTAAAATAACACCTACAATAACCGTATATGTAATAAATAACACTAAAAATAAACCTATAATTAAAGCAGATAGCTTTAAAGCGATACTCCTAGACTTCCCCATCACAACACCCCATTTTTATACATAATGATAATGGATGAGAGGTCATATCACAATAAGATATTAGCGAATCAAGTAGAAATATGATGATTTATAGAGAAATATAATGTTCTCATTACAAAATTTAAATCGCCTAAAAAAGGACTAATTATCCATTTATTTTTGGTTCATTAGTAAAACATACCCTTTATATACTAAAATATTGAAATATATGATATATTATCTACTAAAGACTACGATTGGAGTGATTAACTTGAAAAAGAAAGCGTTATCGACTTTTATGGCAACAGCTATTACAGCAACATTAGTTTTGCCAGTAGTACCTGCAAACGCTGCTTCAAATGATTCATCTTTAAACCACTCAGCTCAAATTGGGATGGTAGCTGCAGCTAAAGCTAAGGGGCAAACCGTTACCATTAACAACATCACTAAAGATAAAGTACTTACATCCAATGGCCAATTTAAAATTAATAGTTCGCTGAAGCCTCTCTTAAAGACTTCTAATAGCACTGCATTAGCAAACGCCGAAGCTACTATTATCGTAAAGAACGGTGAAATTACAAGTATTACAGCACTAACTCTAACTAAAGCTGGTACAAACAAAAAAGAGGTAAATTTTGATGGCGGTGGCGAACAAATTGATGGAAGCCTAACTGTAAATGCGGATTACGTAAAAGTTCAAAATGTAAATATTAAAGATGAACTTATCGTAACTAATCGTGTAAAGAAGGAAATTACGATTGATACCGTTTCTATCGGGGATATGATTACGTTTAAACCTTTAGTGACGAGAAACATCAAATGGTTAAATGTTTCCCTAAAAGATATTAAATCTCCAAACATTAACATGGAGCGTACTAAAGTAAATGTGACTTCTGACAAAAACATTTCTAAAGTTGATGTAGTAGGTAAAGTTGCAGCATTTGAAGTTCATGCCAATGTTGATAAGCTTACTATCGATGTTGAGAAAGATTTCAGCCTTTACGGAGAAGGTAAAATTGATCAAGTGATCGTTAAGCACGGGGCAAAGGTAGCATTAGATTCAGGACATCTAATTAACAAAGTGCAGGTGGATGATAATAAAGCCTCTGTAACCTTACCAGTGGTGAATAAAACAGAGCTAAGTAAATTAGTGGCTACACCTCCGTACGTTGCAGTATCTGTTAATGGATATGACGTTTTAACAACTGAAAAATGGACGACGCAAGCTGAACGTACAGCATTCGAATCTGCCGTAAGCAGCGCAAAAGTAGTAGCTAATAATTCCAACGCCTCTCAGGAACAAGTAAACAATGCGATTACACAGTACAAAAATGCATTAGCCGTTTATCAAGCTGCACAAAAAAATGGAACAAAATATGGTTATGGCGATAAAGCTTCACTTCAATCGCTTATCAATTCTGTGCAGTATGTAACCGTTTCTTCGGATGGCTACAATGTTCCATATAACACGCCTTGGACAACTCAATATGAGAAAAATGCTTTATCTTCAGCTGTTTCATCTGCTCAAACGGTTGTGAATAATTACTATTCTACTCAAAATGATTTTACGAATGCTACGAATAATTTAAACAATGCTATCCAGACTTACAAGAACGCTTATAAATATGGTGTTAATGGAAATTATGTTGATAAATCTCAACTAACGAACCTTATCAATTCTGTTCAGTATGTAACCGTCTCTTCGGATGGCTACAACGTTCCATATAACACGCCTTGGACAACTCAAGCTGAGTATAATGCTATGTCTTCGGCGGTTTCATCTGCTCAATCAGTTGTGAATAATTACTACTCAACTCAAAACGATATTGCCAATGCTATGAGTAATTTAAACAATGCTATCTGGACTTACAAGAGTGCTCAGAAATATGGGACGAATGGGTATTATGTGGATAAATCTCAACTTTGGTCACTTATCTATTCCGTTGAATATGTAGAAGTTTCTGAAAACGGGGTTGGGTTGCCATATTATACTCATTGGACTACACAAGCTGAAAGAAACGCTTTAGATTCCGCAGTTTCATATGCTCAAAATATTTATAATAATAGCGATTCGACTCAGTATGACGTTTCTTATGCCAACGATAATTTAAGAAATGCTATTTCAACGTATAATAGTAACAAAAAAAATGGTAGAAATTAATACTATTACATTGCTAAAAGTTATAGCTCAAAAAATTAATAAAAAGGACTCGGCACATGCCGAGTCCTTTTTATTTCATATAAATTACATCTAACCCAAAACGTCCGCCTGCGAAATCTCACTCATTTTTCTCCAGTCTTTATACCACTCTTCAAATTCCTCACCTGGCTCCACTGCTAATTGCTCCTGCAGCAGCGTTGTTCAGTAAATCATAGAGCTTCATCAAGGTGAACTAACTATCTTGCTCATCAGGAGAAATTGATTGAACTTTACAAGGGTCCCTTGCGACAAGTCATTCGTTGTGTTAAAAAGAAAGCCAGCGTCCGCCTCGTTAATACCGAACAACGGCGCGGAATTAACGATCGAAAATGTGATTGGACAAGGCCACGACCATCTCTTTCTATAATTCCTAAATGAGGGTCATCTCTATCGGTTTAAGAGTTCTATCTGTGACAGACTAGAAAATTTCTATAGCCTGTTGTTTTTTTATATAAGCAATATTGCCTCTGTATAGGTTTTAAAATCAGTTAAATGATTCTCAATAATTGCTTGAAGTATATTTAAATCAATGGCTTGATAATCGTGCACAGCAATATTTCGGAACCCAACCATATTCATTAATGTTTTTGCTAATGCATGGTCAATAATGTCGTTTTCCTCAAGTAACTTGAATGCTTCTCTACTCGTTTTAGGTAAACCAAGCTTTAAATCACTAACAGTATGCATAGCCAAATCAATACTAGCTTCACACGCACGTTGAATATTCAAAATGATACTATCCTGCTTCGTCATATCTTGCAAATTTTCAGGATTACCACTATACACCTCGTTAACACGGTTCACACAGCGTTCAATTGTAGCAATCTTATTTAGTACAACATCGTTATTCACCATAGATACTACCCCTCTCTTCAATTGCCTTGAGAATTCCCGCACGTTGTTCATTTAACGTCACATACATGGATAGGGCCTTCATTCGTTCTTTAACAAAGGTATTTTCATCTTGGCAATCAATGACCATACCACTTGAATAAATTTGTGCTGCGAAAACTGTATCAACCGTCTTCATATCGACTAAATCAACATCAATATTACACGCCTGTGCAATTTCTCCGGCTAATAGAAAACGTTCATAACCTGAGAGCGGTTTATCTGCAAAATACGCAATATCTAAATCACTATCTTCACGTGTCAAATCCCTCGCATAAGAACCAAAAACAATAACAAAGGCTGGATTAACAGCTGATGCTAGCTTTTCAACAACTACCTTCTGCCAGTCTTTTTGCAAATTAAACACCCCCGCTCTTTTAGCATCATTATAACAAACTATCGCCTTAGTATGAGGGTTCTAACCGTCCGTTTCGGGATTCTATCCTGTAGTTTTGCAGTTCTATCCACGGCTTTAAAGGTTCTATCCATCATTCTTGCAACTATATCCACGACTTTATTGGTTCTATATCCATCATTCTTACGATTCTATCCATCTCTATTGAAAAGCGACATGCTTACCTTTCACTTTTTCAAAAGTACATAAGACACAAAGTATTAAAAAAAATGCACAACCTATCTACCTATTCACTCAAAATATACATAAAAGAATCCTAATATATGATAAAATTGGATTACCAACATATATTAGGATATTCTCGAAGCAATTAAAGATTTTATATAGGATAAAATACCTATAAATTACCCATCACATTTATCAAAACCCAAATAGGAGGTTTCCCGTATTATGAAAAACAAAAAAAGACTAGCCTTACTCGCCCTAGTTGCGGCCCCTTCACTAATCTATACTGCACCTACGTCAGCATCGGCTACTGATATTACAGGACAGATAAAAACTGCTTACATATACGATAATACTTATTACTACAACGCTAATGTTGCGAATGTTGTTCGACTTATTTACAACATTAATGATACAACCGCTTCATTCCAAACAACTTTAGAGACTGCCAGCAAAGCATACGATGCGTTAACTGTAACGGAACAAGAGTACGTCACGAATTATTCAACGCTGTCAAATCATAAACAGACAAAAGTAGCTTATCGTAAGCTTGCTGATCAAATTGAAGAGAAATTAGCTTCAGTAGAATCTACTTCCATCAATTACTACCAAAATGTTATTGAAACGAGAGATTGGTACAATACGTTAAATGCAGCACAGAAAACATTTGTGAGTGCTGCATCACAAAAGATACTGACATCTACTATCGCACCAAACACATCTATCGATAAAGTGGTTAATAAAATTCGATTGTTAAACTCTTCTCGCATTACTTTCCATCAAGATGTAGCCGATGCTAGAGCAGAGCTTAATGCATTACGCAAATTTACAAACGTTTCTTTACCTGTTGGTGTAGAGCAGCTTTTATTAGATGCTGAACAGCTTGTTGTGAAAGATAAGGAAGCAGCCAAGGAAGTTGAAAACGCCATTGCAGATTTATCGCCTAAAACGTCCACTGCCCAAGATGTACAGGCAGTGAAAACAGCCTTCGAAGCTTTAACGCCTGTGCAACAGCAGCTTGTTCCTAATGTCTGGACTTTAGTGGACTTTGTAAATGGGAAATATAAGCTACCGACTAAAGGGAACGGGACAAAAACTCCAATTTTATCAGATACGGCAGCCGAACCTGGTAAAATTACAGCTATGACTAGAAATAAAAATACTTATACTGCAAAAATAAACGTTGCTGACTCGGAGATCAGTACAGAACGCTTCGTTTTAACAACAAAATCTAATATGACTGTTATTATTCCACCGCTAGGAACTCTTCTTAATGAGGATACTGGTGTTATGGAAATTAAAATTACACGAAATTTGAATCGTATAACATTCCAAGCAACATTAAATAAAAAACCAGTTGAATTTGAGGCAGATATGGAAATCATTATCGATAATTTATCGCCGAATGCCTCCATCGTTCGTACGTTTGACTTTGGCGAACAAGAGCCAGCTGATTACACAATAGAAGGAAATCGTCATTTCATTCAAACAACTACATCTGGTTCATTCCAAATCGTTAGATAAGTAAAAGCATAATCCACTGCCAATTTCGCAGAGGGTTATGCTTTTTTCTGCTTTAAGATCTCTTCTTCACCGTCAACCTCTTCTTTCAAAAATCCAATGGGCACGTGTAACGAAATCCTGCTTACATTAATACATCATAATATGGACCTTTTCACATCATTACATCAACAACTTCGCCTTGCTCGATACTTCCAGCAGCCCCCCTTTCTTAACATTCCTTGGTCAAACAATCGATTAAATAATGTGCCGTCGTTCCCTTCAATGGGGCACTCTTTGATCGTGTTCTTTCAAAAACTTTTCAGAAAACTATTGACAATTGTCATAAAACAGGGATAATCATTAATAAAGTTTCCTTAGAGAAACAATGTGAAGATTAGGAAATATTATTACAGAAAGGAATAAAAAATGCGCATGGAAAAAACATTGAAACCTCTTTCTGAATGCTCATTCGGAGATTGCTTTTTAATAAAAGAAATTAACATTAAGGGTCCGTTAAGAAGAAGATTATTAGATTTAGGCTTTGTGAAAGAAGCAGAAATCTCTGTTCTTCGTAAAAGTCCTTTAGGAGACCCTGTTGCTTATCGCGTAAGCAATACGACGATTGCATTACGTCATGATGAAAGCTCTATGATTTTTGGCGAAATTGTTAGGGGGAATACAAAGTGAGAGTAAATCGAATAGCTTTAGCAGGAAACCCAAATACCGGTAAAAGTACATTGTTTAATACATTAACAGGATTGAAACAGCATACTGGGAACTGGCCAGGGAAAACGGTTGTTCATGCAGAAGGATCTTTTGAACACAAAGGAGAGCAATATGTACTCGTAGATTTACCCGGAACCTATTCGCTATTTTCTAATTCAGCAGATGAAGAAGTCGCAAGAGACTATATTATTTTTGACCAACCGGATGCAACGATTGTTGTGCTTGATGCAACATCATTAGAGAGAAATTTAAATCTTGCGCTCCAAGTTTTAGAAATGACTAATAATGTCATCATTTGTATCAATTTAATTGATGAAGCTGAGAAAAAAGGTATCCGAATTGATGAGCAGAGATTAGCTCGTGAACTAGGAGTACCAGTTGTAAAAATATCGGCAAGAAATAAAAAAGGCATTACTCGGTTGCTAGATACATTAAATCAACTGGTGAATGGACAAATTGTTACAACTCCGTATCGCATGAAATATTCGAAAGATATAGAGGAAGCCATTACAAAGATAGAATCGAAATTAGAAGGTTATTTTGATGATAAATATCCATCGAGATGGGTTGCTCTTCGCTTACTTGATGGTGATGAGGAATTGATCTTAAAACTGCAAGACCATAGAAATAATAAACAGCACGAGGTGAGAACGAATGGAGTCCCAGTCAGTGTTAAATCGTAATTCACTTAGGGGTATTTTAGCTGAAGTGAACGAAGTTTCGAATGAGGATATTCGAGATGAAATCGTTAGTGATATTTATACTAAAAGCAAATCTTTATGTAAAAAAGTAGTATCGCAGCAGCCTGCAATGTACAGGTCTGATAAATTAGATGAAATTTTCACATCCCGCATTTGGGGATTCCCTATTATGCTTATCTTGCTTGGGGCTGTTTTTTACATTACTATTGCCGGTGCAAATGTACCTTCAGATATGTTAGCAAACTTATTTGGCTATCTAGAGGGTAAGCTAACAATTCTTTTTGAAACAATGCACGCACCAGAATGGCTACACGGTATTTTAATTCTTGGGCTATTTAGAGGTACTGGTTGGGTTATTAGTGTTATGCTGCCACCAATGGCTATATTCTTCCCTATCTTCGCCCTATTAGAAAACTACGGTTATCTACCACGTGTAGCATTTAACATGGACCGTTTATTTAAACGAGCAGGAGGACATGGGAAACAATCATTAACAATGGCAATGGGCTTTGGCTGTAATGCTGCTGCTATTCTATCAACGAGAATTATAGAATCTCCTCGTGAACGAATGTTAGCCATTTTAACAAATAATTTTGTTCCTTGTAATGGGAGATGGCCAACACTTATTTTATTAGCATCTTTATTTATGGTAACTGGTTTTTCAGGTGCAACAGGTTCATTGGTCACAGCGGGCATTTTAATAGGATTTGTTATGTTGGGCGTCATTGTGACATTATCTGTTTCTTGGGTTCTTTCTAAAACAGCTTTAAAGGGTGTACCTACCCATTACACTTTAGAGCTTCCACCATTTCGAAAACCAAAGTTTTGGGATACAGTTTTAAGAGCAAGTATTGATAAAGCATGGAATGTATTAAAAAGAGCAGTTATCGTTGCAGCGCCTGCCTCTATTTTGACTTGGGTATTCGCCAATATTTACGTTGGTGATACGAGTATTCTAATGCATTTTGTTAACTTTTTAGATCCGTTTGGTCAGGCTCTTGGTATGGATGGCTTTATTATGGCTGCATTTATTCTTGGGTTACCAGCCAATGAAATTGTGATCCCTATCCTAATTATGGCGTATTTATCACAAGGAGCTATGCTAGAAATTGAGGATTTATCAAAGCTAAAACAAGTGTTTATCGACCAAGGTTGGACTTGGCTAACAGCTTTAAATATGATGTTATTCTCACTTCTACACTTCCCTTGCGGAACGACTCTAGTCAATATTTATAAAGAAACAAAAAGTGCAAAGTGGACGTTTATGTCGTTTTTAATTCCAACTGTTATTGCTATTGGCGTGACGTGGCTAACAGCTACAGTTGCTCGAGCGTTTGGTTGGGTGTAATGATGGAGGGGATGGTCTTAAGCCAGATATCCTTTATTTGGTATCACATACGGTGCTTAATTTTTCATAAAACGATAGAGCAAAAAACTATAAATGGAAAGGCAACTTACAAGTTATCCTTTTGATACCCCCATAATAAACACCTTAAATTGATTACTTAATTTAAGGTGTTTTTATAATCTAGGACTCTACATTCGATTAAGGTCTCTTAATATTTCTCTAGGATTAATTCCAAATCTCTCTTTAAAAATCTCCGCAAAATAGCTAGGATTAGAATATCCCACTGCATTCGCAATGTCTATTACATTCATAGTTCCCTCTTGTAATAAAAAAAATGCCTTCTCTAACCTTTTTTCTCGTAAATATCCAAACACTGTTTTTCCGAACATCTCTTTAAATCCCTTTTTTAATTTGTAATCGTTTAAACCAACTAAACGTGATAGTTCAATAAGTGTAGGAGGATTAGACATATGTTCTGTAATAATTGATTGAGCTTGCTGTATTTTGGTTCTATCACTTTTTGAAAACATAACAGGGCTAAGACAATTATCAACTAGTTGAGAACGAAATGTCATTGATAATAGCTGTAATGCTCGACATTCTAGCTCTAAATTGGTCATTCTCTTACCTGCTATAGCATCTAACATTTGCTGAACAATAATTAAGGAAGATGCGTTAATTCTCTCTTGAAAGAGTCTATATCGTTTCCCACCAAGAATTTTAGAGAAACTTGGGGATTCCTCACTAGTTTTACTAGTTTCACTCATAAAATGATTAAAAGTTGAAACCGGAATACCAATCCCAACCATTTGATAGGATTGATTTTGATGAAACATAAAATTTGCCCCCACCTGCTCTATAAATTGAAGCGAGCATGTTCCTGAAGAAATTTCATATTCTGAGCCTGAGATGTAAACACCTCTATTACCTTGTAAACAAAGACTAAGCTCAACCATAGGCTGTTTTGTAACTATTTGCATTTGGTGCTCTCGATTAAATGAGTAATCAGATATAACCACTTCTAAATCTTGGCGGGGAATAAAACGATGTATAGCTCCTTCCTGCATATTTGGTTGGAATACAAACGGACATTCATGTACCTTTGATATTTCCAATGCATGAAAAAACTCATTAAAATTATCATGGAAATTAGTATTCAACGTGTTCATCACCATCCTTTAGTTTATTGAGAACGATTATCAATTATAACCAAAGTATAGCAAATGAACTGCGATTTATCTATTCTTCTTTAGTTGTAAGTGCCATTGATAGCAGTAAACACAAAAAGAAGATAGTAGCTCCAAAACCATAAGCAGTAACATATCCCCCAGCATATTCTATAAGCCATCCTGCAAGTCCAGGCCCAATCATTTGACCGATTGCATAAAAGATAGAAATAAAGCCGATCGCCGATGCCACATATTTTGCCGATACCTCCTGGCTTGCCTTCATTTGAATGAGCACAAGGACACCTCCAAGAGACGATCCCCATATAATAGCAGACATGATAAATCCTCCTATATCAGGAAATAGAATTGGAAAAACATCTCCAATAATTGATAAAAGCAATGCTGCCATTAATGCTTTTTTTACGCCTATCTTATCCGCTAGCATTCCCCATAATGGCGCACCACCAATAGAAACGATCCCTGCAACAGCATAAATTGAGCCGGCCACTGCATTAGAAATCCCGATGTCTCTCATATAGCTTGTTTGATATAAATTCGGAATAAGATAAACAAGTCCAACGGCAAAATAAATTCCAGCTATGAGGCATAGCTCTTTACTTCTCCAGGCTTTAGTTTTTTCTTGTACAGAACTCTTTTCTGCCGAGTGTAGTGTCTTTATCACAAAAAATGCCACTAATACGACTATGATTGTGATTACTTCAAATACTAACCACACTCCTCGCCAGCCAAGCTCAGGAAAATGCTGAAGCATAAAGGGCACGATTAATCCAGACAATAACATCCCCACTCCCGCACCACTCATTAGTAACCCCATCACCGTCCCTCTCTTCTTTGGGAATGAGCTAACTGCTATCGATAGTAGTGGTGTATAGACGAGAGCACTACCAGCACCAGCTAAAAATAAAGCTATAGCAGCCCACCAAAAGTTCGGGATAAATATAAGACTTCCTAAACCCGCAATAACTAAGCCTCCACCTACCAACAGCACGTTTTTCGCCCCAATACGCATCGTCAGCATCCCAGACAGACCTACTGTGAGTAAATAACCTAAAAAGAGCATCGTACCTAATAAACCTGACTGTGATGTAGTTAATGACAGCCCCTCCTGCATAAAAGGTAATACAATTCCGTAAGCCATACGGGCAAATCCCGTAGTTGTAACGATTAATAGCATTCCAGTTATAACAAATGTCCAAAAATTTTTCATTTTTATTCCCCTTTCATTAATGAATGCCTATGACTCTTAAATTAAAGAAACTATTCAATATGTTTATCTAAGATCTCCCTTTTGATAATTTTTCTCATTTAGAAATATAGTTATCTTAATTTTTTTAGTCCTACTTCTCTACCAATAGACGGATAATAATGCGGTATAACGGATTTTATTTTCTTTTAAACATGAAAAGAGACATCTCAATTGATTTTGAGACGTCTCTTTTGGGTACTGTATGTTTTATCCCCATTTCTTATTGAAAAACAGAAAGCTAAGTAGGCACTACAAAATTATAATGACCAAGTAAAGTAATGATTGTGCAAAAAGGAGGGTCTATCATGAATATCTCCTCTATGTCTGGCATCATTGCGTATACCCCACTATTTCAAGCTTCCTATAACGCATCAAAAGCCGGTGTGAAATGCTTACGAAGAGTTTAGCAATGGAATGGGTAAAGCATTTATATAAAAGTGAATAAAATTGCTCCAGGATACATGAAAACAGAGCTGACAAAGTCGTATTTTGAACAAGATGGAGACATGATTGACACTTGGACGAGCCTTACACCTATGGGCAGACCCGGAACACCAGACGAACTAGGTAGTATTGCGTTATACCTAGCTTCGGAGGCTTCTTCTTTTGTTACAGGAGGCGTGTTTACTGTGGATGGTGGGTATACTGTGCTGTAGTTGTTAACCGTTTTAGGAAACATTTTTAAAGGGATCAATACCTTCAATAAAGGCATATTGATTCCTTTTTCTATGGATATTCTCATTAGTATACTTGCCCTTCTCTATTTATAGACTGCAATGAAGTGGAAGAGAAAGAAAACGCTTTCACCTTGCTCAACTAGATAAAAAAGAAGAAACCCATCAACTAAAAAATGTTGAAAGTTCCTTCTTTATTACTATTCTTTATTTTGTTATCTTATCCTGAACTTTATACATGTTACCGTATTTGTCTACAATTACAATCACGATATAATCCCCTTCGATAAACGGTACTGTTGGATGTGTAATAGGTTTCTCAGTACGTCCTTTTGAAAGTTCTGTTTGACCATTACCACTACTTAAGCTTATTAGTGCGCCAGATGTATCTGGTTGAATTACCTCTATTGGCTTAATTGCATCAATAACTGTCTGCGAATATGTTTTACTGTATGCTTTATAGTAGAATTTTGCCGCTTCCCCCGGTTGAACCGATGGATCAGCAAAGGTAAAGTCAAATGTTGCTAAAATATTTTTCCCTCTATCCGTTGAAATAGGTGGTTGTAATTTCGCACTTTCGATATTTGTTGTAAGTGTTCTGTAGATGTAAGAAGCTGTAGGTTTACTAAATGTCCAGCCACCTTTATCTTTAACTGTAGCATTTACAGTAAGATCAAAGCTTTGTATTACTTCATTAGCAAACTTGATAATTAGCTTACGTGGCTCCCAATCCTTTTTGCCTGTAGTATCTTCCCACTCCCACGATGCGTAGGATGGTGAAATAGCAGTATCTTTACCTGGTTCTACTAATTTAAAATCTGAATCCTTTAGATCAACGGCCTCTGAAAATGTTACTTCAAACGTTTTACCATCAATACGTTTAAAGATTGGATCTTCTACCTTTGGTGGTGTGCCATCTGAGAAGAATTTGTATGCCATAACACCTGTGCCATTTCCACCAGGAGTCAGGGTTATTGGTTTATTTTGTTTTTCATCAAATGTGTAAACTTTTGATTCTGTACCTACCTGTAGCATTGTTGCGTTATTATAGCGATCCTTTACAGCTACATAAAGCTCGTAATCTTGATGTTCTGATAAGGAAAGGTTAATTTCATTTGTATCTTTTCGCATATTACTAGCTGTTCCTCTAGCGATAACCTCTTCAGCGCTAGTTGGAACTGGGATAGTTGTATCATCAGCTTTCCTAAGGACATAGTAATAGGTTCCATCTTCGTCTGACATAAATTTAAATGTAGCTTTCTTGTCACCCTCAGCTATTTTTATTGATGTATTTTCAATTTTCGGTGGTGTTTGGTCATCAATAACATGTTTTGTTTGAATATCAGAAACATTTCCTGAACGATCTCGTAACACCATATAAATCGAATAGCTTTTAAATGGATCTAATGGTGGTGTTGTATTTGGAAGCGGAACTGTAACCTTTTGTTTTCCTAATTGAGCGGGTTTATTACCGCCACTACCGATAATAGCTACATCCTCTGTACCAACTTTAAATGTTTTCGAATTCAATTGAACAGCTTCAATTAAACGTAGACGATCATCACGTGTTAGCTTTAAGTCTGACTCCATAATCAAATAATGATAAGTACCTGCTTTTGATGCATTGAATTCAATAAGCGTCTGATCTTTTGCCGCATTAATCGCAGGTTCTCCTATAATTGTTAAGTAAGGCCATTCACCGTCTTTATGAATATATTCAGCCGTATTTCTAGGAACACTATTAGGCGGAATATTATTAATATTTTCGAATCCATTATCAGCTAAGTCTTTAACATTTGGAGAAATAGTTACAACTAAGTTATCACCATTTACAAATCCTGTTAACGAAGGGATTGTGAATATTAATCTTTTTTGTGATTTATTATAGACAACTTTTTCTGGACGAATTGGTTTTTGTAAGCCTTGATTGACAATCCCTGTACCCGTGAGTTCATAGTTCTCTACTTTTTCAGAAGAAACAGGATCTAACTCCTCACTCACTGTTACATAAAACTCATTTTTTACTTCATCAAGTAAAAACAGCTCGCCACCTACAATATATGGTGGGATATTATCAAGTGCACCTGTCTTAAAGCCTTTCGAAGCAGCTGGGTCTATCGAATAATTACCCGAATCATCCTTCATCACTACATAAAGTTCATACTCTGTTTCAGCCTCTAAACCTGTTAACATTTCAGTAATCCCAAGTTTACCTGCAACCGCCTTGCCCTTACCTGTTGGTTTAGCAACAATATCTGCTGTTGTTGGAGCAGCTGCAGTCGTCTTTTTACGCACATAGTAGTAATAGTCGCCTGGTTCGCTCGCTGTAAATGTAAACTCTGCACGTTTTCCACCACGTAGAGGTGTTACTGTTAAAGATTTAACAACTGGTGGTGTTCCATCTTTCATTTGGAATGATTGTGATTTAATATCCGAGACATTGTTCGCCCCGTCAACAACCATCACATAAACAACATATTCTTTTTTCTCACCTAATTTAGTGATTTTGAAAGTGTTTTTACCATTTACTGCTGCGCCTGTTCCACTTGCCACATTGTCAGTAGAAATACGATTTACCATTTCCTTTTTCGTTGGTGCATCGGAACCTTTTTCACGGACGATATAGTAGTAAGTTCCAACTTTATCTGAAGTGAAATCTACTTGTATCTCACTACCATTTAAAACTGTTACGTTCGTAATGTCGATTAAAGGCTTTGTTTTATCAGCTGGTTTTTGGTTTTCAAGATCATCTTTATCGATTGGTTTACCGTCTGGATCTGTAATTGTACCAATATTGTCTTTATCTTCTAGGAAGTCGTCGAAAATATTATTTGGTCCTTCACCCTTCGGTAAAATAACTTTGTCAACATACGTGTAATCTCCAAGATCAACCCAACCATATACATTATCAACATACAGAGTACCTACGCGACCATCTATATACAGTTCTAAATCTGTATAGCTATTGTAGTTAATCCAGTCAATATTGCCATCTCCGTAAATTGTTAGTTTCGTTTCTGTATCAAGGTTCAATGTGCCAATATTTCCTTGAATCTCAAATTCACGGACATTCCCGAAAATGTCTACACGTGGTAGCTTCATATTTGTTTCGATTTTTGTACCGCTTTGAGAGACGACTAGGCGTGATACAGTGCTGTTATAAAATTCAATATGTTTTTCAACATTTTTCATCGTCACTTTATCTTTAGACCAGTTCTCAAATGGCTTGTTTTTATCAGGATTCTTGTCGGAATTCTGATCTGTCCAATTTTGAAGATCTGTTGTCGGACCGTTATTGGACGAAGACGAGCCTTCATCATTTGGATTATCTGGATTAGACCAGTTGATAAATGCAGTATTGGTGCTTGCAATACGGCCAAGCGATAATGGCTTATAGTTGGTAGCGCCTAATTGTAAAGGTGGACGTACCGTTTCATTGACAAGCATTGTTCCAGTCAGTGTAACATTTGAAAATTCAATATAGTTCCCGTTAACAACGATTGTTGCACCAAAGGATCCATGATTGCCATCAAACTCTAAAAATCTTGAACTTGTCCCGCTAGCGTTCAATGTTAGCTTCGAAACAGAGCGAATGGTTTTGCCTGAAAGATCCCCTTCAATAAGCGCACCTTTTAGTACTGGGGCATTATCTTCGTTAAAAATATGCGAGAGACTTTCCGGTACTGAGTAAGGCTCACCATTTATGAAGACATTATCGTCTTCAACACCTGTAATTTTGTAAGATGTGGCGTTGCCCTTCTTCTCTTGTGAACGCACAATAAAGGAGGCAATTTGTCCACGTGTTACCGCATTATATGGTGAGAAAGTGACAGGTGTTGTTCCTTCTGTAATCTTTAAATCTACTAAAGTTTGAATATAGATAGCGTTGCTTGTTTGGCTAGTTACATCTTTGAAACTATGGTTGTAATTAGATGCTACTTCAAATTTAAAGCCAAGCACTAAAATTTTCGCTAATTGCCCACGTGTAATCACTTCATTAGGCATAAATGTTCCGTTTGAATACCCGGCCATGATTCCTGCATTTTGTAATGCAGCTATATACTTGTAGTATTCACTGCTTGTTGGGACATCTTTAAAATATGGATCTTGTACATTTTTTAAATCTAATTTTAAAACAGTTGCCAGCATTTTTGCTGCCTGACCACGTGTTACATTTTGATTTGGTCGAAAGGTTTTATCTGCATACCCACTAATCGCACCTTGAGAGTATAATTTTAAAATATTATCGTAATGGCTTGAATATTGGTTAATATCCGTAAATGGTGAAGTAGCCGCAGCTGCATTTTGTGGTGGTACTACAACAGCAATCCCACTAGTAGCAAAAACAGTTGCTATAAGTGCTTTGTTCACTTTTTGGACTTTTGTTTTATCCATCCCACTCTTCCTTTCATCTATGTATTTGATACGTTCAAAATATCATTTTCAACATACCCTTTATATCGACAGGTAGATAGTGAACCTTCATAGATAATTCTAAAATACTAGAAGAAAATCGTTAATAAAAAATGGTTAAGAACTCAAAAAAATTCCTCAGCAGCATAACGTGAGGTTGATTTCCGTTCCGACTGGCGCTTTGTTGCTGACGCTTCGCTTTCGCACAGATAAAACATTTGCCGCTGTCGCTTCGCTTTCGCGCAGATAAAACATTTGCCGCTGTCGCTTCGCTTTCGCGCAGATAAAACATTTGTTGCTGTCGCTTCGCTTTCGCTCAGAGCAGAGCTTCCTGGGGGCGTCCGATGAGTCGCTGATCTCCGAGGAGTCGCCCAGCCTCCACTCCAATCAACTTATTCAATGACATATTTTGTCCCAACCTTTTGATGAATCAAAAACCAATTTAGATACTACGCTCTCAGCCATCCAAACTGCTCTGCTAATCAATAATTAACTTTATCCCAAATACCTTTTACTTAATTTTCACCTAATATAAAAAAACCAAGGAGCATCGGTGCTCACTTGGCTTTAACGATATATAGGCATACATCTAGTCGTACTTGTGATGTCATAAGGGAAAGGGGGATAACCTTGCATCTTGTCAAGTCGGATCAAGAGATGTGTCCCGAGTTACGTATCATTTGAACTTGATTCACAAGTCGTATGGGGGATGACTTAAAAGTAGCTTGCCCAAATGATCACTGCATTAATCATGTACCCCAAAATTAGAAAAGTATGCTTGTTTCAAAACATTTTTTATTTATTTTTTTGCTCTGCTACCATGACTCGATTACGTCCAGCTTCTTTAGCAAGATACAGGACACCATCCGCTACCTCAATTAACTTTTCTGTCGTGTCGGCCATTTGTGGATATACTGCAACTCCAGCCGATAATGTAACAGGGCGACCACATGGACTTATAGTATGTGCTAAATTATTGCGCAATTGCTCGGCCACCTGTGCCGCTTCCTCAGCTGTAGTAGTTGGCAATAACATCACAAATTCCTCACCACCGTAGCGACAGCAAACATCTCCCTCACGAGCGACTGCTTTCATATTTTGAGCCAAAAATTGTAAAACTTTATCACCTACCGCATGACCATAAGTATCATTCACACTTTTAAAATGATCTAAATCCAGCAAAATGAGTGCATGTGGCAAATCGTTCTCAAGCCACTCAGCTAGCATCGCATCCATTGTGCGACGATTAGTTACACCTGTTAACGGATCTGTTGTAGATTGATCCTTAAAATAGGACACCTGGCCCTGTAAAAATGTTAAACTCCGAATGAGTGCACTTTTTAGAAAGTGCGCTTCAAAATACCAACTACGTACAGATTTCAAGCCTTCTACATTTTTCGATTCCATGCTCTCCTCTGTTAAAGTAGCTAATTGCTGTAAAGGATTGGCAATACGTGCTGCCATCCAAAGGACAATGATAATTGAAATTAGCATAAGCGGAATGGATTTTATAGCTACTTCCTGTACTCTATCAAATGAAGGAGCTAATGCTACCTTTAACGGTCTTTGAGCAACTACTCCCCAATCTGTTAAAGGTACAGCGCTATAACCAGCAAGCATTTCTACCCCTTTAGTATTTGTTACTTGCTGAGCCCCACTTTTTCCAGATACCACTGCTTGAACAACTTTATTATCAATAGCAATTTCATTAACGAGACTTGGGTTTTGATGATAGATAACACGCCCATCTGAATCAACTACGTACACATATGAACCATCATGATAATAATGCTCTCCGAGTAATTCATTAAAAACATTGCGTTCCTTTAAATAAATTGACCCAGCTACCATTCCTAAATATTCATTTGTCTCTGAAAATATAGGATACGAGATAAAAATAAGGAGACGCCCTGTAATTCCTTTATAAGGCTTTGAGACAAGCGGTTCCCTTTTAGATAGAGCCTCTTTCGCTCCAACTGATGTTAATACTTTACCTTGTACTTCCTCAGATGGTGGCGAAATAGATAATACATAACCTTTTGCATTTGTGATAAGAACAGAGTTAAACATGTTATTTTGCTTTTTCAAACGATCAGTTTCCTGAATTAATGCATTGCTATCATGCATTTTCGTCTTTATCGTACTGGCGCTATACCCTAAAATCTGAAAAGATTCTTCAAGATAGGAACTTGCGGTTGTTGCTAATTTCTGTGAATATACTCGATTCGTTTCAAGCGTATTTTCTTTAATCGAAGCAACATTCATACGGTAACCACTCCAAACGCTACCAATACCTGTTAAGAAAAAAGCAGCCATGGCAACACCCATGATTAAATACTTTAACTTTATCTGTTTTGATTTCATTATCTGTCTTTTACCCCTAGTTTATAATTTCTTCTATGGTTCTATTAAAGCACAAAAAAATTCCTTAATTAAGAAAATATCTTATATTGAGAATAAAGTATTTATAAAAATAGTACTTTTATATTCCCTCATATAACAAAAATAAAATAGTAGTCTCACCATAAAAAATTCGAAATGAAAATTTACCTTGTATATAGGCTGATTGGAGCGAGTACATATTCAGTTCCAGCTGGGCGCTTTGTAGCTGTCGCTTTGCTTTCGCTACAGAAAACAATTGCCGCTGAGGAATGAAGGCTCATCGGACGCCCCCTGGAAGCTTTGCTCTGCGCGTCAGCGAAGCGTCAGCAACAAATGTTTTATCTGTGCGAAAGCGAAGCGTAATCCCACGTTTTGATGATTAGCCATATAGTAGGGAAAGTTCCAGGATTTTAGCATCGTTAACGAGACAAAAATATAGTATTTTATATCTATAGAACTTTTATTATTTTGATAGATTTTTATTATAAATTTATTATTAGAAGAGGGTTTAAATATGTTGTTACGTAAAGTAGCTCCAATAATGGTTGGTTTAAGTATGGCCCTTCGGACGAATACTTCTCTCAATCCAAATAAGTCAGCTCGTACAAAAATAACAAATACACAAAAAAATTTGTCACTACCCAGCTTTCAAAGTGAATATAGAATGAAATGGTATCGAGTAGAGAAGGACTACTCCCCATTTTCCCTCGTAGGAAAGCATAATTCTTATGAGGTTGGAGGATATGAAACACTCACTGGGCATAGCGCCTTTGGTATTCCTATCGGTACTAATCGAATAGATGTGAATAGAAAATATGGTCTTCCGCTTAGAGACATTCACTATCAAAATACAAGCTTTTTGCTCGACTACAATGATTGTGAAGGCAATACTACACACGGTACCTATTTAATTGATAATCACTATGTTACTTTCTTCTATGATATACACAAAAACAATATTGTCCGTTCTATTATTTGGATTAACACCAAAACAGAATTAAGTAAACGTAGTTATTATGGTAAGCCTTCCAATGAGCTACGAACAGGACTAGAAGATTTAATGGTTGATCTTATTAACCATGAGCGGGTTATAGAAGGATTGCAACCGCTCATTTATGACAAAGGATGTAATCCTATTGCTCGGCAGCATAGTAGCAATATGATCACACATCAATTTTTTAGTCATGAAGATCATAAAGGCAATCATTCCAATGACCGTCTCACTACTGGTGGAGTTAATCACTATTGGTATGGCGAAAATATAGCACACGGTCAGCCAAATAGTATATTTGCCCATGAGGCACTGATGAATTCAAAAGGGCATCGTATAAATATTTTAAGAAAAGAATTTACACATATATTTGTTGGTGTCTGCTTTAAAGATAACGGTGCGCCCTATTATACGGTTAACTTCTATTCTAAGTAATTTGAATAGTTGAAGCTTATTGACGATGACCAATATACACAAAAATCTCTATGCAAACATCTATTGCATAGAGATTTTTTGTACCTTTACTGAAATAAAACAGAAAATCGGTCCCCTTCTATAAGTTGATCGGATTAACCAATCTGAACGAAATCCCCCCACCGAAGCGAAGACAATCCTACATTCTGAATTTTTTTACTTTTATTGTTATTCTGACATATAATTTTTTGACTAAATATTTTATAATAAAATTTAACATAGTCAAGCCATTAATTCTTCTGTTATAATACTGATAATTTATCATCACACTGTATTAATACAGTGTGATACATGCTTTTCACAAAATGGGGATTATGAGAAAAGCGCTACAATGCATTCTTGAATACAATGTAGCCTACACAAAAAGGGGTTGGGAGATTTGGGTATTTTAAAGGGGTTAAAAATTCTCGATTTTTCTGCATTACTACCGGGACCAATGGCGACAATGATATTTGCTGATTTAGGCGCAGAGGTTATTCACGTTGAATCATCAAAGCGCGTAGATTTAACACGTATTATGCCTCCTTACGACGACGATCATGAGGCGTATATTCATCAACATTTAAATCGTTCTAAAAAGTCATTAACATTAAATTTAAAATCGCCTGAAGCTATAGAAATTGTTAAGTCACTCGTGAAAGAGTACGACATCATTATCGAAGGATTTCGACCTGGTGTCATGCAACGACTCGGCATCGGCTATGACGCTCTAAAAGAAGTAAATCCTAAGGTTATTTATTGTGCTATTACAGGCTATGGACAAACTGGACCATATAGCAATCGGCCAGGACATGACAATAACTATTTATCGTTAGCTGGCATACTTGATTATTCACGCCATAAAGATAAAAAACCTGTCTCCATGGGTATTCAGCTAGCTGATATTGCTGGAGGCACGATGCATGCGGCAATTGGAGTACTTGCAGCTGCATTACATCGGGAAAAAACAGGTGAAGGACAATATATTGATATAAGTATGACCGATGCTGTATTTTCGCTCAATGCTATGTATGGGTCTGCCTATATTGGTGCTGGTCGTGTGCCTCAGCCTGAGCAGGAAATTTTAAATGGTGGCAGCTACTATGACTTTTACAAAACAAAAGATGGCCGATTTTTCTCAGTAGGAAGTCTTGAGCCTCAATTCCGCAGATTACTCTGTGAAGCACTTGATATTCCTGAGCTCATTGATAATACTTTTAATGATTCATACTATACACAAATTCGCTTTAAAGAGGCTGTTCATGATGCGTTCTTATCAAAGACTTACGAAGAATGGCTTGAAGTGTTTAACGAGAATTTCGAGGGGTGTGTCGAACCAGTATTAACTTTCCCTGAAGCATGCGAGCATCCTCAGCTCAAGGCACGTGACATGATTGTTGATATTCCCAAAAGCGACGGTACTTCGCAAAAACAAATTGCATCTGCTTTTAAATTTGACGGCGTTAAACCGCAGTACAAGCATGTCGGTGCTAAGCTTGGGGAGCATAATGAAGAAGTGTTAACTTTACTTGGCTATAGTGTTGAGCAAATCGCGGACTTAAAGGACAAAGGGGTTTTAGAATAATATCGTAGGTCAACTACTCGAAATAAAAAAAGTGTCTAATGATGCTTGTAAAACACATTAGACACTTTTTTGTATTTCTATTAAACGTGCACTTATAAAAACTCGTAGCTTTTCGAAATGATCGTCAATGAGTAAATATTTTTTATAAATTTCCATTAATTTTTCAAACAGCTCATACTGCTCTGTCACAAATAAAACTTTTAAAATATTAAGCATATGCAAGGATGCGCTCTGTGCTACCAAATGGCAAGGCGTTTCTGGTTGTCGATAATTTTGGCGCCATTCTTCCACAGACAAGCCAATATGCTGTAATGAATTATTCACATGGAGCGCAACATCCCGCTGAACTGACGCCTCAATCGCAATAAATTGCTCATTACTATAGTTGTTCTGTACTAAAGTGGCATGTATTTTTTTATTGGATGCTAGTACATGTTCCTTTAAAAGCAGGAGCCCCTCTTGGTAACGCTCCATTTTTACATAATGCTCAAGCAATACTGCATACAAGTTTTCTAAAAAATTTAGTTCATAATTTTTAATAATGGCAGGAGGTGTTGGCTTACGGTTCGGTAATAAGTCCTTATATTCCAACAAAATCTCTATCGCGTAATTACTAAGTCTTTCATCTTCTAATAAATACTCACCGTAGTGAATAACAGTTTCATGATTCTGCCCCTGATGTGCTATATGAAATAGAAGATATGCAATCAGAACTTTTTCTTTCTCTGTCAATGCATACATCGAATAACGCCAATCGGCTTCAAAGGAAGTAATTAGAGCTTTAACACATCGATAATCCCCTTTTGATAAGCGATAATGCGTTACAATTTGGTAAAGGTGTAACTGCTTTTTTGCCAAGCAAGTAGGATTATAGTTATCCACATAAGTTATACACTTATCCAACGTTTCTCTATAATTATCCACAAAGTTATCCACATGTGCACAAGTTTCTTTTGTAGATTGTTCAATATGACCCATCATTTCATGGATAAATGTGAATTGTTCTAATGGTTTGTGGATAAAAAGTGAATAAACTTTTTTCGTGAAAAGCCAATGCCAAAATTGGGCCTCTTCTTTATAAATCATATGCACGAAATATTCATTTTCAAATTTATATAAAAATATTGTTTGTAGTTCGTTAACTGGCAATGTAATTTGCAGCCGCTTCCCGAAAATTAGCCAGATTAATCGTTCTAGGTCCATTGTATGTTGTGCGAAAAGCTGCTCAAAAAAGGTCTCCTTGCCTTTTTGCGTGTAAAAAAAAGCATTGAGACGTTCATTAACAAATTTAGTATCTAAACCATGCTTGTTAAAAAAAGTTTGCATATCTGTGGTTACACGACCCCAATATTTTCGTGCAGTTGAAAACGCAATATTCATCGCTGCTTCCTCATTCACTAAAAATAAATCCGGTGACAGTGCAGTGCCTAGAATTTTCGGGTCAGCCGGTGAGTCAATCTCTGCCTCTAACCATTTTGAAAGTAATTTCTCAGCACCCTTTTCACCACTTTGTTTATATGTCATGAATAACTGCTCATCACAATCCAACAGCATGCAACTGGAGCCCCCCATCAAATTCAACCAACAAAAATCTTCCCCTATTCGTGTAAAATACTCGCTTAAATGTTTTAACACTCTTTCTTCAATATAACAAATCTTATCCAACATATGCTAAAGAAATTATGTTATGCATAAAAGAAATGACAACAAAATTATTCGCGTAAAATCGACAACTTTAACTACAACGCATAAAAAAAGCCATCTATAAAGGTCAACTGCCTCATAGATGGGTAAAAATTAAATTTGCTGTTTTAAAGCCTAACGGCAAATGAGCTCATTGGACAATTACTCATAAGTTGGTAGCCCATTTGTATTGTCACAAACGGCTCATTGCCTACGCTAATCAAAGCTAGCGCGATAGTACGCACAACTTAAAAAGCTATGCATCATTCACTAATACAATCGAGAAAAAGCATTCTCACAACAGTAGACGGGCGACCAGCAAAATAGTTACAAAAAAATACGTCAAAGTTTTTTGACGTATTTTTTCTGCATCGAAAGCGTAGCGACAGATGCAAAAGCTCTTCCATCAAATTTTTGATGGATTTTTTTCTGCCCCGAAAGCGTAGTGGCAGGGGCAAAAAGGTTTTCATTACGTCAAAGTTTTTTGACGTATTTTTTCTGCATCGAAAGCGTAGCGACAGATGCAAAAAGTTCTTCCATCAAATTTTTGATGGATTTTTTTCTGCCCCATTGGAACGCATTTTTCCGCAACTTGCTTAAATTTATTCCTCACCAAAACAAAGGATACTTCCGTGTTTCTCGTAGATTATTTATCACAAGACCAAAAACTACGATAATGAAAGCGCCAATAAGGACGGGCATTACTAGATAGCCCCATCCATAGCCTCCTAAAATAATAATAATCGGATTTGCTCCTGCTGGCGGATGAATGATTCCTAATAAGGCCATAAAAAAAATGGTTAAACCTACACCAAGGCTAATGGATACAATGCTTGTCCCCAATAGTGAATACATGATTAAGCCGATGACAGCTGAAATTAAATGACCTCCGATAATATTTCGAGGTTGAGACAATGGCGCATTCCAAACGACAAATACGAGTACACAGCTCCCACCAAGTGATGCCATTAGCCATGGCGCCCCTGTAAAGTTAGTCAACCAAAGCAATACGGAAATACATATTAATCCGCCGAATGCACCTGTTATGGCATCAGCAAAATTTGTTCGTGAAGGAGCATGTCCCCCACCTTTCATCTTGAATATGTATGTCTTAATAGGGTTTGCTTTTTCTTCCTTGTCCTGCAAACGTACGAAATCTGCCATGAGTCACCTTTCTTTCTATCCAAAATTCTATAGAATCGTGTCGAATTATTTGTATCTTCTAAGCTTGTTTTATTATAACAACTACTGATTATTTTCGAAATGTCGAATTTTAGACATAATTTCAAATAGCATCTTACTTTTACCATATAAAGGTTCAGTAGTTTTTCGCCCAAGACACAAAAAAAGCAAACTATGAAATGTTCTAGTTTGCTTTCTTTTCAGGCTTTTAGGTATTCATTTAATCATATTGTTTTTTCACTGGCTTATAAATTTTCGCTTTTTTAAGTACTGTTTTAGGTACTTGGAAGGTTGCTGTTACAACTCCCGGATGACGGCCGATTTCAATCGATCCTGTAATCGTCGCTCGATTCATAACTTCTGGCTCGCTCATCTCAAAAAGCCTTGCAGCACGGCTTATAGCATTAGTTGTTGCCTCATTTAATGATGTTCCAGAGCCAACAATTGATACAGGGAATGCTTCCTCCACTTGTTTAACGCCAAATTCCTCCGCAAGCTCACGTGCACGACGTTTTTCTTCCTTTGTAAAAGGTTTAGCCGTATAAGGTAAATCCTCTGTATTTGGCAATAAAACAGGGCCATCTAAAGCTACTTTTTTCATTACACTTACCTGAAGTTGAACAATACCAGCAACATCCGTTGTATGTCCTGCAATTTCTCCATCCCCTTGCATTGCGTGCATATCACCTATATACACACCGCCACCCGGAACCTTGACTGGACAAATAATTGTTGCACCCTCACGAACACGGCTTATATCCATATGTCCATCTGTACGGTGTGTATCTAATTCAGCCTGCGTAAATGCATACTCATGTGGTGCACCAATTAAAAACGAGCCAAAATCTCCAGCATTATGGGAGTCTGGCATCGCCTTTGAAGGTGTCGTTCCAAGCTGCCCTAAAAACGGTCGCATTCTTGCCATAACACCAATTAAATCACTTGGTGCTAATGCAACTACAGGATTTTGCACAGAATTTTCAGGTGTGCGCATATAATTTTTCGCATCAAGTGCAATACGGCGGGCCCCTTCTCGCCCAACAGTCACACCAATATTGCCTTTATGATCTAACGCCATAGTATAACCATTCGTCATGTTAAAAGGTGATGTTTCTGTATCGCATGTCGAACAGCGAATGGCCCCCCGACCTACCCCTTTGACAACTGTACTAGGATGAAGCTTGCCACAGCCTGGACATTTTACTGATACGAATGGATCCCCAATAAATCGATCCAAAATTGCCTCATCGTGCCCAGATGCTGTTGCTATTGATGTTACCTGTATTGATTTAATCTTGATAACAATGGCATCTCCTACCTCTGCTCCTTCTACAAATACAGGTTTTGTTACTTCATGCCCACCACGAATCGTTGGTGTTAGCATCGGGCCCCAACATCCTGGCGTTGTATTAGCAATAATTGTTCCACCGTCTTTGACAGGTCCTAGCATTTTTTGTTGTGGATCTAAAATACCATCTATGAACTCATTTACGAATAATGTTTCGACGGCTTGCGGCTGCTGTACAAAGTCTTCACTTTGCATTCCTTCTGTCTCTAGCACATGCAATTCGCTTGTCATTTCTTTCGTCACGCTCCTAGTTTTTATTTTATGTATATAGGTTCTTGATCAATTATGCCTCGGCATAATTGCGTCCGGAGGCTTTTAACTTCTTTTCAGCGGATGTTTGTAGCCTGCTGAAAGAAATTAAATTTGATATCAACACTTTATATAAATTTTTGTAGTGAATTGTCGATTGTAAAACTTAATTTCGACATCAAGTTCGATAGTTCCTCCCATTTCGAGGAATATGTTACTAATCGTATGTATTGAATACTCAAATTAGCGTTGAAATCCTTCTTTTTCAGTGAACAAAAATGCACAATTTTCATTCAAGAGAATTGGATCTAGTTACCGAATACATGGAAAATTATGCCGTTTAATTTGTGTGTTTTCAACCATTTATACATAAAAAAAGCACAGACTCGTACAAATGCATTGTAAAAGTCTACACTTTTGTTGTAATAAACGTTCATCTTTTTGTAAGTTTGGGCAGTTTTAGTACTATGAAAATGAGTGTAATCGTCAGTAGGACGGCTAAAACAATATTGGGTGTATTGGGTGGACCAAGAACTGTATGGAGCAATTTATCAAATGTTGGTATCCCTAACCATTTAAATATACCAGGAAGTACCAATATTCCAAATAAGATTCCTAAAATCATCGGTATCCAATGCTTCCTGTCCAATAATTCATCCCCTTTTATTATCCCTCGAATTAGTTAGACAATATTTTTTGAAGCCCTTTATGAATATCATTTAATAATACTAGCACTTTTTGTTTTAACAGAATTTTCAGTTTTATCAAACTCTACATAAAGCTCGATATAATCCCTGCCATCTCGTGAATAATGGCTCTTTTTTTATTTCAAATAATGTCTCAATTCCTTTTTAAAGCAAGTTTCATTTATAATGAGTCACATAAAGTAAAACTTCAATGGCAGGAAAATCTCAAGCTAGCACCTAGTCGGAATGGAAATCAACTCACATTTTAATAAAGAACCTTTTTTGAGAAATAATAATGACCACTGCTTGCTATACACTATTTTTAAAATTCTAATGACGATAAAATAATAAAGAAGAAAGGACGTGTGAACAATGCAAGAACCAACTATTCTAGTGGTGGATGATGAGGCAGATTTAGCTAACCTTCTAAAAGTTAGCCTTCAAAAAGAAGGTTATAAGCAAATTCATACAGCTGGCTCCATTCAAGAAGCTTGGACGAGCTTTCAACAGGCACAACCCGATATTGTACTTCTTGATGTAATGCTTCCTGATGGTGAGGGCTACGATTTATGTCGACGTATTCGAGAAGTATCGCATGTGCCAGTGCTTTTCATGTCAGCGAAAAATGAGGAAATCGATAAAATTTTAGGACTTGCGATCGGAGGCGACGATTATATTACGAAACCTTTTAGTCCTAAAGAGGTTGCCTATCGTGTGAAGGCACAGCTTCGCAGAGCTGGTTATCAAACGCAGGAAGCAGCACCAGTAACTTCCTCGAAGTCAATTCAAGTTGGTCCATTCTTGCTTAATGCGGATGAAACGGAAGTACATAAGGACGGCGTTTTATTGGAGCTAACGGCGAAGGAAATCGGCTTGATGGCTTGCTTTATGAACAATCCTAATCGAATCTTAAGTAAAGAGACTCTGTTTGAGCGTGTATGGGGAGAGGACTTTTTCGGCTCAGACAATACCGTCATGGTGCACATTCGACGTCTACGTGAAAAGGTTGAAAAAGATGCATCAAAACCTATGTACATTACAACTGTAAAAGGGCTTGGCTATAAATTTGTCATTCCAAAAGAGGAGCAAGTATGAAATGGAAATTAACAGCTAGATTCCTTCTGTCTGTGCTGTCCATTGTTATTATTGTTATTTTCTTGAATACAGCCATTTTAATTGGTTTTTTCATTTTCCAACAGGTGAATAAATACGATAATACAACTTCGTATTCAGAGGAAAACTTCGTGCGCGAGTTCCAGCAGTATATTGATATAAATAATGGCACGCCAGCAGTTAACAAGGATGGACTTCAACAATTACATCAGCGAAATGCCTGGATTCAATTACTTGATAATAATGGACAGGTCATTGAAGCCCATTTTGCTCCAAATGAAGCTCCTGCACACTATGCGCCGATTGATTTAATTCAAGTTTATAAATATAAAGAATTCGATGTGGATACAACCGTATATGTGGGAAGTAAAGAAAGTATTAGTTATCTTATCGGCATCGAGGGAAGTGGCGTTACTAGATATGTCACTCATTTTTCTGGCTCATCCGTATTACAGTTTATTGGTAAGTTTGGTTTGCTCATTGTCATTGCTGATTTATTAGTAGCTACACTTGTTGGCTGGCTTTTCGGGCGAACATTGACTAAGCCTTTACATGCAATGATTGAACGTATTCGTCATTTAAAGAATCATGAGCATGTGACTAGTAAAGTGCCAGGTGGAGTGTACAAACCTGTTTTCGAGAATTTAAATGAGGTATCCAGCGAACTAGCTGCACACGAGCAGGAACGCAAACGACTTGAGATGATGCGCGAGGAATGGATTAGTAATGTCTCACACGATATGAAAACACCTCTTGCCTCCATACGTGGTTATGCGGAGCTACTGAATGATGGAAAATCGACTCCTTATGAACAAACAGAATATGCTCAGATTATCGAAAAACAATCATTGCATATGCAAGATTTACTGGACGATTTAAATTTAACTATGCGATTAAGACATCAGCAGCTTCCGCTCAGCTTAAGCGAGGTAAATATGGTGCAATTTATTCGCGAAATCGTTATTGATACACTCAATACACCGCAATATGAGCAGGCCAATATCGAATTTACTGCAACTAACGATGTTATCCAGCATCACATTGATGAGCATTTTATGCGACGAGCAGTGATGAATTTTTTACACAATGCGTTGCTTCATAATCCTTCTGATGTTTTAGTAAATGTTATTGTTGATGATCATTCTATTACGATTTCTGATAACGGTAATGGTATTGCTGAAGAAGATCTTGAACATATTTTTGAGCGCTATTATCGAGGGACAAATACTGAGCAAACACATGGTACTGGGTTAGGTACTGCTATTGCTAGAGATATTATTGAAGCGCACGGTGGAACTGTAACTATTGCCTCTGAAGAACAACAAGGTACAACTGTCAGCATTCAATTACAAGAAGGAAAAAAGGAGTAGCCCGACACCAGGGACTACTCCTTCTTCTTATTTCTTCATTAGCTCCTGTACTTTTGCTGGTAGCTCATGGAATTTTACTTCATCATATGATGTAACTTCCGTTTCTTTTTTTACATAAAGCTTCATGTATGCATCGTGGCGCAAATTTTTCTGAGCTGAAAACTTTAATGTTTGCTCTTTACCGTTTTCATCATAAGCAGGTATCTCGTACCAATACGATTTCATAATTTCTCCACTATCTAACTTATACTCTTTTACTTCACCATCAGTTGTGATATGAACATAGTATGCTTCTTTATTTAAACGGTTAAAATCAACGGTCATCAGAACAATAAGTCCTGCTACGAACAATAAGAACAATGCTCCTATGCCTAAGAAAACCTTTTTCATATTAATTCCCCTGTCTAATAATTTTATAGAATGAACGAACTGTAAAGATATAATATATGCCGTAAATTGCTGAGTACGCAATCATCCACAGTATTACTGGTTTAGTTATATCCATACTAAATAGCTGTGAAAAGGCTAGTAGCGCAAATGCACTATGGACGATGCCGACAACGAGTGGTGCACTAAAGATAACGGCAACCTGCCCTGCAACTGTTTTTAATATTTGTTTTTTGTTAACACCGATTTTATTTAAAATTGCATATTTAGGCTGATCTTCCTCTGCCTCGGTTAAAACTTTGAAGTAAATAATACTTCCTGTCGCTGCTAAAAATACTAATCCTAAAAAGCTTCCTACAAATAATAGTGATCCTACAGTAGCTAAACCAGCCTCATAACTTTGTGGAACACTTGAAAACCCTTCCTGCTGTTCAGTAGATAGTTGATTGTAAATTTCCTTTGAAATAGCCTGTTGCTTCAAGTCATTATCCATACCAACTACCTGCATTTTAACATCTTCTGCAGTTGTTGCAGAGAACACTTTATCATTAACAACGAGGACTGTACCAGCTCCAATATAGTTTAATACACTCTCTGTATACATTTTATCAACATGGAATGATTCCCCGTTCTCCAATTTAAATTCTTCACCCGTAAAATCATGTGAAAAACGTTCATCGAAGCTTGCATCAAGTAAAACTGTTGAACCATTTGCTATGTGTAGTTGTTCTTCATCTTTCCCCTGCAATTTTACTAAACGATTATAGTCGGATTCCTTTAATAATGTATATTCAAAATACGAAAATTCATTATCCACACGTAAATTTTTCACAGAAAGCGATTCGTTGTACAAAACATCTTCTTGAGAAAATTTTACCGTATCACCCTTCCACATAAATGTGTTAGGTAGCATTTGACGTACACTAGCCTCCGCATTGTAGTACATCCCGAATACGCCGCCACCTGCTGTGATCGTTGTCGCACTTAAAATAGCGATGATTGAAAGAGATTTAGCATTTGCTCGAATACGGTACAATAATTGTGATACACCAATTAAATTCAAGCCTTTCCATGACCAAGAAGTTGCTTTTTTCAACGCCGTTAACACAAACACGCTCACACTATGGAATAATAAATATGTCCCTGCAATTGTCATACCTATAACCATTAGTGGAGTACCTAGAATTGTGAAGAATCTCCAAATTTCACTCGTAAAGATATCTGCAGACGCTGTATAATAACCAAATGCAAGTAGCGCTGTCCCAAGAATAGCTGCTATAAATGATGCACGTGGAATTTTCTCTCCTTGCTTCTCAGCATGAAACAGATCAATCAATTTAAATTGATAGATGACACGATAGCCTTGTAAAGATGTAAATAAAAATAGTAGCGCAAAAATTCCTGCTGTATTTATTAGAGCCTCAGTGGAAAATGTTAAACTTCCTACAACCTCAAAGCCCATTAAACGTACTAAAATCATTAATAAACCTTGTGACATAAAGAATCCAAGTACAATTCCTAATACTAGAGAAACAAAACCGATTACTAAATTCTCAAAAAAGAGCATTAAGCCAATTTTCTGCTTACGCACACCTAATAGCGAGTAAAGTGCTACTTCCTTTTTTCGTTTTTTCATAAAAAACGAATTGGAATAAGCCATAAAGATGACGATAAAGAATAATAACACAACAGATGATCCACTCATCAATCCTTTAATTTGCCGTGAAAATTGTTGTGAGGCTAAAATATCATCATTATATTTTAATGTCACAAACGTAAAGTAGATGACGATACTAAAAACCATTGAGGCGATATATAAAAAGTAGTTCGACAAATTGCGTTGAATATTTTTACGCGCTAAACTAAATAACGTCATTTACTCCACCTCCGATGCCAGCAAGCACCTGTAAAATCTCTTGGAAGAATTGCTTTCTTGTTTGAGTACCACGATGAATCTCCTTAGAAAGCTGTCCATCCTGAATAAATAGAATGCGCTGGCAAAAGCTTGCTGCGAATGCATCATGCGTAACCATCATAATAGTGGACGCTTGAGAATTATTTAAATCACTTAAGCTTTCAAGCAAGTCTGTTGCTGATTTTGAATCAAGAGCACCTGTAGGCTCATCCGCAAAAATTAATTTCGGTTCTGTAACTAATGCACGTGATGATGCTGTACGTTGCTTTTGACCACCTGAAATTTGATATGGGTATTTATCGAGTAACTCTTTAATTCCAAACAGTGTAGCTATGCGTTCTACCTTTGCGTTAATTGCCTTTGTTGGCACTTTTGCAATCGCAAGTGGCAGTACGATATTTTCACGAACTGTTAAAGAATCGAGTAGATTATAGTCTTGGAAGATAAAACCTAGATTGTCGCGACGAAAATCTGCTAACTCTGCATCTTTCATGCGCGCTAAGTTTGTATCACCAATAATGATTTCACCAGTCGTTGGTGTATCAATTGTCGCTAACACATTTAGTAGCGTCGATTTCCCAGCCCCTGAAGGCCCCATTACACCAACAAACTCTCCTTTTTCTACTTCAAATGATATATTCGATAGCGCTGTAAATGTATTTGCGCCTTTGCCGTAAGTCTTTTCTACATTTTGTACCTTTAATAATGGCGTCATAAACGCTCACCTCTTCTTTCTGACTTTAGTATACGACCCCAAACTTACAACAAAATTGTCGCAAGCTTACAACAACCTTAAATCGTCATCAAAATGAGGAGGTTGTTTTCCGTTCCGACTGGGCGCTTTGTAGCTGACGCTACGCTTTCGCACAGAGCATAGCTTCCTGGGGGCGTCCGATGAGCCGCTTGGGCCAACACGATGTTGGTCACGAAGGCTAATCACAGGACGTGATGGTTTTAGCCTCCGTTCCTCTATTGCTAATCCCCAAGGAGTCGCCCAGTCTCCACTCCAATCAACCTATCCACATGACATACGTTTTAACAAAATAACCCCAACTTTTGAATTTTATCAACATCTCCACCTGCCAAAGAGCAAAAAAAGGATTCACACACATAAAATGTGCGTGAATCCTCTACCCTTATTATGCTAATACTTTATTAATATCATCCTCAAAGCTACTTGGCTTATCGGCTGATCCATAACGTCCAACAACTTCACCATTACGATTCACAAGGAATTTTGTGAAATTCCACTTTATACTGTTGCCGAGAAAACCTTTTGAATGGGATGTCAAATGCTCAAAAATAGGGTGTGCATCTTTACCATTTACCTTTACTATTTCATGCATCGGGAACGTCACCCCATATGTCAAACGACATTGCGATGCCGCTTCCTCAGCGGTTGCTACCTCTTGCTTAAACTGATTTGATGGGAAGCCAAGAACCACAAGACCTTGACCTTCATATTTTTTATATAGACCTTCTAATTCTTCAAACTGGGGTGTAAAACCACATTTTGAAGCAGTATTAACAATTAGCATTGCCTTGCCCTTATAACGATCTAAGCCATATTCAGTACCATCTTCTAGAGCAACCTGAATGTCGTAAATGCTCATTTCTAATTACCCCCTATGTTATAAACGTGCATTTTTTCTAGCAATCTGCTGTAGAGGATCCCATACACCATTGAATGGAGGCGCGTAGGCTAAATCTAAATCTAGTAAATCTGGTAATGTCATTTTATTGTATAACGCTGTTGCAAACACATCGATCCGTTTATCAACACCTGCAGGTCCAACAATTTGTGCTCCTAAAAGTTTTTGATCTCGTTTACGAACAACAATTTTAATAAACATCCGTTGAGCACCTGGATAATAACCTGCAATATGGCGGGCAGATAATTTAAATGCCTCATATTCAAAGCCTAGCTCTTTAGCATTGCGCTCATTAATACCTGTCGTGGCGATCGTTAAATTGAAAAACTTTAAGATTGAAGTACCTACAATACCACTAAACGGCGCGGATTTTCCTGACATATTGAGTCCCGCTAAACGACCTTGCTTATTAGCTGTCGTGCCAAGAGGTACATAATCTAAGCGCTCTTTTACAATATTAAAATGTGTTGCACAATCTCCCGCAGCGTAAATGTTTTCAACAGATGTCTCTAGATGTCGATTGACGATGACTGCACCATTTTTAGCTAGCGCTATGCCTGTTCCCTCTAAAAATTGTGTATTCGGTTTAATCCCCACAGCCATAATGACTAAATCTGTATCAAATGCGCCATTATCCGTAATAACACGCTCAACACGGTGATTGCCCTCAAACGCCTCTACTTTTGTATTTAGCACAAGCTCGATGTCGTTCTTTTTTGCTTCCTCATGAACATGTTGTGCTAGCTCTTCGTCTAGAATTCTTGCAACATAGCTACCTCGTTGTATCAATCTTACTTTTTTGCCGCAAGCATGTATCGTCTCGGCCATCTCTAGCCCAATATAGCCTGCACCAATAATCGTTACATTTTCTATATCTTGCGTTAAATCAGCTAGTAGATCCTCTAGCTGAGGGATTGTTTTCACCGTGTGTATACCCGTTAACTCTGAGCCCTTCTCCACCGGCATAATAGGATCTGCGCCTGTTGCAATAAGTAACTTATCATAAGGAATTTCAAAAGCTTCACCAGACGACCGCGTTCCAAAAACAAGCTTTTTGTCTACATCAATTCCTTTAACCTCATGACCAACACGAGCATCAATACGATACTTATCACGAAACGTTTCTACATCTCTTGCTATAAGACGCTTTGTCGATGAAATACGCCCATCTACAACATAGGGCAAGCCACACTGCCCATATGAATAAATAAATCCACGTTCTACAGATGTAATCTCTGCTCCTGGTACATTTCGATATATTTCCATTGCTGCTGACATTCCGGCAGCATCTCCTCCGACGATTACGTATTTCATCCAACAATCCCCCTTATTTTTTTCTCGTTGCTAGTAAGCCTGCATAATAGTCCATAAATAAACGGCGTCTGCCTCCACTTATGATGACACGTATTACATGAATAGCAATTACCATCGTTAGAACAAAATTCGCAATAAAGGCTACTAATGTAATGACAATTTGTAGTACATAAAATGGTGAATCCATATCTAATTGAATATGGCCTAAAGTTGTTATCATTTTTGAAGTACATACTACCACGAGAATAGCAACGCAACGGCGCCAAGATTGACTTACAATACTTTTGCCGTTTTCACTGACCATTGTAAAACGCATAAATTTCATCCCTAATGTTGCACCATTTGTAAAGCTTGGAACAACACCAAATAGCAACATATACAAAGCAATTTTCACTAAAAACTCGAACATACCACTATAGCCTGTTATGACATCAACGAAGAATAAAATGAACTGTGCGATAATCAAATCCATTGCTAGTGCTAACAAAATAGATAATGGCTTGACGATATCTTTTTCGACCATTTCTGCTGCTTTAGCCGCTACCTCTTCATGTGAAGGAAACAGCGCCCACACAACAGGAGCTAAAAAGAACCCTAATAGTGCACCAACACTGTTAAGAATTAAATCATCCACATCAAAAATTCGATACGCACAATTAAAAATGCCATAAATCCCTGTAAACTGAGTTACCTCATAAAACAATGTTAGCAAAAAGCTAAATAAAAATGCACGCTTCCAGTACTGTCTTTTTTTAAGAAAATAACGTAAGTATACACCAAAAGGCATGAGCAGTAAGAAATTATAGAATGCCTGATAAAAAGCAGGCTGCTTTGGGATATAAATCCATGTTGATGGATTCGTAAGAACAATCCCACTATCCTTTAAAATATCAGTGACAAATTGAAAAGGATGTAAATTATAATGGACTGTATCTGGGGCTTGTAGAGAGCAAGTATCACGTGTTTCCGGGAAAGGCAGTAAAACTAAGCATAATGCCGATAAAAAGTAAAAAATAAATGAAAACATAATAATGGTTTTGGATACAGATAAGTAGCCATATTTCCGATACGTATAAATTAGCCAAGGTACAAATAGCGCAAAGGATGCGAAAATTGTTATTAAAAAAGCTACCATTATTGAATGTGTATAAACTGACATAGAACACCTCTTCGTTTAAAAATCCCCGTTTTTTATATCTTAAACTTAGTTTAACCCTTGAACACAACACGAAAATTTCACCAATCTTAAATAATCCTTAATTTAAAAATAAGGCAGTCATATTGGCTATAAAGTTAAAATTCCGCTTAAGACTCTCAGGAGACAAACAAGAGTACACCAATGTAACTCGTGCCTGCCCACGGAATGAAAAGCGGAATTTTATCAAATAGAAAAATATTAATTTTTGTTGAAAAGACTTTTACGTGGGCATACTATGCTTTTGCAATTTCCTCTTTGCAGAATGCTAAAATTTCCTCTAGCTCTTCATCCTCTAATGCAAAATCTAAATACTCACCTTCTGCTTTTTCCATAATGAAATAATTTAAAATAAACTGCTCTTCATCTTTTTCAGCAATTAGTACACGAATTTCAATTCCTGCTTCGTGATAAAGCTCATCTTCTTCATCAATATCTACATCTAAAATAAATTCGTAGCGCTTACCTTCAATAATATTTGTTGGGTCTAAAATTTCTTCCATTGAGAATTGTGTAATTTCCATTGTATGATCTCCTTTAAGTTAACCTGTTCTTTTATATATTAAATCAAATTCAGCATGGGTCAACTAGAAAACTCGTATACACTTGAAAGTAAATATGCCAAAATAAAATGGAACTAGTTGAGAGACCTGCTTCTCTTAAGAATACTCTACATAAAGGAGGCCTTTTTCTTGAAAGAGCTACTATATTATCAAGATGTTATGCTACGTGAATTTAAAGCAACAGTTATCAACAGTGGGACTGATAAAGATGGCCGTAACTACGTGGTGCTATCAAATACTGCATTTTATCCGACAGGAGGCGGACAACCTCATGATACAGGTACTTTAAATGATATCGAGGTCATTGATGTTGAGAAAATTAATGATGAAATTCGTCATTATATTCAAGGTGACTCTTCAAGTTTAGCTGGAGAAGTGCATGGTAAATTGAATTGGCAACGACGATTTGATCATATGCAGCAGCATGCAGGTCAACATATTTTAACAGCAGCCTTTGTCGAACTTTTTGATGCACCAACAGTTAGCTTCCATTTAGGTAGTGAGCAAGTCACAATTGATATTGCCGTGGATGCCCTAACTGAAGAACAGCTTGTAGCCGCGGAAGCCCGTGCAAATGAAATTATTCTAGAGAATCGTCCAATTGAAACGAAATGGATTACAGAAAAAGAACTTAAAAACTATAGCCTTCGTAAAGAGGTAGCCGTCACGGGAGATATTCGACTTGTTATTATTCCTGATTTTGATTACAACGGTTGTGGCGGAACCCATCCGACATCAACAGGACAAGTAAGTGCAGTAAAAATCCTTGGCACAGAAAAAATGAAGGGCAATATTCGCGTCTCCTTTGTTTGTGGCCATCGAGTTTTAGCGGAGCTTGCCATGCGAAAGAAAGTACTAGCCGACGTTGCAAGACAATTAAGTGTACCTGAAGCTGAAGCAGCTACGGCACTTACAAAAATCTTAACAACACAAAAAAGCACAGAAAAAGCACTTGTGGCAGCAAAAGAGGAGCTTTTAAATTATGAAGCAAAAGCGCTAGTTTCTAGTAAAAAACGTATTATTACTGCTGCCTTTACTCAGCGTACTGTGCAAGAACTTCAAAAATTAGCTCGAACTGTTGTCGCTGAGCAGGCAGACGCTATCGTATTACTTGTTTCAGAAAATGAAGATAAGCTTCAGTTTGTCGCAGCACGTGGTGCAAAAGTTGAGAAAAGTATGAAGGACATTGCTGCAAAAGCATTGCCACTCGTGAATGGAAAAGGCGGCGGCAGTGATCAGATGGTACAAGGCGGTGGCGAGCGTATTATCTCTGCCGAGCAACTACTGGAAGCTATGCAAGAAGTACTTAACTGACCTTTTCGATAATAAATTACCAAATAGGAGCTACCCCATTGCTAGGGTAGCTCCTTTGTTCATTCATGCACATCATCCCTTGCTGCATGTTCTATTGCTACTATTCTTCCCCATCGATGATTGTTCAGACGTAATCAATTCCTCAGCAACTTCCATTTACCCACAAATTATCAACACTTTATCCACAACTCCCCCACAATTTATCTCAATTACACCAAATCAATTGATTAGTTGGATGAAATTTAAAATTTTTCCATAGATACCTGATTATAATTTACTTTTTTTGCTGATTATAAAAAATAGAATAGTTCTATACATTTTGAGGGGAGGATTTCGATGAGTCCGGATAAGGATATTTCACGTCGTGATTTTTTAAAAACAACAGGGATTGCAGCGGGTACATTAGTCGGCGGTGGATTAATAGGAGGTCTTGTAGGCTATAACATGCCTGGTAAAGGGACTGCCACGCTAGAGCATGGTCAGCATGGAACTACTACTGCAGAGACTGGCTCGCCAAAAGCTAAAATGTTTTTTATGAATCAACGAGATTTTAATATTTTAGCAAATGCTACTGAACGCATTTTCCCTGAGGATGATTTAGGTCCAGGAGCAAAGGGCTTAGATGTACCTTACTTTATCGATCAACAGCTAGCAGGACAATACGGTAGTAACTCTAAAGAATACATGCAGGGCCCATTTGGTGAGGGTGCCCCAACACAAGGCTACCAGAGTCGTTTAACCCGTGCGGAAATTTTTAAGCAAGGTGTTCAAAAGTTAGAGTCGGAGGCACAGAATCGCTTTAAAAAGAGCTTTAATGATATAGATGCTAAGCAAATGGATGAAATTTTAACTGCCTTCCAGAAAGGTGACGTACAAATGAGTGGTGTCACATCTGCTTTCTTCTTTACTTTATTACGTGCAGCAACATTAGAAGGTGCTTACTCTGACCCTATATATGGTGGAAATCGTAATATGGATGGCTGGCGTATGAAAGGCTTCCCTGGTCATCAAATGGCATATAGCACTCAAATCGAAGATCCGAAATTCCAAAAAATTGAGCCTAATTCATTAGGTAGTCACTAATATAGGGGGTTAGAAAATGGCAACAACATTACCAGGTGTAGACGTCGTAACAGTCGGGGTAGGTTGGACTGGCGGTATTGTCGCTGCAGAGTGCTCGAAGGCTGGCTTAAAGGTCGTTGGTTTAGAACGTGGACAAAAGCGTGGCACAGAAGATTATTTGACGATCCACGACGAGTATCGTTATGCAATTCGTTATGATTTAATGCAAAATCTTTCAAAGGAAACGATAAGCTTCCGAAATAATCGCAATATGAAGGCATTGCCTATGCGTCAGCTCGGTTCTTTTTTACTCGGTGAAGGGCTAGGGGGCTCTGGTACACACTGGAACGGTATGACGTATCGCTTCTTACCTTATGATTTTCAAATTAAAACATTAACAGACAAACATTATGGTCCGAAAAAGCTTGGACCTGATTATTTATTACAGGACTGGGGATTAACCTACGATGAACTTGAGCCCTATTTCGACAAATTCGAAAAAACGGCAGGCATTTCCGGAGATGATAAAAATCCATTTAGCGGAAAACGTTCAAATCCTTATCCGACAGGGCCAATGAAAATGACACCGATGCTTACTCAATTTGAAACAGCTGCAAAAAAATTAAAATTATCACCTTACATGGTACCTTCTGCAAACGTATCAGAAGTTTATAAGAATCCTGACGGTGAAACGATTAATGCTTGTCAATATTGCGGCTTCTGTGAGCGCTTTGGCTGTGAGTATGGCGCCAAATCATCTGCAGAGATTACTGTTGTTCCTACTGCATTAAAAACAGGTAATTTTGACTTACGCTATAACTCCAATGTTGTTGAAATCTTAAAGAAAGGCAATAAAGTAACTGGTGTCCGATACATCGATACGATATCTGGGGAAGAATTTATTCAACCAGCAAACGCTGTTGTACTCACTAGTTATGTCTTTAATAATGCCAAGCTATTGATGGTCTCGAACATTGGAGAACGATATGATCCTGCTACTGGAAAAGGGACCCTTGGAAGAAACTATTGCTATCAAATATTACCTGGAGCAGCTGGATTCTTTGATGAGCAATATAACACATTTATGGGTGCAGGTTCACTCGGTATGAGTATAGATGACTATAATGGCGATAATTTCGATCATAGTGATTTAGATTTTATTCACGGCGGAAATATTGCTCTAACACAAACAGGTGCACGCCCTATCGGCTCGAACCCAACACCGCCTGATACGCCAACATGGGGATCAGAATTTAAAAAACAATCTATTCATTACTATACACGCTCATTCGGGATTGGTGCACAAGGTGCTTCGATGCCACATAAAGAAAATTATTTGTCTCTTGATTCTACGTATAAGGATGTTTACGGCTTACCTCTACTACAGTTAACGTACAACTTTACGGATCAGGATCGCGCACTTCATAAATTTATTTCAGCACGTGCAGCTGACATTATGAAAGAAATGGGTGCCAAAACTGTTGTCCCGAATGCTGAGATCACTGATTACAATATTGTACCGTATCAAACAACCCATAATACAGGCGGAACAGTTATGAGCTTAAAGCCAGAGGATGGCGTTGTGAATAACTACATGCAGCATTGGAATGTAGAAAATCTTTTTGCTGTAAGTGCCGGAAACTTTGCACACAATAGTGGTTATAATCCAACTGGTACGTTAGGGGCACTAGCTTATCGCTGCGCAGAGGGTGTTGTGAAATATAGTAAATCGGGTGGTTCCCTAGTATAACTTCTTTCAGCGGGTGTTTGGACACCCACTAAAATAGAGGAACTCAGTCTAAGAACGCCACGTCCTGTGGCAATTTATCTGTGCGAAAGCGAAGCGACAGCAACACACGACTGAGTGACCAACATCACGTTGGCCCAAAGCCCCCGGCGGATATCACGGAATCGAAAAGGAGTTCTTTATGCTTGCACAAGGCCGAGTCCAGACACATTGTTTATCTGTAGCGAAAACAAAGCGTCAGCTACAAATGTTTTCTGTAGCGAAAGCAAAGCGTCAGCTACAAATGTTTTCTGTAGCGAAAGCAAAGCGTCAGCTACAATTATGCCGAGTGATATACTAAACATTTTATTATAAGGAGGCAAGACTATGGGAGGTCTTGGAGCAATTGGAGTACCTGGGTTAGTCATTATTTTGGTAATTGTTTTAATCGTGTTTGGTCCTAAAAAACTGCCAGAAATCGGCGGTGCAGTCGGTAAAACATTTGCGGAGTTTAAAAAGTCCACGAAAGGGCTTATCGATGATGAGGATGTTTCAACGAAAAAAGAAGAAAAAAAATCTGACGCTTCGTAGGAGGTTGTCCTATGGATCCATATGAAGAAGGAAAAAGAAAATATTTAAGTCCACTTGATAAGAAAGAAGCTGAGCCTCTCACACCTGTGGAGGCTTTTGTTGAAGTTCCAGTAGTGACAACTGCAGAGGATACAAAAGTCGATGGACCACTTTTTCCAATAGCATCATTGCTTGAACATCTTACGGAACTGCGAAAACAAATTATTAAAGGACTAATCGTATTTATTCTATTTTTTATTATTGTATTCTCTACCATTAATATTTGGTTTCCTTATGTAACTCGAGGACATTCACTAATTATTTTAGGTCCTTTAGAAGTTGTCAAATTTTATATGACGATTTCCACAACACTAGCATTCGGGCTATCTATGCCGTTTTTAGTTCATTTTCTGTGGAGCTTTGTTAAGCCAGGTTTAAAAGAAGAAGAAAGCCGTTTCCTCGGTCTTTATGCACCTGTCATGCTTGTACTCTTTTTATTAGGTATAGCTTTCGGTTACTTTATCGTGAATCCACTCAGTTACTCGTTTTTAGTGAGTATAGGAGCAACTAATTTTGATGTTATGGTATCCGCAAATGAATACATGCATTTTTTAGTGATGACAACCGTACCACTTGGACTACTCTTTGAATTACCAATCGTAGCCCTCTTTTTATCGTCCATTGGTGTATTAACGGCTGAATCCATGAAAAAAATACGAGGCTGGTCTTATATCGGTATGGGCGTTGGTTCTGCTTTGATTACACCACCTGATTTTATTAGTCAGTTACTTGTCTTAATCCCAATGGTTATTTTATATGAAATAAGCATCTATCTCGTTAAACGTATAGAGCGTAAACAAATTGAAAGCACTGCGTAGCAAAGACGCAGTGCTTATTTTTTCTTTAATTCCATGACAAGAATCTCTGGTGGATTAAAAATCCGTATAGGTACTGTACTATTACCTAATCCTCTACTAACAGCCATAGTTGTGAATCCTTCTTTATAAAGACCTGCCGTATATTTTGGAAATATTCCCTGTCCTCTTGCATAAAGACCAACAATTCCAGGAATCCGAACTTGTCCACCATGTGCATGTCCTGAAAATACTAAATCAATTCCAAACTCCACATACGTATTAAACACTTCTGGTCGATGCGCTAGTAAAATCGTTAGTACATTTGGTTGAACATTTCTAGTTGCTATCTCTAGCATTTTTTTCGTTGTTCTACCCATCAACGGATCGTCTATGCCAACAATCGCCAAGCGCTCCCCGTCGCGCTCAATGAAGGTCGATTCATTGGACAACACATGTACACCTAACGATGATAGCTTCTCATAAATTACATCCACTTTATTCGTCGCTACTTCATGGTTTCCTAGTACATAATAGACATCCGCTATTTTAACTAATCCTCTAACAGCCTGTAAGCTTCGCTCCAAATCATAGCGATTACTATCAACTAAATCTCCTGTAATAAAAATCAGATCAGGATTCGTTGTCTTCACCTTTGCTATGAGTCTCTCTTGATGCTCACCAAAGAGAGCATCCTGTAAATCTGATATTTGTGTAATGCGTAGCCCATCAAAGCTGGCAGGCACTTTTTCTGACTCGAATTCATACTTGCTTACAACCAGCCAGTGATTGTTTACGTACAAAAAAATGACTATAAAAACAACAAAAAAAGCTACATATAATAATTTTTTCAATCGCAATCGCTCACCCTAGGCTACTTTTTCATCAGATCAATACTTAATGAAGCTAAAAATCTGACCCTCCTATTATAAGCATAAAACAAAGTAATTGTAAGCACATACACATAAAATCATTAGATTGCACAAAAAGAATAACTCAAAACGTTACATTTAAGGCGGACAAAAAAACGCATGTAGACACTCCTTTAAGAAAGTCTAAATGCGTTTTTCTTATTTATAATACTTTCTCTAAGAAATCTTTCGCACGCTGTGTAGATGGTGCTGCGAAAAACTGTTCTGGTGATGCATCCTCAATTAACTTCCCGCCATCAAGGAATAGTATACGGTCAGCTACCTCACGAGCAAAGCCCATCTCATGCGTTACGATTAACATCGTCATCCCGGTATCAGCAAGATTTTTCATAACAGCTAAAACCTCTTTTACCATTTCAGGGTCAAGAGCTGAAGTAGGCTCGTCAAATAAAATTACTTTTGGATCCATCGCAAGTGCTCGAGCAATGGCAACACGTTGCTTCTGCCCTCCTGATAGACGATTTGGATATTCATTGCGCTTTTCAAATAAGCCTACCTTCGTTAATAAATCTTCAGCCTTTTTGATCGCAGTTGCCTTATCCATTCCTTTCACATTAATCGGTGCGTATGTTAAATTTTCAAGTACCGTTTTATGAGGGAAAAGATGAAAATGCTGAAATACCATACCGACTTCTTCACGGATCTTCATAATGTTTGTCCCTTTATCCGTTAGAACGTCGCCAGCAATTGTAATCTTTCCGCTCGTTGGCTCTTCTAATAAATTTAAGCAGCGCAGGAATGTTGATTTACCAGATCCTGATGGTCCAATAATAGCAATTACTTCTTTTTCTTTTATTTCTGTTGAAATACCTTTTAGTACTTCGTTTTGTCCATATGATTTGTGTAAATCTTCAATTTTAATCACTTTTTCTCATTCCTTTCTCGATTCGTTTACCAAGGAACGTTAATACAAGCGTCATAATGTAGTAGATCACACCCGCAAATAGTAAAGGTTCAAGATAGCGATATGTTGAACCACCTACAATGTAGGCACGGCGCATAATATCAAGTGCACTAATAACTGTAACAACAGCTGTTTCTTTATTTAATGTAATAAACTCATTTACTAAAGATGGTAAAATATTTTTTACGGCTTGTGGGATGATAATATCTTTCATCATTTTTGCATATGGAATACCTAGCGCTTGTGCCGCTTCCATTTGTCCTTTATCTACCGCATTAATACCGGCGCGAATGATTTCAGAAATATAAGCACCCGAGTTTAACCCGAATGCAATAATAGCAGTTGGAACTGGGTCAATTTGAATATCTAATAACTGTGGCACTGCGTAGTAAATAATCATTAATTGAAGTACGAGCGGTGTACCACGGAAAATCGATGTATAAAAATCTGCAAACCAACGCAAAACATTCACTTTACCAATTTTGCATAACGCTAGTAAAATACCAACTATAAAACCGATGATTGATGCACCGATTGCAATTTGAAGCGTGACACCTATCCCTTTTAATATATAAGGAATAGAGGGAATGATAGCTGTAAAATCTAAATTCACAGCGCACCCCTCCTTTCTTGTTCTCTTTTAAAGGAAACGTAAGCGATAGCTCGAAATAGAGCTATCGCAGTTTACCTTACTTATTTAACTTTTAACCATTTATCTTCTAGCTCTTTAATTTTACCTTCATCAGCTAATTCTTTTAATGCTTTGTTAATTTTATCTTTAAGATCGCTACCTTTTTGAACAGCAATTGCTTTAAAATCTTCAGGTTGCTCTTTAACTGGGAACGCATCTAGTTTATCGTTCGTATCAAGATAACCTTTTGCTACACCACTTTCTACAATCCCAGCATCTAAACGTTTTGACATCATGTCTTGAATAATTTCAGGAATTCGAGTACGTCCTTCAACCGTAGCATCTACTTCTTTTGCAATTTTATTACCTAAAGTTTCTTGGATAGAAGCGTTTTGAACACCAATTTTTTTCCCAGCTAAATCAGCCTCTTTTTTAATTCCACTATCCTTTTTAACGATAAATACTTGCTCTGTTTGATTATATTTATCAGAGAAATCTACAACTTTTTCACGTTCTTCATTAGGGGACATACCAGAAATAACAATATCCACTTTACCTGCTTGTAGAGCTGGCACTAAACTATTGAAGTCAATATCTTGAACTTGCATTTCTGCACCAATCTTGTCACCAACTAATTTAATTAAATCAATATCAAAACCAATAATGTCTTCACCTTTTGCAGCGTCAACATACTCGAACGGTGCATAATCAGATGAAGTACCTACTTTCAATACTTGTTTTTGTCCATTGCCTTCGCCAGCATTTGAATTTTTATCGCTTGCTTTATCATCTTTTGCGCCACATGCTGCTAGTGCACCAATTACTAGAATGAGCATTAGCATGAAAAATTTATTCTTCATATTCAATGATCTCCTTTTATTTATGTTTTTTGTCTATTAAAATCTAAGTTCTTGAAAATATTAGAATGGATATTTATTCACTTTAGAGAATAAAAAATCTATCTGCTATTAAGATATACCCTTTTGAAGTAATAATCAAGCTAAACTAAAAATTTTCCGACAAAACATTATACACAAAATTTTCTGATAAATCAATCTATTTGAATTTCCCTATAAAAAATAAGCTCACCATAACGTATGGTTGACTTCCGTTCTGGCTGGGCGCTTTGTTGTCGTTGTTGTTGCTGTCGCTTCGCTTTCGCACAGATAAAACAATTGCTGTCGCTTCGCTTTCGCACAGAGCAAAGCTTCCTGGGGGCATTCAGCGAAGATCAACTTAAACATTGTATACGTATTAAAGAATGCAATACCCAACTTTTAGTGATGTACATGTTTAAGCCTTTTTATTCAACAAAAGACCTCCAAAAAATGGAGGTCAGCTAGCCACTTATTCTTCATCTGCAAATAGCTTTTCCTTCAATTCATCCTCCCCTGATCCTTCTGCTAAAGGTACACGAGAGCGATATGCTGCACGACATATTAAATGCCCTGCTACAGGAGCTGTTACAAAAACGAATCCAATCCCTAATATTAAACGTACACTCACATATCCATCATGAACCCAAAAGTAAATAAATGCGCCTAATAGACATGTTAAGACCGACAATGTCGAACTTTTCGTTGCAGCATGTGAACGCGTGTATACGTCAGGTAAACGAATCATCCCGAATGCACTAATAACACTAACAACAGAGCCAATCAATATAAGTATAACTGCCGCCCATTCAATCATTTGATTTACGTTCAACAATCACACCTCTTTCAATATATTTCGTAAACGCAATCGTGCCGATAAAAGCTAAAATACCTAATATTAAAATGGCTTCTAAATACGCCTTTGTTCTCAATATAATTGAGACGATAGCGATTGCTGACAGTAAATTAACACCTATTGTATCAAGTGCTATGGCACGGTCAGGCAACGAAGGACCTCGAATTACACGAAACAGCGACAACGCAATCGATACACTAAATAACGCAAGGGCCAATAGTAAAATTTTTTCAGTCATTAACGTGTCACCTCCATGATCGCTTGTTCAAATTTCCCTATTGAACGAATGACAGCTTCTTTCGATTGTTCAATATCCATTGCATGAATATAAAACATATCTCCCTCCTCAGAAACTTCCATCACTACTGAACCTGGAGTAAGAGTGAGTAACAACGCAAGTGCTGTTATTTCCCAGTCTCCTTTAAGCGCTGTTTTATACGTAAATATACCGGGCGTAATATTGAGCTTCGGCGTAGTAATTTGTCTTATTACGCTGTAACTCGATAATAGTAACTCCCAATTAAAAAGCCATAATAATTTAATGATTGAAAACACACGTCGTAAATAAAATTGCGTGCCGTAAAATCGATGCATAGCATATAAAATCCCTATTCCGACGATAAACCCCATTAAAAATGTCGAAAACTGCGGTACAACTTCATCCTGTAACAAAAGCCAAAGTGTTGCGATAAATAAATTTAAAATAAATTGCATCGCCATTATTTATTCACCTCACCTTGCCATGTTGTGCCATCCAACACTGCATCAATATAGATTGATGGCGTGTAGAGTGTTTTAGCTGCATCTGTTACATACGGAGCCATCCATTCAGCTCCAATCCCTAAACCAATTGTACAAGCTGCCAACAATGTTAATGGCAAGACCATACGTTTTGGTAACGGCTTTTCATCCTCAAGACTAATAATGGTTTCCCCAAAGAATGAGGAGAGAAATATTCGTAATAGTGAATACAAAACAATTAAACTAGATAAAAATCCTAGCCCTAGTAGAACAAAATTTTCGCCCTCAATAGCTCCTTGTCCAATTAAAACCTTCCCTAAAAAGCCACTTAATGGTGGTATCCCAGCAAGCGAACACATGACAATAAAGAATAACCAGCCAAAAAGAGGGTAATTTCGAATAAGCCCACTCATTTTATCAATAACCGTTTCGCCAGTAACATACATCATCATTCCAACTGCTAAAAACAGCATGGCCTTAGCCACCATATCATGCATCAAATAGTATGTTACGCCCTGTAAAGCAGACTCCGTACCGATGGCTAGACCAGCTACTATAAATCCGACACCAATAAGGACATTATAAGAGGCAATTGTTCTTACATCTCGCCCTGCTAGTGCTCCCATACATCCAGCAATAATCGTAACTCCCGCCATAATTCCTAACACCATATGAGTCACTTCAGTATTAGTTGGGAAAAGTAATGTAAAGGTACGGACGAGCGCATATATTCCCACCTTCGTTAATAATGCTGCAAAAAGTGCAGCTATAGCGGTTGGAGGTACACTGTATGAGCCTGGAAGCCAGAAAAATAATAACAGACCAGCCTTCAAGCTAAAAACAATTAAGAAAATAAGAGCCACTGTCGTAATCAGTGGGTTAGCTCCTGCCTCCATAACACGAACAGAAATATGTGCCATATTCAACGTTCCAACGGTTCCATATAAAAAAGCTAAAGCTACTAGGAAAATCCAAGATGCAACAATATTGATCAGGACATATTTTAGCGCCTCACGTAGCTGAACTTTTTCGCCACCTAAACTAATGAGGGCATAAGAAGCAAGTAACATAACCTCAAAGCACACAAACAAGTTGAAAATATCTCCTGTTAGGAACGAGCCGTTAACTCCCGCTACCATAAGCAGGACAAACGGGTAGAAATACATCTTTTCAAAGCTCTTACCGATTGTAAACATGGCATATAACAAACAGATGGCTGCGACAATATTCGCCACTAATACAAGAAGCATTGCGAATGAATCAGCAACAAATGAAATGCCGAATGGTGGTGCCCAGCCACTAAAATCAATTCGCATCACACCTTGTTTTTGAATCTCTTTCAATAAAATGACACTAATAAGGACAACAAAGCTTAATGTCAATAAACTAATAATGCGCTGTAAAAAAATATTTTCACGTAAAAACACAAGTAAAATCGCCGTAATAACCGGCACAATTAATGGTAAAACAATCATATTACTCATCCGGCGTACCTCTCATTTCGTCAAAATTCGCCGAACCGTTCGTTTTATAGGCTCTATAACCGAGAACAAGCACGAACGCCGTTACCGCAAAGCTAATCACGATTGCAGTTAAAATTAATGCTTGCGGCAGAGCATCTGTATAAGGACCTTCTGATTCTTCTAAGAGTGGTACGTCCCCTTTTTTCAGTCCACCCATCGTTAAAATCAGTAAATGTGCCGCATGCGATAAGACCGCAGTTCCTAAAATCACACGTAATAACTGTTTCGAGAGGATTAAGTACGTCGCAACAGCTACTAATACACCAACTAACACTAGTATTAAAGACTCCATTGGCTACTCATCCTCACTTATACTTAGAATAATTGTTACCACAACACCTACTACCGTTAAAGCCACGCCAGCCTCGAAAATGGTTACAGTCGAAAAGCCCATTTTCCCGAATATCGGTACATTTATATAACTATGTGTCTGCGTTAAAAATGGAACATCAAAAAATAATGAGCCGATTGCTGTGCCTGTCGCAAGTAATACGCCAAACGCTGCCACTTTTTTAAAATCAAATGGCATCCCTTTATGCACTGTTTCAATGTCATACGCTAAATATAGTAGAACAATGCCCGAGGCCAGCACGAGACCACCTATAAAACCTCCACCTGGAGCATGATGCCCCGCAAAGAATAGATAAATACCAAGGGTTAAAATAATGAAGACGACCGTCTTTGTGATAGTACGTAAAATAACGTCATTTATTTTCATGATCCGTTTCCTCCTTTCGTGGCTTTAGCTTCGTTAATGTATACACTCCTAAGCCAGCAATTAGAAGAACGACCACTTCTAGCATCGTATCAAATGCACGGAAATCGCCTAATATGGTGTTGACGATATTTGAACCACCCGCCAGTTCGTAGGAATCATTGAAGTAAGTAGCCACTGGCTCAAAGCGATCGAAATGGACAACCGCTAATCCTATTAATGTAACTGTGGCGCCAACGAAAATGGATATAATCACCTTAGACCATTGCATTTTTTTACGAGAGGCTTCAGGCATTAAATCAGGTAAATATTTAAAGCATAGAAGGAATAATGCAGTTGTCACAGATTCAACGACTAATTGAGTTAACGCTAAATCAGGAGCACGGAAAATAACAAAGAAAAATGCAATTGAATAGCCGAGTACGCCATTCAATAACATAGCAGTTACGCGTCCTTTAGCGAAAATGATCCATACTGCGGCGAACATCATTACAAACACTAAAATGAGCTCATAGGACTCAATTGTTGAATCCTTCGCAAAATTAAATGCAATAGCATCCGACCAAATAAAATATCCTGCAATAAGCGCAACAAAAAACACATAAATATAGACAAAATAATGCGTTAAATTACCTGTCATATAACGATTAGTAAGCTTCGCAGAACTATTTTCACTAAACTCAATCATGCGATTGTAATACATATTGAACGTATATCTTTGAGGGAATATCCGATACAAAGGCTTCCAGCTTTTTAACGTTTTAAATAAGATAATCCCAATAATAATTACTCCAAGAGTCATTAACAATTCTGCATTAATGCCATGCCAAGCATGAATATGTGGTGTTATTTCACTAGTTGAAGGGAATGTTGGATAAATACTTGCCATAGCAGGCTCTAAAATATAGTGCCCTAGCACGTTTGGGAAGAAGAAAATCCCAACTACAAAGACGCACAGAATGATTGGCGAAAGCAGCATACCTATCGGAGCTTCATGCGGTTTTTTATCCAACTTATCTAGCTGTAGTTTTCCAAAAAACGTTCGACTGATCAAAATCAAACAGTAAACAAATGTAAAGACACTTGCCACCCACGCCACTATTGGAATGAGCAGTCCCAAATCAGCAATTGAAAATGCCTCTACATTGCGAATAGCTAGTGCCGCGGCAAAAAACATTTCTTTACTTAAGAAGCCATTAAATGGAGGTAAACCGGCCATAGAAAATCCACCAATGACTGCAATTGTGAATGTTACTGGCATTAAGGCCATTAATCCCCCAAGACGACGAATATCGCGTGTGCCCGCCTCATGATCGACAATACCAACCATCATGAATAGTGCACCTTTAAACGTGGAGTGATTAATAAGATGAAACAACGCTGCAAAGCTTGCCTGTGTATAAAGAACAGTATCTGCAGCATAACCGAAATAATGACCAACTGACCCTAGTCCAAATAAACTCATAATTAAACCAAGTTGACTAATCGTGGAATAAGCTAATAACGCCTTTAAATCGGTCTGACGTACAGCATTAAATGAGCCCCAGAACAACGTTACTAGGCCAATCACGCTTACTAGCCAGAACCAGACAGCCTCTCCTCCAAATACTGGAGAAAAACGTGCAACTAAATATATTCCAGCCTTTACCATCGTTGCCGAGTGTAAGTAAGCACTGACAGGCGTTGGTGCCTCCATCGCATCTGGTAACCAAATATGGAAAGGAAACTGTGCAGATTTTGTAAATGCACCGATTAGAATAAGAATTAACGCTGGGATAAACAATGTATGATCTCGTATAACGTCTACATTGGCTACGATTTCGCGAATACTAAATGTACCCGATGCCACATAAAGCATCAAAAAACCCGCAAGCATTGAAAGGCCACCAAAAACGGTAATTGTCATAGCTTTTCTTGCACCAGCACGAGATGCTTTTCGATGATGCCAAAATGCAATTAACAGGAAAGATGACACACTTGTTAACTCCCAAAATGTGTATAATACCATTAAATTATCTGAAAAGACGACGCCAAGCATTGCGCCCATGAATAGTAATAAATAGCAGTAAAAATGGTGAAGAGATTCTTTCGTTGATAAATAAAAAATAGAATATAAAATGACTAAACTACCTACACCCGTAATCAGCAAGCCAAAAATCATACTGAGTCCATCGAGATAAGTTGTGAAATTTATATTAAAAGAGGGAATCCACTCATATGTATGAATAAACGTTTTACCCCCGGCAATTTGAGGAATGTAGCGCGCGAGTAAAAGAAACAAGATGAATGGAACGGATAAAACAAACCAGCCAAGATGTGCAACACGCCTTAGCTGCCTATAAAGTAGCGGAATAAGTGCAGCACAGACAATTGGTAAAAGAATCGCAAAGAGAACTGTAACCAAGTGAAAACCTCCTACTAACAATTTGTTCAGCAACTGTTTGATATGGTGCGAAAAACTGTGTATATGAGAAAATAACAGATAATAAAGTATTCCCAAATCTACTGAAGTTACTACTGTTTTATACTTTGATTCACGCACAAAAATCTATAACAATTGCTGGAGACTCTAACGTTTAAAAACTCACTGAAAAATACTAAAGCCTTTAGTTTCTTGCAACCCAAAAGGCGGGAGATATTGGATGAATAAAGCTAACGAAATTCTCTGAAATTTGATTTGTGTACTACTTGAATTGGAAAGTAAGTGGTATGTGTTGAAGTAATAGACAAAAATAATAAGGACATATCTAGTTATTCAACATTCAGCACATATTTTATGCAGGGAGAATCTTATGGTGGTTAATGCTGCATAAAACCAGTGAAACTTTTCAGGCTATGAGCTTCATATCTTGGGTAGACTGAATAGCCAATAGTGCATTTTCTTAAAGCCTTTAGAAAATGGCATGACTTTTGAAGACATAAAATGTACAACTATTCCTGTCACTATGGCATACCAACTCACTTGACTATCTTTTTAACTAACTGCATAATAGTGTGGCATATAGAAGCAATTGGTTTAGATGCACGAAATGCATAAATCAAATAACTATAAAGTATAGAAATAACCCAGTCTCCTCAAGGTTTTCCCAATATATTATCATTAACTTTTATACGTTTTTTAGTATACAATATAAATAAGCATAATGCACTGTATCAGAATCGATTTTAGCTGTTTTAGGGTGTTTTTTTCGAAATCTACAGTAAAAATGACAAAAAAAAGACAAGATAAGAGGTGTTACTTTTTATGAAGCATGTAAAAGGGCGTTTAGACGAAAGTATATTAGTTTGTGTCTACTATGGGCTTAACGGAGAGCGATTAATACGACGTGGCCATAAAATGGCTACAATGTTAGATTGTCCATTGTATATTCTTTCGGTCGATTCGCAACCCCTTGATGCCTTTGATGCAGAGAAGTCTAACTACATCGAGCAATGGAAAAAGTTATCTGACGAGCTTGAAATTGAAAAATTTATATTACAAGATAATGAAAAGCGCCCAATCCAAAAAGTTATTGCAGAAGTGGCAAAAGATTACGGAATTTCGCAAATCATCGTAGGCCAAAGCGCACAAAGTCGCTGGGAAGAGATTACAAAGGGTTCCTTCCTAAACGTCTTATTAAAAGAGGTTCCTTTTGTTGATTTTCATATCGTGTCTGTCCAACGTCCAACTGACGATGATGCGAACGATACATATGAAAAAGGTGTACGGGCTTATTTAATCCAAGAACATGAGGATTTTAAAGTAGCATTTACATGTCCTAAATATGTATCAATTGAAGGTATATTTTTCAAAGAGATTGGTACTGACTTTGATAATGGTATTTTTAAATTCACTTACAATGATAAAATGCATGAAGTTCACATATCAGAGGGCTATGTACTAGATAAAGACAAACTTCCGGCTGAATTTTTATCCCCATTACGTCAATAATAAAAACGCGTTTCTCTAACTTGAGAACGCGTTTTAGTTTATCTATAAAATAATGAATATAAATTAAAGTGTAGCATTAATCAAAAGTTGATTTTCACTCCGAGTTGGCGCTTTCCGCGGGCTTGGTTGTAACTTCTTTCAACAGGTGTTTGGACAACCTGCTGGAAGAAGTTACAGCCTCCGGCGGATGTCACGGAATTATGCCGAGGCATAATTGATTCTTCTCGGCACTACGTTCCTGCGGGGCTTTCAGCGCTAGCTCATCCCGCAGGAGTCGCCACTCTCCGTGAAAAATCAACAGTTCCTCATCATTGGTATGAATAGCAAGCTAAACCATAATAGTTTAAAAACTTTGATTAAAATACTAACAGATCCAACCTAAATTATTCTCTCAAGCCTCACCTTGGAGGAAAACAGACTGTTTCGATGATCTTTTCAAAAAATCAACATACAGCTTTATGCAATTAGGAGTAGCGTTTTTATCTCTCACTCTTACCTGATCATTACGCTGCCGAAGCTGGTTTATCCTTAGGCAAGAAAAATGCTACTAGTAATAATAATGGTAGTAAAGATACGACCATCATCGTAAAATCAATACCTCTATGATCCATTAATACGCCAATTACCATCGCACCTATTGCCCCCATTCCGAAAGCAAAACCAGTTGTTAAACCCGCCATTGTCCCAATTTTTGTCGGAACAAGCTCTTGTGCGTAGACAACTGTTACTGAGAAACTTATCATAATGAGCGTACCGATAATCACTAAAAATATCATTGCTGCCCATAACGGTACATAAGGCAATGCTAAACAAAATGGCATCGGTACAACAACGGATAGTAAAATAACGTTTTTTCTACCAATTCTATCTGATAATGAGCCTCCGAAAAATGTGCCGATGACGCCAAATGCCATAAAGGTGAAAATTAAAATTTGTCCAAGGCGAAGACTAACTCCATAATGATCCATTAAATAAAATACATAAAAACTTGTAATATTAGTTGTATAAAATGATCTTGCAAAAATAATAGTAAATAGTAACGTCAACGCAATGCCTACCTGTTTCTTTGTTAATGGAGGCAAGTTAGAAACTAAGACACGCTTTTTCTTTGCCATGCGTTCTTGCTCCAATTGCTTTCTATACCACGTTGCAATTTTGCTCAATATAACAATACCCATTGCTGCCACTACTAAGACAATTGCTGCACCACGTTGCCCAAAAATATCAAAAATATAAGCACTAATTAGTGGTGCAAGTGCTTGCCCAGAGTTACCTCCAACTTGATAAACCGATTGAGCAAGTCCTCTTTTTGAGCCAGCTGCCATGAATGAAACACGTGAACCTTCAGGATGGAAAATAGCTGAGCCAAACCCTAAAAATAATACCGCAATAATAATTATCCAATATTGTGATGTGAACGCTATAATGGCAATGCCTATAAATGAACTTATCATACCAATAGGTAATGCGTAAGGCATCGGCTTTTTATCGCTAGCAAAACCAACAACAGGTTGCAAAGCAGAAGCAAACATATTTAATGCGAACGAAATAAGACCTATTTGTGTGAAAGTTAACCCTAAATCACTCTTCAATATCGGGAACATCGCTGGAATAACAGCCTGCATCGTATCGTTGATAAGATGGGCAACAGCTATTGCAATCATAATTGGATAGACCGGATTATTTAAATTCTCTATTTTCTTATCCATGTCACCACCTACTTTCCAATTTTATTCAATTTCCATTTATAAGAGATCGTCGCATACTATTGACCTTTTTGCACAAGCTATTCATTGAAAATAGCAGTTTTAAGGGAGTTGATTTATGTATGAATATAGACGAATTTTTTAAAGCTGATTTTTGGGAAATGATACTTAGGGCAACCCTTTCCTTCTTTGCGTTACTCATCGTAACCCGATTACTAGGGAAAAAACAGCTTGGACAACTTACATTCTTCCACTATACAACAGGTATCACATTTGGTTCCATTGCTTCTGAAATTGCAGCACAGGCTGAAACACCGTTTTTAGATGGACTTATTGCACTTATTTGGTGGAGTATCTTAACATATATTATGACCATCATAACAATAAAATCTAAAAAAGCTCGTGTGATTGTTGATGACAAGCCGACAATCCTTATTCAAAATGGAATTATTTTAGAGTCTGCCTTAAAGAAAAATCGTTTGCATATGGATGAATTAGCGATGATGCTAAGGGAACAAGCCGTATTCTCTGTACAAGATGTACAATATGCGTTACTTGAAACTACGGGTAAACTAAGTGTGCTACCAAAGCCCGCTGAACAACCAGCTACAAAACAAGATGTAAAGGCCGATGTCACACCACCAACCTATATACCAACAGAAGTAGCTTCAGATGGGAAAGTTATTTATGAAAACTTAGTTGAACTTCAATTAACTGAAGATTGGCTTATGAAAAAGCTGAAAAAGCAAAACGTCCAATCCGTAGAAGATGTGTATTTTGCTCAAGTTCAAGGAAACGGTTCTTTATATGTAAGCTTAAAGGATAAAGCAAGACGATCAAGCTCTTAACAGCTTGTCTCGTCTTGCTTAATCTATTTTTACAATATCTAATGGTGTAACAATGCCGATTAGTTTTTGATGGGGTTTCCCATGCTCCGTTATTAATAAAGCTTCAAAGCGACGTCCTCGCTCTACCCCTTGTTTAAAAATATCTTCAGCCTCGTAAATCGTTATGTATCTACTCACAAATTTATAATTCACTCTATTCTTTTCATGTAGTAATATATCATGTAAGGTCGGAATCTTCTTAGGTATTTGATCTCCTCCCATCATCGTTGCTAACCAGTTTGTGATTCCTACTGTTGTCACAAGTCCTTTAAATTGATCTTTATGGTATACAGGAAACTGTGTATATTTGCGATGACGTATAACTTTTAAAGCATGTTTTAGTGAATCTCTTTCCTGAAAAACTAGTACTTTTTTATGAAACATTTGACCAACGAGCGTTGGCTTAGCAAGTGTTGCATCTATATATTCAATTCTTTCCACCACGTCTATATGTGGTTCAGCAATGACAAATTCTAACGACGTGCGATGATGAACAATGGCATTTCGTAAATCTGCATAAGAGCGCAAGTCGTCTTCGTATTTACGAACTAGTACATCCTTCTTCTTAGCTTGATCGATAAGACGATAAAAAGGCATAAAGTCCTTTGCAACAACAATATCTCTTAATCTGTGATCTATCCGATTAAATGCTATGAGAAAGCGATCGGAATTTTCTGTAGCCAATTTATTCACATCCTCCTACTTATTTATATATATGTATTTTCTGAGTTGTTCGACAAATATCGGGTTATAGCTACATTATATTCCTAAGTTATGGATATTCCAAGAACAGTTCTTAGATAAAAAAACATCAACCCGGTAGGGATCCACCAAGTTGATGCTCTTGAATATGGGTAAGCGTATAAAAACAAAGTTAATTATGTGTAAAGGAATAGTACCTCAACAGACATGGAATTCTTACTTTAATCATGTATAGTTTTCTATTGGCAAGGTTATTTCCTTTAAATTTTCGTCATCGATGCATTTTTCTTCATTGTCAAAATTCCTATACTCACACAAATTATTGAGATAACTATTGTAAGAGATAGACTCAACCAATAATCCGGCATCTCCATTGTGCCCCTCATTAATTGAACACCGTATAACGGTAATTTCCACGGTGATATTGTCCAAAATGCCCCCACTAAAGAATCCAATATTAGCCCAATAAATATGACAGCGAATGCACATGTTGTAGCTATCACTGTTTTAAACATCGCGCTCATCATTAATGTCACTGCTATCACAAAGAGTAGCCAAGAAAAATACGTGAAAAAACTTGCCACTAATGGCCCTATCTCAAATGTCCCATAAAGCACGATTGTATAGTATATGCTTGCAGCAAAACCAGCTAAAATACTAATAAAGCCAACAGTACTCATGACGATAAATTTACTCATAAAATAAGCGCCGAACGATATAGGACGGACGTACAATAAAGTAGCCATTCCACTTGCTCTTTCTTTACTAATGCCTCCTACGAAAGCAGCCATTAATATGAGTAAACCTATCGTTTGAAACTGTCCAATGGAAGCTTGTAATAAGTCAACTGGCATTAATTCTGGCATCAACATTTCAAAGCCTTCTGGTACGTTACCAACAGCATTTAAAATATCCATCATATAATAGTTTGTCAGTGGATCGCTCATACCGAGCAAAGCAAATACAAGAGGTATCCATAAAAACTTCCAGCTTCGCCAAGCTTCTCTGAATTCCTTTTGCAGAAGTACATTAAATCCTCTCATATTTTTCTCGCCACCTTCATGAAAATCTCTTCAAGTGATGCTGTTTGCCGCTCAACTTTTCGTATCTTATAAGGACAACTGCTTAAATGCTGAAGCAGCTCCTGCATACTCGGTTTTTCATCAATAATTTCTATATATACATGACTGCCCTTAACTTCTCCTATAAGTTCAGATTGACTGGCAAAAAGTTGCGCCTCTTTTTCAGTGCCAAACTCTACAACATAATTTGATTCATCGAAACGTTGTCGAACTTCACGTAATGTTCCCTGCTCTACTAGCTTTCCATCACGTAAAAACAATAATTGATCTGTCATCTCTTCGGCATCATTTAAAATATGTGTCGAATATAAAATAGTTGTTTCTTGCTGTAAGCCCTTCAATAAATCAAGAACTTCCCTACGACCAACCGGATCCAAAGCAGACACAGGTTCATCTAATAAAAGCAATTTAGGCTTATGCACAATTGCTTGGGAAATACCTAGTCGTTGCCTCATGCCACCAGAGAAAGTAGAAATTTTCTTATTTAACTCATTACCTAGACCTACAAAATCAAGTGTTTTTTGTGCTTCAACTTTTGCTTTTTTTGCTGGCACACCATTTAACTTTGCCGCCATTTCAGTAAACTCTAACGCACTTAACCAAGGATGAAATTGCGGGTATTGTGGCAAGAAACCAATATTGGCTCTTAAATCACCATCCAGCATTTTTACACTTCCAGAGGTTGGTTTTAATAAACCTGTTAGCATCGATAATGTCGTTGTTTTACCAGCTCCATTAGGTCCAATTAATGCTGTCGATGTATTTTTTTCTAACGTGAACTCGATTCCATCCACAACTACCCTATCTGCGAATTGCTTTGTAAGTCCTGTTACCTGAAGTAATATTGTCATGATTGTTTTCTCCCAACTATAAAGTACGCAATCGATCCAAGATAACTAGTAAAAATGATAAGAACCACCCATAAAATTTTAGGCCCGTTTGTTGCATGGATTTTACGCAAATCGACTAGAGCAACAATCATTAAAATAAATTGAACCACAATAAGTGGTGCTATGACTGCCCATGGGACTTTCGCTAACTCCTCCATCATACAGATCACCTCATCTTTGTTATATTACTACTATAACAAAAACTGTTCTAATATGTATAGCACAAATTTATGCAAACAAAAACAGCCAAAGATCAACAATTTTGAAGATCTAAGGCTGTTTTTGATTTTTATCAACTGATAATTTCTTTCTTCGGTGCAGGTAAATTTCCGAATAAAAACCATGCACGTGGGAAAAGAAGATGTAACGAGCGAATAAATACATAACAGAAAATGACTGTTAAGAAAAATCTCAGGAATACATATAAATGTATATGCGAAGGATCAAGGCCACTCAAAATAGTATCGCTCAATAAGTATAAAATACATGGATGGACTAAATAAAACCCAAACGAATAAATTCTTAAATGCTCTGCAAATTCGTTGAGCTTTCGTCCTCCGTGATAAACTAAATAAATACTAATTTTGAATAGTACAAAACAAGAGAGAAGCATATAACTAGTAGACAAAAATTTAAATGCTATGTATGAAATTTCAACATGCCCCAATGTGCTGCGGAAATAATACAGAATTGTATAAGCTATACCTAATAAAAAGGTAAAGGATATCCATATGAAATATTGCCTTTTCGACCATTGTTCCTTTAAAGATTGATAATGTAAGGCAACCCAGCCACCGAAAAAGAAGCTTGCAATGTATATTGCAAATAAAGGGACGGTAAAGGAAATATCAAACATTTCAAAGTAACTTTGTACGGCTACTTCAACAGCAAAGCCAATGAATAATAAATATTTTTTAAACCACCAAAAGCGTTTTACGAGATATACGAAAAGCGGCATTAAAAAATATAGCTGCACTAAAATTAAAATGAAATATAGTTGATAATAGGCTCCCCCCGTAACGATGGAAATGAACATTGCCTTCCAACCTGTGAACACTCGAAATCCTTGATAGTAGGAAAATAACTCATAAAAAATGGACCAAACGAGGAAAGGTCCTAGAATAAACAAAAATCTACGTTTGTAAAAGTTTGTCCATGTTTGTTTTGTAAAGGGCTTAGATTCATAATTGTAAAACAGTGTAAGGCCACTTAAAAATACGAAAACAGCACCTTCAAACCGTGTAAAGCGATTTAAAAATAAATAGACAAAGTAAGATGAATGATCCTGTGGGATTTTACTTAATGCAACCCCAGTAGCATGAATTAAAATAACAAGTAACATCGCTGTTACTCGCATAAATTTTACTGCGTCAATTCGTTCTTTATTTAAAGGCAATTGAAGAACCTCCTTATATACAATGATAACTATATATCAACTAGGACGTCAACAAGCCTTATGTTAACAGTTGATTACCATAAAATGTAACCAATTACCATCCCTGCGGGTTTCAGCCGGAACTAAATTTATAAAAATTACTGTTGCATAAAAAAACACATATAAATTCGAAATATCACCAAATTTATATGCGTTCATGATTAGGCTTTTATATCACAGCTAGCCATTATTTATCTGTTTTCTTCTACTCATATGGAGTAAAAAATTAATTTGAATCCAAGCCATTAGAACCATCGACTGCTAACGCCATAGCTAAAGCGTAGAATGTGCGACGTGCTCCGGCACAGTTTGGAGATTCTTTATCAGTAGTAGTAAGGTCTGTAGCAGAGCTAACAGTTCCATCTGTATTTGAAGCATCGGCTAATATATCTAAGCGGGCTAAATCCCAAAGACCAGAACGACCGTGCGATGGGAAGGAACTTTGACCGTGTAATGCTTGACCAACTTCAAGTTGAAGTTTAATTGCTTCTCCGATTTTATTGTTACTACTTGCAAATCTTTGACCTGTAAATCCAGGATAAACATTGAATAATCCAACCATAGCTTGATTGATCCCTTCACCCTTATTAGGCATTTGCCACGGATTTTTAATCATCTCGGATGACCCTAACATAGCATTTTCCGGAATGTACATACCCCAATATTTAGCTAGGCTAAACGGATTATTAATTAAAGTATTTTTGATAGTTGAATAGTTTGTAAATATATCTTGATAGGTATTAATCATCTGAGTTACCATTACTCCAGAATCTGAATCAAAATTTGGAACAAGATTGCTCCATGATGAAGCTGTTGGATTTTCAATTAAGCTTGCAAAGATCTGTAAGAATGTTATTGCAAATGTATTATATGCCGGAGAATCAAATCGAGATCGCAGCATACTGTTCGTTAAGTTTACTTCGGAAAATCCATGAACCGGAAGAACTCTTTTAGCAGTTAATGCACCATTGAAAGGCTCTTGTTGGAAACACCCTTTAGAAGCATTTGCAACTGAAGTATTGGAACCCCAATGAGTATAACTAAGAACATCTCTAATTGCGTTTTTCATGTTATAAGCAGGATATAATGAAGCTCCAGTCTCATTAACCTTTACATCATAAACATGTGCTGCCATCCATAAAGCAATTGCATTTAGCGAGGCATTGAGAATAAATCGCTGGTTTTTAGTGTTGAAAAAGGAATGGTGATCTATATAATCTCTTCCACTTGTTCCTGGTTGAATACCCGCGAAAGAAACTTGTCCTGAACTATCCAGAACTGTCGGCATCTCTAAGTAATCTTTTTGAGGTTCGGTGGATAAATCTGCGGTAGTTATCCAGTATCCAATTTGCCCCGAATATGGCCCAGTAGCAAAACGATACGCTTTTTCTGAGTCATTGTATGTCCAAGCAGATGGTGTACGATGATACATTAAAGCATGGTATTCTTTAGAACTTAATACTTCATCAGCGAAATAGTCTCGGTATCGCACTAACAACTCATCTACATTAGAAAGAGATACATCACTTTGCGATTCTTCTAATTTCTTAAGCATTGCTACACCAAGATAAAGAAAGCCAGCTAATGGATTGATTGTTGGAAAATTATTTGTTCTTTCCAAAAGTTTTGGAATAACAATGTTGATAATTCCCTTGTAAACTGCGTCACGCTCTCCAGCTAGTGCCTTATGTTGGGCAAACTGGGCACAGAACATCATTAATTGGCCAACACCTTGTTGATATGTGGACGCATCACTTGTACCATTTAATAAATGGTCTTGGAAAAATTTTCGTACTCGTGGATATCGACCTCTATCCTTCTTATAAGGATGGTTTACAGATACCTGCTCAGTAGGTAGAAGAAAAGCTTCGGCGAAGGCTTGAGCCTCTTGTAAGGGTGTAAATGTAGTCAATTGATTCACTCCTAAATTTGTATTTTTAACTTACAAAAATTAAAGTGAATTATATTTCCAAAAATAAACCAATTTATTATTTTGATGATTTTTACATAACGTGGAGGTTAATTTCCGTTCCGTTTAGGCGCTTTCCTGGGGACGTAACAGAATATCATCCAACGATTAACTATCACGTTTATCGCCCAACTTTCAAAGAGCAAAAAAGTTTATTCACTAACTAAAAAAGAAGATATACCAAAGTTAAAAAACCTTTTGGTACATCTTCTCATTTATTTATATAGCTTCTGCAAAGCATCTGCCATTTTTGGACGAATTGTTACTTGTGGACGGGCGTTCTTTACGGCCTCTTCCGCTTCCTCTAGAGAATTAGCCTTGCCAAGTTCCATCAATACAGCAGTGGCAGCCACTCCTGCTCGACCTCCCCCGCTTCCGCAATGAAAGTACACTTTCTGCCCATTCTCATAGGCAGAAACAATTTCTTTCGCAACTTTTTGAATAGATGGTGCTAATTCTATGTCCTCATCAGCAATTGGCATATGCTTGTACGCATATGAAGCCGCTTCTTGCTCCTCATTAGATAAGCCATTTACTCGAACGTCAATCACGATATCAACCGTTTCTTGTTCAAAAGCTAAATCTGCATCTTTCGCACCGCCAAAGAATAATCGATCCTCCACTAATACATCGTAATTCTTCTCCATTGTATGCACGCTCCAAACGACTATTTAAGTAAATGTTTAATATCATTATAAAATGGAAGAGCTGTTAATGCCCCTGCTTTAGTAGCTGCCATAGCACCTAGCTTATTGCCAAAGCTTACACAACGAACAAGTTCTTCTTCCGTTGTAGGTAAACCATTGTAATGAACATCGCGTAATACACCAGCCATAAATGCATCTCCAGCACCTGTAGTATCTACTGGCACTACTTTTTCTGTTGGTACATGGATAACCTCGCCATTCAATACCGCATATGTGCCGTTTTCCCCTACTGTTACTAATATAATGGGCACTAAATAACTGTTTAATTGCTCAATGCCCTCTTCCAAGCTAGTTGTTTCTGTTAGGAAAAATAATTCTTCATCAGTAACCTTTAAAATATCTACGTGCTCAAAAAATGACGTGATCGTTTCACGACAAAACTGCTCACTGCTCCAGCGCAGAGGACGAATATTCGCATCCATTGCGATAATTGCCCCTTTTTCCTTTGCCATCTCTACAGCAGCACGTGTTGTATCCAGGGCTGTAGGATGGAACATTGTACCGGAGCACACAGTTAAAGCAGATGCATGTTTAAAAGCGGCTTCATTTAATTGTATTGCTTCTACTTGTAAATCTGGCGTCTCATCGACATAATCTTTAAAAATTCGCTCACATGCTTCTGTTAAATGTACATAGACACCGCTAACTCGCTTCGCAGGGTTAAATACTGCATAATCCAGGCTTACCCCTTCTTGTGCAAGGCCATCTCGAACAAACTGAGAGCCTTCGTCGTCTCCTGTGATCGTAATTAATGCAGATGGAGCACCGATACGGCTAATTCCAGCAGCAACATTTACCGTTGCACCCCCCATATATTTAGTAAAAGATGTGTTTGTTACATCATCTGCGATATAGTCAATAAAAGCATCTCCATAAACTAAAATATAATCCTTATCATCCTTTGTCATTGTTGTCCTCCCGAAACTCTAGTCATTATAGATTAACACGAAATCTGATATCGTATAAAGTTTTAAACTTTCGGAAAAATAATCAATTATGCCTTGGCATAATTACCACTTTGCGCAGATAAACGATGCGTCTGGAATCTGCTTTGTACTTAGACTTAGTTTCTATATTTATTTCAGCGGGTGTTCGGCGCCTGCTGAAATAAGGTAATGACGCCGTCAGAATATCACCATTTATTCAAAAACTTGAGTCATCCTCTATCTTTGTTATACTTGCCTATAGAAAGGTAGGGATTTTGACAATGAGTATTACAATTCGACAAGCGCAACCACAGGATGCCCATGCCGTTGTACCATTAATTATTGATGCGATTGGTGATATTGCCAACCGTTTAACAGGTGAACAAACAGCTAAAGCCGTTGAACAAGAACTTACTGTACTATTCAAGCGTGAGGACAATCGACATTCCTATTTAAATAGTTTTGTTGCTGTTGAGAAAGAACAAGTATTAGGAACTCTTGTTTACTATAATGGTGTCGAAGCCATTCATATGGATGCAAATCTCGTAAAATGGCTTGAAGAAAAAAATGCGCCATCTATAATCATCGATAAAGAAGCTCATGAAGATGAATATTATATTGATACTATTTGTGTAGCACCAGAAGCTCGTGGTAAAGGAATAGGAACATTATTACTGAAATTTGCCATAGAGGAAACACAAAAACGAGGCTATACAAAATTATCATTAAATGTTGAAACACAAAAAGAAGACGCTCGTCGCCTTTATGAACGCATGGGCTTTGTCATTACAGAGCCATGGTCCATAATCGATGAACCATTTCATCATATGGTGAAGCAATTTTAGGAAGTGAAACAAAAAACATGAAGAAAAATTTATTTTATCCTCTTTTAATTGTCATTGCTTCTAGTAGCTACGGTGTACTATCGACAATTGTCAAAGTAGCTATGCAGCATGGCTTTACAACAGGAGAGGCAGTATCGAGTCAATATATTATTGGCTTTATGCTTGTTGCAACTATTTTTATAGTGACGCAAAGACAATTACCGAGGATTTCTAAAAAGGGTCTGCTTATTTTGGTGTGCGCCGGGATACTTACCGGGACTACAGGAATTATATACGGTGAATCATTAAAGTATCTACCAGCCTCCCTTGCTGTAGTAATGCTCTTCCAATTCACATGGATAGGCTTATTAATAGATTGCGCACTTCATAAACGGTTACCAAGTCGGCCTGAAGTGATTTCAATCATTGTATTATTTGCTGGAACTATTTTAGCTGCTGGCGTACTAAATGTAGATTTAAGCGGTATTGCTATTCAAGGCTGGCTGCTAGGTTTGGCTGCTGCCTTTACTTTTGCTTGCTTTATCCAATTTAACTCTCGTCACGTGGAAGGTATTACAACTACATCACGCGTGTTGATTGTTTCCTTTGTCGCCCTTATCATTATTTGTATTTTCTTAAACCCTGAAGTTCTTTGGAACGGTAAATTATTTGCCGGAGGGTTATGGAAATTCGGACTAGCTCTGGGGCTCTTCGGTATTATTTTGCCGATTTATTTATTCTCTATAGCAGTTCCGAAAGTAGGAGGAGCACTTGCCTCTATTTTAAGTGCTATGGAGTTACCCGTTGCTGTAACTGTTTCAGTTATTGTTTTACATGAACCTTTAACTTTTTTACAAATAGCGGGTATTATTTTAGTTATTCTAGGTATGATGCTACCTACAATACTTTCGCAGCGACGACAAAAGGATAAATCTTTAGAGACTATTAGTAAGTAAATACTTTAATCTACATTAGAAAGGGAGATGTATCACATTTTTTGATACATCTCCCTTATTTCTATATGAATTTTTATAAACCTAGTGCTCGATACATAAACGCTGTAAATTGTGCACGTGTTAAGTTTTCATTTGGTCTAAAATTACCGTTTTCATCGCCTAGTGCAATGTTATGGTCTGCTAGAGTGGCAATATATCCACTCGCCCAGTGTGATGGATCAACATCCTTAAACGAGCTATTGCCCCCTGGCGTTAATTCAAAGGCAAGCACTAGTATTTTCGCCATTTGTGCACGAGTAATATAAGCATTAGGACGGAAAGCTCCGTTTGAACCATCCACGATACCTGCTCGTTGTAGTCGTGTGATTTGTTCATAATATGGATGGCTTGTAGGTACATCCGTAAATGGTTTAGCTTTGCGTACTGGTGTTAGTTGTAATGCACGGTCAATCATAAGCACCACATGCTGACGTTGAATCATATCATTTGGTCGGAAAGTGCCATCTGGATAACCTTTAATAATGCATCGATTCGCAATTTCTTCAATCATTTCTTTTGCCCAGTTCGTAGAAATATCATTAAATATAATGTTACAGCCACTGCTTAGCTCCGTCCATTTTGCAAATAATGTTGTATTTTCTATTACTTCATCATTAGCAAAATCCCATGCTGTTGTGAGTTCCTGATCCTTGTACCAACCAGCAAATGTATAGCCCTCCTTCACGGGGTTAGAAGGTGCTTGCAATGATGCTTTATAGGCCACTGTTTGGGACGGTACTTCACTTCCGCCATTTGTATTAAAAGTGACGATATAGCTTAGCGAACCTTGCCCAGATCCACCGTTAGAAGAATTATACTTTGTCCATTCAGCATATAATACTTCGTTAGCTGTCACTACATCATGTTCAAAATCCCATGCTGTTGTGAGTTCTTCATCTTTATACCAGCCGGCAAATGTATGGTCTTCCTTCACAGGTGTAGGCGGTGCTTGTAGCAATTCACCTTTTGAAACCTCTTTAGATGGAACTTCACTTCCTCCGTTGGATTCATAAGTAACAATATAGCTTGGCGTAGATTCTCCAGATTCGCCTTCAGAAGTATTATCCTTTGTCCATTTCGCGTACAATGTGATATTTTCTGTTACAACATCTTTTGTAAAATCCCATGCTGATGCAAAACCTGTGTCCTTATACCAGCCGGCAAATGTATAGCCTTTCTTTGCTGGTATAGTTGGCGCTAGTAAAGTTTCTCCTTCTAAAGCTTCTTGGGACGGCACTACACTTCCTCCGTTTGAATTAAAAGTGACCTTATAGCTTGGCTTAACCTCACCAGATTCGCCTTCAGAAGTATTATTCTTTGTCCATTTCGCGTACAATGTGATATTTTCTGTTACGACATCTTTTGCAAAATCCCACGCTGTTTTAAATTCTGTGTTCTTATACCAGCCGGCAAATGTATAGCCTCCCTTTACTGGTTTAGCTGGTTCTTGTAGTAAATTGCCTTCCAATACTTTTTCAGACGGTACTTCACTTCCCCCGTTTGAGTTAAAAGTAACAATGTAATTTGTATTCCACTTTGCATAGATTGTCATTGGCTGGGAAATAGAGTTAGTCCATTCGATAGTATAATCTTTATCTTCAAACCAGCCACCAAACGTTTTATCCTTTTCCTCTCGCTTAAGTTGACTTTCGAATGAAGAGTTAGTTAATTTAGGTGTTCCGTGAAATGTTACGAAATCAAATTCATTAAAACTGAAGGCATCCCCGCCTATTTCTATTACACTTGACGGAATCTCTACACTTGTTAATCGATTATTTTTAAATGCATATGGCGCTATCATTGTTATACTTGATGGAATTTCCACACTGTTTATTTGATTATTTTCAAATAAACTATATGCTATTGTCGTTATGCTTGATGGAATCTTCACACTTGTTAACTGATTATCTTTAAATGCATAAGTATCTATCTTTGTTAAGCTTGTAGGTAGCTCAACACTTGTTAATCTATTTTTATAAAATGCTCCATACTCTATCGCTGTCACACTTGTCGGAATCTCTACGCTTGTTAATTGATTATTCGCAAATGCGTGTGGCCCTATCGTTTTTACACTCGATGGAATCTCTATATTTGTTAATTTATTATTAACGAATGTCGTGTGCTCTATCGTTTTAATACTTGATGGGAGCTTTACACTTGTTAATTGATTATTTTTAAATGCAGCCCATTCTATCATTGTCACACTTGATGGAAGGTCTAATTCTGTTAATCGATTATCCTCAAATGCCGATTGTTCAATACGTTCAACGCTTGGTGCAATATCTACGTTTGCTATTTGATTATTAGCAAATGCAAATTTTCCTATCGTTGTCACGCCAAGCTGGATCTCTACATTCCTTAACTGGTTATATCTAAATGCACTTGACGCTATCGATTTCACATTTGAGGGAATCTTTATATCTATCAATTGATTATAAGAAAATGCATTGTATCCTATCGTTGTTAAACTTGATGGAAGCTCAACGCTAGTGAGCTCATTATGATCAAATGCATGTGCTTCTATCTTTGTTACACCTTCGGGAATTTTTACACTTGTTAATTGATTATAAGTAAATGCATCCCCCTTTATTGTCGTTACACCTTCGGAAATCTCTACACTCGTTAATTGATTATAAGCAAATACGCTTGCCTCTATCGTTGTCACCTTGGGCGGGATTTCTACATGTTTTAAATGATTATGTGTAAATGCGAATTCTTCTATCTTTGTTACACTAGAAGGAATCACAACGCTAGTTAATTGATTTCTAAAAAATGCGCTTGCTCCAATCGTTGTTACACCTACTGGAATTACTACATTTGTTAAAATATTTTCTGCAAACGCATGTCTTCCTATCGTCGTCACACTTGACGGAATCTCTACGCTTGTTAGTTGATGGTTATAAAATGCTTTATCATCTATCATGACAACTGGTTGACCGTTTATTTCACTAGGAATAACGATATCCTTTGCAGAACCATTAAAGCCCGTAATGACAACACCATTGAACATATTTCTCGTTATGAATTCATCTTCATTTTCACCTGGCGCTATATTAACATCTTCAATATTTGACGTTTCGGCTTCTTCTATGTTTTTAAATGCTTCGTTTTTATTTTCATCATTCGGCATTACAATATCATGCTCTACATTGCTTGTTGCATAAACAGGTAGGCTACCCAATGATAATTGAGAAAACACCAAAAGCGTGGAAACTAATAATAAAAAGGCTTTTTTCATTTAGTAATCTCCTTTCAAAACTAAACTCTGGTATCACTCCTGAACCAGGGTCAACATTCATTCCAAAAAGTTAACTTTCTCTTGCTTTGATAGGCTTGTAATCTAGCATTAGATGAAAAAGAAAAACTTAGAAACATCAATACCATTGCCACAAATACAAGATTATTTACTTTTTACACTTAACCTATACCTCTAACTGAACTTCTTTAAACATTTTTTCCCTCTTTTAAGTATTTTTTTTACTTTTTATCTCTTACAATTACCTAGTGCGAATTGAATCTTGTGTAATGAAAAAAAGCAAAAAAGACATCCTTTTATCTCTAAAGATTATGCTTATTAAGGTTAAAACCTACTATAGGAAGATGCAAATCAATCTTTGTTTACTTTTTAGCATATTTTGATAAACCTCTTATTTGCATTATTACGATAATTATGTTCAACCTTATTTTTGAGATTAGTTCGAGTAAGTTTACTTGATATCCCCTCTTAAAAAAAGGACTTTCCTATAATTCATACGCATGCCGGCACACATAGAAAAAGAGATGGATCGAATATACGATACATCTCTCTTTTTCAAAACCTTATTCTATAAATCAAGCGCTCTATACATGAACGCCGTAAATTGTGCACGTGTTAAGTTTTCATTTGGTCTAAAATTACCGTTTTCATCGCCTAGTGCAATGTTATGGTCCGCTAGAGTGGCAATATAGCCACTTGCCCAGTGTGATGGATCGACATCTTTGAACGTATTATTGCCTTCTGGCGTTAAGCCAAATGCAAGCACTAGTATTTTCGCCATTTGGGCACCTGTTATATAAGCGTTTGGCTGAAACGCTCCGTTTGAACCATCCACGATACCCGCTCGTTGTAGTCGTGTAATTTGTGGTTTTTAGGTACATCCGAAAATAGGTTAATGCATCAAATATGAAGTCCTACCGTACCCAAAGACTCCTAAGAAAAACAGTATTTAGGATAATCATCAGAAAACTTAGGAGAAAGTTAATGTTATCGTTTAAAGAACATTTGAAAACCCACCTATAATCTCTATTCACATCAATTTTAGGCAAAAAATCACCTACCAATAATGTCTATAGATATCTAAAAGTTTTTGTATAGGATACCCCTACCGGTTTTCCTGCAAGACCACTCTCCGCAGGCACATATTTCATAGGAATAATTTTTCTCTCCGGAACCCAATGATCAAAATGATACAGATCGAGTACAGGAAAGCGTCTAATTCTACTCGTCTTACTTTTTTCCATTGTGGGTAGTCGGAGCTGTATATTCACCTACATAACTTACTGAAAATGATTTTGACACATTAAATCCAACTGCAGCAGAAACTGTACTTTTATCAAATCCAGTCATAGTACCTTCAAGTGTTGCAGAAGTCGAATAAGTATTGGTTAAGCTAATATTAATTCCAGGTTCGCCCCATAGTGTATTAAGTATTTTCGAACCTTGAGTTCTTCCTGCCATAAATACATTGTCTGCATACGGTACTAATCTACTCCTTGGTTGGTTGGTTACTTACACTCTCCTCGACGTTTTGTTCAATGGTGTTATTGTTATCAATAATTGTTACAGTTAGGAAATTATCATCATTCATATAATTATTAACAGCATTTTGAAAATCTAATTCAGAATTGTAATCCGCTCTATCAACTACTATTTCCCCTTCATTTAATTCAGCTGCAGAACTTGGAGTAGTTGAAAAATCTAAAAATAATAATACTCCAAACATTGTTGATAATAAGTATCTCATTTTTGCTTCACTCCTTTCCATTTTCAAAAAACAAATAATTCAAATTGTTCTAAAAATAATAGCATGCATTTCAAAATCACCAAAATCAACTTTTGTCCACTTTTGAACAAAAGTTGATAATCTATTCCGAAAAGCTTTAATTCTCGCTATTTTAAAGAGTTTCCGACTTTAGTGAAGCACCATTGCTATCTAGTATTTCCTTAGCTATGATGAATCTAACTATAATTTTTTAATTATTCTAACATTAATGCCAGTTCTACAGATTATACTGTTAGTATGTAAGTTTTTCACTATTAGGGAGGGGGAAGATTATGCAGAAAACACGGATCTTCGGCTTTTTACTTGTGCTGATGGTTGTTGTATTAGCTGCTTGTAGTAGTGATAATAAGACTTCTACAAAAGATGCAACAACTAGCAAAACGTCCGATTCTGAAAAGACCGATGTGGCAGCTACACCATCTGGAAAGCTTGTTATTTATACAGGGCGCGATGAAGAGATGGTCCAAAAAGTCATCGATCAGTTTAATGAAAAGTACCCGGACATTGAAGTGGAATTTTTAACGATGGGCGCACAGCAAATTTTAGAGCGCCTACGTGGTGAAAAAGCAAATCCACAGGCCGATTTTTGGTGGGGTGGTACGCAATCTGCACTAACTGTTGGTGCCAATGAAGATTTACTTCAAGCTTGGAAGCCTAGCTTTAACGACTCCATTGATGCAGCTTATAAAGATGCAGATGGTCGTTGGTTTGGTGAAATGTTACTGCCAGAAGTCATTATGATTAACAAGGATGTATTAACGAAAGAAACGGGTCCACAAGATTGGGATGATTTATTAGATCCAAAGTGGAAGGATAAAATTTTAATTCGTGGTGTATTAGCATCTGGAACGATGCGTACTATTTATTCATCTATGATTTTACGTCAAGGTGCAGATTCACCTGAGAAAGGCTACGATTGGTTATTAAAATTAGATGCCAACACGAAGGAATATACACAAGATCCAAATGCACTTTATTTAAAAATGACACGACAAGAAGGCAGTGTTTCTTTATGGAATTTACAAGATATTTTATTAAAGAAATATACGACTGATTATCCGTTTGATTATATTTATCCGAAAAGTGGTGCACCGATTTTAGTTGATGGTGTCGCAGTTGTCAACAATGCCAAAAACTTAGAAAATGCAAAGCTCTTCGTAGAATTCTTATTTGAAAAAGGTATGGTGACTCAACTAGCCAACGATTACTATCAAATCCCTACTCGCTCAGATATCGATAAAGCGGCAATGCCTGAGTGGTTTAAAGAATTAGATTTAAAAACTTTTGATATCGATTGGCAACTCATGACTGAAAAAGAAGCTGAATGGATGGAGCATTGGGATAACAATATTAAAGGACGCGGGAAAAAGTGACCGAGGATTAAAAAGTTGTGAACCTATCCTATGTTACTGACAGGTTACTCATAAAAAATCAGGAATGATATTTGTTAAAACGTATGTCATGCATATAAGTTGATTGGAGTGGAGACTGGGCGACTCCTTGGGGATCAGCGATAGAGGAACGAAGGCTAAAAACATCACATCCTGTGATAACGCCTTCGTGACCAACATCGTGCTGTTGCTGTCGCTACGTTACAGCAACAACAAATGTTTTCTGCGCGAAAGCGAAGCGGCAGCGATAAAAGCGCCCAGTCAGAACGGAAATCAACCCTACGTTATGGAGAAGCCTTTTAATATCATAAAACAAACATCTACGAATATCGTTCATGTTTTTAAGCCTCGAGTATATATTGCTCGAGGCTTCATGTAACTAATTTTCTAACTAGAAAGGAGCATTTCACTTGAAAAGTGTCAAAATAGAAAATGTCTCTAAGAAATTCGGTCACATTTATGGCGTAAAAGATTTAGATCTTCATATTAAAGCTGGTGAATTTTTCACATTCCTCGGCCCAAGTGGTTGTGGGAAAACGACAACGCTAAGGATGATAGCCGGCTTTTATTACCCAAGCGAAGGGAAAATTCTTTTTGATGATTTCGATGTGACAAGGCTTCAACCTAATAAACGGAACATCGGTATGGTGTTTCAAAATTATGCTCTCTTTCCACATATGACGGTAGATGAAAATATCGCCTTTGGATTACAAGTACGAAAATTTTCGAAGGCGGAGATCAAGCAAAAGGTTGACCGTATTAGAGGGCTTGTACATTTATCGCAATATGGGAATCGGAAAATTAATGAATTATCTGGTGGGCAACAGCAACGAGTTGCATTGGCAAGAGCTCTGGTAATTGAGCCTGACATTTTATTACTAGACGAGCCATTGTCGAATTTAGATGCTAAATTACGTGAAGAAACACGCGTTGAAATAAAACGTATTCAATCTGAGCTCGGTGTTACAACCATTTATGTTACGCACGATCAAATGGAAGCTATGTCCATGTCCGATCGGATAATGGTCATGGAAAATGGGAACGTCAGACAAATCGGTACTCCTCAAGAGATTTATAATCGACCTTCAAACCGCTTCGTAGCAGATTTTATTGGTGAGACAAACTTAATTGGGGCGACAATCGATGCTGTTAATGGTGACGATATACAAGTAAAAACCACAAGTGGACTTGTTCTCACTGGGCGAAAGCAACAAAGCTCCCCCACTTTAACGCATATGATTGGAGACAAAGTGTTTATTTCTATTCGCCCTGAATCCATTAATCAAGGTACTGGTGAAAACACATTAACGGGTAAAATCACTTTTGTTGAATTTACAGGAATTAGTGTGAATTACATTGTGGAATGTCTAGATTTTTCACTAAAAGTAATGATTATTAATATGAACGGTCAATTTAAAAAAATCGGTGAAGAAATCACCTTAAATATAGCCCAAGATTCACTGTATTTTTTAGGGGAATAGGAGAGTACCAACATGGAAAAAACACACCTCAAACTTTCTGAAGGAAATGCATGGACACGACTAACTAGCTCAAATTGGTTTGTCTATATTTTAGTTGCACCTTTATTTTTAGTGTTGTTTGCCTATGTAGTATACCCATTCTATCAAACTTTTAAAGAAAGCTTTTCTGGTGCTGATGCGCTATCTAATTATAAAAACTTTTTTAATATTGCTAGCCCAGCAAATTTAGAGGCATTGTGGACTAGTATATATATATCCATTATCAGTGTTATTTGTTGTGCACTCGTCGGTGTAACCATGGCATTTCTACTGGAACGCTATGATTTCCCAGGTAGACGGATACTCTCTGTTTTAGTATTAGTACCCATGGCTCTTCCGCCATTAGTAGGTGTGCTATCCTTTACATTTTTGTATGGAGAAAGTGGGATTTTCCCACGTGCGTTTCAACACCTATTTGGTTTAGAGCAAGTACCTTTTTCATTAAAAGGCATATGGGGGGTTATCGTAGTACACACATTCACTATGTACACTTACTTCTACTTAACTGCCTCAGCAGCTATAAAAGGTCTTGATCCAGCTTTAGAAGAAGCCGCAACTAGCTTAGGTGCCGGGCGTATTCGAGTATGGACAAAGGTTATTTTGCCCATGTTGACACCCTCGATTGTTGCCTCATCCTTACTCGTATTTATGATATCTATGGCATCCTACACTGCACCTTTAATGTTCGGTGTTGAACGCACGATGACAATGCAAATCTATTTATCACGTACGAATGGGAATTTAGATATGGCAGCGACACAATCTATGATTTTATCCTTTGTGTCCATTACCTTTTTAATTATTATGCGCTGGTATCAAAACCGCAGAAATTATCAAAATCTCAGCAAAGGTATTAGTGTTCATCGATCTGAAGTGTCTTCAAGAGGCATGAAAGTTATGGCGACTATTGCGTCTTTCATAGGTACATTAATTTTAATTTTGCCGATTTTAGTGCTTATATTAATTTCATTTTCCGTTGATGGTGCCTGGAAAACACAAATTCTTCCAACAGACTATACATTGGATCATTATCAAGCACTTTTTACAGATGAACGGACGTGGCGACCGATTTGGAATTCCATTCGAATGGGGATTGTTGCAACACTCGGCAATATCATTTTCGGTGTTGCAGCAGCCTATGCGATGGTACGGTTAAATTTTAAAGGTAAAACATTACTCGATATTTTAATCATGGTTCCTTGGGCATTGCCGGGAACGGTTGTAGCTGTGAATTTAATCGCAGCCTTTAGTACGGAAAATATCTTCTCCTTTAATCAGGTTCTTATCGGGACGTTCTGGATTTTGCCGTTAGCTTATTTTATTAGACATTTACCTCTTGTTTTCCGATCGACATCAGCATCACTTGTGCAATTAGATCAATCAATCGAAGAAGCATCGCGAAGTTTAGGTGCAACATGGTGGTATTCATTTAGACGTATTGTCTTACCACTTACATTTACGGGCATTTTGGCAGGTACGTTACTAGCACTTGTTCAAAGTTTTGGCGAATTCGTAGCGTCTATCCTTATTTACAGTACGTCAACAATCCCATTATCAGTGGCGATATTCCAAAAATTATATTCTTTTAAATTTGGAACCGCTTGTGCATATGGCGTCTTACAAATTTGTTTAATTTTAATTGTACTTATTATTTCCGAGAAGTTATCTAAAGGCAGTGCTGGTTCGGCCATATAACTACCAATCTACTAGGAGGCAATTAATATGTTTGAAGATTTCCGCAACAAAACCCAGCAAGAAGATGGGATGAACTTCCCTTCTAATATTTATCGTAAAATTGTTTTACAGCCGGCTTACGATGAAGCCAAGAAAAATTTTTTAACAATTATGCTACAAATCAATATCGCACACTTAAAAATGTTGGAAGAACAGGGGCTAGTAAAGAAAGAAGAAGCTAAAGAAATTGGTACTGCTTTAAAAAAACTAGACTTGAACTATTATCGTATAGAGGATTACAGCCCGCGATATGAGGATTTGTTTTTCCGCATCGAAAATAAATTAATAGAGCTTGCTGGCGATGTTGCTGGGAATCTTCACATTGGAAGAAGTCGTAATGATATGGGTATTGCCATTTATCGCATGACTTTAAGAAAAAAATTGTTATTGCTTATGCAAGAATTACTGACATTACGAGATGATTTAATCGCAGCTTCTGAGGAACACGTTGATACGATTATGATTGGCTATACACATACGCAGCAGGCACAGCCAACAACCTTTGCGCATTATTTGAAAGCTGTCATCGATCAACTTGACCGAGATTTTGAACGTTTACAGCATGTCTATAAAACGGTAAATCGCAGTAGTATGGGGGCTGCGGCACTAACAACAACAGGCTTCAATATTAATCGAGAGCGTATGCGTGAGTTATTGGCATTCGATGATATTATTGAAAATGCGTGGGATGCTGTTGCTGGCGCAGATTATATTGCAGAGGCAGCAAGTATTGTTCAGCTTGCGGCACTTAATCTCGGCCGCACATCCCAAGATTTTTTATTATGGGCTACACAGGAATTCAATGCATTTACCCTAGCAAGCCCGTACGTGCAAGTTAGCTCTATCATGCCACAAAAACGCAACCCTGTGTCGATCGAGCATACGCGTTCATTGCTCTCGGCGGTTGTTGGTGATGCTAGTACTGTATTACAAATGGTACATAATACGCCTTTTGGAGATATTGTAGACACAGAGGATGATATGCAACCATATTTATGGCGCGCCATCGACCGTTTAATAGGTATTTACAAACTATTTGGTTCACTTGTTGTCACGATGGATGTAAACAAGAAAAAACTAAGAAGTCGAGCAGAAAATAGTTTTGCCAATGTGACAGAACTTGCCGATACGCTAGTACGCTCGGAAGGTATTTCATTCCGCCAAGCACATAGTATAGTTAGTAAATGTATTAAAGTATTGCTCTCTCATGGTGAGGAATCTCTAGCAAGTCTTACATGGGGGCTTACCAATACTCAGTCTAAATTAATTACTGGTAAAACATTAAAAATTTCCGAGGAAGATTTTTATAACACATTAAAACCAGAGACTTTCGTTGCTGTACGTACATTACCTGGTGGTCCAGCACCCGTAACGATGAAAGCATCTCTTGAACGCTCCAAGGAAAATACTCATAACCTTTATGAGTGGATTCGTTTGAAGGAGTCTATGATTATTGAAGCAGAAAAACAATTAACTGTATATATAGAGGAATGGAATCAATGATGGAATTGTTACTTATTATTGACGGTGGTGCTACAAAAACGGCATGTGCGCTCGTACATGCCGAGTCTGGTGAAATAAAATATACAACATCAACGAGTGGATCGAATTATCAAGCAATCGGTGCTAAGTCTGCTACAGAAATATTGCAAGCATTATTAGCAAATGTGAAGGATTTTTTGCAACAACAAGATGATGCAAATATTGCTGTTGCTACCTTTGCAATGGCTGGGATTGATTCTTCCAAAGATCATGAAGTCGTATCGGCAATCGTTCATAGTGCCGTATCTACAATACAGTTAAAAATAGATACGCTTATTATAGAAAATGATGCACAAGCCACTTTACTTGGTGTTACTGCTGGACAGGCAGGCGCATTACTCATTGCTGGAACAGGGTCCATTGCGTACGCATTTGATGGTACACAAATAGTACGTGCAGGTGGTTGGGGGCATCGCGCAGGAGATGAAGGCAGTGGCTATTGGTTAGGGCAAGAAGTCATACGTGCCATTTTTCACATGGAAGACGGACGCGGTGAGGCGACCATTTTAAAAAATGCTGTCTATGATTATTTAAGGATCCAAGATGTTACAGAGTTAGCTACATGGCTATTTCGTCCATCCTACTCGAATGCGCAGCTTGCAAAAATGGGCGCATTTTTAGCAGATGCCGTGACGAAAAAGGATTCATGTGCCATTCAAATATCCATGCGTGCTGCCCATGAATTAGTGCTCCTTGCTTGTGCCGTGTTGAAGAAAGTTGACTATCAAGGCGAAGCATTTAGCCTTTATTGTAATGGTGGTGCCATTAAGCATAATCCATTGATTTTTAAAACTTTTTCACTGGAAATGAAATCGATGTATCCACAAATTGAAGTTTCCCTATGTCAGCATCAACCAATCTATTATCTTATGGAACGAACAAAAAGGGCCTATGACAGTTTGTAATGTCATAGGCCTTTCATGTTGTTGAAAAACTATTATTCAGTTAAGGTGCCTATTTAAATAAAGTATGACTCTTCTGTAAAACGAGGGGTTGATTTCCGTTCCAACTGTGCGCTTTCCTGTGGGCGTCCAGTCTCCACTCCAATCAACCACTACACATAGTATTTATCTTCCGGCTTGTCACTCATATCGTTTTCGTTGATAACGTTAAAGTGCCATTTTCTTTAGCTCATTTGTCGTGAAATATAAATAGTTGTCCTGCACAAATAGATCCTTTGTTTCTTCCCTATTTAATAATTTTTCTCCACTTCCATCCGGGCGAATCTTTGTTAAATACGCTCCGTGTGAATAATTACTAAAATATACCCAGCCATCTGCATAAACGATGTACTGTGCACGTGAACTTGAGACGCTTTTCGATTTACCTGTTTTTAAATCAAGCACGTACAATTTATTATCATCAGCGACATTACTATAAAATATTTGTTGCCCTACCTGTGTAGCGAAATCTACATTGTGAAAGTAGTTATACGTCGTACTCGTTGCTTTCGGGTAGTCGTTAGCAATCCACGTATGATCTTTTGCCATTGTTCGATCATCCACTAAAAAATATTGATAGCGTACCGCCCCTTTACGATCAGGCACCGGATCATTCCATGTAGTATCGAGGTGATACCATCGACCGTCCAGCTTTACTAAATTCCAAGCATGTCCTTCCTGTCCGACATAGCCTACTATATATTTTGTTTCTATACCTAGCTTTTGTAACATCGCATGAGCCAGCAATGCATAGCCCTGACAAACACCACCATGCTCCGCAAGCACTGTATAAGCGCTATGTGGACTTGAATTCGTTTGATCCGTATAGGCGGTATTGGCAACGATATAATCATTAACAGCCCTAACCTTCTCTACATCACTTAAAGCTTTTTTATTGATAGAGGCTACAATCTCTTGCACATTCATTTCAACAAACGCTGCCTGCTCTGGTGTCATTAAATAACTTTGCTCTCCAAAAATTGTGGCCGTTCTTCCTCCATATTCAAAACGAATTGAGTGTTTACTAATATGCCCATATACATAATCATCTCGTTTTATAGCATTTTCATAGGCTTCTTCCACTAGCTGTTCAATTCGTTGTGTATTGCCTTTATATTGAATCTCAAACTTAGGTGAAAAACTACTGTAATACGCATACATCGCATCAGCCATTTCCTTTGCATTAGTTACAACTAGCTTTGCTTCAGGTTTTTTGGCTGCCGGAGCTGTAACGGCTGCTCCTTCTTTTGGCTTTTCTTCTATAGGTGTGGCCGTTTCAATAGAGGCATTCTCTGAAAGTTTAGCAGTAACGTCTATAATTTTTTCCTTTGTTGAAAGAAGCATCGTTTCTATTTCATCATTATTTGACCAAGTTATCACTTGTTGTACAACTGCTTTACCAGCCGTATAAATGGGGTCAATAAAAATAATAATAATTACGATAATGGCTAATTTTTTCCACAAAATCCTCACCTCCAACCGTTTTCCTGTTTTCATTATATACAAAAAAAGCACAAAGAACTCACTCTGAAGTCCTTTTGTGCTTTCATTTTATAAATAGAAAAGGATATTTGAAGCTTAGTTTATTTTAAGCTTTTGGTCTTTTCCATTAACAGTATAAATTAAATAATTATCATTAATTCTTAAATCAGAAACTACTTGCTTCGCGAGCACCTCAGTTTTTAATGTTTTAAGATTTAATTTTGTTAAGTAACCACTGTTACTGTAATCGCTGAAATATAAAAAGTTATCCGCCCCTGTAATATATAAGGCACGTTTATCAATGACCTTTGTTTTTGTACCACTCGCTATATCAAGCTTATACAATTTATCTTTATCTGCTGTATTACTAAAGTACAGTGTATTATTAACCTGATATGCAAAATGAACATTTTGCATATAGCTATATTTTGTACTTGTTGCAGCAGGATAGTTTGTTGCTATCCATTTATGATCTTTCTTTAGCTGTGCATCCGTTACTAAGAAATAATCGTATGAAGAAGCGCCGAAACGATTTGGTAATGGATCATTCCATGTTGTATCTAAATGATACCATTTACCATCAACCTTCACTAGGTTCCATGCATGTGCCTCGTTACTATTAACAGTACCAACAACATATTTTACATCGAATCCAGCTTGTTCTAACATTTTATAAGTTGTTAACGCATAGCCCTGGCATACCGCTTGCCCTTCCATTAACAATGCATAAGTACTATGGGGACTAGCCTTTGTTTTAGTACCATATGTAGTATTTGACACAATATAATCATTAATCGCTTTTACTTTTTCGAATTCTGTCATTGAAGACTTAATAATCGTTTTTAATATTTGATCCACCTTTTTTTGTACGGCCACTTCTTGTGTTTGGTTCGTCAAATATTTCACTTTAAACGTTACATTGCCTGTTGAGTCTGCAGAAATAGCGGTACTTTCCATATGACCACTCGCATAGACTGCTTGCTCCTGTGCTTTTTCAAAGGACTCCAAAAAGTTCTTTTTAAAATCAGTCATTGGTCCACTATATGTAATTTTAATTTCGGGAGCGAAATTATTTAATTGCTTTACGATTTCTGTTGTGAATTGATCCCAAGTTGTTACTTTCATATTAGCTACTACATTATAAGCATTTACTGGGGAAGTATTTACTGAACGAGCATCTGCATTTTGAGCATAGGCTGCTGTTGGGCTTAACATCAATAATGCTGCTCCGCTTATTAACCACTTTTTCACAATAAATCACCTTCCCATTTGTTATATTCTTGTAATTAGAATAACAAAGGAAGGAGCTATAAATCTATCGGACAAGTTCACTAGCCGTGACTTTTAACTGTATAAATAACACATAACTAATAGGTATAAATACCCTAAAATAAAATATAAGTATCGAATTAAACTATATTTTTGTAAAAAAATAAAAACTCACCTGTTTTAAAGTGAGTTTTCATTAATGATCTTTTTTATAAGGTGGCTTTCCTTTAATTAACGGCTTTTCACTACTAAATTGACTGCTTCTTGAATAACTTCATTCATTTTCTCGCCATCACCTTCAGCATTTTGTACACATTCTAAAAGATTTGTACTAACAATAACACCAACTGTACGATCTACTGCTGAGCGTACTGCCGATAATTGTGTAATGACTGCCTTACAGTCCTTTTCTTCTTCCATCATTTTTAAAATTCCACGTAGCTGACCTTCCATACGTTTCACACGATTTTTCACTTGATCTGAATATTCCATCATCATTGCTCCTTCTTTCTATACCCGCTACGTTATTGAGTAATTTTTATTCTTTATCCTAGCATATTACTTCACCTATAGTTATTTTTCTCTTGGTTTTAAATAATTCATAAGCATTTTAGAAATAATTGACCCTGCATTTGTTATTTCATCATACTGAATCACTGTATTTTTCTTAATTCGTAACTGACCTATCTCTACTTCAAAAATTGGACACTTTCTTTTAAGTGCGGCAACTAACATATTTGTATCGTAGTCATACCGTTCACCTTTTACTTTTATCAGCCATGGTAGCTCCTTTATAGAAATAAACCGTAAACCTGTTTGTGTATCCATTAGTTTTCTATGATAAAGGGCTTCAAAAAACAAACTTGTTGCACGGTTACCCCAATATGATAAAAACGTGCTGTCCGAAGAATGAAAGTTACGTACTCCTAACACAATTCCATCAGAAAATACCTTTGTCATCGTTAAAACTAACTTCACATCTTGTAACGTATGTTGGCCATGAGCACCTACTGTAATGACACCTTGAAACAGCCTTTGCGCCCTTACATAGGCAAAGGCTGTTTTTAGTGCGCCTCCCTTACCAATATTATGGTCATGCTCTAACACTCGACAGCAGTCAATCTTTTTCAACTCTTCAAATACACTTGCATATTTTTGATCGCTGCCATCATTGACAATAATAATTTGGCTAATGGAGGTGGCTAATAATTGATGGACATAGGTTATTAGTGACTGTTGTGGATTATAGGCTGGTATAATTGCTGCAATATTTTTCATCATTTCTATCCCCCGGATAACATGAAACTTTGGCAAATATATTTTTTAGTAATTGCTACTTCGAATTTCTACAAATCTCCTTATATCACATAGTATCATTTACCGAGGACAATTCAACAATAACGGTATTTTCCCGATATATGAAAAAAGAGGATGTCATCGTAGCATATGGTTGATTTCCGTTCCGACTGGGCGCTTTTATCGCTGACGCTACGCTTTCGCTCAGAGCAGAGCTTCCTAGGGGCTTCCGATGAGCCGCTTGGGCCAACAGATGTTTTTTGCGCGAAAGCGTAGTGCAACGTAGCGACAGCAACAGCACGATGTTGATCACGAAGGCGTTATCGCAGGACGTGATGGTTTTAGCCTTCGTTCCTCTATCGCTGATCCCCAAGGAGTCGCCCAGTCTTCACTCCAATCAACTAATTATATGATATACGTTTTATCAAATTTAATATTTAGATTGGTGATAAGTAGAAAAAGAGGAATTTTATGAAAGAGGTGAGTTCTATCGTCATACAATATGAGATTCTCCAAAATCAATGTACGAAATTAAAAGCTTTATACTTGGTTAAATTGGCTAAAAATTTACAGGATGCTAGCTCGCTCGCCATTTCAAAGCCAGCTATATCTCTTCAAAAATCACTCCTAGTACTGGAGGAAATTTTATATGAGCTCTATAAGCTAGAAATGCATACCGAACCGAAGCTAAAAAACATGCGAACGTTACTCAACAATCGTAACTTTGTTGCAAAAATTCACCCACGTCGTATTTATTTATTAATGAACCTTGTAAGCAAAATGACTTCTAGTAATAGTAGTGAAGTTATCGAAGCGAAGGCTGCAAAAATTGTTCTTGATTATATAAGTGATATTGTAGAATGGTTTATCGAACGCTATGACCGTAACTTAAAGGCCAAAATGATTCGCATAGCACCAGGCTTTGAAGATATAACTTCAGCTTCTGATGTAAATTTGCTTCTGCAAGATGACCAATCAACCGAAGCTTATAAAAGTGCTGCAAACTGGTTTGAGCTTGCCGCAAAACAAGGGAATGCAAGTGCTCAATATAATTTAGGCGCTCTTTATAATCAAGGCCGCGGTGTTAAGAAAGATTATGCTATTGCAAAAATGTGGTATGAACGCGCCGCTGCGCAAAATGATGCAAACGCGCTTTATAGCTTAGGCGTGCTCTATCATTTAGGGCATGGTGTTGCACAAAATTATGAAGAAGCCACCCAATATTATAAAGCTGCTGCGGATTTAGAAAACGCAGATGCACAATACAATCTAGGGGTTCTATACAATCAAGGACTTGGGATGCCACTAAACTTTGCCGAGGCAGCAAAATGGTACATGCTAGCAGCCAATCAAGGAAATACAAGTGCTCAAAATAACCTTGGATTCCTTTATCACAATGGAACTGGTGTCGAGCAAAGCTATGAGGAAGCTATAGCCTATTTTGAAATGGCTGCATTAGCTGGTGATGCAAGTGCTCAGTATAATCTTGGGTATATGCACCTTAAAGGTCGTGGCATCTCGCAAAATCTTGAAGAAGCTGCGCAATGGTTCCATTTAGCTGCACTTCAAGACCATACAAATGCAGAATTCCAATTGGCAATGCTATACAACACTGGTCAAGGTATTCCTCAGAATCACCTAGAGGCTATAAAATGGTTTAAGCTCGCAGCACATAAAGGCCATTTAAATGCTCAATACTGTCTCGGTGTGCTCTATGTCAAAGAAAACGATATAACTTTAGCTGAAAAATGGTTACAGTTAGCCACTAACAATGGACATGTAAGTGCAGGATTTGAGCTTGGGCGTATTTATGTATACCAACTTCAGCAACCAGAGAAAGCTCTCCCTCTCTTCAAAATGGCTGCAGAAAAGGGATATGCGGATGCTCAGTACGAGCTCGGATTATTATATGAAGCTGAATTGAATTATGATGAAGCAGTAAAATGGTGGAGAGCTGCTACAGATCAGTCCCATATTCAATCTGAATACCAATTAGGATTATTATATGAGCACGGATTAGGGATCGAGCAAGATTTAGAAGAGGCACGACGCTGCTATCGACTAGCAGCCATCCAAGGACATTCAGGTGCACAATATCAGCTCGGAAATTTATTTGATAAGGGAAAAGGTGTCGAACAGGATTATACAGAGGCCGCTAAATGGATTGAACAAGCTGCCACTAAAGGACATGCCAAAGCACAATATCAGTTAGCTCAAATGCACAGTCACGGGCAAGGAGTACCAAAGGATTTTGCGAAAGCAGCCCAGCTGTATCGACTGGCTGCCAATCAAGGGCATCAAAAAGCTCAATTCCAGCTTGGTATGCTTTATAAAAAAGGACACGGTGTTGCACAAGATTATACCGAGGCAACAAAATGGCTTAAGAAGTCTCTTGAAAATATGAAATAAAGGGATTATATGCATATCGTGGAGTTAGGCGATTTCTTTGAGGCGTCAGATGAGCAGCTTCACCCACACTCATGTCATCCAACTTTTAGTTTTATCGGAACATTTTCAGGAGTTATCGCCCAACTTTTTAGTTTTATCGATAAACTTTCATGTTTTATCGTTCAACTTTTAATTTTTATCACCCAACTTCTGAATTTTATCGACATTCACCTTTCAAATAGTAAAAAAGATTTAACTGTCCTTCATAAAAAATACCGTGCCACCTCTTATTAAAGACAGTGACACGGTATGTTATTAGATTTTCACTTCTTCTTTTTGGTTTACCATAAATGTTACAACGATGAATAAAGCAAAACTAATTAATAATGTTGTCCCACCCACGATAAAGAAAACCATTGTAAATGTTCTGCTAAAACTAAATGGATTTAAATTGTAGAACCACATGCCTAGTGTTAAGCCAAAAACACCGAGAATAGCTGTCCAACCATGTGCTGTCACTAATTTTTGTGATTTCACTTTAAAGGCACGATAGAAAATACCCCATGCAAACATACTTAACCAGCCAACTAGCAAAATATGTGCATGTATTGGTCTATATTCATAACTACCGGAGCCAGACATATGTGAGCCTAGATACGTACCAAATAAGGCAAAAATCGCAGCAAGACGAATAAGGCGCATACTCCATTTTTGTTCCATACGATAACTCCCCCTAAGCTTTTTCAACTTAATTAGCAGTTTATCCTGTGAACATGAACTTTACATGAACTCCTCATTACAATTTTGGCAAGTGGACGCGGACCTTTGTGCCGGAATTCATCACACTGTCCATATGAACCGCTCCTCCATGTAGCTCTGCGATTTGCTTCACGATGGCTAGTCCAAGACCAGTTCCTTGCCTTGTTCTGGACGCATCAACTCGATAAAAACGATCAAATACCTTTTGTAATTGTTCAGCAGTTATTCCTATGCCACTATCCTCAATAAGCACTTCAACTGAGTTTGAGGATTCTTGCAAGTGAATATGAATTTCTCCACCTTCGACATTATATTTAATGGCATTCGTCAATAAGTTATCCCACACATTTTGTAATAGCCCAGCATCGCCATCATATGTTACTGATTCAAGCTGATACGACAATTGTACATTTGCGTCTTCAAGCTGCCAGCGATATTTTCTTACTGTTTCCTTTAATTGCTCATCTAAACGATAAGGTTCACGCTTTAACAGCCTTGTAGATTGATCAAGTGACGTTAGTAAAAGTAATTGCTTAGTTAATGTCGACATACGCTTCGTTTCTAGCTCAATAATCGTTGTATATTCCTGCCTTTCCTTGTCGGTCAGTAAAGGATTCTTTAGTAAATCTACATAGCCTTGAATATTCAACAATGGCGACTGAAAATCATGGGACACATTACTAATAAACTCTTTACGTATTCGATCATTTTCCTGTAATTTTTCGGTCATAACATTAAAGCTAACCGCTAATTGTCCAATCTCATCTGCTCGATCTATATCCAATAGCGTATCGAATTTTTCATGTGCAAGCTGATGCGTTGCCTCTGTCAGTTGCGTAATTGGGCGAATTAGTGCCTTAGCAAAAAGTAGCATTGCCAATAGACTAAGTACTGTCATCACAAGAATAAGTCCACCAAGTATCGTATGCACCTCAGAAAACAACAAGCGTATGTCAGGTCTAATGAACAGTGCATACTGCTTATTTTCATAAGAAAATGGCACACCTATCGTATTAATTAACTCATTCGCAAAAAAGCCTGTCACAAAAGTCTCTTTTGGAAAGTCACGCATACCATGATAAACTTCCCCGTTTAAAACGCGCTTGACTGTATTAGATGGTAATGTTTTATCACGATACTCACCGCCGAAGAAATGTCCTGCGCCATCAGTTGTTACATAAATTTGATAACCTATTTCACCAAGAGTCGTTAAATAACTATCTAAATCGTTAGGCTTTGAAGACTCAATATATTTAGCAATATCCTGCGCAATTTTCACATTTTTAGCATCGTTTTTTTCCTTCACAACTTGATGATAATACGTATTTGTCGCTAAAAAACCAATACATAAGCTACCGATCATAACAAGCATCGTCGTGACAACAAATCTACTATATAACGTTTTTATCATGCAATAACCTCAACCTTATAACCAACACCACGTACAGTTGTAATCTCAACACCTGTTTCATAACGATGCAGACGCTCACGAATCCGCTTCACATGTGTATTTAAAGTCTGCTCATCTCCATCGTAGTCATAGCCCCACACCTGCTCCATAATAAAGCTACGTGTAAACACCTGATTTGGACGGGAAGCTAGTAATGCCAATAGTTCAAATTCCTTTAACGGTAGAACGAGTGTATCTTCTCCAATGACAACCTCAAAGCTTCGACGATCGATAACGAGCCTGCCCACCTGGATGGTCACCTGATTTTTCTTATCTAGTCTACGCAATATCGCAGCTATGCGAAACAGCAATTCTTTAGGTTCAAAAGGCTTTACAACATAGTCGTCTGAACCTGCCAAAAACCCCCGTTCTTTGTCTTCAAGCTCGCCTTTTGCTGTTAATAATAATACGGGAATATCATAATCCTGGCTCAATGTCTCGGTTAATGTAAAACCATCCATTCCCGGCATCATAACATCTACAACAGCCAAATCAGGTAAGTTTCCTTCAAGTACTTTAAGTGCCTGTTGCCCGTTTTCCGCCTGTATCACCTGATAGCCCTCTCTTGTCAGATAAATATTCACTAGCTGTAAAATATGTACATCATCATCTACAACAAGAATTTTCATTCACGTCTACCTCCATCCAACTTGTTTCCCGTACATTCTTTTAACAAAAAATCCGCTCCATTCCGCGGACGTTCTGCAAGCCTCGCGTGCTCGCTGTCCCGCAGGATGTAGCGAATTTTTTCATAACAACTTATATTATAACGAAAAGAAAGAAATCAACAGCAATATTAGTAACGGCAAACCAATTACGATATATCCACGTGGATTTGCAAAATTCATCGTCCAACCGACCCCAAAGCGTTTCTCTACAAAAATAGAAGGGTCCTGACGATTCACATACATTAATCCACCCTTCCAATAGCGATCCTCATCCACATCCGTTACCTCTGAAGCAACATTATCTCCATAGCTCACCCTTAGCTTGCGTTTTTTCCATGCATAAACAAGGACTGAGCCCAGAACAAGCAATAAGAACAAAATAAATATCGGTAATAGCCTATTTCCTGTAGTCATTGAAGGATAGATATTGCTTAGCTGTAATACCGTAAATAATATTGTAAGGGCATAACTTAATAACATAATGCTCCAGCTCATATACTTTCGACTTTTTAGCTGATCTTCCAATGATTCTTCCTTACGATTAACAGCCAACTTGATGGCTGAACGCTTTATGGAATCTACAATTCCCCACATCATACATTGCATCATCAGCATAACAAGTGGCATTGAAACCACAGTAAAATATGTTTTGCTTCTCCAGGAATCCGCTTCGCCGCTAGGTCCCCAGTGTACAGCAATGTGATCTGGTATTTGGTCATAATGGCGGAATGTAAAGATAATTAGAAACACCGTAACACCAAAAGGGATTACATAAAATGGCCACGGAAGCATTTCATCACGACTACGAGCCGTTAAGTCAACTGCACGAACTTGTTTTATATTTAAGCCCCATTGCTCTTCCTTTTTAAGTTTTAAAACTTTTTGATGGTTTATCCAATATAATGTCATACTGATTGCAAGCATTGCAAATAAGCATCCTAACAATAAAATACTTTGCATGAACTCGGATTGTGCAAAGTAATAATAGCTAACAATCATCATCATTAATAAAATGACACCAGATATTCCAACGAATTGAGCATAATGCTTTTTCATATTTCGCAATGCGGGATGTTTTATATTTTGTTCAGGTACAGTAACGCCAAAAATGATTGTCTCACGTACTATATATGGAACAAATACTTGTAGAACTAATGTTATGATGTAGACTGTTAAAAAAACGCCAAGTAGCATGTACTACACCCCTTTTGCAGGTATTTGCAAATCAGAAAATACCTTTTTTATCATGTGCTCGATTTGTTCAGCTGTTGCGCCGAGCACCATTCCTTCTACCACAACAGGCTTTAAGTTTTTTTCAATTTGTTGTAATTGTTCAGGAGTTAACGCTCGCTCCTCTGCTGAACGAATAATAGCACCTGATTTAGCTCTAATTATAATGATTCCCTTTTCCTCCAGCTCATGATAACTTTTATTAACCGTATGCATATTTACACCTAGATCAGCCGCTAAATTACGAACAGACGGTAGGGTATCTCCTGGTTTCATTTCTCCCCTTGCAATTCCTTCAATAATTTGCCGTGTTACCTGTTCATAGATTGGTACATCAGATTGTGGCTCTATTTGAATAAACATTACTATCATCTCCAAAATTGTTATACAAATAATATAACAAATAATCATTTTTTTGCATAAAGAAAAAGCAATTACAAAGAGTTCTTAACAGTTTCTATAAACTTTTGCACAAGTACACTGTACTTTTCATTCTTTCTAGTGCAAATTGCAATTTTATGATTAATATGAACATCCTTTACATAAACCCTCGCCAATTGCCTACTATCAACATACTCTCGAACTGCTAGTGACGAAATAAAATTTGCACCATAGCCGGCCATAACTGAACGGATTGTTTCGTTGATTCCATTAAACTGTAGTGCGACTTTTGGTGGCTTGACTTGATACGTTTGACATAAAGAAAAAAGATGCTCTCTCATTGAGCTTCCTTCCTCACGCATAATAAAAGGCTCTTTCATCATGTCAGCAAGTGAAATGTACTGATTTGCATAAGGATGATCAGGTGCGACTACAAACCATAATTCATCCTCAAAAAGCTCCTCCCACGCTACTTCTTCCGGTCTTTCTAAAATACCACCACCATAAATAGCAATATCAGCTTTATACTGTATTAATTGCTCAAATGCGTCTTTGGTGTTAGTAGTCGTAATGACTAAATTTACGTCTTCATTTGCCCCTTTAAAGGTAGCTGCCCACTTAGGAATTAGAAAGTTAGCCGGTAAGTATGTAGCAACTATATGTATTGTTCCTGCTTTAGCATGACGATAATCTTCAATGAACGAAATAATATGCTCTTCAAGCGTAACAAGATTTTTCGCTTTTTCCGCTAAAGCTTCCCCAAATTCAGTTAATACTACACCACGTCCTTGTTGCTTAAATAATTGAATCCCAATCTCATGCTCAAATTTTTTTATTTGGCTTGAAACTGCTGGCTGACTAATACGAAGTAATTCTGCTGCTTTCGTAAAACTACCAGTATTAGCAACTTGATAAAACAATTTTAATCCATGAATATTCACGATTTCACCTCACCCCATAACTTAAAGTTATGAATTAATAATAATAATATATTTTTATTATGATTCATCCTATCATACACTTTACATGCAAGCTTGCAAGAAAAAATACGAAACGGGGACTGTTTGATGACCAATTTAAATGTTTGGAATAATGTAGATAAGTACTTTATGGAAAAACTAATACCGGCAGACACGGAACTTGAAGCAGTATTACAAGCTAATAAAGTAGCAGGTATTCCGGAGATTGATGTATCACCTACTCAAGGCAAACTATTATATTTATTAGCTAAAATAAATGGGGCAAAAAACATTTTAGAAATCGGAACACTTGGTGGCTATAGTAGTATTTGGATGGCACGTGCCCTTCCAAACGAGGGTAAAGTTTACACACTTGAAATTGATCCCGAGTATGCCTCAGTAGCCAAGGAAAATATTAAAAGAGCTGGCTGTGAACATAAAGTTGAGATTATAGTTGGAAAGGCATTAGATACATTGCCTATTTTGAAAAAAGCAGGGTCATTGTTCGATTTAATCTTTATTGATGCAGATAAGCCCAATAATCCACACTATTTGAAGTGGGCATTAGAATTAGCTAAATCAGGAGCAATAATCATCGCTGATAATGTAGTGCGTGATGGCGCTGTAATTGAAGAAAAAAATGTAGATGAAAGGGTACAAGGTGTACGACAGTTTATGGATTTATTGCAAGAAGAATCTCGAATTGAATCTACAGCTATACAAACCGTTGGCAATAAAGGCTACGATGGTTTTGTGCTTGCTATAGTTAAATAATCGAAAAAGGAGATATCTCATGATTAATTCGAGACATCTCCTTTCAACAATAGCTATTTCGTAACTATTGCTAATTTTTATTTCGAACATGTAACAGCTTGTTCTGTATCAACTGTACTTCCTATTCCATTTAATGTTTTCCCTATTAATCGGTCCAGGAACCAATAATATTTCGTTATTTCGTATGTTATACTCCCCCTCACAATATTTTGGAAAATAAAAAAATGCCTTACAAGCTCCCCATCTAAGCTCGTAAGACATCCTTCACCCCTTTTAAATCTCTTTTTATTAATAGACCCCTTTTTGTAACCGTGATCATTTTTCAGTAAGGAACAGGGGAACAGACCCCGCCCGCTACATTAAGTGGAATAAGGTGGACCCCATTCGAGTTTAGTCCACAACAAATTTAGGAAAGTTAAATATGTTCGTTTAGTAGATTCGTATCTCAAATCAATTATGCCTCAGCATCAAGTTAAGCTAATTTTTCGTAACCTGGAAGCGTCAAGAATTCCGCAAATTCATCTTGTTCAATTAAAGATTTAAACAGCTCAGCAGCTTCATCGTAGCGGCCACCGTTATAAGCTTGTTCCCCAACAGCCTCTTTAATTTTCGAAAGTTCTTCCTCCAAGATTTCTAGTACAAAGGCTAATGTAATACCACGTCCATCATCCAAGATACCTTTTGGATGACGAATCCATTGCCAAACTTGTGTACGTGAGATTTCTGCAGTTGCAGCATCCTCCATTAAGTTGTTAATCGGTGCAGCTCCGTTGCCTCGTAGCCAAGAAGCAATGTACTGAACCCCTACACTACAGTTAATACGAAGACCTTCAAGTGTGATTGTACCTTCTGGAACAGCGACTAAATCTGCTGCTGTAACATTTACATCCTCACGCTTTTTATGGATTTGGTTTGGTGTCGTCATAATCGTATCAAACTGTTCCATTGCCGTTGCAACCATACCCGGATGCGCTACCCAAGTTCCGTCGTGGCCATCTGTTGCCTCACGACGTTTATCTTCTGCAACCTTTGCAAACGCTACAGCATTCGCTTCGTCATCCCCTTTAACAGGGATTTGTGCTGCCATACCGCCCATCGCAGGAGCATTACGTTTATGACATGTTTGAATACATAAAGACGTGTATGCTTTCATGAATGGTACAGTCATCGTTACTTGTCCACGGTCCGGTAAAATTACATCAGGTTGATTGCGCAGACGTTTGATATAGCTGAAAATGTAATCCCAGCGTCCACAATTTAGGCCAGCTGAATGTTCACGTAGTTCATATAAAATTTCATCCATTTCAAATGCTGCTAAAATTGTTTCGATTAATACAGTAGCCTTAATTGTCCCTTGTGGAATCCCGATATAGTCTTGTGCAAACACAAAGACATCATTCCATAAGCGTGCCTCCAAATGACTTTCAAGCTTCGGTAGGTAGAAATATGGACCCGTACCTTGTGCCAATGCATTTTTAGCATTATGGAATAAATACAGACCGAAATCAAAGAAACTACCAGAGATCGGTTCGCCATCCACTAGTACATGCTTTTCAAGTAAATGTAGACCACGTGGACGAACTAATAACACAGCTGTCTTTTCATTTAACTTATACGTTTTACCATTAGATTCTTGTGTAAACTCAATTGTCTTATTAATAGCATCACGCATATTAATTTGACCGCCAATCATGTTTTCCCATGTCGGAGCAGATGCATCCTCAAAGCAAGCCATAAACATTTTTGCACCAGAGTTTAGTGCATTAATAACCATTTTACGGTCAACAGGTCCTGTAATTTCTACACGACGGTCTTGCAAATCTGCTGGAAGTGGTGCAATTGTCCAATCTCCCTCACGGATCTGCTTTGTTTCTGGTAAGAAGTCGAGTTTCTCACCTGCATCAAGACGCTTTTGACGTTCTTGGCGAGCCTCTAATAGCTCTTTTCGACGAACATCAAATTTTTCGTGCAGGGCAAGAACAAACTCAAGGGCTTCTGGTGTTAAAACTTCTTTTGTTTGCTCGTTTTGTTCCCCAACAATTTTAAGCTTACCTGTTGTTGCTTGTTCCATCAGTTATTTCCCCCACCTTTGTGATTTTAAGTAGTCCTCCCCCGCTTTAGGAGGAGCGGAGGAGACTAATCTATGATTATGAATTTAGGAATACACGTACTACTTTATGAAACTTATACGAATTGTTCTGTTTCTGTAGAACCAGCCATTGCTGTTGTAGAAGAAGTACCACCAGAGATAACTTGAGACACATCATCAAAGTAACCAGTACCTACTTCACGTTGATGGCGTGTAGCTGTGTAGCCTTTTGACTCTGATGCAAACTCAGCTTGTTGTAGCTTAGAGTATGCAGCCATACCATTATCTTTATAATCATGCGCAAGCTCAAACATAGAGTGGTTTAATGCGTGGAAACCAGCTAATGTTACAAACTGGAATTTATATCCTAACTTGCCTAACTCGCGTTGATATTCTGCGATTTCCTCTTCTGATAGATTTGCTTTCCAGTTGAAAGAAGGTGAGCAGTTGTATGCTAGCAATTTACCTGGGAATTTAGCATGAATAGCCGCTGCAAATTCACGAGCTTCCTCAAGAGATGGTTTAGAAGTTTCGCACCAGATCAAATCTGCATATGGCGCATAAGCTAAGCCACGAGCAATCGCTTGTTTGATACCTGGCTTTGTACGGAAGAAGCCTTCTGGAGTACGTTCACCAGTAATAAACTCAGCATCACGTGGATCAATATCAGATGTTACCATATCAGCAGCATCAGCATCTGTACGAGCGATTAAAATTGTATCAACACCCATTACGTCTGTTGCAAGACGAGCAGCAATTAAGTTACGAACAGCATTTTGTGTAGGAAGTAAAACTTTGCCACCTAAGTGACCACACTTTTTCTCAGAAGCTAATTGGTCTTCTAAGTGAACACCAGCAGCTCCAGCTTCAATCATTCCTTTTACAAGCTCAAATACGTTTAGAGGACCACCGAAGCCAGCCTCAGCATCTGCTACGATTGGAGCGAACCAATCAAATTGATCTACACGTCCTTCAGCATGATCGATTTGGTCTGCACGTTGTAAAGCTTGGTTAATACGCTTAACTACTGCTGGTACAGAGTTTGCTGGATATAAGGATTGGTCAGGGTACATTTGACCAGAAAGGTTAGCGTCAGCAGCAACTTGCCAGCCAGATAAGTAGATTGCTTTTAATCCCGCTTTTACTTGTTGAACAGCTTGATTACCAGTTAATGCACCTAATGCATTAATGAACGGTTCTTCGTGTAAAGATTTCCAAAGTCGATCTGCACCTTTAGTTGCTAAAGTTTGTTCAAGTACAACAGAGCCCTGTAATTTAATAACCTCTTCAGCTGAATATGAGCGTTCAATACCTGCCCAACGAGGGTTCTCTGCCCATTGTTTTTCTAATGCTTGGATTTTTTCTTGACGTGTTGACATATTGAAATTCCACCTTCCCCTTTGTATACAATATACTCTGTTAAAAAACTTTTAACCAGCTGTTCCATAACAGGTTTATTTGTTGTAAATTAATATATAACAGAACATCTGAATTTTCATTATTTTTAGATAAAATACCAAATTTTAATGATGAAACCGCTTTTTTCGGCGACGAAATTTGGTAAACTGTTTACAAACAAGGGGGATATTCACAATGAACAATGAGTTTAATTCTTTGCCAAAAGATATTTCACAACAGTTTATTTCAATGTTAAAAGACTGGGTTCCAGCTAATTCATCCATTGCAATTGCTGCTGAAAACTCCTATATCTATTTTCATTCTGGACATCAAAACATTAACTTGGAAGTAGGACAAAAAGTAAAATCTGGCAGCATTGCAGAGCAAGTACTACGCACAAGGAAACGAACAGACGCCGTTTTAGATAATTCCTTATTCGAAACACCATATTATGGGATAGGTTATCCTATAAACATTTTAGATGTGCCTGCTGCACTTGTTGTAGTATTACCTTCGACCTTTACCGAAAAGAAATCGGAGCCCTTTCAATTTTTAACTGGAAAGCAAGAAGAGGAATGGAATCCTGTTGCAATTGAAAAAATCTCTCATATTGAAAGCCTGCAGAAAAAAACGTGGTTTTATGTAGATGGGGAACAATTTAAAACAAGTATTACGCTTAAAGAACTTCAAATGCGTCTACCTTCATCTTTTATTCGCATTCACAGGTCTTATATTGTAAATATTCATTTCATAAAAAAAATGGCTCGTGATCTTACTTCTAATTTTATTGTCACTCTAAAGGATGGAAGTGAGCTACCCGTTAGCCAATCTTATTTAAATAATCTTCGAAACGCCCTTGAATTTTAGATTTCATCTTAGCCTAATTAATAGCATTTGTTGCTGTCGCTTCGCTTTCGCACAGAAAAACATTTGTTGCTGCCGCTTCGCTTTCGCTTAGAAAAACATTTGTTGCTGCCGCTTCGCTTTCGCATAGAAAAACATTTGTTGCTGTCGCTTCGCTTTCACACAGAAAAACATTTGTTGCTGTCGCTTCGCTTTCACACAGAAAAACATTTGTTGCTGTCGTACAGTAAAAATATTTAGCTAACTAAGATAAAAGGCTGTCCTATACATTGATTGTATAAGACAGCCTGAAAAATAAAAAAGCCTGAGAAAAAATTCTCAGACTTTAGATTGCCTAGCGACGTCCTACTCTCACAGGGGGAAGCCCCCAACTACCATCGGCGCTAAAGAGCTTAACTTCCGTGTTCGGTATGGGAACGGGTGTGA
>NZ_JBHVUJ010000011.1:0-104908 GCF_042884205.1 Lysinibacillus sp. NPDC058147
CACTGGGCGAGTGGATATATTGCCACTCTAGCAGACCATAACATTGCACTAGGCGATGAAAACGGTAATTTTAGACCAAATGAAAACTTAACACGCGCACAATTTACAGCGTTTATGTACCGAGCACTTGGTTTATAAAACGAGAAAAAGAGAGATGTATCGTATATTCGATATATCTCTCTTTCGATTTTTAGACAAAGGTACAAAAAATGGATAAGATCCCGATGCTTTTGCGAATAAACTGAGAAGTCACAGTAAGATATTGGGAGTCTTTTTATCATAAATTTGTAACTATCTTCATATAGTATTAGTAAGCCTACGAAAGGAGTCGTTATCATGCGCATGCCGGCACTACCTAAAAAGAAGTCTCCTCCAAGGGAAGCACCAAGGTCATGGTGGAAAGTTGTGAAAGCGTACTTATCCAGAGGGAGGTTTTACCGTATACCGCCTCGGAATCGATAAATGAGATTTAAATGCAAAAAAGTCGCCTTAATAGCGACTTTTTTATCTTCTTTCAGTAAATGTTTTTTTGTAGAGAAAGTAGAGCGGCAGCTATAATTACGCCAAGCCGAAATTGATTATTGCATCTGTTCATTTTCTAATAGAAATGTATTTTTTGTTGGGCCGATTAAATAAAGCTCATGCATAGCTCGAGTGAGTGCCACATAAAGTAGCTTGCGATCGACCTTCGTATCGTAGAAAGGTGTATCGAAGGCAGCTACGATAACAGCATCAAATTCAAGGCCTTTTGCTAAATGACTCGGAACAACGAGCAATAATTCCTGATTGATGGACTCATTTTCAGTTAGGAGCTGCGAAGCAATTTTTTTGTCTTTTAATGCTCGCTGCATTGTAATCGCCTCTGCAGTCGTTTTACAAATTAAAGCAACGGAATGATGTCCATTGGCTCGAATGGCTTCAAAAATTTCTTGTATTTGCAGGGCATCAAATGATGCAGCCTGTATATAGGTTGGTACATTGCCATGGCGAACTACTGGCTCTACTAATGGAAGTTGTTCATCCATTTGGGCTAAAATCTTGTTCGCAACTTCCATAATTTCAATTGTCGTTCGGTAGCTTTTTTGCAGTGTTCTAAAGCTTGCTCTAGGAAATAGATTTTGGACAGGTTCCCAGGCAGTGAGAGAACGATAGCTGTGAATTCCTTGTGCTAAATCACCGACCATTGTAAACATATCTGTTTCAAGCCCAGTTTTTAAAGCAGCAAGCTGAAATAAACTATAGTCCTGTACTTCATCGATAAAAACAACTCGCATTTTCCATTCATCTGGAATGCCCTTTATACGAGCTTGTAAATAATAAAGTGCAGCTAAATCTTCAAGGACCCATTGTTCTTTAGCGTGTGCTTGTAAAAATTGCTGTTGCTCAAGATAATGCCATTCCGGAGCAAGCTCTGCTAAAAGCTCTGCATTTGTTAGAAGCGTACGATAGAGAGTCTTGATGTTATGTTTAGAAAAGCGTCGCATATAAACAGTTGCGGTTGACTTTGCCTCTTTTTCAATGGCAGGAATTCGTTCATCACGCTCATCAATAAACTTCGTGACAACACGACGTCGTTTGTCATCATCACGAAATCCATCAAGTGCTCTGCCAAGTGCTTCATCATATTTTTTATGGAGCGTATTTAAAATAGCCTGTTTCTTTTGACGTGCATGGCTTGCAAGCACTTTTTTAATATGTGCTAGTCGTTTTTCAATCGGCATATAAGAAAATTCATATAAAAATAGCTTCTTTAAATGGGAAGCGCGCATTATGCAATATTTTTCAATGAAAACATCCTCAAATTGATTGGCAATTTCCTGCTCGATCTTTTGAATATAACGTTCTATTACATCACGGTAATAAAGAGAGCCCTTCATTTCAGATATCCAAGAAGCTGCCTGTTGAGGTTCTCCTGCAACAAGAGATTCTAATTGCTCATTTGGATTTTGAAGTTTCAGTTTTAGCTTCGTCGCGGCTAAAACGTAATCGCTAAAGGTTGTTTGGCAAATTTTATCGACACCAAGCTCTGGTAAAACATCACCAATATAATCGATAAATAACTTATTTGGTGCTAAAATCATGAGCTGCTCAGGGTTGAAATGCTCGCCCATCGTGTAGAGGAAGTAAGATATTCGGTGTAGGGCAATGGTTGTTTTTCCACTACCAGCAGCACCTTGTACAATAATAGGCTGACGGAGATGTGCTCGAATAATTTCGTTTTGCTCCTTTTGAATGGTGGAGACGATTTCTGTCAAACGTACATCTGCCTTTCCTGCTAATGCCTCTTGCAGTAATTCATCGTTTGTTGTTAAATCAATATCCCGTAAATCAAGCAATTCACCATCATTAATTTTATATTGTCGCTTGGCAAATAAGTGTCCTTTATGGATTTCTCCGCGAACATCATATTCCATATCCCCAAGACGACCATCATAATAGACGTTTGCTACCGGTGAACGCCAATCGACGATAATAGGCTCGTGGGTTTCTCGGTGAAACAAAGAAGTTTTTCCGATATAAAGAAATTCTTCAGGATCACCTGTCTTTTGAAAATGAATTCGGGCAAAGTATGGCTTTTTTTGAATAGCCTCTAAGCCTTCCTTTTGGTTTCGAGCCATTTCAAAGAAGCGGGCGTTTGCTAAGATATTAATATAGCCCAAACTGGAATCTAAATAATCAAGATCTGCCATCGACTTACGAATATTCTCCTGAGCAGATTGCAAACCTCTTTGTGATTCATTTAAAATTTGCTGCATGTAATTTTTAGTGTAAGCTAGCCGCTCCACTTCAGCCTGAAAATCTGGATGTTGTGCAGTCATTTTTTAGCACCTCCTAAGTACTTACATTTTCAAGTAGATTCTCATACTACTATATATAATATTTACCATCAAGTGAAATTGTAATAGGCTATTAAGGGAGAAGGAAAATCGAAATATAATGGCCCACCAACTACTCTATTGAGAGGTGGGCGAAACAGGAGGTTATCGAATTTGGATATTTTTGCCCATAGAGGCGTTTCGGCACATTACCCAGAAAATACAATGGCTGCTTTTGTGGCCGCATCAAAACTACCGATTACAGGGATTGAACTAGATGTTCATTTAACCGCGGATAGGGAGTTAGTCGTTATTCATGATGAAACAATCGATCGCACTTCTAACGGCTCTGGCTTCGTAAAGGATTATACGCTACAAGAGCTTCGTGCATTTGATTTTGGTTCATGGCTTTCTTCTAAATTTGAAGGTGAAAGCATTCCAACACTAGGAGACGTTTTAGAGCTATTTGCGGGCACAAATCATCGCATTAATATTGAGCTTAAAACCGATGTATTTCCTTATAACGGGATAGAAGCTCTTGTTATTAAGGAAGTTGCTGCATATCAAATGACAGAGAGAGTAATCATTTCCTCTTTTAATCATGAATCTATTCGGATTGTCGCACAAAGAGCGCCGTACATTGAAAAAGCAGCGCTGTTTGCAGAAATTTTAGTTGATTTTAATGGCTATACAGCACAAATCCCGGCAGATGCTATACATGTCAGCTTACCTGCAGCGTATCGAAGATCAGTTCAGGAAGCTCTTAATGAAAGAGCAACTGTACGTGTGTATACAGTTAATGATGTCGAGCACGCAAAGCAATTACAGAAGCTCGATGTACAGGCAATATTTACAGATGACCCGGAAAAGATAGTGTCGGGATTGACTGAATAAAATTGGATAGAATGCCCGGGGTGGGGATAGAAATTAGAGCGATGGAAAGAAAGGTTAAAGTGGCGGATAGGAAGTCGAGAGCGACGGAAAGAGTAGCCAAGGTGACGGATAGAAATCAGAGCGACGGAAAGAAGAGTCGAAGCTACGCAAAGAATGGTCAGAGCGACGGATAAAAGTGCCGAATCTGCGGATAGAATCCCCAAAGTCGTGGATAAAACAGCCAAAATCGTGGATAGCCCGACAGATTGATGGCTAGAACCAGTCAAAGCAACGGATAAAACCGCTAAATCGCCGATAAAGGCGTTATTCAAGGGCTTTTTCGGATTTAACGCACTGAGAATGTGCGAATGTCAGTGCGTTAAATCCAAGTATGAGAAAGAATATAGCAAGATAATTTTCTGTTTCTACCATTTGACGCGATTTTCTTCGATGCTGCCTAGCATTTGTTTGATTACAAGTGTTTCTCCATTGTCTAGTAGCACGGAGCCGTCGTAATAGCCAAACATTTGATGTACTTCAGATTTTATGAGACCAGCTTTTGTGACGGATACACGCTCGAAGAATGGGGAGAATGTTAATGAAACTTGGTTAGTGAATTTAGTTTTAATTTTCCATCGTTGCATTAAATCCTCTTGATCATAATTGAACAGTACATCCTCATGTATTTTTGTCATTTTACCTTCAACGAAAACAGCATTTTCGGTCATGCCAGTTCCGTCTGTCCATTTACCACCTAAATTGAGTCCAATTCGTCTACCTCGAACTCGTTGTGAGGCCATTCCCCAATTCCATGTGAATGTACGTGGCCAAACGCCACGACTGTATTCTAAGACAGAGAAGTTTTCCTCAGGGGAAAATGTGAAGCGGCGATTACCAATTGTTACAAATCCAGAAGTAGGGAGTATATGATGCTTACCTGTAAATTGGAATGTTTTACGGTTCCAAGGGATGACTACATTCAATGATTCATCTGTAGGCGGATGCTGAATGACAAGTTTTGCACGTAAAACATCTCCATCGAAGTCAGGGATCGAAACTGATAGATGTGTTTCATTTTGTACATATGTCATATCAATCATCATGTCACTATTTTTGAAGGATACTGAATCTAGCACCTGTGTAGGCATTTTTAACTTCCCACCCAATGGAATGGTAATTGTTTTTTCAAAGTAGCGCTGTGTTTCATATTCAAGGAAATAGACGAAGCAGACCGCTGCATAATCTAGATGGCTAATAGTAGCTGAGAAGATGATCTCATCACCGTAGACACACCAATAATTCCATTTCTTTTTGCGCATGATATGGCCACTTAAATTGCTGTTTATAAGAGGTTTACGTGCAAATCCGATGGCAGCTGGATTTAAATTACCTTTTTTATCGCATAAAAGAGTAGGTTGTATAATTTCTTTCTCAGCATGCTGCTTCAATTTCAACATCCCTTCTGATTCATAAAATAAAAATCTATAATTCCTTACCCTTATTGTAGCAAAAACTATCTTAGAATTGGCAAAGTTAGTTCCAATTAAGACCACATTCGACATTTTTATGAATAAGGACCTAACTAATAGAAACCACTCTTTGTACATATGTTGAACATAAGGAGGAGGAGTGTGGCAAAAATGTATAACAGACAGGCCGCTGTACAGTATGCGAACTTGTGGTGGAATAGGCGTAATCCAGCATTTCCGAATTTTACTGTTGATTGTACGAACTATATATCTCAATGTTTACTTGCCGGAGGTGCACCGATGAGAGGTGCACCAAACAGAGGGAAGGGTTGGTGGCTTCAGCATGGAAATTGGAGCTTTAGCTGGTCTGTTGCACATTCCCTTAGATGGTATTTGGAAGGCTCTACAACTGGGTTGAAGGGTAGGCGTGTACAATCTGCTGAAGAATTAGATCTTGGAGATATTGTTTTTTTGGATTTTCAAGGGGATGGAAGGATTGATCATTCCTTACTTGTGACAAGTATTAAAAATGGTATCCCATATGTTAATGCACATACTTCCGATAGTATTAATCGGCCGTATTTTTATGAAGATTCAACAGCCTATACGCCAAGCATGACTTATCATTTCATTCATATAGACGATAGTTTTGCTTAAGGAGATAGCAGTGTTAAAGCTCATCATTTTATGATAATGTGAAGGATAGAAGATATACATTTTAATTATTGTATAGTTATAGAAGGAGAAATGAGTATATGAGCGAAAAATTTTTGTCTGTTAGGGACGCGATTATTGCGCGTCGTTCTATTAAAAAATTTAATGGCCAGCCTGTAGATCGTGAAGATTTAATGGCCATTATTGACGATGCCGTATGGGCACCTAATCATGGGAATCGAGAGCCTTGGCGTTTAGTCGTTGCTTGTGGTGAGGAGTTATCTGCTCTTCATAATTTATTGCGTGATCTAGCGATACCGAAATGGCAGGAGCTTTCAAGTGAAGATTTAGCGAAGCAAATGACGAAATTTACATTACCGGGTGGCTATGCTTTTGTAATCGTTCCTGAGGATGCTCGACAAAAAGAGCGATTAGAAGATTACGCAGCTGCAAGTATTTTTATTCAAAATATTCAATTGTTAGCTTGGGATAAAGGAATAGGCTCATGCTGGAAAACGCCTGGCTTCCTAGATAATCCGAAATTCCGTGAAGCCTTAAAGGTTCAGCCGGGTGAGCGCGTAATCGCGATGCTACAAGTTGGCTATTTTGATGAAGTACCAAAAGGGAAAGAACGTAAAGCATCAGCAGATGTTGTTACGATTTTTGGAGAATAATATAGCAAAATCCCCTCGTTACAAGAAACGAGGGGATTTGTAGTTTTACTTTTGTAATTCAGCTACCTCGAATAAATAATCACTTAAAACACGTAATCCTTTATCGAAGTTTTCTAAATGGAAGTGTTCATTTGGTGCATGGAAGTTTTCGCTTGATAAGCCGAAGCCCATTAGCACTACTGGCAATTCTAAAATTTCATCAAAGGCAGCCACGATAGGGATTGATCCTCCTCCACGTGTGTAAGCAGTTGGCACATTATATACTTTTTCGTATGAGCGGCCAGCAGCTTGGATAAATGGATGATCAAATGGTGTTAAGAATGGACGACCTTTATCGAATTCAGAGATAGTCACTTCAACGCCAGTTGGCTTATGTTTTTCAATATGTGCTTTTAATAGTGCTACAATTTCATTTGGCTCTTGATTAGGTACTAGACGGCATGTGATTTTTGCGCCAGCCTCAGCAGGAAGTACGGTTTTAATTCCTTCGCCAGAGAAGCCACCGAACACACCATTAACCTCTAATGTTGGGCGTGCCCAAGTACGTTCTAAGTATGAATAGCCAGCTTCACCGAATAATTCCTTCACGCCAACTTCTTCTTTCACGGATTCTTCATCAAAACCAAGCGCACGATAAGCTTCGCGTTCCTCTTCAGATAATGGTAAAACTTTATCGTAGAAGCCTTCAACTTGAATTGTGCCATGCTCATCACGGAAGGATGCTAAAATATCAGCTAATGCATGAATAGCGTTTTGAACACCGCCTCCGTAAAGACCGGAGTGAAGGTCTCCTTTTGCACCACGAACATCAATTTGAACCCCTGTTAAGCCACGCAATCCATAGCAAACAGCAGGCTTACCAGGACCGTATAAACCTGTATCAGAAATTAAAATTAAGTCTGCAGCTAGTTTCTTCTTATGCTCTTCAACATAGGCAGGAAGGTTAGGACTACCAATCTCTTCTTCACCTTCATAGATGAACTTCACGTTCACAGGTAAAGTTCCAGTTGTCGCAAATAATGCTTCAATCATTTTTAAGTGCATAAACACTTGTCCTTTATCGTCACTAGCACCACGAGCGAATAGTTTGTTATCTCGGATTGTAGGGTTGAATGGCTCAGTTTCCCATAAATTTAATGGGTCAACCGGCTGTACATCATAATGACCGTAAAATAGAATAGTTGGTTTACCCTCTGCATGTAACCAATCAGCATAAACAACAGGATGACCTGCAGTTTGCGTAATAGAGATATTCTCAAGATTTAGCTTTTTAAAAGCGTTTGCCAGCCACTCAGCAGCATTTTGTATATCTCCTTTATGCTCTGATAAAGAACTAATACTTGGAATACGTAAAAATTCATTTAATTCACTTAAGTGTGCTTCACGATGTTCTGAGAAATACGCATCTAATTGCTGTAAATTTGTCATCTAGCATCCCTCTTTTCAAATATTTCGATAATAGAAATAGTATAGCATAATGTGGTTGGGGAATCTTGTTATAGCAATGGGTTCTGACTTTTTTTATTAATGATTAGCCCCAATTTTAGCTCCACTATCTTGTGAAATTTGACCAAGGAGTGATACAGATTCAGCCTCAAATCATCTTTGGTGTAACTTTCACATTGAGTTCACGATTTAATAAGATGCTACAGTATGTATGCCTTAAACCATGTATCGTTGTTTTTGGCAGTACAGTCCAATCTAAAAGTTCAAAAAAAGCAATGCCCTCCAAATGCATTCAAGGACATTGCTAAAATCGATCGTTATTTATTGAAACGTACAAGGCGCTCAATTGGAAGACGTGAAGAACCATAAGCTGGTCCAGCTGCCTCGCCAATCGCTAGTAATAAAATAGGCACTTCGTTCGATGGTAATTCCATATATTCAGCAAATTTTGATTTGTCGAAGCCTCCCATTGGGACTGTATCATAGCCCATTTCCTTCGCTAATAGCATAATTTGCATTGAAATTAAGCCTGCGTCAAAGTGAACGATATTTAGTAGCGCCTCTTTTGGGATCGCACCATACATTGCTAGAGAATCCTGAGCAAGCTTACTTGCAATTTCTTCAGGCATATAGCCCAGCTCAACATTTTTCGCATAAATTTCCTCTGCATTTAGATACATTTCTGTATCTCCAATGACAGCGATAATGGCAGATGCTGTTTCGATTTGTTCTTGATTAAATGAAAAAATATTAATGTTCTTTTGGATTTCTTTATCATCGATGACGATAAAGCGCCATGGCTGCATATTACTTGAAGATGGGGATGAGGTTGCATCTTCTAACAGTTGCATAATCGTTTCACGAGAAATCGTTGTGTTAGCATTGTATTTACGAACCGATTTACGTTCGTGCATAATTTGTTTTACTGGTGTAGTTGTCATTTTATTTCCCTCTTTTACTAAATATAAATTAAACCGCTTTAATTGTTACATTGATATTACCCATTGTGGCTTTTGAATATGGACAAACGGTATGTGTAATCTCTAATAATTGTTGTGCTTCTTCAATCGATAAGCCTTCAATATGCCCTTCGATGTCGACAGCAAGCACGTAGTCAAATGCAGCTTGCTCCATTAGTTTAACCGTTGCTTTAATTGTTGATGCCCCTTGAATTTTCTTTTGGCGTTTAATTAAATCTAACGCGCTATTAAAGCAAGCACTATAACCTGCTGCAAATAGTTGTTCTGGATTTGTAACATCTGCTAATTTCGAGCCAGGTGGTGCAATATTTAATGATAACGATTGATCCTCTGCATACGATTTACCATTACGCCCACCGTTATTAATCATTGTTGTTGTATATAATTCTTTCATAAGATAAAACTCCTTTCTATGGCACTCTTTAATTAGATTGTATACAATTTAATTGTGCAATATTGATTGTATACAATTTAATTGTGTTTGACAAGTAGAAACTTTATTTTTAATATGAATAGTATCAAAAGTACTTAAAGAGGGGATTCCTATGCCGAATCATTTAGATAATCAACTATGCTTTCTTTTGTATGCGACTTCAAAGGAAATCATTCGTCAATATACGATGTTATTAAAGCCATACGATTTAACATATACAGGTTATATCGCCATACTAGCCCTAGAGGACGATGAGCAAATTACGGTGAAGGAATTGGGGCAACGTTTATTTTTAGACTCTGGTACATTAACACCGGTACTAAAAAAGTTAGAGGTAACAGGCTACGTCTGTCGTGAGCGTTCCAAGGAAGACGAGCGACAAATGAATATCTATTTAACACAAGCAGGAGTTGAAGTACGCCAAAAGCTACCTGAAGTGTCACGTCAAGTAATGAAGCAAACGAATATTTCAGAGCAGCAGTATATGCAGCTGAAAATCGTCCTTCAAGATATATTACAAAACGACTTGCCAGTTAAGGATAGAAAGCTGGGGAAATAAACTGATTTTTGACATTGAATCAACCCACACAGGATTCAGCCCCAAAATAATCAAATTGTATTATTTAGTAACGCCAGCTATCAAGTTGGCGTTTTTCTATTTTATATAATAAAAATAGGGATAAGCAGGTGTTTTTAAGAAATGCGGACACTCTGGTAATTCATCAGAACCATATATTCATTTTCAGGTAATGGATTTCCCTGATATTGTATATGGAAAGTCATTCGTATTCTTTTCAAAGATGGTAAGGAATCAATACAAGGGGATACGATATCTAATATCTAGGAATATAAATGATGAACAGCTTGTAAAACAGAGAAATCATTAATCTCAAGTGCAATAGGTAGGTTCTTTAAATAACGGGGCTGTATTAACGAGTCGTATGAAAAGATAGTTAAAGCAGTAAGCAGTGCCAATATTATAAATAACTTGATCATTACCTAATTATGGTATAATTACCTTGATATATATGATGGAAAGTTGTGAGAAGATGAAGAATAAAAATAAAAAAGGAATAGTCGTTGCTTGTATAATATTTTGTTACTGTGTAATTTCTGTTATCTATACGCTTTTCTTAGATGGGAAAATCGACTGGTCACTATTATTTTTAGCTTTATGTATGATTGGTCTAATAGAAGTTGCTATATCTAATAATAAATTACTTAACAAGAAAATGAATAAGTAAGCATGAAAGCATATTCTTTTTAAAGATGGTAATAAAGTGTCAGTTACAGATTTCTTTTGTACCTGTCGCTACGCTTTCGGTGCAAAAGACATTTTCTCAAAGAAGTTAAAAAAGATCACCTTACAATAGGTGATCTTGCTTTGTTTTTAGAGGTTGCTGCTATTACCAAATAAAAGGAATTAGCTTTTTAGTTTTCTGTTTATATAGTGTAAATTGTTCTCCGTACTTGTTTTGTAAGTAATCATCAGATTTTGGAATATAGCCAAAAACAAATACTAAGAATAAACCTAGAGGGATAAGCAAACTATAAATATTGTTAGATATTAGCGCTAAGCCTAGTACCCAAAGGCAATCTCCAAGATAATTAATATGAATCGCATATTTAAATAAACCGCCTGTATAGAGTTTACCTTGGTTTAAAGGATTGTCTTTAAAAGGTTTTCTAAGTAACTCTGAAACTGTATTTAACAAACTGCCTCCTAAAAACAATATCCAACCTACAGTAAGTACCGTTAAGTTTGGATCTTGATTACTAGAAATCATTAAAATGGGGAAACCTAAATAGTAAATCCCAAAAGCTATACTGTTCATGATCGCTTCTTGCCATGCAATACCTCTAGGCAACCATATAAACATCATAGCTGTTAATCGTAAAGCTGTAATAATTAGAGCAATAAAAAGTCCTAGTGAAATGCCCGATTTGTCATATGTAATGAAAAGCAAATAATAGGCAATGATTAAATAAATAATCTCAGCAACCAAAATTAATATCTTTTCTTTTATCGTTGATTTGTTTATACCATACATTTTAAGACGCTCCTTCATTTTTTATTTAATGGGAAAATACACCTCTATGATATTATTCACCTCTGGTGTGCTATAAGGATCCGTTTGGTAAATTTCAAACGGAGCACCGTTCAGTTTATAGTTATTTTCAGCAATCCAAACATGCAGCTTTGTATGAATAGAAGGTAATTCATCGTAAGAGCCAATAAGTGTAGCCATTGCGCAAAGACCGGGATTAAACACTTTTGTTTTATTTGTGGCAATCGCAAGAGGAATGGCAATTTCTACATCATAATTTTCAGGTTCATATTCTGAACTATGGAAAATAGCGAGTGGTTTAGCAATAGGTGATAAATTCTCAAACAAAATTTTACTAAACAGCTCATTAAAGTGAATTAGAAAATCAGCGGTATTCATTTGTTTTCGTTGAGATAGTATATTATAGGTTACGTGATCAACAAGTTTAATCTCAATCTGATCTAAATAACCCATGATATTTTCCTCTTCATCTATCAGTTGAATATCAATCTTTAATTTTTTTAACAATGAAGAATAAAATGTAATCTGTTGTGTCAGATTTTCTTGTTTGGCTTTCATTTTAGAGTGAAGAAGTTCGGTATCCTCCCAATTAGCTAAAATAACCTTGATTTCATCTAACGAAAATAAATAGCTTTTTAAGCGTGCGATCAATAAAGCTGTTTCTAATTGAGAAATATTATAATAGCGATAGTTGTTTTTAGTGTCTATGAAAGCAGGTTTTAAAAGTCCAATCTCATCATAGTAGCGAAGAGTCTTCAATGTGAGATGTGAGATCTTTGAAAACTCACCGATTGTAAGCATAACAATCACCTCCTGTTATAAATATAATGTTTCCTGTAAGGGGAGGGTCAATCAATGTAGCTAAATTTTTTATAGTCATATAAGAGGAATTGGGGAGTAATAGATTGTGTGACTGCATTAGGGGGGAGTAGTTCAATGAATTTGATTTAAACCTCAAATTTTTTGACCAAAACGGACTATTTATATAGTTAAAAAATTCCGAATTTTAAGTTTTCTGTTAATATATATACTGAACTATATTTTATGAGGGGGTTTTTAAATGTCTTCTACGACGACTTTAATCGAAGATTTTCAAAGTTTTTTTAATCGTTTTCAAAAAGTATGGAATGGTTGCAGCGCAGATGAGATGAATGCTTTGATTTCACCGGATATAGAAGTACGGTGGGTAGGTCCTGGTACTGATATTGCAGATTGGGGATATGAAGAGACTTGTAATGGTTGGGTAGAGGCATATAAACAGTATGAAGGTCATGAACCAAAATGGCACTTTAAAGAATTGCACATTACACCTGCATCTGAAAATGAAGTGATTGCAACGTTTTGGGTAACCTTTGAAATGGATGGGAAATTTATAGATGTAGTGAAATTATTTGTTCAGAGATTTAGGAGAGAACAAAATGATGAATGGAAATTAATAAGGGAATATTGTGAGCACCTGAATTCGGAATCTTTTATTTCTAACTAACCTCGAGTCGCTCTAAGTAACTTCTTATAAAAAGCTGAATGAGAGAGTGATCTGCCCCGTAAAAGTTAGACATCAATCTAACTTTTTTTGGCCAGATCAGAGATCATTCAGCTTTTAGTATGCTTATTCACGAATAACCAATAGTACACCGCTAAAGATTAAAGCAGTTCCAACCCAAAAGGATACGCCTATTTGTTCGCCTAGTAATAGCCATCCTAGGAAGGTACCGACGATTGGTTGAAAGAAGAAAAATAAACCGCCACTTGCAGCATTGAGCATCTGTAATCCACGATTCCAAAGTAAGAAGCCACACGCTGTAGAGATCACGCCTAAGTAGAGTAGGCCACCCCAGATTGAAGGTTCTACCATAGCATGGAAGTCTAATTTTATTAGTCGCGGAATGGCTAAAGGTGTTAAGACAATGATAGCGACAAGTGTTCCGTAGCTAGTGACAACAATTTGTGAATACTGCTCCGGTACCCGTTTAATAAGGACAGACATCAGTGACCAGGTTAGGGCCGCGATTAGTAGAGCAACTCCACCTAATTGATGGGAGGAATCGATATGTGCACTACCGACGATCATATAGACTCCGAATGTCGCGAGAATAATAGAAACGGCTTTTTTTAAGGTGATTTTTTCTTTTAAAATGAATCTCGCAAAAACAACCATAAATGCCGGTGTCGTTGCAGTAATGATGGCGCCCATTTGAGCAGTAGACAGCATAGTACCTACCTCTTGGGCAACGATAGAAATCGTATTGCCAATTAGCCCAATCATAAAAATTAACAGCCAGTCCCGTTTATCAATTCGCCAGGATTGTTTTGTAATAGTGCCAATGATGAACAAAGCGATTATGGCAATCATATAGCGTAGCCATACTAATTCTATCGGTGGTATGGTATCGACAACTACTTTAACTACTACATACATGCCACCCCAAATGCTAGCAGCAAGTGATAAATATAAGGAACCTAATAAGGTGTTTTTCATTTTTTCCCCTCCGTTATCTCTAGACAATTCCTGTCCTTAACGGAGATATGAAGATTCTCCGTTAAGGGAGAATAACTTCAGGTACATCCTGTTCAAATAATGGTGAGAAGATCATAATACCCAGCCCCTTTTAATAGTATTTCATTTATCATATAACATTTTTTTGAATTTGATTAGTAAAAAATGGTCTGAGCTCGATAAAGTATACCGAATTCAGACCATGTAATAGATTATTGAGCTGTATAACCGCCATCGACAAGAAGAGTAGTACCATTGACAAAGCTTGCATCATCGCTAGCTAAAAATAGCACAGCTTTTGCTATTTCCTCTGGTTTACCAAGTCTACCTTGTGGATGAAGTGAAGCTAAATATTCTTTCTGTTGAGCATCTACTTCAGAGAGTAGGGGAGTGTCGATGTATCCCGGACATACGGCATTAACACGAATGCCTTCCTTTGCATAAGTAGTACATAAGTTTTGTGTTAACAGTTTTACGCCTCCTTTTGCAGAGGAGTAGGCTGTTGGAGCTGGTAAGGAAACAAAACTATGAATGGAACCAGCATTAACGATGACACCGCCTGTACCTTGTTTAAGAAATTGTTCAATGGCATATTTATCAGAAAGAAATACACCTGATAAATTAATATCAATCGTTCTTTTCCATTTTTCGTAGGATAATTCATGTGCTGGAGCATCATCAGCTACGCCAGCATTTGCATACATAATATTTAGCTTACCGTATTTATTGACCGTTTCATTAATCATGTTTTGGATGTCTTCTTCTTTTGTTACATCTGTTTTGATGAAAAGAGTATCGTATCCATTACTATTTAATTCTTCTGAGATGCTTTGTCCACGATCTGAGAAATCAGCAATAACTACTTTTGCTCCTTCTTCAACAAATAGGCGAACAGTTGCTTCGCCAATGCCGCTTGCGCCACCTGTTACGATTGCTACTTTATCTTTTAATTTCATTTTTTATCCCGCCTTTTATTTTGCTGTTGCTCCACCATCAATGACGAATTCGGCTCCTGTTGAGAAAGAAGACTCATCAGAGGCTAAAAACAATACCATCTTAGCCACTTCGTTGACAGAGCCTAAACGTCCTAATGGGAAGAGGTTTTTACCTAATTGCTCTTTAGAGTTACCTGTTGTTTCTGATGCATAGTCCGCCATCCCAGTATCGATGTAACCTGGATGAATAGAGTTTACTCTAACACCAGCGTCGGCATATTCCATCGCAGCATCCTTTGTCATAATACGAACTGCACCTTTACTAGCTCCATATAAAACATGTCCAGCTGCTCCGGTTAAACCTGCTATCGATGATGCATTAATGACAGAGCCTTTATTTTGTTTAGCCATTAGTGGCATAATATGTTTCATTCCAAGGAATACACCTGTCACATTAATGGACATTAAACGATTCCATTCGGCTAATTCAATTTCTGCCATAGGCTTAATAATATAAATACCAGCATTGTTGAATAGAACATCAACTTTGCCAAAAGTATGGATTGTTTCATCTGCAACCTTTTTCCAATCATCTTCGTTGCCCACATCATGACGTACGAAAAGTGCTTCTCTACCAATTGCTTGGATATCCTTTACTGTTGCATTTCCTGATTGTTCGTTAATATCTGTAATAACTACTTTTGCTCCTTCTTTAGCAAATAATAGTGCAGTCTCTTTACCAATTCCTGTACCGCCACCTGTAATAATGGCTACTTTATTTTCTAGTCTCATAACAAGCACGTACCTTTCTTATCATAGTTTTATGATTACCTCAGGCTTCAAAAGTATTCACTAATATCTAGTGATACTTCCATCATACTCGTTTCATTTTGAAATACTATCCTATAAGGTGCTGTATAATATTGAGTTAATATCGTCCATTTATAGGGTAATGGATTGTGAAGGAGTAGGATTTATATGACCCATTCATATGAAGAAGTTACATTCCAAGAATTCGTCTTGTTCATTAAAATTTATAGCAAACAGCTAGAAGAAAATATAAATATCTATCTTAATCTAGAGCCTTCTATTTCTGAGTCGGATCGAAAAAGGACTAAGATGCTGCTGTATTCGTTTATTCTTCTGTTAACTCATATTGAAATTGAAGATATCAATGAAGAATATGGAGGTTATTTAGATACGTGGCTTCAATCACAATTATCCATTATAGATATGGGAAGCTTTAACCTGTTTCAATTAATATTTGAGAAATCCTTGATTACCTTTATGATTCAACAGAAACATAGCCGAATGAACGCAATAGTCATGTTTTTACTATCGCTGTTTACTTATCTTGTTCAAAGTTATAACAAATGTGAGGAAGAGCATAAGACAAAGTCTGATTCACATGAAAGTTTAGAACTGAAAAACCTCCTATTGTTAGATCAACTTAATAAGCTACTGATTCGTTGTTCTGGATATCAAGATTTAGCCTTTATATTAAAAAAATGTGAAGAGTATTTTCAATATAAAAGATGTGTCTTTTACGCATATGTCCCATGGTCAAATCAATTTTACGGGGTCATTGGTGCAGAGCTTTCAAAAGTACAGAGCATGAAGGGCCAGCTCACTGCACAACATTTAGTTTTTGGCTCCAAGAAACCGATTTATTTAAGAGACCCTAAAAATTATGTAAAAGAAGAGCATATAAAATTATTTGATTTGTCCTCGGTGATTTTTATACCGATTATTCATGAAGATCAATTGTTTGGATGGCTGACATTTGATCAGCTAGGAGAAGAATTTGATTGCACCAAAGATGAATTACAGTTACTTGAACAAGTTGGGAAACGCTTGGGGTTATTTTTATCAAGAAAAGGTGAAAAAACGGAGAACGCCTCTGAGCTTCACTTAACAGAACGAGAATCAATGATTTTGGGCTTACTAGCAGAAGGGTATGACAATAAAAAAATAGGTAGCTTACTGTTTTTAAGTGAGCATACAGTAAGAGATTATGTCAGTAGTCTAATGACAAAGCTAAAAGCAAAGAACCGCACTCAAGTTGTCGCTTCTGCCTTTCGATTGGGGCTATTGAAATAAGTGTTTGAAATACATGAAAAATCAGAATTATTTTATGTTAGGAAATTTAAGGGAATGCTATTGGTTATACAATAAAAAAAGGAGGTAGGGGCGTGTTATAAAGCTTTTCCTCGAAAAATAAATATAGTAATAAAACATTATTTACGAATATTACAAGTGAAAGCATTTAAGCTTACACGATTGTAATGTAATTGAAAGCCAATACGATAGAGTGTAATACATTATTTTGCGAGAATGTGTATAGAAGCAAGAACAAGAAGCGGAGGAATACACAATGAATGAAAAATTAGAAGGCGTATATGAGGAATACAATCGTTACATATACCACCTATGTTTAAAACTTACTCGCAATAATGTAGAAGCTGAAGATTTAATGCAAGAAGTATGGGTAAAAGTTGTGCGCTATGAAGATAGCGTTGCCGAGGTAGAGCATATTAAAGCTTGGCTAACAACAATTACAATGAATACATTTAGAGATCGCTATCGTAAAAAAACACGACGTAGTAAATACATGATGAACCAACCTGAAACATTAGACGTACCGATTTTAGATTTGGTTCCCAACAATGACATTTCAACAGAAGAAAAAATCGAAAAAGATATTGTTACTAAATTAGTACAGGATAAAATGGGTCAATTAGATACAATCTATCGTAAAACATTATGGTATTTCTACATAGACCAATTTTCACTTGCAGAAATCTCTTCAATTATGAAAGTTTCAATTGGAACTGTGAAATCTCGCTTATTCCGTGCAAAAGCTCGTTTAAAAGAAATGCTAATGGCCGATGCATCCATAGTAGAGTCTGTGCTACCAGCATAATTAAATGCATTGGTCGCACTAGCATAATTACTTAGACGGAAGTATTCGCTCGGCCAATCCCAAAAAAGATGCATTGCAAAATTACTTTGCGATGCATCTTTTTTGATGATATTTATCGCCGGAAGAATGGACATCGCTGATAAAAGAGCAGGAATCGCTGATAGACCATTGAATATCGCTGATAAAAGATGCGGAATCGCTGATAGACCATCAAACATCGCTGATAAAAGTGAGGGGGGAGGGGGGCAGTCATCCGAAAATCGCGCCAAAAGAAAAACACCTTAAAAAGTTAGATGCATATCTAACTTTTTAAGGTGTGAAAATGAAACTTTTACTCAGGTCGATTAGGTTCGGCGTTGAGTAATTTTACAAAAATATCTCGTAATGTTTGTACCTCATCAGCTGACAGCATACCAAACAAATTTTGTATAAGTTCGGTAACTTGCTGGCGGGAATCTTCTAAAATATTTTCGCCATCAGCAGTAATTTTCAATTGGGATGCTCGTCGATCTGTTGCATGCTGTGTCTTTTCAATAAAGCCAGCATTAATGAGCTTAGTTGTTAAAACAGTGACACCACCTGTCGTCACTTTTAACCGATCAGCAATGGCAGAAGGGCGTTTCGGTCCCTCCTGCGATAAGTAGTCTAAAATTAAAATATGGGATTTTGAAAAGCCGAGTACATTATGATTATTCCACTCGTTTGCCCACTTACGCTCAATGGAAGATACTACTTCAAACAACGAGGTAATGGCTCTTTCTTTTTCTTGATCCATATAAGGTCAACTCCAAAACTGTTTTAACTTTCTTGTGCCAATCTTGTCATCGCGTTTAACTCATAAGCACGTACTCTACGTGGAATAAAACGACGAATGTCCATCTCATTGTACCCAACTTGTATACGTTTTTCATCTATTAAGATCGGGCTACGTAACATTCTTGGGTGAGCTTGGATGATGGCAAACAACTCTTGAATAGAGAGCTGATCAATATCAACATTTAAATTTTTAAAATCATTTGAGTTAGTTGCAATGATTTCGTCTGTTCCATCTTCTGTCATGCTTAAAATTTCTTTAAATTCAGCAAGTGTTAGTGGATGTGAAGTAATACGTTTTTCTTTATATTCGATTTTGTGATCTTTTAACCATTTTAATGCTTTTCTGGATGAAGAACAGCTCGCTTGTGAATAAATTGTAACTGTCATTCTTCATTCCCCGCTTTCTTTTTTAGGATTATATTTAATATATATCTTATTAGTAAGTTAATTAGGTTATACATATATCTTACTAGTAAGCTATATATAAATCAATAGTTAATTTGAAAATTTTTAAACAGAAATGAATTTTTTTTACTACACTAAAATATACGCACAAAAGAGCGAAAAGTTTCGTAAATTCAGCTTACAATGATGTAAGTTTACTCAATATTAATAATAGAAGTTCGTAGAATAAAGAGAGCTACTCTAATATAGAGAGAAATAGTCTGAATTAATGGAGATAGATATATTGTTAATCCACTCATTATTAATATGATTGAATACAGGTTTTTATTCCTAAATAAATAAATTTTTGTTTTGTGGGCTGTGAAGAGGACCATTTCCAAAAGCTCGAGTAGGTTAGGGAAATGCTCGGGTATGCCGGGGAACTGATCAGGTAAGTAGGAGAAGTGATCGGGTATGCCGGAGAAGTGATCAGGTAAGAAGGAAAAGTGATCAGGTAAGTAAGAGAAGTGATCGGGTAAGTAGTAGAAGTGATCAGGTAAGTAGGAGAAGTGATCGGGTAAGCCGGAGAAGTGATCAGGTAAGTAGTAGAAGTGATCGGGTAAGCCGGAGAAGTGATCAGGTAAGTAAGAGAAGTGATCAGGTAAGCCGGAGAAGTGATCAGGTAAGTAGTAGAAGTGATCGGGTAAACCGAAGAATTGATCAGGTAAGTAAGAGAAGTGATCGGGTAAGTCGGGGAAGTGATCAGGTAAGTAGTAGAAGTGATCGGGTAAGCCGGATAACTGATCAGGTAAGTAGTAGAAGTGATCGGGTAAACCGAAGAATTGATCAGGTAAGTAAGAGAAGTGATCGGGTAAGTCGGGGAACTGATCAGGTAAGTAGTAGAAGTGATCGGGTAAGCCGGAGAACTGATCAGGTAAGTAGTAGAAGTGCTCAGGTAAGCGAGAGAACTGCTCGGGTACCATGGAAAAGTGCTCAGGTACTCCAAAGAACTGGTCAAATACGCAAGTGTAGTCCCGGAAACCTTACCCACGGCAAATGTTAAACACAAAAAAAGGGCAGCCCCGAGTAATCCATGAATCACACCGGTAACTGCCCATATTAATAATATTTCTAGCTTTGTTGTCCTGAAGTAAACCAGTCTTGGACATTCCAAACCTTTGTTGCTAAACCTTCATAGAATTCAGGTTCATGGCTTACTAGTACGATTGTGCCTTTAAATTCTTTCATAGCACGCTTTAGCTCATCTTTTGCATCGACATCCAAGTGGTTCGTCGGTTCGTCAAATAGAAGCCAGTTTGTTTCATCCATCATTAACTTACATAAACGTACCTTTGCTTGCTCACCACCAGATAAAGAATTAAGTGGGCGAGTAATATGATCTGTTTTTAGTCCTGCGCGAGCTAATGCTGCACGTACTTGTGCTTGCTCCATAGAAGGGAAGGCATTCCACACATCATCAATAGGTGTAATCTTTTCAGCTTTTACTTCTTGTTCGAAGTAAGATGGGTAAAGATAGTCACCGCGAATCACTTTTCCATCTAGTGGATTTATTTTGCCTAACATCGTTTTTAATAATGTTGATTTACCGACACCATTCATACCGACTAGGGCAATTTTTTCCCCACGTTCAATCTCAAATGTAAGTGGGGGAAGTAACGGCTTGTCCTTGTCGTATCCAATGACTAAGTTTTCAGCCTCTACTACATAACGACTTGAAGAACGTGCCTCTTTAAAACCGAATTCAGGCTTTACAGCTGTTTCAGGGCGATCGATACGCTCTAAGCGGTCAAGTTGTTTGGCGCGAGATTTTGCACGGCCAGTAGTTGAGTAGCGAGCTTTATTTTTCGCGATAAAATCTTCTTGCTTTTTAATGAATTCTTGTTGTTTTTCATAAGCATCAATATGCTGGCGTTTATTGATTTCAGCAAGCTCTAAAAACTTTTCATATGTCGCTGTATAGCGAGTTAATTTTGAGAATTCTAGTTGGAAGATAACATCCACCGTGTCGTTCATAAACTCTGTGTCGTGCGAAATTAATAAGAAAGCGTGTGGGTAGTTCTTTAAATAGTTTTTTAACCATGTAATATGTTCTTCATCCAAATAGTTCGTCGGCTCATCTAGTAATAATACTTTTGGTTTTTCAAGTAATAGCTTGGCTAGTAAAACCTTTGTACGTTGACCACCTGAAAGGGCAGCAACATCACGTTCTAAGCCGATTGCATCAAGACCAAGACCTCGTGCAACCTCTTCAATTTTCATATCAAGAGAATAGAAATCACCTGCATCCAGCGCATCTTGCACCTCTGCCATTTGTTCTAGTAAAACTTCTAATTCTTCAGGTGTTGCTTCAGCCATTTTTCCTGTAATTTCATTAAGCTCTTCTTCTTTTTTATATAAAGGAAGAAAAGCGTCACGTAATGCATCACGCATAGTTCGACCAGCTGTCAAAACAGTGTGCTGATCTAAATAACCGTAATGTGTTCCTGGAAGCCATTCAACCTTCCCAGTATCGTGGATTGTTTGGCCTGTAATGATGCCCATTAATGTTGACTTACCAACACCGTTTGCACCTACAAGACCAATATGATCACCTTCAACTAGACGAAAAGAGACATCTTTAAAAAGCGTGCGGTCACCGAAAGAATGACCTAAATTTTCCACTGTTAATATTGCCATATATGTTCCTCCGAGATAGCGGCTAAGCTTTTTTTATGACCGCTAATATCATTTTTATAGTTCTGCTAATTGTTTATTCAATTCCGCTAGTGTTGCTTCCATATTTGCAAGGCGTTGCTCAGCTTTTGCTACTTGATCATTATGACCTGTAGATTCAAGTTTTTCGATATCGCCTTGTAAATTCATATAATCCATTTTAAGCTCTTTAATTTGATATTCAATATCGCTTTTTGATGGCATGATAATTGCTCCTTTATGTGTGTTTATTTGTATAACGAATGCGTATCAATTTATGCCTCGGCATAATTGCGTCCGGAATCGGCTTTGTGCTTAGGCCTGCAGATGTTTTTTGTGCGAAAGCGTAGTGCTAACGCAGCGTCAGCAGCACCGACGCAGGCCAGTTAGCCGTTATCGCATGATGTGATGATTTTAGGCTAACATCCTCTGTGAACTCCTTTTCGAATCTGTGACATCCGCCGGAGGCTTTAACTTCTTTCAGCGGGTGTTTGGACGCCCACTGAAAGAAGTAAAAGCGATGGAGGTTTTTTTATCCCCCACCGCTTATTAGTTACTATCAATCGGGTACTTATGGTGCTTGAATTCACTTCTTGTAATTACAGATAAGTGAAAGTGAAATTTCTACTATATTGTATCATATCCACCTGCAAAGAATCACTAAGTAGAAGCGATATTATGTCGATCATAAGCGAAATCTAAAAGCAATGACTGTAGTGCTTCATTGTTACTTGCTAGATTGAGCTGTCGTTGTTTTTTAACAGCGCGTTCGCTTCGGGCCTCATGTAATAAAAATTCCATGACAGCGTTTTGAATTTGTGATTGCTTCATTTTGCGACCAAGTCCAAGATGAATAAAGCCGTTCTGTTCGCGAGGGAAGGCATGTAATAGCTCAGCCTCAGTTTGTGCAAGAGTAATACAAGGAACACCATAAGAGGCGATTTTATAAGGCGTGTAGTTAGCATTACAAATAATAATATCTGCTTTAGGTAATAGTTTTAGGAGTGCGTTTTTATCACGAAGAATGGCAGTATTACGACGACTAAGTACCATCATTTGCAAATCATCTGTTGCATGTCGATAGCTATCATCAATCATTACTGTAATTTGTAGTGGGATTTGTAGCTGCGTTAAGTGACGAAGAGTTCGGTAGGTTAAGTTATGCTCGTCCCCATCCTCAAAAGCAACAACAATATGAGGCGGATCTTCAGGTATTTTACTGTCTGGTCGATCATCAAAATTCTGAAAAGCTTGTGGTAATGCGAAATTGAAACTACCACCAATATAATGAGATGGTAAATAATCTTTAACTTCTTGATAGAGTGCTAGCAATACACAGTCACAGGCTTGGCCACCTTCACCCAAATCATCAAAATGAATGATTGTTTTGCAGAACGGTCGTAAATTTTGTACTTGCCAGCTTTCGGAGTTACGACCATCTCTTACAATTAAATCAGGCTGAATACCTTTCATTTGCTTCGGTAGCTCATCGAAATGTTCAAATAAGATTGGCGAGAGATTTTCATTCATTAAAATTTGAATTCCATCATTTGAAGGGGTCTTTACAAATATGAAAACTTTTTCATTTGTAAGTAGCTTTGCCAGCGTTGCAACCCGTTCAAAAGGATACAGCCCTTTATCGATACAGCTTTCAATAATGAAAACTATCGTCTTTTTTAGTTCCATTGCTTGAGTTTCGTTTTGCAAATGTATCCCATCCTTTCATCCGTCTATTTAAACTATGGTGAATGATGGGCAAGTATGTGTAAAAAATTAGGATTAGATAAATTATGACAAATATCAATTATGCCTCGGCATAATTGTAGCTGTCGCTTCGCTTTCGCTACAGAAAACATTTGCCACTGACGCTGCGCTTTCGCACAGATAAATTGCCACAGGACGTGGCGTTCTTAGACTGAGTTCCTCTTTTTCAGCGGATGTTTGGGCACCCCTGAAAAGTGGCTTAAAACCGCATTCATCTCGCTACCTATAGAGATGGGAGACTGCTGAAAGAAGTTAAATTGTGGTGATCTCCTTAAAATGGTTTTTCAAAACTCTTAAAATTAAATGAGTAAGAGCTCCTTCTTTGGTCGATAAATAAAGTAGAGTTTGTGGAAAGATACATAGGATTGTTTCAGCTTTTCAATAAAAATAGAAGCTAGCAGATTTTGTTCCGGCAGTTAGATTCGGAGCAAATGAGCTTTGAAGGGGGTACAAACCAATGGGAATGCGCGCAGCGATTGTTGTAGGGGCTACTGGATTAACAGGTACCGCTCTTGTAGAACAACTATGTGAAAATGATGAATATGTTTCGGTTACGGTTATTGCACGAAGAGCACCAGCATTTACGCATCCGAAGCTAGAAGTGAAAATTCGTAATTTTGATACTTTAGAGGAAAAAGATATTGAATTTGCACATGAGCTTTATTGTTGTTTAGGAACAACGATTAAAAAAGCAGGATCTCGTGAGGAATTTGAGAAAGTTGATTTTGAATATCCGCTAACGATTGCCTCGTTAGCAAAAAATCGAGGAATCCCACATATGTTAGTTATTACAGCAATGGGGGCAAATGAAAAATCTCCAATTTACTATAATCGAGTAAAAGGAAAGCTTGAACATGATCTTATAGAGCTAGGCTTACAGAGACTTTCAATTATTCGGCCATCTTTATTGGTTGGTGAGAGAGAGGAATTTCGCTTAGGTGAAAAGGCGGGAGAGAAAGTTTTAAAACTCGCAAAGCCACTATTAGTTGGGCCATTAAAGCGTTCAAGAGCTATAGAAGCCTCCCAGGTTGCAAAGGCGATGATAGTTATTGCACTGTATGGCGATAAACAGCCGGTTACAATTTATCAATCTCAAGATTTGGCTAAATTAGATTTTCCAGAAATGCAGGATGAAGATGTTTCAAGGGAGCAATTATTTAATTGGGACAAGCGCAATTTATCTAGTTCTAGCAATGAAGAAGATAAAGTAAATCGTGAAGTCGTGATTAATCGAGATAAATTTAAAATAGAGGAAACCGTTGTAGACAAAGAAGTAAAATTCCAACGTCGTGAGGATAAATAAAGGTTCATTGATAGGAGTGGAGGTTGGGCGACTCCTTGCGGCTCATCGGACGCCCCCCAGCCGGAACGGAAATCAACTCCACGTGAGCCAAATATTATTTTAATAACTTTTAGAAAGCATATTTCTTAAGCAGACTACGTTCCGCCTAAAGACTGAAATTACGGTTTTAACCACTACATTTCTTTCCGTGCCTCTTTTCATTTGTTACAATATTATTGTAGAAGATGAATGTGGAGGCAAAGTGATAATGAAAATTTTACTCGTTGATGGCACGATGTTTGGTCGTAAAACTGGTGCTATTTTAGAGCAAGTGGAGCAATATATTAAAGAATTAGATGCAAGTTTCGAGTTAGAAATTATGCATTTTAGTCAATATAAGCATCAAATTGTAGACGGTTCACCGTTAAATGATGACATGAAAGAAATGATTAAAAAGTTCGAAGAAGCGGATGCGTATATTATCGCTACACCGATTTTCCAAGCATCAATTCCGGGCGTTTTAAAAAATGCATTTGACTTCTTGCATCCAAAAACAATGCGCTATAAGCCAGTATCGATTGTGGCAAATGGTGGCACGTATCAGCACCATTTAGTAGTAGAAAATCAGTTAAAACCAATTTTAGACTACTTCCGTGCACTTGTAACGCCGAACTATGTATACACACACACATCTCATTTTGATGCAGATAACAAGATTGTCGACGAAGATGTTCATAATCGTTTACGTGAATTGGCTCGTGTTTTTGTTCAATATTGTGAAATGAGCAAAACATTGCCGAAAGAACCCATTGATCAACATTAAAATAAAATTCATCCCTTGTGCAGTGGAAGGAAATCACTGTGCAGGGGATTTTTCTTTTCAAGAATTCTTTTACGATGTGATAAAATAGAATTTTAGTGAAACGGAAGGGAGGGCTGCTCATGCAGGACATCGCTATACTAGAAAAACAACGCTGTAGTCTAATATTGACTAATAAGGCGAAGGAAGCGGTAGAGGAATGCTCAGCAAATGAGCATGCCTTTTTTGCCTTACAGAAAACGTTCACCGTCTATATCGAAAAGCGCAAAGCAAAAACGGTTGGTGAAACATTTTTATCGATTTATTTTAATGCGGAGCAAAATGAAAAGTTATCCGACGTGATTGCTGAGAAAACAGCCATTATGGATTGTGTGTTAAAGGTTGAAGGATTGTTAGCTACAAATATTCGTTTTGTACATATGCGAGGCCCAATCAATACAAACCGACGCTTACCAGCAGCGTTGGAATTTGTCACAAGACCTAATAATGGAGCAGGGATTCCGCTGGATCTTCATACAAAAATAAGAGGGCTACCGATAGCCGAGGAACGCACAGAATATGTGAAAAAGCGTATCTCGAGCTGGGAAGGCTATTTAAAAATTCAAGAACGCGATGCGACCATTGATGATATTCATACAGAGTTTAAGCAAAGCTATTTTAATGAAGATTTTACTAGGCTGACAATTGTCTGCCCGTATATAAAATCGAAGGAATGGAAGAAGCTTGAAGGGTTAAGTGTAAGCATTCAAGGGGTACGCGGTGAAATTGGACAAGTTTTAAAGGCTAATGCAGGGAAGCAGACGATAGAAATTGACTTAAAGCCTTTTGTGCAAGATTTAGCACGTAAAGATCAACTTAATCTTCGTTCAAAGCAGGCGAGCTTTAGTAACTTTGCGACATTGAGTCAAATTAGACGATTACGCAATGGTTTTACGAAGTTAGAAAAAGGCGAGGCAGTTAACCCTAATTTAGAGACAATACTATTTGAAAAACGTCCAACAGTCCGAGCATCAAAGCTTCGTGAGGATATTGTTTTTCACAATAATTTAAACGAATATCAACGCCGCGCTGTTTTAGGAGCATTGTCTGTTGAAGATTTGTATGTAATTCAAGGACCTCCTGGCACAGGGAAGACAACCGTTATTTCTGAAATTTGTCAGCAAAATGTTAAAGCTGGCTTAAAAACACTCGTGGCTTCTCAATCAAACCTAGCCGTGGATAATGCATTAGGAAGACTTCTTTCTAATCAAGAAATTCGAATTTTACGCTATGGTAGAACGGAAAGCATTGAAGAAGAGGGTAAAAAATTTATTGAGGAAAATGTTGCGCTTCATTGGCGTGAGCAAACTCTTGCAGCGATTGAAGAGGAAATCATAGCCTTTACAGAACGTGAACAAGAACTAAAATTAAGTATTACCAAGGCTGAGGAAGAGCTAGAAAAGCTTGAGGCATGGCTTGAGGAGCTAGCAAAAGAAATAGCTGCAAAAGAACAGGCTGCAATTGACGAGCCAATTTTACAGCAGGAAATACAAGCGTTAAAGAAAGAATTAAAGGCTGCAAAAACTGAGCAGCAGGAGAACGAGGCGCATAAAGAACATTACGAAAAACAGTTGGCGCAAATCGAGCCTGCTGTAAAGTCGCTTGAGCAGACCCTTACTGAAAGCCCATCTTTAGAGCAGTTAAAGCTTACTATAGAGGAAACTACTCAAAAGATTGAGCAATTGGAAGCAGGTGCTCAATATAAGGAGCTGCAAGAGCAAAAGCAACATCTAGAACTGCAGTTCAAAGATATCCAATCGAAATATGAAGAGGAAAATAATCGTCTTCGATTAATGAAGGATGCCGAACAATATATTGATACTTTAACGTCGTATGAGCGAATCCAACGATTTTTACAACATTATCAAATTCGCCCATCCTATGTGCTTTCACAGCAAATTAATCGATTGCAGCATTTAGAGGATGCTAAAGATTTAGAGGCATGGGCAACCATCAATTCACGTTTACAAAAAGCGATCGCAAAGCTTGAGGCATTTGTATCTGATGAAGAAAAAGAACGTGCCCTTGCTAAAAGTAGAGTGCAGCCAGTTCAATCGTTTTCTTTGCAAAATCTAACAGGTGTTTTTGCACAACTCAATACAGCCTTTCAAGATGATCAAACACCACCTACCGAGCAAATTGAGAGTTTCTTGCTCGGATTATATATGCGTCGTGATTTTGTCTGGCAAAAAGGTGTAGCCCTTAAACAACAACAAGATCATAAAGATCAAGAATTTGAGTCGTTACGTAAAGGTATTGGTGGCTTATTACATCAAGAATGTGCAATTACAAGCTTTGATGTTCAAAGCATACAGCGACAATTACAACCATTTTTACAGCATACAGAACGACTGCAGCAGCTAGCTGAGACATTCCAAATTGATGCTGAGCCAGAAGAGTCTGTAGAGCATTTAAAAATGCTTGTATCGCAATCAAAATCTTCTCTTCAAATAGCATGTCAACAGCTTGAGGCAGTAGAGCATGCTCATACACAGCTCCTACCAAAGAAAGCGGCACTTCAAACAGCGCAGATTAGCTTACAAGAGGTTGAGCAGCAGTTAACACAATTAGAAGAAAATATTAAAGAAATTAATATAGCTGGATTGAAGAAGGAGAAGCAGCTCACAGCATGCACAAAACTTCTACAATCAACACCAGAGCGCACTTCCGAGGAAGTAGTGGAAGCAATTGCAACCTCGAAAACATCAATTGTGGAATTACAGCGCAAGGAACAGCAGCTACCTCTTCGAAAAAAATTACAAGAGCAATGGCGTGACAAGCTGCAAAATGCTACTGAATATGATTTAGATGAAATTCGTAAATTATATGTGCGTCATGCGAATGTTATCGGTACAACATGCGTTGCTTCAGCGAGTAAGGAATTTATGGAGAACTACCCGACGTTTGATGTTGTCATTATTGATGAAGTATCAAAGGCAACACCACCAGAGCTATTATTACCGATGCTTAAGGGTAAAAAAGTTATTTTAGTAGGCGATCATCATCAGCTACCTCCACTACTTGGAGACGATACATTGGAGGAAACGTTAAAGGCGATGCTCGATGAAAATCCAGACTTCGATGGTGCGCAGGAATTAAAAAATTTGCTGCGTGAATCACTGTTTGAACGTTTATTTAATAACTTACCGCAAACACATAAGCAAATGCTGGCATTGCAGTACCGAATGCATGAAAAAATTATGCACAGTATTACACCATTTTACGCGAAAGAGGAAAATGGCCTGCAATGTGGCTTACCAGATTCAGATGCGGCACGAGATCATTGCCTAGAAGGTCAATTTATGAACCGTGATGATCATCTGCTATGGGTTGATATTCCGACCGAAAAGCCTTATTTAGAGGAGCAAGTAAAGGGCGGAACGAGTCGTTACAATGAGGGTGAATTACAAACAATTCGACGTATTTTAATAGATTTGAATAAGTCTGTTATTGAAGCTAAAGAAGCAGGACGCATGCCTCAAGATGCGCAAAAAAGCGTTGGGGTTATTAGCTTCTACGGGGAGCAAGTAAAGAAAATCAATCGCCTTCTGCAACAGGAATTACAGCTACCACATCTTCAATTTAGAACAGGGACAGTCGATAAGTTCCAAGGTATGGAGATGGACGTCATATTAGTTAGTATGGTACGTAATACTCCTAAAGGGGGAGACGTTGGCTTTGCAAGAGATTATCGTCGCTTAAATGTTGCCTTATCTCGTGCGCGCGAGCTATTACTACTTGTCGGAAGTGCTGAAATGTTTGCCAAACGTGCGAAGCATCAAGATACACGAGAGATGTACAGCAATCTGTTAGAGACAGTAAAATCCTATAACGGCTTGCGTAATCACGAAGGACAGGTGATATAGATTGTCAAAATTACAGCAGCGCTTAATGCGTGAACTTCAGCAAAATCGAAACATTAAAATCGTCAAGACCGATGAATGGTGTATTCCCATTCGAACAGTAGAAGTGACCTATGAGCCAGTACGTCGTTCTACTATGGATGTCTTGATGACAATGCTGTTAATGAGCATACAGGAAGCAGATTTTGCAAATGCACAAGAATTAAGTGAGCTATTACTAGTCGATCCGTTATTTATTGAGGATTTAGTATCGTTAATGTCTCGAGTAAGTCTTATTGAGCAAACGGAAGGCTTCTATAGATTAACCTCTAAAGGGCAGCAGCAATTGGAACGTGGTATCTTTGAAGAGGAGTTAGAAGTAGAAATGGCCAACCTCTACTATAGCCCTTGCCATCTTGCATTTCTTGCCGTCGACGAGGACAATATAGAAGAATATGATGATCTACCAGAGTTATATCGCTATGTGGATGAAAGGGCTGAGAAGCAGGAACATTTCGAAGAAGCAATGTTAATAGAAGCGCTACAACAAGAGGATGAAGAAAAAGCTGGAGCTGGAGCATCTCAAAAAATAATTTCAAAAATTGTTCAAACAGACGCAAAACAAATTAATGATATCCCGTGTCTTGAATTCGTCTTACACAATAAAGAGCAAGATATCTTGTTCGTTCGTGTATGGAATGCGCTGTTAAATCAATGGGATTCACACTTAGAACAACAGCTCACAGAAAAAGAACAACTAAAGTGGCGTGAACAATACTTATAAAACAAAAAGACGAACGTGTGCAACGTTCGTTTTTTGTTTATGTAGATAAAAAATGAAAGCTGGGCGACAAATTCAAAAAGTTGAGCGATAAAATGATAAAAAACATCGATAAATTTTTAAGCTCGCATATATTATTACAAAAAAAGGAGGGGACCGATGTTTACGATTAGTTTATGTATGATTGTCAAAAATGAAGAATGTATTATTGAAAGATGCCTAGATTCCGTTCAACATATAGTGGATGAAATCAATATTATAGATACAGGTTCAACTGATCGTACAAAAGATATCGTCCGAAACTATACCTCTCGAATTTTTGATTTTACCTGGTGTGACGACTTTGCCAAAGCCCGTAACTTTTCCTTTCAACAAGCCACGAAAGATTTTATTTTATGGCTCGATGCAGATGATGTAATTACCACAGAACATCAGCAAAAGTTTCTACAGCTTAAGCAGTCACTTTATCATCCAAATGTCGATGCTGTTTCAATGGATTATTACGTAACGTTGGATGCTAATGGCTGTGTAGAATCGAGTGAAAAAAGGTTTCGCCTCGTAAAACGTGCAAATAATTTTCAGTGGCGGGGTGCCGTCCATGAGTATTTAGATGTAACAGGCCAGCTTTATCATAGCGATATAGCAGTTACACATTTGCCAAGAAAAAGTGATATTCATCGCAATATTCGTATTTATGAACGTTTAATGAAAGAAGGGCACCCATTTTCAGCTAGAGAAACTTTTCATTACGCAAATGAACTAAAAAATCATCAGCGATATTTAGAAGCTATCAATCACTATAATATTTTCCTTGATTCCACAAAAGGCACTGCTGATGAAAATATAGAAGCCTGTTTAAATTTAGCAGGTTGCTACCAACAGCTACACGATTCAAAACAAGCAACACAAGCTATATTACAATCATTATTATATGATCGACCAAGACCAGAAACATGCTGTCGAATCGGTCATTTTTTTATGGAGCAATCGAAAAATAAAGAGGCTATTTATTGGTATTCACAAGCATTACAGCAACCTTTAGCAACAATGGGTATTCAAAAGCATGCTTATTCTACATGGCTTCCTCATTTACAGTTAAGTTTGTTATACAATCGCTTACGTCTCTATGAAAATGCATATCAGCATAATGAGACAGCACGTAAATTTAAGCCAAACGATCAACGCATACTAGACAACCGAAAATACTTGTTAAGTCAGTTAAAGAAATAAGGCGTCATGGAAAGGGAACATCAATAAAATTTATATATATACCGTACCCAATTAACACCGATATAAAAACGATAATGGCCATACAAATCACATTCCGAGGTCTGAAAGTTCGAGCATCCATCTATTCATCTCCCTTCTGTTTTGTGAACATTCTGTTAACTCAACATATGTTTTGGGAGTTTGAGTATGCAGTTCATCGTAAACATTTTTTTGAACCATGGAAAAAGAGCAAATTCACAATTAACGTGAATTTGCTCTTTAAATTAGGCAATTTTCCAATTGCTGCTCTTCAACTAACTGAGCTGGTTATTTGAAGAGTTAATGTTATAATTCGAATATTTAAATATTGAATATATTGGAGTGTGATTATGCAAAAATTAAGTTTGATTTTCGCGGTGTTAATTTGTTTAGTATTACTAACAGCATGTAATGATAAAGCACCACTGATAGAAATTGAAGCCAAAGTTTCTCCAGTAAGTGATGAAGAATACAGAAAAATTGGGGCTACTAAAGATTTAATAGAACCAAAGCAGGAAGACTTTAAAATTTTTGAGTTTAATTTCAATATGAAACATACTGATTCAGTGAAAGAAAGAAAAATCGAAATGTATAAATTTGAGAATCTGCCGCAAGTGTTGAATGGGATAGATGACATCACACGATATTGGAATGGTAGATGGTATAGTCAGGATAATGACAGCGGAAATTCTGCAACATACCACCACGAATTTGTTTTTTATACAAAAGGTTTGAATGATGATGATATTAGAAAAGCGTTTAATAATGAAAAAATCACAGTGTCATGGACTAACAATAAAAATGAACAAATAGAAAAAGAATACAATATATCTAATTTAATAGAGTTTAGTTCAATCAATTAAATTCCTATTGAACTAACGGGGCAGGATAGTTGAATAAGGAACAATTTAACAATGTGAATGTTTTGATATTTTGAGATAATCAAAAGGCATCAAGACTTTGAAGGTAAGGGATGAAAATATGAAGAAATATATTTCTTTAAACTTAATTTTGTTTATAGTATTTTTGACAGGAACCATACTTTCGATATTTATTATATATAAAGATATTGATACTTCGTTTTCTCTTAAATTAATTACAGGGTATGTAATTTATCTACTTCTATATGGCATATTTATCATCGCAATGGTTACTGCAAATATGAGGAAGTTAAATTGGATTCAAATAAGAAAAAGGGTTTTTACACTTATTATTTGGTTTATTTTTATAAGTGTTGCACACTATCTTGTTTTTTATATTTTAAATAAGAAAATGGATGTGTGGGATTTAGGTGTTCCTTTGGCGACATCATTTGGATTGTCTTTTTCTGATTTAATGTTTAAGAAAAAGAAGACAAAAAAATTAGTTGTTTCGCTAATGAACGATAAGGATTAATGCCTTTTTGTTCTTGACTAACAGCGTGCTTTACTTGAAGAAGAAGGTTACTTTAAACAGATATACCAATGCGGAATTTTAAATTCCATTACTACATTGAATGAATATCTGAAGGATATTGTTCAGTAGCAATAAGAAAAGCGATGCAATAAAGCAACGCTAAGTTTGTTTAATCCTAGACAACTTTACAACACTAAAAACAAAGCCTATCGATCCAGTAATAAAGAAAATATATGCTACTAGTATTGACATAGCTTCTATGTTGTTTGTAAAGATTCTATATCCTCCTAATGAACCTAATGCCAAACAATAAACCGAGCTAAGCAATGTTCTATTCTTTTCAGTCAAAAAAACACCTCCAAATAATGAGATTTATAATATGTTAACACTAATTCAATTTTTAGTTAACTAATATTTGGTGGTTTTAATGTCATGAAACAAAGAATCTTAATGAACAATATGAGGAAATTAATTTGCGGATATCTAGGAATTTGCGAAGAATCGCACTTACACTAACGGGTGCGTTACTTGAAGATCATTGAGTTGCATATGCAGCTCTTTCTTACGATTAGTCAAGTATCTATAATAACTTTACTTTCTTAACTCTCTGATATTATTTTGATAAATTGGGCCATGCTGAATAAGCCTAGTGATTTTTCGATTTTTCATAAGGCTTTAGTATGTTAAACTGATGCTACGACTGTACTAGGGAGCCAACCTGTAGTCGTAGTTTTGATTATGTGTGACAAGAAAGAAGATCGTTTTCAATAACTTGTTTACACATGCGACGGAGGCAACCTTATGACATTTGTTATAGGGTTGCGTTTTTAATTTATCGTAGTACTCAACGATGTGATTTCCACCAAATCGTCGCTGTCTAATCATGTTCTGAATGGTTAGATACATTATTTTACGTAGGTGTTTATTGCCGCGTTTATTAATCTTGTCTTTAGCTATAAACTTCCCGGATTGATACCGCCTAATATCAATACCTGTATAGGCATTCAACTGTCTGTTGTTGTCAAACCTCTGAATGTTCCCAATTTCTGCTATGATTCTGACAGCTGAGTTAGCTCCAATAGCCGGAATACTACGTATTATGCTATACTCTTCAAGCCTTTCGGCTATCGACTCCATTTTACTGATACATTGTTCTTTCAGAAGGAGAAGCTCTTGAAACCGTTTAGCATATACACGAACTTGATCACAAACCACATCTGTTGAAGACGCGGCGGGGTAAGATTGCTTTGCGGCCTCTATTAATTCAACAGCTTTTTCCTCTGCTTTGTTTACTGCCATTCGTTTATTTGTATTTGTGAGTATTCGATTTTTAATGATTGTTTTTGAATGATTCAAGACTAGATCTGAATGAGGGTATAATTGTACTACGTTTAGGAACAGTTCAGACTTGGTCGTGAAGATATTCTCGAGTTCAGGAAATGTTTCCTGGACGACCTTATGCAATCGACTGCGGGTGACGCTCAATTCATCATCCAATTCGCTGTAGTGTCTCGATAATCGTTTTAACTGACGGTAAACATCATTGGAATCTGTTTCAATCCGTCTTTCGTGCGTAAAGTGTGTGAGTGCCAATCGATGTGCATCACTTCGGTCCGTTTTGTGAATCCGTAAGGAATCACATTGGAGTTTTGCTTCCAAGGGATTTAATAGGCAATAACTATAGTTGTTCTCTTGCATGAAACGTTCCAGTGTTCTTGAATAGACTCCTGTAGATTCAAATACGATATGAGGTTGCTCATCATATCCTTCAATTAAGTCATCAATTAACTTTTTAAGGTCCATAAATCCCGGACGATTGTGCGCAATTTCCTTTTCCAACTGACATTTTTTCAGCGCGTTATAGACAACCATATAACTCTTTCCCATACTAATATCAAAGGCGATGACATGTTTCATGTTCTCCCTCCCTATGTGTTTTGAAGTCTTCACATTAGCCTTATTGATTCCCATTTCTTATACACGATCTCAAAGGATCCAACATCTTAAACCTGATTCAAATAAGGTTGTGAAGTAGGTCAGTTTTTTTTTACGGATTCAAGATCCAAAGAGCTGCCCGACCTATTCTTCACCTCTACTATATAAAAAAATAGTAGTACGAACCAATGCCTTGGTCTGCACTACTAATCTTAGTATGTTTTTTCTTTATTGAACTAACGGAGCAGGTTAGTTCAATAAGAAGGATTGCTTCTTACTTTATAGAATACATATAATATGTATTATTTTAGGAGGTAAATAGATGATTTTTGAAATAACTAATCAAGTTCGTGTTACTGATTTTAAAGAAGGATATAAGTGGTATGAAGCACTACTAAGCAAAAAAGCTGATTTCATTCCACACGACGGATTTGCTGAATGGGAGATAATCCCTGGTTGCTGGTTGCAAGTTGCTGAAGGAACACCATCAGAAGAATGTGGACCTTTACGCTTAGGGGTAACTGATATAATAGCTGAAAGAGATAGACTAGTAAATTTGTTGGAAATTGATGAATTTGAGATTTACTCCCGTGAAGAAGTTTCTGCAAAATGGGGAACTTTCACTGACCCTTGGGGAAATCGACTTGGACTATTTGAGTATTTGGATAAGAAAGAGGAAAATGACCGTATAAAAACAATTTTGGGAGTTTAAATGTTTTGCTTGTTATACTAACGTGGTGCTTTTCTTGAAGATCATTGAGTTGCATATGCAGCTCTTTTTTTCTTTTTTCTTATTAAATTAACGGAGCAGGATAGTTTAATATGATATGTTAAACTTAATGATTCAGATGGGCTATTTTTATCTATATAGTAATATGTGGATAAGAACGATTGGGAGTGTTAATTTGATAGAACAAATTTTAAAAAAGTATTTGAAAGATAAATATGGTGATTTTACACCTGTTCGTTTAACTGGGGGATATACTAATGCAACATTTTTATTAAATGGAACGAATCTTCCTTTAGTTGTTAAAGTGGCAAATTCTTTCAACAAGGATATTAAAAATGAGGTCAATTGTTTAAAAATCACTCAAAAAACAGGTGTAGTTCCGAAAATTTATGACTTTATTGAAACAGATAATGTTCAGTTAGTTGTAATGGAGTACCGAAAAGGTAAAAATGGACAATCTATTTTAGACAACAATGAGTTAGAACGAACCAAAGATTTGTATAAAAGTTTAGGGGAGTCTCTTTCTAAAAGTACCCACTCCATAAAATATAATTTTGTCTCAAAAGGAATAAAGGAATGTAATTTACAAGACCTAAACTTAAACTTAGATTTTGTCCCTGAAAACCTCAAACAAATTTCACAAGGGGTATTAATAAAAATCAACGATACAAAGGAAGAATGGGTATTAACACATGGGGATTATGGAATGCACAATGTTTTATATACAGACAATAATAGCCTTACCGTCTTAGATTGGGAATGGTCTGAATGGGCAAATCCATTAACAGATATTGGCTGGGTATGCTGGTTTACTAAACTTCATTATCCTAAACATGCTCCTTTATTGAACTCCTTGTTTATTGAAGCGTATAAAATAAATACTCCTATTGAATTATCTCCTGAAAAACTAAAAGCATATTGTGTATATAAAGTTTGGAATGTATTAAATAAAGTCAAAAATGCACAACAAGATGTAAAGCAGGAATGGATTAGACGTTTAAAGTGGACAATTGAATCAGATATTTTTTAATTCCGATTTATTCGACTAACGGGGTGCTTTACTTGAAGAACATTGAGTTGCATTAGCAGCCCTTTTTTTCTTAGGTTGTTTTCGTAAAGTTTGTTGCTTCTGCAAACTAAATGGTTTTGCGGAAAGGCATTTTCATTTCCCCTTATATTAGTACACAAGATTTCTAATTTTCTTTAAATGGAAGTGTTATAATTTGTAAAAGCAGAAGGGGATGATATCCAGGATGATATTTTTTCTAATTCTATTATCTATATTTTGTATAATAACGGCTTTTAGTCTTGCTTATAAACGTTCTTGGCAAGCTAAGATTATTATATGGGGACTGTTCTCTGTACTACTTTTTTCCCCTATAATCAGCTTTTTCCTTATAAGAATAACTCAGTATGTAACACAAGATTCGTGGTCAGGTATACTTGGTGTGTATGCTTTTCCGCTTCTTGAAATAATTTCAATCCTTATGATTGCTATTGGTTGTATAGGCTTAATAAAGAAAAAGGTAACTAAAAAATTAGAACATCGTGAAAATTAGTTTAAACTCTTTCTTTAAATATTTACTTAAATCAATATTATTTGTTTTAGCAACAATCTTTGAGAAAACAGCCTTTTCTTATTGAACTATCGGAGCAGTTTAATTGAAGAAGGAAAATAATTGTTTTACATAGAAGTAAATAAAATGTCTTAAAAAATAATGGGGTGTATAAACGGTGGTTATTATTAGAAATCTAAAAAAAGTGAATTTGATTTTTTGATATAAAAGTAGCAAAGGGGATATTAAATGGTAAGTAAAATAGAATTATACGAAAAAGAGTCTCAGAAATTCAAACCTTTTAAACACTTTATTTCACGCATTCAAGTAATGCGGAAAGAATCCAGCTATGGGGCTGAAGTTGCCTCAAAATGGACTGATATTTTAAACCAAACTCTTGTAGATGAAACTTACCCAGTGATACATCCAATTGGTCAGGAGACATTCTCGTTATATGCAGAGTTCACGACTGGGGTATTTGAGTATACCTTAGACATAGACGGGGCTACTACATTTATAAAAGAAAAAAACATTAAACCCATAAAGACTTCTCCATCGAATATAATTGAAGCTGTTGACCAAGGTAACATAAATAAAGACCCAAACCGAATAAAACCCAATCATAAAAATCCTGTAATGGTACTTCAGAGTCGATATTTAACCAACAACAAACCTTATTGTATCAATGGAAACCATCGTGTATTTGAAGCATATAGAAATAATGATGAACAAATAGAAGTTTATGTTTTTAAAGATTTGGAGTTTGTTCCTTTCTTTTATGACGTTCTAAGTAAAGCAACATATTTTTTAGAAATTGATTACCATAATGTAGTTAATGATAAAAGATATTTATTGCATAACGAAAATGGTGCATTTGCAAATGAATTTAAGTAGATACGTTTCTTCAACTAACGGAGTGCGTTACTTGAAGATCATTGAGTTGCATATGCAGCTCTTTTTTTCTTATTGAACTGATGGGGCAGGTTAGTCGAACAGTGTTGTTTGACTTGTGTTAAACAATCGGGTCACTTTATGGAACAAATAGGTAACTTAATTAACCTTTATCCGTCTAACAATCCGAGGAGGGATAACATGAAAGTGTCAAGATTATTTTTGGGTTTGGTTATGTTCGTTTTATTAACTGCTGTCGGATGTTCTAATTCATCGGATAAAGGTAAAGTAGAAGTTCATGAAACTGAAAATCCTAATGCAGAAGAGGTTTTAAAATTAGACCCTGAAGCCGATATATTTCAGTTCAATGGAGTGATTTATCAGACTGGAATTGATTGGGTTGAAGAACTAACCTTAACAAAAGGCGAACAGGTAGGAGAAATAAAAACAAAAAACGATACAGATACAAACTTTAAAGACGAAATGTCGAACAAATTGCCTGTTGGTGCAAAAGTCTTTTCGGTTAAAGAAAAAGAAGAAATTGGAGGACCAATTTTACTCGTAGAATCAGAAGGTAAACTTTATAAATATTATGGGCTTGTTGAGGGTTAATCAATTTTCATATATCCGCAAACGGGTGTGATTGTTGAATAAGAATCGCTTTTGTTCTTCAACTAACGAGGACTTTAGTTAAAGTTTGATTCACCAAATATCAAACCAAAAAGACAAGATTTAATCTACACGTGGTCCTGCACCCCTAAAGTTAGAGTCAAAAATCTAACTTTAGGGGTGTTTTTATATGGCGAAATACAGTGAAGAATTCAAAATAAATGTGGTTAATGAATATATGAAAGGTCCAAATTAATGGGATCCATTCCTGTGACCGAGGCAAAGGATATTTTTTATTTAACAAATAAACATATAAAAATAGTAAACCTCCAGCGATCTTGTACTAACGGAGCAGGATAGCCAATAAGAATATACATCATACTCTTTTATAAATTGAATAAAATGGTTGTAAAAAGAAACTGGAGGGGTTCTATGAAGCTAGTAGGGGAACAAATTTATCTTCGACTTTACAAAATCTCTGACGCCAGAGAGTTAGCTAGATTGCATAATAGAAATCGTGAATTTTTTCAACGAGTTTGCCCATTACTCCCAGAGACCTTTTATACAGAGGAATATCAAAAACAACGCCTTCAACAGGCATTGAAGAAAACAGATGAAGGACAATTATATCCCTTTGGAATCTTTTTAAAAGCAACTGATAAACTTATCGGAGACATTTCATTAACTCAAATTTCAAGGGGAGACCTCCAAAGCTGTACTACGGGATTTACTTTAGATAAGGGGTATAATGGAAAGGGCTATACAACTGAAGCTCTAAAACTTGTTGTAGACTTTGCTTTTACAGAATTAAAATTACACAGAATTGAAGCAGGAGCTATGCTTGACAACATAGCATCTATTCGTGTATTAGAAAAAGTCGGGTTTGAAAAAGAAGGTATAGCTAAAGAAAATCTGAAGATTAATGGCAAATGGACAGATCATCAAATATTGGCTATTATCAACAGCTTGGATGTGTAAGCTCTTTTCACTTCATTATGTAAATAAGATCTCTCTTTCCTGTTAATTGGAAGCTTAGTGCTCAAATGCCCTTTGGCAATCCGACGTAACACCAGGTGAAAAAAATTCCGACTACTTGAAGAGTGAATGAAATTTTATAAGTAATTTATACCAAACCAGTACCTTAATGGAACTGGTTTTTTTATGGAGAAAAACTCTGTAGATACAGTAGTGCCTTTAAATTTGGAAGTATTCAATTAAACTTTATTCTAAACCAACAAATTTTCTTTCGGCTTCAAGAAACAAAATTACAAATTAAATTATTGACAAATTTGTGACATAGGAATATGATTTATTTCGTAAATGATATCTTGAATTCAAGATATTCACTAATAAACATCTCGAATTCGAGATTTTTTAGAAGGGAGTTATGGTTATCGATTGCACAGTATCAGCAGGTCTATAACACAATTATGTTGGTTTCAACTAGAATTGGGTTTTTACTAATTCTTTGATTTGGTTCCCATTTAGCTAATGAAAAGTTACTTTTTCAAGTAACGTATTTATACCAATGGTGAAATGGCCAATCAAAAAAATTTATTATAGATAGGGGAGCAAAAGATGGATATTTTCCTAGCGATTTTACCAGCTCTGTTTTGGGGAAGTATTGTGCTCTTTAATGTCAAGCTTGGTGGCGGTCCTTATAGTCAAGTGCTTGGAACAACAATTGGAGCACTGCTCTTCTCCATAGGAGTTTATTTTGTTGTTAAACCTGAGTTGACACCTATAGTTTTGGGAGTCGGAATTGTATCAGGCCTTTTTTGGGCATTAGGGCAAGCAAATCAATTGAAAAGTATTGATTTAATGGGAGTTTCCAAAACAATGCCCATTTCGACAGGGCTACAATTAGTATCCACAACTTTATTTGGCGTAATTGTGTTCCATGAATGGTCGACAACAATGTCGGTAATATTAGGTGTGCTTGCACTTATTAGTATTATTGTTGGGATCGTTCTTACATCTCTTCCAAATCCAGAAGAGAAAAAAGAAGAACACGGAAGCAACTTGAAGAAAGGGATTTTAATTTTACTTGTTTCAACATTCGGATATTTAGTATATGTGGTCATAATACGCTTATTTAATGTAAGCGGATGGTCTGCTTTATTGCCACAAGCAATCGGGATGGTAATAGGTGGAGTTTTATTAACCTTTAAGCATAAACCATTTAACAAATATGCATTTCGTAATATTATCCCAGGCTTAATTTGGGCTGCTGGGAATATGTTTTTATTTATCTCTCAGCCACGTGTTGGGGTAGCCACAAGTTTTTCTCTTTCCCAAATGGGGATTGTGATTTCAACTTTAGGCGGAATTTTTATTATAGGTGAGAAAAAAACAAAACAACAACTTATAGCAATTTTCATTGGGATTATCTTTATAGTCGCTGCTGGAATTATGTTAGGGTTGGCGAAAGTATAAGAAGGAGGAATTTTACATGTATTCAGATTTAGAAGGAAAAGTTATTGTTATTACAGGTGCTTCAACAGGATTAGGAAAAGCAATGGCGTTGCGTTTTGGCGAGGAGAAAGCAAAAGTTATCGTTAATTTCCATTCAAATGAACAAGAGGCAAATACTGTTGTTGAAGAAGTGAAAAAAGCAGGTGGGGAAGCCATAGCTGTAAAAGGAGATGTATCAGTTGAAGGGGATGTCATCAACCTCGTTCAGACTGCTGTAAAAGAGTTTGGAACCCTGGATGTAATGATTAATAATGCTGGTATTGAAAATCCAGTAGCTTCTCATGAGATGCCATTAAGCGACTGGAATAGAGTCATCAATACAAATTTAACGGGTGCGTTTTTAGGAAGTCGTGAAGCGATTAAATATTTCGTGGAGAACGATATTAAAGGTTCTGTTATCAATATGTCTAGTGTTCATCAGCAAATTCCTTGGCCTTTATTCGTGCATTACGCCGCTAGTAAAGGGGGCATTAAATTAATGACTGAAACTTTAGCGTTAGAATATGCTCCTAAAGGAATTCGTGTCAATAATATCGGGCCTGGTGCGATCAATACACCTATTAATGCTGAAAAATTTGCAGATCCAGCAAAACGTGCTGATGTAGAAAGTATGGTTCCTATGGGCTATATTGGAAAACCGGAGGAGATTGCTGCAGTAGCAGCATGGCTTGCTTCATCACAGGCTAGTTATGTAACAGGTACTACTCTATTTGCGGATGGTGGTATGACTTTATATCCTGAATTCCAAGCTGGTCGTGGGTGAGTAGCAGTAATAGAGATGGAGTTATTCTCCTCGTACAGAGTAGTTAAATTCTTATACCATCTTCATTGATGCATTAGAGATTTAATTAAAAAATAGCATAAATAAAAACTGGCATTGGAACTTAACGGGCATTTATACCCCCTCCAATGCCTTTTTTATTTTTCTAGGAAAAAGGGAAGAAAACACCTTCATTTTCAAATGAAATTGTATTGTATTTATCACTCGCATTTAGAAACAGATGAGGAAATATACAAGCTTCGAAGAATATATTTATTTTTACAACTCAAACGTTTTCAAAAACGACTCAGCCATCTAAAACCAATTGAATATCAAAAAAGATAGCTGCATAGTTCTTTTCTAGATTTCTACTTGAATAGGGGTAAGATTGTCTTACAACGACAGGTCAGGTTGCTAGAGCAATTGATTTGATTAGAGATAATAATAGGGGATTAAATACAAATAAAATGATTTTAGGTATTATTCAACTAATGAAGCAGTTTAGTTCAATAAGCACTGACGTAGTATTTGTGTATTTTTACATATACTGTATAATTTAGAGTTAGAATATTTAACTTTGAGTATTTCTAAAGAATTACTTTGGGAGGGGAGAATTTGTTATATTTAGCTTTATTTATTGGTGTCGTTTCAATTGTAATTACGGATAAGCTTACTCAAGCTTTTAAATTATCAAGCATTTGGGGGATGCTTGGTCAAATCAGTGCGTCACTTGTAATCATAATGGTCGGAAACCTCGAGGTTAATCATATTAGTCTAGGTAATAACTTTGAATTAGGATATTTGACGGTTCCATTTACTTTATTACTTCTTGTAAGTTTTACAAATGTAATGAATATAGAAAAAGTGCAAAATCCTTCAATATTGCTGTTGCCATTCGTTTCTTTAGTTTTTTTCTCAATAGCAGCTTTCGTCATAGGTCATCCATTTGTTTTAATAACGGGGATTTGTTCTAGTTTAACGCTTATGTTTATTCTGCTATACGGCTATTTTACTGGTAAAGTATTTGTGGGAAGAACGCTTACTACGTCAATAGGTTTCATAATAGCCGTGCTTTCAATATCCCTCATTGAATCATCTATTGTAACAATTTATATTCCGTTATTTACTTTAGCACTACCACTCACTTTATATTATTTTATTAAAGATAAATTTACGAGTATACAATTAATTACAGTTAGCACTTTAACAGCTATTTTATTTGGAGTATTAATGTTCATAGTTCCTTTTCATATAATGTGGTATCTCGTTGTGGGGTTAACGATTATTTTGGTTATCACGCAATTTTCAAGTAAATATCGCTTTATTTAGAAGCTAAAGTTCTTTTTAAACTAACGGGGCAGTTTAGAGTGTTGTTCAACAATCGGGCCATTTAATGGGGTAAGGCTTATTGAACTACCGGGCAGATTTGCTCAACAAATAAGTGTAGGTTTATTCCAGTGCCCGGTTATAGCTCAGTAAGGTGGCGCAATTCATTAAGTTTAAGGCCATACTTATATTGGAGCTTCGTAACTCCCTTTGGAAAGCTCGAGATAAACGGCTAGCTTCTCTTTTGTAAGTGAAATCATGTGATCTAATTCCTGCTGCTTTGCTTCCAGATCCAACAGATATTTCGAAAGTATTTCGGTTCGTTTTAACTTTGTTTCAAAACAGTTGGTGGACGAGTCGTTTATTTTTAAATAATGAACATATGCTTCATAGTATTGAACAAGTAAGAATACTTTTACAATATTACTCAGAAAAGAACCAGAGTTAAGCAATTAACTTCAATTGGTTCTTTTTTTCGGAAATAGATAGTTTTTCTCTGAAAATGGGTTTAAGGAAAAGTTGATACACTCACGAATTCAGAAGTTTCGATTTAGTTTGGTGTTGACTAAAGTATAGAGATAAACTACAAGTATGATTTTTATTTCAAATCTACATCTATGTATTATTGATCGTTATAGTAGCCACTTGCAGAACTATTTGTAAGATTTTAAACTCGTTAAAGAATATTACAAAGTAATGAACCTTCAATATTCTAGATTGTAACACGGAAGAGAATATAGTATGTTAAATCAGACCGGACAGTCCGGTCTGGTGAATTTATCAAAATTATTAAAGTTTCAGTTTTGGGAAGGAGTCTAAAAATTATGAGGAAAATACTGATAGGTGCCTTATTTTTTATTTCTTTTGCCTGGACGCTTCACACGTTTTCGAAAAATTTCATCGTCGATCCTATCTTTTCGAATTTTTTATCTCATAAAACGTTTTCAATCAATCAAGATATATGGTTTATAGTGCTACGTCTCCACATTGTATTAGCCTTAGTGTCTCTATTTATTGGCCCGTTTGGATTTGTGTATAAGATAAGAAAAAAGAAAATAAACTTTCACAGAATCTCAGGAAAAATATACATAGCATCCATAGTTCTAAATTTTGTTCCGTCGCTTTACTTGGCCTTTTATGCGACGGGAGGGCTAATAAGTACACTAGGTTTTATTCTTTTGGACATAAGCTGGCTAATTGCAACTTGGATGGCCTATATGACAATCCGTAAGAAAATAGTACAAGAACATCGAAAATGGATGATTCGTAGCTACACACTTACATTAGCGAATACAGAGTTATATGTTTTAAAAACGATTTTTAATAGTGGTCTGGGTATAAATGTTGAAATAGCTTATCAAATATCTATATGGTTATGTTTGTTGTTAAGTTTACTAATGGCTGAATTGTTTATAAGAAGGAGGTAATTAATTATCTTCTTTTCGTTTTCTCTTAACAGCAATCATACTTCTAGAAACAATACAAACAAATAAAAGAAAAAGCTAATGATAAAAATGTTAAAGAACAATTAAATACAATGACACCTTCTCAAATAAAAGCTATTGGCCTATACACAGTGTTGTTAGATTTTGTACTAGTTGGGGCTACAAAAGAAGAGCATGTTGAAATGCTGATAGAGGATATTAAGGAATTAGAATCGGAATCTGTGAAGGGTGTATTGACTTGAACCAATAGTTTTTCAATTGAAGGGATAAAAATTCAGATTCTCTAACCTGTTGTATTTTAAATGTATCGCGATGTTGTACTTTGTGAGGGAATGCACTTAAACTAACGGGGGCTTGAGTTTAGCATTGCTGAGTGGTGTGGAATGACCAACCCACTATAAGCGAAATAATAAAAAGAATAAATTAGTTCTTATAAGAGAAATAACAAGGGAAGAAGTTTCCGATTGGGCTACTTTATATGTGATAGATGATGGATTTGCTAATTTTACTTAGTGGAATAGACATATTAGATTCACCAACAAATTATCTTCATAATGAAGAGGATATAAATGATTGGATAAAACAAGCAACTGAATCCTCATCGAAGTAACAGGTCTTTAGTTAAATATTGATTTAAGAAATATCAAACTAAAAAACAGAGTTGATTTTACACATTTTGTAGATTTACTCTGTTTTTTGTTTTAACAGCAACAATCTTTTAGAAAACAGCCTTCAACCCAGCTCTGAGGGAACTTGATCATTTTGCCTTGCTTACCTAATCAGTTTTCCGGCAATGACATTAAGGAGACTAAGAAGGTAGATCTAATCAATTTCTGCCCCGAACTTATGGTATATTAGACAGTACATAGTTAGTAAAGGAGTACGAAAATATATGGTTAAAAGTGTAGTTATTGCTGAAAAACCTTCAGTTGCACGTGATATAGCAAATGTTTTGAAATGTAATAAAAAAGGGAACGGATTTTTAGAAGGTGACAAATATATAGTTACTTGGGCGTTAGGGCACTTAGTAACATTGGCCGATCCAGAAGCCTACGATAATAAATATAAAACATGGAATTTAGAAGACCTTCCAATGTTGCCAGACCGAATGAAGCTAGTAGTGATGAAGCAAACAGGCAAGCAATATAATGCAGTCAAATCACAATTAACACGTAATGATGTCAATGAAATCATTGTGGCTACGGATGCTGGGCGTGAAGGTGAATTAGTTGCTCGATGGATTATTGACAAAGCAAATGTGAAAAAGCCAATTAAACGTTTATGGATTTCATCTGTCACAGATAAAGCGATCAAAGAAGGATTCGCTAATTTAAAACCGGGTAAAAATTACGATAATTTATATGCTGCTGCTGTTGCTCGTTCTGAAGCGGATTGGTATATCGGATTAAACGCGACACGAGCATTAACAACAAGATTTAATGCACAGCTGAATTGTGGCCGTGTTCAAACTCCAACTGTTGCGATTATTGCTGCACGCGAAGATGAAATTAAAAACTTCAAACCACAAACGTACTACGGTATTGAAGCACAAACAGATTCATTAAAGCTTACATGGCAAGATGCAAATGGTAATTCACGTAGCTTTAATAAAGAAAAAGTCGACGTTATTGTTAAAGCGTTAGGCAACCAAGATGCAAAAATCGTGTCAATTGACCGCAAGCCAAAAAAATCATTTGCCCCAGGTCTTTATGATTTAACAGAATTACAACGAGATGCTAATAAATTATTTGGCTATTCGGCAAAAGAAACATTAAATATTATGCAAAAGCTATATGAATCTCATAAAGTGCTAACATACCCTCGTACAGATTCACGCTATTTATCATCTGATATTGTAGGCACATTACCTGAGCGTCTAAAAGCATGTGGCATCGGCGAATATCGTACATTAACGAATAAAATTTTAACAAAGCCAATTAAAGCGAATAAATCATTTGTAGATGACAGTAAAGTGTCTGATCACCATGCCATCATTCCAACTGAAGGCTATGTGAACTTTTCTGCATTCAATGATAAAGAGCGTAAAATATATGATTTAGTAGTAAAACGATTTTTAGCTGTATTATTCCCAGCACAAGAGTATGAGCAATTAACAGTACAAGCTCAAATCGGCAATGAGAAATTTATTGCTAAAGGGAAAACAGTCACTATAGCTGGTTGGAAAGAAGTATATCAAAATCGTTTTGATGATGAGGAATCAACGGATGATGTCAAAGAGCAGCTGCTTCCTCGTTTAGAACAAGGACAAGTGTTAAAAACAAAGCTAATTGCCCAAACATCTGGTCAAACAAAGCCACCAGCACGTTTTACAGAAGCGACATTACTATCAGCGATGGAAAACCCTACGAAGTATATGGAAACGAACGACAAGAAGCTTGTAGATACGTTGAAATCAACAGGCGGGCTAGGGACAGTTGCAACACGAGCAGATATTATTGAGAAGTTATTTAATTCATTCTTAATCGAAAAACGTGGCGGCAAAGAAATTTATATTACATCCAAAGGTCGTCAATTACTTGACTTAGTGCCTGAAGAATTACGTTCCCCTGCGACAACAGCCGAGTGGGAGCAAAAGCTTGAGTTAATTTCAAAAGGTAAGTTGAAAAAAGACGTGTTCATCAATGAAATGAAACAGCACACTAAAGAAATTGTCGCTGAAATTAAAGCAAGTGATAAAAAGTATAAGCATGACAATATCTCAACAAAATCATGTCCTGATTGCGGCAAGCCAATGCTTGAAGTCAACGGCAAAAAAGGTAAAATGCTTGTCTGCCAAGACCGTGATTGTGGACATCGTAAAAACGTATCACGCGTTACAAACGCACGTTGCCCACAATGTAAGAAAAAGTTAGAACTACGTGGTGAAGGTGATGGCCAAATCTTCGTATGTAAATGTGGTTATCGTGAAAAGTTATCTGCGTTCGAAGCCCGTCGTAAAAAAGAAGGCGGTGGCAAAGTAGATAAGCGTAGCGTACAGAAATATATGAAACAGCAAGAAAAAGAAGCTGAACCAATTAACAATGCGTTTGCGGATTTGTTAAAAGGATTTAAATTAGATAAATAAAATTTTTTTATTGCACAAATGTTATCAAAATAACATTTGTGCATTTTTTAGTTTTCACTAGATAAATGAGCGCCATTTTGTGACATCGTGCGATTCGGATTATGAAAAGAGTGGAGACTGGGCGCCCCCAGGAAGCTCTGCTCTGCGCGAAAGCGAAGCGTCAGCAACAACAAATTGAAGAATTTCTATATTCATATATAAACAGAAATTTCAGAAAATATATTGAATTGTGAAAATATTTGTGCTACTGTATGTAACATGAAAATGAAGTTTAAACTTCAAAAACTAAAATAAAAAGGATGTACTTCTTTGATGGATAATCAAACAATTCAACAAGTCATTCAACATAAATACCAGGAGCTTTCGAAGAGTCAGCAAAAGGTAGCGATCTTTATCCTCAAAAATTTGCAGACTGTTGGTGTTCATTCAGCTGCATATGTGGGGGAAAAGGCGGGGGTTAGTGAAACGACGGTTATCCGCTTTTGCTACGCTATAGGATTATCGGGGTATGCTGAGTTGCAGCGGGAGATTACGATGCATCTATTCAATGAAGGCCATACTAGTAGTTTGCACAATTATTTGCAATCAAAGCAGGTACTTTTTGAAACGCCACGTTTTTATGAAAAAACGATGGAAAAGGATGCATCGAGCATTTTAAATGTTGCTAAGAACATTAACGAGGAAGATTTTAATCGTGCTTCCAACCTGCTACATACGAAGAAAAAAATCTATATTGCTGGGAATGGTTCTTCCCATTTAGCGGCACAATGGCTGTATTTTACGTTAAATATGCTACGTCCTAACGTAATGCTTTTGGATTTTGAAACTAGTGAAATCATTAGAGCTTTACAAGAAATCGATGAGGATAGTGTGGTCATTATTTTATCGTTCCATCGCTATTTTAAAGAGCCGATTCAATTTGCAGCAGAAATTCAGGAAAAAAATTGTGAGATTATTGGTATTACAGATTCTAAAATTGCGCCTATTACGCAATATGCAACGATTACCTTTGTGAATGAACAACAAGAAATGTCTACGATTGATGCAATGCCAGCACTGATTTCATTTTTAAATACACTAATTGCAGGCATGACTGTACAAGATCACGACTATTATGAAAATCAACGCGTAAAATATGATGATTTCCAAAATAGCTTTTTAGCAAATCGATGGAGTTGAATACAATGAATCAAGTTTTACAAAACTTACAGCCGAGATTGGCTGATATTTTTACACATCTACATGAGAATCCAGAGATTAGTTGGCAGGAAAAGAAGACAACGCAATACATCGCCAATTTATTGAAGGAGGCACAGATGGAGCCTCAGTTGTTCGAGGATATGACGGGACTTTATGTAGATATTGGGGAGGGGATACCGACAGTCGGATTTCGTACGGATATTGATGCACTATGGCAAGAAGTAGATGGTGAATTTAAGGCCAATCATTCTTGTGGCCATGATGGTCACATGACGATGGCAATCGGGGTGGCACTAGTGTTAAAGGATATGGAGCATTTACTCTCCGGCGCAGTACGTATTCTTTTTCAGCCTGCTGAAGAAAAGGCGCAGGGAGCTCGCTCATTCGTTCAGAAGGGGCTTATTGATAATCTAGAATACTTATTTGGTGTCCATGTTCGTCCGGTAAAAGAATTACAGGACGGAACGTATGCCCCAGCATTGTACCATGGTGCGGCAAAGCTTTTCACTGGGACTATTATTGGAGAAGAGGCACACGGCGCACGACCTGAACTTGGCATTAATGCTATTGAGGTAGGGGCAGCGATTGTCGAAGGCTTGCAAAAAATTTGGACGGACCCCAATGTCTCAGCGTCAGTTAAAATGACACAATTTAATGCAGGAGGTACTGCTACAAATATTATTCCTGGAAGAGCAACATTTAGCATTGATGCACGGGCACAAACAAATGAAGTAATGCAAGCTATCACAGATGGTATTGAACGTGTAAAGGCATCGGTAGAAGCGATGTATGGTGCGAAAATTTCTTTAAACGTAGATGCACATATTGTTGCAGCGTTAGTGAATGATGAGGCATTACAACATATGAATGCAGCTATTGTTGACGTAGTTGGTGAAAAAGCATGCGCTTCACCAGTCGTCACTCCTGGAGGAGAGGATTTCCATTTTTATACGTATGAGCGTCCAAATCTTAAAGCAACAATGCTTGGCCTTGGTTGTGGTGTAACACCAGGATTACATCATCCGAAAATGACGTTTAATCGAGAGCGGCTTATAACAGGTGTGAACATTATCACGAGAGCTATTTTACGAGCATTGTAGAATAGGGATAAAGAATAGAAAGAAGTGATAGTAATGATTGATATAAGGGAAATAAAGACAATCGAACGACTAGAGCAAGTTCAGCAATTGGAATATAACGTTTGGGGCATGCCATCTATTCCAATTCATCAAACTTTAACAGCTGTGAAAAATGGCGGTATCGTTGTTGGTGCCTATGATGGTGATCAATTAGTTGGCTTTAGCTATGGCTTTTCGGGATTTCGAGAGGGCAAAAGTTATTTATGTTCCCATATGTTAGGGATAGACGAAAATTACCGCTCCCAAGGAATAGGTGAAAAACTAAAATATGCCCAGCAAGCTATTGCTATTGAACGAGGCTATGATTTAATGGTGTGGACCTTTGATCCGCTGGAAACACGAAATGGTTTTCTCAATCTCTCCAAATTAAATGGTATTTGTTATACGTATATAGAAAATTGCTACGGTGAAATGCAGGATGGCTTAAATAAGGGACTCCCTTCAGATCGTTTTGAGGTGTGCTGGTATATCACCTCTGATTACGTAAGTAAAAGTGTTTCAATAGATGCAACTGATGCCATACGAGTGGCAAGTTGTGTACCAAATGAACAAGGCTTTCCATGCTTAAAAATAATTGAAAATTTAAAATATAACGAAGATTTATACACATTGCCTGTACCGAAGGATTTTCAAGCATTGAAGCTGCAAGATCCAACATTAGCATTGGACTGGCGTTTTAAAACGAGATATTTATTACAACGATTATTTGCACAAGGTTATGCGGCAGTTCAATTGCAGCAGCAAGAACAATACAACGAGTACGTTCTCGTAAAATTAGAAACTTTAGGTTTGGAAGGAGCAAATGAATATGAAGATTGCAGAAATTACAATTAGACATTTAAAAATGAAATTAAAAGAACCATTTACAACTAGCTTTGGCACATTTGATGATAGAGATTTTTTAGTTTTAGAGGCAAAGGATGAAGCTGGAATAATCGGTTGGGGAGAATCTGTAGCATTCCATTCACCTTGGTACAATGAGGAAACATTGCAAACGAACTGGCATATGCTAGAAGATTTTTTAATTCCTCTTATTCTAAATAAAGATCTTCAACATCCGGATGAGGTCAATGATTTATTTAAACCGATTCGTAAAAATAATATGGCGAAATCAACGATAGAAGGTGCTATTTGGGATATTTATGCTCAACAGACGAATCAATCACTGGCAGCTGCACTCGGTGGCAAAAAGGACAACATTGAAGTAGGAATCAGTATCGGTATTCAAAAATCAATCGAGGACTTAGTAGCGTTAGTAGATGGTTTTGTTAAAGAAGGCTATAAACGAATGAAAATCAAAATCAAGCCAGGTTGGGATGTAGAAGTAATGCGTACATTACGTGAAGCGTTCCCCGATGTGGCATTTATGGCAGATGCGAACTCAGCTTATCGTCTCGAAGATGCTGAAACACTCAAGCAACTAGATGCTTTTAATTTAACGATGATCGAGCAGCCATTGGCGTCAGATGACATCATTGACCACGCAGCATTACAAAAATTAATCGATACGCCAATTTGCTTGGATGAAAGTATCCATTCGTTAGAGGATGCACGTAAAGCGGTTGAGTTAGGCAGTACCAAAATTATTAACATTAAAATTGGACGTGTTGGTGGCTTAACAGAAGCGAAGAAAATACATGATTATTGTGAAGCAAATAACATTCCGGTTTGGTGTGGCGGCATGCTGGAGTCTGGTATTGGTCGTGCACATAATGTGGCATTAACTACATTATCGAATTTTATTTTACCTGGAGATACTGCAGGCTCAAGTCGTTATTGGGAAAAAGATATTATCGATCCAGAAGTTGTAGTAAAGGACGGCTATATTGAAGTGCCCCAAAAAGCGGGTATCGGTTATGAAGTGAACAGGGAGACAATCGATTTATTCACAGTAGCGCAGAAAACATATAAATAGCGTGACCTGAGTAGTACAAGAAGTATATTTCGTTAGGAAGCCTATGAATATAATTGATTAGATAAGCAGGTGTTCTATGAAAAAAAGTTGGCAAATAGGTGGCGCATTTGTAGGATTAATTGTTGGTGCTGGCTTTGCATCAGGACAAGAAATTATGCAATACTTTACGAGCTTTGGCCTTTACGGTATAGCGGGGGGAATTGTTGCAACAATCGCATTTGCCTTTTTAGGGATGAGTCTAGCGCAATTAGGAGCGGATTCACAAACGACATCCCATAAAGAGGTTATATATCAAATTGGTGGACGTTATGTTGGGGTTATATTAGACATTGTCATTACATTCTTCTTATTTGGTGTGGCGGTTGTTATGTTTGCTGGATCGGGGTCAACATTCGAGCAAATGTTTAATATAAATGCGATGATTGGCAGTATTTTTATGGTAATCGTTACGATTTTGACATTGCTATTAAATGTAAAAAATATTATTAATATAATAGCTTTAGTGACACCATATTTAATGGGGATCGTTTTTATTATTTTAATATACTCCATTTTTACAATGGACTTAACAATTGCAGAACAGAATGTGTTAGCTAAAGAGCAAACATCTGCGGCTTCAAATTGGATATTGGGCGCACTTCTCTATGTATCTTATAACATAGCTGCTGGTACTGCGATGTTAATTGTAATGGGGGGAACAGTAAAAGAGCGTAAGATTGCTGGTTTAGGCGGTCTTCTTGGGGGCTTAATGCTCGGTGTTTTAATCATACTTATTAATATTGCTTTGTTCGTTAAAATGGATGTAGTTGGTGGGGCAGCAATGCCAACATTAGAGCTAGCAAAACAAATTCATCCTGTAGTGGGTATTTTAATGTCTATTGCTTTGTTAGGCATGATGTACAATACTGCTGTTGGGATGCTTTATGCATTTACAGTACGTTTTATAGCGCCTGACCATCAATATTTTAAATTAGGCATTGTAGCCATTGGTTTAATAGGCTTTTTCGCAAGCTTAGTAGGGTTCACGACATTAGTTGGAAAGGTTTATTCGACAATGGGGTATTTAGGCTTTGCATTAATCATTGCCATCATCATTTCATGGCTACGTAAAATACCAAAGGCTTCATAACCATGTTTTTGAGATTCTCTAGTGTTTATATACAGCGCTAGGGAATTTTTTTTGATTTTAGTAATGAAAATAAGGTGGAAATCATACAGTAATTGTATGTTTGATAGCCTTTGGTGATTTATAAAATTCTGCTTTATGTAAAATAAATTCTCGTAATTTTAAATAATATCTATCTAGATGCTAGACACTAATTTTTGCGAATGCTATATTAATGATGTCATAGTTTTTTTATAATTAAGAAAAATCAGGTTTCATCACCAGGAGATGGGATGGCATTTTGCTAAAACATATGCCATGTGCGTAAGTTGATTGGAGTGGAGGCTGGGCGACTCCTCGGGGCTCATCGGACGCCCCCAGGAAGCTCTGCTCTGTGCGAAAGCGTAGCGTCAGCAACAAAGCGCCCAGCCGGAACGGAAATCAACCACACATTTTGATGATGACCTAAAACTTTTTCTAATTATAAAGAGTAATGGAGCAAAGAGTTATAAGAAGGATGATAGATCTATGGTAAAAAAAACGTTAAAACAACGCATAGTTGACGCTTCTGTAGTGCTATTTCAGCAAGATGGCTATCACAACGTAACTGTTGATCGCATTGTTGAATACATTGGTGCATCAAAGGGTGGGTTTTATCATAACTTTAAATCGAAAGATGAACTGTTGTATGAAATTCACGATGTATTTATTTCATATGTTATTAAACAGTCACAGGAGGCATATGACAAATACGATACGCCGATTACACGTTTATGTGCAATGCTGCGAACACTAACCCAAGTATTTGATATGTATCAAGCACATATTACTGTTTTTTATGAGGAAAGTCGTTCATTGTCAGAGGAATATAGTGAAATTATTCATAAAAAACGAGATCAATATCGGGATATTTTACAAAAAGTCATAGCGGGAGGCCAGCAAACAAAGGATTTTCGCACAGAACTACCTTGTACTATTGTAACGATGGCTATTGTTGGGATGATTAACTGGACATATAAATGGTTTAAACAATCAGGTCCATTAACAATGGAGGAAATTACAGAAGTATTTACGGATATGGTGTTGCGTGCGATTGTCACTGAACAAGCAATGGAAGAAGCGGTTCAATTTATGGTCAAGGAGAAGCCAGCAGAAGGAAGAGACTGGTTTTATTAATATTTAAAACAAACCGACTAGTCGGTATTAACTTCTTTCAATGAATGTCCAAACACCCGTTGAAATAAATAAAGGAACTCAGTCTAAGAACGCCACGTTCTGTGGCAATTTATCTGTGCGAAAGCGAAGCGACAGCAACACGGTTTTATCTGTGCGAAAGCGAAGCGACAGCAACAACACACGACTGAGTGACCAACATCATGCTGCTGACGCTGCGTTAGCACTACGCTTTCGCGCAAAAAACATCTGCCGCTGGCGCTACGCTTTCGCGCAAAAAACATCTGTTGGGCAAAGCCTCTGGCAGATGTCACGGAATCGGAAAGTAGTTCACAAAGGATGTTAGCCTAATATCATCGCTTCCATGCGATAACGGCTAACTGACCTGCATCGGTAAAAGCGCCACGTCCTGTGGCATTACCGAAATGACCGACATCGTGTCGGCCCTCACGCAGGCTCAAGCACAAAGCCGATTCCGGACGCAATTATATGCCGAGGCATAATTGATTTTTTGAACTATCATCTGAACGAAATCCGCTATGGCACATTAAACATTAGGGGGACTGGGGATGAACTTTGAACTAACGAAAGAGCAAGCGATGATTCGAGACATGGTGCGTGATTTTGCTGAAAATGAAATTAAACCGTATGCTCGTGAGGTTGACGAGACATCGACGATGAGAATAGAGAGCTTTAAAAAGATGGCAGAGCTAGGCTTACTAGGTATTCCGTTCCCTGAAGAGTACGGCGGTTCAGGCGGAGATACTGTTTCTTACGCACTTGCTGTTGAAGAAATCGGTCGTGCGTGTGGCGGCACAGGATTAAGCTATGCAGCAGCAGTAAGCTTAGGTGCTTCGCCTATTTATAATTTCGGTACAGAGGAGCAAAAGCAGGAATGGCTTGTTCCGTTAGCGAAGGGGGAAACATTAGGGTCGTTTGGTCTAACAGAGCCCAATGCAGGTTCAGATGCTGGTGGGACACGTACAACAGCCGTAATTGATGGTGATGATTACATCATTAATGGTGAAAAATGCTGGATCACAAATGCTGGCCATGCACGTCAAATTATTGTGACAGCAGTGACAGGTAAACGTGAAGATGGTAAAAAAATTATCTCAGCTATCATTGTACCGACTAATACTCCTGGCGTAACGATCAACTGCAATTACGACAAAATGGGCGTACGTGGCTCCAATACATGTGAGATTATTTTGCAAAATGTTCGTGTACCAAGAGCTAATCTTTTAGGGGATGAAAAACGAGGATTTAGTCAATTTTTAAATACTTTAGACGGTGGGCGGATTTCCATTGCTGCATTATCTGTAGGAATTGCACAGGCAGCTTATGAGAAATCATTAAAATATGCAAAAGAACGTGAACAATTTGGTGCACCAATATCAAAACTTCAGGCAATACAATTTAAATTAGCCGATATGGCAATGGAGATAGAGCTTGCACGTACGTTAGTACATAAGGCGGCATGGCTTAAAGATCAAAAGAAACCATTTGGGAAGGAAGCCGCAATGGCAAAATTATTTGCTTCTGAAATGGGCTTCCGTACTTGTAATCAAGCCATTCAAATTCACGGCGGTTCAGGCTATATGAAAGAATACGACGTAGAGCGTCATCTGCGTGACATAAAGTTAATGGAAATCGGTGAAGGAACATCTGAAATTCAACGTCTCGTTATTTCTCGTTTAATAGGCTGTTAATCATCTTAAATAGCATAAATAAGGGGGATTTTCATGGCAGAACTTGTGTATCAAACTATTGGTCAATTGCTAGATGAACAATCTGAAAAGTATCCACAACGCGAAGCATTAGTGTATGCAGATAGGGATTTACGGATGACCTATGAGGAGCTCAATCGGCAAAGTCGTTTAGTTGCTAGAGGGTTGATGGCTCTTGGAATAGAGAAGGGCGAGCATATTGCAGTATGGACGACTAATGTCCCAGAATGGGTACAGCTGCAATTTGGTACAGGTAAAATGGGAGCTCCAATCGTCACTGTCAACACTAATTATCGCTCAAGTGAATTGGAATATTTATTGAAGCAATCTGATGCAAAAACGATTATTTTAATTGAAAATTATCGAGGCCATTCTTTTCTGAATACACTGCAAGAGTTATGTCCAGAGCTTGAACATTGTGAACCAGGTAATTTGCAATCAAAGCGACTACCTTTATTGAAAAATGTTATTTTAATTGGCGAGACAAAATATCCTGGAGTTTTAAACTGGTCCGATGTTTTATCTGCTGCAGAGCAAATAACAGAGGAGCAATTAGACCAAAGACAGCAAACACTTCATTATGATGATGTTATTAATATCCAATATACGTCGGGAACAACAGGTTTTCCGAAAGGTGTTATGTTAACACATTATAACTTAGTCAATAATGCGATTAATATTGCAGAATGTATGCGTTTAACTTATGAAGATCGCTTGTGCATCCCTGTCCCATTCTTCCATTGCTTTGGCTGTGTAATCGGAACATTAGCGATTACAACTAGTGGTGGGACGATGGTGCCAGTACAGGAATTTTCACCAACTGAGGTACTACAAACAGTTGAAAAAGAGAAATGTACAGCGTTACATGGCGTACCAACGATGTTCATTAGTGAACTTAATTTACCGAATTTTTCGTCTTTCAATCTATCAACATTGCGTACTGGAGTAATGGCGGGCTCTAACTGTCCTATTGAGGTGATGAAGGCTGTTATCGACAAAATGGGTATGAAGGATATTACTATCTGTTATGGGCAAACAGAATCTTCACCTGTTATTACACAAACGAGAACTGATGACCCGCTATTGTTAAAGGTAGAAACGGTTGGCCGTGCATTACCTAATCTGGAAGTTAAAATCGTCGTTCCAGGTACAAATGAAGAGACTGCGCCGAATGAGCAAGGCGAGCTATGTACAAGAGGTTACCATGTCATGAAAGGTTATTATAAAAACCAAGAGGAAACGCTTCTTGCAATTGACGAGGATGGTTGGCTGCACACTGGGGATTTGGCAACGATGGATGAGGCCGGCTATATACGTGTAACAGGACGCTTAAAAGATATGATTATTCGTGGCGGTGAAAATGTATCTCCTCGAGAAATTGAAGAATTCCTTTACAAGCACCCGAAAATTGCTGATGTACAGGTTGCGGGCGTCCCTGATCCTGTTTTTGGAGAGGAAGCGGCAGCTTGGATCATTTTGCGTGAAGGAGAGCAGGCGACAGAGGAAGAAATTCGGGATTATTGTCGGGATAAAATCTCTAGACATAAAATACCACGACATATTTTCTTCATCGACGACTATCCAATGACTGCATCAGGAAAAGTTCAAAAGTATAGATTACGAGAGAGTTTTCTTCCAACAGTGAAGTAAGAAGGGGGCCGGTGTTATGTTCAAGAAGGTTTTAATTGCAAATCGTGGAGAGATAGCAAGGCGTGTTATAAGAACATGCAAACGACTAAATGTTCAAACAGTTGCGGTGTATTCCGAGGCAGACGCTGAAAGTTTACACGTTAAAGATGCTGATGAGGCGTTCTGTATCGGAAAACCACCTGTTGCGCAAAGCTATTTAAATATTGATCGTATTCTTGAAGTGGCGAAGGAAAGCGGTGCTGACGCTGTTCATCCCGGCTATGGTTTATTATCAGAAAACGCTGAGTTTGCTAAACGTTGTACAGAGGCGGGCTTAGTTTTTATTGGACCTAGCGCAGACGTTATTGCTTCGATGGGTAGTAAATTAGAAGCCCGTAAAACAATGAAGGCGGCTGGTGTACCAATCGTTGAAGGCGTAGAGGCACCGGTGAAAGATGTAACAGAAGCTATTGAAATTGCTTCCCGTCTAGGCTATCCGATTATGTTAAAAGCTTCTGCTGGCGGCGGGGGTATCGGAATGCAACTCGCAGAAAATGAAGAGGAATTGGCAAAAGCCTTTGAAGGAAATCAAAAGCGTGCACAGTCATTCTTTGGTGATGGCACGATGTATATGGAACGATTTATTGCTAATCCTCATCACGTCGAGGTACAAATTATTGCGGACCATGATGGTAATGTCGTACCGCTATTTGAACGTGAGTGTTCAATTCAACGCAGAAATCAAAAAGTAGTTGAGGAAGCACCCTCTCCTTTCATTTCTGAAGAAACAAGAAGAAGTATGCTAGATGCATCAGTCAAGGCAGTGGAGCATATTGGCTATGTGAATGTTGGAACGATTGAGTATTTAGTAGATGCAGAGCAAAACTTTTATTTCTTAGAGATGAATACTCGTCTACAGGTGGAGCATCCAGTGACCGAGGAAATTACAAAGCTGGATCTTGTAGAGGAGCAATTAAAGATTGCGGCTAAACAACCATTAGCATTTACTCGCGATAGCATAGAAAGAAAAGGGCATGCGATTGAAGTACGCATCTATGCTGAAAACCCATCGACCTTTTTCCCTTCCCCAGGCACAATTACGACTTTTGAATTACCTATAGGTGAAGGTATTCGCCATGAATGTGGAGTTGAGGCTGGCACTACGGTAACACCTTTTTACGATCCTATGATTAGCAAATTAGTAGTGTGGGGAGAAACACGATCAATTGCGTGTGAAAGACTTATTGAGGCACTTAAAGCGTATAAAGTAGAAGGAATTCAAACAAATATTCCGATGCTGTTAAAAACAGTTACACATGAACAATTTTTAAAGGGCTATACAACGACTAAATTTGTAGATGAATTTTATCTACCTCAATTAGCAGAGACGAAATAAATAAAGGCATTCGCACTTAAATATTAGTGCGAATGCGTTAACCGTACATTCAAACACTTGGAGGGATTTACAATGGCAACAGTTAAAGCGAGCATGGCAGGAACAGTATGGAAAATCGTTGTAGCAGAGGGCGAGAAAGTGACAGCAGGACAAGATGTTGCAATTTTAGAGTCGATGAAAATGGAGATTCCTATTGCCGCTGAAGAAGATGGCGTAGTCACAAAAATCATTGCGAACGAAGGGGATTTCATAAACGTTGACGATGATATTTTAGAAATCGAATAAGGAGGCTTCTTTATGCAGCTACCAAAGCATGTAACGTTAAAGGAAGTAGGTCCTCGTGACGGTTTGCAAAATGAGAAAATACATCTTGCAACAGTCGATAAAGTACAGCTAGTGAATTTACTTAGCCAAACTGGATTAAATTATATCGAGGTAACGTCTTTTGTGCATCCTAAGTGGATTCCGCAGCTGGCAGATGCAGTGGAGGTACTTCAAGCGATTAAACGCCAAACAAATATTACGTATGCGGCACTAGTACCTAATATGCGTGGCTTAGAACGTGCATTGCAGGCTGAAGTAGATGAAGTGAGCGTTTTTATGTCGGCAAGTGAAAGCCACAATCAAAGCAATATAAATAAAGCGATTAATGAAACATTTCCGATATTAGAGGAAGTAGTTATAGGGGCAAAGGCAGCACATAAAAATGTCCGAGGCTATATCTCAACGGTGATTGGGTGTCCATATGAAGGCTACATACAACCAGAAAAGGTTTTGCGAGTAACAGAAAAATTATTAGAAATGGGTGTCGATGAAATTTCGCTTGGTGACACGATTGGTATTGGTGTACCGACGCAGGTGGAAAGTCTTTTAGAAGAATTGTTAAAAAGATACCCTGCTGAAAATTTTGCGATGCATTTTCATGATACACGTGGCACGGCACTAGCGAATATTGTTCAATCTTTAGAAATGGGAATTACGAAGTTTGATAGCGCACTTGGTGGGCTTGGAGGATGTCCATACGCCAAAGGAGCATCAGGTAATGTAGCCACGGAAGATTTATTGTATTTATTAGATGGAATGGGTATTAACACGGGTGTAGAACTGAATAAAGTGCTAGAGGCGGCGCTATTTATTGAACAGAAACTAGGGAAGGCAGTTGCCTCTAAACAAATGGCGATTGCCCGTAATGAAAGGAGTACGAGTCAATTATGACGCAACTCGTTCGTTTTGAATTATTAGATGGTTGCATTGGGCTTATTACACTTTCCAGACCTGAAGCTGCGAATGCAATGTCTGTACAATTACTCCAAGAATTGAGCACGACACTCGACAACATAAATGGTGATCCAGCAGTGCGAGTCGTCCTACTAACAGGAGCAGGGGAAAAAGCATTTTGCGCAGGAGCAGATTTAAAAGAGCGTAAAGGGATGCTGGACCGACAAGTAAAGCAGATTGTGCAGTTAATCGGAGCAACAGTAGCGAAAGTAGAGGCACTCGCGCAACCAGTTATCGCTGTATTAAATGGTGTTGCTTTTGGTGGAGGGCTCGAACTTGCGTTAGCCTGTGATTTACGTATTGCAGCTGCACATACAAAGATAGGCCTTACAGAAACCTCTCTCGGCATCATCCCAGGGGCAGGAGGCACACAACGACTTCCGCGACTAATTGGCATTGGAAAGGCGAAGGAATTAATTTATACAGCACGTCGATTAAATGCAGAGGAAGCAAGAAGCTACGGTATTGTAGAGTATGTTCACGAGGGACATGAAGTACTTGAAAAGGCTCAGCAGCTTGCGCTCGAAATGGCAAAAAATGCTCCGCTTTCTTTAGTACAAGCGAAAATCGCAATGAATCAAGGTGTTGAAGTAGATTTAGCTACTGGTTTAAAAATCGAATCACTTGCATATAATGCTCTGATTCCTACAGAAGATCGATTAGAGGGCTTACTAGCTTTCCAGGAAAAGCGAACACCGCAATACTCAGGGAAATAAAGGCTCTGATGAAGGATTTTGAATGGTTTTAAAGTAGGATTCTACAAAAATAAAATCCAAGCACATCATCAAAATTTGGGGCTATATTTTTTAAAAGTATGCCACATGTATAAGTTGATTGGGTTGGGGGATCAGCGATATAGAGGAACGAAGGCTAAAAGCATCACGTCCTGTGATAACGCCTTCGTGACCAACAGCGTGTTGGCCCAAGCTGCTCATCGGACGCCCCCAGGAAGCTCTGCGCGAAAGCGAAGCGTCAGCAAAAAAGCGCCCAACCAGAACGGAAATCAACCCCACACTATGGTGATGAACAGATTATTGTAATGTAAGGAAGAAGTTATTCGAAGTGCTATCGCAATTATGCTAAGGCGTAACCGATTGGGCAAAAGGAGGAATTTAAAATGAGCAATGTACCGACAGAAAATACGACTAAAACAATGAAGGAACAAATTTTAGCAGGTGGTCTGCCAAAATATCACGATAAAAATGCACAACAAGGAAAGCTATTTGTACGTGAACGACTCGAATTATTATTAGATGATGGGCTGCAATCAGAGGATGGTTTGTACGCGAACTGCCTAGCGGGTGACTTACCGGCAGATGGCGTTGTAACAGGAATCGGTAAAATCCATGGCCGTACTGTTTGTGTTTTAGCAAACGATTCGACGATTAAAGCTGGCTCTTGGGGGAAACGTACAGTAGAAAAAATGATTCGTATTCAAGAAACAGCAGAAAAGCTAAATTGCCCATTACTGTATCTAGTCGATTCAGCAGGTGCGCGTATTACAGATCAATTAGAAATGTTCCCTGGACGAAGAGGAGCAGGACGTATTTTTTATAATCAGGTAAAGCTTTCAGGTAAAATTCCTCAAATATGCTTACTGTTTGGACCTTCGGCAGCAGGAGGTGCATATATCCCTGCGTTCTGCGATATTGTAGTGATGGTAGAGGGCAATGCATCGATGTATTTAGGATCCCCACGTATGGCAGAAATGGTAATAGGCGAGAAGGTAGATTTGGAAACAATGGGTGGAGCAAAAATGCATTGTTCTGTTTCTGGTTGCGGAGATGTGCTTGCTAAAACGGAACAGGAAGCGATTTCCTATGCTCGTAAATATTTAAGCTATTTCCCAAACAACTATGCAGAGCGCAGTAAGGTAGAGGCTCCAAAATCACCAGCGGCATTTGAGAAATCGATTGAGGAACTAATACCAAAAAATCAAAACGTACCTTTTGATATGTATAAGTTAATTGAACGTATTATTGATGAAGATTCGTTTTGTGAAGTAAAGAAATTATTCGCTTCAGAATTAATTACAGGACTTGGACGCATTAATGGGCAACCCGTTGGAATTATCGCCAATCAACCGCGCGTAAAGGGGGGCGTTTTGTTCCACGATTCAGCTGATAAAGCGGCAAAGTTCATTTCACTTTGTGATGCGTTTAATATTCCGCTTCTTTTCCTTGCAGACGTACCAGGCTTTATGATTGGTACGCAAGTTGAAAAAGCTGGGATTATACGCCATGGTGCGAAAATGATTTTTGCCATGAGCGAGGCGACCGTTCCTAAATTAACAGTCATTGTTCGTAAGGCATATGGTGCAGGGCTGTATGCGATGGCAGGTCCTGCTTTTGAGCCAGACTGCTGTATTGCGCTATCCAACGCGCAAATTGCTGTAATGGGCCCAGAAGCTGCGGTCAACGCAGTATACGCAAATAAAATTGCTGAACTCCCAAAAGAGGAACAGGCAAACTTTATTGCAGAGAAACGTAAAGAATATCAAGAGGAAATCGATGTCTATCGTCTAGCTTCAGAGATGATCATTGACGATGTTATTGAGCCAAATGATTTAAGAAAAGCACTTGAATCACGTTTAGAGCTCTATATGTCGAAATATTTATTATTCTCAGAACGAAAGCATGGGGTAAATCCAGTATAAAGTTTGAAATAAAGCTGTCTCAGTTTAATTGAGGCAGCTTTTTTGTTATCAATTTTTTATTAAAATTTGTTTGTTTATCTCTTTTCTAATTGAACCTGGACATACGTATAGTATAGGGGGACAAAGTACTCCTAATGTGCTGGTATGCTTTAAAACGCTTTCCCCATCTTATTATTACCACTTGCATGGTGCGGTGGGGCATATTAAAATTGTGAAAGGATACAGGGAAGTAGGTGGTGTAGGCATGACAAAAAATAATATACAAGGTAATGCCAAACTACCATTACCTTATCGTTCATTAATAGATACATATTATTTACCAATCAAAATAACAGGTTGGATATTTTTTTGTATTTACTCCATTATAGCTTTTTATAAACTGGTCATTGATCGTCTAGTCAATGTAGTCATTATTTTAATTAAAGACGAATATTCTTTTGATGAATTAGGGTTGTTTGATTATAGTGACTGGCGATTAACTACAAATTTTGTGCCCTTTGATACAATCCTTCGCTATATAAATTACTCTCAGTATTTTAATTTTGATATCATTATCGTTAATTTACTCGGCAATTTATTAATATTTACCCCAATGGGCTTTTTACTTCCATTATTATCGAAAAAGTTTCGTAAAGCTAGGACAGTTATTTGTGCAGGTTTTTTCTCTAGCTTAGCGGTAGAAACTATCCAATTTATTTTTACAGTTGGGTCAGCAGATGTAGATGATTTAATTTTAAATACACTCGGAGCATGGCTTGGTTACTTAGCTTATAAAAGTATACTTATTAAACCTAAAAAAGATAGATAGAAACAGTCCTTGCCAAAGGGCTGTTTTTTAGTGGTGAATTAACACCATTTATAAAGTGATAATAGTAATAATTTTTATTGAAATTAAATATTACAGTAATAAATGAACGAAAAAACAAATTCTGGTATAGGTCTTAATGCCTGATTCGTCGAAAATGGATTATTCGATTAGGAGCTTAGTATTGATTTACCTCTTGAATTTAATAATGAAAATTCCGATAATTAGGGTACAGAAACTATTTCAGAGAAGAAATTATCATATCTATTATTTAACTTGCATATTAAATAAGAAAGCCGAGGTGAATCTATATGAAACTATCAAGTTTAATAGAACAAGAAAGAATTTCATCACAGTATAATCGTAAAAAGATTTTACAGCGAAAACAAGCGGGTGATGCATATCGAAAAAACTCACTGTATTTTCAGCCAAAGAAAAATCCGTTATTGCTTGAGCTAGAAAATTTACTTTTAGGGCATACAGATCAAGAACTCTATGAGCAACAAAAAGAGGAATCCAAAGAAGTCACGCCTCAACAACAAGCAATCATTCAAGATTTGCAAAAAACGAAAAAGAATGCGCTTGCTCATGAGCAATTGCAAAATCCTGAAACTCTTGAGAATTCCCAGCTAGAGCATGTAGATGAGGAGACGTTACAAATTTTAGATCAGGTGAGGAATACAGCGCTAACACCCGCGCAGCCATCACCACAAGATCTACGTGTAGCGGTAAGTGCAAATGCTCAAATACAAAGAATGCAAGCACAATTAAATGGTCAAGAGCTATATGAAAGTGAACTAGATGAGCCTGCCTTTGTACGTGAAGTAATTGAAGTTAAAGTTCCAGAACGTTTTTCGAAGGAATTGAAATTAAATCCATTTGCGGATACAATTTTCGGTAAGAGTTATGCGGAGGCATATAAGGCGCGAACATTTAAATACGCTTCTGAAAAATATGCCACTCATATTCAAATGGCGAAAGACGGCTATCGACCAGGAAATGACCCTATGTTCTCCATGATAGCCTAATGCTGCAGATAGGAGTTTTTATACATGGCTAAGGCAAAACATGCGAAAACGAATGCTATAAGATTATTGGAGCAACAAAAAATACAGTTCGAAGTAATTGAATATGAGACTGGCGACGGCCAAGTTGACGGAATTTCAGTTGCCGAAAAAATTGGTCATCCAGTTTCCCGTGTTTTCAAAACATTAGTAGCGAAGGCAAGTGCACAAAAGCTTTTTGTATTTGTTATTCCTGTAGCAGATGAGCTTGATTTAAAAGCTGCTGCAAAGGTTGTAGGAGAGAAGAAAATCGACATGCTCCCTGTCAAGGAGTTGCTCGGCTATACAGGCTATGTACGAGGCGGATGCTCTCCAGTCGGCATGAAGAAGCTTTATCCAACTGTCATCGACGCGTCGGCTCAAGAGCAAGGAAAAATTATTGTGAGTGCCGGAAAAATCGGCATGCAAATCCACGTTCAGCTAGATGATTTAGTCGCTGTGACAAAGGCAAAGCTTGCACCAATTACCACTACCCAAGGATGATAAACTGGGTAGTTTTTTTATTTAGGTTGTCAGGAAGTAAGAGTAGGATTTTTATAGAAAATAAGGTACTGTTAGAGCAATATTATACATCGGGAGAAGGATGGAATGAGGAAAATTACGGGGTGGCGTTGGACGTTTTTTATTGGTGGCTTAATAGTGATGTCACTTGGAATTACAATGTCCATTAAAGGGAAAATCGTAGGAACGAGCCCTTGGGATGTGTTGCATGTGGGTTTATTTCAGAATTTAGGTTTATCAATTGGTACTTGGTCTATTTTAACAGGGCTATTAATTGTTGTTTCAACCTCAATTGTTTTACGAGAATGGCCAAAAATCGGGACATGGCTCAATATGCTACTTATCGGATCTTTTATAGATGCTTTTAATTGGCTATTGCCGTCAACAAATATTTATGGCTTACAAATAACTTATTTTGTGGTAGGTTTAATTGTTTTAAGCTTTGGCTGTGGTATGTATATTGCACCGAATATGGGGGCAGGGCCACGAGATACATTAATGATGATTCTTGTTGAAAAATTTGGCGGAACGATTAAAACAGCACGAATGGGTATCGAGGTGCTTGTAACAATTCTTGGCTGGTTACTCGGAGGTCCTGTTGGCGTTGGTACTGTGGTCATTGCTTTAACATCAGGCTATATTGTGCAATATTCGTTACCTTATTGTCGAAAGGTATTAATGAAGTGTATCGGCGATATAGAGGACATGAAGCCATTCTATTAAAATAAGAAGCTACTTTTATTTGTAAAAAATAAAAGTAGCTCTTCATTTTTTTTAAGGTCCCTTCATATAATGCAGGGCATAAGATAAAGGGGGATCGAAAATTGAACGGAAATGTGACCTATTATTATGGACACGCACTGACTGGGCAAGGAGTTAAACATTTATATGAAGAAATGATGGATGAGGCTGAATTAGTTTATATTTTACAGGGTGCACCTACGTTTAAAGGATCAGAACTTCTTAAAGAGCTTGGGTATTTTTATGTGAAGCAAGGCTTTGCTGTGGAGTGGTTTAAGCATGCTTTGCTGGAGGATATTGTTGAGGCGGTGTATGTTCAAGGATGTAATCGATTATTTGTATGGTCATCGGGGTGGGGGATTGAACCGATTTTCCTTGGCACAAAGCATCGGGTGATGTCATTTTATGATTGCTTAGAAGAAATCCAGCTTGAAAGGGTTGGCGAACAGCTCGCTGATGCAATGACGGAACGAGAGTCTTGGCGTGAGAAGTGTATTTCGAAGCTGAATAGTGCTATAAAAATCCATGATGATTGGGAAGTAGTCACACAGGGCTGTATGAACTGGCAGGCATTAAATGACCAGGTTGAAAATTTGAAAACAGATGTTTTCCAATCGATCGTCTTAAATAAAACAGGAATACGCACGCATCGCTTACTCGGAACATTGACACCGAGAGGGGCAGAAAATACAGTAGATAGCATAACAAAAAATGTATCTCGAAGATTGATGATCAAAGGAAAGCCAGGTACAGGTAAATCTTCTTTAATGAAAGGTTTAGCAGACGAAGCAAATTCGAGAGGGCTCGATGCGCAAATTATTTGGTGTGGCTTGGATTCAAACTCTGTTGATATGGTTATTATCCCAGAATTGAATTTCTGTATCTTTGATAGTACAGAGCCTCATATCTTTGAGCCTCAGGACGGAAGACTAGGGGATGAAATTTTCGATATAGGGCAACATTGCGCAATTTCACAGGAAGCAGGAGTTCAAATTGAAGATATTCGGGCAAAGTATAAAGAGGCGATGCAGGATGCAATGGGTTATTCGAAGCGTTATGCGGAAGCGGAATATACGGTCCGTCGATTATTAGATAATTGTATATCGTCATCTCTCTGGCGAGAAAAAACTGCCCCACTATTCGAAAGATTAACAAAGTAATTTTTCTAATAGCATCCTTGTGCTACACTAGTAACTAGAATAGTGTTCCCAGGGAAGGATGATACGCTTGTCAAAAGTATTGAATGCATTTTTAGATGAAAACCTAAAAGCCTTACACGATCAAGGCCTATACAATGAAATTGATCCAGTAGAGGGAGCAAACGGCCCAATTATTCAGGTACGTGGCAAAAATCTAATTAATCTATCCTCAAACAACTATCTTGGCTTAGCAACGAATGAAGAATTAAAGCGTATTGCTAAAGAAACAATTGAGAAATACGGTGTGGGGGCTGGAGCAGTCCGTACGATTAATGGCACACTTGATCTACACGTAAAATTAGAGGAAAAGCTTGCTGAATTTAAAGGAACAGAAGCGGCTATCTCTTACCAATCAGGTTTTAACTGTAATATGGCAGCTATTTCAGCTGTTATGGATAAAAATGATGCGATTCTTTCAGACCAACTAAACCATGCATCGATTATTGATGGTTGCCGTTTATCACGTGCAAAAATCATTGCCTATAATCACTCAGATATGGATGATTTACGTGCGAAGGCGAAGGAAGCAAAAGAATCAGGCTTATACAATAAAGTCATGGTCATTACTGATGGTGTATTCTCAATGGACGGTGATATTGCAAAATTACCAGAAATCGTTGAGATTGCGAAAGAGTTTGATTTAATAACATATGTCGATGATGCGCACGGTTCAGGCGTAACGGGTAAAGGAAAGGGTACTGTGAAGCATTTCGGTTTAGAAAAAGAAATCGACTTCCAAATTGGTACACTTTCTAAAGCAATTGGTGTTGTTGGTGGATATGTAGCTGGTAAGAAAAATTTAATTGACTGGCTGAAAGTGCGTTCTCGTCCATTTTTATTCTCAACAGCATTACCACCAGGTGATGTTGCTGCGATTACAGCTGCAGTACAAATGCTGATTGACTCAACAGAGCTTCACGATAAGCTATGGGAAAATGGTGATTATCTAAAAGCCGGTCTTGCTAAGTTAGGCTTTAATATAGGCGAATCAGAAACGCCAATTACACCATGTATTATTGGTGATGAAAAGCTTACACAGGAATTTTCACGTCGCCTATTTGAAGAGGGCGTTTACGCTAAATCAATCGTTTTCCCAACGGTTCCAAAAGGTACTGGACGTGTTCGTAACATGCCTACTGCGGCACATACAAAAGAAATGCTGGACGACGCTCTAGCAATCTATGAAAAAGTAGGTCGTGAACTAGGCGTTATTCAATAAAAAATTGGGCTACCTCAATAGCGAGGTAGCCCTTTTTGAGATTTAGACGGATAGGAAGGTAGAAGTGATGGAAAGAAGGCAGGGCTGCGGATAGAAGAGTCAAAGTGACGGAAAGAAACGTCAAAGTGACGGAAAGAACCAACGAAGCGATGGATAAAAGAGCCAAGGTGACGGATAGAAACATCAAAGTCGTGGATAGAGCAGCCAAAATCATGGATAGCCCCGACAGAGTGATGGAAAGAAGAGTCAAAGCGACGGATAGAAACGTCAAAGTCGTGGATAGAGCAGCCAAAATCGTGGATAGCCCCGATAGAGTGATGGAAAGAAGAGTCAAAGTGATGGAAAGAACCGCCAAAGTGACGGATCGCCCCGCCAAAGCGACGGATAGAATGTCTATAACGACGGAAAGCCCCGCCTCGAAATGCCGAATAAAACAGTCGGAGTGACGGATCGCCACCCCGAAATGCAGGACTGCTTTATTTGAATGTATGACTTTCGCTGCGTTTAGCTGTTCGATACGTTCACCAGTATTAATTCATTAATTATAGGCTCCATCTTTTTTCACCAATGTGATATCACGTAGTCCCTTTATAGATATTGCCCCCGCTAATGCGATAGAAACTTTTAATTCATCATATAAATTCGTCATTACTTTTTCGACTCCTTGCTGACCTTCTAATGCAAGTCCGTAGACGAAAGGACGACCAATGGCAACAGCATCTGCTCCTAAAGCAAGTGCCTTAAGAGCATCCATACCACGATATACACCGCTATCTAAAATAACAGGAATTTGTCCTTTTACAGCTTTCACAATGCTAGGAAGTGCATCAAGTGAAGCAATTACGCCATCCAGTTGGCGGCCACCATGGTTTGATACGATAATACCGTCAATGCCGTTTTCTATAGCTAATTTTGCGTCCTCAGGATGTAAGATTCCCTTCAGTAAAATAGGGAGATTTGAACGGCGCTTTAATTCACGTACATTGTCCCAATTTAACGTTGGATGGAAAACATTTTGCAAAACGCCCTGTACATATGACTCAAATGAATCATCTGGTAAGGAAGCAGTAAAAACAGGGTCATTCATATAGTTTCCTCGTGCATACCCAAGCTTTAATGGTGAAAATTGATTGCGCACATCTTCTTCACGCCAGCCAAGCATGACTGTATCTACAGTTAAAACAATAGCCTCAAAACCAGCAGCCTCAGCTCGAGCGGCCATGCTATAGGCAATTTCCTCATTTGTTGACCAATATAATTGAAACCACTTAGTAGCGGTGGGAGCTGTTTGTGCCACATCCTCGAGTGCATAGCTTGAAACTGTACTTTGAATATAAGGGATTTTTAACTGATCAGCTGCGCGTGCAACGGCAAGCTCTCCATCGTCATGCGCCATTTTGTTCATGCCAACTGGAGCAAATAAGAACGGAGTTGGATGAGCTTTTCCGAACAGTTCAATCGATGTATCAATACTTGAAACATCTTGTAAAAAGCGTGGAACAATAGAGTATTTTTCAAAGGCTGCACGGTTATTTCGTAATGTTTGCTCACCACCAGCACCTGAACGGATGTAACCAAACGGACCAGCTTCCATTTTTTCTGCAACTGCCTTTTCTAAATCTGCAAAGCAAATAGGGAAGGGGGCTTGTGCATTAATATTTTTTAATAGTAGATCGCCATCTGTTTTCTTTGTCATCGTAATCCTCCTACTAATCTTTCTTTAGTTTCGCAGCAACGCGGTTACCTATTGATTGAATACTCTGAACAAGAATGATTAAGATAAACACTGTCGCATACATCACATCGACCTCATAGCGTAAATGTCCATAACGGTATGCGAGATCACCTAAACCACCGGCACCAACCATTCCTGCCATTGCTGTTGCTCCGATAAGACCGATTGTGGCAATCGTTAAACCTAAAATAATGGATGGGCGTGCCTCACGTAGTAAGACATTCCAAATAATATGACGACGTTTAATACCCATTGCTGTATAAGCTTCCACAACACCTGGATCAACTTCTAAAAGTGCAGTTTCCATAAGTCGCGCAATATAAGGCGCTGTATAGACAACAAGCGGCACGATAACACCTTTTACACCAATAGTTGTGCCGACGATTAGCTTCGTAAACGGTAAAATGAAGAATAGTAAAATAATGAATGGTACAGAGCGGATAATATTAATAAATAAATTGAAAAATTGATAGAGAAATTTATTTTCAAACGATTGCCCCGGACGAGTTAAAACGATTAAAAGCCCTAATGGGATCCCTATTAAAATAGAGAAAAACAATGAAATCCCGACCATTTGAAAGGTTTCGATAATAGATTTCCAAATAACATCTGACCAATCTGCAAAGAAGCTTTGAATGCTATTCATTTAATTCGCCTCCTAATTCCTCAACGCTTACCCCGTTTTCTGTAAAATACTTAAGTGCTTTTTCAACGATATGTGACTCACCGTGTAGATGCACGACAATATTACCAACAATGCCGTTTTTTAATTCAATGATATTGGCTGTTAAAATATTTGGTTGAACATCATACACTTTGCTCACTTCTGCAAGTAATGGTTTCCCAGTACTTTCACCAAGGAATGTTAAACGAATAACACTCCCCGAAACATTTAATTGCTCGATAAGGGAAGGCGATAAATTACGTTGAGAAATGGTATTTAAAAACTTTCGGGTCGTTGGATGCTGAGGCTTCGAAAATAGTTCTATAGCAGAGCCATATTCCACAACCTTCCCTGATTCAAGAACAGATACATCATCGCAAATTTTTTGAATAACATTCATTTCATGTGTAATGAGTAAAATAGTGATGCCTAGCTCACGATTAATCTTCAAGAGAAGCTCAAGAATAGCGTCAGTTGTTTCAGGGTCGAGTGCACTTGTTGCTTCATCACTGAGCAAAATCTCAGGCTCTTGGGCAAGGGCACGTGCAATAGCGACACGTTGTTTTTGACCACCTGAAAGCTGGCTAGGATAACTATCTAATTTCTCTGTTAGGCCAACAATTTCTGCATATTTTGCAACGCGTTTTTTCACTTCGGAGTCGTTATAGCCAAGGAGCTTTAATGGTACCGATATATTGTTGTACACAGTCGCTGTTTTTAAGAGGTTAAAATGCTGGAAGATCATCCCGATTTTTTGGCGGGTTTTGCGAAGGTCGTTTAGAGAAAGGGAAGTAATATCTACATGATCGATTAATACCTTTCCTGTTGTTGGACGCTCTAATAAATTGACACAGCGAATAAGGGTACTTTTTCCTGCACCACTATAGCCGATAACCCCATGAATTTCACCTTTTTTGACATGTAAGTTAATACCATCTACTGCTTTGACGATACCTTTTTTAGTTTTAAATTCTTTTGTTATATTTTCTAATTGAATCATACTGTGATATCTCCTTTCTAAGTCCTTCTATAAAGCAAGAATCTGCTAGCTTTCCTGTAGGAGTCTCGCAGATTCTCGATTTTATGAAAGGTTCTTAATCGTTACTTACCAGCTTGGAATTATAGAACCTTTGAATTCCTCTTCAATAAATTTGCGTACTTCATCAGATTGATAAGCTTCAACGAATTTCTTAATAGTTGGGTCGTCCTTGTTTTCAGCACGTACAGCAATGTAATTTACATATGGAGAGTCTGTAGATTCTAAAAGAATGGCGTCTTTTTTAGGGTTAATGCCAGCATCAAGTGCGAAGTTCGTATTAATAGCTGCTACATCTACTTCACTAAGTTGTTTTGGAATTTGTGCAGCCTCTAATTCAATGAATTTCAAATTCTTTTTGTTTTCTTCCACATCGCGGATAGATGCTGTTAAATCTGCTCCGTCTTTTAATTTAATATAGCCCGCCTCTTGAAGGACAAATAGGGCACGTGCTCCGTTTGTTGGATCATTTGGTAATCCGAATGTTGCACCATCAGGAACGTCACCGAATGATTTGTATTTCTCAGAGTATATGCCCATAGGAGTTAAAATTGTTTTTCCAACTGGCACTAAATCTGTATTGTGATCTTTGTTAAAGGCATCGAGGAATGGCTTGTGTTGATAGCTGTTTACATCAAGATCACCCTCGGCTAACGATGTATTTGGTAAAACATAATCAGAGAAAGATTTTACTTCTACCTCTAAGCCCTTTTCTTTGGCAACTTTTGCTGCAACCTCTGCAATTTGCTCGTGTGGACCAGAAGTTACACCTACTACAATTTTATGTTCATTAATAGCCTTACTTTGACTATCTTTACTATCTTCTTTAGTACCGCAGCCTACTAATGCTGCTACCAATGTGAGACCCGCTAAACCTAATAAAAATTTGTTTTTCTTTTTCATGAAACATACCTCCAAAGTTGTGTTTTATCGGTTTGTATAAAAAAACAATTTCGCCTTGGCGTAATTGCCGTACGGATTTTGAATTGTGCTAGCACAATTCAAAATGCCGGAGGCTTTTATCTTCATGTAAATGAAAATAAAAAAAACTCTCTTAAAAAAATTAAGAGAGGCTCATGAAAAAGTGTCCTCTCTTATCTTTCAAACGATGGTCGTTTGCAGGATTTAGCACCTTCCTTAAAAAAGGAGGTTGCCGAGCTTCATAGGGCCAGTCCCTCAGCTACTCTTGATAAGAGATTTATAATATTTTTTTGTAAATCCGATAGAACTAATATAAATTATAGGATATAGTAAGTCAATCGAATTTTTAAAATTTTTTATTTTATTATAATATTTAGTCGCGATAGAATCCGTTAGAAGAAGGGTTAGAGCAACCAAAAAAGAGTGTGAAATAAAAAACTGTTCCCATAGCAAGTTTGAGCAGTTTAATCTACTCAGGTAGGGGGATTGAGATGTTCATGAGCTAAATAAGTTTAATTTTTCAATTCTGCTAATCGCTTCGCGTAAACGGTCTTCGCTAACAAGTAAACCAACCCGCACATAGCCTTCACCATATTGACCGAAGCCATTGCCTGCAGCAACTGCGATATCAGCTTTGTCAAGTAATAAATCGGCAAATTGTTCACTCGTAAAACCTAACGGAACAGGGAGCCATGCAAAGAAAGAGCCTTTCGGAGCTGTTACTTGCCAGCCAATTCGCTGAGCTTCTTCAATCAGGACATTTCGTCGACGCTCATAAGTCGCTCTTAGCTCATCCGCGCAACTTTGAGAAGCAGTAAGCGCAACTGCCGCGGCTTGTTGCACTGCCGGGAATTGACTACAAAATAGATGATCTTGAATAAGGTTAATGGCTGCAACAATATCAGGGTTACCAACTGCAAAACCAATACGCCAGCCCGCCATATTATATGTTTTGGATAATGTATACATTTCGATACCGACATCTTTCGCACCGTCCGCTTGCAAGAAGCTGATAGGTTTATTGCCGTCAAATCCAATTGCCCCGTAGGCAAAATCATGTGATACGATAATGTTGTGTTCTTTTGCAAAGCGTACTGTTTCCTCGAAAAATTCAAGTGTTGCAGTACCACCAGTTGGATTATTCGGGTAATTCAAGTAAAGCAGCTTCGCCTTTTCTTTTACTGCATCGGATAAAGCATTATAATCAGGCAGGAAATTATTTTCTGCAAAAAGTGGCATGACTTCAAAATTAACATCACCTAATACGACTCCGGATAAGTAATCTGGATATCCGGGATCCGGCAATAACATTGTATCACCGGGATTTAATACTGCTAACGGTAGCTCAACAAGACCAATTTTCGTACCACCGAGAATAGCTACCTCTGTTTCAGGATCAATGTCAACATTGAATTCACGTTTGTAGAAGCTTGCTGCTGCTTGGCGTAATTCAGCTATGCCACGAAATGGAGAGTATTTATGATTTTGAGGATTTTCTGCCGCCTCCTGTAATGCTTTAATAATGTGAGGGGGAGTGGGTTGATCTGGATTACCTTGACCAAGATTGATAACATCACGCCCTTCAGCAAGAGCGGCGTTTACTTTTTGTACAAGTGCTGCAAAAAATTGAGTTGGGAGTTGCTGTAGTTTTTTTGAGAATTCCATGCGCGTTCACCTTTTTCAGAATATAATAATTATTAAAGATATGATGCACATAATATTACTTTTTCTGGTAATTGTCTAGAGCCCAATAGTATATGAGGTGAGGAAAATTGAACAAAGTCTCGTATTTTATCATCAATGCTTTTACTACAGAGCTTTACAAGGGAAATCCCGCAGCAGTCTGTTTACTTGATTCAGCAATACCTGAGTCGACTATGCAAAAAATCGCTCAGGAGATTCCCGTACCAACAACAGCTTTTGTCCAAAAAAGAGGTAATGATTTTTTTCTTAGATGGTTTACACCAACAAAGGAAATACCGATTTGTGGACATGGAACAATCGCTAGTGCTTTTTTACTCTGGAAACAAGGGATTGTACCCATCAATTCTACGATTACATTCCAGACTGTAAGTGGCCCTTTGCAAGCAAATTGGTTGAATGAACTAGTTGAAATAACAATTAAGAAGTATCAGTTAGAAGAGATTGAATGTCCTTTGGAGCTTGAAGAATGGCTTGGGTTGAAACCTACATATGTAGGAAAAACAGAATTGGATTATATAGTGGAGCTAAGTCACGAAGAGTATATTGCAGATTTCAAAGCTGATTTTCCCGCGATGAAACAATTCCCTGTACGTGGTGTTTGTATTACAAGTATTTCTAAAAATGATGGAATTGATATTGTCTCTAGATTTTTTTCCCCAGCACAAGGCATTGATGAAGACCATGTAAATGGTTCCTCTCATGGTGCGTTAGGACCTTACTGGTGTGCAAAATTATCAAAAGAAAGCATCGTTAGCAAACAGCTTTCAAAACGTGGAGGATTATTGCACGTTACACCGAAAATAAAAGATGTTGCTATTGCGGGTTCGGCGGTTCAAGTATTAAGTGGTGAAATATTAATCTAAATATTGAGCTTAAACCATGGAAGTAAGGTTGATTTATTGTAGTATAAATACAGAACAGTACTGTCTAGAGGAGGAATAGCTATGAAGATTGGTTGTATTCAATTAAATGTAGGCTTTGGGAAAGTAGAAGAAAATTTTGCTCGTGCTGAGGACAAGATTCGTGAAGCGGCAAAACAAGGTGCAGAAATTATTGTACTACCAGAAATGTGGAATACAGGCTATGCACTTGAAAAACTACCAGAGCTAGCAGATGTTAATGGAGAGCGTTCAAAAGCATTTTTATCAAATCTAGCGAAAGAGCTTGGCGTACATATTGTTGGTGGCTCTGTTTCAACGAAGAAGGGCGATAAATTTTATAACACGATGTATACGTTTGATAAAAAAGGTGAGTTAGTAGGTGAATATAACAAGGCACATCTTTTCCGTTTGATGGACGAGCATTTATATTTAGAAGCAGGGGATGAAATGAATCGCTTTGCCCTTGGAGATATCGAGGCTGCAGGAGTGATTTGCTATGATATTCGCTTCCCTGAATGGCTACGTGCTCACGCCTTAGAAGGTGCAAAGGTATTGTTTGTACCGGCGCAATGGCCGACACCACGTATCGACCATTGGAAAACATTGTTGCAAGCACGTGCCATCGAAAATCAATGCTTTGTGATCGCTGTTAACCGTATTTCTAGAAAGGTAGAAAACTTCAATGGTCAATCAATGATCATTCAACCGTGGGGCGAAGTGCTGTGGGTTGGCGCAGAGGACGAAGAAGTAGCTGTCATCGACGTGGACTTTTCGATTGTCGATGAAGTACGAGGCCGAATTCCTGTTTATGACGACCGCAGACCTGGATTATATAGCGGAGTAGTTACCGAAAACTAAAATTTGATAGCACGCTCAGGGAGCAAAGCGATGTTGAGCGTGCTAACATGGCGAACACCGCTGATAGACCGGCGAACATCGCTGATAGACCGGCGAACACCGCTGATACCCAGCGAACATCGCTGATACCCCAGCGAACATCGCTGATAAACCGATGAACACCGCTGATAGACCGGCGAACAACGCTGATAAACCGACGAACACCGCTGATACCCCAGCGAACATCGCTGATAAACCGATGAACATCGCCGCTAACCCAGCCAACAACTAAGAAATTAGCTTTTATCCTCAATTAAAGAATTAGCGAGCAGCATAAATTCAAGTGTAATCCGATTGTGGCCCTTCATGAAATTTTCCCCTAAGAGACTTTCAAGCTTTTTTAAACGATGGTAGAGCGTTTGGCGAACGATGAACAGTTGATTGGCTGTTTGCTGTTTGGAGCCATTCGTTTGCAAGTATACTTGTAGAGTTTCTAGTAGCTTACTGTTATATTTTTTGTCGTATTCAATAACGGGCTGCAAATAATCTTGAATTACTTCCTGTAAATTGACTTGCATCTGTAATTTATAGATGAGGTGATACAGATGTAAATCATCGTAAAAATAAGATGTTGTTTGTACTTTACTGCAAATATACAATGTTTCGAGTGCCGTTTGATAGCTCTTTGGTATTTCTTCTACGTCTGCAACGACTTTACCAATGGCTACTTGATAACCTTGGGCTATTTGTTTTTTATAAAAATCAGTTTTCTGAACGGAAGAAACTAACGTATTTAATAATTCGCGACTCGATTTACTATCCTTCGTATGGAGTAAAATAAAAATGACATAGCTTTTTCTTTCAAATAAAAATGGTATAAATCCATTTTGCTCAAAAAGATTGCGATAGTAGAGCTTACTATAAATAATATCCTCTTGCACTTTAGAGATGGCATTAGGAGTTGCTAAAATAAAAACAGCCCCGCTAGAAAGTTTATAGTTAGAATGATAGGTTACGATAAATTTATAAATTTCCTCTTTCGATAGTTTTTGATCGATCCAATCCGCTAAAATAGAGGCATCCTCAATGTCCCTTTTCTCTTCGATATAAAATTCTCTCATTAACAGCTGTGCTAATGCAGTAGCTGTACGGTCTAAAATAAGTAATTCAAATTCTGAGAACAGGCCATCCTCTCTATAGAGCGTTAAATCTGCATAATGCTGGTCAAAAATAAAGATTGGTTCATTTTTAAATACTGATGCTGATTTTTTCATCGATAACAGTTGATGGCGCTTATTATGAGTCATATTTGGAGAGAAGATAGGCTCTCGACCTTTAATAGAAAAGATAATTTGTGTCATTAATTCATTATGCATATTTTCTAAAATTTCTTCTGCTGTTTGCCCTAATAGAGCATTTTTATTTAATGTTTGAGAGTAGGATTCTAAAGTGGAGATCATTAAATATTGTTGATTCATAATTTGACTATGTAAATCTTGTGTAATGCGGACAAAAGGGACAGTGTCATGAAAAACGATAATAGGGAAGCTGTGACGGTTAGCAAGAGCTACAATCACTTCTGGGATTGTTTGTATGGAAGTCCCATATTCAATGCATAATGCAGCACAATTTTTGTTGATTAAGGATTCTACAAAAAAGATAAAATCCTCTATGCTATGCTGAAGGCTTATCCCTGTTGTTAAAACCAGTTCATCACCAGCTAGAAAATTATCTACTTGTATAATTTCAATGACATGGGCCCACTTTACAATTCGTAATAATCCATCCTCACCAGCTACGACCTCCGCACTTTGAAAGTATGTATTTTCTAATACATCCTTCACTTGAAGCTTAAATTGACTCATTTTTATCCTCCCTCCTTTTAACATAGATCATTTTCCAATTTTCTTATTGATGTCCGATTTTTACTTAAATAAACGAAAATATTATATTTTTTGAATGTTTAGTCTATTTTACATTATGTTCAAAACAAATGTATAGAATTTTACAGTTTGTCTATTACTTCATTTCTATGTAACATGTAAAATTTTTGTAAGCGGTATCCAATTTAACTTCTTTCAGCGGGTGTCCAACATCCGCTGGAATAGAGGAACTCAGTCTAAGAACGCCACGTCCTGTGGCAATTATCTGTGCGAAAGCGAAGCGACAGCAACAAATGTTTTCTGTAGCGAAAGCAAAGCGTCAGCAACAAATGTTTTCTGTAGCGAAAGCAAAGCGTCAGCTACAATTATGCCGAGGCAAAAATTGATTAAAAGAGGTGAGCTAATATGGAGCAACAAACGCATTTACAAAGAGGGTTAAAGAAAAGGCATATGACGATGATCGCTATTGCAGGGGTTATCGGAGCCGGTCTATTTATGGGGAGTGGCTCAGTGATTAACTTAGCCGGCCCTGGAGCGATTTTATCTTATATATTCGCGGGTATTATCGTTATTCTTGTCATGCGAATGCTTGGAGAAATGGCAGCTGTCAATCCAACAAGTGGATCTTTTGCGCATTATGCACATGAAGCAATTGGTCCGTGGGCTGGTTTTATGATTGGCTGGTTATATTGGTTTTTCTGGGTTGTAGCAATTGCTTTAGAGGCAACGGCAGCAGCGGCGATTATTCAATATTGGTATGATGGAATTCCTTTATGGCTACTAAGTCTTTTATTAACGGTAGCACTTACCTTAACAAATGCTCTTTCTGTAAAAGCTTTTGGTGAATTTGAATATTGGTTCTCTCTTATTAAGGTTGCAAGTATTATAGCTTTCCTAGCGCTTGGTGCATTTATTATCTTTGGTATCGCACCTAACTTTGATGCGGTAGGTACTGCCAATTTAATCGGTGAGGGTGGCTTTTTGCCAAATGGTTTTGGTGCTGTCTTGATGGGTGTAGTCATTGTTATTTTCTCCTTTATGGGCACGGAGATTGTTGCCATTGCAGCTGGGGAATCTGACGAACCGTTAGCAGCGGTGACAAAAGCTACAAATTCAATTACTTGGCGTATTTTGATTTTCTATGTCGGATCGATAACGGTAGTTGTCACTTTATTACCTTGGCATTCCTCAAGTATTTTAACGAGTCCCTATGTAGCGGTATTGGATTACATCGGTATTCCAGCAGCTGCACAAATCATGAATTTTGTTGTCTTAACGGCAGTTTTGTCGTGTTTAAACTCCGCGCTTTACGCAACTTCTCGAATGGTATTTTCTTTAGCTGAGAAGGGGGAGGCCCCAAAAGCATTTTTAAAATTAAATAAAAAGGGTGCACCTGTTAACGCCATATTAACAGCGACATTCTTCTCTTATATTGCCGTTATTATGAACTATGTTTCACCAGATAAAGTATTTATGTTTTTACTTAGTTCATGTAGTGCAATCACATTGATTCTTTACTTAATCATTGCATTTTCACAATTAAAAATGCGCCGGAAAATTGAGAAAGAAAATCCCGAGCTTTTAAAAGTGAAAATGTGGTTATTCCCGTATTTAACGTATTTCACAATATTGGCTACAACAGCATTACTGATCGCTATGTTCTTTATTGAATCGATGCGCTCACAAATTTTATTTACATGTGTTGTAGTGGCAGTAGTGATGATTTTCTATTTAGTTACACAAAGGAAAAAGTCGTCACACCCAGTGGAGGAAGCAAATTCTATTTTCCAAAAGGAAGAATTGGATTTTGAATAATGATAAATAAGGAGTGGGGAATTATGACAGTTCAGCAAAAATTGAAAACGCTATCACATTTTATCAATGGTGTAGAAACAGCAGGTACTAGTGGCCGTTACTCGGAAGTATATAATCCAACAACAGGAGAGGTCATTGCGCAAGTTCCATTAGCGACTAGAGATGAGGTGAAACAGGCGATCCAGCTAGCGAAGGCAGCTTTCCCATCATGGAAAAAGACATCGATTGGTAAACGGGTCGAGGTTTTGCATCGTTTCCGTCAGTTATTAGTAGAAAGACAGGATGAGCTTATTGAAGCGATTTGTGAGGAAAGTGGGAAAACGAAAGAAGATGCTAAGGGGGAAATTGTTCGTGGCATTGAATCTGTAGATATGGCAATAAGTGCTCCGCAAATGCTGAAGGGAGAATACTCGGTTAATGTGGGCGGCAATATTAATGCCTTCTCTGCAAAAGCCCCACTTGGCGTTGTTGCAACAATTGCGCCATTTAATTTCCCTGTTATGGTTCCACTGGCAATTACAAGTATGGCGGTAGCGGTAGGAAATGCAGTTATTTTAAAGCCGTCTGAGCGTGTGCCGATCTCAGCATTATTTTTAAGTAACCTATGGAAAGAGGCAGGACTGCCAGATGGGATATGGACAGTCGTGAATGGCGATAAAGAGGCGGTCAATGAACTGCTTGAAAATAAAGAGATACAAGCAATTTCGTTTGTTGGATCCACACCTGTTGCGGAGTATATTTACCAAACAGGGACAAAGCACAATAAGCGTGTCGCTGCGTTTGGTGGCGGAAAGAACTTTATGATTGTCATGCCAGATGCAAATCTAGAGCAAACGGCTAATGCCTTTTTAGGTGCGGCATATGGAGCAGCGTCTCAGCGTTGTATGGCTATTTCAGGAGCGATCGTCGTTGGGAAAGATACTGAACAACGCTTTACAGAAATATTAAAAGAAAAAATCTTGAAATTAAAGGTTGGTCCATATACAGATGACGAGGTAGACTTTGGTCCAGTCATTACGCAGCAATCAAAAGATACTATTCTTCGATATATCGATGGTGCTATTGCGGAAGGAGCAAATCTTGTAACGGACGGCCGAAATCCCAAAATATGCGAAACATCTAAAGGCTTCTATCTTGGCCCGACATTGATAAATAATGTAACTCCAGAAATGACTATTTTTAAAGAGGAAGTTTTTGGTCCCGCGCGCATTGTTGTAGGCGTTGAGACCTTACAAGAAGCTATTGATTTAATTAATGACCATGAACTTGGGAATGGTGTCACGATGTTTACGAGCAGCGGTTCGTCGGCGCGTAAATTCCAAGAAGAAATTGAAGTAGGTATGGTAGGCGTTAATGTTCCGATTCCGATTCCAGTTGGCTATCACAATTTTGGCGGATGGAAGCGCTCTAAGTTTGGTGAAGGGCATATGTTTGGACCGGACCAAGCACGATTCTTCACGAAAGCGAAAACGATTTCTGAACGCTGGCCGGATGAAACAGAGGATACGACAAGTTCATTTGCGTTCCCAAGTAATAACGATGTGAATAAGTGAAAAAACATAAAGGGGTGTATAGATATGGTTCAAGTAAATCTTAAAAATGATATTTTAAAGAAAGATGAACAATATGTATGGCATTCAATGAAACCTTACAATCCACAAGCGACGTATGTAGTAGAAAAATCAAATGGTGCGAGGATTGTTGATACAGATGGAGTTGAATATATCGATGCAATGGCAGGATTGTGGTGTGTAAATGTAGGCTATGGACGCAAGGAATTAGCAGATGTTGCACATGAGCAGATGATGAAAAATGCATATGCTCCTTTATCACAGGGACATTTACCAGCAGTTGAACTGGCTGAAAAGATTAATGAAATGCTTGGTGGAGATTATGTTATTTTCTTCTCTAATAGTGGATCAGAGGCTAATGAAACTGCGTTTAAAATTGCGCGTCAGTATCATCAACAAAAAGGAGAAAGCTCTCGCTATAAAATTATTTCTCGCTACCGTGCATATCACGGAAGTTCTTTTGGCGCATTGGCTGCGACAGGGCAAGCAGAACGAAAATATAAATATGAACCATTATCTCCTGGCTTCATCCATGTAGCTCCACCTGATCAATATAGAGAACATGAAAGTGATACACTTGCCCCAACAGATTTAGCCAGCGTCAAGGCAGTAGATAAGACAATGACATGGGAGTTAAGTGAAACAGTAGCCGCAATGATTTTAGAGCCAATTATTACAGGTGGGGGCGTCATCATGCCTCCGGAAAATTACTTAAGGGGCATTGAAGAGGTGTGTAAAAAACATGGAGCTTTAATGATTGTAGACGAAGTAATTTGTGGCTTTGGTCGAACAGGTAAGCCATTTGGATTTATGAACTACGGTGTAAAACCAGATATTATTACAATGGCAAAAGGAATTACAAGTGCCTATTTACCATTATCAGCTACAGCGGTAAAACGAGAAATTTATGAGGCATTTACTGAGTCTGATGCATATGGTTATTTCCGACATGTCAATACATTTGGTGGATCACCAGTTGCATGTGCGGTCGCACTGAAAAATATTGAGATTCTTCAGCGAGAAGCATTATTTGAAAGATCTAGTGAGGTTGGGGCTGCTACTTTAAAAACACTTCAGCAAGCATTGAGTAATCACCCGAATGTTGGGAATGTTCGAGGCAAAGGTTTATTGATTGGCATCGAGTTAGTTTCAGATAAAACGTCGAAGGATCCTTTACCGGTAGATAAAGTAAATGCTGTTATTGCTGCATGTAAGGAGCAGGGTGTTATTATCGGTAAAAATGGTGCCACTGTTGCAGGCTTTAATAACGTATTAACATTATCTCCGCCACTTAATATTGTACAAGAGGATCTTGATACAATCATAAAAGTTGTCATTGATAGTATTCATAAAGTGAAGCTTTAATTAGTAGGAACTTTCTAACTCATTTTCTGTTCTACCAAAAAGCTGTCTCTTAAGTAAACTTTAGAGACAGCTTTTTGAATGTGTTATAGCATGAGAAAGGCGAGGCGCACTATGAGTATGAGCAAAACTCCTCCTGTTAGGAACAGCAACAATAAAATTCTCTTTTTTAAAGTATCATCCATACAAACCTTCACCTTACTCCTTTGTTGTTTTAAACATGTAGCCGCTATAAGAATTGTAGATAATCATTACGATACCTATTAACATGAAATTGGAAATGAGAGAACTTCCCCCATAGCTTAAAAATGGCAATGTCATACCTGTTACAGGTAAAAGTCCAATTGTCATACCGACATTTTGTGTGATTTGGAAGGCTAATAAACTAGAAATACCTGCTCCCATCAGCGTCATAAATGGGTCCTTTGCTTCTACTGTAATGAGAACGATACGGTAAATAACAAAAAATAAAAGAGTGATGACAAATGCCCCTCCAATAAACCCGGCCTCTTCAGCGATGTTAGCAAAAATGAAATCTGTATGCTTTTCCACGACATAGACATTATTCTTCATGTAACCTTTTCCGGTAAACTGTCCTGAACCAATTGCCGAAAATCCTTGCCTAGTTTGATAAGATGAATCTAGATGCTCATTAGGTTGCAACCAACCGTAAATTCGAGAAATTTGATGCCCTGATAATTTATTTAAAATTTTATCTGTGAAAAATTCATTGAATTTTACATAAAGAATAACCACAATGCTGAGAATTGATACAGGAATAGCTGTAAAGATGATTAGCAATTTTTTTTGTATACCTGAAAAGAAAATCATCGGTATAATCATCGACATATAAATCATTGCCATGCCCGTATCAGGCTGCTTATAAACAGCAAGTGTAGGCGGAAGGGTGATAGCAGCAATTATGAAGAGGAGTCGCATATCCGTTAAAAAGGTAGGGCGCGCATACTTCTCTCGATGTGCAACAATGACCTTACTGACAACAATTAAAAGTGCGAACTTTAAAAACTCTGACGGCTGAAATGATCCTAACACTGGAATTTGATACCAACGCTTCGCCTCATTAACAGTCCGAGCTATACTTTCGGGTGCAATAAATAAAGCAAATGTTAACAAGACCATCACCCAATAAAACGGCCAACCAATTTTTTGTAGTTGTTCAATATCAAGCATTGCTACTCCATACATAACTAAAAATCCGATTAGGTAATAAAAAAATTGCTTTATAATAAATGAGCTTGTATATTGCTCAAACACCGTACTGCTGGAATGAACAAAGAGACAACTAATAATACCGAGCAATGACAAGCTAATGACTAAACTTTTATCTAATTTATTAAACTGTAACATTCAAACACCTCCTTTTTCTGAACTATTAATAGACAACGATAGGGAATGCAGAAGGTTGCAAGTTAAATGATTATTACAAAAATTGAAAATCGTAAACCAATTTTACTAATATATTAATTTTACATTTGATTCTATAGGGTAGATTTAGAGGATACTACAATTGTTTTTAGTTTATTTCATTAGTTCTTCCGATGAGTGATCTTAGGGTTACAACTGTGTTATATGCAAAAGCGAAACGCTGAAATAGAATGTGCTGTTCAATATGATAACTTTGTGTTGGAGTAAATAGGTATAATTTCGCAACTCTTCGTGCAATCTTTACAAAAACATAACACTGGCTTTATATCTTCATATTATCATTATTGGTAAGAGTTGGAGAAGGAGCCAAGGATGATGCATTTTTTTCGATACATAATGGTGAAAGACAAGTTACTTGTGCTAATGATAGTTTGTGTACTTTCGAACGTGTTGCTAGGTATTTTTAGTGTTGATTATTTACGGAAAATGTCATGGCATGCAAGTGAAAGTTATACAGAAGGACTTGTACCGATCGGATCGTTAAATCAACTAGAGGAATCACAACGACAATTAGATTATTTAGTGGATTCAGCTGGAGTTTATCAAGAAATGACTGCCATTTTAAAAAACGCTGAGCAGTCCTTGAATCATTTAGAAAGTCTAGAGATTGATAAAAAGATGAATCATCAGATGAATAAATTTAAGACCTTACTAGCACAGCAAATAGAATTGATTGATGGCTATAAGCAAATGGGTAAAAGTGAACAACAACAATTTTATGTTCAGTCTTATTTACCTTTAAGCAAGCAAAGTCATTCATTATTAGAAGAAACTCAAAGTTATTTGGTTCAAAGAGCTAAGGAGCAGCAGCAGACATATCAGAAAGATGTGCAATTCGGTTATTGGCTATTAGGAGGAGTATGTTTATTTGTTGTTTTATTAGTAATTTGTATAGGATATATAGCAACAAAAGCTGTGAATATACCAACACGTCAATTGAAGTCATTATTAAAGCGTGCAGAGCAGGGTGATTTCACTGCGAATGCCAGTTATGTGGCGAAGGATGAGCTTGGCGAGGTAGTATTGTCTTACAATCAAATGGTAACAGAGATGAAAAGACTACTTCATACAGTATCAAAAAGTGCGCATGAGGTTGAAGAAATGACCGGGAAACTGCAGGGATCCTCCGAGCAATCATCTAACACGACGCGCAAAATTGCAAAGGATGTACAGTCCATTTCAGACTCAACTGCTGCTTCTACAAAAAAATTAGCTTCTAATACAGCATCTCTAGAGGAAGTGCTAAATGATGTGCAAGTAATTTTAGAAAAAGTACAAGTTGTAGAAAATTTTGCTCATAAAACTGCACGAGATGCAGAGAGTGGTACGGAAATTGTACAGGCAAATTTAACACAAATACAGGCTATTAAACTTGCAGTTGAAAAATCGAATACAGCCATTTTCAATCTTGTAGAGAGAGCGGCTACAATTGATCAAATGGTTGAGGTGATTGAAAAAATTACCGCGCAAACCAATCTTCTAGCCTTAAATGCATCTATTGAGGCTGCTAGAGCAGGTGAGCATGGCAAAGGATTTGCGGTAGTGGCTAATGAAGTACGCAAGCTCGCGGAGCAAACCGTCCATTCAACCCAAACGATTACGTCCATTGTACAAAACATTCATTTAGATTCTAACTATGCTGTGCAAATGATGGAAGGCGTGCTAGTGGCAACTGAAAAGGGTGTGCAAGTTACAGGAGATACGGCAACAAGCTTTGATCAAATTTTAGAAAAAGTACATACAATGAAGCCCTATATAATGGAAGTATCTGCAACCGTTCAAGAAATTGCCGACCATACGAAAAAAGTTAGTGAAGATGCTGTTATGTTAACATCATTTTCTGATACGAATGCAGCATCAACTAAACATGTAGCTAATTTAACAGCCGATCAATTAAACGCGCAGCAGCAAGTCCATGATTATATTAGAGAGCTACATAAAGTATCAAAAGTTTTACAAATAGCCGTAAAGCGTTTCTCAATTTAAAACAAATGGAACCTTCTTTGTATACAAAGAAGGTTCTTTTTGGGGCTAGCGGATGCAAGAATCATTTCATCGGACAAAATTATTACTAATCCTATGTGGAAAAATGAATAAATGTCTTTTTGAGAAGTACATATGTATTTTATTTGTTTTACCAGCACAATATTTTATAGGTCTCATATACTGATGATAAAGGGTTTTATATTCTAATTCCAAAAATTTAAAATATTATGGTTGTGTTTTTAATATGAACAAATTATAATGAGATTCATTGGAAGTGTTATTAAATCAATGTTTATTTATATATTATTGTACATTCCAAAAGTACAATTGTTCATAGGTGGAGGTTTGGAGAAATGAAAAAGATAATGGTTACAGGAGCACTAGGTCAAATAGGTTCTGAACTTGTTGAAAAACTTCGTAGTGTTTATGGAGAGGACAATGTGTTAGCGACTGATATTCGGAAGCTTGAGCATTCTAATGGTCCATTTGAAGTATTGGACGTGACGGATGGACAAAGAATGCATGAATTAGCGAATGATTTTGGTGCAGATACAATGATGCATTTAGCGGCGTTATTATCAGCTACAGCAGAAAGAAATCCGTTGCTTGCGTGGAATTTAAATATGGGTGGTTTAATGAATGCGTTGGAGGTATCGCGTGATTTAAACTTGCAATTTTTTACGCCAAGTTCAATAGGAGCGTTCGGTCCATCGACACCGAAGGATAATACGCCACAAGATACATTACAGCGTCCAACAACTATGTATGGGGTAAATAAAGTTGCTGGTGAGCTATTATGTGATTATTATTTCAATCGTTTTGGAGTAGATACTCGCGGTGTACGCTTCCCAGGGTTAATTTCATACGTAACTCCTCCAGGAGGTGGTACGACAGACTATGCAGTAGAGATCTTCTATGAGGCGATCGAGCAAGGTAAGTACACATCTTATATTCAAGAGGGTACGAAGATGGACATGATGTACATGCCAGATGCATTGCAGGCTATTGTAGATTTAATGGAAGCAGATAGTAGCAAACTAATACATCGCAATGCCTTTAATATCACTGCAATGAGCTTCGAGCCATCTGAAATTGCTGCGGAAATTAAAAAGCATTTGCCACATTTCCGTATGGATTATAATGTAGATCCAGTACGTCAAGCGATAGCAGATAGTTGGCCAGATTCTTTAAATATAGAAGCGGCACAGAAAGAATGGGGCTTTAAAGCACAGTACGACTTAGCAAAAATGACAATTGATATGCTAGAAAAATTAAAAATCAAGCTACAAACGAAAGCCTGTTCATAAATCATACTTGTAAAATAGAACGGATGAAGAAAACAATTTAGTTTTCTTCATCTTTTTGTGTTGGAACACAAAATGGTCAGGGAAATCTCTGTGAATGCTGGGGCACTTTAAATGGGATATTTTCGTTTTAGACACCACACTTTCCTATAGGAGCGATATTCTCAAGTTGTTATCAGCGATTATTGACATTTTATCAGCGATTCTTATATTGTTATCAGCGATCGGCATTTTGTAGCATCGAGTCGCTTCCTTCACTTTGAGCTGTCGCTATCGCTTTCGCGCAGAAAACATCTGTTTGCTCAGCGCCCCCAGGAAGCTCTGCTCTGCGCGAAAGCGAAGCGCTCAGCCGGAACCCCACGTTTTGCCAAAGAGCCATACTTTATTTAATATGGAGCCATGATTTCATTGACACAACAGCTTTTCAAAAAAACGGATGAAGAAAACAATTTAGTTTTCTTCATCTCTTTTTTTATTTCTAATAGTTATTTTAGAAAAAAGTTAACAATAAAAAGAAAATTATTGGAATATATAGCTTAATTTATGGTTTTTAAATATAATTATATTCGGAATATTAATATTTTTCAGTTAAATCATTTATTAATATTTCACAAGGGTAAAGAGAGGGAGTTCACAAGCGAAAGGATGGATGGTATTTATGATGCAAACGCCGTTAGTATTAACAAGCTTTTTTAAAAGAGCAGAAAGCTATTTTGCTAGAAAGACTATTGTTTCAAGGACGAGCCCACAGAAGATTCATCGTTTAACATATGAGGAATGGGCGAAAAGAACACGTCGCTTAGCAGATGCGCTCACAAAGTTGGGGATGACAAGAGGGATGAAGATTGGCTCCTTTGCTTGGAATCAACATCGCCACTTAGAGGCTTATTTTGCGGTACCATGTTCTGGCGCTATTTTGCACATGGTGAATATTCGTTTATCAGAAGAGCATTTAATTTATATTATTAATCATGCAGAAGATGAAATTTTAATAATTGATGTGGACTTGCTACCAATTATTGAAAACATTGCGCCGGAGCTCAAGACAGTAAAACATTATATTATTATGACGGATGAGGATACTTTACCAGAAACGACATTACCGAATGCATTATCCTATGAGGATTTATTAGCAGTAGCAGATGAAAACTATCAGTTCCCAGAGGATATTGGGGAAGAGGAGCCTGCTGGCATGTGCTATACAAGCGCTACAACAGGAAATCCAAAAGGGGTTGTTTATTCACATCGAGGCCTAGTGCTACATAGTATGATGCTGAGTATGTCTGATTCAATGGGCATTTCTGAGCGTGATGTCGTGATGCCGATTGTACCAATGTTTCATGCAAATGCATGGGGCTTACCATTTGCAAGTGTCAATGTAGGTGCTACACAAGTATTGCCTGGTCCACAATTCACATCAGCAATTATTTTGGATTTAGTAGAGCAGGAGAAGGTTACATTAACAGCTGGAGTGCCAACCATTTGGATCGGTGCGTTGCAGGAACAGGAAAAGCGTGAGCGAGATATAAGTTCGCTACGTGCTATTTGTTGTGGCGGCTCTGCTTCACCTACTCGACTTATTCGTACATTTGAAGAGCAGTATGGCATTCCATATATAGTCGTGTATGGAATGACTGAAACAACACCGATTGTAGCGTTATCAAATTATATGTCTTGGATGGATGAATGGCCAATTGAAAAGCGTATTGAATCACGAGCGATGCAAGGAATGACGATGGCCGGTATTGAATCGAGTATTATTAATGACAATGGCGAAGTGCCATGGGATGGAGAGACTATGGGTGAGTTACGCTTACGAGGTCCATGGATTTCCCACGAGTACTATCGGGATGATCGTACAAATGATGCCTATCGTGGCGGCTGGTTATATACAGGGGACATTGCGGTACGAACAGAAGATGGCTTTATCAAAATAACAGATCGTACAAAGGATTTAATTAAATCAGGCGGGGAGTGGATTTCCTCAGTGGATTTAGAAAATACGTTAATGACCCATGATGCTGTTTTGGAAGCAGCAGTAATTGCAATTCCACATATTAAATGGCAAGAACGCCCGCTAGCTTGTGTAGTATTGAAAGTAGGAATGTCAGCAAGTGAAGAGGAGCTTCTTGCATTTTTAGAAAGTCAATTCGCAAAATGGTGGGTACCAGATGATGTGGTATTTTTAGATGAAATTCCAAAAACATCAGTTGGAAAGTTTTTGAAAGCTAAGCTTCGAGATAATGTAGCAGAAATTTATCCGAAATTAGGTTCATTCGTATAGTTAAAAGAGCGATTTCCACAAAAGGAAGTCGCTCTTTCATTTCGTTATTTATTTAACATTTGAAATACTTGTTCTACGTCTTTGTCTCCACGGCCAGAGATATTGATAATAATGCTCTCTCTCGGAGATAATGTTGGCGCAAGCTTTAGTGCATGAGCAACTGCATGGGAGCTTTCAAGTGCAGGTATAATTCCTTCAACCTTTGACAGCACTTGGAATGCTTCAAGCACCTCTTCATTCGTCACCGTTACATATTCTCCACGACCGATTGTTTTTAAATAGCTATGCTCTGGACCGGCTCCAGGATAATCTAGTCCAGCGGCAATCGAATATGTTGGTAGTGGATTGCCCTCTGCATCTTGCAGTACTAAGCATTTGAAGCCATGTAATTCACCTGGTGTTCCTTCATTTAACGTTGCAGCCTTATCGGGTTCGATACCGATGAGGCGAACATTGTCATCTGCAATATACTCTGCAAACGCACCGATCGCATTACTACCGCCACCGACACAAGCGAGTACTGCTGCTGGTAGCTTACCTTCTTTTTCTAAAATTTGTTCGCGACTTTCACGGCTAATGACTGATTGGAAATGTTTGACCATTGAAGGGAATGGGTGAGGCCCCACTGCAGAACCTAGTAAATAGAAAGTCGTCTCATAGCTTTCAACTAAATCAGCAAATGCTTCATCCACTGCATCCTTTAGTCGCCCCTGACCTTTATCAACAGCTACTACCTTTGCACCAAGAAGCTCCATACGGAAGACGTTTAATGCTTGACGCTTTGTATCCTCTAAACCCATATAAATTGTGCAATCCATCCCGAACATTGCACAAGCAGTTGCTGTTGCTACACCATGCTGACCTGCACCTGTTTCGGCGATCACACGATTAGCACCCATGCGCTTGGCCAATAAAATCTGACCTAGAACGTTATTAATTTTATGAGAACCTGTATGGTTAAGATCTTCACGCTTTAAATAAATTTTTGCGCCACCTAATTGTTTTGTTAAATTTTCAGCAAAATAAAGTGGAGATTTGCGTCCAACATATTCATGGAAATAATAATCTAGCTCTTTATTAAAGTCTTCATCGTCTTTATATTTTTGGAAGTTTTCATCTAAAATATTTAATACATTTTGAAGCTCATCAGGAACAAAGCTACCGCCAAATTCACCAAAATATCCTTTTTTCTCTACTACTATACTCATCTTCTCTCGACTCCTCTTATCTAATTTTTCCATAAAAAAAAGTCACTACAATCCTTCTGTAAAAAGGACGAGTAACCGTGGTGCCACCTTCATTCGCAAACATTGCGCTCTTTCGTACTCCGGTAACGGGGAGTAAATTCGTCCTCACATTTGATGAGGCTGCTCCAAAGTCCATTCACAAGTATGTACTACTGATTTGCACCAACCATCAGCTCTCTTTAAGTACTACAGCTTGCTACTATTCTTTTTCCTAGCGTTTATTGAAATGAATTGTAAAGTATTTTCAGAATAGTGTCAATGTGTGCTGGTACCAAGAAAATAAAAAAGACGAATCTGATAAGACTCGTCTGTGTTTAAATTAAATTTTTGAAGTTTAAGCGTTTATTCAATATATACATAATTGGTGCACCGACTGCTAAGACAACAAATTCACCTACAGCAACAGTTAACCATGTCCAGAAGAATGGTAATTCTAATGCTAGGTTCAATTCAAATGCAATGATAAACATGGTGCATGTAAATAAAAATGTATTGATGACTAAGCGTGCCCAAATATTTTTAACAAATTTACAAATAAGAATGAGCAACCCAAGGGTAATCATCGAATGGCCAACACCAAAAATTAAATCGTAGATACCGAGTGGTGAAAATATGTTGGAGATAAATACACCAATAATAATCCCAACGGCAAAACGGGGGTTAAAGGCAACTAAATGGTTAAACATTTCGGATAGACGGAACTGCACCTCTGTAAAGCCAAATGATCCGACTAATAATGTAACAGCAATGTAGAACGCTGCAATAATGCCACTCATTGCTAAAAATTTTACTTTCATATTCATTTCTCCTTAGTTTTTTTGCGTGGGATGGTTACGAACCACGTAGAGCAAGTGCAATCATATCAATGTTCATGCTTATTTGTAAATAGCGATGAGTAAAAAAAGCGCAGAAATTCATAGCGCTAACGGTAATATTTAGCTCTTGTTCGTTGCTCATTAATGTGTGCGTAATCAGTATTCGAATTTGGAATCCATAAGAAGGGGAGCTTGTACACTTGCTTCTTTACATATGGAATGAAAACTTAAGGAGAGCCCAGCCATATCAAAAAAGAACTGTTTCTAAGCAGTTCTTTTAACAAGTGTAGTTATCGGTAGTTTTTTAAAACACTAAAAGCTTGAGCAAATTTTTGGGCAAAGAATAATGGGGGTTCTATTGATTGAAAGTGAACGTATAAAATAGCTGGGTCTGAAAAGATCCAGTGATTATGAACGGCACTTATAATCAAATTATTTTCTGCAAGTACCTTAACAAATGGAGTTAATTCTTCTTGAAGTACTACCACTTCACCTAAGTTAAGTGCATTTCCATACATATCGAGTGATTCGAATGTTATCCCAGCATGAAGTGCACTACGACTTGGGCGACCTTGAATCATAACATTAAGATTTCGATTAAGTTTTACTGAGCATACGCCATGTTCGACAGAAGCTTTTCCGTTTGCAATCTGAGCAAATTTTGTACACATATCTTGGGGATTTTGCATTTAGACACCTCTACTTCTTAATATTTGAGATATCTTGGTGCGAAAGTAGTAAGGGTTTCTAATTTGAAACTACTCATCTAAAACATTTCTAATTTCTTCTATTTCTAAAATTAAATCGTCCAGTTGCTTTTTAAATTCATCCGTATATTCTAGTTCTTCATCTAAGTCTTTTGTATATTCTAAGGCGTTTAAGGCAAAATCTAGAGCGAATTCGAATAGACTGTCACAAAGATTAGAAATGATTGTGTCAATATCTCCTGTTTTTGCATTTTGGTTCTCTTTTGAATAAGAAGGTTGATGATTTAAATCCCTTTCATTATTATTCATGGTATTCCTCCTTTTTGGGAACAGCACTGTCTCATTTGCATCATATGCATTAAATGTAAAAAAGGAGACTGAAAACATAAAGGGAATAAAATGAGCTGATGATTTTAAAGTACTCGCAGGTTGTCTTTATTCAGCCATTCAAGGTGCTGCTCCAACGTACGTATGCTTCCCAGATATCCCGATACCTCAAAGTAGTTGGTTATTAGATATCGTGAAAGAAGTAAAAGCAAATACTGTTATGAAGGCTGACAGTTCTTATGGGGGAATGTAGGGTTTTGGAGTTTTACATAAATTATTAAAAAATAAAATGACAGAAAAATAACTTCGCAAAATTGTCAAAAAAATTTCTGCTATGTTAGAAAAAGAAATCAATTTATACAAACAGCGTAGTTTAGCGGTTTAAAGCGACAAATTGAATGAAAAGATAAAATATTTAGCTAACTTAAAGAGTCAGAACATTCATAATGTTGTTGACGAACCCCGATAATAACGATAATATAGCGATACGTTCACACTTCGTTTGGATAAAGTGTGATAAATATTAGAGATAATATCGGGGGGATTATTTGTGAAAAGCAATTTAAAAAAGCTTTCGTTCCTGTTATTTGGGTTAGTTTTAATGCTTGCTGCTTGCGGTAGCAGTGGCTCTAGTTCATCGGATTCGAAAGGAAACGAAACGAATAATGCAAGTGAAAGCGGCAATGCCGGTGACAAAACATATAAAATCGGAATCACTCAAATTGTTGAGCATCCTTCTTTAAATGCTGCAACGGATGGTTTTAAAAAGGCAATTGAAGATTCAGGATTAAAAGTTGAGTACGATTCACAAATAGCGCAAGGAGATAACAGCCTTAACACGACGATCGCAAACAATCTAGTAAGTGCTAACGTAGATTTAATTTTTGCTAATTCTACGCCGTCTGCACAAGCGGCAGCGACAGCTACTAGTGATATTCCTATTGTCTTCACTTCTGTAACAGATGCTGTTGGCGCACAGCTAGTAGATTCTATGGAGAAGCCAGGGAAAAATGTAACAGGAACGATTGATTTACATCCTGATACTATTTCGAAAACAGTGGGATTCTTAAAGGAATTAGGCGCGAAAAAAGTAGGTATGGTTTACAACGCTGGTGAGCAAAACTCAGTAGCACAAGTAAAAGAAGTGAAAAAGGTTATGGGCGAGCAAGGGCTAACAGTAGTTGAAGCATCTGCGGCAACTTCTGCAGAAGTAAAACAAGCTGCTGAATCATTAATCGGTAAAGCAGATGCATTCTATATCATTACTGATAATACAGTAGTTTCAGCTCTTGAGTCTGTAATTGATGTAGCGAATGCTAATAAATTACCACTAGTTGTTGGAGAACTTGACTCTGTGGCACGTGGTGGCTTAGCGGCATATGGATTCGAATATTATGACATCGGTTATGAAGCGGGGCAAATGGCTGTGAAGATTCTAAAAGGTGAAGCAACACCTGCTGATATACCAGCTCAATACCCACAAAAGCTAAAACTATTAATTAATAAAAAAGTAGCTGAAGATTTAGGAATCGAAATTAAAGATTCTTGGGGTGCAGAGCTTTTAGAAAAGTAATGACCTAATATGATTATCTTATGAAACGAAGCGGGGGAGAACTAAACTGCCCCCGCTTTATCTACTTTTAGAGTAAAAATTGAATTCATTTATGAGGAAGAATCACCGCTCTGTTTGTGGATAGAATATATTAAAGAATTATGTAGTGTTCACAATTATGGTGGGGTAATCCTTTCGAGTTACATTTTATTTGAATACTAGTTTCCTAGAAGGTTATGATTCATCATCGAAAGTCTTGTTAAAAGTATGACATGTGGATAAGTTGATTGGAGTGGAGGTTGGGCGACTCCTTGGGGATTAGCGATAGAGGAACGAAGGCTAAAAGCATCTCGTCCTGTGATAACTCCTTCGTGACCAACATCTTGTTGGCCCGGGATCCAGCAGCGAAGCGTGCGGCTCATCGGACGCCCCCAGGAAGCTTTGCTCTGTGCGAAAGCGTAGTGCTAACGTAGCGGCAGCAACAAAGCGCCCAGCCGGAACGGAAATCAACTTCAAGTTATAGTGATGAGCTAAATTATTTATTAAGAAATTATTAGGAGATGATTCAACTATGTTTATAGCAATATTTGGCGCGATGGAGCAAGGAATCATCTATGCAATTATGGCACTTGGTGTGTATTTAACATTCCGCGTGTTAGATTTTCCGGATTTAACGGTTGATGGAAGCTTTGTAACAGGGGCGGCTACAGCGGCGACGATGATTCTGCTTGGCTACCACCCAATCTTAGCGACTTTAGTGGCAATTGTTGCTGGATTTATTGCTGGATGTATGACAGGAATTCTTCACACAAAAGGGAAAATTAATCCTCTATTATCGGGGATTTTAATGATGATTGCTTTGTATTCTATTAACCTACGTATTATGGGATCAACTGCAGAAAATACGATAGGTCGTCCGAATATTCCACTATTGAATTCAGAGACTTTATTTTCAAAGTTTCAAGCATTTTGGAGTAATTTAGGTATCGATACGGCATTAAATAATCTATTAAAAGGCATCGGCGTTCAGACACTACCTTCAACATGGAGTACGATAATCGTCGTATTAATCATCACGATTTTAATTAAGCTCATTGTAGACTGGTTCTTAAAAACAGAGGTTGGATTGGCTATTCGAGCAACTGGTGATAATAAGCGTATGATTCGTAGCTTCTCGGCAAATACAGATACACTTATAATTTTAGGACTAGGACTTTCTAATGCACTTGTTGCATTTTCTGGAGCTTTAATCGCACAATATTCGAAGTTCTCAGATGTCAGTATGGGGATAGGGATGATTGTAATCGGTCTTGCATCTGTTATTATCGGCGAAGCAATCTTCGGTACAAAAACGATTATGCGCACAACTTTCGCTGTCATTGCTGGAGCGATCATTTACCGTATTATTTTAGCATTAGCATTACGAGTAGATTTCCTTGATTCAGGCGATATGAAATTAATAACAGCGATTATTGTTATTATAGCGTTGATTTTACCTCAATTTATTAATAAGAGTAAGGAGCGCAAACGTAAGGTGAAGCGCGCAGCAGAGAGGACACGAGTAAAGCCGGTTGAGCAGGGAGGGAAGGACCTTGCTTAAATTAAACGGCATTAATAAGATTTTTAATGAAGGTACGCCTGATGAAAAAATAGCACTTGCAGAAATTAATTTGCACTTAAAGCCAGGAGATTTCGTCACAATTATCGGCAGTAATGGTGCCGGTAAATCGACCATGATGAATATGATTTCTGGCGCGTTAACACCAGACTTCGGCACGGTTTCAATTGATGGAAATGAGGTTACGACTTTACCAGAATATAAGCGCTCCCACTATATCGGTCGCGTATTCCAAGATCCGATGGCTGGTACAGCACCAACAATGACGATTGAGGAAAATTTAGCATTAGCTTACTCACGTAATAAGAGTAGAGGCATGCGTATCGGTGTTGATAAAAAACGTCGGGAATTTTTCAAGGAATCATTGCAGATGCTGGGCTTAAATCTAGAAAATCGATTGTCTGCAAAAGTCGGCTTACTTTCAGGAGGAGAGCGTCAAGCGCTGTCTCTTTTAATGGCAACATTTACGAAGCCTTCGATTTTATTGCTAGACGAGCATACGGCGGCACTAGACCCATCTCGGGCAGAGTTAATCACACGTATTACGAAATATTTAGTTGAGAAAGACAACTTAACGACATTGATGGTCACGCACAATATGCAACAAGCATTAGACTTAGGAAATCGACTGATTATGATGGATAAAGGCCAAATCATTCTAGAGGTTGGGGAGGAACGCAAGCATGAATTAACCATCCCAGATTTAATGGCCGAGTTCGAACGTATCCGAGGTGAGAAAATGAACTCAGACCGTGCACTACTAGGATAAATGATGGCAAAACGCTCATACATAGGTATGGGCGTTTTTTTAATGTCGATATTTTTCTAAGGCTGTTTTCTATAGATTGTTGCTGCTAATACATAAAGGCTAAATTGAATCTACACAGCACTTGAAGACTCATACAAACTACCAAGTTAAATCATTTAAAAATGTAAGAATATCTTTATTTAGGTCGTTAATGTCCGTGCCTAATGTCATTAAATGTTTAGAGTTCGGATACCCTTTCATTGTTTTTTGATTCGTCGCAACGCTTTGAAAAATTACCTCTGCACTCTCTTTATACAATGGTTCATCTAATTCACCGTATAATATACGAATTGGTGACGTTAAAAGTGCTAATTTATCCATCGTTATATCAATTAACTGTTGGAACTCAACTAATGAATCGATAGACATAGTTTGAAGACGTTTCATTTCTAAATTTATTTGTTCTTCATTTTTCCCTTCAAGTTGTTTGTATCCTTTTGCATAATGAAAGACACGCTTTTGTAGAAAAGTTGCTTCCCTTTGTATTGGAACTGACATTGTCACGACACCATTTATCTCCAACTCTTGACCAACTTTTAATGCAAACACACCACCAAGAGAAAGACCAATCACAGCTATTTTTTGAAAACCTTCATCCTTCATCAACTGGTAACCGTTCAGTACATCTTGCCACCAATCTGATGGTCTATATGTGAGAAGTTTTTCTGCTGTTAAACCGTGTCCACTGTATAAAGGTGCATAGCAAGAATAATTGTTCTTTTGCAAATACTTACCTAACTTTTTCATATCAATTGTATTGCTTGTGAAAGAATGTAATAGTAAAACGGCTTTATCTCCACCTTTATAGAAAAAAGGCTTAGGGGGTACTATTTTCAGCATTATTTTGAATACCTCACTAATTTATTCTTAGACTTTAATTAAATTTCTGAACATCGTAGTTATATAATTCCTTTAAAGTATAACATTCATTCGTAATTGAACTAAACTGAGTAGTTAGTTGAATAGCAACAATATTTTCGAAAACAGCCTTTTCTAAAGTTGGATGATAAAAAATAAAAGTTTTCGATAAAGTCCATTATAATCTAGCTAAAGGAGGTGAAAATATGTTACTAAAAAAGCGCGAAGTTTCATCGAAGCAACTCACATTAGAAATGCTTGAAAGGCGGCTACCGAAATCTCACCCAAAGTTTACTTACTATCAAGAAATGCTAAATAGAACAAGGGCAGGGTATGCAGGTGAGCAAAGGGTAGATCAGGAATGGCAGGAAATCCATTGGGAGCATGTGCATTATTTATTGCATGATGTACAACTTAAAGCTGAAGGTGGATCAATACATCAAATAGATACATTATTTATGTCGCAAAATTTTATTTTAATAGTAGAAATCAAAAATATCGTTGGGCATGTAGAATATATGGAAGATAACCATCAATTTATTCGAATTACTTCTGATGGCAAAGTAGATGGCTTTAGAAATCCCTTTGATCAAGTGAAGCGACATTCTAGGTTTTTACATCAGATTTTTCAAAAGGGTGGCTATCATATACCTATTATTTATATGATTGTCTCTGCAAATCCGAATATGATTATGACGTCAAGTTTGTCGGCTCAACCGATTATTCATGTAAGTGGGTTGGCTGAGAAGGTAGAACAGCTGTTTTTACGATATTCACAAGTTTGTTTGAGTGATAAAGATTTGAGACAAACCGCTGAGCACATTATAATGAAGCATGAACCAACACAATGGTTACCAGAGATCGATTGGGGTGTACTAAGAAAAGGGGCATTATGTTCACAATGTGAGTATCAGCATAAAGTGCAGTATTTCTTTGGGAAATGGCGTTGTAGCAATTGTCAACGGACAGATAATAAATCGATGCTAGTAGCATTACAAGATTATCAGCATATGATGGGAAACAATATTTCTAATTCTCAATTTCGTAATTTTTTTGATATTGACTCAGAGAAGGTAGCTTATTACTTATTGAAAAAGTTAAAGTTTGAAGTCATTGGTGGAAATAAAAATAGAAAATATATAATTCCTGCCAATTTATTGGATTAAATGTAAGTGGCGTACATTATCAGTGCGGTCAGATAGTGTCGCATACAAGGTAGATGTCGATATTTTTGGAAAGTTGGGTGATAAATTAAAAAAGTTGGGTGATAAATTGATAAAGTTGGTCGATAAATAATCAAAAGTTATCGATAAATCTCAAAAGTTTTCCGATAAACCTCTCATCCCCACAAAAAAGCCACACTTACATAGCAAGTGTGACTCTTTATCCTAGACTAGTAGGCCAAATAGTTGAATGTCGTTGTTGACTTCTTTGTATTTGAAGCCGAATTCATTCATGCGTGCTAGTAATCCTTCGTAGTCTTCACGGTTTCCAAGCTCGATACCGACTAGGGCAGGACCACTTTCTTTGTTGTTTTTCTTTGTATATTCGAAAGTTGTAATGTCATCATTTGGACCTAGAACGCTTGTTAAGAATTGGCGAAGTGCTCCTGCACGCTGTGGGAAGCTTACGATGAAGTAGTATAGTAAGCCTTCGTGAATTAAAGATTTTTCTTTAATCTCCTGCATACGACCGATGTCATTATTACCGCCACTAATGATAACAACGACTGATTTTCCTTTAATCTCCTCTTTATAAGAGTCGAGTGCTGCTACTGATAATGCTCCAGCAGGCTCCGCGATAATGGCATGTTTATTGTAGAGATCTAAAATCGTTGTACATACTTTTCCTTCTGGTACTAGTACGATGTCGTCTAAGTAGCGACGACAAACATCATATGTGTGGTTACCGACGCATTTTACGGCAGCACCGTCTACAAATTTGTCAATCCAATCAAGTGCCACTGCACCGCCTTCTGCAAAAGCAGCCTTCATACTGCCCGCCCCGCTAGGCTCAACACCGATGATTTTGCTAGTAGGGGAAAGGTTTTTCACATAGGCAGAAACGCCTGACATTAGGCCTCCGCCGCCAATACTACCAAACACGTAATCAATCGGTTCCTCCATGTCATTCATAATTTCAACTGCGACCGTTCCTTGTCCAGCAATGACATCAAAATCATCAAATGGGTGAATAAAGATTTTATCGTGTTCATCACAGTAAGCTAATGCACTTTCTGCAGAATCATCAAAGGTATCACCAGCTAAAATAATTTCTACATATTCACGACCAAACATACGCACTTGGTCAATTTTTTGCTTAGGTGTTGTTTGAGGCATAAAAATACTTGCTTGAATTTTTAATTGTGCACAGGCATAGGCAACACCTTGGGCATGATTGCCCGCACTTGCACAAACAACACCAACTTTACGAGCATCTTCTTCAATTTTTTTAATCTTATAATAGGCACCACGAAGTTTAAATGAGCGTACATGTTGTAAATCTTCGCGTTTAAAATAAATATTAGCTCCGTATTTCTCGGATAAATAATCATTTTTTTGTAGTGGCGTGTGTACCACTACGTCTTTTAAGAAATGATGTGCAATCAAGATATTTTCTACTTGCACAGTTCTAGTGTCAGCAGCTTCCATAATATTCATCCTCCGTTATACGTATAAAACATTTATCTATGATAGCACATATTATAATCTTTTTGTTATTAATTTTTAGTAAATTCTAAATTTTCGGTGTCTATTTCATACAAAACGAACAATAATTAAATTTCTTCGAGAATATTTTGTAGAAATAAAGGAAGCACACATTTCCTCATAACGAAAATGGTCAAGCATATACTAGAATACCTTAGGTCAAGTAGGAGGGTATGTAATTGGAAATCATTCAAGGAATTCTATCTACATACATTCAATTTTTCGATTGGGAAATGTGGAAAGAGATCTTAACTGACCCTGTATCTTGGGGGTTAATATCAACATTAATTATAATAGAAGGGTTACTTTCAGCAGATAACGCACTTGTATTAGCAGTGCTAGTCAAGCATTTGCCAAACAAGCAACGCAAACGAGCATTAATGTACGGTATGTTTGGAGCCTATTTTTTCCGATTTTTATTTATTGGGATAGGTGTTTATTTGGTAGAGTTTTGGTTTATCAAATTGCTAGGAGCCCTGTATTTAGGTTGGCTATGTGTCGCTCATTTCCTACAGATTGGGGAAGCGGATAGTGCTAAGGAGATGAAAAAAACAGGGTTGATCGTTCGTCTTTTTGGAACGTTTTGGGCAACGGTTATTTCTGTAGAACTGATGGATATTGCTTTTTCAATTGACGCGATTTTTGCTGCTTTTGCGATATCCAATCAAATTTGGATATTACTAATCGGGGGAATGCTAGGTATTTTAATGATGAGAACTATTGCAGGCTTATTTTTAATTATTATTGAAAAAATACCAGAATTAGAGGCAACAGCATTTATTATTATTGGGATTATTGCACTGAAAATGTTAGCCAGTGTCATCGGGATTCACGTTCCGCATTATATGTTTTTTGTTGTGTTAATTATTATTTTTGCGATCACTTTCATTATTCATTTTTTGAAAAAAATGAAAGTCGCTTAATATAAAACGGTTCTGTTCTCAATTAGGAAAGAGGACAGAACCGTTTTATTGTTATTTTACATATTGATCAGGATTTACAATATAGAATTTTTCAATATTAAGCCAGCTTTCACTCATCGGCTCACCGTCATCAATACGTTTTTCTGTTTCTTGCATCATCCATGCAGTTTGAGATGCATGTGCTTGTAATGCTTTAATTTTATCCATCTTCATTTCACGGATATCGTTGATAACATGCGGTTCTCCATTTTTTTCAATTGTATCATTTGCAAAGGCACAGCCTAACACTTGTGGGCGTGCGGCTTTTGGCATACGACGAACAGCTTCTACTACAGCACGTGCTGTTGCCTCGTGGTCAGGATGAACTGCAAAGCCAGGTAAGAATGTAATGATAAGAGAAGGCATTAACTCCTCTATTAAACCTTCAACAAGCTTTACCATTTTTTCATCGTCTTCAAATTCAATTGTTTTATCACGGAAACCAAGCATACGCAAATCTTGTATTCCCATAGCCTCTGCTGCTGCGATAAGCTCCTTGCGTCGAATTTCTGGCAAGGATTCACGTGTTGCAAACGGTGGATTTCCTAAATTACGCCCCATTTCGCCTAAAGTTAAGCAGGCATATGTAACAGGTGTATTCATTTTCTTTGTATAGTAGGCAATTGTTCCAGCAACTGAAAAAGCCTCATCATCTGGGTGAGGGTAAACAATTAAAATATGACGTTGTGGTTGTAAATTCAAAAAGTCGTCCCCCTTAGTAAGTAAACGGCGTTTCGCTAATTTCAAGTGCAATCGCCAATTTACCTGAGTAGTCTAGTCCAGCCATTAATAAACGGCCTAAATCATCTAATTCAAAATGTGTGATGCCTTGAGCATAAACCCAGCCATGTGCCATTTTTAATCCGACACGATGAGGTGAATCATCTACCACTTTAGCAAGCTCATAGTTGATTTTAGCATTACGAATAAAAGCACCTGCATTAAAAAATTTCTCATCAAAGTGTGCTGCATAAGAACCGTTCGTCGTCTCAAGATGAATATAAACGTCTTTGTTGGCGAAAGAATTCAATAATTCCTGCAACGTCTTTACTTGTACTTCTTGCATCTTAACACTCCTCTCGATTTTTTCTATTTTAAGTATAGTCAAAAAAGATGACAAAGGGAAATTGAAAGACTTTGTTGCTAACCTAATCATAAATGTTATCAATAAAATACAGAAATTTCTTTATTTTGAAATAACTATTATTCACTATATAGAGGGTGAATTACTTGAAAAAACTATTCTGATGTATCAATATAGGACACATGAAGCGGATTAATATAAATTGTGTCGTTATAATTTGTATGCGGTTTCATAAATAAAATATGGGGAGATTGATACTATGATTTATGCAAATCCTAATACTCCGGGGGCAGTAGTAAGTTTCAAAGAAAAATATGATAACTTTATCGGCGGCGAATGGGTTCCTCCTGTAAAAGGTCAATACTTTGAAAATAAAACACCAGTAACAGGTCAAGTTTTCACAAAAGCAGCTCGTTCAACAGTTGAAGATATTGAGCTTGCTCTTGATGCAGCACACGCAGCAAAAGATGCATGGGGTAAAACAAGCGCAACTGAGCGTGCATCTATTTTAAATAAAATCGCAGATCGTATTGAAGAAAACTTAGAAATGATTGCTGTTGCAGAAACATGGGATAATGGTAAAGCAGTTCGCGAAACTTTAAACGCAGATATTCCTTTAGCAATTGATCACTTCCGTTATTTTGCAGGTGTTATCCGCGCACAAGAAGGGCGTACAACACAATTAGATAACGACACTGTTGCATATCACTTCCAAGAGCCACTAGGTGTGGTCGGCCAAATCATTCCTTGGAACTTCCCAATTTTAATGGCTGCTTGGAAAATTGCTCCTGCACTTGCAGCAGGTAACTGTATCGTGATGAAACCAGCTGAGCAAACGCCAGTTTCATTATTAGTGTTAATTGAAACAATTCAAGACATCCTACCAAAAGGCGTACTTAACATTGTAAACGGCTTTGGTGTTGAAGTTGGTAAACCACTTGCAACGAATAAACGAATTGCAAAAATTGCTTTTACAGGTTCAACAGCTGTTGGTCGCCAAATTATGCAATATGCAACTGAAAATATTATTCCTGTGACGTTAGAGCTAGGTGGTAAATCACCAAACGTATTCTTCGAGGACGTAATGGATTCGGATGATGAATATTTAAATAAAGCAATTGAAGGCTTTGTGATGTTCGCTTTAAACTCAGGTGAAATTTGTACTTGTCCTTCACGTGCACTTGTTCAAGAATCTATTTACGATAAATTCATTGAACTTGCATTAGAACGTGTGAAAGCTATTAAAATTGGTAATCCATTAGATACAGAAGTAATGATGGGTGCCCAAGCTTCTAACGAACAAAAACAAAAAATCCTTTCTTACTTAAAACTTGGTAAAGAAGAAGGTGCTGAGTGCTTAATAGGTGGAGAAGAAAATATTCTTGAAGGCGACCTTGCAGGAGGTAACTACATTAAACCGACAGTTTTCAAAGGTCATAATAAAATGCGAATCTTCCAAGAAGAAATTTTTGGCCCAGTGCTTGGCGTGACTACATTCAAAGATTTCGATGAAGCTATAGAAATTGCAAATGATACAGAATATGGTTTAGGTGCTGGTGTTTGGTCACGTTCTGGTGACATCGCTTACCGTGCAGGTCGAGCTATTCAAGCTGGTCGTGTGTGGACAAACACTTATCATCAATACCCAGCAGGTGCTGCATTTGGTGGATTTAAACTTTCTGGTATCGGTCGTGAAAATCACGCAATGATGTTAGATCACTACCAACAAACTAAATGTCTTTTAGTGAGCTATAAAAAAGAAGCACAAGGATTTTTCTAATAACAAAGGATGAATAACAGCATGGTAGAACGATTGATTGCAACAAAAGAGGCTTTAAATTTGATAGATTTAATTAAGAGTCAGCATGGCGCTATCATGTTTTATCAATCTGGGGGTTGCTGTGATGGCTCTGCACCGATGTGTTATGTAGAAGGAGATTTTAAAATTGGTGAAAACGATATCTATCTTGGTAAAATAGGTGACGTTCCTTTTTACATTCATAGAGCGCAGTATGAATATTTTAAGCATACGCAATTGATTATTCATGCGATTGAGGGCAGAGGTGCAAGTTTTTCTTTAGATAGTGTTGAAAATATGCATTTCATTACGAACTCTAGAGTATTCACAACAGAAGAGTACTAAGAAGTACTTATAGAGAAATTCAGTCTAAAAACGCCATGTCCTGTGGCATTAGCGAAAGGACCGACATCGTGTCGGCCCTTTTGTTGTTACCGCTATGTTAGCACTGCGCTTTCGCACAAAAAACATATGTTGCTGTCGCTACGCTTTCGCACAAAAAACATATGTTGCTGTCGCTACGCTTTCGCACAAAAAACATATGTTGCTGTCGCTACGCTTTCGCACAAAAAACATATGTT
>NZ_JBHVUJ010000012.1:0-88839 GCF_042884205.1 Lysinibacillus sp. NPDC058147
AGGGCGTTTCCTGTTCAAAATTTGAACAAGAAGCGCCCTATCTTTCTCTAAAACGAATTTATTTATAAAAAACGCAAGTTTTTCAGTGCCCTCGTGGAAAACTTGGCTTTTCCATTATCGTGAAAGTTATTAATGGATTTAATCGCTTGATAAAATGTTTCTTGAGTTAGCTCTTCTGCTAAATCAAGGTTGTTTGTCAAAGTTAACAAGTATTTAAAAATAAAATCCCCATAATCTTGGTATATATTGTCCTTATCCACTGCCACCCTCCCATTTTCCGTCTGGCCATTCACCTATGTATCACAAAATTATTGATTTCGTTACAACATTTTTAAAAAAACTGCATCTTTATAACAGATGCAGTTATTCACTTATTCAATTAAATGGCCCGATTATTGAACAAACCTACCCCGTTACTTTAATAAAACTACTCCCCAGTAAATAAAACTCATAGTAAGAAAAACAAATGCAAATGTAGTTATTGTTTTTGGTAAGTTACGATAAAAGTATATTAATGCTAATCCTATGAGTATTGAATGAAAGCAAAAGAATAAGACTCATTCACCTCTTACCCAAATTGTACCATTGTATGTAGTGGAAAATAATGCCCTCTTTCATTAACCTGCTCCGTTAGTTGAAGAGCAACAATCTTTACGAAAACAACCTTCAATAAAGCTTTAATGGGGAAATTTTGGGGAAAAATATAGAAAATCCATAGAATCTATAGAATTTAAAGACAGAAAATAGGTGTAGAAAACTTGAATTCACTACATTTTCACAAATTCATTTTTTTGAGGAGTGGTGGTTTAAAACTTTCTATAATAACTACGGCATACGCGGCTTTTTAAATTTAATCATACAGCCACATGGCTTTTGAACGAATCACTCTCCATTATTGGAGAGTGATTTTTTTTATCAAAATGAGCTTTCTTGGAAATTATAATGAACTCAGTTTTGCTGAGAAGTAGCACCGCCTAAAGTTTGTTCCCAGTAAAAAGGAAAAGTGTTACAATTAAAAAACAATAATTGGAACATTAAACATCACCCCAGATGACATTTATTAAAGGGCATATCGATTTTAGAAAGCGCACTGATCTTCGTTCTTAGGCGATCTCTTCGTACCAACACCCAGTGGCACATCGGACGCAAATGGAGAGCGTCTCGTTGGAAAGGAACTCATCCCTAAGCTATTGTAGTAAATCAAATACAATTATGAATAGAAAGGAGATATTTATTTTGGGTATGAAAATATGGTGGGTTATAAATATTGTATGGCTATTCATTTTTGCTGCTGGAGCCATTTTTATTGGGGTTAGAGAAGTTGATTATGCAGGGGTAGTTCAAACTCCTGAAGTTAGAATGGTCTCATTCATTGTTTTAGGTATCGCATTTTTGATTGTTGCACTGTTTCAACTAATACTACTCATTTTTATTCATTTTGTTAAAAAAGGTACAACCAATAATTCAACAAAAAGACTATCCTAATAATTGGTGTTCTTTGTAGTTTTCTAAGTCACTTAAAGTAATGTAAAAGTGCCTGTGTTATCTAACTCCCTTCTAGTACCGTTAGCCATCCACCTTGAAGTGCAAAAGCCACACACTTTAGTCATAAAAAAATGCACCCCAATTGATGTGTCTATCAATTGGAGTGCAGTCAACTGCTTCTTTTTTTAAATTAAATAACAAAACCAACAATCGTTGCCGTTAAGATACTAACAAGCGTGGCACCATACAACAACTTTAAGCCAAAACGAGCAACTACATTCCCTTGTCTTTCGTTCAAACCTTTAACTGCTCCGGCAATAATACCGATAGATGAAAAGTTTGCAAAAGATACAAGAAAGACTGAAATAATAGCCAGTGTATGCGTACTCATAGACTTAGCTACTTCTCCAAGGCTTATCATTGCAACAAACTCATTCGTTACTAATTTTGTTGCCATAATTCCTCCAGCAGTAATAGCATCTGCCCATGGTATACCCATTAGGAAAGCAATTGGTGCAAAGATATAACCTAAAATATCTTGGAAGGATATACCAAAAATCATATCAAATAGTGAATTGATTAAATCCATTAATGCTACAAAACCGATCAGCATAGCTCCAACAATGATGGCCACTTTAAATCCATCCATGATGTATTCTCCAAGCATTTGGAAGAACGATTGCTTTTGTTCATCTATCTTTAAAATATCTTCGCTTGCTTCTACTGTATACGGATTGATGATCGAAACAATAATAAAACCGCCAAACAAGTTTAAGACAATCGCCGTTACAACATATTTCGGTTCAATCATCGTCATATATGCTCCAACAACTGACATAGAAACAGTCGACATTGCTGATGCGCATAATGTATACATTCGCTGTGGGCTAATCTTATCTAATTGTTTTTTAACAGTAATGAATACTTCAGATTGACCAACCATTGCAGAAGCAACAGCATTATAGGATTCCAATTTCCCCATACCACTTACTTTACTTAAAAGTAAACCTATCCCTTTCATGATGAGAGGAAGAATTTTAAAATGTTGTAAAATCCCTATCAATACAGATATAAAAACAATAGGTAATAACACATTTAGGAAGAAGGAATACTCCCCTTCATTCGCTAAACCACCAAAAACAAAAGTTATACCTGTACTTGCATAAGCCAACAAATGATCAAATACTTTTGTAAAACCTTTTATTAGAACATAACCAAACTTAGTATTTAGCAGTAATGCTGCAAGTATAAATTGGATGATTAACATAATAATTATGTTTTTATATTTTATTTCTTTTTTGTTTTTACTCATTAACAGAGCTAGACCAAAAACAAGTAGCAATCCACAAATGGATATTAAGTATCTCATGAGTTCCTCCATATATAATATTAATAATTTTTACGCGTTCGATATCCGAAACTACATATCCTTCTGTCATTCATTATGTTCCATTATTGAAACATGAATAACTGCTTTGGATCTTAAAACTGAATATATGTAGACAGTCAGACGTCAGACAAATCACTTCACTATACATTGTTTTCACTAGCAATTCAATAGTTAAAAGAAAAAAACTATGCGAAAAGTGTATACGCTTACAAAATCATCGTTATATAAAAAAAGACCATCATATATATGATGGTCTCTGCTTGTTACAATTTTTTGTAATATTTATTCAAATTTTACTGATTTAAATGAACTTATAAGGATGAAGCGCTGTCTCATAATTATAAATGACATTTAAACCACCCAACCTTTTTATTATAAGAATCTAGGTATTAGCATTTCAATTTCTGTATAAAATTTAATGCTTGCTGCGTAGATTCAATAAGAGATACATCACCATTAAGTTCCCTTAAATTTAATGCTTCTTTAAAGCATTTTTCTGCTTCAGCTATGCCCCCTATTTCTAATAAACACTTTCCTTTATGTTGTATGGCAAAGTCCAAATACAACAATTGATTGTTTGCCTTACTTTTAACTAAAACTTCGTTGAAGATTTCTAATGCTTTTACTGGCTCACCGTTATACTTAATTGCCTCTCCAAGACGTATTAAGGATACGATTTCTCGTTTGCTATTGTTTTGATTGCTGGCAATAGTAACGCATTTAGTTAAAATGTTAACGGCTATTTGTGGTTCTCCGTAAATTCTATATAAGTTCCCTAGCGTTCCCATTAGAAAAAATTTTTCATCTTCATTCGTTAGATTTGCCAGTAAATTTTCAGCCAAGTCTATAATTTCCCTTAATCTAAAAGGATTAGAAGTTTTTTCACGAAGATACTCATTGCTATCAAAATAAATTATTTCACTTATTGTCAAAAGACAGTTTTTAAACTCTGAGAAATTCATTTTTCCGACGCCTCCGATTAAAAAAGATTATAGAAATTATGTAAGTTAGATTTTGATTTTATGACGTTTATCGTTATCAATTTTTCACTTTACACACCCACCAGTATCCCACTTAAGTAGGAATATAAGGTTATATATTACATACACAAAAAAGAATTTATAACCTTCCTTCTTTTTGTATAATTCGCCTCCATTTTGCGCATATATGGTAGTAACAAGGGAGGTTATTACATTGAAGAAATTATTTTATTTATTTTTACTAGCCACACTACTATTATCAGCTTGCGGGAAAAATACAGCTCCAAAGGAAGTTGCCGTCGATAAAAATACTTCCGTTGAAGATATAGTTGGAGCTATCGTTAAAAATAAATTTACCGTTGAAGAAAAGAACGGTACCGTCTCAATCTCTATACAGGATACAGATGTGAAAAAAGGTATGAAAAATCAAATGCTGAAGGATTCCACTAAAATATTTGCAGAGCTGTCTAAGCTACAAAACGTTAAAGCTCCAGCTATTAATTGGTATGCACCTTTAACGGACCCTAAGGGGGATAAATCTATGACGGAGCTATTGAATATTTATTTTAGTGAGGAAGATTTTAAAAAGGCTAATTGGGCAAACTATACCCAGCTAGATATTGAATCTATTGCTACTCATTATCATCAAAGTGCTGCTTTAGGACAATAGAGCATTTCAAGATACCCCTCCGTGTATAACGAAGGGGTATCTTTTTTTTATTTATTAATTTCTTTGGACAAAAGATTTATTTGTCAGATGCCTGTTCCATCTTTCGATATTAAAGGGGTAATCATATACCACGCAAGGTATAAATATGTAAGCTTATACCCATTTAAATTCCCTCTGTATTCATCAATACGAGACGCCAGCCATCAGGATCTTCAATTGTGATACCTTTTTCAGCCCAATATTGATTTTCTGGTTCCACTTCAGGGTAGCCCATTTGCAATAATCGTTCAGCAATACGCTGTATGGTTGAACGATTAGGGATATACAATACGAGCAAATTATCTTTTGTCGGTGCTGGGCAAGGACTTCCTTCAATATGCTCTGTAAACTCTAAATGATAATCAGCATTCGGAAGACCGATCATGATACCAACGTAGCCCCGATGTCCTGAAAAAGAGCCGATTTTTTCTAACCCTACGCCTTCACAATAAAATTTTTCAATTTCCTTTATTTTATCAGTCGGCCGTGCAATGCGGACCTGTGCAACCTGTAATTCATCTGACCATTGTTGTCTCATTGTTATTTTTCTCCTTTTCAATCATTGTATAATTACAAAATAGAGCTAGAGAACAGCCAATAGTCTGAAAAATTATAATCAACCTTAATCCTCTTCTGAAATACCCGCGATATTGGTTGAAATACTCGCGAATCGGAGTTAAATACCCGCGGAAATTATGGGAGATTAACTGCCCGTAAACGCCCGATTGGTGAAGACGCATTAACGGGCAGTAATTATGTACCGAAAGAGAAGCGTCGGTACAACCTCGAGATTAATCGGAAGCCAAAAAATTATATGAGGTTAACTGCCCGTAAACGCCCGATTGGTGAAGACTATTAATCAGTGGGGATGAAGAAAATCCCCACTGATTAAAGTTTCACTTTATAAGGCGACACTAAAGGAAGCAGCTGTCTTCTTTGTTACTTCCTCTAATGAGACACCTTCTGCTAATTCTATGAGCTGCATGCCTTCATCTGTAAAGTCGAAAACAGCCAAATCTGTAATTAACCTATGCACAACGCCTTTACCAGTTAACGGTAGCTCACATTGCTTTTTTATTTTGGACTCGCCGTTTTTATTGACATGCTCCATCACGACGACTACTCTTTTTGCCCCAACTACAAGATCCATGGCGCCTCCCATACCTTTCACCATTTTCCCTGGAATCATCCAGTTTGCAAGGTCACCTGTTTCAGATACTTCCATGCCACCTAAAATAGCAAGATCGATATGACCACCACGAATCATGGCAAATGATTCGGCGCTATCAAAGAAGGAGGCGCCAGGAACAACCGTTACCGTTTCTTTACCTGCATTAATTAAATCAGGATCGACTGCGTCTTCTGCTGGGTATGGACCAATGCCAAGAAGTCCGTTTTCTGATTGTAAAAGGACGTTATAATCAGCCGGAATTGCATTGGCCACTAACGTTGGGATACCAATACCTAAATTGACGTTCATGCCATTTTGTATTTCTTTTACCGCTCTATTTACGATTCTTTGTCTTGTATCAGCCATCACGCATCCCCCTTTTTCACCGTTAAACGCTCGATACGCTTCTTATAATTTTCACCTAGTAAAATGCGTTGCACGAACACTCCTGGCGTGTGAATATGATCTGGATCTAACTCTCCTACCTCAACAATTTCCTCTACTTCTACAATCGTAATTTTTCCTGCCATTGCAGCTAAAGGATTAAAGTTACGAGATGTTTTTCTAAAAACTAAATTTCCTAGCTTGTCTGCCTTCCATGCTTTGACAAGGGCAAAATCTGCAATAATACCTTTTTCTAAAATATATTCTTTGCCATCGAAAACCTTTACTTCTTTTCCCTCGGCAATTGGTGTACCTACACCAGTAGCTGTGTAAAAACCCGGAATTCCTGCTCCGCCAGCTCGCATACGCTCCGCCAACGTACCTTGTGGTGTCAATTCTACTTCAAGCTCCCCACTTAAAAATTGCTGCTCGAAAATTTTATTTTCACCTACATAGGATGCAATCATTTTTTTGATTTGTTTATTTGCTAATAAAAGCCCTAAACCCCAATCATCCACACCGCAGTTATTGCTTACAACTGTTAAGTCCTTTGTACCCCTTTGGACTAGTGCCGCAATAGATTTTTCGGGGATACCACATAGCCCGAAGCCCCCTACCGCTAACGTATCCCCATCTTTAATATCCGCCACGGCTTCCTCAAACGAATTCCACACTTTCCCGTTCCCCATTTCAAAACCCCCTAAAATAGCTCACTTATTAAGAAAAATTCTACCTTAATACCATTTTATAAGTAAAGGAATTAATTAGAATACTATTTATTCTAAAAGTGCATAAATTACTTTTCAGGACATATTGTATTGAGTAGCTGCTTTAATGCAAAAGATTGATATGTATTTTTCTTCGTAATAACACCTAAACGCCATGGCATGTCAAAATTAAGTAACGGAATAATTTTGACATTTTTATTCGTCTGCTTTGCGGCTATTGAATATGGTAAAAGTGTCACTCCTAAATTCGAGGATACTAACTCCACTATTAAATCCCATTGCGAGCTTTTATAGCCGATTATTGGTGTAAATCCTACGCTTTTACATGATTTAATAACATAATCATGCAATGTGAATTCCTCTGCAAAGATAATGAATGTTTCATTTTTCAAATCTTGTAATAGAATATGTTCTTGTTGAGCCAATGGATGGGACTCATTGATAAAGACAAAAAATTGATCTTCCACAAATGATCGGACGGAAAATTTTCTTTCATCTGTAGGTATAACAACAATCCCCATATCAACATCGCCATTTTCTACTAATGTTCCGATCATTTTAGCTCCACGTTCCACAAGCTCTAAATGTACCTTTGGATACTGCTTATGAAACTTTCGAGCGATTTCAGGAAAAAATAGTGTGCCAATTAGCGGCGGAATCCCTAATTTAATCGTACCTGTTTTGATGTTCGATAAATCATCCAATAATATATGTAAATCATGTACAGACCGTATTATTTTTTGTCCTTGTTTATAGACAATACTACCTGCGTCTGTTAATTCTATATTGCGTGTAGAGCGGTTTAATAACTCTACATGAAGAGCATTCTCCAACTTTTTAATGCTTTTGCTTAATGAAGGCTGGGATACAAAGGATTCACTAGCTGCCTTTGTAAAGCTCCCATGTTCAACAACGGTTATAAATGCTTTTAAATCTCGTAACTCCATATAGATACCCCCTATTTATTCTAATTTGTTATAAATAATATTCCAAACTCCCCTATTTATTAATAAATTCTCCTCATATTCTACTAATCCTTCTTCTTAAAAATAAGTAGACAAATACAATAGCAATAAGCATTTGTTATGGTTTTTATAACATTTAATTACACACGATATCCGAGATAACAATCACGAGTTTATTTCTACATTACGTTCCGTTTATCGTTCTTAATACCCGTTTTATCTTTATTTATTCGTTTTCCCATGTACAATTAGAAATAATAGATGGCCGGAAAGGAAGGGGGATTTCTAACATGAAAACGTTAACAAGAATTTCGAATGCTATCATGGAAAAATATTTACCTGATCCATACATTTTTGTCACTATCCTCACTGTATTAACGTTATTATTAGGGGTTGCTTTAACAAATTCTTCTCCGCTCGATATGGTAATCTATTGGGGAGATGGTTTTTGGGAACTATTAGCATTTACAATGCAAATGGTGATTGTTTTAGCTGCAGGTCACATTTTAGCGAATAGTCCCGTGTTCAAGAAAGGATTAGCAGCCATTGCAAGTAAAATAAAAACACCAAGCATGGCTATTATCGTTATTACATTCGTATCTCTAATAGCTTGCTGGATTAACTGGGGATTCGGACTTGTCATTGGTGCCCTCTTTGCAAAGGAAATTGCTCGTCATGTTAAAAAGGTAGATTATCGTTTATTAATTGCTAGTGCCTACTCAGGTTTCGTTATTTGGCATGGTGGATTAGCTGGCTCCATTCCGTTATCCATTGCGACGGAAGGCCATAAATTTGCTGACATTATGGGTATCATCCCAACAAATGTTACACTTTTTTCAACATATAACTTATTTATAGTCATTGTTATCGTCTTCACTTTACCGTTCTTTAATCGTTGGATGATGCCAAAGGAAGAAGATACAGTTGAGATTGACCCTGCTTTATTAGTAGAAGAAAAAACAGAGTTACCTAAGCCTGAAAATAACTTCGCCAGCCGCTCTGAGCGTAGTTATATTTTAACGATTTTAATTGCTATTATCGGACTTGTTTATTTAGTACATCATTTTATGACGAAAGGCTTTGTTCTTGATTTAAATGTGATTAATACGATTTTTATTGTGCTAGGCATCATTTTTCATGGGACACCACAGCGTTTCCTTGCTGCTGCACAAGATGCTATTAAAACAACAACAGGCATCGTTTTTCAATTTCCGTTTTATGCAGGAATTATGGGCATGATGACCGCTTCTGGTTTAGCCGCTGTATTCTCAGAATGGTTCGTTAACATTTCCAATGAACATACTTTCTATTTGTTTACATTCTTTTCAGCAGGACTAGTTAACTTCTTTATACCGTCAGGTGGTGGACAATGGGCGGTGCAAGCCCCTATTATGCTAGATGCTGCAACTACTTTAGGTGCCGATTATGCTAAAACTGCTATGGCTATTGCGTGGGGTGACGCCTGGACGAATATGGTTCAACCGTTTTGGGCATTACCAGCTCTTGCAATCGCTGGCTTAAAGGCTAGGGATATAATGGGCTTCTGCTTATTCGTTTTAATCTTTACGGGCATTATTATTAGCATTGGCTTCCTTTTCTTCTAACCGAATATAAAGTATTTAAATAAACTTCACGAAGATGTTTAAGACCATACATTTTCGTGAAGTTTTTATGTACCTTTAAAAGCTATGCCATATATAAGTTGATTGTAGTGGAGATTAGGTGACGTTCATACTTTCTATGATTTGGACAACTTCTTCAGTTGGAATTTTCATATCATCATTTATCCATTTTCGAATTACTTCAATGATCCCTCCTGTTGAATAAGTGAAAAAATATTCTAACTGAGTCTCACTAGCATTTGGTAGCTTTTTTTGTATTTCTAGAATTGTTATATCATGAGCAGAATTCAAAACTGTATTAAGTACATGAGTGCTATTTTTTTCATTAAAAATAATTTTACAGAGATCCTTATTTATAAGTATCAAATTTAAAAGTTCATTTAGTATATTTTGTTCTCCTGAATTATTAATTGTACTCATCATTTTCTCTATCAATTCTTCTTCAATACTTCTCATTAAATCAAAGGGATCATTATAGTAAGAATAAAAAGTTCCCCTATTAATATCTGCTATTTTGCAAATATCCGTAACTGTAATTTTATTTAGGTTTTTTTCTTGTAGCAGCAATAAAAAAGCCTCTATTATTACCTTTTTACTATACAGTGTTCTTCTATTTCCTGGTGTACCAACCACGTTTTTTCCCTCCTGCTTATTAAGCAAATCACTTCAATCTGTTTTTAAATGGACAAAACAATAATAAATGATTATTTAATAACACATGTTTTCATTTTGCTTATTGTTACCTTCAATTAGCTTTAATATACTTTGTCTACGCCATTAAATCAACAGAGTGTACGATTAATAACTAGTTGTTTTAATGTGCTGTCTGTAATATTAGGATGAAAGGAAGCTGTTAATGGCAAAGTATCTTTATAAATTAGGAAAATTGGCGGCAAACAATAGTAAAAAAATAATTGGGGGTTCATTAACTGTTCTCTTCGTGCTTGCAATTATTGCAATGAATATGGGATCAAATTTTTCTGAGGATATGTCTATACCTGGATCAGAATCAGAAAAAGCCCTTCATCTCATTCAAAAGGAATTCCCCTCTAATACAGGTCAAGTACAATTAGTATTTAAAGCACCTGATAATAAGACCTTAGATTCTGAAGAGATTAATAATATAATTACGGATACATTGAGAGTGATAAAAGAAAAAGATAGTCATATTGTTTCTGTAGCAAGCCCGTTAGAATTAGAGAATTTAAATAAAGATAAGAAAATTGGTTATGCGATTGTTACTTATGATGTAGCAGCAGACAAGGTATCAGAAAAATCAAAGGAAAATATTACGAAAAACATCGGAAACATACGTGATGCTGGCATTCAAACAGAACTAGCTGGTGATGTTATATTTTCTGAAATGGAAATAGGAGGAGCAACAGAAGTAATTGGGGTAATTGTTGCTTTTGCTATATTAGCAATTACGTTTATTTCCTTCATAGCAGCTGGGTTGCCAATCATTACGGCAGTTATTGGACTAGCAATAGGAATATTATTAATTACGATTGGAACAAATTATTTGGATATTACCTCTGTTTCGATAACGTTAGCAGCAATGTTAGGACTGGCTGTAGGCATTGATTATGCTCTCTTTATTATGACTCGTTTTAGACAGCAAAGGAAAGAAGGATATTCTGTTCAAGAGTCTGTAGCAATTGCAAATGGAACAGCCGGTAGTGCTGTAGTGTTTGCTGGTATAACGGTCATCATTGCGCTCTTAGGTTTATCTGTTGCAAAAATACCATTTTTAACAATGATGGGTCTATCTGCTGCTCTTTGCGTATTATTCGCAATATTTATTGCAATAATTGTGGTTCCAGCCTTTTTAGGTCTGATGGGACATAAAGTGGGACCAGATAGAAAAAATACTTTTTTAAGTAAAATTATTAAAAGTAATAAAAAACAAACTACTCCCGATAGATGGGGAAATTTCGTAGTAAAACGCCCGTGGAAGGTAGCGATTATTGGAATCGCACTTTTATCTATAATTGCTATTCCTATTTCCCATATGGAACTCGCATTACCAGATAACGGTTCGAAGAATGAAAAGACAACAGAAAGAAGAGCATATGATTTACTTACCGAAGCTTATGGCCCAGGCCATCTTGCAACATTAATTGTAGCAGCTAAAACCTCAAGCGAAACAACCAATCCTCAAGTAGCATTAAGTGATACTATTGAAGAATTAAGTGGGTTATCAAATGTAAAGACTGTTAGTCCAGCAATTCCTGGACCTTCAGGAGAATTGTATCTTATTTCAATAACTCCAGAGACAGGAGCATCTGATTCAGAAACAAAAGATCTTGTAAACGATATTCGAGACAAGGCAAAGACCTTAGAAAAATCCAAACATATAAAATTAATGGTTACAGGTACTACGGCGGTAAACATTGATATATCACAAAAGTTGAGTGATGCATTGCCAATATTCGCTTTATTAATTATTGGATTTTCATTCATCTTATTAGTACTAGTTTTCAGGTCTATTCTAGTTCCATTAAAGGCAGTACTAGGATTTTTACTATCTTTAGGTGCAACATTAGGATTCACTGTATTTGTTATTCAAGATGGAAATTTAATTGATATATTTGGATTTCCTATTGCTAATCCTGTATTAAGCTTTTTACCAGTCATTGTGATTGGAATTTTATTTGGGTTAGCAATGGACTATGAGGTTTTTCTAGTTAGTAGAATGCGTGAAGTATTTACACATACCGGGGATGCACGTAAAGCTGTTTTAGCCGGAATGAAAGATAGTGGTGGAGTAGTAACAGCTGCAGGGTTGATTATGATTTCAGTATTTACTGGATTCATGTTAGCTCCAGATCCAATCATTAAAGCGATGGGCTTTTCACTCACATTTGGCGTTATATTTGATGCTTTTGTAGTAAGAATGGCTATTGTACCAGCAGTAATGATCTTAATGGGAAAAGCTTCTTGGTACTTGCCAAAGTGGTTAGATAAATTACTACCAAATTTAGATATAGAAGGTGAATCCTTTATGAAAGAAATAGAAAGAAAAAATGTTAAGTCGAATAATGAATAAATATTTTTAACTACTAGGACTGAAGAAAATCGATTCTTGTTTATTCTTCGGTCCTTTTAATAAGTGCATAGTTTGAATTAAATAAAAGCATGTTTTGATCAATCTTTTATCAAAACATGCTCTTTCTGCTTGTACTTTATTCTAAAGCAAAAAGCATTTTAATCTTAGTGGGCTTTTTCTAACGCTAGCTTAATACCAAAGCCAATTAGTACTGTACCTGTCAATCCTTCGATAACAGTTTTCGTCGTTGGCTTTTTCATAAATGCGCTAATTTTATCCAACAAGTAAACATAGAACACAAACCAAAATCCAGTTAATGCCGTATAAATAAGCCCCATTATAAGAAACGGCATAAATGTACCGCTTTTTCCATCTACAAACTGAGGTAAAAATGTTAGAAAAAATACAGCTACCTTTGGGTTTGTAACGTTCGTTAAAAAGCCTTGTTTAAAGCATGATTGCTCTGAATATTTATGATCAATTTCGGTCTCGTCTTGTACAACAGGAGGCTGTGTACGTATAGCTCGTAATGCCCATAAGGTTTTGACACCTAAATAGCATAAATAGACCGCGCCGACGTATTTTAAAATGGTAAATACATATGCTGACTTTACAATAATCGCAGAAAGTCCAACAACTGCTGCAAAAGTATGAATCAATAATCCACAGCACGAGCCGAGTAAAGTCTGTAAGCCTCCCTTTCTGCTTACGGTAAGTGTATTTTTTGTTGCGATTGCCGTATCCGGGCCAGGTAAAATAATTAATAAAATGCACATTAATAAAAAGACAGATATGTTCACCACTTCAATGACCTCCCTTAAGTCAGAAAATTGTAAAAATAATTTTAACATAAGTATGGCTACACAAAAAGACATTGAGAAAATTTATCCAATGTATTTATAATTGACATATAACCTTAAGGTGTTATATATTCATAACACCTTAAGGTTATATTTTATGTAAAGGAGTTCATTTTAAATGACTGAAAAACTAGAGAATATTGTTAAAAGCGTTACACTTAATGCACCAATTGAAAAAGTATGGGAAACAGTAACAGACGCTGAAAAGATTGCTACTTGGCTTATGCCAAATGATTTTAAGCCAGTTGAAGGGCATGAATTTACAATACAATCACCGTTCGGCCCTTCTCCATGTCGAGTAGAACAAGTAGATGCTCCACATTTTGTTCGTTTTGCATGGGATACAGATGGATGGTTTGTCACTTTTGAGCTGAAAGAAATTGGTGAGCAAACAGAATTTACGTTAACACACGGTGGCTGGAAAGAAGCTTCGCATATCATCCCTAAAGCTAACATGCCTGCTGAAGCTATTCGTACAACAATGGAGGGTGGCTGGACAATGCTTGTCGGCAAAAAATTAAAAGAAGTTGTGGAATCACAATGACACCGCTTGCTGTAAAGTATGATGTTTTTCAAGCAATCGCAGATCCAACAAGACGTCATGTCCTACAGCTACTTGCCTCAAGTGATAAACCGATTTCACTTATTTCTGAGAATTTTTCTATAAGCCGAACTGCTGTTGTGAAGCATTTGAAAATTTTAGAACAAGCTGAGCTAGTTTCTGCTCAGAAAAAGGGACGAGAAAAAATATACACATTACATGCCGAAAAACTAAAAGAAATTGAAGACTGGCTACAGTACTTTGATTTATTTTGGGATAATAAATTGGCACAATTACAAAGTATTTTTGAAGAATAATCAATAATGTCTCGGCATTATTGAGTCCTGAATAAATTAAAATGGTAAGGAGCTGTCCCCACTATTAGGACAGCTCCTCGTCTTTAATAAAGATAAAATAATCCACCATTAATAATTTCTATTTTAATTTTCGTATCGTATTGTTCCTCTAATGCCTTCTTCTCAATATCATAGCATTCAGGCTTGTCGTCTTCTTCCTCATAAAAATAATCCAATACTCGCTGATCACGTTGCCATCGTTTTTTTGCCTCAGTGGCCCACGAATGATCATCTCGTTCAATGATCTTTTCAATAGTAGCATTTAATCTTTCAAGTGCTCTAATGGGCTTAATGATAAATTGCACATGAAAAGCATTGTCTGCTGGAACCGTGTCAAACTCGGATGTACATATCGTCTCGTGAAAATCCTCTCTTATGAGCCCAGTTAGCAAGTTTATACCAAACGAATAAAGCATTTCTTTCGTTCGGTCGCAACAATACGACACTTTAAAGTTAACACCTAGCCAAGGCGTAAGGATAACTTGTCCTATTGCATTATCCACCTTTTCAAAAAGCTGAACATAAGCTCCTAGCTCCCTTGTTGCTTGAAAAAGCCGGTTCATTCTCAGAGAACCGAAATGAATAGCTTCGCCATAAAGGCTCCCAGTTGACGCTGTTTGGTTTGTAATGAACGTTACTTGAGCTGGATTTGCCTCACTATTTGTAGCTTCTACGTATTGCCAATAAAAAGGGCGATTCATTATTCTTTTATCGATATCAACGGTTAATTGTACAGTAAGATAATGATGGTCTTCTCCTAATATAGGGCAATTATTTTCATTAAAAAATTGACGTAAATAACTATGAACTTGCTGTGGATACATGGTCCTTCTCCCTTACACTATACAGATTCTTTAAAGTTAGATAGAATCGCATCTAAGTCGCCTACTACCTTTTCGAACACATCAATTTTCGTATGAAGTAATGCTAATATGTTCTCTTCAATCGTATTGGCAATAGCCAGATTATAAATATGAACATCATGCTCTTGCCCTAATCGATGTACACGGCCAATCCGTTGCTCTAGCTTCATAGGGTTCCAGGGTAAATCATAGTTAATGACATGATGACAAAATTGAAGGTTAATACCCTCTCCACCTGCCTCTGTTGCAATTAGAACCTGTGCCCTTTCCTTAAAAAGAAGCTTCATATAATCACGTTTGCTTTTGTTGAATTTACCGTTGAATAGGACACTTGTTATACCGTTAGAATGTAAATACCATTGCAAATAAATTTGAGTAGCTCTATACTCTGTAAAAATAATCACTTTATCCTTGGCCTGCTCGATTATTTCAAGGGTCTTTTTCGCCTTTGAATTCACTTCTAAGGCCATTAATTTTGCTAGTATTTCTTCAATTTCTTGTGATTGCGCATTGTCTTCAAGCATTTTAGATAATGTTAAACCTGTTGCCTCCTTGCTACTACACATTTCCTTCTGCAATGTAATCATTGAAAAAGAGGCTGTATTTTGAAGCGTTCCGAGCAAATTATAAACTTCCTCTTCTTCTTTCGTAAATTGGATAGGAACAATTTGAACACGACGATTTGTCCAGTCAATACCCGTGTCTTCTCTCCTATTTCTCACCATCACCTGATTCACTAATTCTTTTAAATAATCATCATGCTCTAAATCATGCTTACTTGCTGAGAATGCAGATTGAAATGTATCATAATTGCCAAGATGACCAGGCTTAAGTAAAGAGATAAGATAAAATAATTCAAAGACATCGTTTTGAATCGGTGTTGCCGTTAATAATAAACAAAACTTTTTCTTTAAGCCTTGTACGAATTCATAAATTTGGGTTTTATGATTTTTTAGTTTATGAGCCTCATCGATAATAACCATGTCGTAATCCTGCTCATAAATGCGCTCTTTATGAGGACTCTTCTTTGCCGTATCCAGACTCATAATAAGGACATCGTAGCGCTCTATCGGAACATTTTTTTTATAAGCTATTGCCGGAATGTGAAACTTTATATTTAATTCTTCAACCCACTGATTAATAAGAGATGCTGGAGCTAATATTAATGCTCTTTTTACGAGTCCTCGAATCAGATATTCCTTTAAAATTAATCCGGCTTCAATTGTTTTACCAAGACCTACTTCATCAGCCAATATCGCTTTACCATTCATACGTTCAATCACTGTTTCTGCAGCTTCCAACTGGTGCTTAAGCGGTTTTAAATTTGGTAAATACTTAGTCGCCTGTAAACCTGTGAAATCAGGAATTAACTTCATTTTCACAATGTCATAATTCATCTTGTACAATGTCCAACTATCCCATTTTTCATGTGGATTTAGCTTATTTATAAAGCCTTCTTCCCATTCGGACGACCTTTCTATTTTCATGATCATCACCTCATGCTATTATTTCTAAAGTTTAGGTTGTCCAAAAAAGAGAAAGCTATGTTAAGGTTTTGCGAAAGAATGACTAAAAAGTAAACTATGCTTCGGCAAAGTGCTTTTGTCTGTGCGAAAGCATAGTGACAGCAACAGCACCGATGTTGGTCATGAAGGCGTTATCACATGATGTGATGGTTTTAGCCTCCGTTCCTTTATTGCTAATCCCCAAGGAGTCGCACAGCCTCCACTCCAACCAACTTATTCAAATACGGCTATAGAAAAAAATCCATACTATCTAATACCGTATTATTTTCTACAAAGTTTTATTGCATATACACCATGATTACCACACATGCAAAATTCGTAACTAAACAAATCCGATCCCTGTATAAAAATTAAATATAGTACCTTAATTTCGTACAATTTAAAAGGATATTGGTATTAAGATAGTCTTTTTATTCTCTCCCTTTTTCCATACAATTAAAGATAGTATTACTTTCCAAAAATTACGTTTTTAGTAGAACGAGATTATCAATTTAACAGGATTTACATATACCGAGGAGGTTACTATGAATATTATTGAAGCATTATCAATATCAATACCTTACATTCATTTAGCTATGAAGGGCGAGGCCATGATTGCAGTAGTAGAAAAAGAGAGTGAGAGCATTATTACTTATTTACCTGGGAAACGGATAGATGCTGGTTATAAAAATGGACAAAAAATTCACCCAGATGATGCCATTTTACATCTCCCTCTTAAAGGCAAAAGTACTGATCAACCTGTACCAAAAGAGGTTTATGGTGTGGACTTTAACGCATTTTCTTTTCCTGTTCGTGAAAATGGGCATATCGTAGGTGCTCTAGCCTTTGGATTACCTATTGACCACGCTCTCCAAATGGAGAAATATATTTTTACTATGAATGATATTATTCAAAACCTACAGGATAAAGTACATACAATTGCCTCTCATTCAGAGGAACTAGCTGCAACTAGTGAGGAAATTAATAAACAGACACAATTTGCTTTAGAGGACGCTGAAAAAACAAATGGTATTACCGATTTAATAAAAAGTATTTCTCGTCAAACAAACCTACTTGGCTTAAATGCATCGATTGAGGCAGCACGAGCAGGCCAGCATGGTGCCGGATTTAATATAGTCGCACAAGAAGTTCGCAAGCTTTCTACTGAAACAACGACTGCTACTGATAACATTGAATCCTCACTTCGAAGCATCAATCATAATCTTGAAAGTTTACAGCAAAACATGACTCAAATAAATGGTGCCACAAACGAACAGGCACAACTTGTTCAGGACTTTAGTGAAATTATTGATGAGCTAAATACGCTTAGTATGGAAATGAAGGGTTTTATGTCTAACGTAATGAAATAAAGGCTTATATCAATGGAAAAATCCGCCCAGCTTTATGTGGCCAAATCAAGAACCACATAAATTTGCGCGGATTTTTTACTTTTAGTTACTTTTTTAATTACTGGAACAACAGGAGTTCATCTTAAAAATTTACAAAATATACTATATGGTCACTTTTTGGTACACTATTGAAAAAACAAACATGAGGTCAACATGAAGAGAAAGATATTTATTTTACATGAGATTTATGGCGTCAATGATTTTATAAAAATGCAAGCTGAAGCATACAGTAACGCCAACACTACTATTGAGTGCATTTCTTTATATTCAGACAATAGAATATTTCCATATGAACAAGAGCAGGAAGCCTATGAGTATTTCATAAATGAAGTTGGCTTTGATGCTCCTCTCGAAAAACTAACTGAAAAAATACTAGAAGATACGACACATTATGATGAAGTGCTATTAATCGGATTTAGTGTAGGTGCAACGTTGGCTTGGAGACTATCAGAACTGCCATTACAAGGAGTCGTTTGCGTTTATGGTTCACGCATTCGCCAATACTTGAATGTAAATCCCTCTTGTCCGACACTTGTTATTTTACCAAGTCATGAGAAAAGCTTTGATGTCCATGAATTAAAAGAAACACTCGATATATTACCAGCTGTTCATACGAGACAATATCTAGGTCAGCATGGTTTTATGGACTCCAATAATTCAAACTATAATTATGGAAGTTATTTACAATCAAAAGCTGAAATCTCGCAATTTTTCAATATTAAACAAGGAGGACTATGTAATGAACCAAAATGAAAGCATAATTATTGACCCTTATATAGAAGGAGGAAATGTTATATATCCAAACTTTCACCTTTCTATGCAGCCTGGAATTATTATTGGCATTTATACGGATGTGTCAAAAATACATACATTAACACAATGGTTTACGAAGCAACGTAATACGTTTACACATTTTCGTGAAAATGCTTTGTATGAGCGACTGACAGTTCGAGAATATATCAATTTTTGCTTAAAGCTTTTCAATGCTTCTTCTGAAAAGATGGATGATCTATTAATATTACTCGCTTTAACGGAGAAAAAAAGCACTAAAATAAGCAAGCTTTCAAATGGAGAAAAGCAACGTTTAAAACTGATTAATACATATCTCAATAAGGCACAGATACATGTTTTAGAAGAACCATTCCAAAACTTAGATGAGTTTTCCAAGCAAACAGTCATTCAGTTATTGGATACCCTTCAAAAACAGAATAAAACAGTCATTTTACTATCTAACAATCTTGAGGATTTAATTATTTCGAGTACAGAAGTTCATAGACTGGATACATTGGGCTTACATGCATTAGATGTTAAAGAAGATGAGACAGAACCAGCTTCCCCCTCTTCTGAGAATGCACCAATTCGGCTTGATAAAATCCCTACAAAGAAAAATGATAAGATTATTTTATTTAATCCCCCTGAAATCGATTATATCGAAAGTGTTGAGGGTGTTGTTTCGCTATATGTTGCAGGTGAAGCCTATCCATGTACATTATCATTAAATGAGCTTGAGCAAAAATTGACACCGTTCGGCTTCTTTAGAAGTCATCGCTCTTATATTGTTAACTTGCAAAAGGTACGGGAAATCATTACGTGGACTCGCAATAGCTACAGTTTAGCCTTAAATAGCAATGAAAAGACCGTAGTACCTTTGTCGAAAAATAATCTCGCAGATTTAAAGGAAATACTCGGAATTTAGTAGATTTCCCAGGAAATAAACGACTCCTGTCAGCTGAAATATTTCTCCACTAAAGGTCATTTTACTGCCTTTCACCTGTAATTTAATGTTGAGAGCCTTATTGTCCCTTATAGTGTAGATATCAACAACAACACAGGGAGGTTTTCAAATGAACGCAGTGATCGATGTTCAGCATTTGAAAAAAACATTTAATAAGGAAGCAGCATTACAGGATGTTTCATTTTCCATTCAAAAAGGAGAAATATTCGGCTTCCTTGGACCAAGCGGCTCCGGAAAAACTACTACTATTAAAATATTAACAGCACAAACTGAAAAAACTGCTGGCGATGTTTTATTGTTTGGCCGCCCAGCAAACGAGATGAAACAAAGTAACAATCGTAAACGCTTCGGTATTTTAACTGATAATAGCGGGCTATATACGCGACTTTCAATCGAGGAGAATTTATTACTCTTTAGTAACTTATATCAATTACCTAAATCATCCATAAAAGAGGCGTTGGATTTTGTTAACTTATACGGTGATCGTAAAAAGAAAATTAGTCAGCTTTCTAAAGGAATGATGCAACGTGTTACGCTGGCACGTGCCATCATGCATAAGCCAGAATTATTATTTTTAGATGAGCCAACTTCTGCACTCGATCCTGTTAATACACAGCATATTTATAATGGTTTGCGTAGATTAAACGAGATGGGTACGACAATATTTTTAACAACACATGATATGAGTGAAGCCGAAATACTTTGTGATCGTGTAGCCTTCTTACATAAAGGTAAAATTCGAGCAATTGGTGCGCCAAAGGATTTGAAAAAAGAGTTTGGCGATGAATCTATTACAGTTGAATTAAAAAACGGTGCTTGCAAAGTCATTCAAAATGGAGAGCAAGATGCTGAAAAACTGTTTCAATGGATGCAATCTAACGAAGTTTCTCGCATTTATACAAACGAGCCAACATTAGGGAATATTTTTATGCAAATAACAGGGAGTGATTTAGTATGAACATTTCAATGACACGTATTCAGGCTATTTTAATGAAGGATTACAAAGAATTTTCACGTAACTATGCTGTATCTGTTATGGTACTTTTGCCACTCTTTATGGCGTTTTTCTTTAATAAAACAGGTGGAAATAATATCGACATCTACGTCCTTACAGTAAATATGGCATTTTCCATGGTGACTACCTACGTACAATGCTGTCTAATTGCAGAGGAGAAAGAAAAAAATACACTTCGTAGTCTCATGCTTTCCCCTGCTTCACTTGGCGATATATTAATAGGTAAAAGCTTGTTTGTCTTTATCCTTACAATGGTAATTGTAGCATTGACTATTTTCATTGTTGGCTATAGCCCAGCTAATATTTTCATCTTAGCTATTGCTTTAATACTTTCGACTGTGTTCTATATTGCAATAGGAACATTATGTGGATTATTCGCTAAAACGGTTTTGGAAGGGTCTCTTATCATTCTACCTGTTATCCTTATTTTCACGTTCGGCACTTTTGCCCTAACATTATCGTCTGCCTTTCCTATTTTAAAAATTGCAGAGTGGTTACCAAGCTCCCAATTAGTACTATTAGCAGAAGCTTTAGAAGGATCCTACACAACAATGGACGTCATTATTCCAATGACTACAATCATTGTTTGGTCACTAGTAACTTGGATTACAGCAGGATTTATTTATAAAAAAAGAATGGTCGACTAATGACCATTCTTTTTTTGTATAATAATGGATCATGACTATAGCTTGTGGTTGATTATCAATTCGACTGAGCTTTCCTGATGGCGTTTAGTTTTTTCCATTATCATTTAGAAAACTCAACTAGCAACTGCTGCAAATGGTTTTTCACTTGTGGCCATTCTTGCAAAGTTATACTGTACATCACAGTATGGCGGGTTGTGCCATCCTTACGCACCATATGATTACGTAAGACCCCCTCCTTTGTTGCACCTATACGTTCGATTGCCTCTTGGGAACGCACATTTTCATGGTCTGTTTTAATTTGAACACGCTGTAGATGTAATACCTCAAAGCAATATTGTAATAATAAATATTTACAATTCGTATTAATAGCTGTACGCCAAAAAGCAGGTGTAATCCATGTAGTACCTATTTCAAGCCGTTTATGCGTTTCATCAATATCCATAAACCGAGTCGAACCGATGATTTGCCCAGATTTTTTATCCACAATTACAAATGGGAACTCCGTTTTTTCACGTTTTGTTAGTAATGCCTTGTCCACAAAGTTATTCACATCGTCCATCTTCTCTATTGTTGTGGGCATATGTGACCAAATCTCTGGGTAACTACCAGCCTCTAATATACCTTGCATATCCTCTTGTTGTAATGGTTTCAGTAATACGACCTCATTTTCTAACGCTATAAAATTCATTTTTCTTCACTCCTTTTTTCTATTTAACGGCATTTTTGATATGATAGAAATAACCAATTTCCGAAAAACACACCGTACCAGGAGGTGCAATGTTTTGGAGTTATCGATCTCATTTACTGGAGATGTATCGAAATACGTGCAAATTTACGAAGAAATAAAACAAGCGATTTTAAGAAAAAAACTACTGGCCCATGAGCAATTACCTTCTAAACGAACACTTGCTAAAACGCTTGATGTTAGTATCCATACGATTAAAGAGGCGTATGAGCAATTACTAGCTGAAGGCTATATCTATAGTAAGGAACGCTCTGGTTATTTTATAGCACCCTTTGAATTTGAATGGGGACAGCAGCAAAAGCAGCATATATCCACAGCTATAACAGCAACTACATATACAATAAAATATGATTTTAATAACGGACATGTGGATAAAGAAGCTTTTCCATTCTCGACCTGGCATAAGTTATTGAAAAAACACTTCAATGTGGATAATTTAACGACAAGTCCTTGGCAAGGAGAAGATCTATTGCGGACGGAAATCGCTCGCTATGTAGAACGATCAAGAGGAGTTACTTGTGAAGCATCACAGGTATTTGTTTATAGTGGTACACAAAACCAACTTCAAGCTCTATGCCACTTTTTTGGCTCAAAAGTAGAAGTTGGCTTAGAGGAACCTGGCTTTAAAAGAGTCCGTGCTACATTGCATCAATGTGGATTAACAACCCATGCTATTCCTGTTGATAACTTAGGGGTAACAATACCTAAAGAATCCATCCACATGTTATACACAACACCCGCCCACCAGTTTCCGCTTGGGATGGTCATGCCTGTTGAACGGCGTGCAGAACTTCTGCAATGGGCGACTTCTGAGCAAGCATATATTATTGAAGATGACTATGACTCAGAATTCCGTTATAAAGGGCTCCCTATCCCCTCTTTAGCAAAGATGGATCAGCTACAACGTGTTATTTATTTCGGAACCTTTTCTAAAACACTTATCCCATCTCTGCGTATTAGTTATATGATTTTGCCTAAATCGTTAGTCGACGAATTTATGCTATTTAATCAGGAGCAAAAATCCGTTGCCTCAAAAATAGATCAGCTTGTATTAGCAGATTTTATTGCTCAAGGTTTATTCGATAGGCATTTAGCTAAAATGCGCACTATTTATCGTAAAAAGCAACAGACATTACTAGCAGCTATTAGCACCCATTTTTCTAAGGAATTCGAAGTAATTGGTGAAAGATCTGGGCTACATATTGTTATGAAGTTACCAAAAAGACTTTCTGAGCAGGATGCGATTAGGCTTGCCCAGGAGGTAGGAATCGAAGTTTATCCATGTTCAACTTCCTATCAGCAAGGCTCTGACTATGCTATGGTCCTTATGGGTTACGGTGGGCTAACCCTTGAGCAAATCAAAGAAGGCATCGCGTTACTTGCATCAGTTTGGCAAGCATCCATGCCAGAATAATTTAAAAACCTTTGGATAGATCAAAAAAAGATGACTCCGACAGTACACCAGAGTCATCTTTTTATTATTTAATCAATATTGATATCTACCACTACATTTTTAAGGTACTCATCAAGATTCCCTTTATCCACAGTCTGCATAATAGTTGATCGTTCATCCCTGTTCTCTAAATCTTTAATGATTAAATCACCAACGTTTGGATAGTAATGCAACCAATCGAAAAAGTTGTTCTCATTTGTCGTTACTTCATTCATACTATGGAAGCTATAAACAGTACCAAACACATCTACCATATCATTCATCCATCTACTATAAGCCTCGTAACGATTATCGTTATGCAAAATTGTTTGAAGCCTTTTGGCAGGCATTAATTCTGTAAAGACTACTAGTTCTGTATTCGGGAATGCATCTTTTATAGCTTGAAGCCTTTTTCGATAGTCGGTATCATACATAAACGGCTTAGCGGTTTCTGCTTTAAAACTCTTCTTAAATTTTTGCCATTCCTGCTCCATATCATCATTTGGATACGTAGTTTGTGCAATATTATTACGCGTGTAACTGCGCGCACCGTCGTAATGATTTGCTTTTGAAATATCATAATTAAATAGAGCATAATGCATCGTACTTGCCGAAAATAAAGACTTTATTGCATAAAAAGGTGCCTCCGACGTCTCAATATATGTTTGCGGCGGATTCAATGTACTAGGTTTATCAGTATTCGCTGAATCAAAATACAACTCAATAAAAATTCTCTTAAACGGCTTACCATTTTTCTTTTCAGCATATTGCATGTAAGGCAAATATTCTTTTATATGCAGCCCGCTCAAAGAATAGTTATAAACATTTTCTTTTTTAAATGCCCTCTCATTAAGATACGTAATCCTGCTTGTTCCTATTAACAAACTATCATAATTAAAATCATGGCTATTTATATAATTTGTTTTTAATTGTCTTTCATCAAAGCCAAGCTGATAGTCGTTAAAGTCATTCTCATGCGTGTAATTCCAAAGAGGGTCAATAAAATAATTGAAACCCATAATTCCGAAAACAGGTAATCCTATTACTATGAAAGATGTGGCAAACAATTTTACTAACCATTTTTTCGGATCCAAGTTCATTCACACCTTTATTTAGAAATTAAAATATAAGAATATACTATTTTTTTGCATATAGTAAATCGATACTAGCACTAGTGCAATCATAAATTGCGTGTAAATGATTGCTCCCCAATTAAATTTCATCTTATCCATTAATTGAATAGAGTTTAAGGCCGTAAAGGCAATAACAAGTGTGATTAAGAGTCCTACAACAATCACTATTGGATCACTTAATGATAGTCCCAAAATATTAAAGGCTTCTGCTTGAGCAAAATTCGTGTGCGGCTCCGTAAAGAAATTAGTTATAGCTGTCATGTTTGGCGTAAACATTTTGGCTATAATAGTATTCGCTTGCACAAGACTTGTTGCTCGGAAATATACCCAAGCGATATTAACAAATTGGAAAGTAATAAACCACGAAAGTAAATACGGAAGCTTAATACCTGTTTTACTAAAAAGTCTCACAACAACAGACGCAAAGCCATGTAGAAGTCCCCACAAAATAAAATTCCACCCAGCCCCATGCCAAAATCCACTGATGAAGAAAATAATTAATATATTTAAATAGGTTCTAAAAGCCCCTTTACGACTACCACCTAACGGAAAATAAACATATGTAGTTAAAAATCTGTTCAACGTCATATGCCATTTTTTCCAAAACTCCTGAATATTACGTGCTTTATAAGGAGAAAAGAAATTTACTGGCAGTTTAATATTAAATAATAATGCTAAACCAATCGCCATATCAGAATATCCACTAAAATCATAATAAAGTTGCACTGTATATGATAATGAGGTAATCCAAGCTTCTATAAAACTTAAGTTACTATAATTAGCAAAGCCTTCATTCGCCCATATCCCTACCGTATCAGCAATAACAATCTTCTTGACTAAACCAATTGAAAAAATAAATAAGCCTCGTGCAACATTTTCATGAATAATTTTACGATTTTCCTTAGTATCATACTGAGGAAGCATTTCATCATGCTGAACAATTGGCCCTGCAATTAACTGCGGGAAAAACAAAATGAACAGCGCATAATGACTAAATTTATAATGAGCTGTTCCGTCACGGTAACTATCAACAATAAAAGCAATTTGTTGAAATGTAATAAAACTAAGTCCTAATGGTAGCAATATGTGCAACAGTGCATAATCTGTACCAAACAAACTATTTATATTGTCAATAAAGAAATCAGTATATTTATAGTAACAGAGAATTAAAATATTGAAGATTACGCCAATAATCATATAAGTTTTTCTCGAACGACTATTGGTATTACTAATCACCCGACTTAAAGCAAAGTTCACAACTATTGAGATCGTGATGATTGTTAAATAAGTTAACTTAAAATAGCCATAAAAAAACAAAGAGCTCAGTACCAACCAATAAATCGCATATTGCTGGTTTCTGAAACGATTTAATAAAAAATAGATAATAAATGTTATCGGTAAAAACAAGAAAATAAATTCAAAGGAATTAAAAAGCATTGCACCACTCCCCTAATAGCCATTCCTTTATATCAATTCAAAATTAAAGACTCTTCACCGCAACTCGGGGTTGATTTTCGTCCGGCTGGGGCTTTCTAAGGGCGACCTGATATGCCGCTTCGTTTGCACTTCAGGATTTCATCTGTGATCTAATCCCAAAGTAACACCCAGCCTTCACTCCAATCAACTGGATAGTTAATCAAATGTTGGTGAAGAGCCTATTTACATCAATTAGCCAAATAACACTTTAACATTGGCACACTAGTAAACTCTAATGAAATATATACCATCGATAATTTTAAGAAGCCAAATATAACATTATACTAAAAAGTAAAACAAATAACATATATCAAAATAAGGTAAAGAAAGATAAAAACCCATATAATAATACCTCATTTTGACAAATATTTAAAGGAAATTCCTATTTGTTGTCGAAAAATTAAAGGTGGTTTTAGTTAGGATAATACTCGCAAATAATGAGGTATTTCTTTGAAAAATAATAGGATTTTTACTAGTTTAAACTACTCTGTCTTTTTACTTTCTATTTAATGAGTGGACTTGATTTTGGACCTTCCACTCACAATAATGCTGTTTTCGAGCTACAGGCTCTAAAATAAAAGTAACCTCTGTATAGCGCTTTGATCACTATACAGAGGTTGTTCATTTTATATTTTAATTAAAATTTTCCCTTGATGTTGGCGGCTTTCCATCAAGTCATGCGCTTTCTGCATGTCTTCTAATTTAAAAATCTTAGCAATTGGTACTTGGAAATTTTCATCCTTCAATATTGCAAACATCTCCTGTGCAACTTGTTGTAGCATTTCTGGCTTGGAAGCTCGAGTCGTTCCTAGGCTAAAGCCTTTCACATTGCGGCAGCTGCTATGTAAATCAGATGTTTTTATATTCCCGGCTTTACCGCCACTATTTCCGAATTGCACCAACGTACCATACGGAGCTAAACAGCTAAAGCTCTCTTCTGTAATATTTCCAGCAATGGAATCAAAAATAATATTAACACCTTGACCATCCGTATATTCATTGACTTGCTCACTAAAATTATCGTATGTCAGTACATGATGTGCACCTAGTTCAAGAGCAATTGTCGCTTTCTTCATTTCGCCAACCGTGCCAATAATCTTCTTGGCACCTAACTTTTTCGCCATTTGAATAAGCATCGTCCCTGCACCACCAGATGCAGCATGAATTAATACGCTATCATTTGAGCTAATTGGCGCAATTTGATGTGTCAAAAGGTAGGATAGAAACAAAACCGTTGGTACCGCGGCTACCTTTTCCAAAGAGATGTCACTCGGAATTTTAAAGACGAGCTGCTCTTTTGCCACCACATATTCTGCATAGGCTCCATTTTTAGGGAATGCAATAACGACATCTCCAGCTTTAAAAGCACTACTTTCATCAAAAACCTCTTCAACTACACCAGCTACATCTAAACCAAGTACCATCGGAAAACTTGCTTTTGCTTTATTTCCTGTTCTGTTTTTAATATCAGCAAAATTCACACTCGTATACACCGTACGTATTAATACTTCCTCTGCTGAAATAGTGGGCTTTGGACATTCCACGTACTTTAAAACATCAGAACTACCAAACTCATTAATGATCACAGCCTTCATAAATTTCCCCCTCCTTGTTATAGTAAGATTATAAAATAAATAAGGAATAAATGGGGGTATTTCCATGAAAATCAAATTGGTAAAAAAACAACACAATGGGATCTCATACAATTACTTTGATAGCATTAGCGATAAGGTGTGCTTTATGTTCTCTGGCACAGGCTATACGTATGAAAAACCACTTCTTTATTATTCTACTGAGCTGATGCTAGAGCTTGGCTATGATGTAGTACAAGTTTGCTATTCATTTGATTCGCAGCAATTTGAGCAGGAGCCAGAAGCTATTTCAGCAATGGTTTATAATGCCGCGAATTCTATTGTAGAATATGTTTTAAGCACAAAATCTTATACAGAAGCTGTATACATTGGGAAATCACTCGGAACATTGCCTATCACAGATTTTTATATGCAACAGTCTTCATCTATTCCTTCTCGTTATGTACTTTTAACACCCCTACTGTCACTTAAGCATGTTATGAAAAATTTGCTTGGAAAGCAAGCATTTCTAGCAATCGGTACCGCTGACCCTCATTACTCTAAAGAAAGTTTAGAACAACTTTCTTCACATGAACTTGCTATTGTAGAAAATGCTGACCATTCTCTTGAAATAGCAAATCATACAGTTGAGTCGGTAATTCTTTGTCAATCACTATTAACGAGGCTTAAAGCTTATCTTCAATAAAAATTAATATCGGAACCTTTTCAGGATTTATCGGAATAATTTCTAAATTTATCGGAACATTTCCATAGTTTATCGGAATGTTTTCGGAATTTAACGTAATGTTTTTAAAATTTCGTACTTTACCAAAATTACAAACATATGCTACACTAGCAAAAATACATTGAAGAGAAGAGTAAATAAGGCTGTTCTTCCCAGAGAGCTCGGGTTGCTGAAAACGAGTAAGAACGAATTATTGAAACAAGCCTCGGAGTAGCGCATTGGATTTCTGCTTGAATGATGGTGCGACGGGAACTCCCGTTACAGAGTAGCAGTATAAGCATAAGTGTTTATGTCGTACTGAAAAGACTATTATGGCGACATAATAGTGAACTAGGGTGGCACCACGTGAGTATAAATTCCATAATCTCGTCCCTAAGACAAATCGTCTTGGGGGTGAGATTTTTTTGTTTTAGTTATTTGTCATAACTACTAGGAGGGATTTATATGAGCATGAATAAATTAATAGAAGCGTGGCGTTATCCAGCTATATTATTGTTTAGTATTGGTGTTTCCAGCGTTGGAAGCTGGATCTATTTTATAGCTTTAAATCTTATTGTCTTAAACCTTACAGGGTCAGCTATAGCTGTGTCCGGATTGTATATCGTTAGAGCATCATCTACACTTTTCGCCAGTTTTTGGTCAGGAAGTTTGATAGATCGTTTAAATAAAAAATATCTCATGATTGTTCTCAATCTTTTCGAATCTTTACTAATTGTCATACTACCTTTCTTCTCTACGTTGACTGGGATATATTTAATGGTCTTTGTGATCACAATGGCTAGTTCTATGTATAATCCAACTTCCATGTCCTACATTACGAAATTGATACCAATCGAACAAAGGAAACGTTTTAACGCCCTTCGAAGCTTACTTGATTCTGGCGCATTCATAACCGGTCCAGCCATTGCAGGGCTGCTGTTTACGATTGGAACGCCTACTATGGCAATTTACTTGAATTCCATTGCTCTATTTTTATCAGCCTGTATTACATTAGGTATGCCTAATGTTGAAGCCAATCAACAGCTGGCTAGTAAAGCAGATGAGGAAATTTCCTACAAGGTATTATTCAATGATTGGAAGCTTGTTATAAGATTTAGCCTTAAAAATTCTTATATTATGATGGTCTATTTTTTATTTAGTGCGATGATTGTCATGATGACAGCAACGGATTCTTTAGAAGCTGCTTTTGCTACTCAAGTACTATCATTATCCGAAGGTGAATACGGTGTTTTGGTGGGCATAGCAGGTGCTGGAGTATTAGTTGGTTCTTTAATGAATTCAGCCATCGTTGAAAAAACACCAATTGCTTGGCTTATAGGCTCGGGGTCATTAATAACAGCATTAGGCTACTTAATTTTCACATCCTCTTATACATTTCTTATCGCTTCTTTAGGATGCTTTATTTTGTCCTTTGCGATGGCCTTTGCCAATACGGGCTTCCATACGTTTTATCAAAACAATATTCCTGTCGATAGCATGGGGAGAATAGGCAGTATTTATGGTTTTGTAGAAGCCTTGTTCATTATTATCATAACTGCCATCTTTGGAGTTGCAGCTGAAATTATATCTATACGATATGTTGTGGTATCTGCAGCCATCATCATGCTTGTAGTAGCAACTATACTGCTAATTTTTAATGTTCAACCTTCAAAGGCCAGATTTTATAGAAATATTTCTGAGTAGAGAAGATTTCAATGCTATCGCTTCGCTTTCGGAAGCAATAACGGTATAAAAATAGTAGCACCTCTTTTTAGAGGTGCTACATAAATGTTGGGATAAGACATAATGGTTTTCTATCTTCAGATTGATAGTAATAAACGCCACTTTGTCGGGGCTATCCACGATTTTGGCTGTTCTATCCACGATTTTGGCCACTCTATCCACGACTTTGACGATTCTATCCGTCGCTCTGGCTCTTTTATCCGTCGCTTTGGCTCTTCTTTCCTTCGATTTGATTCTTCTATCTGTCGCTCTGACTCTGCTTTCCGTCACTTTGACTCTTCTTTCCGCCGCTCTGATTCCTTTCCGCCGCTCTTGCTCTACTATCCGTCACTTCGACTATTCTTTCCGTCGCTCTAGCTACCCAAGCTAAAACCAAGAAAAAAAGGGCATGAAATCAATATTACTTTTGATTCATGCCCTTAAAATATTAATATGCTAAGCCGAATAGTGCTTTGATGTGTGTAAGATAGCGAATGTTAGACGCTTCTTTCATAAGTGTTGCAGGAAGACCTTTAAGCTCTGTGTTGCTAGCACCGATAGTCGCAACAGCGTCTTTACGGCCTAAGCTTGCAAGTGTACCAGAGTTAATTGCTGAGAATGATTTCATCTCTTGGTTTTTGTATTGTGCGAATACGTTGTAACCAGCGCATTCACCCATTTGCCATGCAACTTGAGCAGTTGGTGCGTATAGTGGACGCCCACCATCAGCTGGTAGTGCCACAGATGCATCACCAATTACGAATACATCATTGTGAGATGTAGATTGTAAGAACTCGTTAATCGTAGCTTTACCGCGGTCTGCTGCAAGACCAGACTCGCCTACGATTGGAAGTGGAGCTACCCCACCTGTCCAAATAAGTGTATTAGCAACGATTGGTTCGCGATCTTTAAGAGAGATGACGTTACCATCAACGCCCGTTACAGGAGTACCTGTAATGAATTCAACGCCACGTTTTGCTAAGCTTTCAGTAGCACGTTGGATAAGTGTATCTGGAAGTACTGGTAAGATTTTCGGACCAGCTTCAACAAGTTTGATTTTAAGATCAGCAAAGTTAACACCATGTTTTGCTGCGATTTTCGGGAAGTTGTCCACGATTTCACCAACAAGCTCAACACCTGTTAAACCGCCACCACCGATAACGATCGTTGCATCTGCTTCATCTTTTGATTGTGCATATGCTTTAATACGGTCTTCGATGTGTTTGTTAATTTTGTTTGCGTCGTTCACTGATTTAAGTACCATAGAGTTTTCTTCTAATCCTGGGATACCGAAGAAACCAGTTTGGCTACCTAAAGATACTACTAAAGTATCGTAATTTAAAGTATAACCAGTATCTAGGTCAACTTTTTTATTGTCTACATTGAATTTTGTAACTTTAGCGATTTGTAAATCGATATCTAAACCTTTAAAGATTTTTTTAAGTGGTAAAGCAACAGCACCTTCAGCAATAGTACCACCAGCTAAACGATGAAGTTCAGTGATGATTTGGTGTGTTGGGAATTGGTTTACTACAGTAATTTTAGCTTCATCAGCTGATAGATACTTACGTGCTGTTAATGCAGTTAGAACGCCAGCGTAACCAGCACCTAAGATGACGATTTCTTTTGACATGATTAATTAATCCTCCGTCCTTACGAATTGAATGTATCTCGAGTCGAGTCTTATCTAGCTTTACGTTCAGCGCTTACTTGTAAGAAAGCATTAACAAAACGGAAAACACCTTGAACTTGTGGGTCCTTTAACATTTTCATAAGACCAAATAAACCAACTACTTCTTGGCTTTCAGAAGCACGGTCTTTCGCTTCAATTGCAGTAGCTGCAAGGTTTTTAGCTGATCCTACTACTGGGCCAGCCATTTCTGTTACCGCACCAACAGTATCATTTTTTAACACTTCATCAGTTGCAACAGCTTGAGCAAACTCATAAGATTTTGTTAATAGCGTCATCATTTCAGTTAACTTTGGTAATTGTTCAACTAAAGTTGTAAGTGATTCCTGAACCTCAGGCTTTAATAATTGATCTAGCACATCCAATTGTTCTTGACTTACAGTTAATTGTTCAGACTGTGTTTGGTTATTCGTTTCTGACATTTTGAACTCTCCTTTGCCATCACTATTACTATTTTAATTTTATTGCTTCCATGTAAAAAAGACCATTAAGGCACTTCTTAACAGTCGTTACAGCGCGTATATCTTACAAATCACCAGTCTCAAGAGCTGGATAGCAATTCGTATAATTTGTTATTACAATGTTAACTTTATTTTGCAAAAAGTGCATCATAATTCCATCCTATCTTGTCTTGGTGACTTTACAACCTCCATTATAAGGTTGTTTGTACATTATTTCAATGAGCTAAATCACAATTTCGACAATCTTTTCAAAATTCATTGATTTGTAACTATATATTAGTTTACTTTTTGCTCCTACTGTTAAAAAATACAATATTTTTAAAACGTTCCTTTATTATTTTTGATTTTCGATAATGTTTAGTCTATTTAAACTTCCCCTAAATCATTTGTGTAATACTTACTTATTTTATTTTCAGCATTTATATTACATATAATATAGGAAATCATTTTTCAACAGATTGCCAGAAAAAGTCTATAATTTCTTTCGCTGCCATAGCCTCTGATTGAAATAACCTTTTCCCTTCCCCATCTTTAAAGTAACCTACTGACATTAAAGCCATAAACGCATGTGCAAAAAAAGTAGCATTTCCCTTCCGTATCGTGCCTTGCTCCATCTCTAGCTGCATCGTCTGCTCTATCGTTTTATACATATTATTTTCCGCTGCCTGCACTTCTTTTAATTGGGTTTTCGATAAATTAATTGTCGCCTCTCTCATAAAATTTTTCATATCTATATCTACAGTGGCTGATAAATGAATTTCAACAAGCTGCGCCAACCGTTCTTTAAATGATATTGGCTGCTCTAAAATCTGCAAAATGGACAGTCTGATTCGATCCATCATTGCCAGCAACGCTGATGTATATAATTCCCCTTTAGTCGGGTAATAGTAATAGATAGTCGCCTTTGTAACGTTACAAGCTTTTGCTACATCATCCATTGAAATATTTTTATAGCCTTCTTTTATAAAAAGCTTTGTTGCTGTTTCAAGGACAATATCTTTTCTTGGCTTCGCATTTTCATCATTCCGAGGTCTCCCGAGAACACGTGGTGACTGCTTCAACAAGTTCGCCCCCCTTATAAAGGATTCTTTTTAGACATAGTATAGCATATAGATTTTTTGCAATTGATTAATTAACCTTCCGGTATATATAATAAAATTACTTATATGAAACGGAGGTCTTTAAATGAAAAAACACCCACTTGAGCAATGGGGCTCAATGGTAGCAAGTAAAAAAGGGCGCTTATTAGCCCTTATCTTTTGGATATTACTTGTTGTTGTGCTGTCATTTGCCTGGCCACAGATTAATAGTATAAAGAGTGAATCGGGTAAAAACTTACCAGAAAGTGAAATGTCTCAGCAGGCTGCAACTATTATTGCAGAACAATTTCCGAATGATGCAGGTACACCATTATTACTCGTTTGGTATCGGTATAGCGGGCTAACTACTGATGATTTCGTTGCTATCCAAAAGGTTTACGGAGAGATTAAAGCTAAACCTTTAGCAAATCAAACTATTCTTCCACCATATGATAAAATGCCTCCTCAAGCCTTTTTAGCCTCTGCATCTGATAACGGCACAACAATTGTAACTCCTGTTTTCTTTGAAAAAGGTGTTGCTACTGATGAGTTGCGGGAAAGTTTAAAGGCATTAACAAAAACAATGGATAAGTATAATATCCAACTAGATCAAGACTTAACTAGTAACAATCTGCATGTGCGTTATTCTGGACCAGTTGGTATTGCTACGGATGCTGCCAGTTTATTCTCTCAAGCTGATGTTAAATTATTAATTGCGACAGTACTTCTTGTTTTAGTATTACTAATTATTATTTATCGTTCACCATTATTAGCTATTATTCCATTGATCGTTGTTGTTCTTGCCTATGTCGTTATAAGTCCAACGCTCGGTTTCTTCGCTGATCATGGATGGATTGATAAGGACTCACAGGCTGTCTCTATTATGACCGTCTTACTCTTTGGCGCAGGTACAGACTATTGTTTATTTTTAATATCTAAGTACCGAGAGATATTATTTACAATTGAGGATAAAACTACTGCCATGAAGCTTGCTATAAAGGAGTCTGGCGGTGCGATTATGATGAGTGCCTTAACGGTTGTTATCGGTTTAGCTACTCTTAGCCTTGCCCATTATGGTGCGTTCCAACGCTTTGCTATTCCATTCAGCTTTGGTGTACTTGTGATGGGAATTGCTGCGCTCGTTGTACTTCCAGCAATCCTTGTTATAATAGGTCGCGTTGCCTTTTTCCCATTCATACCTAGAACAGAGGATATGGCTCATAAAAAAGGGAAAAAGCAGTACAAACCAACACATAAAATAAGCCATATAATCGGGCGCTTCGTAACGCATAAACCATGGATTGTCATTGTTGTTACTTTACTGTTACTTGGTGGATTAGCAGCATTCGTACCACGTATTCAGTACACTTTTGATTTATTATCATCATTCCCTGAGAATATGCCATCGCGCGAAGGCTTTACTTTAATAGAAGAAAATTTTTCACCTGGAGAACTAGCTCCAGTACAGCTCGTCATTGACACAGAGGGTAAAGAAATTCACTTGCAGCAGCAATTAACTGAAATCTCTTATATTGATAGTGTTGCAGATGGCCAAATCGGAGAGAAAAATAATGCTATCCAATTGTACGAGCTTTCTTTAAATACAAATCCTTATGCTAAAGAATCATTAGCCCATATTCCAGAGCTTAAAGCAGAGGTTATAAAAATGCTTGAGGCTGAAGGGATAAAGGATGCAGATAAACATATTTGGATTGGCGGCGAAACAGCCAGTCAATATGATACACAGCAGTTAACTGTACGCGATGAAACTGTTATTATGCCAACAATGATTGCTTTAATTGCTTTATTATTATTTATTTATCTACGCTCAATAACAGCAACTGTTTATTTATTAGCAACAGTTATTATTTCTTATTTCGGAGCACTTGGTGCAGGATGGCTAATTTTACACCACCTAATGGGAGCAGAAGCCATTTCAGGAGCGATTCCACTCTATGCATTTGTATTTTTAGTGGCACTCGGAGAAGATTATAATATCTTTATGATTTCAGAAATTTGGAAGAAACGCAGAACAGTAGATCATTTAACAGCTGTTGAGGAAGGCGTCGTACGAACAGGAAGTGTTATTACATCTGCTGGTTTAATTTTAGCTGGAACATTTGCTGTCCTTGCTACCTTACCTATTCAAGTACTTGTTCAGTTCGGTGTCGTTACGGCCATTGGCGTACTGCTTGATACGTTCATTGTACGTCCATTGCTCGTACCTGCCATTACTACTGTTCTCGGTAGATATGCATTTTGGCCAGGAGCATTATTTAAAAAGGATGCATAAAAATTACTGCACGGACATTAGCACAAATGGTTTGGATGATTTTAAAATTCATCCACCCTTTCGCTTTTGCTAATGTCCGTGCTGTTTTGAAATGTACATTCAACGAATATCGCTATCATTTTCCGAAAAATATATACTTATTCCAAAATTGCATGATTTGTTGTGTGTTTCTATTCCGACTATAAACAAAAGGGATGTGGCATTCATGAACTATCAAAAATTGCAACAGCGATTTCCATTACTAAGACCTTTTTCAGGTAATAAGATAGAATGTTATCTATTTAATTTTGATAATCAACTTTTTGAAATTCCAAAACATACAATTACACAAAGTGAGCTAGAGCTATTGCGTATTTTTTCAGGGCCAATCACGCTTGCGAATTACTACGATACGGCATGGTTTGACTACTTAACAGATAAAACAAATGAAAGTCCAACTGCAATCCACGAACATCGCATTCTGTTTCTTCATTTCGATAAAGTATTTTCTAGACCTCATTTACTTCGAACAGCCTTTGAGGCATTACTTGGAAAAGACTTTATACTCATATCATTAAATCCTCAATTGTTCGCCATTATTGAATGCATTGAAACCGATGAATTACTTAATTTTTCTCATTACATTGATCTTTTAAGCGAAGATTTAGAAACCAACTTTAAAATTTTTGTCTCTGATGTACTACCAGATATTGCGATAACAAAAAAGAGATTTAACTGGCTAGTCGCCATCCAACAATCACTTTGGTCTTATACATCTAAGCATGTTCTTACACAACAAGAGTTATTTGTACCGTACTTATCACAGCGACTCAGTATAGAAGAGAAAGACATTTTTATTACCTCTATTTTAAAAGATGCAACCTCACAGCCAGAGTTAGTACAAACAATAAAACAATTACTTGAATACGAAGGTAATATCACACTTGCTGCTAAAAAAATGTTTATGCACCGTAACACACTACAAAATCGACTAGACAAATTTCAGCAACTTGCCAGAAAAGATATACGGCAATTTGAGGATAGGCTTGAAGTCTTTCTTGCTATCACCTTTTTAGAGTCATTATAAGTCACACTGCACAATTTATAACTTAAATATTGTGCAGCGTTTATCTATTCCTTTTTCCCACTATTCTTTACAATGAATTTATCACTTACAAAGGGGCGTAGTGTATGGCTGAATTGCGTTTAGAGCATATTTATAAAATTTACGATAAAAATGTGCAGGCTGTGACTGATTTTAATTTGCATATCCACGATAAGGAGTTTATCGTTTTTGTAGGTCCATCTGGCTGTGGGAAAACAACGACATTACGTATGATTGCAGGCTTAGAGGATATTTCAAAGGGTGAATTTTATATCGACGATGTACGCATGAATGATGTGGAGTCAAAGGATCGTAGCATCGCTATGGTATTCCAGAGTTACGCCTTATATCCTCATATGTCCGTCTATGATAATATGGCATTCAGCTTAAAACTTCGCAAGGTTGACAAAAAGGAAATTGATCTAAGAGTGAGAGAAGCCGCAAAAATATTAGGTTTAGAGGATTACTTAAAAAGGAAGCCAAAAGCGTTATCAGGTGGACAACGTCAGCGAGTAGCTCTCGGTCGTGCTATAGTGCGTGATGCCAAAGTTTTTTTAATGGATGAACCACTTTCTAATTTAGATGCCAAGTTACGTGTACAGATGCGAGCTGAAATTCAGAAGCTACACCAACGTATTCAAACGACGACTATTTACGTTACACATGACCAAACAGAAGCAATGACTATGGCTACTCGTCTCGTTGTGATGAAGGATGGTCTTATTCAACAAATTGGCGCTCCAAAGGAAGTATATGATACGCCGAAAAATATGTTTGTAGCTGACTTTATCGGCTCTCCTTCCATGAATCTTTTTCAAGGACATTTAACAGAAACAACTGTAATTTTAGGTGAGCATAGCTTTCCGATTCCACCAAAATATTTAACAACGTTGAAGGAAAAAAATTATTTAGGCAAAGATATTGTACTTGGGATTCGCCCTGAAGATTTGCAAATAACAGCGGCCGATTCCCCTTATGTATTCAATGCAACAATTGACGTTGCTGAACTGCTCGGAGCAGAAACTTTCCTCTATTCTTCATTAGCAAATCAAACATTCATTGCACGTGTTAATGCTGAAACTAATTTACATCCAGCTGACGTCGTGACATTAGTGATGAAAGAAGAAAAGATACATTTCTTCGATCCACATACAGAAGAACGTATATAAAGTTGCTGTAGTTCAGTGGCTAAAAAATAACTCAAGCGATGCCATGACCTGTGATATCGCCTGAGTTATTCCGCTAAAGACCTTTTTTCACTATTTCCTTCTTCTATTGACTTTCTTGTGTAGCCCTTGAATTGCTGTACTTGTTGCATCTAGATAGTCAATTGTTTGTTCGTAGTCACTTGTTGCTACACACATAAATAAAATATCAATCACATGAAGTTGTGCAAGACGCGAAGAAGTTGCTCCGCTTCTAGATGTTGCTTCTACATTTGGTGACGTGTATAAACAAATATCTGCCAAGCTTGATACGAGTGAACTACCATAGCGTGTTAAACTTATTGTCGTTGCAGGCGTGTCACGAGCAATTTCAAGGATTTTAGCCACTTCATGCGTTTCACCAGAAAATGAAATCCCGACTACCACATCTCCCTCTTCAGCATTGACAACCGCTGTTGCCCCTAAATGTAAATCCATGAACGCCTTACTATTCTTATTTATTCGCAAAAACTTCTGATCTGCATCCATTGCTGCTATACCAGATGCACCGACGCCAAAAAAGAAAATTCTTCCGGCCATTGATAGGGCTGACACAGCCCGTTTCAGCTCTACTGCATCAATTAAATCTGCAGTTTGTCTTAAGATTTGACTACTTTGCATCGTCACCTTTTCTACAATGGATTGTAAAGGCTCATTCGGTTCAATATCACGATCATCTGTTTTTTCGCGTTGCAAATCACCAGCTATTCGTAACTTTAGCTCCTGAACACCACTAATATTTAAAGATTTACATAAGCGAATAACGGCCGCACTACTTGTATGACTCGCCTCTCCCAATTCAACAGCGGTCATTTTAATTGCCTTTGATGGATGTTCTAAAATATAGGAGGCCACCTTCTTTTCAGATGGAGGTAGCTTCTCTCGCATTTCTGCAAGCATAATCAATCCTGCATTTATCTTCTCCATTTCAATCAACTCCGCACTTTATTTTATATGTATAGAAGTAATAATGAAAAAGTGAATGGAATTATTTCCACCCACCCCTTTAGCTAATCCTTCTTCAAGGCTACTGCAGTGCGCACATGACCCTCTGATTGGGCAAGTAATGTTTGCGCATTATCTAAAGTCGTATTAGTGAGCAACATGACAATAGCAAGCTTCACTTGATAATTGGTCTGTTCTAATATGTTTTCTGCCTGTTCATAGGATACATTTGTTGCCTCACAGACAATCTTTTTAGCACGTTCACGTAATTTATAATTACTTGCATGGACATCCACCATGAGATTTTTATAGACCTTCCCAAGCTTTATCATTGTTGTTGTCGTTATCATATTCAATATTTGTTTATGAGCAGTCGCAGCCTTCAATCTTGTAGAACCCGTTAAGATTTCTGGCCCAGTAATGACTTCTATGGCAATATCTGCATGAGCACTAATGATGGATTGCGGATTACTAGCTAAACTTATAGTTTGTGCACCTATTTGTTGTGCATATAGTAACGCACCCTTTACAAATGGCGTTCTACCACTCGCTGCAATGCCTATGACAACGTCCGCTGCACTTAGCTTTTGTTTCTCTAGCGTTACTTTTCCCAAAGTAAGATCATCCTCAGCACCTTCTATGGCGGCCATTACTGCTTCTGAGCCACCTGCCAATATAGCTTGCACGAGCTTTGGTGATGTACTGAACGTTGGGGGACATTCCACTGCGTCTAATAAACCTATACGTCCACTTGTCCCAGCGCCTACATAAAATAATCTACCACCATTCTTCAGCGCATAAATGACGACCTCAATTGCTTGTTCAATTTCAGGCAATACCTTTGCAATAGCAAGCGGTATTTTGACATCATCCTCATTCATTAGCTGCACAATTTCAGCAATTGACATTAAATCTAAATTCGCTGATTGTGGATGGTAGCCTTCTGTTGTAAGTTTTGTCATTCTCTCCATCGAAGTCTAATCCCTCCTACTACATCTTATTTTTGTTCATCCAAGATTCTTTTACGATTTGCTGCAATGACTCCGTGATGTGAACCCCCTCACTAATAAGCCCTTTTACAAATGCCCCAATAACAGGTGGTACCTCGGGTTGAATGAGTCGATTATCAATTGTTGCTTGCTGTAATTTTCTTTGAAAACAATTAACGAAATAGCTACTATCAAATAAACCACCACAAGTGACGATTGGAAAGCTTTTGACCTGTGGCTCTTTTTGAAACAAAGTTAACAATAATTGAGCTAAGTAGGTAGTGGCACGTTCTATAATATCCTTCGCTGTTTCATGACCCTGTTCAGCTAGTTGTATTACAGTCTGCACAATAGACGCAATTAACGTGCGGGCTTGTGTATGCTCATAGATTACCGTAATCATTTCGGTCGGATCTTTTAGCCCCAGTTTCTTTAAAATTGACTCCGTAAGCACATCACCATCTCGGCCAAATGCATCATAATGCTGTGCAATGGCACGTAATGCCTCTTGCCCTATATAGTAGCCACTACCTTCATCCCCAAATAAATAACCCCATCCACCTACTCGGCTATCATGATTATTTTTTTGAACACAATAGACAATAGAACCGGTTCCAGCAATAATAACAAGCCCTTCATGTGCAAATGTACCACTTGTAAGTGCAGCTACGGCATCGTTTGTAACATGTACCTTGCAGGATTCAGATGAAAAAAACGAGTCCATCCAATTATGCCAGCGTACAAAATCTACCTGACGATCCCCTCCTGCCATACATAAAAAAATAGTCGAAACTTCTTTCCTCGTTACCCCTATTTTTTGTAGTAACTCCGTTAGTAGTTTCGTGATTTGCTGTTGTACTTCTGTTGGCGGAGTTGACTTTATATTTGCCCCCGCCCCCTCAACAACTGCAAGCACTTCCCCACATTTTGTCCCTATAACGGCACGGGTTTTCGTCCCACCACCATCTACACCAATAATATATTGTTTATTTAATGGCACCAGCCGTCAGCCCTTCCATGAATTGCTTAGATGCAATAAAGAATAAAAGTATCATCGGCAATGAGGCAAGTGTTAAACCTGCGAAAAGCGAACCCCAGTCTGCCGAATGTTCCCCAAAAAGTGACATCATCCCAACTGGAATTGTGCGCTTCATTTTATCTGTAATGAAAATAAGCGGGAAGAAAAAATCATTCCAAGCAGCAATAAAGTTAATGATGATTACTGTTCCCAATGCTGGCCTCATTAACGGTAACACGACATGCCAAAGAACCCTTAAATTTCCGGCTCCATCAATACGAGCAGCTTCCTCTAGCTCATATGGCATCGTTTTAAAGAAGCTTGTTAATATTAGCATCGTCAACGGAATGCCTGTCGCTGTATTCATCAAAATTAAAGACCACAATGAATTAATAAGCCCTAAATCACGCATTAAAATAAAAAGAGGTACAATCCCAAGTTTAATGGGAATCATCATCCCTAATAGGAAAATAAAAAATAGCGCTTGATTCCACGAAAATTTAAAACGTGCAATATAAAATGAAGCTAATGAACAAACAACAACAATTAGGACAACAGATGCAATACTCACGAAGACACTGTTCATGAAATAGGTTGTAAACGGAATTTTAGACAATAACGTACGGTAAGTATCTAAGCTAAAGCTGGTCGGTAAGCCCAATGGATTTTTGTAAATCTCCAAACTCGCCTTAAATGACGATAAAATCATTAATAAAATTGGATATAAACTGATTGTCGCCACCGTAAATACAACAATATAATAAAACGGCCTTGCCCAAATTGTGCCTTGCTTCATATACTCACCTCTTTACATTTGTACGTTCTTTTTATTCGTAAAACGTAAAAATACTGTTGTGCAAATTAATATAAAGAAGAATAAAACCGTTGCTAACGCTGACCCTAAACCAATAGCTGTCGCTCCAGAAGCTGTTGAGCTACCAAATGCTAAGCGGTAGAAGAACACAGCTAATGTGTCTGTTGAATAATAAGGCTCTCCCATCGAGCCCTGCATTGCATAAACAAGTTCGAAGGCTTCAAATGATTGAATAAATGTTAAGACACCCATGATCATAATAGAAGGAATCATTAACGGCAGGTAGATTGTACGTAATAATGTAAAGCCCTTTGCACCGTCTAGCTTCGCTGCTTCGATTAGTTCACTTGGTATCCCTTGAAAGCCAGCTAAGAAAATCAAGACGCCAAAGCCAAGACCAAACCAACAATTTACTAAAATAATAGCGATTAAAGCTGTATGAGGATCACCTAACCATGCCCTTTGTAAGCTTTCTAAACCTAATTTCCCTAATATTACATTTAAAGTGCCGAAGTTAGGATTCAAAATCAGTTTCCATAAAAACCCTACAACAATTACTGATAATAATCGTGGTAAGAAGAAGGCTGCTTTAAAAAATTCTGCTCCTTTAATTTTTTGATAAATAATAAACGCTAAGAAGAAAGCTAATCCATTCATTACAACCATTTGTAAAATAAAATACAGTGCATTATGTTTGAAGGCATTCCAAAACATTGACCCATATGGTTCGGTCGTAAACAATGTCACGAAATTTTGAAATCCAATAAAATTGCCTCTCGTCAGCCCTTTCCAGTCAAAAAAGCTATAAGATAATGCTGCTAAGATTGGATACAGGACAAACATTCCATAAATAATCAGAGCAGGGATTGGAAAAAGATGAATAGTCCACTTTGCCCAAGTCTTTTTCTTTTTAGTTGGTGAAGCTGTAGTTATTTTCATCATTGGACAGCCCCTTTAGAGGTATTTAGACAGCAAGACCCCAACTCCTTCCTTCGAAGCGTTAGTGGGGTCATGATTTTCAATACATCGTCATTGTCTAATTAACTTCCCTACTTGTCTGAAGATGTAAATTAAGCACTTATTCAAGGAAACCTAACATTATTTTTGAAATGGTTTAAACCATGATTTAGCGCTTTCTTGTACTTTTGCCGCTACCTCTTCCGGTGTTACTTGACCTAAATACATACCTTGTAACTCACTTTCAAGCAAGCTCTTTGTTGTCGGATCTCCACCTGTAAAATTAGTAACCCACATATATGGTGTTGCTTCATTTTCTGTGGATTTGCTAATGTCATTTAACAAAGCATTGTCAGAGGTAATGCCTGGGATTGCACTGATCATTGAAAATTCCTTTACAAATAACTCCCCAAATTCCTTAGTTGTTAAAAACTCTAAAAATGTTTTAGCAGCATCCTTATGTTTTGAATTTGCATTGATTGCAAATGAACCGTCTACCCAAGTCGTTACTGTTTTATTCCCAGCCTTTGATGGTATTGGGAAGTAACCTAAATCTAAATCTGGATTCATTTCTAACACTACCGGGATTTCCCAGCTCCCTAGTGGAAACATAGCCGCATCACCTAGCGCGAATAATGTGCGAATATCATCCATCCCTAAGCCTTCTGAATTCGCAGGGAAGTATTTCTTCAGGTCATTCATCACTTTTATAGACTCTATAAATGCAGGATCAGTAAAGTCCTTTTCTCCTGCAAGCACCGCTTGATAGAAATCATTTCCTCCATAAATAGCAGGGCCCACAATACCATGCAGCAATGATAATAGCCAACTTTCTTTAGTTCCCATTGCAATTGGCGTAATTCCCTTTTCTAGCAATTTATCATTTAATGCTATGAATTCATCCCAAGTAGTAGGTACTTCTAAGTTATTATCTTTAAATATCTTTTTATTGTAGAAGAATTGAGTTGAGCTCAAGTTAATAGGTACACCATACTGATTACCTTCTTCATCGCGTGAAGCTTTTAATGCTTCTTCAGAGTATACACTTAAACCATTAAAGCCATTAAATTTTTCTATATAACCAGCCTCAGCAAGTTTTAATCCTGCAGCATATGGACGTAAATGGAAGATATCTGGACCTTCGCCAGCTTGTAACGCTGTGTTTAACACTGTGTTATACTCTGTATTTTTAGTTGGGTTAAATGATATGTGTATTTTGGGATGTTTTTCATTAAATAAAGCGATGACTTTTTCATATTTCGCGACGTCTTCTGTACGCCAACTACCTATCGTTAGCGAAACCTCTTCCGTTTTTCCTTCATCATCTTTGTCAGGTGTTGTTGAGCTTGTTGATTTCTTATCTGAAGAACAGCCTACTAGTGCTACAACGAGTAATAAAAGCAACAGGAACAACCATTTATTCATTTGTTTCATAACCACACATCCACCCTTCATGTAATTAGATTTTCATAAATCATCGTATGAAGCTTTTCTCTAATTTCCCTTATGCGCGTATTTCTCCCATAATGAACTGCGTTTGTAAGTAAAATAACAAACGCCTTTTTAATAGGATCCATCCAAATACTAGTGCCCGTAAATCCTGTATGGCCAAAAGATCCTTTGCTCCACCCCCTACCAAAACAAAATAATGAATGATCTCCATTCCAAACTTCAAAGCCAAGTCCCCTATTTCCGATTGTCTTCGTGTATGCCAACTCCATCCACTCAAATGGTATAGTAGATTGCTGCGATATGCCCAACCAATATTTCGCATATTTCGCTAAATCATCTGCGCATGAAAATAACCCTGCACTACCTGACACCCCTTCTAATAGCAGTGCTTTCTCATCGTGCACAATTCCCTGCACAAATTTACCTGATATCATTTCTGTAGCTGCTGCTTGCCCCCTTTTCTGCTCAGGTAGCCGAAAATTTGTATGATGCATACCCAAAGGCTTGAAAATCTCTTGCTCTACAAAACTTTGAAAAAATTGACCTGTAACATTCTCGATAATCTTCCCTAATAAAATCATACCTAAATCACTGTATATTACTTGCTCATTCGGCTGCCCAATGACATTACACGCTAAAACTTCCTGCATAATATCACGCTGATGATGTCTTCTAACAGACGGCTCTAAGTCTGCTGGTAGTCCGGAGCTATGTTGTAATAAATGTTGTATTGTAATGTGTGGAAATCTAAAATCTGGTAAATACTTTTGTGCTGAATCCATCAAATTTAACTTGTTTCTACTAAGCAACAATAGAATAGCTGGTAATGTCGCTATAACTTTTGTTAATGATGCCAAATCAAACAAAGTATTTTTTGAAATAACTTGTTTACTCCAATCCTCAGCTGTATAGGATCCGTAGCTTTTTGACAATAAACATCTATGATTCTGTTGGACAACAAGAACTGCACCCGGAATTTCCTTATCCCTCACTAAGCGATTCACATATGCATCTACCAAATAAACACCTCACAATAAAATGACGAAATATTCTGTGATTTTATAGTATGAAATAAAATGATATAAAACAACAATTAATTTTAAAATTTTTTTTCATTTTTTAGTGTATTACTTTGTAAAGCATCAAAAAAACTCCCCTTCGATAAACAGAGTCATCTGTCTACCTATAGGGGAGCATATCAGTTCATTATTATTTAGTTGGTTTTTTCAAGTCCATAGAAGCCGCTGAGCTTTCAATTTTTACACGTTTTAGGAAGAACGCAAGCACTAGCGCAAGAACTGTAACACCAGCTGCTATTAAGAATGAGTGTGTAATACCTTCTAATAAAGCATTTTGCGTAATCTGATCCTGCATTTGTTGCATTTGTTCAGGCGTTGGTGCAACACCTGATTGTGCTGCATTGGCTTTTGCTTCTGCAATTAATTCTTCTGCTTTTGCTTTTGTACGGTTATTCATGATCGTTACCATCACAGCACTACCAATCGCCCCTGCCACTTGCTGTAAAGTATTATTAATGGCAGTACCATGTGGGTTCATAATTTGTGGTAATTGGTTTAAACCGTTTGTCATAATTGGCATCATAACCATTGACATACCGAACATACGAATTGTGTACATAGACACGATAAATGTATAGCTTGAATCTAACTCTAACTTTGTTAAACCGAATGTTGCAATTGTTGTAATCGTTAAACCAATAATCGCTAATACACGCGGTCCAAATTTATCAAAAAGTTTCCCTGTAATCGGCGACATAATCCCCATTACAAGTGCCCCAGGAAGCATCATTAAGCCCGCTTTAAATGGATCAATTCCACGAATCGATTGTACATAAGCAGGTGTTAAAATCATCCCAGAGAACATAGCCATTGACACGATAACCGAGATAGCAGATCCAAGTGCAAACATCGGATATTTATAAATACGTAATTCAAGTAAAGGTTGATCCATACGTAGTTGTTTAAGTATGAAGATGATTAATGCAAGAAGGCCAACTGAAATTGTGCCGTATACCCAAGGACTTGACCAGCCCTTATCCCCTGCAGTACTGAAACCATATAGAATACCACCGAACGCTATTGTTGATAATAGAACTGAAGCGAAATCCAAGTGAACTTCACGTGTTTCCATCACGTTTTCTAATTTCCAAATACCAAACAATAAACTAATTACAGCAAATGGAATAATCATTTGGAATAGCATACGCCAATCATGATGCTCAACAATATATCCAGATAAAGTTGGACCTATTGCTGGCGCAGAAATCATAACTAAACCGAAAATACCCATTGCTGCACCGCGTTTTTCTTTTGGAAAACTGATCAGCATTACGTTCATAAGAAGTGGTGACATACTTGCAGCACCTGCTGCTTGCACCATACGACCTGCTAAAAGTGTACCGAAGTTAGGTGCAAATCCGGCCATAGCCGTACCGATTGTAAAGACTGACATCGCTACAATAAATAAATGTCTATTTTTAAAGCGCGTTACGAAGAATGCTGAAGCAGGTACTAAAATCCCACTTACAAGCATATAACCTGTTGCGAGCCATTGTACTGTTGAATACGTTATATCAAAATCTTTCATGATCGTTGGTAATGCAACATTTAACAATGTGTTATTAAGAAAAGCAACAAAAGCACCCACAAATAAAATTGAAATCATTCCATAGGGGGGCTTTTGCAGTGTTTGACCACTATTCATTTATATCCCTCAATTCTTTCTTGTTTTTTTCGATAAAACTTATTTTATACTCGCAGTCTACTTTTTTCAAGAATTAAGATTAAAATTTTTTAAAACGTTGATATATATGCGTTTTAACTATAGAATAAGAGTATAATATTTTAAAAAGGTGAGGTTATGAACAAAAGAAAAAGACAAATCATTACTGCCGCTCGTGCTCTTTTTATTGAAAAAGGGTTCGTGGATGCATCGATTAACGACATCATTAGTGCAGCTAAAATTTCAAAGGGTACATTTTATAATCATTTTTCTTCTAAAAATGAATGCTTAATCGCCATATTAGACGAAGGGCGTGAGGAGGCAAGTAATCGCCGCCACGAACTTCTTTACGGCAAAGATCCTACTGATTTGGAAGTATTAACACAGCAAGTTGCGGTACTCATGTATGTCAATCGAGAACATAATTTAATTCAAATTTTTGAATCGGTTTTCCATTCTCGTGATAATGAACTGAAAAAAATCATTTTAAACTATCATTTACAAGAACTGGAGTGGCTTGCCAATCGACTTGTACAAGTTTTCGGAGAAGAAGTTAGTCCAATTAGCTACGAATGTGCTGTGCAAACACTTGGTATGATTAACCTTTCAATACGTGCTGTCTTAATTGCTGATTATAAATATATAAATCGTGAAGCCATTGTACGTGTAGCATTACGCAATATTAGCGTAATTATACCCGTTATGCTTGAATCAAAAGAAATCCTCATTAGTACGGAAATGATCAACACGATACAAAACGTCGCGAACTATAAAACCGTAGATAAGGGAACGGTCATCGAGCAATTAACAGGCTTTAAAAAAGGATTGCCTAAGAATGAAATAGCGGAAGGCTTAGAGTATGTGGAATTCTTGTTAGAGGAACTACAGCGTGAAAAGCCAAAGCTCTTTATCATCGAATCACTCCTTACACCTTTCCGTAAAGCATTCGTTGGAACCGAACACGCAGAAGAGGCACGTGATATCGCCAATAGCTTGTGGCGCTATGTAAAAATTGAGCGACCATCAGAGCGCTGCATCAAGTAAATTAACCACATAAACAAAAGGAGCTATATAGAAAGTCACACACTCACGACTTTCCATATAGCTCCTTTTTTCGGGTTTTTATCCTATTAATTTATTATGCGAATTTGATAAACCTGTAAGTTGATTGGAGTGGAGGCTGGGCGACTCCATAGGGATTAGCGTCACAGATAGGACCCTGCAGCGAAAGCGAAGCGGCAGCGATAAAAGCGCCCAGTCGGAACGGAAATCAACCATACATTACCGTGATGAATGCATTTATTACTTAACTTGACGATCTTTCGGTCCTACCCAAAAGCCAATCACAATGCTAATAGCTACTACAAGAAAAGGTGCATACAAAATAATAAATTGATTCATTATATTTCCCCCTATGCATGATGATCATGTTTACCGCAAGCATAATCACGATCAAACACGAACCATTTCATTACTAAATATAGTGAAGGGATGAGTAGAACTAATCCTCCAACAAACGTAATTACTAATGCAACCGCCATTGTTTCATTTGTAAAGCTATCATAGACTGATATGTACGGATACAGTAAATACGGATAATGTGAAATACCATAGCCGAAAAATGCAAATCCAAATTGAGCAACCATTAAAAAGACTGCAATGCCATAGTTTTTCTTCTTAAATAAAAGTATTAGTGTTACAAGAAATAACACACCTGAAATGGCGAAAAGCCACCACAGATTTAACATATTTTCATAATGCTCAGGCACATGTTCCTTTAACTCCACCATAATTCCTATTACACTTATTATGAGCGGCAAAGACCAACCGAGTGCATACTTTCGCATTAAATTAGAAGCATGCTCATCTCGCGCTCTTTTTCCATACCATGTTAGGAAAACGGCTGAAATATACAAAACTGCCACTATACTTAATAACACAATAGACCAAGTTAACGGATTTGTGAAAAGTTTAGCAATTTGTAAATGTGGTTCTTCATTTATTATTTTTACGAATCCTCCCTCAGATATCGTTAACACAATAGAAAGGGATGCAGGTATAAATAGACCCGTAATTCCGTACATCATTGTATAACCAATGTGTCCACCTTTTTCACTATAGGACTCAAATGCATAATAGCTTCCTCTAATTGCAATTAATATTAATGCAATACTGACCGGCACTAGCAAAATTGTGCCATAATAATAAGCTGTTTGAGGAAAGAAACCTACCATTCCAACAAAGAAAAATACAAGGAAGACATTTGTAATTTCCCACACTGGAGATAAATAACGCTTAATGACATTTGCTAGTAGATGGTTTTTACCAATCAAGACGCTATAAGCATTAAAGAATCCCGCTCCAAAGTCTATGGACGCTACAATGACATAGCCGAATAGAAATAACCACAGTACTGAAATTCCTAATATCTCTAAGCTCATTGCCCTGCACACCCTTCCACTTGTTTATGTTCTTCAATTTCACGCTCAATCGGATTGTTTCGGAACATGCGAATAAGTACTACGATACTTCCTATCGCTAATACAATATACAGCCCTGCAAATAGTATTAGCATAGTATCAACTTGACCACTTGTCGTGGCAGCTTCCGCTGTTTTCATATAACCACGAAGTATCCACGGTTGGCGCCCTACTTCGGCAAACCACCAGCCTACCTCAACAGCAATAAGCGATAATGGACCACTTGCTACTACTATTCTCTTAAAGCTTCTTGAAGAAATAAGCTTCCATCCTCGCCATCTACCTAGCACATAAACAACCGATAGTGCTATTAATAAAGTTCCGATAACTACCATGATGTCAAACAAATAATGGATATAAAGTGGTGGCTGTTCATCGTTAGGAATTTGATCTAAACCTTTTACTTCAGAAAAAGGATTATTATGCGCCAATACACTTAGTGCGTACGGTACTTTAATGGCGTATTTCACTTCTTCTCCATCTAACACTCCAAATAGGACAAGTGAAGCATCCTCTTTTGTTTCAAAATGCCATTCAGCAGCAGCTAATTTTTCTGGTTGATATTCAGCTAAATACTTCCCAGAAAAGTCACCTACAATCAGTGCTGCTAGCGAAAATACTAAGCCTAGTTTCAATAATAGATGTAGCGCTTTTTTATGATAAACATGCTTCGATCCTCGCAGCATACGATAAGCCGCAATAGAAGCTAATAAAAATGCCGCCGTCATATAAGATGTTACTAATACATGCGCTACCTTCGTTGGCATTGCAGGATTTAACATCGCCAGTACTGGTTGAATATTTACAAGTTCACCATCTACTAGATCAAAACCCTGCGGTGCGTTCATAAATGCATTCACAATCGTAATAAAAACGGCCGACATAGAAGCACCAATGGCTACTGGAATCAATAATAATAGATGTCGCTTTGGATTTTTGAATCGATCCCAAGTATATAAATATAACCCTAAGAAAATAGCTTCAACAAAGAACGCGAATGTTTCCATAAACAATGGTAATGCGATTACCTGACCAGCCAATTCCATAAAGCTTGGCCATAGTAGCGATAGCTGCAATCCAATTGCAGTACCAGTGACAACACCGATTGCCACTGTAATCACAAATCCTCTCGCCCATCTTCTTGCGAGCAATAAATAATGTTCGTCATTATTTTTCAATCCAACCCATTGAGCAATCATTATCATTAAAGGTATACCAACACCAATTGTTGCGTAGATAATATGGAATGATAATGTTAACTCCGTTAAGGCTCGACTCCACATTACAGCTGAATCATTCATTTTATTTCATCTCCTAGGTACCAAAAATTCTTCCAACTATCGAAAGAAACATTATCCCAGCTACTAAAAAACTTATCATTATTAGCTTTTTCTCATGCGATTTATAGGCAACAGCCTTTTGTTTTTCCATCATAGTAAATCAACCCAAATTTTTATTGCTGTCGCTAAAATGAGTACGGCTAAAATACTTTGTAAAATTTTCGTATTCATTTTTTTACCTATTTTTGCCCCAAGAGGAGCCGCTAGTAAACTTGCCAATATCATAATTACTGCAGAATAGTAATCGACTTGCCCTGTCATTAATTTTCCGATAGTTCCTCCAATCGATGAGATAAACGTAATAGCTAGGCTAGTTGCAATCGTCATACGCGTTGGGATACCTAGCACTACAAGCATTATCGGAACAAGTAAGAAACCACCTGCAGCACCAACAATCCCTGAACCAATTCCAACAATAAATGCTAATATCGCTGCTAGCGGCTTGTTGAAGGTTACTTCATTCATCGGCTTATCATCGATTTGCTTCTTAGGAACAAACATCATCACAGCAGCAATCAAAGCTAAAATACCGTAGACGACATTCACACTGTTTTCAGATAAAAACTTTGATCCGAAACTACCAACAAAGCTACCAGCTAAAATTGCCCCTCCCATATAAATAATGAGAGACTTATTAAGATAACCACCCTTTCGATATGCCCAAACCCCTGCAATCGAAGCAAAAAATACTTGTACCGCACTGATACCTGAAACTTCATGTGGGGAAAATGCCACCAAACCAAAAAGTGGTGGTATATATAGTAGCATTGGGTATTTAATGATTGAACCGCCTATCCCCAACATACCGGACACAAAAGATCCAACGAATCCAATCAGGAAAATCACAATTATAAATGTTATATCCACTGCGCTAGCATCTCCTTTAATTTATGTGCTTTCAGTATAGTCCTGTTACAATTTCAGACATATAGGGGTTTTCCACTATTAGCTTTACTCACTGTGACAATATTGAAAATTACTCCTATAAATAAAAAAAAGATCACTCATCTTTCAAGTGATCTTAGCTTGTCGGCAAAGGTATAATTATAAAAAATGTGTATCCACCAATTTCACCTTGGCATAATTGTAGCTATCGCTTTGCTTGTACTCCAGAGTCTCATCGAGCGCCCCTAGGCTTTGCTCTAAGCGAAAGCGAAGTGCTGCGAGAAAGCACCTAGTTGGAACGTAAATCAACCCCTAATTTTGCCGAAGAGCTTTACATATTGCAGTAGCTTCTAACAGTAACAAGTTGTTACATATAGTTATTTGCAAGCCCATACTGAATAAGCTCGGCTTTATTACTTAAATCGAGCTTTTGCATAATATTCGATTTATGATTTTCAACCGTTTTACTACTAATATATAGCTGCCCAGCAATTTGTATATTCGTATACCCTAGAACTGTTAACCTCATTATCTCCTGCTCACGAACAGTTAAAATGCATTGATCTTCATGCCCTTTATGTTCAAATAATTTTTCCATCTGCTCCTGCGGAATACCAACGTTGTAATAAATGCGACCATTATATACATCATGGATAGCCTCATAGAGAATTCCGCCTTGACTATTTTTTAAAATATAGCCATTGGCTTCAACAGCAATCGCTTTTTGAATATAAGCAACTTCATTGTGCATTGTTAACATAATAATTTTCACGCTAGGCATTTGCTTATGAATTTCTTGAGTAGCCGTAAATCCATCTAACCCATTCGGAATGGATACGTCCATCAAAATGACATCCGGGTTTAATGATATTGCCTGAGTGATCGCCTCCGCTCCATCACCCGCTTCGCCTACAACCTCTATATCTATATAATTTTCCAATAAAAGAACAATTCCTTTTCGGATTAGCACATGATCATCTACTACTAAAACACGAATCATCTAAAGTCATCCTTCCAATTAGGTACTTGAATGCTAATTTGTGTACCTTTATTGTGAGCTGAAGTAATATTAAAAAATCCCCCTAACAGTGTAATTCGCTCCTCCATATGCTTTAAGCCAAGCCCTTCTTTCTTCACTTGCTGTAAATTAAATCCTACGCCATTATCCTCAATATAGAGAGATAAATTTGTAGCTTTCTTTTCGAGCCGAATAACAACCTTTGAAGCCTTTGCATATTTAATAATATTGTGTAAAGCCTCCTGTACGACGCGATAAATATTAATTTCCACAGATGGATGACAACGTTCTTCAAAATCTGTTTCTAACGATATAGCAATATCAGGATGTACCTTTTGTACTGAGTCGACAAGGGTGTCTAATGTAGGTGTAATCCCTAACTGATCAATGCTATGAGGGCGAAGCTGATAAGAGTACAATTTAATATCATTCATTACTTGCTCTAGCTCATTGCGTACTTCTTCAATATACGTATTTAGCTTTTCATTGTCTTTGACATAAGATTCAATCGCTTGTAGAGCAACAGATATTGTATATAATGATTGGCCTACGCCATCATGTAGTTCCTGCGCAAGCCTTTTATGTTCTTCCTCCTTGGCCTCAATTAGCTTTTTAATAATAAGCTTCGAAATCCGAGCCTCTTCTTCCTTTAGTTGAAGAGTTTGATCGCGCAATACAAGAAGAAACTCTTGCTCATTTGTTTTACCGTCTGTATACATCAGTGCCGTGCTCATTTCAACATCTATCTTACTACCATGATACGTCGGCATTTTCGATAAAAAGTAGGGAACCTCATTATGCTCTATTAAATAACATGTATGTTCTGTTGGAGACTTTTGACGGTTTTCACAAAATGAACAAAAGGGCACTCGCTCTCCTAATTTCCATCCCGTTAACCGCTTCGCCGATGGATTCATCATTAAAATTTCACGCTTGTGATTCATTATGATGATTCCGTCTTGAATATATTGAAATATTTGCTGTAAATATGACTGTTCTTTCTCCATTTTAAACACACTCCTAACTTAAAAATGAAAGCTCAACAAAAATCAGTGCCTTCCTTTAAGTTTCCCTATACTTTTTCTTCTATCAAGCTATAACTCCTCACTTCATGCCCTGCTTTCCGAATGATTCGAACACTCATATTTTTTTCTAGCTGAGTTGATGCAATAATATGAAGGGGTTTTTTTGGTAGTTCATGTATATGACGTACTAAATAAGCAATTGGCAAATTTAATGCATTTGGTGTAGGTGATTTGTAAGAGTCATTATAATCACGTACATCCACTATCGCCGTTCCCACATTTAACTCTTGCGGTAAACACTCTTGTACTTGACGTACCGGAACATGGCGTTTATAAATAATTCTACCAATAATAAGAAGGAATATACTCATAATTACAATAATCATTTCTTAACCCCTTTTACCGAGAAAAAAAGGTTGTCTAAATCTATTTAACGTTCCACAGGCGAGTCTACGATGCTTTACTAAACTATAACAATTTCTACTCCTCATCTTTCAAGCCCTAAACGAAGAAAAATAGCAAACTAGGATTACTAGAATGCTATTTTTCTTTTAGAACAACCTCTTTAGATCAATTTCGCCATAACGTAATTTGTTGCTGTCGCTTCGCTTTCGCACAGTAAACATTTGTTGCTGTCGCTTCGCTTTCGCACAGTAAACATTCGTTGCTATCGTTTCAGATAACACTCGCTAACTGAAGATATAACTTTCTTTATTTACTTAGTACCTCTTGTTGCCAAGCCATATAGCCGCCCGTTAAATTTACAATGTTATGAATGCCATTCGCTTTCAGTACACTTACAGCAATTGCAGAGCGAGCACCGCCTTGGCATTGTACAACAATTTTTTTATCCGTTTGCAATTCATCTAAACGACTAGATAGTGTACCAACCATAATATGCTGAGCGTTTTCAATATGCCCTGCATCATATTCTGTTTGATTGCGCACATCAAGCACATGAACTTGTTCACTTTCAATTAATGATTTCGCTTCTAAAGGAGTTATATTTTCATAACTTTCTAGAGAAGTAGCCTCTTCCAAAACTTTCGTCACATTCCCATAACCAACAACATTGTCGATACCAATAGAACGTAAAGCAATTAAAATATCATCTAGTTGCGAAGGATTAATTAGTAAATATAATGGTTTTGTATAATCTACTAGCCAGCCAGCCCAATTTGTCAATGAATTATTGTAAGGAATGTTTAGTGTACCTGCGATAAATCCGCGTGAGAAATCTTCTGCGGGACGTGTATCAATAACTTGCTTTCCATCTGCAAGAAGTTGAGCAATCTCTTCATAGCTTGTCACGACCTTCACTGGCGGTAAGTTCTTAATAAGCTCTATTCCCACTTTGTTAACACGCTTCATAACAGCGAAATAATAAGGAGGCTCCGGTTGACCATCTAGTAACGCGTCAATAAATTTTTGCTCATCGTCAAATTGCATAGCCCAGTTGAATTGCTTCTCATACCCAACTGTTGAAGACGGTACAGCTCCTAGCGCTTTACCGCAAGCACTACCCGCTCCATGAGCTGGCCAAAGCTGCATGTAATCTGGTAAAGCCTTAAAGCGTTCTAATGATTTAAACATTGCTTTTGCGCCAGAAAGTGATGTACCCTGAATCCCAGCAGCTTTTTCTAATAAATCAGGGCGTCCAATATCACCTACAAACACAAAATCACCCGTAAAAATCCCCATTGGTTTATCTGCTACGCCGCCACGATCTGTTAATAAGAAGGAGATACTTTCAGGCGTATGCCCAGGTGTGTGCATAACTTTAAAGATAAGATTACCTATACTAAATTCATCACCATCTTTTAATAATTGATGAGGAATACCTTCTAGATTTTGATACTTCCAATCAGCATCCCCTTCGTCGGAAATATACATCTTTGTTCCAACACGGTCTGCTAACTCACGAGACCCTGCTACAAAATCAGCATGGATATGCGTTTCTAATGCGCCAACAATTTGCATCTTCTCTTTTTCTGCTAATGCAAGATAGGGTTCAATATTACGCATCGGATCAACGATAACCATTTCTCCTTTCGCCTGACATCCCACAACATAAGAAGCGTGTGCTAATTTTTCATCGTAAAAATATCGTAATAACATGTTTAAACTCCCCTTTTCACTCAGTTTTTTCTTTTAAAATATCTAATGTCGATTGGACATAATTCAGTGTTTTTTGAACAGTGGGATCTTTCATCCATTTAACAATTGAAAAAATATTAATATGCTGAGGCTTTTCTTCTGCTCTTTGCTGTACAGTTTTTAAAAACTCCATAGCAATTTTTCCATTTTCAACGTATGGATCGATGTAGCCCTTTAAATTATTCATTGTATATTCTGTCGTTTGCTTATCCTGAAGTATTGCTGTAACAAAATCAACGATGTTTTCTAACTGATGAATGATTTGAACAAGCTTTGGCAATTTCTCTATAAGTTGTACAATAGCTGTTATCGTTTCTGAGCCTACATTATAAGTAGTGACAAATTGTTCATATCGATCTATCGTCTTTTTATCCGTCAGTACTGCTTTTCCAAAATCCACAACATTTTCAGCTGAATCTATCGTTTGCTCTACATTCGGTAATTTATCCAACAATCGCTGTAAAGAGTGTCGAACTTCTGGTTTCTCAAGCGTTTCGATTATTTGATATAATTCTTCGCTCATACTTACCGTTGCGTTAGCCATGCTTGTCGCCTCCCTTCATTTGTAATTACATTGTGCCTTTCAACATGCCATCCCAGTACATGACAGGCAGTAAATCCTTTTTCATGAAATACATACTAGATCTTTCCACAGCCTGGTTAAAAGGCATAGATTCGACAGGCTCTTTATTGTAATCAAACTCAGCTAATATCAGTTTGTTGTAGCCTGTTACAATTGGGCAAGAAGAGTAGCCATTGTACATTTCCATCATTGGCTGTTGTCGCAATAAAGCAATAAGATTTTGTGCAACAACAGGAGCTTGCTTGCGTATAGCTGCACCCGTTTTTGATGTTGGAAGATTGGCATTGTCACCTATCCCAAACACATTGCCAAACTTTTTATGCTGCAAAGTAAATTTATCAACATCTACCCAGCCACATTCGTCTGCTAATGCACTTGTTCGTATAAACTCAGGTGAACACATATAAGGTGTCACATGAATCATGTCATATTTAATTTCTTCTACTGTGCCGGTATCTAAATTTTCAAAAATAGCTATTTTTTCATCAGCCTTAATTTCAATCAAATTACGACGGAATCGAGCATCAATATTTTTCCGCTCTATTACCTTTTCAAGTGCTTCACGATATTTCAATACATCGAAAATAGCTGGATTGGCTGAACCAAAAATAATGTTAATATTGTCACGAACATTCACTCTATTAAAATGGTCCTCTGCTAAATGCATAATTTTTTGTGGTGCACCGCCACATTTTACTGGAGAGTTTGGATGTGTAAACAATGCAGTCCCCTCTTTAAAATTGCGGATTGTTTCCCACGTGTAATCCACATGCTCAAAAGAATAATTACTGCATACACTTTTTGTCCCAAGCGCTTCTTTAAGCCCTTTAATAGCCCCCCAGTTAATCTCTATCCCTCCAGCAACCACTAAAAAATCATACGTATATGTTGTACCGTCAAGTGTTGTTACCTGGTTTTGATTGGGGTCAAAGCTACCAACAGCTTCTTTTAACCAAACAGCTCCTTTAGGGATAATGGAAAGCATCTCACGTTCAGAGTCCCACTTATTCGCTGCACCCCCTCCCACCAATGTCCAGAGTGGTTGATAATAGTGTTTTTCTGAAGGATCTATGATGGCAATCTCCCCTTGAAGTGAATGTGATTGCCGAAGTAAACGTGCAGCTACTGAAATACCAGCAGTTCCTCCTCCAACGATGACTACTTTAAAAGAAGTCTTCATGTGTATATCCTCCTTATCATGCTGTCTTTCGTATACAACTTTTACACCTTAATAATAGTTATAAGAGAGAGCAGTTCATATAGGGGTAATCCCCTAAAAAATTACACTTTTTTCAATATCACAAAAAAGGCAGTACAAGGTGAATATTTCATCACTTGTACTGCCTACATTAACAGTGTTTTACTTTTTAAATTTTCAACATTACACGAGGTTTAATTCGTTCTGACCAGGGACGAGCCCCTTCTTTTGGGCACTAAGGGTACCTGTAACGTTATGGTTCCAAAGGGGTCCGCCCAGCATCACTTCAATTAACTTACGTTTCAACAAATACCATGTACAGAGCAAAATAAATACTATTTACATTTAAATTTCAATACAAAGACTGTACCTTCCGCTCCTGATTGAACACTAATGGTACCACCGTGTAAATCAATTAACTGCTTCGTAATAGCCAATCCTAGACCTGTACCCGTTGTATCATCCGTAGTATTCGTACCTCGATAATATCGTTCAAAGAGGTTATCGAGCTCCTCCTGAGGAATTCCCGGACCTTGGTCGGCAATTGTCAGCACAATCTCCTTGCCTATATGTTGCGCTTCTACGATTACCTTTGTACCCTCCGGAGTATATTTTTTAGCATTGGTTATTAGATTATCTAAAATGCGCTTTAATAAAAGCTCGTCCGCTTCAAGCATGACATCCCCATAAACCTTTACAGACACTTGCTCATCTGCAAATTGAGGTAACCATACATTAAGTGGTAACAACACTTTTTCAAGTTGTATCGCTTTATTTTTTAATTGGTACGTATATGTTAAGTCTCGTATAAGGGCGTCCATATACGTTGCCTTTTCCTGCATCGTTGTTGCAAAGACGCGCATTTCTTCTTTCGTCCATTCATAGTCTTCAGAAGCTAGCATTGTTGAATAACCATAAATAGAGCTTAACGGTGTCTTTAAATCATGGGATAAACCTGTGATCCATTCCTCACGTAATCGCTCTGCATGCTTAATTTGCCTTTCATTGGAGGAAAGACGTTTTGATAAATTATTAATCGATTCATCAACTGGCTGGAATAATTTAAATTTCCTCTTCAACTTCCCTGTCTCCCGGTGATGGATACTTTTATCTCTTACTTTACTGTAGTCAAACTGGGTTAATCGCTCGATACGAGATATTACATAAATAAGCGGACGAACAAATTGACGGGAAATGCTAATCGATAAAAAGATAATCCCTATTAACAATATAATATGTCCACCAAAGAAGATGGAAACAAATAAAACCATCGCTTTAGTAAAAGGCTCGTCAAATGGCTTATATGATGGGTTCGGCATACGTACAACTAGTGTCGAGCCATCCTCTAAAGCAACATTTCGCGAAAGCTCTTTATACTCAAAAATATCGTAGTTCTCTTCCAGCAGTTGAGGCTTATGGAGCTTTTTATAGCGCTCACCAATGACTTCTACACGATCCCACTGCTTATTATAGATTTCAACCGAGGCCTTCTTATCCTGTAAACGCTGGAGCAGTTCTGAAGAAACCTCTCCTTTTTCCTTCCAATCCCGAACTACTTCCTCAAAAAGCGGTTGGACAGGTAAGGCCGGGAGGAATAACAAATGGTATTTAGGAATCTCCCACGTGTGCATTCCCGGCCTTTTAAGAGTCATTATTTCGTTTTCAGTCATACTACATAGTTCACATGTATCTCCCGTGTAATCAACAATATCCATCGATTGATTGAACAAATATAATTGCCCTAAGTTCTCCTTAGCTCGCCTCACTAAATAATCAGCAATCTTAATAGATTCTCCTTTTTCTACGACAGCATCATCTTTAATTTCAGAGGAACTCATTATGTGAATATCGTCACCGACATGACTATTGATAAAGATTGTAAACAACACCAAGCTTATAATAAAGCCTGCAATGAATAGTAAATAAAAAATAATGAAATAAGATACAAAACGAAGGGTTAATCTTCTAGCTGGCTTCATGAATGAACATCTCCAACAAGTTTATAACCGATACCTCTTACAGTAATAATGCAGGTTGGTTTACCTGGATTCTTTTCTATTTTTTCTCGCAGTTTTCGAATATGAACCATCACGGTATTATCATCAAACAAACAGTCACCCCATACGCGCTCGTAAATTTGCTCCTTTGATAATACTTGCCCTGCATTTTCGCATAAATATTTCAATAAATAAAATAACCTACCACTAATGATTTCCTTTGTACCATTTACAGTCACCTCTGCTGCATCGATATCGAATGTAAATCGACTACATGAAAATAAGTGACTTCCAGGAACATCTTTTTTCTTCATATATCTTGTAAGCTGCACCTTCACCCTTGCAACAAGCTCAAGTGGATTAAATGGCTTAGTAACATAATCGTCTGCACCGTTCATAAAACCACGAAGCTTATCTGCATCACTACCTTTTGCAGTTAAAAAGAATATAGGTGCGTCACTTTGCTCTCGAATCACATTCGCCATATCAAGTCCGCTACCATCTGGGAGCATAATATCTAATAGATAAAAATCAAAAACCTTCATTTCAATTTTCTTTTTAGCTTCTTGAACAGTGTCACAAAGTGTAATGTTTAAAAACCCTTCTTTTCTTAAGATAATTTCTATCATTTCTGCAATTGCACGTTCGTCCTCTAATACTAAAATTGACGCGTCTTGCATGCTATCACCTTCTTTTAAGATTTCTTTAAGGTAGTCATCATTTCACCATAAGATTTACCAATTACACTATGTATAAGATAACCAATTAAGGAGATAAAACGCAATGACAACTAACCGTGTTACCTTCATAGATACAATGCGTGGGTTTAGCTTATTCGGCATCTTAATGGCGAATTTGTTGATTTTCCAGTTTGGGATGTATGGTAAAGATGAACTAAAAGATCTATCCATCCTCGATAATGGAGCCTGGTATTTTGTAAAAATTTTTATAGAAGGATCATTTATGCCGATCTTCACCATTTTATTCGGCTTCTCTCTTATTAAATTTATAGAGTCTATTCGTAGAAAAAAAGATAAGAGTCGATGGTCCATCTTACGCCGCGCAACAGGGCTTATTGCTTTAGGTTTTCTGCATAAAACGTTTTTATGGGAAGGTGACATTTTATTTTCCTACGGCATGATGATTTTATTTTTGATCCCCTTTATTAATCGTAAACCTAAAACTTTATTTATTTGGGCTGGTATCTTCTTATTACTTATTACCAGTTTATCATTTGGTTCCACTGAAGAAACTAAAAAAGAACAGCAGGAAATAGCTTCCTATGTAGAGAAAGTCGACAATATATACGCTAATGGAAACTACTTAGACATTTATGATTTCCGAGCAAATGATCTACCTCCTGGCATGGATGATTCAGGATTAGTCCTTTTCTTATTAGTTTTCCTTGCACCCATGTATACCACTGCATTGACCCTTTTCGGCATGGGGCTCGCTAAAAAGAAAGCTTTTGTGAATATGGAGGATGAAAAGAAATGGTATAAGCTTGGCTCTCTACTTGTTCCAATAGGGCTAGCTTGTAAGAGTCTGAGTTTTATTATAGAAAGCAATTTTTCCGGAATGCTGTTAATAGGCGGATCTGAATTATTAGCAGTTGGCTATGTCTGCCTCGCAGCTTTAATATATAAAACCCTCCCTGTACAACGTCTCGCTCCCGCCTTTGAGAGTGTCGGTAAACTATCATTAACTAATTATCTAATGCAAACCATTATTTGTACAACAGTATTTTATGGATACGGTCTAGGATTATACGGCAAGTTAGGCGTGTTTGGCGGTATTTTATTTGGAATCGTCGTGTATAGCTTGCAATGTGTTTTCAGCCTTGCCTATTTCAAGAAATTTAAACGCGGACCATTTGAATCTGCACTGCGTGTATGGACGAATTGGTCTTGGAACGGACAGATTAAAATAAAACAGAAAGGAAGTACTTTAAATGAATAGTGACTCCAAAGAGGACTTTACAGATACATGGTGGTTTTTAGGAATCTGTACTGCTGTAGCTGCCGTTTTAACACTGTTTGCTTTTTAATATAACAATCAACTTTACTTGGGAACAACTATACAACAATATCTTGGAATTCGTTTTCATCCTCCCCCTACTGTATACTATGACTACACATACTATACAGCTTAGGGGGCGTTTTTTTGCTACAGCGAATTATTATTACTGGCTATAGACCACATGAATTAGGCATTTTTAATGACAAGCACCCTGGCATTGCTATCATAAAAAAAGCACTGGAAAACCGACTGCGTATATTGATTGATGAAGGTTTGGAATGGGTGATTATTAGTGGTCAGCAAGGTGTAGAAACATGGGGTGCTGAAGTTATTCTAACGTTAAGAAATGAATTTCCTCATTTAAAATATGCTGTAATCACTCCTTTTTTAGAACAGGAGAAAAATTGGCAGGAACATAAAAAGGACAAATATCAAGCATTAGTAGCTCAAGCAGATTTTGTAACTAGCGTAACGAAAAAGACATACGAGGCTCCGTGGCAATTTATCGAAAAAGACAAATTTATTATACAAAACACAGACGGTCTGCTGCTAATCTATGATGAAGAAAATGAAGGCTCCCCGAAATATATGAAACGTCTAGCAGAAAAATATATGGAAACACACGAATATGCACTTTTAATGATTACCGCTTATGATTTACAAGTAGTGGCAGAAGAATTACAGCAACAAGATTGGTAGGGAAAATATTGATATAATTTTCTGATAATTATATACTGGAATAAATAAGTTTAACTCTATTAGTCATAAGATTTCTACCCTTTAGTGCTAATTTCTAAAAAGGAGTTGCTAACATTTGAGTAAAAAAATCGAAATGGTTCTAGAGTCGTCGCCGGTGAATGTTTCTCATGATACGTATCGCAGAGAGTGCAAATATACACGAGGGATTCATATTGAAGAACAAGAATTTAAAGCAATTTTGGCTGCAATGTGCCACGATTCTCGCTTATATTTTGATTTCCACAATCCACGCAGAGAGATTAAAAAGGGAACATATTTAAATGGACATTCTGGGTTAGCTCGTACTATTTATAATTACTATAAAACAAATCACAATATTGAACTAACTGAGCTTATAAACGGTAAAGATTTTTATGTAAAAATAATATAAGGTGATAAATCGATTTCATAAAGTGGGTTGTTTCTTACATAACAACTCACTTTTTATATTCAATAAAAAAGAGCTACCCTCAAAAGAGAGTAACTCTGTCTTTATTATAGGTCTGATACTTGAGCACCTAATTCTTTATTATTGTACGTTTCAGTGTCCAATTCTTTTGTAATACGCGCTGTTGCCACACCTGCAGTCATTGAACCACTTACATTAAGAGCAGTACGGCCCATGTCGATTAATGGCTCAACGGAGATTAATACACCCGCAAGTGCAATCGGTAAATTAAGTGCTGATAATACAAGAATTGCTGCAAATGTCGCACCACCACCGACACCAGCTACACCAAATGAGCTGACTGCTACCACTGCAATAACAGTAATGATAAACACTGGATCAAGCGGATTAATCCCAACTGTCGGTGCAATCATAATCGCTAGCATTGCAGGATAAACACCAGCACAGCCATTTTGACCGATAGATAGACCAAATGAGCCCGAGAAGTTTGCAATACCCTCAGGTACGCCAAGACGACCTGTTTGTGTTTTAATGTTCATTGGCAGAGCACCCGCACTTGAACGTGAAGTGAAGGCAAACAATAATGTTTCCGCAGATTTCTTTAAATACGTAAATGGATTTAAACCAGTTAAAGTAAGAATTAATAAGTGTACTAATAACACGATAAATAATGCTACATAAGACGCAATAACAAACTTACCTAGATTATAGATTGCCCCGAAATCAGATGTAGCAACTGTACGAGCCATAATTGCTAAAATACCATACGGTGTTAAACGTAAGACGATTGTTACAACGCCCATTACTAATGCATAGATGGCATCCAAGCCCTTTTTAATAGTAGCTGCAGTGTCTCCATCTTTACGTGCTATACGTAAGTAAGCAAAACCTAAAAATGCTGAGAAAATTACAACAGCAATTGTCGATGTAGAACGAGCACCTGTTAAATCTAGGAATGGGTTTGCTGGGAACAACTCAATAATTTGTGTTGGTAAATCCGGTGCAGTTAATCCAGAAGTTTTTTCCTCTAAATACGCTCCACGCTCTGTCTCCGCAGCACCATGTATAATATTTGAAGCATCTAAATGAAACACTGTTGCTGAAAAAATACCAACAGCAGCTGATACTGCAGTTGTACCGATTAAAATGGCTAAAATAAGAGCTGCCATTTTCCCGAAGTTTTTACCAACCTTCATTTTCGTAAAGGCTATTAAGATGGAAATGAAAATTAATGGCATCGCAACCATTTGTAGTAATTTAACATAACCAGTACCAATAATATTGTACCAATTTGATGTTTTAGCTAACACATCAGAATCAATACCATATATTAAATGCAGTCCAAGACCAAGTACAATCCCTAAGCCTAGACCAGTAAAAACGCGATTTGAAAACTTAACGTGCTTTTTATTCATAAAATATAAAATTCCAACGAATACGAGTAAAACGACAACGTTAAGAATAATTTGTAATGTAGACACTAGACAGCCTCCTAAGAAGTTTAATTATAATGTAAATCGAATTATATACCTATAATCCCTATAATTCAAGTATGTTTTATTTAGATTAATAATTTCCTAAAATAAAGCGGCTTATTTCTTTTGATTATGCCCTTAAAATCAAATTTAATAATTCAGCACATCTCTGTTGCGGAAAGCGTCAGTTATAAAAAAGACCGTGAGCAAGCTCGTAATAATTTGAGCTTGCCCACAGTCTGGCCTACTTCGTTTAATGAACGAGGTAAGTTTCTTTTTCATGGTCATTAATAAAGTAACAACTTCCCGAAATTCTTTTACATTGTTTTTTCACACGTGTGACCGCATCCGACAATTGATCAACAGATTCAAATTGTTGATATTGATTAGTAATAACCGCAATGGATAGCGTAGTACAAGATAAAGGCTCTAGTTTACCAGCCCTATTTTGTACTTGTAAGTAGGTTAAATCCTCTACATCATAAAAGCTTAAAATACATGCATCAAACTCATCAATAATCCTTTGACAGAGTGGCGCAGCCTCATAATGCGGAAGAATTGCAACGAAATCATCTCCACCAATATGCCCTAAAAAATCTTCTGTACAAACTATATTTCTTTTCAAAATATCTGTTAAATACAGTAAAATTTTATCCCCTTTATTAAATCCGTACGTATCATTGTAAGATTTAAAATGGTCTAAATCGAAATATATTAAACTATATTGCGGTAGCTGTAATGCTTCCTCTAACTTTTCATCAATTAATTTATTGCCAGGAAGACTGCTTAATGGATTTAAAAAACTAGCAATAGCTACTTGTGTGTCTACGAGCTTTAACAGTAGTTCCCGAATACTCACTACACCATAATATAAGTCATTTTTTGTTACAATCACATCATCATATAAGTCCTCTGGCGGTCTAGACATTGCTAACGTACTGACTTCTGTTATAGGTATATTGCGATCTACCATTAAAGGATTCTCTTTAATAATAAGCTGATTATGCCTCCCCATAAACAAATTATAGCCATAGCGTGTACCAATTTTTTGATAGAAATGTGTACGTGTAATATGCCCAATTGGTTTGTCTCGAACAACAACCACACTACGTAATGACAGATTACTTGTAAAAAGTATATCCACCTCTTGATTTTTCACAAATTCATCAATACAAGGAACGTTTTCTATGACTTCCCCTATCATCATGGTCATCCATCCTTATTTTCCCCAAATGTATTTCCTTTGCGGGTTTCCCTATCGCATAACCTTGCGCATAGTGGATACCAATATTACGTAAATAATGTAGCTCTTCCTGGCGCTCAATACCCTCTGCAATAATTTTTGTCTCAGCCTGTTCTGCGTATCGCATCAGCAATGTAACAAGCTGCTGCTGCTCGCTGTTTTTATCAATAAATTGTATTAAGGAACGGTCTAGTTTAATAAATTCTGGCTTTAAGTAAATTAGAGTTTTCAAACTATTATAGCCTGAACCCATATCATCCACTGCAATCCGATAGCCCTGTGATCGATAATGTGATAATACACGTTCAAACTCTACAAAATCTACCACTGCACTACGTTCAGTTAGCTCAAATACCACCTGCTGTGGTTTTATGCCAAGCTCCTTTAATAACTGCAAGGTTTCACCGCTATGGTAGTTCTTATCTAGTAACACATTAGGATGTATATTAACAAATACTAAAAAATCTCTGTTTACCCATTCTCCGTGCAGCCGTTCTTTGAAACGCTGTAATGAAAGATTGCGACAAAAGCATTCAAATAAAAATACGCAGTCTGTTTGCCCAACAAATTCATAAAACTGATCGACACTATTAAACAATTCTGAAGGCTCTGGACGATTCAGTGCCTCAAAACCAACCGTTTGCCTCGTCTGTAAATCGACAATAGGCTGAAAGTAAGTATGTAAATTCTTGTCCTGAATAATTTGCTTCAATGCTTTTAAACGTTTTATATAGAGCGTATTGTTTTGATGCTGCCCATATAAAAACTTTAAATAAGAAAATAAATTACTTGTTTTTATGCTTTGTCTCACAACAGACTCCATTCTCGCACCTCTTAAATTGGTTATTAGGGTCTATTGTAAGCTTTCATTGTAAATACACTGTGAATTTCATGTAAAAAGAGGTGTCTCTAGCACTAGATTTCCTTTTCAATAGTTGACATTGCTCTATTCAAAGTAATCTTAATCACTTGATAGAATAGTATATTTTTCATAATATAAAATATATTCAATCAATTCATTGATATATATTGCAAATAGTGTATGCTTGTAATAATAGTATTTTATTACCTTTTATAAAAATTTATTATTTTATTGTGAAATAATAATACATTCCCATAAACTAAGGATGATATTTATAAAAACACTCATAGCGTCACAAATAACCCGATGCGCAAATCTCATCGGACTCCAAGGAAGCACCTAGTCGGAACCCTCATGTTATGGCCATAGTTCTTTATAATAGAATATCTGTTCTTTTTAGGGAAACCTATTTAGATAAAAACTATTTTCAAGGGAGGATCCTGTTAATGAGTTTGTCGATTCAACAATTATTGGAGAACAAAGGAGTTACACCAAAATCTGAACACCTTGAACTTCTAAAAGCACGGTGGGAAGGTATGCAATCCCTTCGTGGTAATTTAGAAGGCATTGCTATTGATGATGCTGATATCGCTATCCGTAGCATCCCTGGAGGTGACCACATTGACAACTGATTTACACTTAAAATCTGTTGAAGAGTTAGCACCTTTACTTGAAACTAAAAAACTCTCTCCTGTCGAGTTGACGAAAGCAATTTTAGATTTTGCTGAAGAAAGTCAGCCTAAAATTAATTCATACATGGCTTTTTATCGTGAAGAAGCCCTAGTACAAGCACAAGTGGTAGAAAAAGAAATTTTGAATGGACAGTATCGAGGAATATATCACGGGATTCCTATGGCATTAAAAGATAATTTGTACTTTAAAGATAAGATAACAACGATGTCATCAAAGATTCATCAGGACTTCGTTTCAAATTATGATGCGACGGTTGTAGAAAAGCTTCGTAATGCCGGTGTTATTTTCACAGGTAAATTAAGCATGCATGAGTACGCATGGGGCATCACGAATAATAACCCTCATTACGGACCCGTTCATAATCCATGGGATTTAGATAAAATCCCTGGCGGTTCTAGTGGCGGCTCTGGCGCAGCGGTTGCAGCAGGGGCAAGCGTTGCATCATTAGGTACAGATACTGCTGGCTCTATTCGAATCCCTTCATCAGCCTGTGGGATTGTCGGCTTAAAGCCTACTCATGGGCGCGTAAGTAAATATGGTTGCTACCCTCTTGCTTGGAGCTTAGACCACATTGGTCCAATGACAAAGACAGTAAAAGACGCTGCCGGCTTACTTGAGATTATTTCTGGATTTGACCATAGAGACCCTACCTGTACAGACGTTCCAACAGAGAATTATGTACAGCAAATCTCGGGTAATGTGAAGGATTTAGTCATCGGCATCAACGAAGAGTATTTCTTTAACCGCGTAGATTCAGATGTAGAAAGGGCTGTACGAGCAAGTATTCAAAGCTTAGTGAATCAAGGGGCAAAAGTTGAAATCGTTCGCATCCCATCCCTGCAATACGCAGAATGGGCAGAGCTCGTTACTTCCCTTTCGGAGGCAGCGGCAATTCATCATTCCGATTTACAGAAAAGACCACAGGATTTCGGGGATGATATTCGTCTGTTATTTGAACTAGGTGAATTACCGTCTGCCGTTGATTACCTACAGGCTCAACAGGTACGACGACAAATAAAACAAGAGTTCACACAGATTTTTAATCAGGTTGATGTGCTTATTACACCTACATTACCTGTAGTGGCAAGTACTATTGGTGATGACTTTGCATATTTAAATGGTGAAAAAGTTGATTTAATTGATAATATTATTCGATTTACAGGCCCAAGTAACTTAACAGGGTTACCCGCCCTTTCCGTTCCTTGTGGCTTTAAAGGTAGTTTACCAGTAGGCCTCCAAATCATTGGTCCAGCCTTTAAAGAAGGTCGTATTCTTAACGTTGGTTACGCCATTGAACAAACGAATCCAATGAAAAATAGAAAACCTAATATTTTCGCTAATATCTAAACTTAATAATATGAAAGAATCTGCTTACTTTCCGGACTTTGTCTGTAGAACTTCAGCAGATTCTTTTTTAATTGGCTGGTTTATCAGTGATTCGAATTGCCTTAACAGCTATTTCACTGGGCTTATCAGTTATAATAAGAAATAGAAGCTCTATCAAAAGAAAGGTTGTTTGATAGCCTAATGAACGTAGAGAACTTTTTACAACTGCCAATTACAAAAGATTTTACAGTCGTTGCAGGTCGCAATGGTTTACATAAACCCGTTAAAAATGTGGAAATTCTAGACTTTGAATTTTCGCCTGATATTCAAACTGTGAGAGAAACAATTTTCACACCGAATAGTGTTGTTTTAAGCAGTTTATTATTCGCAAAGCAAAAGCCAGAATATTTATGGAATGCCGTGAAAAGTCTTATTGAGCTAGGGGCAAGTGCTTTAGCTTATAAGCCTGTCATCTATGAGGATTTACCAGAGGAAGTGCTAATCTATGCAGATGAACAAAATTTCCCGATATTGCGGTTTGGCGGAGACGAGTTTTTTGAAAAGATTATTTTAGAAACGATGGCCTATGCGAAAACACAGGATTATTCATTCTTTTTAGAAACGATTATGCGACGTCTTATGGAGGAAGAAGTAACTGATGAACAAATAAAGTCTATATTACAGCAAATCAATAAGCCCTTTGAAAAATATGTATTTGTAGCTAATGTTCAAACGCAAGATCATACATATAGTCAATGGATGCAATCTCTTTTTCAATTAGAGCCTCTATTGAAATCTGGTATGATGTGTACCTATAAAAAGAGTCTTTTTATTGTAATGACCCATCCATCACAGTCATTTCAATTTGAAAAACTTCTCAATGAATGGTTGTCGATGTATGCAATCTCAACTGAATCAATGACCTTTGGCTATGGTCGTTGTCACGTAACACAAACAGAATTTCCTATTGCTATGCGTGAAGCTTTTTATGCACGTATCATGGCTGAAATCGAAACGACTTCTATATGTCATTATGAGAACCTCGCTTCCGATCGTTTGTTAATTGAATTACATCGTAAGGACGCTACATTTGCTATGGACTATGTAAATAGCTATCTTGGTCCCCTGCTTGAGGAAAAGGCTGATCCAGATTTAATGCAAACAGCAATAACCTATGTCATAAAACAAGGCAATATTAAGGAAGTAGCCGTTGCTCATTTCTGTCATCCAAACACTATCCGTTATCGTATGTCAAAAATACGTCAGCTAGTAGCACCTTTAGAAAATGATTATGTTTTTTATGAGCGTGTAGCTGCAGCCGTTAAATTGTACTTATTACATAGCAAAATGAATGTCGAGTGACCGCTTTGGAATAAGTACAAAAAAACGCCTGAATTTTTAGAATTAAAATCAAACTATTTTCTTCCACCTCATGCTATTCTATTGAAGTTAGGAGGACGAATGATGAAACAATACATAGCTGATAGTATGCTATTAGTCACTGCAATCGTTTGGGGTAGTGGATTTGTAATAACGGCTATTGCATTAGAATATTTAACAGCCTATCAAGTAATGGCAGGCCGATTTTTATTAGCTTCGATTATACTGACGGTCTTATTTGGATACAGATTAAAAAAAGCTTCTAAATCAGTTATTTGGAAAGGTATTTTGTTAGGGACCATTTTGTATATTGCCTTTGCCCTTCAAACAGTAGGGCTACAATATACAACACCATCTAAAAATGCATTTTTAACCGCTGTCAATGTCATTATTGTTCCATTAATTGCGTTTGCGGTTTACAAGCGGCGTATAGATGGCTATGAGATGATCGGTTCGATTTTAGCTATTGTCGGCATCGGTTTTTTATCTTTACAGGGCTCACTGACGATGAATATTGGAGATGCGCTTTCCTTAGCTTGCGCTGTCGCCTTTGCCTTTGATATTTTTTGTACGAACCTTTTTGTCCAAAAGGAAGACGCCATTGCTCTTACGATTATTCAATTTATCACAGCATCTTTTTTAGGTGTTTTAGTAGTAGTCAGTCAAGGCGATATCCCAACTACTCTTGAAAAAGAAGCAATCTATTCAATCGTTTACTTAGCCATTTTTTCAACTACTCTCGCCTATCTTTTTCAAAATATTGCAAATCAATATACATCTGCTACAAAGGCAGCTATTATTCTGTCTACAGAATCCTTCTTCGGTATGGTGCTATCCGTTATATTCTTACATGAAGTATTAACAGGTCGGATGGTTGTAGGGGCTGTAATGATTTTACTCGCCATATTAATTGCAGAAGTAAAGCCAGCACATCCTAAAAAACGAATGATGAAGAGCTCTCGATAACGAATTTTAAAATAGTTTCAGTCCTACACTGAAGCTATTTTTTATTAAACACGGCTAGTCATAATACTTGTAGTAATCCCTGCTACCAAAATTGTAATAATAGAAAGCAATAATGTACTAGAAGATAAAAGCAATCCCCCTATGACGATGACGATTGAATCTATCATAAAAATAAGCATCCCGACATTAATTCCGGTTTTATCACTTAAAAATTGTGCAATCAAATCTGTACCACCAGTGCTTGTCTGAAATCTAAGCATCAAACCAACACCAAAACCCATAAGTATCCCTCCAAATATGGCACTATAGATGGCCTCTACATGCATAAGATTCCGGACGGGCTTTAGTAAATCGATACTTAGAGAATAGGCGAATAATCCATGTATACTATTGTAAAAATACGCCCTGTATTTATACCAAGAAATAACAAAAATTGGAATGCTGATAACAATGATCATTAAACCTATTTTAAGCTTATATATATAGTGCAAAATAAGCGCAATCCCTACAACGCCCCCATCTAAAATTTGATAGGGTGTTAAGAATAAATTAATTCCTAATGATACCGCGGCACTTCCAATAAGAATGACCAAGCCTTTCGTAAAAAAATACATACAACACCCCTCCGAGACTTGCATGTTTTTATAGTATGAAAAAATCGATTTGAACATGTTATTGTTCACGTCTGTCGGTGTCATAGTATTAATATTTTTTATCGAGCTCGGTCGCTAAATTTCTCTGTATTTAATGAAAATTGGTGACGAAGCACATTGGTTACTATGGATTGCGTGAACACAAAAAAACGCCCTTCTGCATATAAACAAAAGGGCAATGTTAGAAAAACTATTTGCGTTTTACCTTCATTCGATCTAGCAAAAATCCACCTTTAAATGATTTAGGCTCGTATGAAATAATAAAAGCATTCGGTTCATAATGCTCAACAATTTGGAACAACTCTGTCTCACGATTTCTCTTTGTTAATATTTCATATTTATAGCGATTACTATCTCGCCCCTCACCAATGTAAATCGTGACTGCAAACCCTTCACTACGAAGAAATCTCACAAGTTCCTCATTCTTATTTTGCGTATTAATAGTCGTATAAACGTAGCCTATCGCTAGTTTACGTTCAATTTTTGCCCCTAAAAATATTCCTAACCCAAAGCCAATTGCATAAAAGACCATAGCTAACATACTTTGTTTTCCACTAAAAACAAGTGAAAGGCCAAATACATACACTAACATCTCCAGCATACCGAATATGGCGGCAAGGAAAGTAACATTCTTCACTAAAAGTATTGTACGTAGTGTTAAAAAAGGCACATAAATTAATTGAAGTATTAAAATCAGAATTATACTTTGCATTTGTAAGAGACCTTTCAAAAAGTAGTTTTATATACAATAAATGTATGTCGAGATATCGACTTGCATTCTATTAAGATGCAACTATTTTCTAGATTCCCTTACAAATAGAATTTAAACATTTACTTCGCATAAAAAAATGCCATCTACTCTAAGAAGTAGATGACATTTTATTGATTATAGAAATCTTTTAAGCTTCCCCATGCATCGGGTCTTCCTTATGCTTAGGCCCAATCATGTTGAATAAAATATTAAGGATTATCGCTGTAACCGAACCACAAACGATACCGTTAGATGTTAGAAGAGATACACCCTCTGGCAGTGCATCGAAAATTCCTGGTACAACTGATACACCGACACCAAGGCTAACTGCGATTGCAGCAATCATGGCGTTTTCCGCTGACTCATTCATAACAGGTACTAGCATTCCCATACCTTGAGTTATTACCATACCGAACATCGCTAGCATTGCCGCACCAAGTACTGGTGTTGGAATAATCGTTGTTAATGCTGCGATTTTTGGTAGGAAGCCAAGTGCTACTAGTAAACCACCTGTGATGTAAATGACTTTACGGTCTTTTACGCCAGACATACGTGTAAGTCCCACGTTTTGTGAGAATGTTGTATATGGGAAAGCGTTGAAAATACCACCGATCACAGAGGCAAGACCTTCAGAGCGGTATCCACGTGATAAATCTTTTGATTCTAATTTTTTATTACAAATATCACTTAGTGCAAAATAAACTCCTGATGATTCTACTAAAGAAACCATTGCCACAAGTGTCATTGTAATGATTGCAGATGCATTAAATGTTGGCATCCCAAAATAGAATGGCTGAACCATGTGTAATACGTCAGCATTTGAAACTGGGCTAAAATCAACTTTCCCCATAAATGCTCCTAGGATTGTCCCCGTCACTAATCCCACTAAAATGGAAATTGCACGGATGAAGCCTGTAGAAAAACGATAAACGACTAAAATAATAACCAATGTAATAAACGCTAAAGTTACATTAGAACCAGATGCAAAATCTGCTGCACCTTGTCCACCTGCCATATTGTTTAAAGCTACTGGTAGTAAAGAAATACCGATAATCGACACCACCGAGCCTGTAACAACTGGTGGGAAGAATTTTACTAACTTACCGAAAAAGCCTGCAATAATCATAACGATTAAACCTGATGCAATAATAGATCCATAAATATCAGTAATACCTTGTTCAGGATTTGTACCGATTGCAATAATTGGACTTACTGCTGTAAATGTACAGCCTAGTACTACTGGCAAACCAATACCGATGAATTTACCTGAATACACTTGTAACAGCGTTGCGATCCCACACATCATAATGTCAATCGCTACTAAATACGTCATTTGTGCTGAATCAAAGCCAATTGCCCCACCGATAATCAGTGGAACTAAAATGGCTCCTGCATACATCGCAAGTAAATGTTGAATAGCTAGCGTCGTCGATTTAACGGTATTCATTACGCATTAGCCTCCGCAGCAAATGTTACTTTGCCATCCTCAAGAGAATCTACAATTGCTAATGATTCCACACGAACCCCTTGCTGGCGTAATAATTTCCCGCCGTCTTGGAAGCCTTTTTCAATAACAATACCTACACCAACAACATTTGCACCAGCTTGTGCTGCGATATCAAGCAAACCTTTGACAGCTTCCCCATTAGCTAAGAAATCGTCTACAATTAGAATGTTATCATCTTCATTTAAGAAATTACGTGATACTGAAATATCATTTGTTTCATTTTTTGTGAAAGAATGTACTTTTGAAGAATAAAGATTATCTGATAGTGTTAATGATTTACGTTTACGTGCAAACACTACCGGAGCACCAATTTCAAGCCCCAGCATAACAGATGGTGCGATACCTGAAGATTCGATCGTTAATATTTTTGTAATGACTTGATCAGAAAATCGATTTGCAAACTCATGACCAATTTCCTTCATAAGCATTGGGTCAATTTGATGATTTAAAAATGAGTCTACTTTTAATACAGATGAAGATAGAACTTTACCCTCTTGCATGATTTTGTCGTGTAATAACTTCATTTCCTTGATAGCCTTCTTTCTTATAGTAATAGCTTTTTATGAGCAAATAACCGAAAGCGCCACGTCAGCAGCACAGAAAATACTCATTCTAAGTAATAAAAAACGCTGAATACCTTGATTCCAATCATCTACGAGTGGAGCAAAGCATTCAGCGTAAAAACGTCGAAACGAATAGAAAACATCTTATAAGAAGTAATCTAAAGCATTGCTACCCATAGTCGATTTATTTACGGTAAATCGGTAGAAACTCGCGAGCCATATTCTCGCTATTATATGAGTGAAATATTATTCAATTATGCCTCGGCATAATTGCGTCCTGAATCGGCTTTGTGCTTGCACAAAAAACTCCTTTCCGATTCCATGACATCCGCCGGAGGCTTTAACTTCTTTCGGCGGGTGTTTGGACCCGCTGAAAGAAGTTAAGCTGTAAGAACTTCCGCATCTTTATGACGCCTTAACGTCATTTCCAAAAATGGTACTTTATTCGGTATGTGCTTAGATCTCACACTGAACAAAGTCTATATTTTCGGAATTTACTGTTATTCTAGTAAATTTCAATTGCAAACGTTCGTGTTTTATAATCAACGTTATGATTATATCAGACTATTTTCGAGCTTGCTAGTCATTATTTTGATAAATGGAAAGGCACTGTCATAATGACGATATTTCTGTGAAATAACAGCGAAGTGCGAATCAATAGACTCGATTGATTGTGTAACATATGATGCCACCCTTTTTTCGGTAAAAACTGTGGGATGATCACTGTTACTTGATGGCCTGTTTTCGCACAATGATGTTCAACCTTATCAATAAACTTCATCAACGGCTGTGTAATACTTCGATATGGTGAATAGTATGTTACAAGTCTTATATTTGGCTGCCAAGCTTTCCATTTCTCCTCAAACTTTTTTGCGTCAGCTTGATCGAAAGCTACATAAAAGGCAATAATTTTATCAACGTTTAATGACTGCGCGTAATGCAATGTGTTTTCGACTACTTTCGTAATACCAGCGACAGGGACAATGAAAACATTACCCTCAACATTCGGTAATTCTTCATTATCTAATCTTAGTTGCTCACCAACTGTTTGGTAATGCTGCTTAATACGGTGAAACGTATAAATAATAATAGGTAAAAAGATGAACACTGGCCATACTTGAGGTAATTTTGTCACAAAAAACATCATAGCTACAATAAAGGAAATGGCCGCTCCAATCGTATTGATCGTAAATTTAGCAACCCAGCCTTTTGGTTTTTCACGCCACCATTTTCGCATCATTCCAGCCTGCGCTAAAGTAAACGGAATAAATACACCAACTGCATAAAGTGGAATCAAATGCTCTGTTGTTCCATCAAATAAAATAATTAACACAATGGCAGCTAGACCAAGCATCAGAATGCCATTTGAATAGCCAAGTCGATCGCCACGAATTTGGAATATTCTTGGGATAAAACCGTCTTTCGATAAATTTACAGCTAGTAAAGGAAAGGCCGAATAACCTGTATTCGCAGCAAGTACTAATATCATCGCTGTTGTTCCTTGTACTATATAATAAAAGAAGTTACGACCTACACTTGCCTCCGCGATTTGTGAGACAACCGTCTCTTTCGCATTTGGGGCAACTCCATAAAAATAAGCTAGACTCACAATACCGATAAATAGCACTGCCAAAATACCGCCCATAGCCAATAATGTTTTAGACGCATTTTTTGGCGCTGGATCTCTAAAATTAGGAATAGCATTTGAAATGGCTTCAACACCAGTTAAAGCTGAGCTTCCTGATGCAAATGCTTTTAATAATATAAATAGACTAATACCCGCAACTGGAGTACCAACCTTTGGATGCAATTCTGCAGGAACCTGCCCTGTTACTACGTTATAAGCCCCTACCCCGATTAACATCAGAATCACTACCACAAACAAATAAACTGGATACGCTAAAATGGATGCAGATTCTGTGACACCACGTAGATTTAAAATCGTTAAACATATAACAAAAAACACAGCGATTACAACGTTATGTGGATGCAAGCTTGGAAATGCCGAAGTAATGGCATCTGTTCCAGCCGATACGCTTACCGCAACGGTTAAAATATAATCAACAAGCAATGATCCACCAGCGACTAGACCAGCATTGACACCTAAATTTTCCCGAGAAACTACATATGCTCCACCACCATGTGGATACGCATAAATAACTTGACGATACGAGAAAATAAGTGCTGTCAGTAACACAACTACCCCAGCAGCAATCGGTAGGGAATACCAAAAAGCAAGAGTACTTACTGTCATGAGTACAATTAAAATTTGCTCAGGTCCATACGCTACTGATGACAAAGCATCAGACGATAATATGGCAAGTGCTTTTGTTTTACTAAGCTTTTGTTCCCCTAACACATCAGATCTCAATGGTTTACCGATAATATAACGTTTTAATGAGGATTTCATATTTGACACCTTCTAGTTTCATAGAATGTGTTTCGCATTTCTAAATCGATTACACTTAAGCATAATCGTTTTTTGTACCTTTCACCGGGGCCTTGTTTTACTTTCAGAATGAAGATAAAAAAAATCTACAAGTCATCACTAAATAAGACTTGTAGACACTCATTCGTCTGCCAAGCTCCACTTTTCTGCTCTTAACGCTTACGAGGTTAGCTGTCGGATTCGGACCTGAGTAGCCCTACCCTTCAATAAATGAAGAGATTCACCCCAAGGATTACCTTGTAATCCGTAAAAATTGGGTCCCCCGCGTCATTGCTTCAGCGATTTAGAAATTTGAAACTTTTATAATGATGTCATATTACGCCTGTAATTAAAAAAAGTAAAGATGAAAAGAATGGTTTTTCAAAAAAAATTTTCACTTGATATTTCGAACAGTTTTTATATTATGGCCTCCAAAATTCTCTATCAACTTTTGGTGGTGAATTATTATTTAAAGAATAACATTTTAATATTGGTTGAAAATATGTGAATAACTGAATTGGATATCCAATCAATTATTCCTCAGCATAAATGCGTCCGGCGGAAGTTTTAGGCCAACAGATGTTTTTTGCGCGAAAGCGAAGCGGCAGCGGCAGATGTTTTTTGCGCGAAAGCGAAGCGGCAGCGGCAGATGTTTTTTGCGCGAAAGTGAAGCGGCACCAACAGGTGTTTGGACACACTCTGAAAAGAGGTTAAAAAGCTCCTTATAAGTATATTCTCTCTTTTAAAATAACAAAGTACATTAATCCTTGATCGTTTTCATTTGAGTCGAATATTCCGCTATAACGCTTCCATACATTGATACAAAAGCAGAAATCTTCAATTAAAAACGGTTTACTATATCACAAACATTTCGAATTAAATAAAAAATAAAACAAACTTCTTCACATTTTTGGATTCTAGCTATAAAATAGTACTATGCATTTTCCTCTAGGAAACTTTATTTCACTCGCGATACTCTTTGAAATGAGGGAACAACATGGTTCAAACGAAAAAATCATCCGCTGAGGCGGTTTTAAATGGAGAAATAAAAGGTTGGCGACGAATCTTACCGTTCCTTGGCCCAGCATTCATCGCAGCAGTTGCCTATATCGATCCAGGTAACTTCGCAACAAATATTACAGCAGGTTCACAATATGGATATTTACTGCTTTGGGTAATCGCCTTTTCTAATTTAATGGCGGTGTTAATTCAATCTTTGTCAGCAAAGCTTGGTATTGCGACAGGTAAAAATTTACCTGAAGTAGCACGTGAACATTTTTCCAAAAAAACTTCTATCTTTTTATGGATACAGGCCGAATTGGTCATTATTGCAACAGACCTTGCAGAGTTTATCGGTGCTGCACTAGGGCTGTACTTGTTATTTAATATTCCAATGTTACCTGCAGCGCTTATTACAGCGGTCGGCTCATTCGCTATTTTAGAATTACAGCGCAGAGGCTTTAGAGCGTTTGAAGCAGGCATTTCTGGCATGGTGCTTATTGTCGTATTAGCATTTGCATTCCAAACATTTTTAGCACAGCCGAATTGGGGCGAAGTAACAATAGGCATGTTTACACCGCGCTTTGATGGAGTAGATTCTATTTTACTTGCAACAGGTATTTTAGGGGCAACTGTTATGCCACACGCTATTTACTTGCATTCTTCATTAACACAAAGTCGTGTCGTTGGCCGAAATGATACTGAAAAAAAACGTATATTTCGTTTTGAGTTTATTGATATAATCATCGCGATGATTATCGCCGGTGCCATCAATATGAGTATGCTTGTTATTGCTGCAGCAGTATTCCATACGCAAGGCGTAGTAGTTGAAGATTTAGATATCGCTTATAACGGTTTAAAAGAGGCGCTTGGTCCGATGGCGGCAGTGTCTTTTGGTCTTGGACTTCTCATTGCAGGTCTTGCTAGCTCTTCAGTCGGTACACTTGCAGGTGACGTTGTAATGCAGGGCTTTATAAGAAAGAAAATTCCACTCTATTTACGCCGTGCTATTACAATGCTACCTCCTTTGATTATCATTGCATCCGGTGTTAATGCAACTTATGCACTTGTCCTAAGTCAAGTTGTTTTATCCTTTGGTATTGCATTTGCTCTTGTACCGCTTGTAATGTTTACAAGTAAGCGTGATATTATGGGAAGCCTTGTTAACCATCGTATTACAACCATATTAGGATGGATTGTCGTGGTAATTGTAGTTGCTTTAAATCTTTATTTATTATGGCAAACAGTATTTGGTTAACAAAAATGCCAGACACAAAGACCTTAATTTGGTTTTGTGTCTGGCATTTCTACATGTAAGAAGCTTACTGCATAACGTGTGGTTGATTTCCGTTACGACTGGTCGCCCAGTCGTAACTAAGATCAACTTATATATGGTATACAATTGTCCCCCTACTACGATGCGCAATTTTTTTACCCTTATATATCGATCTTCTCAATATTTCGAAATGATGAGTAGGCCACGCCTATACCGATGATAGCTAAAGTGATGGGTATGAAAATAATATCATACAAAGTGAAATTACCCGAATTTGATGATACGGCCGATACGATTAATATAGATGATACAATCGTTGCCGGAATGGAGTATTTTCTCATACCGAAATACAATGGTATTAATGCGATGCATGATGCTGAAACTGCATTCATGATCATAGCGGGAATTCGTTGTATTATGAAAGAGAATGTTAATGTATCCGGAAGCAATTGGAAACCCTCACTAACAGCACAAAAAATCGCTGTTACAAAAATAGTCGATAAAATAATTGCACTAAAGGTAAAAAGAACAACAATGGCTAGCTTTGAAGCAATTAATTTTTTTCTACTTATTGGATACATAAATGCTACAGTGATGGTTTTATATTTGAATTCTCCAATAATGAATTTGGCGATTAACACACTAGCAAAGATAATAAATACTGCCCTTACACCTGAATCTATAAGGCCAAATGCCATCTGATAAGTTCTAAAATCTTGATCCCCTTCTATTTTAGTAATAAATATAAGCATAAATATAACACCTAGTATTATAAAATTTGCCAAAACGGCTTTTTTTATATATGAACCAATATGGTATTTTTTCATTTCTAGACGCATTAAATTAAGCACTAGCGACACCTCCATTGATTAACTTCAAGAAATAATCCTCTAATGAGCTTGTTTTTTTGCTAATGCCCTCAATTTCAATATCATGCTCAATCAATGTTTTAGATAGTACCTTTTGTGAAGCAGCCGAATCATAAATTCGAATACAATTGTCATCCATTAGTTTGAAATTAGTGATATTTAATTTACTTTCTATAATAAAGGCAGCCTTTTTCCCATCATTGACAATCACTTCAATATAATCTGCTTGACTACGATTGACAGCATCCATTGATACTTCCTTAATTAATCTTCCATCTTTAATAACCCCAACTGTATCTGCCAATTGTTCAATTTCACCCAAAATGTGACTAGAGATAATAATCGTAATTCCGTACTCTTTACAAAGCATCTTGAATAGTTCTCGAAGCTCTTTAATGCCAACTGGATCTAGTCCATTAATCGGCTCGTCTAAAATAAGTAATTCCGGCTTCGTAATAATTGCACGTGCAATACCCAAGCGTTGTTTCATCCCAAGAGAAAATTCTTTTACTCGTTTCTTCTCAGTGTTTTTTAGTTTTACTAAATCTAGAACATGAGCAATCTCTTTCTTGTCATAATAGCCCATATATTCACAATGTAATTCTAAGGTTTCCTTTGCAGTTAAATCTTCATAAAAAATCGGGTATTCAATAATCGTCCCCATTCTTTTCAGCACATCGTATGAGTGGTCCATTAATTTTTCACCAAAGATTTCAATATCTCCACTCGTTGGCTTCGTAAGGTTTGTTAGCATTTTCATAACTGTGGTTTTTCCGGCACCATTAGGACCTAAAAAACCGTATATTTCTCCCTTTTTTACATGCATAGTCACAGCAGAAACGACTTCTTTTCCCTCAAACACCTTCGTAAGCTGACTTGTTTTCACAATATATGTCATGTAGATCTCTCCCTTAAATTTAGCTATCCTTATTATAAAAAATGAAACTCTCTAATTTATTACTTGATTCTTACAAATTTCTTAAGCGCAGAAGAAAAGCTTGTAAAGCATTTAATATGCTCTACAAGCATGACTGCTCAGTATGTCATTCGTTTTAAAGAAACTGTAAAAATGGTCTTCTCATATGGGATACTGGAAAGCTGGATGGAGCCCTCCATTAATTCTACAAGACGTTTTGTAATGGTTAAGCCTAGGCCACTCCCCTGAAAGGATTTATTTCTAGAATCCTCAAGTGTATACATTCTTTCAAAAACATTATCAATATGATATTCGTCGATCCCCTTACCGCGATCCCAGACATCAATAAAAATATTCGTATCATCATTTCTTACTGTGAGCCCAATGATGTTCCCCGACGCCCCATAGGCAATAGCATTTGACAGTAAATTATTCAAAACCCTATCTAACGCTTCTTCATTGCCAAGTGCATATACTGATATCTCTGGTATTGTTATATCGATCTCTAGCCCCATAGACGTGACCATATCGTAAAATGATAAAATATTTTTGCGGCAAATTTCACTTACATTAATTTTCGTCATTGGATAATCTGTATCTCCGGCCTCCAATTTTGCCAAATCAAAAAATGTATGGATTATTTTTAATACTTCCAATGTTTTCGAATGAACGCCAGTGAGCAATCGTCTCTGCTCGTCTTCACTAAGTGAGTGACGAAGCTTCAGCATTTCCGTATAGCCTAATACAACTGTTAAAGGTGTTTTAAGATCATGTGAGATATTGGCTAACATCTTTTTCATAGAACTTTCCATTTTTCGATGTGTCGCCAGCACTTTTTGATTGTGGTCTAGCAGCGCATTTATCGCAATCAGCAGCTGCTGTATTTCTTGATTTGCTGTCGATACTAAAATCTTCTCACTTGATTGTTCATCAATAATGTCTTCCAGTTTTTGATGCATGTATTGAATCGTAGCGTTCTGTTGTTTTTTTGCTCTCACCTGAAAAATAATAATTCCTACGAGTAACACAATAATTAGTAATAGAAATATAATCATCTATTTATCCTTCAAATTTATAGCCAATTCCCCAAAGTGTTTTAATATATTGAGGATTGGATGGATCGTCTTCAATTTTTTCACGTAATCTTCTTATATGTACATTAATAATATTTTCATCCCCATAGTAAGCATCATTCCAAATCAATTGATAAATTTGCTGCTTTGTAAAAACTCGATTACGATTTGTCACGAATAATTTTAAGATGCCAAATTCCTTTGACGTGAGCTTTACTTGTTGTCCATTCTTCTCAGCTGAAAAATTAACAAGGTCGATCGATAAGTTGTCTATCTCTACTATATCTTTCTTCTCCTCCACTTGATTGGAGTATTTTGTAGCTCTTCGAATTGCGGCTTTAACGCGTGCTGAAAATTCCAGCATCGAGAATGGCTTGGCGATGTAATCATCTGCCCCTAATCCTAATCCTAACGCTTTATCAACATCACTATCCTTGGCTGACATAATGATAATTGGAAGTGATGCTTGCTCTCGTATAATCTTTAAAACTTCTAATCCATTAAGTTTCGGTATCATAATATCCAAGATCACTAAATCAAAGGGATTGTTTAAACAATTTTGTAATGCTTCTTCTCCATTTACTGCAGAGGTAACAAGAAACCCCTCCATCGTTAAATAGTTTTCTACCATTTCGCGAATGGCTTCGTCATCTTCTACTAGTAAAATATGCTTTTGCACTTTCATGCACCTCTTCCTAATATAAAGCATTTTATCAATTGCCATTTATATAACAGTTTACCATATTGAGGTTGAGCACCAAAAGTAGGTGATAAATTCGAGAAACTAAAGCTCTTCCTTTTTAATCGTTCACTTGTAGTAATTTTTCTGGCAAGATTGTTCGTTCAGAGGTACAAATTGATTAATATTTTTTATCTATAAAAAAACTGCCCTGCAAGTCATTTTTTTCTATGACTCACAGGACAGTTTTATTTTTTATTATTCAACTTTTAAATCACATTTCTCTAATGGAAGCATTTTTGTTTTATGCTTGATTTTATAGCCAAGCCATAACAGTAAGAACAGTGGAATACCGATATATGAGACAAGGACTCCGTACCAATCTATTGTATTACCCATAAAGGCATTGTAGTTTTGTCCAATAACAACAATCATACAAACCGTAAAGGCAAATAGCGGGCCGAATGGGAATAGCCTTGCTTTATATGGCAATAATTTCGGATCTAAGCCCTGTACCTCGAACGCTCGACGGAAACGATAATGGCTAAATGCAATCCCTAACCAGGCAATGAAGCCAGACATCCCAGAGGCATTTAGGAGCCACATATAGACCACACCATCACCAAAGAATGAAGCTAAAAATGCTAGGCAACCTATAGCTAAAGTCGCCAGTAATGCGTAAATTGGAATACCTCGACGGCTTAGTTTAGTGAAAATTTTCGGTGCATGTCCATCTACTGCTAATTGCCAAAGCATACGTGACGATGCGTAAAGCCCTGAATTCCCTGCTGACAGCATTGCCGTTAAAATGATAGCATTCATCAATGATGCAGCAAAGGCAATTCCTAAACGATCGAACACCAATGTAAATGGTGAAACAGCGATATCTTCAGATAATAAACGTGAGTCTGTAAATGGAATCAGCATCCCAATTGCAGCAATCGCTAAAATATAAAACAATAGAATTCGCCAGAACACAGACTTAACGGCTTTCGGAATATTTTTACCAGGGTCATCTGTTTCCCCTGCTGTTATTCCAAGTAGCTCTGTCCCTTGGAATGAGAATCCCGCAGCTAAGAAAATACCAAATGTAGCAAGGAGACCTCCGTGGAATGGTCCATCACTAATGAAGAAATTCGTAAAGCCTACAGGAGCGTGTCCTCCTAAAATACCAAAAATCATTAAGAAGCTGATGATAATAAAAACGATTACAGTTACAACCTTTATCATTGCAAACCAGTATTCACTTTCACCATAGCTTTTTACTGATAATAGATTGAACGTTAAAACTACTGCAATAAATAAAACAGTCCAAAGTGCGGATGAGCTATCTGGGAACCAATATTTCATAATTAATGAGACAGCAGAAATTTCCGCTGCAATTGTAATTGCCCAGTTATACCAGTAGTTCCAACCAAGTGCAAAGCCTAAAGCCGGGTCTACAAATTTTGTTGCATACGTACTAAATGATCCCGATGATGGCATATAAGCTGCCATTTCACCTAAGCTCGTCATTAAAAAATACACCATGATACCGATTAATGCATAGGCGAGTAGTGCACCGCCTGGACCTGCTTGTGCAATGGCACCACCACTAGCTAAAAACAATCCTGTACCGATTGTACCGCCTAATGAAATCATTGTAATATGACGGCTTTTTAATTCTTTTTTCAGCTCCGGCGCTTTATGGCCGAGCTGATTGACTTTTATTTCACTCACAATATAGCTTCCTTCCTTTTAAGAGGCAAAAAAATGCCATCACATGAACGTTGCTGTGATGGCTAAGTAAATCCTCTGTTCTTTCAAAATGATAGCTCAACACGTTGTCCAAACGTGACAGTTCTGTTCCTTTCGGAGACAGCCCCAGCATGAGGTTTTCAAGTCCCCTCACACTTCGGCAGTATTTCCTTTCAACTAATATCTCAAATGCTTGTCATTTCCATTAGTATACTCTTAAATACCGCGACCTCTACCTCAATACAAACATGAGGCATATAAATATTAAATTTATGATGGATATTAGTTTAACATACGACCTATGACATTTCAATAGCCTGTTTAATGTTCTGTATTTTATGAATTTTCCACTATTTTTATTATTATGATAAAGTGGTATAGTGATTCAATTATAATTGTTCTAACAAGGGGGATTTATTTGACTACTCATGAACATACCGATACTTATCCTAGCAGGAAAATTAGCTGGAAAGGTACAACCTTATTACTAGTTATCGGAGTAATTTGTATTGCCTCGACATTACGAATGCCGCTAACAGTTGTTGGACCTATTATTTCCTTTATCCGTGAAGACCTTGGCATATCCAATGTACTAGCGGGCTTTCTAACAACGATTCCATTGCTAGCATTTGCAATTATTTCTCCGTTCGCACCAATTGTCGCACGTAAATTTGGATTAGAATTAACATTATTTTTATCAACTATTCTTTTAGCTGTAGGAATTGTCCTACGCTCCCTTGGTACAACTAGTTTACTCGTATTTGGTACTATGCTAATTGGTATAGCCATTTCATTCGGTAACGTACTAATTCCGGGGTTACTTAAATTGAAATTTCCCTATCACGTAGGTTTACTTATGGCATTTTTCACAATGTCGATGAATTTGACAGCTGGACTCGGTGCTGGTATTAGTTATCCTATTGCTGATTCATCACTTGGTTGGCAAGGTGCACTATCAATTGCACTTGTTCTTGTGGTATTAACCATTTTAATTTGGATTCCACTGCTGAAATTTAATAAACCTGAGCCTCCTATTAAAACGACGAAAGAGCGTGCACCATTATGGAAATCGCCTGTTACTTGGGCAGTAACGGGGGCTATGGGATTACAATCATTATTATTCTATACAACCGCAGCTTGGATTCCTGAAATATACATAGCACAAGGCTTAGCAGCAGATCGTGCAGGCTGGATGTTTTCCATCATGCAATTTTCACAAGTTCCAATGGCTTTAGCTGTACCTATTATTGCAAGTAAAATGACATCTCAACGACCTCTCGTATTAATGTTTACGGTATTTTACTTAGTTGGCTTTATCGGGGTAGTGATGGAATGGACAAGTCTCGCTGTTCTATGGATGGTGCTACTAGGCTTAGCAGGAGGGTCTTCATTCGCATTAGCAATGATGTTCTTTACACTACGTACCCGTACAGCTTTTGAAGCGGCTGATTTATCAGGTTTTGCACAATCATTAGGATATTTATTAGCCGCAATCGGTCCTATTTTATTTGGTTATTTGCATGATTTATTCGGTAACTGGAAAACCGCTGGATGGTTATTTATTATCGTTGTATTGATACTTTTCTTATGTTCATTTAGGGCTTCTAAAAATGAATATGTGAATTAAAAAAGGCAGCTCATAATCTTATTTCAACGGAAATAAGTTAAAAGTGAGCTGCCTTTCCCTATTAATAAGGTGGTTTCTGATAAAAATAGTTCGGTGTATTGTAAACATTAACATAAGGTTTATGGTAAATGTGAGTTGTAGCTGGTGAAAGAGGTGGAATCAACCACGTCCAATTACCTGTAACCTTACGATTTGCTGTTACTTCTGTTTCCTCAAACAATTTAAATTGCTGTGCAGCTGTATGATGATCCACAATGCTAACACCGTCTTCTTTAAAGGAATGTAGAACGGCAATATTCAGCTCAACTAATGCACGATCACGCCATAGAGAAGCCTGTTTAGTCGTATCGAGGTTGAAAATTTCCGCTATAGCAGGCAGCATATTATAACGCTCATGATCTGCTAAATTACGTGCCCCAATTTCTGTTCCCATATACCAACCATTAAATGGGGCTGCTTCAAAATCGATACCTGCCATTTGGAAACGCATACTCGAAATTATCGGCACTGCATACCATTTTAATCCTAGCTTCTCTACTTGAGCAGATTCCGGATGACGAATCGGTACCTCTAGTACATATTCGTCAGGAATAGTAAACACTTGTGGTTTCCTTCTATCCACCTGTACAACGATCGGAAGCACGTCAAATGCGGTTCTCTTACCTTGCCAGCCAAGTGACTCACATACTTTTGTAAACTCAATAGAATGTGGATCACCAACGATTCCCCATTCCGTTTCATAGCCAGCATAACGGATTAGCTGATGATTCCATACACGAACTCGCCCTGGTGCGAAGATCGTTATTGTTGGACGAATTTTCCCACCATTTGTTGCATATTGAATATGTTCAAGCAATGCGTTGAAAATATCTTCTTCTTTTGAAACATCTCGGGCATCAACAACATGCAGCGATTGCCAAAACAATCGACCAATACACTTATTACTATTACGCCATGCTACTCGTGCACCAAAGATTAATTCTTCCGTTGTCGGTATATATTCGCCTGCTATTTTAATTTGCTGTAATTTATTTTCTAGCCATGTTTCAGACTCATTTTGCTCTACTTGATAAAGTTCTAAAAAGCGCTGTACTTCATGTAAATTCATATCGAATTCCTCCATCTACCCTCATATTAGAGGAATGAAACTATAATCACCACGAAAAAATCAGCCAGAAAACATACATATTTTATATATGAAATACTTTGTTCAATATTTCTTATCATGTCTTCTATTTTTCTAAAACTAAAGTTATTTATGGATTAGGGTTTCCATTTTGAGTAGACATTATTAAAATCAGGGGAAATTACAGAGAAAAAACTATTGAATATAGATTTGCCGTTTTTTTACGCCTAAGTAGGTAATACACGAGATCATTAGGACTCATTTACTCTCCTTTGCAGTATTTAGGAGTAGACGTTATTAAGTGGCACTTCCTTACCGCATGATGATCTTTGTTTGTCAGTATAGTACGCATAAAAAAAGCATGTCGCACTAATGTGCAACATGCTTGATGACCCGTACGGGATTCGAACCCGTGTTACCGCCGTGAAAGGGCGGTGTCTTAACCACTTGACCAACGGGCCGTGGCTCCGAAGGCAGGACTCGAACCTGCGACAACCTGATTAACAGTCAGGTGCTACTACCAACTGAGCTACTTCGGAATAATGGTGGGCCTAAATGGACTCGAACCATCGACCTCACGCTTATCAGGCGTGCGCTCTAACCAGCTGAGCTATAGGCCCATTATTTTTTGGAGCGGGTGATGAGAATCGAACTCACGACATCAGCTTGGAAGGCTGAGGTTTTACCATTAAACTACACCCGCAAATGGTGGGTCAGGACGGAATCGAACCGCCGACACTTAGAGCTTCAATCTAATGCTCTACCAACTGAGCTACTGACCCGGAAAAATGGAGGAGGTAGAGGGATTCGAACCCCCGCGCGGTGTTACCCGCCTGTCGGTTTTCAAGACCGATCCCTTCAGCCAGACTTGGGTATACCTCCGGAAATTATATAAATGGTGGAGCCTAGCGGGATCGAACCGCTGACCTCCTGCGTGCAAGGCAGGCGCTCTCCCAGCTGAGCTAAGGCCCCAACAATCAGGAAAGATGGTCGGAATGACAGGATTCGAACCTACGACCCCTTGGTCCCAAACCAAGTGCTCTACCAAGCTGAGCTACATTCCGATATTATTAGGCTTTATTGGCGCGCCCGACAGGAGTCGAACCCATAACCTTCTGATCCGTAGTCAGACGCTCTATCCAATTGAGCTACGGGCGCATTTATAAAAACTGATGAGCCATGAAGGACTCGAACCTTCGACCCTCTGATTAAAAGTCAGATGCTCTACCAACTGAGCTAATGGCTCAAACTAAGAAATGAATGGCTGGGGTACTAGGATTCGAACCTAGGCATGACGGAATCAAAATCCGTTGCCTTACCGCTTGGCTATACCCCAATTATTAAATGGGGCGACTGATGGGAATCGAACCCACGAATGCCGGAACCACAATCCGGTGCGTTAACCACTTCGCCACAATCGCCACTATATGTAATCATAGTATTGTTTGATAACGAGTACCTCGTAACCTGGCAGGGGCAGTAGGAATCGAACCCACACCAAAGGTTTTGGAGACCTCTATTCTACCGTTGAACTATGCCCCTAAAATGGTGGAGGGGGACGGATTCGAACCGCCGAACCCTAAGGAGCGGATTTACAGTCCGCCGCGTTTAGCCTCTTCGCTACCCCTCCAAGGGATGGTGCCGGCGATAGGAGTCGAACCCACGACCTACTGATTACAAGTCAGTTGCTCTACCAACTGAGCTACACCGGCAAAAAAAAAATGGCGGTCCCGACCGGGATCGAACCGGCGATCTCCTGCGTGACAGGCAGGCATGTTAACCGCTACACCACGGGACCATAATGGTGGAGGATGACGGGCTCGAACCGCCGACCCCCTGCTTGTAAGGCAGGTGCTCTCCCAGCTGAGCTAATCCTCCTGGGTATAATGCCTAGC
>NZ_JBHVUJ010000013.1:0-15555 GCF_042884205.1 Lysinibacillus sp. NPDC058147
CACACCCGTTCCCATACCGAACACGGAAGTTAAGCTCTTTAGCGCCGATGGTAGTTGGGGGCTTCCCCCTGTGAGAGTAGGACGTCGCTAGGCAAAGTAGACAGTCAGCTGAATGCTGGCTGTTTTTTATTAAAGTGATTATTAAAGCTAAAGCTGATAACAATGAAATAATATAGAGCAACTGCAAAATACTAGTTATTGTAGTTGCTCTTTTTCTATGTACTCTATTTAAAAATTAGCGTTTCAATGCTACTTCTTGCGGATTAAGTATCTAATAGTTTGTGGAATCTACTTAATTTACTTACAAATTTACAAATTCAATGCCCCCAAAATAGAGAATATAAAAATGAAAAAATTATAAAAAAATATTGCATATGCTATTTTTCTATGATATATTTATAAATGTCTTAAAGAGGTCCCGTGGTGTAGCGGTTAACATGCCTGCCTGTCACGCAGGAGATCGCCGGTTCGATCCCGGTCGGGACCGCCATTATAAACGATAATATAGTTCTTATGATGCTTTTAAATCATAAGGACTTTTTTTATTGTTAATATAAGGGAATTAGTGGATGTCGATAAAATTGGTACTATAATATTTGTTGGGGATTTTAGGTTATAGGTAATGCCCTAACATTCATACCTAAAGACGCGTTAGCAAAGATTCTAAGTTGTTTGTGTAAATAAACTGAAAAGGCATGCAGTCAGTTACCAGATCGCTTGAGGAAACAAGTAGAGCAATAAATTAAAGACTAATATTCAGGTTTTACTGGCAATTAATCCCTGTTCTAACCTTCATTGCTTTCGTTGAAATTGTCTGTACCGACGCTTAGCTTTTGATACAGATAATTACTACTCGTTAATATGCGTGACTATTTTATCGATGCCCCTTGTATGAAGAATTTGGAGGTGTTAGCATGCGAAAATATCTTTACATAAAACGACTGAATATAAGTTTACTTATAGGTGCTATTGTAATACTAGCAGGCTGTGGAGATCCTATTTTAAACATAGAGGAGTCTAATGCGTACCACTGGCAGAAAAATATGAATGAAGCAGAATTTGAAAAGCTAAAAGAAGGTATGTCATATATGGAAGTAGTAAAAATTGCAGGGGGAGCAGGAGAAATGGTAAAAAAAGATCAATACCGCTGGAATGATGAAATACTTATGACAAAAACCTATATAGTACGATTTAAAGATGATAAATTGATAAATAAAGAGATTATTGAGGCAAAAGGTCGTTAAACAAGAAAATAACACGTCTTCTATAAAAGAGGACGTGTTTTATCTTCATTTAGCACATGTTTTATAACGAAAGCAAAGCGTCAGCACAGATCTTTTTTGAAAATCGCTGGATGTTTTGAACATTTACGCTTGTTTCGGTAAACTAGAAGTAATGGAGCTAAGAGAGGAAAAAGAGATGATGTATGAAAAATTAATGAATTCACTTGATGATACTGAGAATTTTGCGTTGAAGCTAGCAAGCTTATTAGAAGCCCAGGATACAATTACATTAGAGGGTGATTTGGGTGCTGGTAAGACGACATTTACGAAAGCATTAGCGAAGGGACTTGGCGTGAAGAGAACGGTCAATAGCCCAACATTTACGATTGTAAAGCAATATGAGGGACGTTTACCATTTAATCATTTAGATGTTTATCGCTTAGCAGAAAGTGATGAGGATCTTGGATGGGACGAACTATTTTATGGTGATGCGGTATCAGTTGTCGAGTGGGCTCATTTGATTGAACAGGATTTACCGCAGGAGCGTCTTGGAATAGAAATTTACCGAATCGGAGAAAATCAACGACGATTTGTATTAACACCTCTTGGAAAGCGATATGAGGCATTATGTGAGGAGCTAATGAAATGATTTGGTTGGGAATTGAAACAGCGAATGCACCACTTTCTATTGCTGTAATAAGAGATGGAAAAGTGATCGCGGAGATTGTACAAAATATAAAATTAACGCATTCGGCAGGTGCTATGCCAGCCATTGAAGAAGTGCTAGCAAAGGCAGGTATTAAGCCAAGTGAGTTGGATGCGATTGCTGTATCAGAAGGACCTGGTTCTTATACCGGTGTACGAATAGGTGTGACGCTTGCTAAAACATTAGCATGGACATTGAAAAAGCCTTTAGTTGGAATATCTAGCTTAAAGTCATTGGCCGCAAATGCAGCACTATATGATGGGTTTATTTGTCCTATTTTTGATGCGCGAAGAGACAATGTCTATACGGCCGTTTATAGGGGCTGTGAGCTTGAAACAATTATAGAAGATTATCACGATCATATAGATGGCTTATTAGAGCGTTTACAGGCTTTAGAGGCACCGGTTTTATTTGTTGGAGCTGATGTAGAAGTTTTTTGGCATAAAATCGTAGAGGTGCTAGGTGATTATGCGCAGCGCATACCGTTTAGTAATGACTTACCACGAGCAAGTGAAACAGTCCGATTAGCGACGAAAGTAGAGCTACCAAGTGTGGATGCAGTTCATCATTTTGTCCCGCAATACAAACGTATTGCCGAGGCGGAGGCGAATTGGCTGAAGGAGCAAAAGGAGAAGACACATGAGTAGTAATGTAACATATCGTAAAATGGTATCTGAAGATGTCCCAGTAGTGTATGAAATTGAGCTTGCTACATTTCCTACACCATGGACGTTAGATTCTTTTTATTATGAAGTGCATGAAAATCAGTATGCACATTATGTGCTAGCTATAGATGAATATAATAACATTATCGGTTTTTGTGGAATGTGGATGGTTATAGACGCAGCGCAAATTACGAACGTTGCGGTTATAGAGATTGCTCGTGGTCGCGGAATTGGTGAAGGTTTAATGCAAGAGGCAATGCGTATTGCTAGAGATCATAGTATGGAAGTTATGAGTTTAGAGGTACGTGTAACGAATACAGTTGCTCAAAATCTTTATCGAAAACTTGATTTCCAAGATGGTGGCATACGTAAAGGCTATTATACAGATAACGGGGAGGATGCCCTTGTCATGTGGGTGAATTTATGATGGAAGATCGAATGATATTAGCAATAGAATCGAGCTGTGATGAAACAGCAGCAGCGATTATTCGAAATGGTTCTGAAATTGTTTCAAATGTGGTTGCATCACAAATAGAAAGTCATAAACGATTTGGTGGGGTTGTACCTGAAATTGCATCCCGACATCATGTTGAGCAAATTACAATGGTCATAGAAGAAGCATTAGCACAGGCAAATATGAAGCCGGCTGATTTAGATGCTGTGGCAGTTACTGAAGGCCCTGGTCTTGTAGGGGCGTTGTTAATTGGAATTAATGCCGCGAAGGCCTTTGCATTTGCTAATAATTTGCCAATTTTAGGTGTGCATCATATAGCTGGACATATATATGCTAATGCACTCGTGCAGCCGATGGAATTCCCATTATTAGCACTAGTTGTATCAGGTGGCCATACAGAGCTAGTTTATATGAAGGAACATGGCTCTTTTGAAGTCATTGGTGAGACAAGAGATGATGCAGCTGGTGAAGCTTATGATAAGGTTGCGCGTGTTTTAGGCTTACCGTATCCAGGTGGTCCACGTATTGACAAGCTAGCACACGAGGGGGATGAGGCTGTGACCTTCCCACGAGTGTGGTTAGAGGAAGATTCTTATGATTTTAGCTTTAGTGGTTTAAAATCAGCAGTTATTAATTATAAGCATAATATGGATCAGCGTGGAGAAGAGATTTCTCCGACTGCCGTAGCCAAAGGATTTCAGGATAGCGTGGTTGAAGTGTTAACAGCTAAAACATTACGGGCAGCACGTGAATATAAAGTGAAACAAGTTATTGCAGCTGGAGGTGTAGCGGCAAATAAAGGCTTACGAACATCACTTGAGTCTGTATTTGCGGAAGAAGGTATCCCGTTGTATGTACCGCCATTAAAGCTGTGTACAGATAATGCCGCGATGATAGGGGCAGCTGCAACGCCTATGTTTGAAGTAGGTATTCGAGGCAATTTATCAATGAACGGTCGCCCAGGAATGGAGTTGAAATCCTGGGTGTAATATAGAAAAGAGGTATTGTAGATATTAAATCTACAATACCTCTTTTTGCTTTTGTGAAAAAATTGTTGAGAAAACAATGGCTATAAGAAAATTTGAACACAATTAGTTGACAAATTTTTCAGAAAATTATCCACAGGTAAGATAGAAACAAAACACCGAACATCCGTACTTATGCACAAATTGTTGATAACTTGTGCATAACTTGTGATTATTCAATATATAGTAGCCTATTTTGCACAGAATGATGTGAATAAAATTTTTTTGAATTGTGGACAATGTGGAAAAGTCTGTTGATATGTTGGTATTACTAGATTTATAGTGTGCATAAAGTTGTGGGCATTTTTTGTCGAAAAATAGCACTTGACCAATATATATGAAAAATCAAGGCGAGTAAAGTAAAAAGCCATGCGACATGGCACATGGCTTTACAAGTTTTATCCCACCTCAAGAGGGATATTATAAAATAATATTTTCAAGTTCTTCACTTAGCTCAAGCCATTCCATTTCGAATAACTCATATTGTTCCTTAGCGGTTGATAATTCCTCTTGAAGCTCTGTAATTTTTTCGTGGTCTGTGAAAATTTCGGGATCGCAAAGAGCTTCTTCTAAGCGAGCTATTTCAAGATTTACTTGCTGCGTTTTCCCCTCTAGTTCCTCAAGTGTACGTCTAATTTGGCGCTCTCGTTTTTTAGCCTCTTTATCAATTTTAGAGGTAGAGATTTTCTCAGGTACATCAGCTTGTACTTGTGGTTGTGCAGCAGCTTTCATTTGAGCAATTTCTAATAGCTCTTGTTTCTTTTCAAGATAATAATCATAGTCACCTAAGTACTCAAAGGAACCATCGCCAGATAGTTCGATTACTTTAGTTGCGATTCGATTGATGAAATATCGGTCATGCGATACAAATAAGAGTGTTCCAGGATAATCGATCAATGCGTTTTCCAATATCTCTTTACTATCTAAGTCTAAGTGATTGGTAGGCTCATCGAGAATTAAAAGATTGGCTTTTTGCATCATTAATTTAGCTAATGCAAGTCTAGCCTTTTCTCCACCAGATAAAGACGATACGATTTTATCTACATCTTCTCCACTAAATAAGAAACGGCCAAGTACCGAGCGAATATCTTTTTCATTCATTAAAGGCCATTCATCCCATAGCTCTTTTAGTACACTTTTATTGCTCGACAGCTTTGCTTGCTCTTGATCAGAATAACCAATTTGAACATTCGTACCATAGCGAATTTCTCCGGAGAGTGGTAGCAAATCCTTTACGATGGTTTTTAATAAAGTTGATTTACCAACCCCGTTTGGTCCAACAAGTGCAATACGATCTTCTCGGAAAGTGCGTAATGTGATGCCGTTAGATATTTTCTTATCACTATAACCTATAGCTAAGTCATCAATAGATAATACATCGTTACCACTTTGGCGTTCAATTGTAAAACCGAATCTTGCTGATTTTTCATCACCCTCAGGGGATTCCATCCATTCTGTTCGTTCAAGCATTTTACGACGACTTTGTGCCATTTTTGTAGTAGAAGCACGAGCGATGTTTTTTTGAACAAATTCTTCAAGCTTGGCCTTCTCATCTTGCTGTCGTTCATAAAGCTTCAAATCACGCTCGTAATTTTTTGCTTTTTCATCTAAATAGGCACTATAATTGCCTGAATATTTTGTGACGCGATGACGAGAGACTTCGTAGACAATGGAAACAACCTGATCTAAGAAGTAGCGGTCATGGGAAACAATTAGAATAGCCCCTTCATAGCCTTTTAAATATGATTCCAACCAAGAGAGGGTTTCAATATCTAAATGGTTAGTAGGTTCATCGAGTATTAATAGGTCAGGTTTACTTAATAACAGCTTAGCAAGTGCTAACCGAGTTCGTTGGCCCCCTGATAGTGAGCTAATTGGCTTTTCATAATCATCAGGATAAAACTGCATGCCATGAAGCACAGAACGTGTATCAGACTCAAATTGATAGCCACCTGCATCCTTAAAATTATGTTGCAAATGATCGTATTCAGACATTATTTTTGAATATAAAGTAGGATTTTCATAAACAGTTGGGTCGGCCATTTGTTGTTCTAATGATCGGAGTGCTTGTTCTTGGGCAATAAGTGGCTCAAAAATTGTCATCATTTCATCCCAAATTGACAATGTTGAGTTTAATCCAGCATGCTGCTCTAAATATCCGATTTGTATACCTTTAGGGATAATAATATCGCCAGAGTCATATGACAGTTGACCAGCAATTATTTTAAGTAATGTGGACTTACCAGCACCGTTACGACCTACTAATGCAACGCGGTCACGATGTTGAACCTCTAATTTTACGCCACTCAAAATTTCATCTGCAATGAAGGATTTATATAGTTGATTGACTTGTAAAACAATCATTCTTGACACCTCAATTCTTCCTTAGTGTAATGGATGTACGATTTGCTTGCAATGTCGGTGCTTTACTTATTCCAAGCTGTCATGTAAGATTGAAACGATTTCTCTTTAGTTAGTGGCGTAAAAGCGCCATTAACTAAAGGGAAATACTCCAGTGAACATTATAAACTTAGAAATAGTTAATTAAGCGTGTATCATAAAAGATTTGATACATTATAAGGAGGAAAAAGTTTGAAACAAGAATTAAAAATTCCACAAGCCACTACGAAAAGACTTCCTCTTTACTATCGATTTATCCAAAACTTTGCACAAGAAGGCATGGAACGCATTTCTTCGAAGGAACTGAGTGAAGCGATGAAAATTGATTCTGCAACTATTCGCCGTGATTTTTCTTATTTTGGTGCTCTAGGGAAAAAGGGATATGGCTATGATGTGCAGCATCTCTTAAAATTTTTTAGTCAAACGCTCGATCAACATGAAGCGACAAAAGTAGCGTTAATTGGTGTAGGGAATTTAGGTAGTGCTTTATTAAAATATAATTTCCAAAAAAATCATAATACTCAAATCGTTGTGGCATTTGATTCAAAGGCCCCGAAGGAAGGGAAGATGATTAGCAATATTCCTGTTTTTCATCCTGATTTATTGGAAGAAAAATATGCAGAATACGGAGCGGAGCTTGCGATTTTAACAGTTTCACCACGCTCTGCACAGAAAATGGCTGATAGATTAGCGGCAATGAACGCAAAAGGAATTTTGAACTTTACGCCAGAGCGTATTACTGTACCAGATAAAATGCAACTTTTAACAATTGATTTGTCGGTAGAATTGCAAGCGCTCATTTATTTAATTCGTAATCAGGAAGTGTGATAATTGTACATACTTTAAGTATATCTAACAGTTTTTGTCAATAGAGGTATGTAGTGAAATGAGAGAGTGACGAAAAACTTTCACATATTATTAGTTAGCATAATGGCGAAATATGCGTTAAAATGATGGATATAAAGAGGAGGTGGCTGTAATGGGTGGTATTGGTCCTATGAGCCTCATTATTATCGGAATTGTCGCATTACTAATTTTTGGTCCTAAAAAGTTACCAGAGCTTGGGAAAGCATTTGGTTCAACATTACGTGAATTCAAAAATGCTACTAAAGGATTAGCCGACGAAGATGATGATGATAAGAAAAAGAAAGAACTAGATAAGTAAGTTAGGATGTTTGAGGAATGAATCCAAAAGATCTAACTGTCATTGAGCATATAGAAGAATTAAGAAAACGGCTTTTCATTGTTGCCGTTTTCTTTGTTCTCGCTATGGCTGGCGGCTTCTTTGTTGCAAAGCCGCTTGTTAAATACCTTCAAAGTACTGGAGCGAATTACAATATAGAGCTCCATGCGTTTGATGTAGTAACACCACTTGCAATTTATATCCAAGTAGTTTTTTTAATAGCATTTATCCTATCCTCACCGGTATTGATGTATCAATTGTGGGCTTTTATTAGCCCAGGACTTAGGGACGTAGAACGAAAAGCAACTTTAAGCTATATACCGTATTCGTTCTTATTGTTTTTAGCAGGGCTGTCTTTTTCATATTTTTTACTATTCCCTTATGTCATAAAGTTTATGATGAATTTATCAAACGATTTAGAAATTCAACAAACAATTGGCATACATGAATATTTTTCGTTTTTATTTAAGCTTACAATACCTTTTGGTTTCCTTTTCCAATTACCGATTGTAGTCTTGTTCTTTTCGCGTATTGGGATTTTATCTCCTGAGTTACTAATTCGTATTCGTAAGTATTCATACTTTGGTTTATTTGTATGTGCTGCACTAATCGCGCCACCTGAATTAGCCTCGCACTTAATGGTTTCAGTACCGTTATTTGTTCTTTATGAAATTAGCATTATGATTTCTCGTATTGGCTATAAGAAATACTTAAAATCAGAGGAAATGCGATTGAAAGAAGAACAAGAAGCTGAGCAAAAACGTCAGATAGAAGAGGCACTTGAACAGCAGAGACGTCAAATCGAAGAATTGAATCAACAATAATAGAAGCTCGATGCATATAGCATCGAGCTTTTTCGTCGTAATACATATATACATCCAACTAAAAATCAGTAGGAAGAAAAAACTCTCTGATTTTTATTGCATTTTTTCTAGTTGTTCAAGAAACTTTTGCAATGGTTCTGCATACAATTGTACAAGTGTCACAAAACCATTCAGCATGACATGGGCGATAATAGATGTCCAAATGCGTTTTGTTTTGTGATATAAGAAGGCAAAAATCAATCCACATATTGTATAAAGCAAGATATGAGAGAAGTCGAAATGAATAAGTGCAAAGAAAATGGCACTTACTATACCGGCTATCCAGAAATTAGTTGTTTGGACAAGCGATCCAAAAATAACACGGCGGAAGACGAACTCTTCTAATATTGGTCCAAAAACGACAATTGCCAATATCGCGATAGGAGCGCCTTTAGCAATAGCTACAATATCAGCTGTGTTTTGCGATCCACCTTGGATACCGAATATAGCCATTTCGATAGCTGCACCAATCATTTGGCCGATGAAAACTAAGAAGAAACCTATGATTCCCCACATAATTGATAGTGGAATAGTTTCTTTCTGTCCTTTATAAATATCCCAAAACGCTTTATCGCGAGATGTTATGATTAAGCTTAGAATTAATGCAATAGCAAAGCTAAGTGCAATATACCAGCCTTGCGTAAGCGGAGCAGCTTGCTCACTAGGTAAACCGGTTGTACTCATAATAAATTTGTGAAACGGTTGTGCCAGCCATTTACCTGATATTTGCATGAGGATATAAATCAGTAAAACATAAAGGGCTGTTTTTTTATGTTTAATTATTTTTTGAGAATCGTTCACAGTCAAAATCCTTTCCATTCATTATGCTATCTTTCTATTGTAGAGGAATATGGAAAGAAAACAAAATTTTTCGTAGTTCTGACTTGCAAAAAAAAGTGTGATTGATTATCATAATAATTGTGTTAGCACTCGTCCGTATAGAGTGCTAATAAATGTTCAAACATATATTTAATTAATAGGAGGTTGTTTCACTTGTTAAGACCACTAGGAGATCGTATTGTAATCGAACTAATCGAGGTAGAAGAAAAATCTGCATTCGGTATTGTACTGCCAGACTCTGCAAAAGAAAAACCGCAAGAAGGTAAAGTTGTAGCAGTTGGGACGGGTCGCATTTTAGAGAACGGACAACGTGTAGAGCTTGACGTAAAAGTTGACGACCGCATTATTTTCTCTAAATACTCTGGTACAGAAGTTAAATATGAAGGTAATGAATACCTAATTTTACGCGAAAGCGATATTCTTGCAATTATTGAATAAGTTAATACTTTTAAATTAAATGCCTTTAGTGATTGTCATAGATAAACAAATAGATGGCAATGACCGTATGGCGAAATTTCTATAAATATATTGTTGAAGCTTAACGAATATTCCATTTCAGGAGGGTAAATTCAAATGGCAAAAGATATTAAATTCTCAGAAGACGCTCGTTCATTAATGCTACAAGGTGTAGATAAATTAGCAAACGCAGTAAAAATTACTTTAGGGCCTAAAGGTCGTAACGTAGTTTTAGAAAAAAAATTCGGTTCACCACTTATTACAAATGATGGTGTAACAATTGCAAAAGAAATCGAGCTAGAAAATCCATACGAAAACATGGGGGCAAAATTAGTAGCAGAAGTTGCTTCTAAAACAAATGAAATCGCTGGTGACGGTACAACAACTGCAACAGTATTAGCGCAAGCAATTATTCGTGAAGGCTTAAAGAACGTAACAGCAGGTGCAAACCCTGTAGGCATTCGTAAAGGGATCGACAAAGCGGTTGCAGCAGCCCTTACAGAATTACACGCAATTTCTCGCCCAGTAAGCAACAAAGATGAAATCGCACAGGTTGCGGCAATCTCTGCTGCTGATGATGAAGTGGGGCAATTAATTGCAGAAGCAATGGAACGTGTTGGTAACGATGGTGTTATTACAATTGAAGAATCTAAAGGCTTCACAACTGAACTTGATGTAGTTGAAGGTATGCAGTTCGACCGCGGCTATGCATCACACTACATGGTAACAGATACAGATAAAATGGAAGCGGTATTAGATAACCCATACATTTTAATTACTGATAAAAAAATTACAAACATTCAAGAAGTATTACCATTATTAGAACAAGTGGTACAACAAGGTCGTCCACTGTTAATTATTGCTGAAGATGTTGAAGGCGAAGCTCTTGCAACACTTGTAGTAAACAAACTTCGCGGTACATTCAATGCTGTAGCGGTTAAAGCACCAGGATTTGGTGATCGTCGTAAAGCAATGCTAGAAGATATCGCAATTTTAACAGGTGGTCAAGTAATTACAGAAGAATTAGGCTTAGACCTTAAAACAGCTGATATTACATCACTTGGGCGTGCTGCAAAAGTGGTTGTTACAAAAGACAATACAACAATCGTAGAAGGTGTTGGCGGTGCAGATGCAATCGAAAGCCGTATTGGTCAAATCCGTGCTCAGCTTGCTGAAACAACTTCAGAATTCGATAAAGAAAAATTACAAGAACGCCTTGCAAAATTAGCAGGCGGTGTAGCAGTAATCAAAGTTGGTGCTGCGACAGAAACAGAACTAAAAGAACGCAAACTTCGCATTGAAGATGCTCTTAACTCAACTCGTGCGGCAGTTGAAGAAGGCATCGTATCAGGTGGTGGTACGGCACTTCTTAACGTATATGCAGCAGTTGAAAAAGTTGCAGAATCAGAAGAAGGCGACGTAGCAACTGGTGTGAAAATCGTTCTACGTGCTTTAGAAGAGCCAGTTCGTCAAATCGCAAACAACGCTGGTCTTGAAGGCTCAATTATCGTAGATCGCCTAAAACGCGAAGAAATCGGTGTAGGCTTCAACGCTGCAACAGGCGAATGGGTAAACATGATGGAAGCGGGCGTAGTAGATCCAGCGAAAGTAACTCGCTCAGCTCTACAAAACGCAGCATCTGTCGCAGCTTTATTCTTAACAACAGAAGCAGTTGTAGCAGACATTCCAGAAGCAGCTCCAGCTATGCCAGATATGTCTGGTATGGGTGGCATGGGCGGAATGATGTAATCTACGGCTCCAGCCAAAAAAAAACCACTTCTCAAAATTTGAGAAGTGGTTTTTTTTATGCTTTAGCGAGTAATTTTTAGTGAATCGCTGATAGAATATGGACAATCGCTGATAAACCTCTGACAATCGCTGATAAAGATAGCAAAATCGCTGATGAAATCCCAACAACCGCTGATAAAGGTAAAAAAACCTGCTAATAAAACTACGAAAAAGTAGCTTACAGTTATTCTATTTGCTTCAACCTAAAATCAGGAGAAATATAAGAGATAAGAGTATAATCCATTTCTTCTCCTCCTTTAGTTGATAATTGCACAAGTAAAGATTCTTCGGTATTAGTGGGTTGTATAGCACTTGTTTTTATAGTAATCACTTGAACACCGGTTCTTCTTGGATATCCAACAACGACCACCTGATTCCCCAATGTATAAACTGCTGTAATATCAGATTGGAACGCGACAATATATAAATCTAAATCTGTTTTATTTTGAAACATTGGAATCGTGAATCCCATATTTTGTTCAAAGTCGTACCATTCAGAAAGAGCAACATCGTAATTCGTAAATAGTCGATGCAGTGCATAATGAATTCTAGTTGGAACATAGCTCCATCGACCGATTGAGCTATGCCAATATTCTTCATAAGCGGGTCTCTTATAACCAGGATTATTGATGATAACTTCATAAGGAATAGTTGCGCCATTCTCTATAACCTGTGAAAGTGTAACAAATTTCGACGGGGGAGATAATTCTGGAAAAGGAGGATCGGGAATTGTTTGGGGCTTTATCGGCTCAAGGTTTTTCAAACGATTCTCTAAGCCTTTTATTTGTGCTTCAAGTCCATTAACTTTATTTGATTCTTTTGCATCGAAAGAAGGTATAATGCTCAAATTAATTAATATTAGGCTAATCATACATAAAGTTATTTTTTTTACGTTACACATAGATTCACCTCTCTATATACTGTGCTCATTAAATGCGGGAATATGTAGTATTGCTGAAAATTTTATAGACATGTTGCCACTTCCTTAGTTTTTTATCAGTCAATAAAAGTTTCTAATAAACAATAACAAGGCTATCCATTAGTTCATGTTTGAACTTCTGGATAGTCTTGTTGCTACTAGTTTTTTATTTTGGACCTCCAAATATGCAGGTGACAACTCTACATTCCTGGTAGGTTTAGTCCGGGGAATTCTGGTAAGCCAGGGGATTGCCCGCCTGGAAATGGCATAGGACGTGGTGGATATGGTTGTGGCGGATATGGCTGCGGAGGGCGTGGTGGATATGGTTGTGGCGGATATGGCTGCGGAGGGCGTGGTGGATATGGTTGTGGCGGATATGGCTGCGGAGGGCGTGGAGGGTATGGTTGTGGTGGATATGGTTGCGGAGGACGTGGTGGGTATGGGCGTGGCGGATATGGCTGCGGAGGACGTGGTGGGTACGGGCGTGGTGGATATGGTTGCGGAGGACGTGGTGGGTATGGTTGTGGCGGATATGGCTGCGAAGGTCGTGTCGGATACGGTGATGGGTTTAAAGATGGGTATGGGCTACCAGAAGGCATGGTAGGGTGAAACGGAATGTTAACATCTACATCTTCGGGATTTAATCTAGGATTGAACAATGAAACACACCTTTCTTCTTTTTTCTTTTCTAACATATGCCCACCTATTATGTTTGTCATAGGCATTAAACTAGATGAATGATTGATAAGTGGATAATTCGTTAAAATAGAAAATGTTATAAAATATATCAAATTTAATTATAATAGAAGAAAATAGCGTTAAAGGATGTTTAAATAAATGCCCATTATAAAAATCAAGAAAATAAAAGTACAAAACTTACGAAATGTACGTCATGGTGAAATTGTGTTAGCGGTGAATTTCGAAACGTTTTTTAAGGCAAATGTTGTTGGTTTATACGGACAAAACGGTTCAGGGAAAACAACTATTGTTGATGCATTTGGCTTGTTAAAGGCACTTATCTCCGGTTGGATTGCTGAAATTAAATTACCATCTCAGGAAAAGAGGTTAATCATGGAGGGGGAGGATTCTGCAAGTATTGAGTTCGAGTTTCTAGTAGAAAATCAATTTGGCACATTTTTTCTCAATTATTATGTAGAGTTACAAGAAGATGAAAATAGACTGTACACAATGGTTGAACGTATAGCTTATAGAGAAAACGAGAAAGGGAAGCGTTCAAAGGTTCTAATTAATGTGACAGAGGAAGACATACAACTACGTAAAGAAAATCTTTCTGATATGAATGAAAAAACGCGTATCCAATTACTAGTCACTCATCAATTAGCTAAAAAACAATATATGTCCTTTGTCTTTCACAAAGATTTAAAGCCATTATTACAGGATAGGCTTTCAGAGCTGGAAATGCAATTGCTTCATAATTTAGCAATAGATTTTAATCAAGATTTACATGTCGTTAATAATCAAAATATCGCACCATTATTTGAAGAGCGCAGTATGCCCTTTAGTATCCATCTCGAAAAAACACGTGGTTCTATTCCTTACAATTTGAAGGGGCCAGCGTTATTGCCAGAGGACGCGTTTTACGTGTTATGTGAAGTAATAGAGCAAAGTAATCAAGTATTATCAGCAATTATTCCAGGTCTGTCTATAAAGATTAATGTACTTACAAAACAAACTATGGATAATGGAGAAAAAGGAATCCGTTTCGAATTTTTATCGCAGCGAGGGGAACGCGAATTACCACTACGGACAGAGTCAGAAGGAATTTTGAAAATTATTTCTGTACTTAGTGTGCTCATTGCAGTTTATAATAACCCAAATGCTTGTGTAGTGATTGATGAATTAGATTCTGGTGTTTTTGAATATTTGTTAGGCGAGTTGTTAACAGTGATTGATGAGGGCGGAAAAGGTCAGCTTATTTTTACGTCTCATAATTTACGTGTGTTAGAGGTGCTAGCTATTAAAAACTTATGGTTTACGACAGCGAATGAGGATCGCCGTTATATACAGCTAAAGGGTATTAAAGAGGTAAATAATGCTCGAGATGTTTATTTACGTGCAATTCAGTTGGGCGGACAGGATGAAGAAGTTTATAAGGAAACGAAGACATTTAAAATTAAGCGTGCCTTTAGAAAAGCGGGTGTCCAGCGTGACTAAAAAGGTTCTTTTAATCATTGTAGAGGGGCAGACGGAGCAGATTGTTTTAGAGGATTTTCTAGATGAACATTTTGCAAATTCAACGATTCGCTTCGATGTACAACGGGAGGATATTTTAACGAAGTGGGATGCTAATAAACGAATACCCAATATTAAAAATAGTGTTACGCGAGTGATTCAGAACTATTTGGAGAAGTATAAGTTTTTAGCGAAGGATTTAACTGCTGTCGTTCATATTACTGATGCAGATGGTTGTTTCATTGCCCCTGAATTTGTCAAGGTGAAGGAAGATATTGAGCAAAATTTATTCTATACAGAAGATGCAATATTGGTGAAATCTGAGAAGCGTAAGGAGCAAATCGAACAACGAAATGAAATGAAGGCGAATAATGCCAAAATCCTTATGGCAAATGATCATTTTAGCATTCAACGATTGAGAATACCGTATCAGCTATTTTATTTTTCTACAAACTTAGAGCATGTACTATGGAATGAGCGCAATGAAGTAGCAACGGAAAAGGTGCAAAAGGCTGATGAATTTATGGAAAGTTTATCGAGTTCCATAGAAGAATTTTTAAAAGAATATGTCCCAGTTAACCCAGAGCTTCCGTATAAAGAAAAAATGAAAATGAGCTGGTCATTTTTAATGGAGGGCTGTAATTCGTTACAGCGTGGAACGAATGTACCGTTATTATTTGAAATGATTAAATCAGATGTACAATAAAATGCCCTCCGATGTTCAGTGGAGGGCATAGATGGTGACTATCATTTCGATGAGATTAAGGAGTCAGAGTATAGCTCTTCGGCAAAACGAGGGGTTGATTTCCGTTCCGACTGGGCACTTTGCCGCTGACGCTT
>NZ_JBHVUJ010000013.1:15655-79588 GCF_042884205.1 Lysinibacillus sp. NPDC058147
CGCTTTCGCGCAGATAAAACAATTGCCGCTGACGCTTCGCTTTCGCGCAGATAAAACAATTGCCGCTGACGCTTCGCTTTCGCGCAGATAAAACAATTGCCGCTGACGCTTCGCTTTCGCGCAGATAAAACAATTGCCGCTGACGCTTCGCTTTCGCGCAGATAAAACAATTGCCGCTGACGCTTCGCTTTCGCACAGAGCAAAGCTTTCTGGGCGCGTCCGATGAGCCGCTTGGGCCAACACGAAGGCGTTATCACAGGACGTGATGCTTTTAGCCTTCGTTCCTCTAAATCGCTGATCCCCAAGGAGTCGCCCAGTCTCCACCGCAATCAACCACTTCACTTAGCATGTCACTCTAATTTATAGGGAACTTCAGCAACAATCTGTGTGAAAGCGTAGTGCTAATAACAACAAATGTGCGAGTAGCCTGGGACGGAAATCACCTTTATTTAAAGAACCACAACATTCACAAAGAATTCTCTGACCATTTTGTTTTCAACACTATTAATGGCCCTCCAAAACGGAGGGCATTGGAAATTTAACAACTGGGGAGGAAAATCAACTAGCCGCTGCTTTCGTTTATGCACAAATGTCTTTAGCGCGTTTGTTCATAGCTGCGAATATGTCCTAAAATAGCAGGATCTTTTATTTTTGTATCTTCGCTTAACAGTAAAAGCTTTGACATGATTTCGGCTGTACGTGGGTCGTCATCTACCATAGGTAAGAAAATACGTCCGCGGTGCTGAGATTGTACGGCGATTATTGGAATCATTGATCCGCCCACTTGATGAACAACACCACTACCTAAGTGTAATGAGTAGCTTGCGAGTTTGCCTTCAATTAGTACATGGTGTTTTTTCACTTCAACATTCGTTAGCTTTAATAACTTCGCTAACTCCTCCACAATGATACTACGCATATCAATTGTAGAATGGCTTGCCTCAGGATCGACACCACCAACATGTGCAACACTTACAACGAGGTCAATATCCCGCATTACTTCAGAGAATATCGTTGCAGGAATATCATCTAATGTTATGTCTTTACCTGTTAAACGATTGTAGAAATAGACGCCCTCAATTGTTGGTGCTTCAATATCTGCTGGCGTAAACCAATCTGCTTGCGTATACAAGGAGGCAACGATGTTTTCCTTGTAATACACTTTTCGTGGCCCTTCATCATGACTAATTTGCCATCCTCGTGTTTTTAGAAGTGCAACCGTTTGAGACGGGTTGACTTGATGTCCCGCATAGCGCAATGATCTTTTTTGTCCTTTTTCATCCGCATTCATAACATACAGCTCGCGGAAAATTTGCTTAAATGGCTGTTTTATTTTCTGTTCAAACATAGAAGCTTGCCATTGACGCCATTGACCGCTTTCGAGTAGATGATATGGATGGGCAATCGTTAATGTTGCTGTCGGAGCAAGTGAAACTATTTCATCTGATAGTAGCTTAAGGCCATCCTCAGTTAGCAATCCGAAATGCCCTTCATTTTTAAAGACGAGCTTTTGAAGAAGCGGAGCCAAAATAGGATGCCCTAATAAATTAATCAGCTCTTCAGCAGAGTATTTAGTTTCAAGCTCCATCGCCTGTTCAAGTGCTGGGCGTGCTCGTTTATATTGCTCCAGCAATTCTTTTCGCGCCTGTTGTAATGCTAAAACTTGCTCCTGCTTTTTCAGAGCAGCAGGGATATTTTTAAGTCGTTTCCCATCTTTTTCAACGATAATCGTAACATTTGCATCTTCTTCAATTTGTAAATGTGCAGTAATATGTTCTATCTGTTGTGCATGGAATAAATGTTTTATATCGGTAAAAGCTGATAGCTCCATACGCCATGTGAAGCGTGTTGTTTCGCCATCTCCTGCATTTCTCGCTAAATTTTCAAGCGCAATGTTAGCTGCACGTGCTTCGCTCGCACGACGCTGTGCTCCAAATTGTTTACTATCCTTTACAAATTGCTGGATAAATTGATAACGAGTTAGTGCATCCTTTTGATCCGAATTTTTCAATGGAATAAGACCGAGCGCACGTAATTTATCTTTATTACGTTTATCACGAATTTCTTCCATTAACGGTTTTGGGCTAAGCTTACCTATAGCTGTATCTGCATAAAGCTGTGCCCGACGGTGGTTAGCTCCCTCCGATGCGTATTTTGCTGCATCATAGACGATTTTGAATTGTTTAGCACCTAGTGTTTGATGGGCACTTTGGAACCAAGCTAAATCAAAGGCACCATCACGGAAATCATCAGCAGTAATACTTGAGAAAAGGGCAACCTGATCTTTAGCAAAATCCGATAAATGGTCGGTCGTATGAGCGATAAAATACCAAGCTGATTCTTTTAATCCTTCCCAGCCAATTACTTCACTAACAAGGTCTATCCAATGCTGGTTATACATCATTGCTTCAATTAGGCGCTCTTTTGAAATATCTGTTTTTTCCCATGCATTTTTTAATTGCTGTGCCGTTTCATCTTTTTTAGGATAGCAGCTTGCAAGGAGACGAGAAAAAACATCCTTCTTCGTTTCAGCCTGCCAAATATAGCCACGAGCAAGCTTTTCACCGTCAAGTGCTTGTAAAATTTTTAAGAAATAATCAATACCCTCGAAATAGGAAATGCTTCTAGTGAGCTCCGTTACTGCTGTGGGAATATCACCGCGCATAAGCTCTATTTCTAAAATTCGATCGATGGCCTGCTCACGAATAGCAAAGAAATTCGATAAGTCTTCAAATGACTCTTTATAATGTTCTATTAATTTGTTTGGAGCAACCAACATCTCAGACGCTAGCGTATCCGTAAAGATGGCTTCAAATAAATGATCCTGAGTGAATAAACCTACATTAAAAGCATCTAGATATTGGGCTAACTTTAGAGAGTAAATACTCGGGCTATATTGTTCTTTCGGCATCCTCTTTGATAACTCTTCATTGATGGCCAGCATTTTGACAAATTCACCGTAAGTCCTATAGGTTAAGAAACATCGATCAACAAAGGTATCAATAACATCTAAATCTACTAATGATGAAGTAGAGCGATAAAAATAGTCCTTATCTTTTACTTCTAGCTTCCACTGCTCAGCAGGTATTTGTGTTAAAAGCTGAAGCATAATACCGATTGCTTGCTCAAAAGCGTTAAATTCTGGCGAATGCTCTTCAAGTAATGCGATAGCCTTTTTATGAAGCGCCTGCTCTCCAACAGTATCATTTAAATCAAGTGAGAGGACAGTGAAAATTTGTTTCATTGTTCGCTGATATTTTAATGCTTGGAACTTAGTAACGAGATTTTTTATTTCTACATAATTAAAGAATGGAGTGATTAAGGTTTGTGCTGCTTCGCTCAGTTCGTGCGCCGCAGGATATTCAGAGAGATTGTTGTAAAAGTTAAAATAAGCTAAATCCTCTGCACTCAATTTTGATGTCTTAATCCACTGAAGAATTTCATCTGGTATCGGATATACATCAAGACTTGCTTTTCGATTATTTTTTGCTTTTGACGCAATGACATTAAATGTTTGTCCTAATGTTGTTGTGATTGGCGTATCATCCCATTGATATTGATATGTCTCATACCCATATTGGGCATTGGCATCTAATAGTTGAATGAGCTGCTCGAGCTTTAATAAAAGCTTCTCTATATCATAATCAAAGAATTTTTTTAGTGGCATTGTTTCTTGTAAATATAAAGGAACTAGTTGCTGCCATGCTCCCATGCCATTCATCTTTATATCTGTTTTTGAAATGCTGTCATATTGAATAGGAGGGTGTGGCGTATATAAACCAAAGCCATTGTCCTCGTTATATTCTGGTACATCACTAGTTAACAATTGATCTAACAACACTTGCTCAGTCTTTGTTATTTTTGGAAGCTGGTCGCATAATGCTGTTATTTGCTCGCTAGTTAGGTGATATTCTTTAGAGGCCTCTAACAACAATTCTAGCCCTCCAAGTCGCTTCAACTGCTTCTTGTCTTTAATAAGGCGCTCAGCACTTTGCAATATTTTCTCTTGCGACTGTAGCTTTAAGAGGGAAATAGCTTCCTTACGAAGAGAACCTGATTTATTCGCTAAAAGGTCCTCAATTTTTAAAATTTCATCGTCTGTAAGTGTTAGTGATTGTATCTTTTTCAATGCCAGGGAACGATTAATGGAGCTTCGATCTCGTAAAGCGCTAAATAGAAAATCACGTTTTCCTTGCGTATTAATTTCAAGACAATAAATATTTAGAAGGCCGATTCTACTTGTAGGAGAGTAAGAATCTGCATTCGCAATAATACGTTGAAATAGCTCTTCATCTTGTAAATGATAGGCCAAAATTATTTGTGTGGAAATTAAATCTTCTAATGACAAGTGTGCATAGACGAATGATAAAGGTTTTCCTGTAATCGTTAAACCATCTTTCGTAAGTTCACCCTTTGCCCATTCAAGTTGTTCAAATAGAAGGTATTCAATGCCTTGCAGCTGGGTATTTTCCTGCAAGAACTTTTGTATATCCGTAGTCCAATCGTTAGCCCAAGCATATTCACTATTAATATAGTTATTTGCGTTTAGGAAATTCCCCCAAGCAAATGTAAATAGCTCAATATCCTTTGTTGTTAAAATGAGACCCTTAACAAACGGAGCAGTGAAGGAAACTTTCCCTAGATTTTTCAAAAATGCGAGTGTTGTCAGCTGGATATGTTTTTCGCGTTGCAACAACTCTGGCAAAATAGTATCGAGTTTCGTATAATCCTTCGTTGAAATTGTCCATAGTGCTACGTAAATATCAATCGTTCGTTCACTTTTTAATAGCTCAAGGGTGAAATGATCATCTTCAATTGCTCGAATTGCTAATGACAATACTTCCTCTGTTACTTTTTGATTATCAAAGCTATTATAGCCAAGCCCCATCCAAGTATCGACTGCGCGAATAACTGAGGAGAAACGAGTTAGCTGATGTTCCTGAATAAGCTTCATAATGGTAAGCTGTGCTTCTAATGTGCCATGATCAATATTTTCAACAATGGCTTGGCGTAGTCCCTCTTGACGTGCAGCAGCAACTAATAGTTTACCGAGTGCCTCGTGTAGACGAGCATTTGTCGATTTGAAAATACCCCTTATTAGTGGATATCCAAAAAAGCTGCCTTGATGCTCGTCAAATAATATATGTTCAACGGCTTCTTCCATAGCAGGGTTTTCTAATGACAGTTCTTCAGCAAGCATTTGTTCAAAAACATTAAAAGGCATTACCTTCATATTCTCATTTTTAACCACAAAGCAGCTGTAGTTAGGGTATGAACCATGCTCATATTGATTGTGATTCATCAATAATTCCTGTAGATTCATTTCTTCAAATGTCAGCATTTCTACAATTAATTGTAAGCATTGAGAAAGGTGGTCCTGTACGGAGTGTGTAGATCGAAATGACCTACGCATAATGTCAGTCTGAAACATTGTTGTATCGTAACGTAATACCAATTTCTTAATAGTTAGTGCTCGTTCTGGAGATGAAAATAGTGTTAGTACATCGAAAAGGGGTCTGGTAAATAGCTCCTCAAGTGTCGTGATCTTCAAATCAGCAATTTGCTGTCTAAAGGAAAAATCGCGATTATCCATATATTGAAGTAATGCTGTAGCCATTGGTTGAATGGCTTTTGGTGCAGTATCTATTTTACTTTGGAATTGGTTTATTTGATCGTTTGATAGTGTCATGGATTCCTCCTTACCAAATTCGTCCTGCTAGCATTGTCAGTTTAATAAATGTAAAAACATCATCTTCTCGTATTGCTAAAGGTTCATTAAGTGAATTTAATTGTTCTTCGTTTTGTAATACTAAAAAAAGTTCGTCTTCAAAGGCTTGAAGAACTGTGGATATTGCTTGATCTACAGACTGCGTAGAGGCGTTTTTTTTCTCACCAAAATGTACTTTGCCATGCAGCGCTGCATCCTCTAACTGCTGAGCAGTTATATAAATATGGAGCGGAGTATCCACCGCCTTTTCGTTATAATTATGAACCTCTTGTGTGACGAGTTGCTTAAGTAAATCTTTTAAAGTATGAACAGGCTCTTCAATAATGAATGGAATCTTTTGAAGCTTACGTGATTTTTTGCCGATCATTTTTTGTTGGTAAAATAAACGCAACCTAACACCTCCTTACAGTAAGTTCATTATACAAGAGAGTAAACGGTGAAAAGAATGAGGCATTTTACGCTAGTTGTGTATAAGAAAAATAGGGAAAAGTGTACAAAAAAATTTGTTTCGACGACTTATTAGGGAGTGTAGAAAGTGGGGTGAAGTTTGCATCATGATATATCAAAAATAGAACATTTGTACGATTGTTATCATCGTGATGTGTATCATTTTGCGCTCTATTAATCAAATAGCTGTTTTAAAGCGTTGAAGAAGTTAGACAATTAAAGGATAAAGATAGAGTAAAAACTTGGATCTTATCATTTGCACGAAATACAGCAGTGGATATACGTAGAAGGCAGAAAATAAAGCGTCTATTTTATAAGAAAATATGGTTCATTCGCTAGCATAAGCGGTGGATCCTTTTTTGTTTTAGGGAATCTGTTCTTACTGAACAATGACATCTTTTCATTTAATAATTCATAAGCTTTATAGGTGTGATTTTATCAAGCTAGAAGGAGGCACTGACATTCAAATACATGTTGTACGGGCAGGGGAGTCCTTATGGAGTATTGCGCAGGCATATGGGACAACAGTTCAAAGTATTGTAGATGCCAATCAAATTCCTGAACCAAACCGATTAGTTATAGGGCAAGCGCTTGTGATACCGATTGTCGGAAATTTCTATTATGTGCAGTCAGGAGATAGTCTATATTCAATTGGCCAACGTTTTGGCATTAATTATTTAACACTTGCTCAGGTGAACAATATTAGTCCGAGTCAACCTTTATCGATTGGTATGCGACTTTATATTCCACCTCAACCAAAAACAAGGGCTGAAACATTGGCATATTTAGAGCCAAAAGGGACATTCGTTAGTGAGGCATTACTGAGTCAAGCAAGAGAAGCAGGCCCATTTTTAACTTATCTTGCTCTATTTAGCTATGAGGCAAAGCGAGATGGGACGCTTAAGGTACCACCGAGTCAAGGTGTGACTCAAATTGCAAACGATACAGGTGCTTCTCTAGCTATGGTTGTCTCAAATTTAGAGAATTTTAGTTTTAGCGGTGATTTGGCGAGAGATATTTTTCAAAGTACAGCAGTACAAGATTTGCTCTTTAATAATATTCTTAAAGAGGCAAAGCGTTTAGGAACCATAAAAGATATTCATTTTGATTTTGAGAATTTACCGGGCGATCAACGAGAAGCGTATAACAACTTTTTAAGAAGAGCTGTGAGTCGATTCCATCCACAGGGATATACCGTATCGACAGCGCTAGCTCCCAAAACAAGTGCTAGTGAGCGAGGTCCGTGGACAGAGGGGCATGATTATAAAGCACATGGGGAAATAGTGGATTTTGTTATGTTAATGACTTATGAATGGGGATATTCTGCAGGTCCACCTATGGCAGTATCGCCACTTCCGGAAGTAGAAGCGGTTGTTAAATATGCAGTAAGTGAGATACCTCGGAACAAAATTATACTTGGTCAGAATTTATATGGGTATAACTGGACACTGCCTTTTGTACAGGGGGGGCCAAATGCAGAAGCAGTTAGTCCACAAAGAGCAATAGAGATTGCTAAGAAATATAATGCTGCTATACAGTTTGATTTGAGATCTCAAGCACCGTTCTTCGAATACTATGATGAGCAAGGAAAAGCACATGTGGTGTGGTTCGAGGATGCAAGATCCATCCAAGCGAAGTTCAATTTAATCAAACGATACAAACTACGAGGGGTGGGCTATTGGAAGTTGGGTCTACCATTCCCTCAAAATTGGTTATTAATCGGGTCAAATTTTGATGTAGTAAAGAAATAAGAATTTTCAGGAGCAACAAAGAAGCTCTATGTCTATTCTATTTTTTCAAAAACATAAATAATCTGAAAACATCATTTCCATTTTTGGTAATCTATATTATAATTATGGCAAATGATATTCTAGGAGGGATATTTTGGTAAATTTTAAAAAATTAGGAGTCATACTAACATCTACTGCATTTTCTGTTAGTGTACTTTCGCCAATGGCACAAGCTTCAGCAAATGTAAAAGAGCCACAAGAGAGAATTGCAATTCAAGTTGCTTCAACAGAAACAAAAGTAACAAAAAGTATGCTTATTAAGCAATTGAATACATTATTCCCAGATAAGTTCAATTTTGTAACAGAGAAAGATTTCTCAATTGGGGAAGCGCATTACTTTAATGACGACAAAACGATACGCTATGATTTAAGTTTCCATAAGGTAATTAATAGCAAAGAAGTTTATGGTAGTTTCACTTTTAAAGGTGATGGTTTAGAATTAGAAAATTTCTACTACCAACCTGCTAATATGGCGGATGCATTGTACCCAATAAAGTATTCAGAGGGGGAGGCAAAGAAAATTGCCCAAGACTTCCTAAAGAAATTGCCGAATACTGCGAATTACAAGCTTCGTGAAGACGGTATTTATGGTGATTTTGGTTCAAGTTTTAGTAGACCTTTATCTGAGCCAATTACGTATTCATTCACTTATTCACCAACACATAATGGTGTACCACTTAGTAATGAGTCTCTCAATATTACAGTTCTAGCGAATGGTGAAGTTACAAGTATGTATCGTTATACTGAGTCAACTAGTAAGGCAACATTTGATAACCTAGAACAGAAAAAGAATGAGTCAGATATACTTGCACAAGTTCGCGAAAATCTGTCATTAGATCTACGATATATGGTTGACTATAACTACCAAACAGGTGAAGCTAATGCTAAGCTTGTGTATATGCCGTCAACAAGCTTCAGTGGTGTACATGCAATAAACGGGCAGTGGCAATCAATGAATGGTTTCACTTCTCAAGTACCAAAGGTAAAAGGTATAGAAAAACTCGCATCGCAACCACTTGCGCCTAGAAAGAAGGATATTACAGTATCAGAAGTAGAAGAGTTAGCTAAATCATTCTTAAAAGTTGATTCAGACAAAGTAAAGTTACAAATTGAATCAGTTAATGAAAGAGAAAATGATAATGGCGAGACAATTTACGAAGTTAATTATATGTATGACTTTGGTAGCCATGGCTCGGGCACATCATTTGAAGTAAACAAGGCAACAGGTGAGATTACAAACTACTGGGATATACGTAGAGATTTCGAGGAGACAGATGATAAAGTAGAACCAATTTCAAAAGATGCTGCATTAACAAAAGCGATAGACTACTTAAAAGAGTGGGCTCCGTCATATATTCATAACTATTCAAAACCAATAGAAGATACACCATTTGATAAATACAGCAAACAGTATTATTTCTCCTTCCCACGTATTGTCAATGGCATTGCCGTAGCAGGGGATGAACTTTCTGTTGGTATTAGTGCAGATGGGAAATTAAGTTTTTTAAATGTTATTAATCATAAGATTGATAATTGGCCGTCTGTAAACAAAGCTATTCCTGCTGATAAAGCAAAAGCAACGTTCAGTGAAGGGTTGAAATTGGAGCTCCAGTATGCAAAACAGGATGGTGAGGATAATCACCACTATAATTTAGTATACTCTCCAGTATATAATGGAAGCTTGTTCAATAGTATTGATGCGACTACTGGTGAATGGCTTCAAAAAATAGATAATGTCAAAGATAAACCAGCCATTTCACATCCAACAGCTGGAGGAGAATTAACTTATTTACTGCGCCAAAACGTGTTAGAGGTTAAAGATCCAGCAAACTTTAATGCTGATACAGGTGTAACAAAGGGAGAAGCTTTGAAAATTTTAGTTAAATCATTATCATACGGATATGAATTCAGCCCGTATGGGAGAGACGACGAGAAGCAATCCTTTAATAATATTGACAAAAAGCATCCATTATACAAAGTCGTTGAACAAGCTGTAAGCATGGGTATTTTACAACCGGCAGATCAATTTGCAGTAGATACAACATTAACTCGTCAAGAGCTTGCAGAATGGTTAGTACGCATACTGAATTTAGAGAGTGCTGCAAAGCATAGTGACATTTACAAATTAAACTTTACTGATGCAAGCTCTATTGATCCAGCGTACGCAGGTTATGTTGCTTTAGCGAGCGCAATGGGACTAATTGATGGACAGCAAAATAAATTCAATGCTACTGAGAAAGTGACGTATGCAGATTTGGCTATATCTACAGTTCGTCTAGCAAAGGCTGTTTATGAGGATAACAACGGCCGCAATTACTATTAGTAATCGATAATTTATAAATGAAAGGGTATCTCCTATTTTAGGGGATACCTTTTTTATGATTTAAGTAAAACAAAAGGATTGCTGTTTAGAAGCTTATATGTTATTATTATCTCGAATTAAAGATAATTGAATTCGAAGTAATTGGAAAGAGGGAGTCGTATGAAGGAAGACAATCGTAATTTAAAAGCTTTTACGGTAATGTTCCGGGCGTATCAAACGATTCAGGATGCAACAAAGAGAGATTTACTTCAATACGAATTAAATCAAACCGAATTTTCGGTACTTGAGTTTTTATATCACCATGGTGAGCAGCCAATTCAAGTGATTGGAAAGAAAATTTTAATCGCAAGTAGTAGCATCACGTATGTTATTGATAAGCTCGAACAAAAAAGTTTTGTGTATCGACGTGCTTGCCCTAAGGATCGTCGTGTCACATATGTTTTATTAACATATGAAGGACAAACATTGATGGAAGAAATATTTCCAAAGCATGAACAAAAAATTAACGAGATTTTTGAAGTATTAGATCAACAGGAGAAGGACACAATGATTTTGTCTCTGAAAAAGGTTGGTTTGAATGCAGTTAATAAATAAAAAATTTTACGTAAATATCTCGAAATCGAGATAAGTAGGAGGAACAGAAAATGAATCATTTAAAAGGAATTCACCACGTTACTGCCATTACAAGTAGTGCTGAAGAGAATTATAAATTTTTTACTTATGTGTTAGGGATGCGATTAGTGAAAAAAACGGTTAATCAGGATGATATCCAAACATACCATCTATTCTTTGCAGATGATAAAGGTAGCGCTGGTACTGATATGACATTTTTCGATTTCCCAAACATTCCAAAAGGTGTGCATGGAACAAATGAAATTTCAAAAACTTCATTCCGCGTGCCAACAGATGTGGCATTGGACTATTGGGTAAAACGTTTCGATAAATTAAATGTAAAACATACAGGTATTAAAGAGCAGTTCGGCAAAAAAACTTTATCTTTCGTCGATTTTGACGATCAGCAATATCAACTTATTTCTGATGAAAACAATACAGGTGTGGCATCAGGCACTCCGTGGCAAGATGGACCGATTCCTCTTGAACATGCAATTACAGGCTTAGGTCCGGTTTTTGTCAGAGTTGCTGATTTTAAATATTTCAAAGAGATGCTAGAAAAAGTGATGCTCTTTACTGAAATTGCGGAAGAAGGGGATTTCCACCTATTTGAGGTTGGCGAAGGTGGAAACGGTGCACAAATCGTTGTAGAACTTAACACAGTGTTACCAGTAGCTCGTCAAGGCTTTGGTACAGTACATCATGCTGCATTCCGCGTAGAGGATCGAGCTGTACTAAATGAATGGACTGAACGATTTGAAAGCTTTGGCTTCCATACTTCTGGTTATGTAAATCGTCATTTCTTCGAATCACTTTATGCACGAGTAGCACCACAAATTTTATTTGAGCTAGCTACTGATGGCCCAGGATTTATGGGAGATGAGCCTTATGAAACTTTAGGTGAAAAATTATCGTTACCACCATTTTTAGAGCCAAAGCGTGCACAAATTGAAAAGCTTGTTCGTCCTATTGACACTGTAAGAAGTACGATTACGTTCGATAAAGAATATGAGTAATACTTTTTATTCCATTCAGCAGAGATACAAAAGCCTCTGCTCGAATGGAAGTTACATACTCTTAACAGAAAAATGATTGGAGGTCAATTAGATGGAATTTTCAAAACTAATAGATAAGCGACGTTCTGCGAATAATTTTATTGAGGGCATCAAGATGAGCGAAGAAGATATACGTCCCATTTTAGAGGATGTTAAGCTTGCTCCATCAGCCTTTAACTTACAACATGCCAATTACATCGTAGTATTAGATGAAGAAAAAAAAGAACAAGTAAGAGAAGCGGCATACGGACAGTATAAAGTGCACTCTGCCTCAGCAGTTATACTTGTTTTAGGAGATAAAGAAGCCTATAAAAACACTGCTAACCTTAATCAAGGGATGGTAGACTTAGGCATTATTAATGCTTGTGAGTTAGAAAATCTTGTCGATGAAAATACTAAATTTTATGAAGAACGTGGCGAGGAATTTAAGAAAGAGGAAGCTGTTCGTAACGCTTCACTTTCAGCTATGTTATTTATGTTGGCAGCCAAAAATCGTGGATGGGATACATGTCCAATGATCGGTTTTGATCAACAACAAATGAGAGCACTTTTTAACGTGCCAGAAACACATGAAATTGCACTAATGCTTACTATAGGTAAAGAAAAAGAAACTAGTCGCCGCTTACGTGGTTACCGTAAACCAGTTGAGGAATTTGCAACCTACTATTAGGGCGGTATAAAATAAAACTGTTTACAAATAATAAAATTAATGCACATTTAGGAGGAAATATTGTGAAAGTAGTAGCGATCGTAGGTAGTATCCGTAAAGAATCTTACAATATGCAATTAGCGAAATTTATTCAAAAGCGTTATACAGAGAAAATTGATCTTGAAATATTAAGCTTAAATGATTTACCAATGTATAATCAAGATATCGAAAATGAAGCACCACAACCTGTACTTGATTTTAAAGCAAAAGTAAAAGCGGCAGATGCAGTTCTTTGGTTGACACCAGAATATAATGGTACAGTACCAGGTGTTATGGTAAACGCCATCGATTGGTTATCTCGCGTGGATAAAGTAATGATTGGCAAACCATCATTCATGATGGGGGCATCAATGGGTAACTTAGGTACTGTTAAAGCACAATTACATTTACGAGATATTTTATTCTCACCTGGAGTAAACTCACCATTACTTAGTGGTAATGACGTTTATATTGGAGCAGTACACACTAAATTTGATACAGAAGGCAATTTAACAGATGAAGGTACTATCAAATTCTTAGATGTAGTTATTGATAACTTCTTAAACTGGATGAAAAAATACGTTTAAAAATAAAAAACTGGGATCATCACACCAAAACGTGTGGTTGATTTCCGTTCCGACTGGGCGCTTTGTAGCTGTCGCTTTGCTTTCGCTACAGAAAACATTTGTAGCTGTCGCTTTGCTTTCGCTACAGAAAACATTTGTAGCTGTCGCTTTGCTTTTGCTACAGAAAACATTTGTTGCTGACGCTACGCTTTCGCACAGAGCAAAGCTTCCTGGGGGCGTTCGATGAGCCGCTTCGCTGCAGGGTCTCGGGCCAACACGATGTTGGTCACGAAGGCGTTATCACAGGACGTGATGGTTTTAGCTTTCGTTCCTCTATTGCTAATCCCCGAGAAGTCGCCCAGTCTCCACTACAATCAACTATTTGCATAGCAAAAGTTATCAACAAATTTTGGTGATGAATCAAAAACTGTCCAATTAAGTATGCTATATACTTTTGGACAGTTTTTGTATCTCTTTATTTAATTGGAATTATTTTTAACACTTTTTGAAGGCGGTATGCAAAAATACCTGCAAATACAGCTAAAATAATATCTTTTGGTAAAGGGGGCATCATCCAAAGCCATGCTACCTTATAAGTGAAAGCATCAGTAGCACTAGCCCATAGCTTATAGGCAAAGTACATCCAATTTGTTCCTAGTAAATAATTAATAGCTGTAGCAACTAATGCTGCAACTACATAGCTTTTCTTCGTCCCACTGCGTTCTACAATAAGCCCCGCGACAAATGCAGCTACTATAAAAGAGACAATAAAACCAAATGTAGGACTTATTATTTGTCCAAAGCCTCCGTTGAATCGAGCAAATACAGGTGCACCTGCTAAACCGATACACATATAAACAGTACAAGCGAGTGCCCCTTTTCTACTACCAAGAATAAGCCCTGCTAAAATAGCAAAAAATGTTTGCAATGTGATAGGTACTCCACCAACCATCATGAAAGGTACAATGGACGTAATATTAGCTCCGATCATCATCAATGTTGAAAATAGTCCAATATAGGCAATATCGACTGTTCTTAATTTGTGATGAGTATGTTCTGCAATTGTTGTCATTATTTCACCCCTAAAAAGTAATGTTGATAATAGTAGTGTAAAAAAATAATGATTTTGTGTCAACTTGATAATTATATATAGTTAACACAAAGTGATTTTCCCTACTTAACTTGATAAATCATTGTTAGTTATAGACTAACTATTAAAATATATGATAGAATCGTCATAATTTTAAATATTCGATGCTAATGGTGTGACATCTTGTACAATGTGTCACTTAAAAGGGAAGTCGGTGCAAATCCGACGCTGTCCCGCAACTGTAAAGAGGAGTTCTATGATGATTTAGCCACTGTTCTAGGATGGGAAGGCAATCATAGTAACATTGATTCGAAGCCAGGAGACCTGCCAATTAGTAATTCCTGTAATGCCCACGTGGATGAAAGCAATTACGGACAATAGTAGAAGGAAATCTTTCTGATGTTGTTTTATCAAGGGTATTTCTATGCGTGTTTGCATAGAATACCCTTTTTTGTTTCATTTATCTTCATTCAATGCTTCTTTTTGTCCCGAAAGTAAACGACAGCAGCAACAACAATTACGCCAAGGAAAAATTGATCTTTAATAATAGGAGTTAATAAACATATGAATAAAAAATTTATGCTACTCTCAATGACTCTTTTTCTAGTACTTATCATTTCAATGACAATTGCGATAATGGTTGGATCGGTTTCTGTTACCCCATTTTATGTATGGAAAGTGATCCTTTCTAAAATCCCAATAATACAAAATTCAATAGAAGAAGATTGGAGTCGCTCACAGGAAATTATCATTTGGCAAATACGAGCTCCGCGAGTATTACTCGCTGCTATTGTAGGAGCAGGTTTAGCAATTGCTGGAGCAGCCATTCAAGCACTTGTTCGTAATTCAATTGCAGAACCATATATTTTGGGGATTTCTTCTGGAGCGACGGTTGGTGCTACATCCGTCATCATTTTAGGTGCTTTTTCATTTTTAGGAGCTTATGCACTTTCTGTATCTGCATTTTTAGGTTCTCTTACGGCAATGGGGTTAGTTTTCTTCTTATCACGCGTTGGAGGTAGAATTTCTGTCTTTCGACTTTTACTTTCAGGGATGGCAGTGTCTTTTATTTTATCTGCTATTTCAAACTTTATTTTAATGATGTCAAAACAAGAGGGCGGAATGAAGGCGGTCATGTTTTGGATGCTAGGAAGCTTAGCTGGTGCTAAATGGGGTAATCTTTTAATCCCAACTATTATTTTTATTGTAGTATTTGCCTTGTTATGGCTCCACTATCGAAGCTTAAATTTATTACTGCTGGGGGAAGAAGCAGCAGTCACATTAGGAGTTAACTTACAACAATTTCGTATACAGCTTATTTTAGTAGTTTCATTATTAACGGGTGTGATTGTTGCTGTAAGTGGCTCAATCGGATTTGTCGGCTTAATCATTCCACATATTGTAAGGCTAATTGTAGGTTCAAACCATAAATATGTCATACCGATTAGTGCATTATTAGGGGGGATTTTCTTAGTTTGGGCAGATGCAATTGCTCGAATTTTAATTGCTCCTGAGGAAATGCCAATTGGAATTATCACGGCTTTTTGCGGTGGTCCATTTTTTATTTGGTTGCTACGTAGTAACAATTATTCATTCGGTGAAGGAGATTAAAGCATATGACATTAGAAGCGAAACAAGTATCATTCTCCATTTCTGATGCACGTATATTACATGAAGTAAGTATTCAAATAAAAGACAAGCAATTTGTTGGGCTAATTGGTCCTAATGGTAGTGGGAAGTCAACGCTATTAAAGAATATGTATCGTTTATTAAAGCCAGAAAGTGGAACAGTATTACTAAATGAACAGGATATTTTAAAGCAATCGAGTAAAAGCATTGCTCGAAATTTAGCAGTTGTGAGTCAAGAAACACCAGTTTTATTCGATTTTACAGTGCATGATTTAGTGAGTATGGGGAGAACACCTCATAAAAAACTATTGGAGCTTGATCAAGAACGAGATTTTCAAATTGTAAAAAATGCACTGAAACAAACAGGCATCGCTCATTTAGAGAAACGTAGCTTTAGCTCTCTTTCGGGTGGAGAAAAAAAGCGTGTGATGGTTGCTCGTGCTCTCGCCCAGCAAGCGCAGGTGCTTATTTTAGATGAGCCAACGAATCATCTAGATATTCAGCATCAATTACAGCTTATGGATTTAATCCAAACCTTACATTTAACAGTTGTTGCTGCAATACATGATTTAAACATTGCAGCTATGTATTGCGATCAAATTTATGTTTTACAGCAAGGTCGAATTGTTTGTTTTGGAACGCCAGAAGAAGTACTTACACCGGCATTATTACAAGATGTATTTGGTGTTTATGCCGATATACAAACACATCCACTTACAGGTAAACCGTATTTAATGTATATCCCAGAGCAATTCACGGAGCAAGCTTTAGAAACTACATGATTGATACATATTGAAATAAGTTTTTAAATAAATGCATCTAGAGGATTGTTTATCACTATAAATTATAGTGATATGCCAGAAGATGCACGCTAAGCGAAGTGGTTGATTGGAGTGGTCACTGGGCGACCCCCTGGGGATCAGCGATAGAGGAACGAAGGCTAAAAGCATCACATTCTGTGATAACGCCTTCGTGACCGTCGCTACGTTGCACTACGCTTTAGCTCAAAAAACATCTGTTGGCCCGAGACCCTGCAGCGTAGCGACAGCTACAAAGCGCCCAGTCGGAACGGAAATCACCCCCTCGTTATGCCGAAGAGCTGTACTTTATTTAATAGACACCTATAGTTATAAAATAAAGTTTCAACGAAAAAATTAATTTCAAAAGGTATATCCACAATATAAAGAAATAAAATCAAACCGAATCAAGATATTGCTTTTAAGCCTGCAACACCAATGATAATGGCGATGATACTAATAATTCGAGTCAGGTTTTTAGATTCACCGAAGAATATAATATTCACGAGAACAGCACCAACTGTACCAATACCAATCCAAACTACATAGGCGATGCTTAACTGTAAATAGTTAAAGGATGCATATAAAAGTACAAAGGACATTCCGAAGCCGCCTACATATATTAATAAATTGCGTAAAGTTTTGTTCTGACTATAAAAGCGTAAACCTATAACACCGATAATTTCTGAAATTGCAGCTAATAAAACAAGTAACCAACCCATTATGCATTAACTCCTTTCTTTTCATCATGATCTCTTGAAGGGTTATCTGCTAAATTAAGACCAATAACACCAAGTACTAAAATAAACATGAAAATGCCTTTAATAGCATTAAACTCTCCGTCAAAAATAAAAATGTCCATTAATGTAGTACCAATTGTACCGACCCCAGCAAAAGTCGCATAAACTGTGCCTGTTGGTAGATTTTCACAAGCCTTCGATAAGAAATGAAAATCCAACGCAATTAAGGACACAATAATAATCCAATGCCACCAAGAAGAGGCAACATTAAAGCCAAATATCCAAAACAATTCAAACAAACTAGTTAATCCAACATAAATCCAATCTTTTTGCATAGTTAATTTCCTTTCTATTATGACTGACATTCAGTCATTTTTAGCGTAAAAGAGAACGTCACTTAGGTGTGACGTAAACCGAGTGCGTGATGTAAAAAGTCGATCAGCTCAAGCTTTTGAAGTCTAATTGATTCTTCCTCACTGTCGTCATACAAATAAATTTGTTCAGCGGCAGATTCTACTAGACCGATAATAAGTTTTGAAGAACGTGTAGTATTTAGAGAAGTGCGTATCGTTCCTTGTTGTTGAGCTTCAAATAAGAAATTATTCATCCATTCGTAATAGGGAGCATATATATTTTCCCATTCTTTCATATGCTCAGTTTGTGTAATACCGGCATAGATAAGTGCAAATACATCTCGATATTCCTCTGTTAGGGAAAAAATTATATCTACTACTTTTTCAAGTTGCTTTGCAAAAGATTCCTGTTTTGAAATACCATCGTTAATAGCAGTAATAATTTTTTCCACCATAACTTTCGCAATGGCTGGCATAACGGAAAGTCTTGATGGGAAGTAAAGGTAAAATGTCCCTTGCGCAATACCTGCAGCTTTTACGATATCAGAAACCTTTGTCTTTTCAATTCCTTTTTCACGGAAAACTTCAATTGCAGCTTGAATAATTTTCTCTTCCTTTGACATGAAATCCCTCGCTTTTAGCCTGCTTATTTAATATGTTACAAAATAGCAGAAACAAAGTCAAAGGAAATGACTGACAGTCAGTCATTGTTTTTGTGTATATATGTTCTTATTTAGGGAACTTTATTCGTGAAAGGATTTGATGAAAATGGAAGAGATAAAGATTGCACAATTAGATCAACAACAGCTTGAAAAACTTAATGAGCTAGAAAAGAACATGGGAGTGACATTAGTGGCATATGATTCTTCAACAGTGCCATCACAGGGCTCGGGTGCTTTCGAGTCAAACAATAGTACTAATAGCAATCATCCATCATAATTAAGAATAAAATGCCTTGCAGCAATGTGAGGCTTTTTATTTTATCTAAAAAAATAATAGGGGGTTACAATGATGCAGGATTTCTATGCAGATTTACATATTCATATTGGACGTACTTCAAGTGGACGTGCTGTGAAAATTACCGGCAGTAAAACGTTAACGTTAGCAAGAATTTTAGAGACTGCCAGTACAAGAAAGGGACTTGATATTATCGGGATTATTGATTGCCATTCACCAGAAGTGCTGGATGACATGGCAGAGATGATAAAGCAGGGCGAACTGAAGGAGCTAGAACAAGGTGGGCTTCGTTTTCAAGAAACAACACTTATTCCAGGTACTGAAATTGAGATTTATGATCATCATTGCCGTGGACCAATTCATGTACTGGCCTATTTTCCAACACTTTTGCTTATGAAGGCATTTTCAAATTGGATGTCTAATCATATGAAAAATATTCATTTAAGCTCTCAGCGAATTTATTGTGATGGTCGAACATTGCAGCAAAAGGTTCATGAATTAGGTGGACTTTTTATCCCTGCTCATGTTTTTACACCATTTAAAAGTTTGTTCGGTAAAGGTGTACATCGTAGTTTAACAGAAGTATTTGACCCTCAGCTTATAGATGCAATAGAGCTTGGTTTAAGCTCTGATACGGAAATGGTGAGTAACATTAGAGAGCTGCAAGCATATACATTTGTCAGCAACTCCGATGCACATTCACTTGGTAAAATTGCACGTGAGTATCAAAAATTAAGGCTATCTGATGCAAATTTTACAGAATTTAAGATGGCGCTTCATGAGCAACAAGGGAGAGCAGTAATAGCTAATTATGGCTTAAATCCTTTGCTTGGTAAATATCATCAAACTGTCTGTGCAAAATGTGGAGAGCTGCTTGATAATTCGGCAACAATCTGTACAAACTGTCAAAGCACGCAAATTATAAAAGGTGTTGCAACACGTATTAAGGAGCTTTCAGAACAAATTACAGATAAACGGGTACGACCGCCATATATTCACCAAGTACCATTAGACTTTATCCCAGGATTAGGGCCAAAAATGATGGAACGATTAGTACAAGCATTTGGTACAGAGATGAACATCTTGCATCGAGTTACTCTAGAGCAACTCGAACAACTCGTGCCATATAAAATTGCCAAGATGATCGATTTAGCAAGAACGGGGCAATTGGCAATCGAAGTTGGTGGTGGTGGCATTTATGGGAAGATACAACTGGAATAAAAAAGGCTCATCACCAAAAGTTTTGGAGGACATTAACGTATGCCATTTATAAGTGGATCTTCGTTCCGACTAGGCGGCTCTTTGGGATCAGCGGCACAGATGAGACCCTGCTGCTATCGCTCCGCTTTCGCGCAAAAAATACTCTGCTGCTGTCGCTCCGCTTTCGCGCAAAAAACACTTTTTTCCCCGACGCCTCAAGAAAGCACCCGTCGGAAAGAAAATCAAAAAAACACTATGGATAAAATACCGATTTTTATTATTTAACCCATTCTCACCCTGTTTATATTAAACTAGTTATTAGTGAAAATTGGAGGAGTGAGTGTATGCGATTATCAAAGAAATTTCGATTTTTAGCGGCTAGCGTTCTGGCAATACAACTAGTAGTACCAATAGGTGTAAATGCTGAGGAACAAAGAGACTACATAGCGCCAAGCTGGATAGTTCAAGCAGATTATGTAGCGCTTGGCGATTCCTTGGCACTTGGTATCAATGAGGTTGGATTAATTGGGTTAGGTTATACGGATTTCGTTGCACAAACTTTACAGCAAGATGGTTTAATTACTTCTTACAATAAGGGGTTTACTTATTCAGGCTATACAACGAAAGATGTATTAGAAGATATACAAAATAATGTGGAAAAGCCAGCGGTAGGATTCGGTTATCAAAGTGAAAAGGTAAAGCTTCGCACATCTATTAAAGAGGCTGAAATTATCACTTTAACTGCCGGTGCCAATGATTTAATACCTATTTTAAAAGAGTCTCAGACAACTGGTATTAATGCAGTAGCGATGTTAAAAGCTTCTCAAGAGGCAATAAAAAATATTGCTGCTATTTTAGAAGAAATTAATAAACTTAATCCGAACGCTCAAATTTATGTGATGGGCTATTATAATTCATTTCCGTATTATAGTGAGGATTTACAGCAACAATTTATAATGCTATTAAAAGTTATGAATGCAACGATTAAAACAACAGTTGAAAAAGCGGGTGCCGTCTTTGTACCGACGTACGATATTGTATCAAAAGATGTTCCAAGCTATTTACCAAATCCCGAAAATATTCATTTAAGCGAAGCTGGCTATCTAGCAGTAGCGAACGATGGGTTTTTACCATTGATTAAAGCAAGTACGTTATGGGATGTATCTAAAACTATTCAAGCAAATATGAAAGATAGTACAACTGTAAAAATAAGCTGGCAGGAAGCGACAGATAATGTAGGTGTCAATAGTTACAATATATATGTAAATGGTAAGTTAACATTCACACAAAATGCAAAGACCACTGCGATAACTTTAGATAATTTAACAGAGAATACAGCATACACGGTAGCTGTTAAAGCGGTTGATTTAGCTGGTCATGAAAGTGTTCAAAGTCCAACAGTTACTTTTACTACAGGAAGTACTTTAAGCTTTACTGATATAGAGAGTCATTGGGCAAAGGAGTTTATTCTGAAGGCAGCTGAAGAAGGCATTATGAAAGGTTACGCAGATGGTACGTTTAGACCTGAGCAAAATATTACTCGTGCACAGGCCGCTACAATGCTTGTTAGAAGTCTAGGCTTAACAACGCAGGAACAGGCACCATTTACTGACATAGCAAGCTATGATGTTGAAACTCAGTCGGAAATTGCAGCAGCTTATGTGCATGGGCTAATTAAGGGAACGAATGGGAAGTTTAATCCGGGACTACCAGTTACTCGCGCTCAATTAGCATTAATGATTAATCGTGCTTATGAGCTTCAGCAAAAGCAACCTTATGCTGTAAAAGGAAATGCACCATTTTCTGATATCGCCTCTTACAATGAAGAAACAAGACATGCAATAACAATGTTATATGAGCTTGATATTGTTAGAGGTAACGAGGGGGAATTTTCACCCGAAGCTCCTACAAAACGTAGCCATGCAGCGAAAATATTTGAGAATTTTAACAGTTTATTAAAGAAGTAAAATAATTTAAGGTAGAGATGTAAATAGAAATCTCTACCTTTTGACGTGTACATATGTTATTTTTATTGCGATGAATATCTAGTACAATTTAAGGGTTCATCATCAAAACTTGGAAATGGAAATTATTAAACGTGTACCATGTGGATATTTTGATGAACCCATTTAGATTTGAAAATAACGCTGAAGTGAAAATTTCAAAAGGAGAATGCGATGCTATCATTTATTTTATCTGCGAAAAGATTGTTAGTAGGCATGTGGAAGTCATTCAAGCGTCCGCAGTTTCTATCTTTGTTTACAACATTATTTTTTATCATTTTTTCAGGAACTATGTTTTATAAAGGGGCGGAAGGTTGGCATTGGCTTGATGCCATGTATTTTTCAGTAGTTAGTTTAATTCCAACTGGTGTTGAGACGGGACTGTATCCAACTAGTGATTTTTCAAAGATATTTACGATGATTTATTTAATTATTGGAACAGGCGTCATGTTTATTACGCTAATAATGCTCGGTCGATCAATTGTCGACTTTTCAATTGAGGAAGAAAAGAAAGAACAAGCAAAAAACGTCTTGAAAATTAAGAAAGCAGATCAATAAATCTTTAAGATTTATTGATCTGCTATTCTTTACGATAGTTTAGCAATAATGCCTTCCTCATCGTCTAGTACGAGTTCGATGCCTGTTGAAAAAGGGTCACCATGTAGGACATCTTTAATCCATACACGTAGTGCGCCAATCATTGCTGAGGTATCGAACATCTCGATTTGACCATTAACTTCAACTTCTGCACCAAAGCCTGTATCATCATCGTATGTTAGTTCTACAAGTACATCCTCAGGGCGAATGTTTTTATAGTAGGCTTGTGATAAGCAAATTGCATTTATAATATCTTGCTCATTAATTATTTGTGCCATTGTGCTTCCTCTTTACGCTTTTTATCTTTAAACATATTAACAATTTTTACAACTAGCATTACGATCACCATGATAGCTGCAACATTAATCAATAAGCCTAAAATATTACCAAGCATACCCATACCGCTGAAAAGACTTCCGAATAATAAGCCAGCTAAGCCACCAAGCATTAAGCCTTTCATAAGGCCACCTGAGAAGAAGCCACCTTTCTTAGCTGTAGAATCCGTTTTGTTTGTAGAAGTTGTATTGTTTTTATTTGTTGTTGCATTATTTTGGTCTTTGGTTGTTTTATCCTGAGATTTTTGGAAATTTGAGTTATTGTTTTGATTATTGTTTGAGAAACCTCTTTTACCTGACTTATAGGATTTAGCTTCTGCAGTTGGTGTATCTGAGATGAATAAAGTTGCACCAACAGACGCAAACATAAGTGTCGCTGCAAAAATAGCGGCAAGGATTTTTTTCATTACTGACATTCCTCCAATATAATTTTTAGTTTTTATCATAAACTAGTTCTTAATAGTAATTTTACATGAACCATCTCGAAAAATAAAATAAACGCTTCCATCAATTCGGCAAATTTGGACAAGTAGTGTCAGAACTCATCACTGTGCATTAATTGTAACGTATGTTTCATGTATATAATTGATTGTAGTGGAGATTGGACAAACGCAAAGTCAGGACGGAAATCAATCCCACGTTATGATGATAAGCCCTAAAAATGGTATATAAAAAGAAAGGAGTGAGACGATGATTTCAACATTTTTACTATTAATTTTAATTTTTTTAATGTTATATATAACGGAAAGAAGGCGTTTTTTTAATGCAGTAGTTCTTGGTTTTTTAGGGTTGTATATTTTAAGCACAATATTTACTCACCCTTTATTTCTCCCAAATGAGCAGGGGATTATGCCGAAGATGGGTATTGTTATTATACTTGGAGGTTTCCCGAGTATGATGTTTATTTTATCGATAGCTACGTTTTTTAATAGTAAGGTTTTACTTGAAAAAGAAGGACGTAAAGTCCGTAATCTATTGTTAGCTGTTTTTGGCTTGAGCTTTTTTATCATGATGAGTTGGTATGTATTTGTGTTTTTTGCGAATATCGAACATGAAATTTGGAATATTCTTTTCTTCTATGCGTTTTTAGTTTTTGGCTATACAATGTTTATATATACAAGCATAATGGCCTATGCCACTCTATATCATTTTACGCCGATCCTTTACGAGCCTAACTATATTATTGTGCTAGGGTCAGGACTAATTGGAGATAAGGTGCCACCACTTTTAGCTAGCCGTTTAGATGAGGCAGTAAAGCAATTTCTAAAATATGGAGAACGACCTTACATTATTGTCTCAGGTGGACAGGGACATGATGAAAAGGTATCAGAAGCATATGCCATGAAAAAATATATAGTTGACGAACATCAAATACCAGGTCAAAAAGTATTAATGGAAGATCAATCGATAAATACTGAACAAAATATGGAATTTTCTAAAAAAATTATGGATAAGCATGCTCAAGGCAAAAAATATCGATCTTTATTCGTAACGAATAATTTTCATGTTTTTCGTGCAAGTATTTATGCAAAAAAGGCAAAGCTTGATGCACAAGGTGTTGGTTCGAAGACTGCCTTTTATTATGTACCTAATGCATTTACACGTGAATTTATTGGCTTATTAGAAATGTATAAATGGATACATATCACTGCCTTTTTGTTCATTACATTGTTCATTGGACTAATCTTGAGAGCATATGTGTAACCAAATTCAAACTGTCTTCCATATAATAGTGGCAAGGCGCCTTTTTTAGTGTGCAAGGGGGGAAATGAATGTATGGGCAAATTTTAGCAAAGCAAAATAAAGAGCGAATTGTATCCTTACAAAAGCTCACGCAAACACAAGATACATGGTTTGCGCAAAACATAAATTTAATAACTGTCGAACAAGTACAATTAACAACCTTGCACAAAATACTATATCAAGTTGTGCAAGGACTCTTGAAAAAGAATCAACAACGACACTTACAAATTATACATCCAGAACAGACGAAGTCAGTACAGGAGAATGTGCTAACGCTTTTAGCTGAATATGATGATTTACTGCGTGAAGCAATTCCACTCCCTATCTATATTTTCATTTGGCAAATTTCTTCACTGGAGAAGTTATCTAATTGCAATGAAGTTGTTGATGATGTACTTGATATATTGGAATGGTATTTTGTTCACCAAAATGAACAGGTTGAGGCCTTTGACGAAGAAGATCTAGATCATGAGGAAATCATCGACTTATACAAAGATGCCATCGAGGATCAGGATGCCGATGCGCAATTTCAGCTTGGAGAGTATTATAGTGTAATTGACGGCGAATATTTCCAACCAGAAAAGTCAGTAAAGTGGTTTGAGTTAGCAGCATCCCAAGGCAATGCCGATGCACAATATGCACTTGGTAATTTTTGTTTTGAAGGTATAGGTGTTCAAGAAAACTATAATAGGGCTTTTTTATTGTATGAAGCTGCCGCGAAGCAAGGGCATCCGGATGCTGCAAATAATTTAGCAGATATGTATTTTAATGGTGAAGGGGTACTAGAAAATTTGGTACTTGCGAAGAAATGGTTCGACTTCGCCGCTCAAAAAGGTGTGGCAGAGGCCATGTTTACGCTCGGAATTATTTACGAGCAGGGATTAGGAATCGACAAAGACGATGAGCAATCATTTAGCTACTATAAAAAATCTGCAGAAGCTGGCTATGTTGAGGCACAATACCGGCTTGGGGGAATTTATTTAGAGGGACACCTAGGGCGACCTAAAGATGTGAACCGTGGATTATATTGGTATGAAAGGGCTGCAGAGCAATATCATATCGATGCCTTTTATGATTTGGGCTTTATTTGGAGCCAAGGGTTAACAGGTATACGAAATATTGAAAAGGGTATTCATTGGTTTAAACAGGCTGCTCTTCAAGGTGATTTGGAGGCTAAATTACAACTAGGGCACATATACAATAAAGGGGAAGGAATAGCTAGGAATATTAAAGAGGCTATAAAATGGTATGGACTTGCGGCAAATGCAGGAAGTGAGGAAGCTGCAGATTTACTGCAAGAATTAAAAGGAATGTAAGTGTTTTTAATTAAAAAATAATAGGCATTTAGATTCGATTATAAACTATTTATATGTGAGTATTAAGTGCTTATTTCGAAACAGTATATAGGTTTATATCACTATGATTTACTGATTGTAAAAATAGTAGAATAATAAAGCGATAGTACTGCAAACTAAAACAAGGGAAAAGTAAGCATAAAAAAACAAAGATGATGTAAATTGGCTACCCAAAAGTATTGTGGTAGCTTTTTTTTTGCTTTGGACAATAAATAAGATAATAGGTACTTTTGTACATTATATGGAAAAATGTGTATATTTTAAAATTGACAGCTATTTATAAAATGTATAAGGTATATGAGGGATTTTGAAAGAGTAGTTAGTAACAGTATCTATTAAATTGAAGCCTGAAACAGAAATCAGCGTCATAAATAATGTAAGTAGATAATGATGGCTAACTAACATCCTGGGCTTATCACTAAAAGTTAGGGATGACATTATAAGTTGATTGGAGTGAAGGATGGGTGACTACTTGGGGAGTAATGTCACAGATGGAGCCTTCCTGACCTCTTATATTTTTGGTAGACGGAATTAGATTTTTCTCAGCTTTTTAAAAGTACACGGTATGAAAGAGGGGAAATGTGTGATCTTTCAAAGACAGAGAAAGACCACGGCGTTAGATTTAGAGCAATACATTGTAACAATGGATATAGCTCATCGCCATTCAATAAAAAGGCAAATTGATTTGATCAAATTGACAAAGCAGGATTTACAATATTTAAAAGCGTTTCAACCTTTTGTAGAAGGCAATATTGATAACATTGTTAATCGATTTTATGAAATGATTGGAACTGAACGTAGTCTAGTAGATATTATTAATAGACATAGTTCTGTGGAGAAGCTGAAAATTACATTACGACGTCATATTATTGAAATGTTTAATGGTACGATTGATGATGATTTTTATCAAAGACGAGTTAAAATTGCCAAGGTACACGTCCATATCGGACTTAAAACACAATGGTATATTTGTGCTTTTCAAGATTTGACGGCTTCATTTATTGACTTAGTTGAAGAACATGTTAGTCATCCTATGGATCAACTGAATACAATTCGTGCTATCTCAAAAATTTCTAATTTTGAGCAACAGTTAGTTTTAGAGGCGTTTGAGCACACAATTGAGCAACTTCATGAAAAAATGGAACGTAGGAAAGAAGCAATAGAGCAAGAAATTGTAGAGTCTTCGGAAGGTCTTGCCACAATATCTCAGGAAACGAACAATTCATTTCATCTCTTAAGTGGACAATCAGATGAGATTAAACAACTAGCGAAAAAATCACTTCAAGTTTCGACTATGGCTGAGAGTCAGGCATTAGAAGGTCGTGAACGACTAAAGAGTCAATCGCAAAATATGAGTAATATTATTTATTCGCTTGATGATATAGCGGAAAATATTGCACAGTTGACAGATATGTCGAAGGAAATGGAATCGATTATGAATGTTGTAACAAATATTGCCAACCAAACAAACTTGTTGGCTTTAAATGCGGCAATAGAAGCGGCTCGTGCTGGAGAAGCGGGTAAAGGCTTTAGTGTTGTTGCAGATGAAGTACGGAAACTGTCGATTCAAACAAAGGAATCTGTCACATCGGTAGCGACGTTACTGCATAAAACAAATGAGCGGACAGATAAACTTGTTCATTCGCTTAGTAATATTCAAGAAGAGGTAGCCTCTGGTGAGGAAAATATGGTTCAAACGGAAGGACAATTTAATAACATATTAGAAGCTATGACCGAGGCTAAAGATCAAAATGGTCGGATGGAAAAAGAAGTACAAGCAATAGTGGAAGTACTAAGTGAATTAGGTATGGCCTTTAACGAGGTGAAAAATTCAGCTGGAAAATTAGCTAGCTTTGCACAAAATTTAAATTAATGAAGAGATAAGCAAAAGGCGAAGAAAATTGTTGATTCCTATTTTTTTAGATGCTACTCACTTTAGGGCACAAATAGTACTATATCAACTGTTAATATATAGTATCCTTTAGGTAGAAACACGAATATATAGAAAGAAATGGAGCTATCCAATGCGCTGGATAGCTCCATTTTTGCTAAATTTGTAAAGGGTTTAACGTAATTTTTGATAAAAAAAGTTTATACTGAATAAAGAACTAAAAATAGGGGCGGTTAATATGAAAACAGTTGTAGTATTAGGTGGCGGAATTACGGGATTGTGCACGATGCATTATTTACAACGCCAAGTTCAGGAGAAAAACTTAGATGTAAAACTTGTGCTTGTTGAAAAAAATACATACCTTGGTGGCAAGCTTCACTCTGCATATGAACAAGGCTTCATCATGGAAACAGGAGCAGATTCCATTGTGGCGCGTCATAAAGGTGTCATAGAGTTAGTAAAGGAACTTGATTTTGAACAAAATCTTACGTACAACGAAACAGGTATTTCGTATATTTACACAAATAATGAGCTACATGCCATCCCAGCAGACTCAACGTTCGGTATTCCTATGAGCATACAATCACTTGAGGAAAGTACGCTTGTATCGGAGGAAGGTAAAAAAGAAGCATTAAAGGATTTAACAATGCCAAATGAAGAGTTTACAAAGGAAAGTTCAATTGGAGAATTTTTAACGTATTATTTAGGTGAGGAACTTGTTCAAAACCAAATAGCGCCCGTACTTGCAGGTGTATATTCTGGAGATCTAAACCAACTTTCAATTGCTTCTACTTTACCGTATTTAATCGATTATAAAAACGATTACGGTAGTATTATTAAAGGTTTCGATGCAAACAGAGAACAATTTTTGAAAGCTGCAAATAAAAAATTTATATCATTTAAAAATGGTTTATCATCACTAATAGATCGACTTGAAGAAACACTAACGGATGTAGAAATTATAAAAGGGATTGCCACTATTAGTGTTAAAAAGCAGGAGAATCAATACTCTGTTACATTAGAAAGCGGTAAAATAATTGAAGCAAATCATGTAGTAATGGCATTGCCAAATGAATCAGTACAAAGCTTGTTGAAGGATGAATCTTTGAATGGTTATTTTGAACAATTCAATACTGCATCCGCAATTACGATTTATTTAGGATTCGATATACCTGATAATAGATTACCAGCAGATGGAACAGGCTATATTGTGTCACATAATTCGGATGTTGTATGTAATGCAGCAACGTGGACAAGTCGCAAGTGGAAACACACCTCAGCAGAAGGAAAATTACTTGTGCGACTTTTTTATAAGAGCATTAACCCTGAGTATGAGCGATTGCGTATGATGACAGATGAAGAGTTAGCAACTGTTGCTCTAGAGGATGTAAGAAAAAGCTTAGGGATTGAGGAAAAACCAACTGTTGTTGACGTAACAAAATGGATCGACCAGATGCCGAAGTACGACTTGGTACATCGTGAAGCGTTGCAAGGGCTCTTACAAGAACTTGAGAAAAACTATCCAAATTTATCAATAGCGGGCTGCTCTTATTTTGGAGTAGGCATAGGTGCGTGTATTCAAAATGGTAAAAAAATTGGTGAGGAAATTTCTGGAAAACTCTCGTGATTGTTTGAATTAAATCAACCATGCTTTAGCATAATTGCCGCTATCGTGCAGATAAACAATACGTCTGAAATCGGCTTTGTGCTTACGCCTATACGATGCAGGTCAGTTAGCCGTTATCGCATGGATACGATAACGGCTAACATCCTTTTAGAACTCTTTCCCGATTTTGTGACATCCGCCCGAGGCTTTGGGCCAACAAATGTTTTCTGTGCGAAAGCGTAGTGCAACGTAGCAACAGCAACAACATGATGTTGGTCACTCAGTCGTGTGTTGTGGTTGCTGTCGCTTCGCTTACGCTACATAAAACATTTGTACCTGTCGCTACGCTTTCGGTACAAAAAGACATCTGCTGAATGAAGTTAAAATATAATATTTTTCGTAAAATTATCCTTAGTTATGTGAAATAGTCTTGACTCAATCGTTCGTAAAGGATATGATTCTTTTAATTATTTAAAAAATTCATACTAAATTCTTATCAAGAGAAGCTGAGGGACTGGCCCTATGAAGCTTCAGCAACCAACTTATTGTCAGGTGCTAAATCCAGAAGACCGTTGTGTCGAAGATGAGAAGGAAAAACAATTACGAAACGACGTAAAAGCCTTCTTTTTTTATAAAAGAAGGCTTTTTTATTTAACTTCTTTCAGCGAATGTTTTATGTAGCGAAAGCGAAGCGCCAGCTACAGAAGTCTCCCACCTATATAGGTGGTGAGATGAATGCGGATTTAAGTTGCTTTTCAGCGGGTATCCATATATCTGCTGAATAGAGGAACTCAGTCTAAGATCGCCACGTCCTGAGGCTACGACCGAGTGACCAACTTCGTGTTGGCCTAAAGCCTCCGGCGGATGTCACGTAATCGGAAAGGAGTGCTTAGAGGATGTTAGCTTAAAATCATCGCATCCATGCGATAACGGCTAACTGACCTGCATCACGCAGGCCTAAGCACAAAGCCGATTCCGGACGCAATTATGCCGAGGCATAATTGATAAAGATAAAGGAAGAGAGGCTAGTTTTATGGGATTGCTTGAAAGGTTAAAAACGCATGTTCTTACAGCAGATGGTGCAATAGGTACGGTTTTATACGGCTATGGCTTGGAGTACTGCCATGAGGAAATGAATGTACAAAGACCGGAATTAATTGAAAAGATTCATAGAGAATATATAGCAGCTGGTGCCGATATTATTCAGACGAATACTTACGGAGCTAATGCCATAAAATTAGCTCGCTATGGATTAGAATCTCGTGTACAGCAGTTTAATGAAGCCGCTATAACGATTGCAAAACGAGCAGCAGCAGATGGCGGACAATTTGTCTTAGGTACTATTGGGGGAATCCGTGGTATTCGTAAAAGTGACGCAACGTTAGAGGAAATTTTAGCAACAGTTGATGAACAGGCAACAGTTTTACTTGCAGGAAATCCAGATGGCCTTTTACTTGAAACTTATTATGATTTTGAAGAGCTAACAGCGACTTTAACAATGTTACGAGGTAAAACGAAATTACCGATTATTGCTCAAGTTTCTATGCACGAACCTGGAATTTTGCAAAATGGAATGAGTTTAAATAACGCCTTACATAAACTTGAATCGCTAGGCGCTGATATCGTAGGTGTTAACTGTCGCTTAGGTCCTCACCATACTATACAAGCATTCGAAGGAGTAGAGCTTCCTAATAAGGCATTTATGTCAGCATATCCGAACGCATCTCTCCTTGATTTGGAGGATGGCCGTGTCGTTTATGAGTCGGAGGCAGATTATTTTGGTCGAGCAGCTGTAGAGCTGCGTGATCAGGGGGTACGTTTAATTGGTGGCTGCTGTGGTACGACACCAAAGCATATTGCTGCGGCGAAAAAGTACTTAGAGGAGCTATCCCCAGTCGAGGAAAAGTATGCAAAACCAGAAAAAGTAGAGATTGTCCGTGAGGCAGAGCCAGCAAATTATGAGCCATTACATGAAAAAGTAAAACGTGAACGCTCCGTAATAGTGGAGTTAGATACACCAAGACATTTAGAAATTGAAAACTTTATTGAAGGTGCAAAAAAAATATATGAGGCTGGCGCGGATGTAGTCATGATGGCAGATAATTCACTCGCTTCTCCAAGGATTAGTAATGTCGCAATGGGTGCCTTACTGAAAGAAACGCACGGGGTACGCCCGTTGACACATATAACATGCCGAGATCGTAATTTAATTGGTCTTCAATCACATTTAATGGGATTAAATGCACTAGGGATTCATGATATTTTAGCAGTTACTGGAGATCCGACAAAGGTAGGCGATTTCCCGGGGGCTACTAGCGTTTATGACGTCTCTTCGATGGAGTTAATCCAATTAATAAAACAGTTAAATGAAGGTGTATCGTTTTCAGGGAAACCACTTCGCAAAAAGGCGAATTTCTCTGTAGCGGCTGCATTTAACCCTAATGTACGTGTACTAGATCGAGCTGTCTCTCGATTAGAAAAGAAAATTGAACATGGGGCAGATTATTTTATTTCACAGCCTGTTTATACAAAGGAAAAAATCGTGGAAATTTACGAGGCGACAAAGCATTTAGAAACACCAATTTATATAGGTATTATGCCAGTAACGAGCTATAAAAGTGCGGAGTTCTTACATCATGAAGTACCAGGTATCAAACTATCGGATGAAGCGTTAGTCCGTATGAAGGCTTGTGGTGATGATAAGGAACGCGCAACACTAGAAGGAATTGCAATTGCCAAGGAATTAGTAGAAGTAGCAGCGGAATATTTCAATGGAATTTACCTCATCACACCATTTTTACGCTACGATATGACACTAGAATTAATGAAATATATTGGGCAATTGGATGAACAGAAAAAAGGGGTAAGTATAAATGGCTAAGCATTTGATTGAAGAGCAACTAGAGAAACGAATTTTAATTCTTGATGGCGCAATGGGTACAATGCTACAAAATGAAAATTTATCGGCAGAGGATTTTGGCGGCGAGGAATATGATGGCTGTAATGAAAATCTCGTGCTAACTAGACCAGATGTGCTTGAAAAGGTTCATAGAAAATATTTAGAGGCTGGAGCAGATATTATTTGTACAAATACATTTGGAGGTACACCACTTGTATTAAATGAATATGATCTTGGTACGAAGGCAGAAGAAATCAATAAACGTGCTGTAGAAATTGCACGAAAAGCAGTAGATGAGTTTTCAACATCCGATTGGCCTCGTTTTGTAGCGGGGGCTATGGGACCAACTACGAAAACCTTGTCGGTTACAGGTGGTATTACATTTGATGAGTTAGAGGAAAACTTTTATGTTCAGGCAAAGGCATTAATCGAAGCTGGATCGGACGTCCTATTGTTAGAAACTAGTCAGGATATGCTCAATGTTAAGGCAGGGACATTGGGTGTATCTCGTGCATTTGAGGCAACTGGAAAAGTGCTACCGGTGATGATATCGGGAACAATTGAACCGATGGGAACAACATTGGCCGGCCAAACAATTGATGCTTTTTACATTTCTATCGAGCATATTAAGCCATTGTCAGTGGGCTTAAACTGTGCGACTGGACCAGAGTTTATGACTGATCATATTCGTTCACTAGCAGAGCTTTCAACAGGCTATATTAGCTGTTATCCGAATGCAGGCTTGCCTGACGAGGAAGGTTGCTATCATGAGTCACCTGAATCACTGTCACAGAAGCTAAAAGGCTTTGCAGAGAAGGGCTGGCTAAATATTGTCGGAGGTTGCTGTGGTACTACTCCAGCACATATCGAGGCTATTCGGGAGGTGCTAAAGGACGAAAAGCCTCGGCAATTACCAGATGCGACACATGGTCATGTAGTATCTGGTATAGAGCCCTTAGTGTATGACGATTCTATGCGTCCATTATTTATTGGAGAACGGACAAATGTTATCGGCTCTCGTAAGTTTAAAAATTTAATTATTGATGGGAAGTTTGAGGAAGCAGCAGAAATAGCCCGTGCCCAGGTAAAAAATGGAGCACATGTTATCGATATTTGTTTGGCAAATCCAGACCGCGATGAACTGGCGGATATGCGTGGCTTTATGCAGGAGGTTGTAAAAAAAGTAAAAGTACCTCTTGTTATTGACTCGACAGATGAAAAAGTAATTGAGGAAGCACTTAAGTTTTCTCAAGGGAAAGCCATCATTAATTCTATTAACTTAGAAGATGGAGAGGAGCGTTTTGACGCTGTTTTACCACTAGTAAAAAAATATGGAGCTTCTTTAGTTGTTGGTACAATCGATGAGCAGGGCATGGCGGTTGATCGACAACGCAAGCTAGAGATTGCTGAGCGTTCATATAAATTGTTAACAGAAAAATGGGGTATTGCACCTGAAGATATTATTTTTGACCCTTTAATGTTCCCAGTAGGTACAGGAGATGAGCAATATATTGGTTCGGCACTTGAAACGGTGGAAGGAATTCGCCTTATTAAAGAAAAAATGCCACGTACATTAACGGTGCTTGGTGTAAGTAATATTTCATTCGGATTACCACCGGTAGGTCGTGAAGTATTGAATGCCGTATATTTATATCACTGTACACAAGCTGGTTTAGATTATGCAATTGTTAATACAGAGAAGTTAGAACGTTATGCATCCATTCCTGAGGAGGAAATTAAGCTAGCGAATGATTTACTCTTTAATACAAATGATGAAACATTAGCTGTCTTCACGGATTTCTATCGTGATAAAAAGAAGGAAAAAACAGAGGCAGATATTCCGAAAACAGTAGAAGGTCGCTTAGCTTACTATATTTTAGAAGGTACGAAGGAAGGGCTTATTGAAGATCTAGATGCTGCTCGTGAAATTTTCGAAACACCGCTTGATATTATTAATGGACCTTTAATGGATGGAATGGCAGAGGTTGGCCGCTTATTTAACGATAATCAGCTGATCGTAGCAGAAGTATTACAATCAGCAGGGGTTATGAAAGCAGCAGTAGCACATTTAGAGCAATTTATGGAGAAAGATGAAGAGAGTGCTGGCAAGGGGAAAATGGTACTTGCTACTGTAAAAGGCGATGTGCATGATATTGGGAAAAACCTTGTTGATATTATTTTAAGTAATAATGGCTATAAAGTGATTGATCTGGGTATTAAAGTAACACCTGCCCAATTAATAGAAGCGATTCGCAAGGAGAAGCCAGATTTCATTGGGCTTTCAGGCTTACTTGTAAAATCAGCACAGCAAATGGTTATTACAGCTCAGGATTTCAAGGAAGCGGGTATTGACGTACCTATTTTAGTAGGGGGGGCGGCATTATCTCGTCGCTTTACTGAAACAAAAATCGCCAGCGAGTATAATGGGCCTGTCATTTATTCAAAGGATGCGATGCAAGGATTAGAGCAGGTAAATCGGTTAATGGGGACAGATACACGTGCGGATTTCTTAATTGAAATTGAGGAATCTCGCAAAAAACGCTTAGAGGCAGACGAAAAAAGAGCGGCCCGCCCTGTAATAGAAGTAACTGTAAAGCCTGCACGCACGGTAAAGGAAGCATCTGTCTTTCTTCCAGCTGATTTGCGACGCCATGTAAAGAGAGAATATGCTGTTTCGCATTTATATCCATATGTTAATATGCGGACATTACTGGGACATCACCTAGGTTTAAAGGGTCAAGTACAGCAATTACTTGATGCTGGCAATGCAAGAGCAACGGAGTTAAAAGATTTAGTCGACGATTATTTACAAAGTGACTTATTGAAACCATCAGGTATGTATCAGTTTTTCCCTGCACAAGCAGATGGGGATGATGTAGTCGTTTATGATCCAACAGATAGCAAAACAGAAATTGAACGATTTACCTTCCCGCGTCAGCAAGTTGAACCGTTTTTATGTCTTGCAGATTTCCTAAAAACAGTTGAAAGCGGTGAAATGGACTATATTGCCTTAATGGTGGTAACGGCAGGACAAGGAGTTATGGCGAAGTCTCGTCAGCTAAAAGAGGATGGGAAATTCCTTGAAAGTCATACATTACAATCTACAGCCCTTGAGCTTGCGGAAGGCTTTGCGGAACGTATGCACCAAGAAATTCGTGACCAGTGGGGCTTCCCAGATGCTACAGAATTTACGATGCGTGATCGTTTCGCGGCAAAATATCAAGGACAGCGCTTTTCATTCGGCTATCCAGCATGTCCGAACTTAGAGGATCAAGAGAAATTGTTTGGCTTATTAAAACCAGAGGACATTGGTGTGCATTTAACGGAAGGCTTTATGATGGAACCAGAAGCTTCTGTTTCAGCAATCGTCTTTGCACACCCGGATGCTCGATATTTTAATGTGTAGTGCTTGAAAAAGTAGTGAAATTTTATGTAATAGTAGCAATTATGCGTTAGGACGTGAGCATGATGATTCGATTCATGGAAGAAAAAGATTTACCTGAGGTTTTAGATATTTACAATGATATTATTTTAACGAGCAAAGCCGTTTATCGATATGAAACACAATCGTTAGAAGAAAAAAGACAATGGTTCAAGGAACAACAAACGATCGGTAATCCACTGCTAGTCTTTGATGAAAATGGCAATGTAGCCGGCTTTGCAACATATAGTCAGTTCCGTCCATATCCAGGTTATAAGTACACAATGGAGCACTCTGTATATGTGCATAAGGATCATTATCAAAAGGGGATAGCGTCACAATTAATGCATGAGCTTATTAGAATTGCTAAAGAGCAAGGTGTGAAGACACTCGTAGCGGGCATTGATGGTGAAAACATCGGAAGCATTAAAGTACATGAAAAACTAGGCTTTGAATATGCAGGTACAATTAAAAATGCAGGCTATAAATTTGAACAATGGCTAGATCTTGTATTTTATCAGCTACAGCTAGCTGGACCAAAAGCATAGAAAAGGCATGAAATGTCATATCTTTTCAGGCTGAAGAAAAACTCTATTTTGTTTGCATAAAGCTGTAAAGTAAGTTTAATTGTGAGACTCAATCAGCATTTTGTGAGGTCCATAGTGAGGCTTTCCTTGGATAAAAATTATCAAATATATCTATTATGCTGGATCTTTATGATATTTTAATTATAGCTATATTCTTTTGATTTAGCGTTTCTACTTTTACTAATGTTGAGGAGATGCTGATTTTCACGTAGAGTGGCGACTCCTGCGGGATGAGCTTGCGCTGAAAGCCCCGCAGGAACGCAGTGACGAGGAGATTGAAGCCAAGCCCGCGGAAAGCGCCAACTCGGAGTGAAAATCAACCTTTGTTTATTGATACACATTTTTTATATGTATTCTTTTGAACACAATCTGAAAGGATATGACAAATGTCATATCCTTTTTGTGATGTTTGCTTCTGTTGCTTGATTATACTCTTGTTTTATGATGAGGTCATAAGGAAAAGGAAACGAGGGAGTAAAAATGAAGGCAACAGATAAAGAAAAAACAAAAAGACTGCGCCAGGATGTAGCACCATTTGCGAAATCTGATACAGCTAAAAGTATTTTTCAAATGGTGAATACGATTGTACCTTTAATCGCTCTATGGGTAGCGGGTTATATGTTACTGGATATTTCACCATGGTTAACAGTTGGCTTAAGTGTAATTTCTGCTGGCTTTGTCGTACGAACATTTATTATTTTCCATGATTGTACACACGGTTCATTTTTCAAAAGTAAAAAAGCAAACGACTGGGTTGGTTTTGTAACTGGGGTGTTAACATCATTCCCATATGAAAAATGGAAGCGTGAACATACAATTCACCACGCAACTAGCTCGAACTTAGACAAGCGTGGTATCGGTGATATTGATATGATGACAGTAGAAGAATTTTTACAAGCATCTAAAGGACAACGTTTATGGTATCGTTTTTACCGTAATCCGTTTGTGATGTTCGGTTTAGGACCATTATTTATGGTGTTAATATTAAACCGTTTTAATCGTAAGGACGCAAAACAAAAGGAACGCTTTAACACATATTTAACGAATGTCGTTATTGCTGGAATTTGTATATCTTTAGTTTACTTTATGGGTTGGCAAGCATTTTTATTAGTACAGGGTGTAACATTATTTATTGCTGGTTCTCTTGGTATTTGGTTATTCTATATCCAACATACGTACGAGGATTCTTATTTTGAGCATGATAAAGAATGGGATTATGTAAAGGCTGCTGTCGAAGGTAGCTCATATTATAAATTACCAAAGTTATTACAATGGGCTACAGGCAATATCGGCTTCCACCATGTACATCATTTAGCTCCACGTGTACCAAACTATAATCTTGAAAAGGCGCATAATGAAATACCGCCATTACACAATGCAACGACGATTACGTTACGTACAAGCTTAGAATCATTACGCTATAAGTTATATGATGAAGATCAAGGTAAGTTTGTCACTTTTAAAGACGTTTATGAAATAATTAAACGAAAAGCAAAAGGCAGTTTAGCTGCTTAGTAAAAAATTTTTTCAGCCATCTCTTCTATGAGATGGCTGTTTTCCGTCAATCATATATTGTGGATGAGGCAATTGTACAGCAGTTCACGGTAAAAACTGTGTGCAGGCATAAAATTAATTTTCTTGTTATAATAAGGGAAAAGTAGGAAAGAGCGTGAGATTATGTTGAGGAAATGGCACAGTATTATTCCGAATAGTCCAATGCTCAGTGTATATTTATGGATTATTTTCTGTTTTCTACCGTTTTTCTTCATTTTTAGAAAATCATCTTATATAGAAATATCAATAGGTATTACATTTTTAATGCTATATTTTATTTTCTATCGGTTTTCCATGAATTCGAAAAACGGTCTTGTATATATGTGGATTAGTTTTGAAATGGTTATTAATATCGTTATGACCATATTGTATGGCTATGTGTATTTATCAATTTTCACAGCTTTCTTCATTGGAAATATTCGTAAACCTGTTGGCTTCTACATTATGTATGGATTACATATTGGATTTACGGTTATTTCTACAGGTGTTGGTTTCTTCGTTGAGCTACAATTATTTTTATCACAATTACCATTTGTTGTTTTAACGATTCTAGCAGTTGTGCTTCTACCGCTAACGATTTATTCAAAAACTAAACGCGAAAATTTAGAGGGACAGCTTGAAACTGCTAATGAACGAATAGCTGAGCTAATTGTTTTTGAGGAACGCCAACGTATTGCTCGGGATTTACATGATACACTCGGTCAAAAGTTATCGATGATAGGCTTAAAAAGTGACTTAGCTTCAAGATTAATTGAACGTGATCCACAGCAAGCTCTAACAGAGATTAAGGATATTCGTCAAACGGCGAGTATCGCATTAAAAGAGGTACGTGAATTAGTATCGGATATGCGAACAGCTAGGTTTGAAGACGAACTTATGCGTATTTCTCAAATATTAAAGGCCGCTGAAATGGAGTTTGTATTTGATGGTGATAAAGATACATTACAAGTTCCACCACTTGTAGAAAATGTATTATCTATGTGCTTAAAAGAGGCAGTTAATAATGTCGTTAAGCATAGTGGTGCTACAAAATGTGAAATTGCCTTTCATCAAAATTTTAAGGAAGTATATTTAGTTGTTCGTGATAATGGGCAAGGAATCACCAAAAAGCAAGCTTGGAAAACGGGTAATGGATTAAAGGGAATGCGAGAACGATTAGAATTTATAAACGGTTCTTTTAAAATCGAAAGTGAAGAGGGCACTACATTAACAGTGTCTATTCCAGTGGCGATTACGCATCAGAAGGTCAAAGAAAATCTGAAGAACATTTAGAAAAGAGGATTGTGACATGATACGAATTGTAATTGCTGAAGATCAGGGTATGCTATTAGGCGCACTTCGCTCATTACTTAGTATGGAGGATGATATGGAGGTCGTCGGCTTAGCGAAAAATGGTGAGGAAGCATTGGCGCTTGTTGAAGAGCATCAGCCTGACATTTGTGTTATGGATATTGAAATGCCAGTGAAAACTGGATTGGATGCTGCCGAGGAACTGCATGGCATAGATTCGGATTGTAAAGTGATTATATTAACGACATTTGCAAGGCCGGGTTATTTTGAGCGTGCAAGAAAGGCTAGTGTTCGTGGCTATCTCCTAAAGGATAGTCCGATAGAAGAATTAGTCAGTGCCATTCGCACGATTATGGATGGCAAAAGAATATATGCGCCTGAACTCGTTGATTTTGTCTATGAGGACGATAGCGAAAATCCTTTAACTGACCGTGAGAGCCAAGTCCTGACACTTGTTGCAGAGGGGAAGACGACAAAAGAAATTGCTGCAGAATTGTTTTTATCGGCAGGGACTGTTCGCAACTATATCTCAACTATTTTAGAAAAATTAAATGTTGGGAATCGTATTGAAGCTATTGCACGCTTTAAGGAAAAAGGGTGGAATAAATAAGTAGCTTAGTAACATATCATGTGTTTGAAAAAACAGAGTTTGAAAATCTACAACTAAAGCCAGAAGCTTATTCAACTAAGCTTCTGGCTTCTTTGTGTTAGATAATGACCTTATTTTTTACGTTTTGTTAAACGTCCAAGAACGAATGCACCTGCTGCTACTGCAAGGACTGTGTTCGTTTTTTTCGTAAATACTTGCTTTGTAACAAGATTAAGATTTTGAGGACGCTCCGCTAAACGGCGCATAAAGTAGCCGTACCAATCTTCGCCGAATGGTACATATACACAGAAGTTATAGCCTTCTTTTGCAAGCTCTTTTTGCATATCTGTACGGAAGCCGTAAAGCATTTGGAATTCGAATTTATCAAGTGGAATATTATTGTCAGCTACAAAACGTTTTACGTGTGCAATAACATTATGGTCATGTGTTGCGATGGACGTAAATTTACCATGTAGTAAATGATATTCGATTAACTCGATGAAATTTAAATCAATATCTAATTTATCTTGGAAAGCAACCTCTACAGGCTCTTTATAAGCACCTTTTACGATACGAAGGCGATAGTCCTTGAATTTTTCGATATCGTCCTTAGCACGGTAAAAATAAGACTGGATAACAGTACCAACATTATTAAACGTTTTGGATAGCTCTTCCACCATATCGAATGATGTTTGTAAACGACCATAGTCTTCCATATCAAAGTTAACGAATATATCATATGCGGCTGCTTTTTCTACAATTTCATATAAATTATCGTAGCAAAAATCAACATCAATATCTAAACCTAATTGCGATGGCTTTAGAGAAATATGTGAATCAACGCCGTTTTCATGAATAGCCTCAATAACAGCAAGGATTTGTTCTTTAGCTTTTGTTGCTTCTTCTTCAGTTGAAACAAATTCCCCTAAATTATCTACTGTGCAAGAGATTTTATGTGCGTTAAGCTCTTTAATGCTCGCAATTGTTTCTTCAATATTTGTACCAGCTACTACACTTTGTGCTCCTAATTTTAGTCCGTATTTTTTTGCAGTACTATTTAATAGTTGGTTTTCAGATAAATGGATGAAAAAATCGCGTAATAACATGGTCATTCTCCTCGCTGCATTTCTTTTTTCTTTATTATAACATAATTTAGAAAATAAATATTGTTTTTACTATAACAATTATTTCACTTCAAGTAGTTGCATGCGTTCATTAAAAAGTGCAGGATAGCTTAAAAAACCTATCATTATGCTCGATAATGTCGCTGCTGTGAGCAGGGCGAAAATAATTAAAAGCTGGAATTGAACCGCTTGAATAGGGTCTGCTCCGCCGATTATCTGGCCACTCATCATACCGGGTAATTGAACGAGACCAATTGTTTTTTGGCTTTCGATTGTAGGAATCATACTTGCTTTTATCGCATTCATTAGTTGTCGATGAATGGCCTGTTTTGGTGTGCCGCCAAGCGATAAGATTAACTCAATGTTGTTCTGATGACTTGCAATTTCCGATGTAAAACGATTTAAAAATAGAACCGATAATACCATTGAATTACCAATCATCATGCCGCTAATTGGTATAATATACTGCGCTGTTGCGGGGACAATACGAAAACCAAGTAATACGCCTTGCGTAACAAATTCTACTACAGTGAGAGTTAGCGCTATTTTCCATGTAATACCTTTAATACCTTTTCCTTTTTTACGAGCATTTAGTGTTGCTACTATAATCATTAAAGCAATCATAAGGAAAATATAACTATAGCTTTGAGCATCAAAGACAAACTTCAAAATGTAACCGACGGCAAGTAGTTGAATAATAGAACGAATAGTAGCGATGAGTGTATCTTTTTCAAGTCCTAGCTTTAAGGTTTTTGACAATAGAAGAGGAATTAAAACAAAAATTAACGTTAAGGAAAGCGAAGTATACGTCATGCATTCACCCCCTGTACAAATTCAGCGACACGCGGATTTTTAGGTGCGTTAAGTAAGGAGCTTTTTCCTGTTTCAATTAGTTCTCCGTCCATCATGACCCAAGTGTAGTGTCCGATTGTCAGCGCTTGCTGTAAATTATGAGTGATCCAAATGATTGTGACATTGAACTTTTTATTGATTGTAGCAATAAGTGTCTCAATTTCCTGCACAGATTGACGGTCTAGTGCAGATGTGATTTCATCTAGCAATAAAATGGAGGATTGATTAATAAGTGTTCTTGCTATAGAAACTTTTTGTCGTTGTCCACCAGATAATTTATGCGTTGGGCGTTGTAAAAAGCTTTGATCGAGACCGACATCTCGTAAATATTGGATAGCTTCTTGCTCTGTAAGTTGTTCTCCTTGTAACGAACGAGGAAGTGCAAGATTGTCAAATACAGTTCCTTCTATCATAGGAGCCGCTTGAAGAGCCATGCTCACATGCCTTCTTAAAGCGGTTGGCTCGTATGTAGAAATGTCTTGATTATCAATTAATATTAGACCGTCTGTAGGGGATAATAGTCCATTGCACAATTTAAGTAGTGTTGTTTTGCCAGCACCTGAAGGGCCAACTAATGTGGTGATTTTTCCTTTTGGGAATGAACCAGTAACCGATTTTATTATCATCTTGTCATTCGATGCAAAGGTGACCTGTTGAAAGTGAATAGCAGGCTCATATGAAGTATTCATAAAGTTAAAACTCCTTTATACTAATAGGTAAAATAACTGTAGCATGAAACAAAGGGAAGCTAAAGTTATTTACAAGCAGTGGGTAACAATTAAGTTAAGGGGGATAGATAATGGATGTATTATATGTAGATACATTAACATATGCACAAGGTAGTATGTATATCGTTGCTTCAGATGAAGGTCTTGTATATATCGGAACACCGAATGCACCATTTGAAGAGGTAGAAGTGTGGGCAAAAAAGCGATTTAAAGGCTATCACTTTGAAGAGAATAAAGAAAAGTTACAGAAATATGTTAAGCAATTAACGGCTTATTTTAATAAAGAGCTTATTGAATTTGATGTGCCAGTACATGTCAAAGGGACACCGTTTCAACTAGCGGTATGGGACGCGTTGAAGGAGCTACCATATGGTACAACGACAACGTACTCAGATATTGCACACCGCATTGGTAATCCGAAAGCGGTAAGAGCTGTAGGTAGTGCAATTGGTGCCAATCCAATATTGGCGATTATTCCTTGCCATCGTGTTATTGGAAAAGATGGTAAGCTAACGGGCTTTCGTAGTGGACTAGCTATGAAAGAATTTTTACTGGAACTAGAGAGAGCATAAAAAGAATCTGCAAAACCTTTGGTGAAACAGCTCGCCAAAAAGATTGCAGATTCTTGTTTTTTTGTATTAAGGAAGACGAAATTTATTAAACACTATACATGTTCCTCGTGGACATTGTTAGTTGTTTTACCGAAATGAGTTAAACGATGGGCAAATGTTTCTCCTCGTACTGCAGAGCCTTTGAAGATATCCTGAAACTCATAAGCTGGAGCACCATGTTCGATGACATCTAGGCCAGTGACTTCTTCTTCAGCAGAAACACGTAACGGCACAAATGCTTTTATAATAAGTAAACCAGCTGCTACTGAAATGCTAACCCAGGCAATTGTAGCGATAACCCCTATGGCTTGCACTCCTAATAGTCCAAAACCTCCTCCATAAAATAATCCTTGACCATCAATATCAAACAAACCAACTGCTAGAGTACCCCAAATACCACAGATACCATGGACAGCGATTGCGCCAACAGGATCATCGACTTTTAATTTCCATTCAATGAAGCGGACGCCCTCGACCAATAATGGAGCAGCCATTAATCCGATTATGATTGAACCGGCAATACTAACATTAGCGGCACCAGCGGTAATACTTACAAGCCCTGCTAAAGCACCGTTTAATGTTAGTGAGCCATCGATATGGCCATATCGAAAATTCGTATAAAGGGCAGTAACCACAACTCCTGCAGCAGCTGCGAAAAATGTATTTGCGATTACGCTAGGAACAAGTTTAGGGTCAGCAGCTAATGTTGAAGCGCCATTGAAGCCAAACCAACCAAACCAAAGTAAAAATACGCCTAACGCTCCTAATGGAATACTATGTCCTGTAATAATGTTAACACGACCATTTTCATATTTACCGAGACGTGGACCGACCATTACCGCAGCTATAAATGCCGCAACTGCACCTGTTAAATGAACAACGGTAGATCCAGCAAAATCGATAAAACCAAGATTTGTTAACCACCCTTGGTCACTCCAAACCCAATGACCAACAATAGGATAAACAAGTGACGACATGAGAATAATAACGCCGATATAAGCAAAAATATTAGTACGTTCTGCTACTGCTCCTGATAAAATTGTTGCTCCGGTTGCTGCAAACATCGTTTGGAAAATAAAGAAGGAAAAATCGTCTACACCATTTAAGGCAAAGCCACTCGTACCGAAGATACCGCCAGCTGTATCACCAAACATAATAGCGTAACCACAAAGAAAATAGACAATACCGCCAAGTGAGATAGTTAGGAAGTTTTTCATTATAATATTGACTGCGTTTTTTGAGCGTGTAAAACCAGCTTCAACCATCGCAAATCCTGCATGCATAAAGAAGACTAAAATTGTACCGAGCATTACCCAAACCAAATTTATAGATAATGTTATTTCATCCATATATATCGCCCCCTTATTCTACTGCAATTGATCCGACTTCTTTTGTGCGGATACGAATCGCTTGTTCTACTGGGTAAATGAAAATTTTACCATCACCGACCTTACCGGTTGCTGCCTTACATAACAAAACTTCAACAATAGGATCTACTTTTTCATCATCAACAATCATTTCTAATTTCAACTTCGGTAAAAATTCAACTTCGTAGGTATTTCCACGAAATAAACCTGTACGCCCTAATTGACGACCGCAGCCAGCGATTTCTGTAACACTGAGCCCTGCGATACCTTCCTGTGCAAGTCCGTCTCTGACAGCGCCGAAAACTTCGGGACGGATGATTGCTTCTATTTTTTTCATCAATATCAGCTCCTTGAGTAAATTTAATTTACATGTTAAAACGCTATGAAAAGTAGTGCAATAATTTTTTGAATATTCATGTTATGTTTTATTACATGATATATTTCGGCTTTCGTAATAGTTTGCTGAAAAGGTTTTTAAAAAGGGAATGAAAGCGGTACTAAAAAATGTGTCTAAAATGTGAATGATTTGAAATTTTCTGACTACTCATGTGAGGAAATCTAACATTAAAGTAGGAGGATGTAATACGCAAGATTTTGGGTATATAGTGTATACTAGGACTAATTATCAAAGCGGAAGAAGGGGTTTCTTGTGAGATCAAACTATGCAGATGATAGCTTAGCGCTACACACGGACTTGTACCAAATCAATATGGCAGAATCGTATTGGGCTGATGGTATACATAATAGAAAAGCAGTTTTCGAACTATATTTTAGAAAATTACCTTTTGGCAATGGTTATGCAATTTTTGCGGGGTTAGAGAGAATTCTTGAGTATTTACGTGATTTTCGTTTCTCTGATTCGGATATAACGTATTTACGTGAAGAGGTTGGCTATAAAGAGGATTTTATCGAGTATTTAAAAAATATTCGTTTTACAGGGGATATGTATTCTATGGTGGAAGGAGAAACTGTTTTCGCTAATGAACCAATTATCCGCATTGAAGCTCCATTAGTGGAAGCACAACTCATTGAAACTGCATTACTTAACATTGTGAATTACCAAACCTTAATTGCAACAAAGGCTAGTCGTATTAAACAAATTATAAAAAATGAAGTGGCGATGGAGTTCGGTACACGACGCGCTCAGGAGATGGACGCGGCAATTTGGGGAACGCGTGCAGCGTTTATTGGTGGTTTTGCTTCAACTAGTAATGTGCGAGCAGGTAAACTTTTTAATATACCAGTATCAGGTACACATGCTCATGCACTGGTTCAGGCCTATAAAAATGACTATGATGCATTTCACTCCTATGCAAAACGTCATCGAGATTGCGTATTCCTTGTAGATACTTACAATACGTTAAAATCGGGTGTGCCAACAGCAATTCAAGTTGCTAAAGAACTTGGTGACAAAATTAATTTTATTGGAATTCGTTTAGATAGTGGGGATATAGCGTTCTTGTCAAAAGAAGCACGTCGCATGTTAGATGAGGCAGGTTTCAAGGACGCTAAAATTATCGTATCAAATGACTTAGATGAATACACGATCTTAAACTTAAAGGCTCAAGGTGCAAAAGTAGACGTGTGGGGAATTGGTACAAAGCTTATTACAGCTTATGACCAACCTGCTTTAGGGGCTGTTTATAAAATGGTCGCTATTGAAAATAACAATGGGGATTTAGAAGATACGATTAAAATTTCAGCGAATGCTGAAAAGGTAACGACGCCAGGTCTTAAACATGTATATCGCATTATTGATAGAAAGAATGGCAAGGCAGAGGGAGATTACATTACGATGCAAGATGAAAATCCTCAATCAGAGGAACGAATTAAAATGTTCCACCCTGTTCATACTTTCGTATCAAAATTTGTAACGAACTTTGAAGCTAAAAATTTACATCTTCATGTGATTAAAAATGGTGAAATAATTTATCAAAATCCTACTTTGGAAGAAATGCGCGATTATGCAGCAAATAATTTAGAGTTGTTATGGGATGAATATAAACGTGCCATGAACCCTGAGGAATACCCGGTGGATTTAAGCCAAAAATGCTGGAATAATAAAATGCGCAATATTGAAGAAGTAAGTGAAATGGTCAATCGATTGTAAAACGTAAGGAGTGAAGGACAAAATGACATTACAGCAAGAAATCATTAAGGAATTACGTGTATTACCTACAATTGATGCGCAGGAAGAGATTCGCAAATCCATTGATTTTTTAAAGGAATATGCTCGTCGCTATAGCTTCGTAAAGGGATTTGTTCTCGGGATATCAGGTGGGCAAGACTCCACGTTAACTGGAAAATTAACGCAGCTTGCGATTAACGAGTTAAATGCCGAGGTGGGAGAAGAGAAGTACTCATTTTGGGCTGTTCGTTTACCATATGGTGTCCAAGCAGATGAAAAGGACTGCCAGGATGCAATTGACTATATAAAACCTACGAAAACGTATACGGTCAATATTAAAGATGCAGTCGATGCAAGTGTTAAAGCATTAACGAATGCGGGTATTGAACTAAGCGATTTTGTAAAAGGCAATGAAAAGGCACGTGAGCGAATGAAGGTGCAGTATTCTATTGCTGCCATGAATAATGCTGTTGTGCTAGGGACAGATCATGCTGCGGAGGCAATTACAGGTTTTTACACAAAATTTGGGGATGGTGGTGCAGATTTAATGCCTATCTACCGTCTTAACAAGCGTCAGGGTAAGCAGTTGTTAGCTGTGCTTGATTGCCCGGAGCACTTATATTTAAAGATACCAACTGCAGATTTAGAGGAAGATCGTCCTTCATTACCAGATGAAGTAGCACTTGGTTTAACGTATGACCAAATTGATGATTATTTGGAGGGAAAGGAAATTCCTGAAGAAGCTCGAAAAACATTAGAAGGGCACTATTTACGTTCTCAGCACAAACGTCATATGCCAATTACAATCTTTGATGATTTTTGGAAATAATGTATAAAGTTCATTACTGAAGATGTTATTTGAAAAATATTCCATTATAAGTCAATCCTAGCGTTTGTGATGAATATTTGGGGAAAGAGTGGTAAGAAAAAGTGAAAAATACTTTTTCTTATAGTTCTTTTCTCTTTTTTTTAAGCATTTTGGTTCTGTATTATTAAGTTCAAGCATATAATGTCGATATATATACCTACAAAGTAGATAAAAAGTAAAGGAGGGTAATTATTTATGAGGACTTCTAGAGTAAGTGCGACGACTAGTAGTATATTTCGTAACGAACAACAGTATCTACATGCCGGGGATTTAAGCCATAATTTCGGACAAAATCCGAAACAACAGTTTAAAAATAGTCTGCAAAAGAATAAAGATAAAAAGCATTTAAGTAAAACTAAACAAATTCAGCAGCAACGTCCTAATAATATAGCGGCTAGTTATGTGGACAGTGCTTACGATTTACAAATACGCAATGAATTAAATGAAACTGCCGTTAAGCTAAGTCTTGTCAGCAAGCAAAAGAGGCTTCTCAATAGTTACCGCTCGTCAATATAACATCAAAAATCGAACTCTCTACGTTATTCTGGATGTAGAGAGTTTTTTTATTGGAAAAATGTTGTGGACTTTATATGAGGATAATTTTCGTTCAAACTACTCGGCTTTCCTTTAGACCAAAAATCATTTGTTGCTGTCGCTACGCTTTCGCACAGATAAAACCTGTTGTTGCTGTCGCTACGCTTTCGCACAAAAACATCTGTTTCCCTAACACCCCCCAGTCGGAGCGGAAATCAACTCCTCGTTTTGCCGAAGAGCCATAAATAGGACTTCAATTTCATTGACCTTGAATGTAAGGTGTGAAAATGGAAATTATATATTTTTTATTCAAAATATTTGAAGTCGAGATGTTCAATGAATATTCAAGGTAATTTTTCCGATATTTCACAGCTATTTTCATCTTATTTCACAACTTGCCTGTAAAGTATTTAGTAGCAATAGAAAAAAGAAATATTGGGGGAAACAATTGTGAAAAAAATATGGTTACCTGCACTTGCAGCATTACTTTTACTCGCGGCGTGTGGCGCAGAAAAAGATCAAGTTAAGAAAGAAGAGTCTAAGCAAGATGTTACAACAAGTGAAGCAGAAGCAAAGGATAAAACTACGCAAGTCGCTTCTTTAGTGGATCCACGTTTACAAGAACCAAAAGAAGGCACAATGTGTGAAATGTGTAATATGAAAGTATATTTGAAGGACGAAGATATGGGTGAATTCTCTACTCAAGCTATAAAAGAGGATGGAACAATTGCCTTTTATGATGACATAGGCTGTTTAGTAAATGCCGAGGTTGCAAATAATGAAACGAACGAAAAATTTGTACGTGATTTTATTACAAAAGATTGGGTAAAGGTTGATGATGCAACGATCGTCAAAACAGACCTAAAATCTCCGATGAACTGGGGATATATTTATTTCAACGATAAAGCTGATGCGGACAAATATATCGCTGACAATCCAACTGCACATGTAGAGGAATTACAAAAAATTAAAGACGATGCATTAGAGCGTCGTAATAAGAAAATGAAAGAAAAAGCTGAAAAAGAAGCTAAAGGTGAATCTGATTCTATGCAAATGGAAGAAAAGAAACCTGATGGTCATGGTCATTAATCGAATGGACTAGGGGGAATCCTCTAGTCTTTTCGTGCTTAACTAGGAGGTAAGGCTTGGTGAAAAAAATAGGGTTTGCCTTATTATTTTTTCTATTCATGAGTCAGACAGTATACGCAGATTTCGATGTACAGAAGGCAATCAATGGAGCAAAGCCAGGGGAGGTCGTTCATATTCCTGCTGGTCGTTACCAAGGTAATTTTATTGTGACAAAACCGATAACGCTACAAGGTGAAGAAGGAACCGAACTTATCGGTGAAAGGGATAAACCTGCACTCCGAATTGAAAATACTGCGAATGTCACTGTGGAAAATATAACGTTATCAGGGAAAAATAAAGTGATTGTTGCTAATACTGTAGATGGACTGGAGCTACGAAAATTACAAATTAAAGATGTTCATACAGGTGTCCATATACAACGTTCTAAAAATATACACGTACATGATATCAATGTGACTGGTATCGAAGGTCATTATTCGAAAAAAGGTAATGGGGTGGCTGTTTTCAAGAGTGAAGACATCACCATCGAAGGGAATACTATTGAGCAAGTGCAGGACGGAATTTATATAGAAGAGGTCAAGCATATTGTTGTTCAACGTAATAAGGTGACAAGCAGTCGTTACGGTACGCATTTTATGTATACAAGTAACGCTAAAGCACTTTTTAATACATATGATCAAAATGTGACTGGCTTTATGATTATGATGACAACAGACATATTCCTTGAAAATAATATAGTAGCTAATCATTTTGATTTTAATGGCTACGGTATGCTGCTGTATGATGTACAGCAAGCAAAAATTAAACATAACACATTCAAAAATAATCGAACTGGTGTTGCGATGCAGAAAAGTTCTAATATCCGAATTAAAATAAATGATTTTCAGATGAACCAAACAGCCCTTGAAGGTACAAATATAAGTGGCGATACAATGGCTAGTAGTAATAACTTTACAGGTAATATTTTAACGGCGCGCTCCGATAAACAAGGCTTTCAACTAGTAAGTAATTATTATGATGATTATTCAGGGATTGACTTAAAAGACAATGGTATCGGTGATATTCCGTATGTGGCTGTGTCAAGCTTTGGACAATGGATGGTACGCCAACCTGTTTATCAATATTTCGTGGAATCTCCGAGCGTCATTTTACTAACATCGCTGGATCAGCAAATAAATAAAACTGAAAAGAACATGCTTGTTGATAATACTCCACAATTGGCGGTAAAGCATGTGAACGAGAAGAATAAGATAAATGTGGTGCAAATGCTAATAGGCTTATTCTTGACATTAAGTAGTTTATGGCTATGGAAAAGAGGAATAACAGAATGAAAAAACGGATGATGATTGTCATGCTATGTTTTGGTGTTTTGATGGGGTGTAGTGAAAAAACATATGAGCCTCGTGAAATAGTTAGTGAAACCGATGTTTGTAAAATTTGCAATATGAGTATAGTTCACAATGCATATGCTGGTCAGATTGCGTTGAAGAATGGTGATTATGAGATGTTTGATGACATTGGCTGTCTGATGGAATATATAGAAGCGAATGGAGAAGGTGATATTGGAGCAGCCTTTATTAAAGATGCAGTAAAAAATGAATGGATTGACGTTTTTAACGCTGTTTATGTATACAACAAGGATTATTGGACTCCGATGAACTATGGGGTAGTGGCGCTCGATTCGAAGGAAGCAGCACAGGAGTGGATGACTACAGAGGGACAAGGTCAGCTGCTAGCCTATAAGGATTTACACGATTTTAAATGGGGGATCCATGAGTGATGTATAGCATGCTTATTAAACTAGAATTAAAGCAAATGCTCAGAAGTCGTTGGATGCAACTTGTTGGCATACTGTTCACATTCGTTTTTACAGCTATCATTGTCATTCAGCAAATGGCATTACCAGATGTAGAGGGTTTTACTCGACAAACAGCCTCGTTTTTAAATGTATTGTTGTTTTTATTGCCTCTGTTTATATTAACGATCGGCAGTATGAGTGTCGCTGGTGATGTGGAATCAGGATGGTTTTCATTATTAAAGACATATCCGATGACACGGACGCAATATATTGCAGGAAAGTATATTGCCTCTGTGCTTGCCTTTTTATTAGTCGTTGTCGTGGCGTTTGGCGTGATTTTAGCGCTTGGTGGATTTCTTGGCGGAGTGCGTTTGCCATTTGTTTTCATTATTCTAACTTTGCTATGTATCTTCATTTTTGTGTCATTGGCCATTGCTGTGGGAGCTTTTGCAAAAACAAGATTATTTGCACTGTCGTTATCACTTGTTTTTTGGTCCATTTTTTTATTGCTAATCTCTTACTCTTTAATGGCTATTGGAACTGTCGTGGCAGGACATATTCTTCAAAAATTGACGATTATAGCAATACATATTAATCCTGTGGAGTGGCTGCGCTTTGGTTATTTTATTTTTACAGATCAGGCTAGTGTGCTTGGACCAGCATTTTATAAAGTAACGCAGTTCTATTCGTCACCACTAGGTTACGCTGTATACGTAGCTGTGACAATGCTTTGGATAGTTTGTCCGTTAGCTTACACTAGCTTTCTTTTATCTTTTTTCAGTGAAAGAAGATAAGCCTCCGGCGGATGTCACAGAATCGGAAAGGAGTGCTTAGAGGATGTTAGCCTTAAATCATCGCATCCATACGATAACGGCTAACTGACCTGCATCACGCAGGCCAAAGCACAAAGCTGATTCTGGACGCAATTATGCCGAGGCATAATTGATAGAAAGGGGACAGAAGATAATGCTATTAGAAACAAAGAAATTATCAAATATCTATGATAATAATAGAGGTCTTCATGAAGCCTCCTTTTCTTTACAGGCGGGGCGTATTTTAGCGCTTGTAGGAGGAAATGGTGCTGGAAAGAGTACTTTAATTCGCCTGCTAACTGGACAGGAGAAGCAAAAATCAGGAGAAATAATATGGCATAAACCACAAGCTATTCGATACATGCCTGACGATGTGGACTTTCCCTCTATGTTAACAGCTGCAGAAATTTTGCAGCTACTTGCCTCTTTAAAGAAAATTGGAAACAAAGGACAGGAAGATGTACTGAGACGTGTTGCTTTATGGGATGTTCGTAAACAAAAAGTGAAGCATTTCTCAAAGGGGATGCGTCAACGGCTAAATCTCGCTCAAAGTTTACTTGGCGAGGGCTCTCTGCTTATTTTAGATGAGCCCACAAATGGTCTTGATCCTTATTGGATTGCAGAGCTGAAAAAAATGATGCTAGAGGAAAAAACAAGGGGCTGTACTGTAATATTTTCTACGCATTTGCTTGCTTTTGCGGAGGAAGTAGCAGACGATGTATTAGTTTTACATGAAGGAAACATACTTTTTTCTGGTGAATTAAAGGAAATACTTTTACAAGAAAATTCATCTTCGTTAGAGAATTTATGGTTAAAAAAATTAAATTTGTAACATTTTGATAGGTAATGACGTTATACTAAAAGATAGGTTTGTTTGAATTATATTCAGACAAGCCTTCTTTTTCATGCTGAAGCAGTATTACTTTTCTCGATAAGTGCTTAAACTAGCAATAAAGGAACGTCTCATATAATTGTGTTACTAAACATATTTCGTTATTCTTGAAGAAGTTATCATGCAATTCGAACAATTGTTAAGAATGAAATAGGAGGTTTTTTTGATTTATGAATTCACAAATACAAGATGTATTAGAAAATATAGAAAAAGTAATGATAGGCAAAAGAGAAGTTGCAGAACTCAGTATAGTAGCTTTGCTAGCAAGAGGACATGTCTTGCTTGAGGACGTACCAGGTGTCGGTAAAACAATGATGGTGCGAGCACTGGCTAAATCCTTTGATGCACAGTTTAAAAGGATTCAATTTACACCTGATTTATTACCATCAGATGTTGTAGGGGTATCCATCTATAATCCGAAAACGTTGGAATTCGAGTTTCGACCTGGTCCGATTATGGGTGACGTAATTTTAGCTGATGAAATTAACCGTACATCTCCAAAAACACAATCTGCTTTACTTGAGGCGATGGAGGAAGCATCTGTCACTATTGATGGTAAAACCTTAATAATTAATCAACCATTTTTCGTTATGGCCACTCAAAACCCAATTGAGCATGAGGGAACATATCCGTTACCAGAAGCACAGCTTGATCGTTTCTTACTAAAAATAAAAATGGGCTATCCTTCAAGAGGTCAAGAAGTGGAGATTCTTCGCCGTGCTGAACATGGTAAACCGATTGAGAAAATTGAAGCAGTGCTAACGGTTGCGCAATTAAATGAATTACAGGAGCTTGTACAGGGTGTGTATGTTGAGGATTCAGTCAAAAACTATATGGTCGAACTAGCAGCTCAAACAAGGGAAAATAGCTATGTATATTTAGGCGTAAGTCCTCGCGCAACGATTGCTTTAATGAAGGCTTCACAAGCTTATGCATTTATAAAAGGGCGTAGTTATGTTACTCCTGATGATGTTCAATATTTAGTACCGTTTGTTTTTAGTCATCGTCTAGTATTAAAACCAGATGCTCGTTATGATAACGTAACGGCAGAGGAAATTATTGAGCGAATTATTGCAAAAACACCCGTGCCGACTAAGAGGTTTGCAGAGCAATGAAGAAATGGCAAGCTTTAATAGAGAAAAGTAAACATTTCTTATTAGTATCTTTGTTAATAATCATAACGTTTTGTTATGCCATGTTCCAAGGTGGGTTTGTCAGCTGGTTTGTATTTTTTACAGTTAGTCCGTTTTTGCTATACGCATTTATTTTTTTACTGGTGAAAGAAGATATTTTGCTAGTGGAACGCAAAATTGAGCCCTCTCATGTTGAGAGTGGACAATCTACTAAGGTTACCATTACGGTAGAACGAAAAACACGCTTTCCGTTTGCTTATATGATGATGGAGGAACTTGTGAACAGTGAAGCCCTTGTTCAATCGAGGGTTCAAGGAACGAATACCATTAAGTTCGTTGGCTTCAAGAAAAAATTTAGCTGGGATTACATGTTGGAAAATATGTCCCGTGGCGAGCATCGTTACTTAGGTGTTAATATTGTTTTCTGTGATTTTTTTGGCTGGGCAAAAAAGCGAGTTGTGGCAGAAAAGGAACAAGTCATTTTAGTTTACCCGAGAGTACGCGAGATGAAGTATGCCGCGCTTCAAACAAAATTTGATGTTGGTACAATGATGTCTCCTTATTCGATTGTGAAGGATACATCCATGGCTGTTGGCTTACGTGAGTATGTTCCAGGTGACCGTTTTTCATGGATTCACTGGAAATCATTTGCGAAAACACAAACGTTGCAATCTAAGGAATTTGAAGATCGTCAATCACAGGAGTTAATGTTAGTACTCCATGCCGGAAAGTCTCCGTTATTTGAAGAAAAAATTGAGCTTGTGGCATCGATGCTACAAACAATTGTCGGAGAACGTGGAGATATTTCATTTACTTCAGCTGGTTCTAAAACGAAGGTGTTTCCGATTATCCAAGGTAATAAACAGCTAGATCAAGTAATGCATCATTTAGCTGCTATAAAACCTGCTGAAACTGTCAAATTTCAATTACGAAATCAGCAAGTGTTTAAGCATATTGCAACATTACTGTATGTGACGAGTGAAGTATCAGATGAATTACTTCATTCTCTTGCAACTATGGTGAAAAGCTGTATTTGTTTTGTAGTGGCGGAGCAGCCACCTATGCAAACAGAGCTGGCGAAACGTTATAAGCAAATTCAAGTTGTACATGTAAATCCAACAGATTATTACCATTTGTTCACGGAGGTGATGAAGCCGTGAAAAAATCACTAGGAGATTTTATAGAATTAGCAATAGCTTACGTAATTATTTTCCTAATTTTACGTGAATGGCTTATTCCTGTAATGGAGCTAACAAATACAGGTTTGTTTCATTTATTTTTAGTTTTTATCGGTCTATCATTGATACTCAGCTTATTTCAAGTACATCCATTGTTGTCGGGGTTAGTGAAATTTGGTTATATTACTTGGTTTATAGTGTTTGTTTATAGTGAAAGTCCCTTTATATCAGGACAGACATTACCATTTCTAATGCATGAATGGAAATGGAATATGACGACTATTCTTTCGGGCGATTTTGGACAAGTATCAGATTCATTTAGAACGGTGCTATTCCTTGCGCTTGTTTGGATGTTAATTTACCTAATTCATCATTGGATTACTGTGCGGAAAAATATATTCTATTTCTTCGCGTTAACGGTATTCTTTATTGCCACTCTAGATACGTTTAGTGATTATGATGGAAAGGTAGCAATTGTTAAAGTTACAGTGCTTGGATTAATCATGACTGGCTTGCTTTTTGTTAAGCGCTTATGGCTTCAAACAGATGCGCCGAGCAATGTAATAGGAAAGTGGAAACTGGTTATTCCAATGATCGTTTCGGTAATGCTTGTAAGTTCAGTGGCCATCTTTTTACCTAAGACAGGACCGACCTGGGCTGATCCAGTGCCTTTTATTAAAGGGGTTGCAGGGCAAGGGAATTTTGGAACAGGTGCAAAAACGGTTGGTTACAGCGAGGATGATAGTCGATTAGGAGGACCGTTTCAAGGTGATAATACACTAATTTTTACTGCAGCTTCCCGTGATCGCCATTATTGGCGTATAGATACAAAGGATACTTATACTTCGAAGGGTTGGATTCTTTCGGAGGGGAACTTTGGCAAAAATGTCTATCAAACCAATAGCCCTATCCAAACTTCGTTACAAGTGGGATCTCCTGAAAAAGAAAGTCAAATTCAAATAGACATTGCTTCTCCAATGCCATTCTTATTGCAAACGTATGGCATGATATCTGTTTCTGCCCAAGATTCACCGCTGTTTATTCAGGATGAACACACTGAAAAAATAGCAATAGAACAACAGAATGGCGAGTCGAAATTATTAACTAACTATACGATCTCTTATAGTGAACCAGAATATAGCATGAAGCAGCTTCAAATGTCTAAAACATCCACGTTAGAAACATTAGATTCGTCTTTTGATCGTTTTTTACAATTACCAAACACACTTCCACAACGTGTAGTGAATTTATCGAAAGAAATCACGCAAGATAAGGCTTCGGTATATGATCAAATAAAGGCAGTTGAAAGATATTTTTCATCTCATGGCTTTAGATACGATAAAAAAGAAGTAGCAATTCCAGCTGAGGGTCAAGATTATGTTGATCAGTTTTTATTTGATACTAAAGTTGGCTACTGTGATAATTTCTCAACATCAATGGTTGTTCTCTTACGTTCGGTGGGAATACCCGCACGTTGGGTGAAAGGCTTTGCACCTGGTAAGCCTGGTCGAATAACAGATGGTTTACAAGAGTATCAAATTACAAATGATAATGCACACTCATGGGTCGAAGCATATGTACCCGGGACAGGCTGGATGGAGTTTGAACCGACAATTGGATTCACGGGGAATGTGAATATTGATTATGATATTGAACAAGAAACTCCTCAGCAGGAGCAAGTACTGCAGCCAGAAAAAAAACAAGAGCAACCGAAGAAGAAAGAACAAGCGCCGAAGAAAGAAACTTCTAGCTCAACGTCGTTTAGTTTTGATGCTATATGGACATGGGTGAAAAAGCTTACTTATGTATGGATTGCGCTAGGCGTTTTAATAATCATCGCTAGTATAGCTTTGTTTATGCAACGCAAAACGTGGATACCTAAAATGCAAGTACGAGCATTTCGTAAAAAAGAAGCGGACTGGACAAATTTTGATGCTTCATATCATGCTTTAACGAAGCAATTATCTCGTATTGGATTACGCCGGAAAGATGGCGAAACATTACGTGCATTTGCTACAAGAGTAGATGAATCGCTAGAGACTGATGAGATGCAAAAACTGACTGCTGTATATGAGCAACATATTTATGGCAAAGATAAACAAGAGGTTGATTTTATGAAACTGAAAGAAAGTTGGGAAAATTTAATCAATCGCACTATCAGTTGATTTTGATGGGTACAAAGAGTAAAATGAAAAAAATTATATATGATGAGGATTGCTTTCATATAAGTTCGATAATAAGGTTCGGATGTTTCTACGAGATCACCGTAAATGATTTCTCTATGAAGGTGAATGTTTTGGTTAGGTGAGAAGGTTAGAAATCACTTTTCTTTGTTACGCATTCGCCTTTATAAATCAAGAGCTTATGAACGCGTAGGAAGTTTTTACTTTCATACGCGTTTTTCTTTGAACGTATGAAAAGCTCCTTTAAAAATAGTAGAAGAGGTGGAAATTTTGTCAGCAAGCCCTTTATTAAAAGAGCAAGAAAAAGTCGTTGTTCTTGATTTCGGTAGCCAATTTAACCAATTGATTACGCGTCGTATCCGTGAATTTGGTGTTTTCAGTGAGTTACATCCTCATACGATTACAGCAGAAGAAATTAAAGGTATGAACGCAGCAGGTATTATCTTTTCGGGTGGTCCAAACTCAGTTTATGACGAAAATGCCTTTCATGTAGACCCAGCTATTTTCGAATTAGGTTTACCTATCCTAGGTATTTGCTATGGTATGCAATTAATGGCACATACGCAAGGTGGTAAAGTTGAAGGTGCTGAAACACGTGAATATGGTAAAGCAGAAATTAAAGTAACAGCTCCAAACAAGTTATTCGGTAACTTACCAACTGAACAAATCGTTTGGATGAGCCACGGTGACCATGTAACAGAAGTACCTGCTGGTTTTGAAGTAATCGCAACAAGTGCTGCTTGCCCAATCTCAGCAATGGCAAATGTAGAACGTAAACTATATGCAGTACAATTCCACCCAGAAGTACGTCACTCTGTATATGGTAACGACTTATTACGTCAGTTCGTATTCGATATTTGTGGAGCAAAAGGTGATTGGTCAATGGCAAACTTCATTGAACTTGAAATCGCAAAAATCCGCGAAATAGTAGGTGACAAAAAAGTATTATGTGCACTTTCTGGCGGTGTAGACTCATCAGTTGTTGCTGTCCTAATTCATAAAGCAATCGGCGACCAACTAACTTGTATGTTCGTTGACCACAACTTAAACCGTAAAGGTGAAGTTGAGCAAGTTATGAAAACATTCACAGAAGACTTTGACATGAATCTTATTAAAATTGATGCACGTCAACGTTTCATGGATAAACTTGCGGGCGTTTCTGATCCAGAGCAAAAACGTAAAATTATCGGTAACGAATTTATTTACGTATTCGATGAAGAAGCAGCTAAACTTGAAGGAATGGACTTCCTAGCACAAGGTACGCTTTACACAGATATCATTGAATCTGGAACTTCAACTGCACAAACTATTAAATCTCACCATAACGTTGGTGGTCTTCCTGAAGACATGCAATTCCAATTAATTGAGCCACTTAACACATTATTTAAAGACGAAGTGCGCGCACTAGGATTAGAGCTTGGCCTTGACGAAAAAATCGTTTGGCGTCAACCATTCCCAGGCCCAGGTCTAGGTATCCGTGTACTTGGCGAAGTAACAGAAGAAAAACTAGAAATCGTACGCGAATCTGATTTCATTCTACGTGAGGAAATCGCAAAAGCTGGCCTTGATCGCGACATCTGGCAATACTTCACGGTATTACCTGATATCCGTTCAGTTGGCGTAATGGGCGATGCACGTACGTATGACTACGCAATCGGTATCCGTGCCGTTACATCTATCGACGGTATGACTTCTGACTGGGCACGTATTCCTTGGGATGTATTAGAGAAAATCTCTGTCCGCCTAGTAAACGAAGTAAAACACGTAAACCGCGTGCTGTACGATATTACATCTAAGCCACCTGCAACTATCGAGTGGGAATAATCCCCCTCATTTGATTTCAAATAAAAAGCTAGTCTGATTTTTTTCAGACTAGCTTTTAATTTCCTTTTTTAGCATTAAAAATAAGAAAAGTACACCCATTTCTACGATAAGCGGGACAAAAATAATATTTAAATTGAAGAAAATTATACTTATCAAAATAGCTATACAAATAAACATTGAACTATATCGATAACTTTTTGATTGATAAAAGAATGAGTAGGGTAACAAATGTGCACCGTAAATAATTGCATATACAGGTAAGACCCACATAGGTGCTTTAAGTAATAGAAGAATACAAATAATTAAATATAAAATTTGATTGTTTGTTGCAATCAATAGTCCATTAATTAATGGATTTTCTTTATAAAGTAAATCAACATTTAATATTTTGGCACAAAGAGTTGAAACAGGAAACAGCAATGCACCACAAGATAAAATACCGATATTTTTAATCATTAAATCTAAAGGTAGCAATGCAATTACTGTGATAACTCCCCAAATAAATATTGAGGCCATTATAAAAGGAAGCCCCTTCTTTTGTTTCTGAGCAATATCATTTAATAGTACTTGTAAGCTAGTATTGAGGTTCATTTCAGTCTCCTTAATTTTCAAGCGATCTATTCAAACTATCCGCTATTTTTTTATTTTCATATTTTGAGAAAAAATAAAATCCGATGATATGACCAATCAACGTTATTACTAAAATTAGCAATAAATAAGGTTTGATAATTTCAAATACTTTCAGTGAAAAAAGATATACACTTCCTATGCCACAGAAAAAATTCAAAAAAGTACTAATAGTAATTTTAGGTGCTACTTTTAAAGTTGAGTAGTTCCACAAATATGGATAAGCTACACCAAAAACAATCCCCATCAGAACGCTAATACCAATTAAATTCCAAATATAAAGAAAGTTGACTATTTCTTCGTGAAGATTAAAAATAGTAATTAAAAAAACAATCCAGATCAATCCCAAAAATGAAACGTAAAAAAAACTATTTTTTAAGTCTTTTATCATATCAATTTCTCCTTAATAGATTTTGCATAATGTCTACTGACAATATACTTATTTTGTTGTTTTGTAATAACTTCCAATCTAGCGTGACTTCCAGAAGCAAATGAGCGTATTTGATTCAAATTCAAAATCATCGAATTATTGATTCGAACCAATCCGAATGATTCCAAGTAAGATAATTCTTTTAAAATCTTATTCAGCAATAGCTCTGTACCATTTATTAAAAAGATTTTGGTGAAATGACCAGATGCTTCAATTGCCTCGATGTCATTGAGTTCAATCATAACCTGACGATTTGTTTTGAAATCTGTTGCGCTTAATGTTATAGATTGAAAAAAATGCTGTTCAATTGTCGAAAGCAATTCTTTATTCGATGGATTACTGATAATCTCAATTTCAGAAGATGATTGATTGTTATTCCAAATGTAGTTGAATTTCATGTGGATCTCCTTTCTATTTTAAGCGTAGCAACACTTCTCAAAACTTACGATGATTTTTCGTTTTGTTGCAAAATAAATAGGTTTTGTTACATTGCTTTCAGCAAAATGTCTTTTTACCGAAAGTGTAGCGGCAAGTACAGAAATCTCCTGCTTCTATAGCTGGGAAGATGAATGCGGATTTAAGTTACTTTTCAACGGATGTGTAAAACCCGCTGATAGAATTAAAATAACTGTATATTTTTATGGAATTAGGAGTTGAGAAGTAGAGGATGTTAAGCTGCAATATATTACAGTTCTTGAAATTCTTTCTTTAAGAATAATACTTTCGAAGCGTTAGGTATAGTAAACTAATGAATATAAATAGGACTCTATGTCGTTGTTTAGGGGGATGGAAATGGAAAACAATATTGCGATGATTCATACACTAGCTATTGGTATGCCGAAAGAATTACATTATAGTAATGAGCGCTCAATGATAACAGGGATTGAAAAACGAAAAGTACAAGAAGTTTATTTATCCGCTCGTGGATTTGAAGGAGACGATGTAGCAGATAAAAAACATCATGGTGGTCCTGACCGTGCCGTTTGTTTATATCCTGCGGAACATTACATACAATGGGAACAGGAACTTGGTAAACCGTTACCGACAGCAGCATTCGGTGAAAACTTAACAGTAACGAATATGTTGGAAGCTGATATTTGTATTGGCGATATTTATAAAATAGGTGATGCAGTCATCCAAATTACCCAAGGACGTGTACCGTGTAGTACGATTGATAAATATACTGAGGCGAACATCTTACTCAAACGTTTAATTGAAACAGGTTATACGGGCTTCCTTGCTCGGGTACTGGAAGAAGGGACAATCTGTGCAGATTCAACAATTGAATTAATGGAAAAGCACCCTGCGCGTATATCAGTTTTACATTGCAACGATGTGTACTTTAAAAATAAAGACGCACTTGCGATGAAACGTATACAAGCAGTTGATGCATTAGCAGAAGATTGGAAACAAAAATTAGAAAAAAGAATTCAACTCTTGCAAAGTAAAGTGATGAATTAAACATATGTTGATCAAGGGTGCTTTCCCTGTAATCGTTGTAAGCAATTATGCCTCGGCATAATTGCGTCCGGAATCGGCTTTGTACTTAGTCCAGCCATGTTTTTTTGTGCGAAAGCGAATCGTTTTTTTGCTTTCGCCACAGAAAATAATTGCTGAAAGAAGTTAAAATCCTCTAGAATTCGAATGGATCCTAGAGGATTTTTTATTTTAAAACGTTCAGTCCTGACCTATTTATGCAACGATTTTTTTGAAATATGAACATTAATTAAGAAATTTACACGAACTTTCGTGTAATATTTATAAAAAATGTTCGGAAATAGGGTTGAAATCTGAAAAGTGAAATGATATATTACGATTGTAAATTAAATATGTCGTCGTATAATGTCGGGGATAAGGCCCGTGAGTTTCTACCAAGTTACCGTAAATAACTTGACTACGATTTTAGTTATATATACCAATGTATAGACACTAATGAATTTCACACAATAATCGTGGTGAAATATATCGTAGACATGCGACTAGTAGAGTAGTCAGTGTGTCTTTTTTGTTTTCGATATTGAAGACGACCATACGGAGGATTTCTTTAAAATGAAAAAGTATTTCATGTTCGATGAATTAGGAACTAATTATCGCCGCGAAATAATAGGTGGTATTACTACATTCCTTGCTATGGCTTACATTTTAGCTGTTAACCCTGGTATGTTAGAAAACGCAGGAATGGATAAAGGTGCTGTATTCGTAGCTACAGCATTAGCAGCTACAGTGGGTTCTCTGATTATGGGTATATTCGCTAAATTCCCAATTTCCCTTGCTCCTGGTATGGGCTTAAACGCATTCTTTGCCTTCACTGTAGTTGGAGCTTACGGTATTCCTTGGCAGACAGGTTTAACAGGCGTATTCTTCTCAGGTGTTATCTTTATCATTCTTTCATTAACGGGTATTCGTGAAACAGTAATTAATGCAATTCCAGTTCAACTTAAATATGCGGTTTCAGCTGGTATTGGTTTATTTATAACATTTGTTGGTTTACAAGGAGCAGGCATTATAACAGATAGCCCAGCTACATTGGTGACATTAGGGACGTTCACTGGTTCAACTTTACTAGCAGTATTCGGAATCGTCCTTTCAATTATTCTTATTATTAAACTACGTAGTATTGGTATTTTCTTAGGGATGGTTATAACAGCAATTGTAGGTATGATTACAGGTGTGATTGAGCCTCCTACAGCAGTTGTTTCAGCAATTCCAAGTGTGGATTCTACATTTATGGTAGCTTTAGATCCGATTTTCCATGACTTCGGTTCATTATTAAACGTTAAATTTTTAGTAGTTGTATTAACATTCTTGTTTGTAGATTTCTTTGATACAGCAGGTACTTTAATGGCAGTTGCAACACAAGCAGGATTAGTAAAAGATAATAAATTACCACGTGCAAGTCGTGCATTGATGGCTGATGCTCTTGCAACGACAATTGGTTCCTTATTTGGTACATCAACAACTACAGCATATGTAGAGTCAACTTCGGGTGTAGCAGCAGGTGCTCGTTCAGGTTTCTCTGCTGTAGTAACGGCAATACTATTCCTGGTAGCATTATTCTTCTCACCATTACTTGCTGTGGTGACTCCAGCAGTAACAGCGCCAGCTCTAGTAATTGTAGGTGTTCTGATGGTATCTTCATTACGTTTAATTGATTGGGATAAATTTGAGATTGCAGTACCAGCTTTCTTTACAGTAATTATGATGCCTCTTGGTTACTCAATCGCTACTGGTATTGCAATAGGCTTTGTATTCTATCCAATAACAATGCTTTTAGCGGGTCGTAAAAAAGAAATTCACCCTATGATGTACGGATTATTTTTTGTCTTCCTTGCATATTTTATCTGGGTACGCTAATTATAAATACACAATTTGAAGAAAAACAGCACCTTAATTGTTAGAAAACGAAACTAACAATTGAGGTGCTTTTCTTATTAGAGAATTTATGGTTAGTGAAAAAGGGAAGAAACTAATGTGAGATATCAGGGGATTTGAAATATGTGATTAAAGTGATGTTCTTACCAGAGGTGTTGTAGATGATAAGTTGATATAAATACTATAGAAGAAACTCTTTATTAATTAATTAGAATAGTTTTTCTTTAATAAATCTCTTGCAAACTTAATATTAAGGTGATATATTTATAAACGTTGTTACGAAACAAACGACAACTTAAAAAAATACTAACATAGATGATTGACATAGAGTTAACACTATGTTAAAGTATAGAAAGTCACTTAAATATGACAAACTAATGAACCTTGAAAACTGAACAAGCAAAACGTAATCAACAAAGTTTTTAGTAGCTAACCTTGAGTTAGTGAACGAAACAAAATTTTGGACATCAAACATGATGCCAGCAAAACAATTTGAGCTAATCAAATTTCTTTTATGGAGAGTTTGATCCTGGCTCAG
>NZ_JBHVUJ010000014.1:0-58936 GCF_042884205.1 Lysinibacillus sp. NPDC058147
CACACCCGTTCCCATACCGAACACGGAAGTTAAGCTCTTTAGCGCCGATGGTAGTTGGGGGCTTCCCCCTGTGAGAGTAGGACGTCGCTAGGCACAAAGTAGCCACTGAGAAATCAGTGGTTTTTTATTGTTTAAAACCCGCTAATAACCCCCTAAAAAATGTTAGAATTTAATTGATATAAATTAACAAAAAGGGGTGTATTAAAATGGCAACAGGGTTATATAGAGAAAATATTCAAATTGAAAAGGCAAAGCTACAAGAGTTTATTCAAAATAAAGATGAATGGGCTGTACTAATACCAGGTTATTTACATCATGAATTTCCAAATGAGCAAAATATGATTTGGGTGTTCCAAGGTGATTTTGGCATTATCCAAAAAGCTGTAAAGGTTGAGCTTAAGGGCAAAGAGTCAAATCCAAATCAAATTATGTTTGATTTGGTAGGCTTATCAGATCCGATAAATGGTGATGGTTATTTTGAAATTACACAAAATCAAGATGGTACATGTCAGCTAGCAGGCAATTTAACAATGAAGGCAAGCGGTTTCTTAGCAGGAATGATGAATCCGGTTTTAGAAAAGTTTGTACCGCAATTAGTAGAAAAGCTAGTACAAGAGATGGCGCTAAAAGCTAGTATCTAGTATGTTAGTAGAGAAATGGGCGTTAAGTACATTTTAGAATAGTTTATACTAAGAAGAGTAGAAGGTCATTGCCTATTAGGTGCAATGATCTTTTTGTATGCATCACCAAAAGTTCAGGCTGATATTTTATTAAAACGTTAATAAATCGGAATTGAAATCACCCTTACGTTAGTCGTACTCAATAATTGGAATAACTTGACATGATCTTTTTTAAAGTTTAAATTTGAGTAAATACTCAAAAAAAACGGTGGTGAAAAAATTTGGTATCAAAGAAGGATAAAATTTTGGAAGCGTCATTAGAGCTTTTTACTAAAAAGGGCTACACCGCAACAACTACTAAAGAAATAGCATTAAAGAGCGGAGTAGCAGAGGGGCTTATATTTTATTATTTTAAAGATAAAAATGGACTTCTTAATTATCTTATTCGTGAATTTTCATTTATTGGCTCACTACAATTTGAGATAAAAGAGCTTTCAAAAATAGAGCCCTATCCAGCATTAATTAAATTTGGTCAATTATATGCCGATTTTTTAGTACATAATAAAAGCTTTTTAACTTTTATTTGGTCCCCAGAAATAGTGCAGAACACAAATGTTAGTAAGGATATTGTGGATTTTATAAATACAATGGGTGAACAAGTCAGTTCATTTTTGATAAGAGCTTCTTCATTTACTGTTGAAAAAAAGACAATAGAAACAGCAGCTTCAATGTTTCTTTCAACAATATTAACGCATGTTTTAGTTGAAGAAAGAAAGACAGATAAAATGCCAATTGAAAATAATGATTATATTGAAGAGATAGCAATGTTTGTTTTAAAAGGAATGCAAAATTCACATTAAGTAAATGTTTTTGGCCCTTCATCAAAAGTGTGGATGACTTTATATAATTTAATAGCCGTTCCGATCGTACGCCCCCAGGAACGGTTATCGACCCCTCGTTATAGTGAGGAGCTATTTTTTTTGAGAAACATTTGAGCAATTACTCAATATAAAGGAGGAATCATTATGGAACACTGGGTAGGCATTCAAACACTTATTTGGCTATTCCCTATTATGTTTATTCTTCATGATTTTGAAGAAATTATTATGTGTGAAAAGTGGTTAAATAAGAATTCTATTATTTTGTACGAAAGATTGCCCCAAAAAATTGCTGATCGAGTTATGCAACAGTTCTCGATGTCGACGGCACAGTTCGCGGTAGCAGTAATCGTAATATTCATGTTTGTAAGTAGTTCAACTTTTATAGCAAGTCAGTATGTGAATCAAGGGCCATTTGGAGATATCTACTTTTTCACTGTTGTGACGCTAACCTATTTTCTACATGCGTTCACTCACCTGGCACAGTCTATTTTTCTTCGTTCCATTACACCTGGTGCACTCACATCTTTGATAATTGTTATTCCATATAGTTTAATTTTGTATCATTCGTTATTAGTCAATAAAGTCATAACATGGAACATTATTTTTGTATGTTTGCCATTTTGTCTTGTATTAATCCCTGTGGCATTACTAGCACATTGGATTGGGAAAAAGGTTATATGAATTTCACTTTATTTATATTCAACAAATGATTTTGTACCTTAAGTGTTATAATTAACTAAGAATATTACGGAAATGGGTGTTTTGTTTTGCAAAAGAAAAAGCCGATTGTAGAAGGGTTAGAGCGCTTTCGACAACAACAAAATATTTCCTTTCATGTCCCGGGGCATAAACATGGAGAACTGTCCCATCTTCCTCAGCCCTTTAAAGATGTAATGCGGTATGATGTGACTGAGTTATCAGGTCTGGATGACTTACATCACCCAGAGGAAATGATATTAGAGGCAGAAAACTTGTTGGCAGATACCTATGGGGCGATGAAAAGTTTCTTTTTAGTAGGTGGATCTACAGTTGGAAATTTAGCGATGATTTATGCCACATGTAAAAAAGGGGATACGATTATTGTCCAACGTAATGCACATAAGTCTGTATTTCACGCAATTGAGCTTGTTGGAGCAAAGCCTGTATTTGTTTCTCCGCAATGGGATGAACGTACATTAACTGCAACACATGTTTCTTATAAAGATTTAAAAGATGCCGTTGATGATTATCCAGAAGCCCGAGCAGTAGTTTTAACGTATCCTACTTACTATGGTGTGACATCTAAAGAAATACAGCAGCAAATTGCTTATTGTCATGAGAATGGTATTCCTGTTTTAGTGGATGAAGCACATGGAGCTCATTTTAGTGCATGTACCTTATTTCAACCATCAGCAATGACATTTGGTGCAGATGTAGTAGTTCAGTCTGCACATAAAACATTGCCTGCTATGACAATGGCATCCTTTATGCACGTTAATTCTAACTTAATCGATGTCGATAAAATAAATCACTATTTACGAATGCTACAATCTAGCAGCCCATCCTATCTTTTATTGGCTTCATTAGATGATGCACGCTATTATATACAGACATATATGGAGAGTGATGGTGCATATATAATAGAAAAGAGGAATCAATGGATAGAGGCATTACGAGCTATTGGTTCTTTGGAGGTTATTGAGGTAGACGACCCTATAAAATTATTGTTACGTGTTGATGGTTATAGCGGTTTTCAATTACAAGAGGCATTAGAAGCAAAGCATGTATATGCAGAATTAGCAGATGCAAATCAAGTATTGCTTGTGCTACCTTTGTTGAAACAGGGGCATAGCTATCCATTTGCAGAAATACGTGTCCGTATTAAGGATGCTATAACTTTATTGTTAAGTACACCAAAGGCGGAAATAATAACTGCTTCACAAACAGCCTATAATTTTGTGGCCATTTCGGAACCAACCTATACATTTGATGAAATTGAAAAGGCGGAAAAAGAATGGTTACCATATATGCGAACAATGGGATGTATCTCTGCTAGTATGATTATTCCGTATCCGCCAGGTATTCCATTGCTTGTCCCGGGCGAAAAAATAACAGTAGCAAAGCTGAGCCAGTTAGAGGAGTTATTAGCTACTGGTGCAACGTTCCAAGGAAATCATCGTTTAGAAGAAAAGATGATTGAGATCATTAAATAGTTGGAGGCAATAACAGCATGAATTGCAATTTATTTATTACATTTGAAGGCCCAGAAGGTGCTGGAAAAACAACAGTCATTCAAAAAATAGCTGAGCGACTTGCAGAAGAAAATATTGATGTTTTAGCAACGAGAGAACCTGGTGGTATTGATATTGCTGAGAAAATTAGGAGCATTATTTTAAATCCTGAACATACAGCGATGGATGAGCGCACAGAGGCATTATTATACGCAGCGGCGAGAAGTCAGCATTATTTTGAAAAGGTAAGACCAGCGTTGGAAGCTGGTAAGATGGTTATTTGCGATCGATTTATCGATTCATCATTAGCATACCAAGGACATGCACGTGGTATCGGGGTTGATGAAGTATTATCTATTAATGAGTTCGCAATCGGTAAGAAGTTACCCGATATGACAATACTATTTGACCTTGCACCAGAGGTTGGCTTGGCACGGATTCATGCTCATGGAGAGCGAGAAATAAATCGCCTAGATGTTGAAAGCTTAGCTTTTCATAAGAAGGTTCGGGAAGGATATTTACAGTTAGTGGAGCGTTACCCAGAACGTATACATGTCGTCAATGCAGACCAAAATATTGAGCGTGTTGTTGAAGATGTATGGTCATTATTATATGAAGCAATACAGTAAATGCATGAAGTTGTCTACCACAATGTGATATAATGGTAACACCTATAATTTTATTTTCGTTCAGTAATGTTTCTGCTCGAAAGCGAAGCGACAGCAGCTGAATGCGGATATTTTTCCTATTCCAGTAGATATTCAAACACCTACTGAAATAGAGGAACACTGGCGTATGTTACGGAATCGGAAAAGAGTGCTTTTTGCAAGTACAAAGCCGAATCCTGACACAATTATGCCGAGGCATAATTGATAAAAGGTAACTAAATTATTTAGATGAATTTTATCAAAGGGGTGAGTGCGAATGAAGTTAGTCGTAGCTGTAGTGCAAGATCAGGATAGTAGTCGCTTATCGAATGCTTTAACGAAAAATCAGTTTCGCGCAACTAAATTAGCGAGCACAGGGGGATTTTTACGGTCTGGAAATACGACGTTTCTTATTGGGACGGAAGACTCTCTCATACCCAAAGTTTTAGATATTATTCGTGATAATTGTCGAGCGCGAGAACAAATGGTTGCACCTGTTTCGCCATTAGGCGGGAATACAGATTCCTATATACCTTATCCTGTGGAGGTAGAGGTTGGAGGAGCGACAGTTTTTGTATTACCAATTGAACAATTTCATCATTTTTAACCTCTTTAAAACATAATAATTTAGCTTTTGTTTTTTTGATAAAGAAAGCAAGTGGGGGCGAAACAGCTTGAAGATCAATCAAGATATACGTGTCGGGTTAAATACTAATCGTAAAGAGCCACTGCATAACAATAATCAAAATAACCGATTTGGAGATATGGTCGTCAAGCAAGGAACCAAATTGCAAACTGAACAGCTTACACGATTGCTAGGGGATATTTCTTCAGCAGGTGACCGTGTTGCAAGATCACGTAATTTACGAGAACTTGCTCGTTTTAAAATGCTTGTTAAACGATTCCTACAAGAAACAGTAGAGCATGGTATGGATTTAAAGCAATCGCATACATGGAATCGCTTTGGAGAAGGAAGACGCTTAAAAATAATCGAAACTATTGATACGCGTCTTGTAGAACTTGCACAAGATATTTTAGATGAAGAAAAGGAAGCAATTGACCTACTTGATAAAATCGGTGAGATTAAAGGCTTATTAATTAATTTGTATATGTAAAACCCGTGTCTCGTTCTCTTGTAGGCGCGGGCTTTTTTCAAATCTATTCAGCAGCCAAATTTATAGTACTTGGTTAAGAAATTATTTGCTGAATGGTATAACTAATAAACGATGTAACTAATCTATTTACTCTAAAACCGCAGATATTTCTGTACTAAAAATGAGGAATAGGAAATAATTATGCTATCAGTGTAATTGAAATAGGAAGGATTTAAAAAATATGGCCAAGAATGTTGAAGAGCTATTCACACTACAACCAGTCGTAATGAAGCAGCTTCAAACGATTTTTGACAAAAATAGATTAGCACACGCATACATTTTTGATGGCGAAAAAGGGACAGGCAAAGTAGATATTATGCAGTTTTTTGTCAAACTAATGCTATGCGAGCAACCAAATCAAAATGTTCCATGTGAAACATGTCGAAATTGCAGACGTGTTGATTCCGGTAATCATCCAAATATTCATCAAATTTATCCAGAGGGTCAATTTATAAAAATTGATCAAATACGTGATTTAATCGGAGAAATGAAGATGATGGGGGTTGAAGAAGGACGTAAGATTTATGTACTTCATCATGCAGACCGTCTCAATATTGCATCTGCAAACATGATACTTAAATTTTTAGAGGAACCTGAGGGTGAGGTAACAGCGATTTTGTTAACAGAGCAAATGCAGTCTATATTACCAACGATTCGCTCTCGCTGCCAGCATATTAAATTTCAAAAAATGCCTCGCCACATATTGTTAAAGCATTTGCAGGATAACAACATTTCTTACTCGATGGCTTCTACAGTGAGCATGATGACGAACGAGCTCGAAACAGCTATGATTTTAGCAAATGATGAGCAGTTTGCACATGCTCGAAAAACAGTGTTAAAATTAGTAGAGGCAATTCGTCAGAATGTACATGAAGCAATGCTTGTTGTACATGAAGAATGGTTGCCACTGTTTAAAGAAAAAGGCGAGATGGAGCAGGCATTAGATTTATTACTATTTGCTTACCGTGATATAGTGTCAATAAAAGCTAATCCCGAAGCAGCTTGTACTTATCCAGACATGTTACAGACATTTAAAGAAGCTGCATTACATTCGACTTATGAACGTCTATCTAGTCAACTGGAGTCTATTTTACAGGCACGTTCATCTTTACAGCGTAACATGAATAGGACGTTAATGATGGAGCAGTTAATGCTAAATCTGCAGGAGGGATATACATTTGTATAATGTAGTGGGAGTCCGCTTTAAAAAAGCGGGTAAAATATATTATTTTGATCCAGCATCATATCTACTAGAGGACAGTCAATATGTTATTGTTGAAACAGCTCGTGGTGTAGAATATGGTAAAGTAGTTGTCCCTCAAAAGGTTGTTGGGGATAATGATGTTGTATTACCACTTAAACAAGTTCTACGACCAGCGGATGAACGTGATCGTATCCAAGTAGAGGAAAATGCTGCCGAATCAAAGCGCGCATTTGAACTAGCAAGTACAAAAATCATAGAGCATAATTTAGAAATGAAGCTCGTTGATGTTGAATATACATTTGATCGTAATAAAATCATCTTTTATTTTACCGCTGAAGGACGCGTCGATTTCAGAGATCTTGTAAAAGATTTAGCTTCGGTTTTTAGAACACGTATCGAACTTCGTCAAATTGGTGTACGTGATGAGGCGAAGTTATTAGGTGGCATTGGTCCATGTGGCCGGATGCTTTGTTGTTCAACTTTTTTAGGAGATTTTGAACCGGTTTCTATTAAAATGGCTAAAGATCAAAACTTATCTTTAAATCCATCAAAAATTTCAGGTCTTTGCGGCCGTTTAATGTGCTGCTTGAAATATGAAAACGATGAATATGAGGAAGCAAAAGAGGGCATGCCAGACATCGGTGAAATGACGATGACACCGGATGGCCGCGGTAAAGTTGTAGGTTTAAATGTACTGGAAAGACTCATTCAAGTATATTTACAAGAGCAGGAGCGCACAGTCGAGTATACACTAGAAGAACTGCTAGCATGTGAAAAAAATCTTATATAAGATAGAGAATTGGACGAGGTGGCTTGGGTGAAGGACCGTAATTTCTTAGATACCGTTATGGAGTTCGAACAACAGCTCGAAGCAATGCAGGAGCAATTTGGTGCATTGAAACAATTTGTAGCGTTAATGATGGAGGAGCATAAGGCACTCGAAACAGAAAATCATCACCTTCGTACACGTCTGGAAGAACTACTTTCGAATGAACACTCCGTACAGGCTACTGATGAGAAGAAAGAGAATCCGTTAGATATTGGCGAGGGTTATGATAACCTAGCACGTTTATACCAAGAAGGCTTCCATGTTTGTCATGTTCATTTCGGAAGTTCACGTAAAGGTGAAGACTGTCTGTTTTGTCTATCATTTTTAAATAAACAAAATGTGTAATAGAAGGCTGATTCCCACTATGGTGGTGTCAGTCTTTTGTTTTGTATAGTAGGAGGAAGAAACATGGAGAATTGGTTGAAAGATGACGAACGGTTAGACTATTTATTGGCTGAGAAGTTACGTATTATTCAAAGTCCCTCTGTCTTTTCGTTTTCATTGGATGCAGTGCTACTTTCGAAATTTGTCAATGTCCCATATCATAAAGGGAAAATTGTTGATTTGTGCTCAGGTAATGGTGTTATCCCACTTTTTTTAAGCGCCAGAACGAAGGGACAAATTACAGGAGTAGAAATTCAACCACGTTTATTTGATATGGCTGAACGAAGTATCCGTTACAATAAGTTAGAAGAGCAAATCCATATGGTCCTTGGTGATGTGAAAGAAATTCCTAAGGAGCTTGGTATTGAAAAATATGATGTTGTAACCTGTAATCCACCATATTTTTTAGCACATGAAGCTAGTGATAAAAATTTAAGTGAGCATTATGCTATTGCACGTCATGAACTATATTTAACGTTAGAAGAAGCAATACAATCGGCAAGCAAATTATTAAAACAAGGCGGAAAGGCAGCTTTTGTTCATCGTCCAGGTCGGTTATTAGATATTGTTACGACAATGCGTGCTAATCGTTTAGAACCTAAACGTATGCAGCTAATTTATCCGAAGGAAGGTAAGGAGGCTAACACATTATTAATAGAAGGAATTAAAGACGGTAAGCCTGATCTGAAAATATTACCGCCCCTGTATGTTTATAATGAGAATAATGAATATACAGCAGAAGTGAGAGAAATCCTTTATGGAAAAGAATAATAGCCATTATTTTTATGTGTTAGAATGTGCCGATCAATCCTTTTACGCAGGCTACACGAATAATGTAGACAGGCGTGTCGCTGTACATAATGCTGGTAAGGGAGCAAAATATACAAGAGCTCGAGGACCTGTGGAATGTATTTATGTTGAGGAATTCGATACGAAACAAGAGGCGATGCGTGCAGAATATGCTTTTAAACAGCTAACACGAACGCAAAAAATGAAATATATAGGGAGGGATGAGTCATGAAATCTCAAAAAAGTACAATGCATGATCATACAGGTTGTTTATATTTAGTTGCAACGCCTATTGGTAACCTAGAGGATATGAGTGTGCGTGCGCTACGTATTTTAAAAGAAGCAGATATTATTGCTGCAGAGGATACACGTAATACAAAAAAGCTATGCAACTACTTTGATATAGAAACACCACTGATAAGCTATCATGAACATAATTTAGAGGTGGGGGGAGAGAAGCTATTAGCCTTCTTACGTGAAGGGAAAACAGTTGCATTAGTTAGTGATGCTGGTCTACCTTGTATTTCTGACCCTGGTGCAGATATAGTCGAAAAAGCAATCGATCAAGATTTTCCAGTTGTGCCGGTGCCAGGTCCTAATGCAGCAATATCAGCATTAATCGCTTCTGGATTAACACCGCAGCCATTTTTCTTTTATGGATTTTTAAATCGAGGAAAAAAGGAACGACGACAGCAGTTGGAGAAACTAAAAAAACGTCAGGAAACTATTTTGTTTTATGAGGCTCCCCATCGTATAAAGGACACTTTAAAAGATATGGAAGCTATTCTTGGTAATCGTCGAATTGTATTAGCTCGCGAGTTAACTAAAAAATTCGAGGAGTTTTTACGTGGTACGTTGGCTGAGGCAGTAGAATGGTCACAAACAGAAGAAATTCGAGGAGAATTTTGTATTGTCCTTGAAGGAAACGAGAATGCTGAGGAAGAAAATATCGAAGAAGCCTATTGGATGACAATGTCTGTCGTTGAGCATGTTGATTATATTATTGATCATACAGGTGTTACATCAAAAGAAGCTATAAAGGAAGTAGCAAAACTACGTCAAGTTGCAAAACGAGACGTTTATAATGAATACCATAGTTAATGGAATTAAAGAGGTTGCCTTAATAGGGCGACCTCTTTTTTGTATATCTATATGAGCATAGAAACCATTTGAATTGATAATAATTGTAAAAAATAGTATCCTTAATCATAAAAGGTCTGACATGGACATTATAAGGGTATTAAGAATTGGTTATATTATAGTTATCTTCTATTAAATGAAGATAACCTCTCTAGATGCAATTACGCCAAGGAGAAATTGCTAAAAAATAAAACACCCAAATCAGAGTGTTGATTTAGGTGTGTATATCAAATTATTTTTTTAAGTTAGATTGAATTTCTTTCACTAACATTTCTGCGCCTTCAGGGCTTAAAATTAATTTGCCTCCAACTAGACGGAAGTTATCATCAGAAACTTCACCAGTTACAGCACATGTCATGTTAGGCATATATTTCTTTAAGATAATTTTGTCATCATCCACATAGATTTCTAAAGCGTCTTTTTCTGCAATACCTAGTGTACGGCGTAGTTCGATTGGAATTACTACACGACCTAATTCATCGACTTTACGAACGATTCCTGTTGATTTCATAATTATTTTTCCTCCTAATGTTAAAAGTTATATTGGTATTTCGTCAAATTTCGACATATTTTCCTTGTCTGATTGTTATCATACCAAGTAATGCCATAAACGTCAATTAATTAATACACTAATATTATTGTTTTGAAAAAATTTTTTGAGGAGAAAACAGATATTTTGGATATTTTAAAAGGTTTTTATCATATATTTTAATTTATAGTAAAAAAGCTTCTTATTTAAGACATTAAATGGATAGATTATATCATTCGACATTTTTCGACGGTTGATAAACTATCAATCAATTATGCCTCGCTTAGGCCAACAGATGTTTTTTGTGCGAAAGCGTAGTGCTAACGCAGCGACAGCGACAGATGTTTTTTGTGCGAAAGCGTAGCGCAACGAAGTGGGAGCAACAACATGATGTTGGTCACTTAGGCATTTTCACAAGATGTGAAAGTCTTAGCCTGAGTTCTTCTATCTCAGCAGGTGTTTGGATACTCGCTGAAAGAAGTTGAAACGGATTTCGTACTTAGTTAGAATAGATAGTATACTGTGAAACAATGGAGGCAGTTCTCGTGAGCGAACAAAATAAAACATTCTATATAACAACCCCTATTTATTACCCAAGTGGGAAATTCCATATTGGTACAGCGTATACAACTGTAGCATCAGATACAATTGCACGTTATAAACGTTTACGTGGTTATGATGTACGTTTTTTAACTGGAATGGATGAGCATGGGCAAAAAATTCAAGAAAAAGCGGCAGAAGCGGGCAAACATCCACAAAAATACGTGAATGAAATTGCAGATGCTGCGAAAAAACTTTGGGCATTAATGGACATTTCATATGATGACTTTATTCAGACAACACAAGAGCGTCATACGAAAACTGTCGAAAAGATTTTCCAAAAGTTTTTAGATAATGGTGATATTTATAAAGGTGAGTATGAAGGTTGGTACTGTACACCATGTGAATCATTCTTTACTGAGACACAATTAGTAGATGGTAACTGTCCAGACTGTGGTCGTCCAGTTCATAAAGTTAAAGAGGAATCTTACTTCTTTAATATGAAGAAATACGCAGATCGTCTTTTAGCTTACTATGAAGAAAACCTTGAATTCATAGAGCCTGAATCTCGAAAAAATGAAATGATTAATAACTTTATTAAACCAGGGCTAGAAGATTTATCTGTTTCAAGAACTTCATTTGATTGGGGCATTAAAGTTCCAGGAGATCCTAAACATGTAATTTATGTATGGGTGGATGCCTTAACTAACTATATAACATCATTAGGTTATCTTTCAGAAGATGAAACATTATTCAATAAATATTGGCCGGCAGATGTACATGTAGTTGGTAAAGATATCGTTCGATTCCATACTATTTATTGGCCAATTTTCTTAATGGCACTAGAGTTGCCACTTCCTAAAAAAGTGTTTGCCCACGGTTTTATAATGATGAAAGACGGTAAAATGTCTAAATCAAAGGGCAATGTTATTTATCCTGAAATGTTAATAGAGCGTTATGGCTTAGATGCGACACGATACTTCCTATTGCGCGAGTTACCATTCGGCTCTGATGGCGTATTTTCACCAGAATCTTTTGTTGAGCGCACAAACTTCGACTTAGCAAACGATTTAGGTAATTTATTGAATCGTACCATTTCAATGATTAATAAATATTTCGACGGCATTATTCCAACTGAAAATCTTCAATCGACAGAGTTTGATGCAGCTTTAAAAGAGCAGGCTGAGTCAGTACGTATTAAATATGAAGAAAGTATGGAAAAAATGCAATTTAGTGTCGTATTGGCCGACATATGGACGCTTGTTTCAAGAACAAATAAATATATAGATGAAACTCAACCATGGGTACTAGCAAAAGAGGAATCAGATAAGCCAAAATTAGGAGCTGTTATGCGAAATTTGGCGGAAAGTCTACACCAAATTGCTGTCATGTTACAACCATTTATGACATCTACTCCCAACCGAATTATTGAACAATTAGGCTTGAATGACAAATTCTTAGCATGGGAAACAATTGAAACATTCGGCAATACTATTCCAGCAAACATTAAAGTGGTAGAAAAAGGGATTCCGATTTTCCCTCGTTTAGAGAGTGAAGTTGAAATTACGTATATTCGCGAGGAAATGCGTGGTTCAGTGAAAACTCCACAAGAGGAAGAAGCAAAAGTTGAGCAAAAAGATGCTGAGATTCCAGAAATTCCTGAAATTACTATCGATGATTTTATGAAAGTTGATTTACGTGTAGCTACTGTAACAGCTTGTGAAACTATTCCGAAAGCAGATAAATTATTAAAGCTTCAAGTGGATCTTGGATATGAGCAACGACAAGTAGTTTCAGGTATAGCAAAGTTCTATTCCCCTGACGAATTAATTGGTCAAAAAGTGATTGTAGTCACTAACTTAAAACCAGTTAAATTACGTGGTGAATTATCGCAAGGAATGATTCTAGCTGGTGAAAAAGATGGAATTTTAAAATTAGCATCGGTTGATCCGAAACTAGAGAATGGTGCAAAAGTAAAGTAAAAAATTTTTAGGAAGGCCTGCTGAATGCAAAAAATTCAGCAGGCTTTTAAAATCCACTTTGAAAATGAGTAGTTTATTATCTTGAAATAATTTATGCATAGTAATTAATAGGTTTTTTTAGGTATATAGTACCGAGCGCAGTGTCTGGGAATGTGTGAAATGTTATAATACTAAATTGTTTGTAACAAATTTGTAACACTAACGCAAAATATGAAATAATAATTTTTAATAAAATCTATGTTAGGAGAATGACGATGTTTATTGATACACATGTACACTTAAATGCAGATCAGTATGAAGAAGACTTACAAGAGGTTATTGATAGAGCTCTTGAAGCTAAAGTAGAAACGATGGTTGTTGTTGGTTTTGACCGCAAAACTATTGAAAAAACAATGCAGCTGGTTGAACAATATGATTTTGTTTATGGTGTCATTGGCTGGCACCCGGTTGACGCCATTGATTGTACAGAAGAGGATTTAAATTGGATTGAGGGATTGGCAGCACATCCAAAAATAGTGGGTATTGGTGAAACCGGGCTGGACTACTACTGGGATAAATCCCCAAAAGATGTTCAACAAGCACTTTTCCGCAAGCAAATTCATTTAGCGCAAAAGTTGAATTTACCAATCATTATTCATAACAGGGATGCAACTGGAGATGTTGTGCAAATTTTACGTGAAGAAAATGCTGCTTCCGTGGGAGGCGTTATGCACTGTTATAGTGGCAGTGTGGAAACCGCACGTCAATGTATTGCCATGAATTTTATGATTAGTCTTGGTGGGCCGGTGACATTTAAAAATGCACGAATGCCGAAGGAAGTGGCGACAGAAATACCTTTAGAGCATTTGATGATCGAAACAGATGCACCGTATTTAGCGCCCCATCCATATCGAGGAAAGCGTAATGAACCAGCTTTAGTGCCATTAGTTGCAGAAGAAATTGCTCGTTTAAAAGGATTAACGATTGAGGAAATTGGACAGGCAACGACAGCCAATGCGAAAAAATTTTTTAGGATTGAAAATTAACTAGCTGAGATGCCTCCAATACTGAGTTTGTGGTTGGCTAAAAAGGTGATGTCAATTTTCTTAGAAATACATTCGGGTTGACAGTGCCAAATCTAGTACGTATAATCCAACTTTGTATTAAGGAGGCGTTTTTTCATGTCAAATAATTCCATGAAAAACTTGTTCTTAGGATCATTGAGGAGTAAGCAAACAGTGATAAGAATTATTTCACTTGTCCTGTTTGTATCTGTAATTTCATTTGTACTTTATCAAGGTACTAAAAAAACCGTAACGCTTGATGCGAACGGGGAAACAATCGAAGTAACAACACATGCCAAAACCGTAGAACAATTATTACAAGATCAAAATATAGACGTAGCAGAGCATGACAAAATATCACCCTCTCTGAACACCAAAATTGCTAATGGATTAGCAATTTCATGGGAACAGGCAAAAGAAGTAACAATTTCAGTTGATGGAAATCAGTCAAAAGTTTGGACAACTGAAACACAAGTGAAAGACATTTTGAAAGAAGCAAATATTGACGTATCAGAACATGACTCTTTAGTGCAAGGTCTAGATACAGAAATAGGAGCAGACAACAAGATCGATATTCAAAAAGCGTTTCAAGTATCGCTTGTCGATGGCGTAAATGAAAGACAAGTATGGTCCACTTCGACTACGGTCGCTAACTTTTTAAAACAACAAGGAATTCAACTAAATGAATTCGATCGTGTCGAGAATAACCTGAAGGACGTAATCACTCCGCAGAGTAAAATCACAGTAGTTCGCGTAGAAAAGGTTATCGATGTAGTGGAAGACTCTTTAGATTTCGCAATTGAAAAGAAGCAAGATGCTTCATTGCAAAAGGGAAAACAAAAAGTTGTAACAGCAGGCCAACAAGGTTTAACGACTAAAACGTATGAAATCGTAAAAGAGAATGGCCAAGTTGTAGCTAAAAATCTACAATCTGAAAAAGTTGTAAAAGAACCGAAAAAGCAAGTAGTTGCAGTAGGTACTAAAATGGTAGTAGCTAGTGCACCCACTGTATCACGTGGTTCATCAGAGCCAGCTAGCGGTAAAGAATTTTACGTAACGGCAACCGCTTATACACCTAATTGTAGCGGCTGCTCGGGGATTTCTGCCACTGGCATAAATTTAAAATCGGGCTCTGGATTGAAAGTAATTGCAGTAGACCCTTCTGTTATTAAACTTGGCTCAAAAGTTTGGGTTGAAGGTTATGGAACAGCTATAGCAGGGGATACTGGTGGTGCAATTAAGGGTAATCGGATCGACATACTTGTACAATCTGAATCCCAAGCTAGTAATTGGGGAGTAAGGAAAGTGCGTGTGAAAGTATTAAATTAAAAAAATTGTAAAATTAATCAAATATGTTTTTCACTATTAGTAGCTTTCCTGTTTTGACTGGCGGGAAAGCTTTTATCTTTTTCAGTAAGTTGTTCTGGAAGATAAAATATAGCTATATATACATAAATTAAGCTGTAACGGTTCTTCTCGAAAGTGAAATGTCAACAATTATAAGAAGGTGAATAGCCGTGTATTTCTGTACAATAGTACAGTGCAGTTGTAAAATGGTCTGAAGATAAGGTAGAAAAGAGGAGCCTTTTTGCAAATAAAAGAAATCATTGTTGTTGAAGGAAAAGATGATACAACAGCTATTAAGCGAGCTGTACAAGCAGATACTATAGAAACAAATGGATCGGCTATTTCAGAGGAAACACTGAAGAGAATTCAACATGCTCAGGATAAAAGAGGCGTTATTGTTTTTACTGATCCAGATTATCCAGGTCGTCGAATTCGTGCCATTATCGAGGAGCATGTAAAAGGTGTAAAACATGCTTTTTTACCGAAAGCTAAAACAATTGCGAAAAACGGTAAAGGACTAGGTATTGAGCATGCAGCAGATGAAGATATACGTGAAGCACTACGACATGTTTATACCCCTAATGATGTTGAGCCAACCACTGATGACATTACGCTCGAAGATTTAATGACAGCACGTTTAATTGGCCATCCACAGTCGAAAATTCGTCGTGATCGTCTTGGGGAAATTTTGAATATTGGTGCAACAAACGGTAAACAACTTCATAAAAGATTAAAAATGTTTCAAATCACAGAAAAGCAATTTGGTGCGGCAGTCGCACAGTTAGATCAGGAGGAAGAGGATGCATAAGGATATTGCAACACCAATTAGAACACAAGAAATTTTAAAAAAATATGGATTTTCATTCAAAAAAAGCTTAGGTCAAAATTTTTTAATAGATCCGAACATTTTACGAAATATTGTTAGTCATGCAAATTTAACTGAAAATAGTGGTGCAATCGAAGTTGGCCCTGGTATTGGAGCGTTAACAGAGCATTTAGCGAGAAGTGCAAAAAAGGTTGTATCTTTTGAAATTGATCAGCGATTATTACCTGTATTAGAAGACACGCTTAGCCCATATAATAATGTGACTATTGTACATTCAGATATTTTAAAGGCGGATGTTGCTAAGGTAATTCAGGAAGAGATGCCAGGTATTGAGGATATTATGGTTGTAGCGAATTTACCTTATTATGTGACGACTCCGATTTTATTGAAATTACTCAATGATCGTTTGCCAATTCGCGGTTTTGTTGTCATGATGCAAAAGGAAGTAGCAGATCGTATTACGGCTAAACCTGGAACGAAGGAATACGGTTCTTTATCAATAGCGATTCAATATTATGTAAAGGCTGATATTGCAATGACTGTACCGAAAACTGTGTTTATGCCTCAGCCAAATGTGGATTCTGCAGTGATCCGCCTTATTAAACATGATGAACCTCCAGTAAAAGTGATTGATGAGGATTTTTTATTTGTAGTTACTCGCGCGTCGTTTGTACAACGACGAAAAACGATTTTCAATAATTTACAAGCAGGTTTACCGAATGGTAAGGTACACAAAGAAAAAATTATGGATGCTTTAAAAGCAGTAAATATTGAACCAACACGACGAGGAGAAACTCTTACCATTCAAGAGTTTGGAAAATTAGCTGATACACTTTACCCTACATTTGCAAAGTAAAAATTTTTGTTAACTTTTTTGAGTTTGCGAAAAAAAACATGGTTTTTTATGAAAAATAAGTTGACAATATTTATTGTGGGCTGATAAAATATTATATTTTGTTGACATTTTTGGGCGAATCGCTTATACTAAGTAATAGTGAGGTGTAAGCGAAAATGCCAAAAACTTTAGCGGACATTAAAAAGTCGTTGGATTGTCATTTGGGTAAACGTTTGCAGTTAAGAGCAAACGGAGGTCGCAAGAAAACGGTCGAGTGTGCAGGGGTATTGCGTGAGACATATCGCGCTATCTTTGTGGTTGAGCTTGATCAAGAAGACAATACGTGTAAACGCGTATCGTATAGCTACACAGATATTTTAACTGAAGCAGTAGAGATTACATTTTTAGACGAAGCAAAAGCTGCTATCGCAAAATAGTTTCTAGTACTTATTTCTATATTTCGGAACACTCATGTATTTAATACATGAGTGTTTTGCGTTTTCTCGGGCATACTAAAATCGTCAGTTGTTAAAGGAGGAGTTTATATGCCTAGAAAAGGTATCATGTCACCTCGTTTAAAAGAAGAGATCGCAAAAGAACTTGGATTTTATGATGTTGTGCAACGAGAAGGCTGGGGCGGCATTAAAGCTCGAGACGCCGGTAATATGGTCAAACGTGCCATCGAAATGGCTGAAAGAGCAAGTAATGAGCAAGAGCATAATAAGTAGCCTATTTTAGACCACTTATTTTTTAGAACTTCATTTCGCAGGGTTGAAAACCCCCTGTAAACACAACAATACAACTGACGAAAGAGAACCGTTACACCAAATAGGGGTATACGGTTCTTTTTTTCCATTTTCGCTTTCCCATTATGGTAAAATAAAATGAATAATCTTATGAAAGATGAACGACAGGTTTATCTTCATTCAGAAAATGTTTTATATAGCGAAGTGAACGCCAGCTACTGATGTTTTGCGACAGTTACAGAAGACTCCTACAACTAAAGGTAGTGAGAGTGCAATTTCAAATGTCATGGATTTTAAAAGGACAAGATAGGATGTTTGCCTAACTCCAATGCATGGATACGATAATGGCTTACTGACCTGCATCGATAAAAGCATAAACGTCTTGTAGTTTTACCGAAATGATCGACATAGTGTCGACCAAAATCCGGACGTATTGTTAATCTGTGTGAAGGCGAATCGTCAGCCAATTGCGCTAATGCGTAATTGATAAGTGTAGCTATAAGGAGGAAGAAAGATGCTTTATGTAAAGGCGCCTGCAAAAATAAATTTAACATTAGATGTGCTTTATAAAAGACCAGATAATTATCATGAAGTAGAGATGGTCATGACAACTGTGGATTTAGCTGATCGTATTAGTCTAGAATCTCGAGAAGATGGCGTAATTGAAATAATTTCGACTGATAATTTTGTACCAAATGATCACCGCAATTTTGCTTATCAGGCAGCGCGTCTAGTTAAAGATACATACGGCATTGGACAAGGTGTATCCATAACTATAGAAAAAGAAATACCAATTGCAGCAGGGTTAGCAGGCGGAAGTAGCGATGCTGCTGCGACACTGAAGGGTTTAAATGAGCTGTGGAATTTAGGATTATCTATAGATGAGTTAGCTGAATTAGGTGCTAAAATTGGTTCAGATGTTTCGTTTTGTGTCTACGGTGGAACAGCATTAGCAACGGGGCGTGGAGAAAAAATTCAGGAATTGCCAGCACCACCAAACTGTTGGGTAGTCTTAGCTAAGCCTAAAATAGGTGTCTCTACTGCAGAGGTGTATGGAGGATTAAAGGTTGAAGGGTTAGAGCATCCAAATACGAAGCAAATGATTCGTGCTATTGAAAAGGAAGACTATGAGCTACTATGTGCATCATTAGGGAATGTTTTAGAAACTGTAACATTTAAGCTACATCCAGAAGTAGTTATGCTAAAGGAACAGATGAAACGCTTCGGAGCAGATGCAACATTAATGAGTGGAAGCGGTCCAACGGTGTTTGGTTTAGTGGATAGTGAGGCTCGAGTAAGCCGCATTTATAATGGTTTACGTGGTTTTTGCGAAGAAGTATATGCTGTTCGGATTTTAGGCGAGCGAAATACGCTTGCTTAAAACCGCAAATTTATGTTAATTTTACCTATAAATATTCGTGTTTAGGAGAGGGTCGCATGAAATGGAAGCGTAGTGAACGACTAGTTGATATGACGTACTATTTACTAGAACATCCACATCAGCTGATCCCGCTAACTTATTTTTCTGAACTATATCAATCTGCAAAGTCTTCCATTAGTGAAGATTTGACGATTGTAAAAGAAACTTTCGAAGAAAAAGGAATCGGGTTATTGATGACAGTGCCGGGCGCTGCAGGAGGAGTTAAGTATATTCCTAAAATGTCCGAGGCTGAGGTCCGTTTAGTTATTCAGGATTTAAAGACGGAGCTTGAGCATTCAGATCGTTTGTTACCAGGCGGTTATTTATTTATGACGGACTTACTCGGCAATCCAGATTTAGTTAATCGAGTTGGAAAGGTATTTGCATCCGCGTTTGCTGATCAACAAATTGATGTCATAATGACTGTCGCAACAAAAGGAATTTCTATTGCCCATGCAATAGCAAGACATTTAAATGTACCAGTTGTTGTTGTCAGAAGAGATAGTAAGGTAACTGAAGGCTCTACCGTCAGCATCAACTATGTATCTGGTTCTTCCAGAAGAATTCAGACAATGGTATTATCAAAAAGAAGCATGAAGAGTGGACAACGAGTGCTGATTACTGACGACTTTATGAAGGTCGGTGGTACAATGAATGGCATGAAAAATCTATTAGAGGAGTTTGATTGTCAGCTAGCTGGTATTGCAGTGCTTGTAGAGGCTGAGCATGCAGACGAAACTTTGGTAGATGATTATTATTCATTAGTGAAGCTTCATGAGGTCAATGAAAAAGACCGAACAATTGCATTAAGTGAAGGTAACTATTTTTCTAAAAGGGGAAATGACAAATGAAAGTAGTAGCAACAACAAATGCACCAGCAGCAATTGGACCATATTCACAAGGAATTATTGTAAATGGCATGTTTTATAGCTCAGGTCAGATTCCACTAACAGCAACAGGCGAATTAGTGGAAGGCGATATTACTGTTCAAACAAATCAAGTATTTGCTAATTTAAAAGCAGTTTTAGAAGCTGCTGGAACATCTTTAGACAATGTTGTTAAAACAACCGTTTTTATGAAGGATATGAACGACTTTGTTGCAATGAATGAAGTATATGCTAGCCTCTTTGGCGATCATAAGCCAGCTCGTTCGGCAGTAGAGGTTGCACGTCTACCAAAAGATGTGAAAGTAGAAATTGAAGTTATTGCCATCGTTAAATAAGAAATTTTTTTAAGCTCACTAAAAGAGAATCTTTTAGTGGGCTTTTTTTATAGCAATGTTTTCTGCGCGAAAGCGACAATTACGCCAAGGGGAAGTGAATATTCTAAACTACAAGTAGTATCGCTGATAAAGTAGTGAAACCGCTGATAAAAATAGAATAACCGCTGATAGAGTTCCAATAATCGCTGATAAAACCCCAAAAACCGCCGATAAGGAGCAAACCGCTGATAAACTCCTAAAAGTATTACCAAACTAAAAAGTAACACCATAGAGGGTGACAGACAAACAATTGACAAAATTTACGTATAAAAAAGGAAATATTATACTAATAAGTATTCAAATTTTTTAGATAATTTGATAGACTATAAAAAGGAAAATATTCGGTAATAAAGAATATTATATTTTATTTAGGCATCTAAGAAGAGAGGTGGTGAGAAAATGGAAGTTACTGATGTAAGGTTACGTCGTGTACAGACGGATGGTCGCATGCGTGCGATTGCTTCCATTACACTCGATAATGAGTTCGTAGTTCACGATATTCGTGTGATCGATGGCAATACAGGTTTATTTGTTGCTATGCCTAGTAAACGAACGCCAGACGGTGAGTTTAGAGATATTGCGCATCCTATTAACTCTACTACTCGTAATAAAATTCAGGAGATTATTTTAAACGAGTACCATAATTCAAGCGAGTCAGAAGCAACGGACAATGCAGAAGAATTAGAAGGAATTGGCGTATAGTAAGTAGGGAATAAATGTTAATTTAACTTCTTTCCGGGGCATTATTGATCTATTAATTTATAGTTATGATGAACGTAAATAATAAGAGCTCTTCTTAATTGGAGAGTTCTTTTTATTTTGAGAATAAGAGAAAATGAGCAATTTTACGACATACATATTAACATTCGAGCATAAGGTGCATTTGATTTAGAAATTCATGTTTTTGTCAAGTCAACATGCCTTGAAAATAGATGGATTTTGCTATATAGTCATAAGAGAAAATGAGCGTATTGGAGGACTTACAGATGAGCAACATTTTTGCTGTCATTTTGGCTGCAGGTCAAGGTACACGTATGAAGTCCAAATTATATAAAGTGCTCCATCCAGTATGTGGGAAGCCAATGGTACAACATGTGGTGGATCACATTCAAACGTTAGATGTGAATCGTATCGTAACGGTTGTAGGACATGGTGCAGAAAAGGTGAAACAACAGCTTGGCGATAAAAGCGAGTATGTTTTACAGGCTGAACAGTTAGGGACAGCTCATGCCGTTCAGCAAGCTGAGGCAATTTTAGGTAGCGAAGAAGGGACAACATTAGTTGTTTGTGGCGATACACCACTTATTCGCCCTGAAACGATGCAAGCTTTGTTCGAACATCATCAAGCAAAGAATGCTAAGGCGACTATTTTAACAGCAATTGCTGAAAATCCAACAGGTTATGGTCGTATTTTACGTGGCGACAATGGACAAGTGGAGCAAATTGTTGAGCAAAAAGATGCTTCAGCAGAGCAGCAATTAGTTAAAGAGATTAATACGGGCACATACTGCTTCGATAATAAAGCGTTATTTGAGACATTAAAACTTGTGAAAAACGACAATGCACAGGGTGAGTATTATTTACCTGATGTGATTGAAATTTTACAAAAACAAGGCGATGTTGTTGAAGCATATGTAACGGAAGATTTTGAAGAAACACTGGGTGTCAATGATCGTGTTGCTTTGTCTCAAGCAGAGGCGCTAATGCGTACAAGAATTAATGAAAAGCATATGCGTAATGGTGTCTCAATTATTAATCCAGAAGCAACATATATTAGCGCGGACGCAATGATTGGTCGTGATACTGTCATCCAACCAGGTTCTATGATTGAAGGTACAACTGTTATTGGTGAAGATTGTATCATCGGGCCTAACACACAAATCATAGATAGCCGTATCGGTGACAGAACAACTGTGCATTCTTCTGTTGTGCGCGAAAGCGCTGTAGCGGAAGACACTGCTATTGGGCCATTTGCGCATATTCGACCACTTTCTGATATTGGTAGCCATGTGAAAATTGGTAACTTTGTAGAAGTGAAGAAGAGTACACTAGGTAATGACACGAAAGTATCGCACTTAAGCTATATTGGTGATGCCGAAATAGGAAGTAATGTCAATATTGGCTGTGGTTCCATTACAGTAAACTATGATGGAAAAAACAAGTTCCAAACAATTATTGAAGATGATGTATTTGTAGGATGTAATACTAACTTAGTAGCGCCAGTGAAAGTTGGAAAAGGTTCATTTATTGCTGCAGGATCTACAATTACAAAAGAAGTTCCTGAGGATGCACTTGCAATTGCTCGTGCAAGACAAGAAAACAAACCGAATTATGTAAGCAAATTAAACTCAAAATAATTATCAACTAAACAGGAGGCCATCATGCCGTATCATTATGCAAACTCACAATTAAAAATATTTTCACTTAATTCTAATAATCCACTTGCTCAAGAAATTGCGCAAGAAATGGGTGTTGAATTAGGTAAATCTTCTGTTAAGCACTTCAGCGATGGAGAAGTTCAAATTAGCATTGAAGAAAGTATTCGTGGTTGTGATGTGTTTATCGTGCAGTCTACTTCTGCACCTGTAAACGAACACTTAATGGAGCTTTTAATTATGGTAGATGCTGTAAAACGCGCATCTGCTCGTACAGTAAACGTTGTAATGCCTTATTATGGCTATGCTCGTCAGGACCGCAAAGCAAAAGCGCGCGAGCCGATTACAGCTAAATTAGTAGCAAACTTACTTGAAACAGCTGGTGCAACACGTGTTATCGTATTAGATTTACATGCACCACAAATCCAAGGTTTCTTCGATATTTTAATCGATCACTTGATGGCAGTGCCTTTATTATCTGATTACTTCAAATCAAAAGGTATCCCTGAAGAAGAAATCGTTGTTGTTTCCCCAGACCATGGTGGTGTAACACGTGCTCGTAAAATGGCAGAACGTTTAAAAGCACCTATTGCAATTATTGACAAGCGCCGTCCAAAACCAAATGTTGCAGAAGTAATGAACATTGTTGGTAATGTTGATGGTAAAGTGGCAATCTTGATTGATGATATTATTGACACTGCAGGTACGATTACAATCGGCGCAGATGCATTACGTGCAGCTGGTGCGAAAGAAGTTTATGCTTGTTGCTCTCACCCAGTATTATCTGGACCAGCAATCGAGCGTATCGAAAACTCTTCGATTAAAGAATTAGTTGTAACTAATACAATCCAACTTCCTGAAGAGAAAAAATCTCCAAAAATTACAGAGCTTTCAGTAGCTAAATTGATGGCAGATGCAATCTCTCGTGTCTATGAAAATAAATCTGTAAGTACTCTATTTGATTAATATAAATAAATAAGCTCCACATGCAGTAAGATGTGGCTTATTAAGGACAAATCTACCTTTGAAAGTAGATTTGTCCTTTTTTATAGGTTTCTTTTGTTTGAACTTTCGTATAACAGGGTATAATAGAAATTGTGACTTAATAATATTTACACTACTTTATAAAAAATAGAGGTAAATATTATTATAGCCTTAACAAATGTCAACTTTATCGAAAATAGTGACATTTATAATAAGGCGTAAATAAATTTTTCTTGGAAGGGGAAGTATAGTATGAGTACAGTATTAAGTGTTAAAAAGCGCCAAGCTGGGCATCGTTCGACATTAACCCAACTTAGAAAAGGGGGAGCCATTCCGGCAGTTATTTACGGCTATAATTTAGATTCAACCCCAATTTCTATCTCAGCGAAGGAATTCAGAAAATCCATTCAAAAGAATGGGCAAAACGGTTTGTTTTCAATGGAGTTAGATGGGAAAAAAGTGAATGTTGTTGTGTCAGAAATCCAACAATGCTCTATGAAAGATGAAGTAAATCATATCGACTTTTTAGCAATCAATATGTCTGAAGCGATAGAGGCTGAAGTTCCTATTAAACTAGTTGGAGAGTCAGTTGGTATTAGTGTAGGTGGTATATTAATGCAGCCTAACCTAGATGTAAAAATTAAAGTAAAGCCAGCAGATATACCAGAAGCTATCGAAGTTGATATTACCGAACTTAAAATTGGTGAAACAATTACAGTAGCAGATATTCGACATATGGTTGATTTTGAGATTATCAGTGAAAATGATCATACACTTGTAACAATTATGGCTCCAGTCGCAGTTGTTGAAGAAACGACAGATAGTGAACAGGAACAAGCGTAAAAATATATGTTAAGGAAAGGCTACTAAGGAAGGCTAAAAACTTCTTTAGTAGCCTTTTGTATCTTAATAAATCGATATTTATAGGAGATGTACGTAAGCTTTTGCTCCTTTCGAATGAATTGAGGATATTAAATAATAACAAACCCTTATTGAACTTTTACTTTCAAAAATTGTACAAACTGCTATCTTAGCGCATGATATGGTAAAATAATGACTACTAGATTTGAAAGAAGAGGGGTACTTATGAAAATTATCGTTGGTTTAGGAAATCCAGGTAAACCTTATGAGCATACAAGACATAATATCGGCTTTGATGTTATCGATGCATTAGCTGAAAAATGGGGTGCACCTTTAACTAATTCAAAGTTTAATGGTATGTATGCAACGGTACATCGTCCTGAAGGAAAGGTTCTACTTGTTAAGCCTTTAACATATATGAATTTATCGGGGGAATGTGTTGGGCCCCTTATGAACTATTTTGATATTGATGTGGAAGATTTAGTTGTTATTTATGACGATTTGGATTTAGAGACAGGGAAGTTACGTCTGCGTCAAAAAGGTAGTGCAGGTGGACATAATGGTATTAAATCATTAATTCAGCATCTAGGCACACAAGAATTTAATCGCATACGCGTTGGAGTTAATCGCCCACCAGCTGGCATGAAGGTAGCAGATTACGTGTTGTCGAAATTTTCAAAAGAAGATCAAGCTATTGTTGGTGAAGCTATTGAAAAGTGTGTAAATGCTGTAGAAGGATCCCTTTCAAAGCCATTTCTTGATGTAATGAATCACTTTAACGGCTAACAATAAGTTAAAGTGTAGTGTGGATATTACGATTGTTTAGGATAGCGATTTAAAATGTTTTTCCTGCGACACTGCTAACTAAATGTATAGTATAGTCTATAGTCTTAAACACAATGCAAAAACTATTCTCTATAAGGAACTAAGGCAGAATTGAAGGTGCATAATCTTTTTTAGAAATGTCTATACTTTAAGTAGTAAGTTGCTTAAAGGAGGATGATTTGGAGATGTCAGTTCGCTATCGATGTCGTCATTGTGAAGTAGAAATAGGAACACTACCATTTGATGCAGATGATACAATTCGAAAACTACATATTTTCGAATTGGGTGAAGCGGATGATTATGTTGAGCAAGATCAACACGGACAAACGACTGTGCACTGCATTTGTGAGCAATGTGAGGATTCGCTAAAACAATATCCAGATTATCATGCACTCAATAAATGGATTCAATAATTGGAAGGATGCTTTGGCGCACATCACGTGCGTTCAAAGCTTTTTCCATTTAACTTCTTTCAGCCTCCCACCTCTAGGTGGTGAGATGAATGCAGATTTAAGCTACTATTCAGCGGGTGTCATCTTTAGCTGACGTTTCACTTTCGCTACAAAAAACATCTGCTGAAAGAAGTTAAGCCTCCGCGATGTCACGGAATCGGAAAGGAGTTCACAGAGGATGTTAGCCTAAAATCATCACATCCATGCGATAACGGCTAACTGACCTGCGTCAGTACCGCTGATGCTACGCTTTCGCACAAAAACATCTGTCGCTGCGTTAGCACTACGCTTTCGCACAAAAAACATCTGCAGACCTAAGCACAAAGCCGATTCCGGACGCAATTATGCCGAGGCATAATTGATAAAATAACAATAAAAATGCGTATTTAAGTACTAGATTACTAGTAATGGCGAATAGAATTATGCGTTGAAAGGAGCTTTTGACATTGGAAGTTTTACGACAGCTTGTGATGCAGGACAAACATATCACATCATTTTTACAGGAGATTCAGAGCGGTCATTCTGCAACACAGCTTATTACAGGATTAACTGGAAGCGCGCGCCCGGTAATGGTCGATGCGTTATTTGAATATGTAAAAAAACCTATTTATATTATATCTCCTAATCTATTGCAGGCACAAAAAATGGTTGACGAGCTGGCGGGACTTTTAGGTGAGGAGCATGTTCATTATTATCCTGCCGATGAGTTTATTGCTGCTGATTTATCTGTTGCCTCTCCAGAGTTACGTGCTGAGCGTATTGCAACACTTGATTGCCTAGCTAGAGGTGAAAAAGCTGTTTATGTGATACCAGTTGCGGGCTTACGCAAAATAATGCAGCCAAAAGAGCATTGGCTCCAGTATTTTTTACAAATAGCAGTAGGAGAAGATATTCAGACTGATGAATGGCTACAAACATTAGTAGAGATGGGGTACGTACGCAATTCGATGGTGACAACTCCTGGAGAGTTTGCGCTACGTGGTGGCATATTAGATATTTATCCGCCATATTTAGAGTCACCGATTCGTATAGAATTATTTGATACGGAAGTGGACTCGATTAGGACATTTTCTGCGGACGATCAACGTTCTATTGATAAATTGCAGAAGGTTCGTATTCTACCTGCTTCAGAAGTTATTTTGACAAAGGAAGAAAGAATGGCGCTAGCAGGTCGTTTAGAAGCTGCGTTAGCAACAAGCTTAAAGAAGGTCAAAAAGCAGGAGACAAAGGAATTACTGTATCAGCATATTCAATATGATATTGAATTGTTACAGCAAGGGAATTTACCAGACTACGTAAATAAGTATGGTTCATTATTGTATGAGAAAACAGCATATTTAGGAGATTATTTTGCACATGATGGCATTGTGCTGTTTGATGAGCTTGGACGAATTCAGGAGGTTATGGATGCCTGGGAGCGTGAGGAGGACGAATGGTTCTTATCACTAATTGAAGAAGGGAAGATGGTGCATGATGTAAAGCCAGCTTTCTCTTTGAAAGAAATTCTAGCAATGCTGTCTCAGCAAAAACTATATTTCTCATTATTTTCACGAACATTTGCAGGTGTATCCTTTAATAAGACGACGAACTTTTCTTGCAAGCCGATGCAACAATTTCATGGCCAAATGTCATTATTACAAAGTGAGATTGAACGCTGGCTGCTTGGTAAATTTACAGTACTAATTGTTGCGAGAGATAAAGATCGTGTTAAACGTGTGCAGCAAATGCTTGAAGAATATGATATTCATACGACAATTGGTAATCCGACTGAAGCGGGTATTTATATCGTGGATGGATCACTATCTAGTGGCTTTGAATTACCGCTACAACGTTTGGTGATTGTCACAGAGGATGAGCTCTTTAAACAACAGGTGAAGAAAAAAGCACGTCCTCAAAAGATGACGAACGCAGAACGTATTAAAAGCTATACGGAAATTAAACCTGGCGACTATGTTGTACATGTCCATCATGGTATTGGTAAATATATAGGTTTAGAAACATTAGAGGTAAATGGTACACATAAGGATTACTTACACATTCGATACCGCGCAGATGATAAGTTATATGTTCCAGTAGAGCAAATAGACTTAATCCAAAAATATGTAGCATCTGAAGACCGAGAACCAAAGCTACATAAATTAGGCGGAGCAGAGTGGAAAAAAGCTAAAGCAAAAGTATCCTCTGCCGTGCAAGATATTGCTGATGATTTAATTAAGCTGTATGCGAAACGTGAAGCTGAGAAAGGCCATGCATTTGCCATTGACAATGACGATCAGCGCAATTTTGAAGCTTCTTTCCCTTATGAAGAAACAGAGGATCAGCTACGTTCAATTATCGAAGTAAAACGTGATATGGAGCGTGAGCGTCCAATGGATCGTCTAGTGTGTGGAGACGTAGGGTATGGTAAAACAGAGGTAGCGATTCGTGCGGCCTTTAAAGCAATTCAAGATGGCAAGCAAGTAGCTTTCCTTGTGCCGACAACGATTTTAGCGCAGCAGCATTATGAAACGATTCGTGAGAGATTCCAAGACTTTGCTATTAATGTAGGCCTCCTGTCTCGTTTCCGCACAAAAAAGGAGCAAACAGCGACGTTAAAGGGCCTAAAAGAAGGGCAAGTTGATATTGTCGTTGGAACGCATCGAATTTTATCTAAAGATTTATTATTCCAAGACCTTGGACTGCTGATTGTTGACGAGGAACAACGTTTTGGTGTAACACATAAGGAAAAAATTAAACAACTAAAGACGAATGTTGATGTATTAACGCTAACGGCAACTCCGATTCCAAGAACACTTCATATGTCGATGGTAGGTGTTCGCGATTTATCTGTAATTGAAACACCGCCAGCAAACCGTTTCCCTGTACAAACCTACGTAATGGAGCATAGCGGTGCATTAGTGCGGGAAGCTATTGAGAGAGAAATGGCGCGTGGTGGGCAAGTATTCTACCTATACAATCGTGTAGAAGATATGGCTCGTAAAGTTGATGAAATTCAAATGCTTGTCCCAGAAGCGCGTATTGGGCATGCACATGGCAAAATGACAGAATCAGAATTAGAATCTGTCATATTAGCCTTTTTAGAGGGTGACTACGATGTGCTTGTAACGACAACGATTATTGAGACAGGCGTTGATATACCAAACGTTAACACATTGATCGTTCACGATGCTGATCGAATGGGCTTAGCGCAGCTTTATCAATTGCGTGGGCGCGTTGGGCGTTCTAATAGGGTGGCGTATGCTTACTTTATGTATCAACGTGATAAAGTTCTTACGGATGTAGCTGAGCAAAGATTACAGGCGATTAAAGAATTTACAGAGTTAGGTTCAGGATTTAAAATTGCTATGCGTGACTTATCTATTCGTGGTGCTGGTAACCTTCTTGGAGCGCAGCAGCATGGCTTTATTGATTCTGTTGGTTTTGACTTGTATTCACAAATGCTCGAAGAGGCGATTGCTGAGCGCCAAACAGGTGTGAAAAAAGAAGAGAAGCCTGAAATTGAAATTTTATTGAGTGTTGATGCGTATATCCCAGATGTATACATTCCTGACGGCTATCAAAAAATTCAAATGTATAAACGTATTAAAGCAATGGATCAAGTGGAGGAGTACAGCGAAATCATGGAGGAATTAGAGGATCGTTTCGGTGATCTTCCAATTGAAACTGAGCGCTTACTGCGAATTGCACGTATGAAGGCATGGGGCTTAAGTACAGGTGTATTGTCTGTAAAAGAAAAGCAAAAAATTATCACAATATTGTTGTCTGAAGAAGGTACAGGACAAGTTGATGGTAGTAAAATTGTGGGGGAATCCATGAAATTTGAGCGTGCTGTCGGTTTTGGTATGGATGGTATGCAGTTAAAATTAACGATTGATGAACGAAAATGTGGGAAATATCAACCCTTTGATATTTTAGAAGAAATGATGCATATTATTGCTAACGCAAAAAAATGATTATAGAAGAAAAGCTGATCTTATCTCTCACGGGTAAAGATCAGCTTTTTATTGTTGAAAAACAAATAATTACAAGGAAATCTTTGTGAATGTTGTGGGCTTTATCTTCGTGTTTGATTGGACTGTAGACTGTGTGACTCTTTAGAGACCAACATCACCAATTGAGACTCAGGAGCTATATAGTAGGGAAAATAAGGGTAAAAGTATCACTTTTTATGATAGTTCCTTTGTAGTAAAACATCCTTTTGTCTTATTGACGTAATGGTAAAGATTGAATTATTATTATTTCTTGTTAAAAATATTTTATAAATTATTTATAAAAATTTATTTTTGTGGTTAATCTAAGATAAGTTGATTGAAGTTAAAAATTCTACATGTAAAAGTATTTGAAGCACAATTGTTTAGGCTTTTAGTCTTTTTTGAAAAATATTATTGGATGTGAAATCCTTTTTCTTCAGTTTTTGCATAGATTGCTTCATAAAAAACCATACTAAAATTGAAAAAAATTTCATTGTAGCGAAAGCGAGGATTAAGAATGAAGGCAACAGGAATTGTTCGTCGTATTGATGATTTAGGGCGTGTGGTTATCCCAAAAGAAATTCGTAGAACGCTGCGTATTCGTGAGGGTGACCCACTAGAAATTTATACTGACCGTGAAGGCGAAGTCATTTTAAAGAAATATTCTCCAATTAATGATTTAGGAGAATTTGCAAGAGAATATGTAGAAACATTATATGAAACGTTAGGTACTCCAGCATTTGTAACTGACCGAGATGAAGTAATTGCTGTCTCAGGAATCGGTAAGAAAGAGTATATCAATCGTCGTATTACATCCTTTGCGGAAACGTTTATGGACGAGCGTTCAACAAAAATAGAAAAAATGGAAACAACTATCGAGATTGTTCCTGGACAATATGAGCAAGTGAAGTCTTATTGTGCAACGCCTATTACGGTAAATGGTGATCCAATCGGTTGTATCATCGTGTTGTCGAAGGTACATTTTGTCGGTGAAGTTGAAGTGAAAGTTGTGGAAACAGCTGCTAACTTCTTAGCTAAACAAATGAATAGTTGATGAGAATTGAAAGTTATTGCGCTGACCTTTTAGGCTGAACAATAACTTTTTTTTCGTACATAGTTTTATGGTAGTGCTACCCGCGCGCGTCAAACTTTTGAGATATGCTATACTATTGGCATTGTTAAAGAAGGAAAGAGGGCAATTTATGTCGGAACGTTTTGGCATGAAAAGCTACATGAAGGGCGCGGCCTTACTTACAATTGCTGCTCTTATTGTGAAGGTTCTTAGTGCAATTTATCGTGTGCCTTTTCAAAATCTTGTTGGTGATGAAGGATTTTATATTTATCAGCAAGTGTATCCAGTCATATCTATTTTTGTCGTATGGACAGCTAGTGGATTTGCAGTAGCTATTTCTAAAATGCTTGCAGATAACGATTGTATTTTAGACCCGCTAGAGCGAAATCAGAAACGAAGCAGTATTATGCGTATTGTTTTTCGTTATTTAACGGTACTATCCTTGTTGTTTTTTGTTGTTTTGTTTAGTGGTGCTGAAATAATTTCGCAACTTATGGGCGATACTCAGCTTGCACCTTTAATACGGACGGGTTCATTTATAGTACTTGTCATGCCAGCTCATGCTATTTTAAAAGGTGGATTCCAATCAAGGGGCATTATGGAGCCGATTGCTTATGCACAAGTCCTTGAACAAGCTGTGAGAGTATTTGTCATTATAGCAGGGACATTTATCATTATGAGGACGACAAAATCACTTTATAGTGCTGGACAAATGGCCATTATAGGTACAGTTATTGGTGAAATTGTAGGGTTTGTATTACTTGCGCTGATCTTTAAAAAACGTTTCGGTCTATTTAAAGATAAAAAACAACAGCGACTTATTGAAAGTTTTCCGATTATTAAAGAGGTTACATTGTTGAGTTTAAGTGTAAGTATGAGTGGCCTATTGTTACTTGGTTATCAGCTAGTTGATTCTTTTACGATTTATTCACTATTAATTGAAGGTGGAATGGATCAAACTGTAGCTAAGGCAACGAAAGGCGTTTATGATCGCGGGCAGCCGTTAGTACAGCTCGGAGTTGTTATTGCTTCTTCACTTTCGCTTGCTATTGTGCCACTTGTCGCGCATATGTCCAAAAAACAGGAAGGTCGTAGTGCGATTCCGTTTATTCAACTAACGTATAAAGCGTCTGTATTATTTGGGTGGGCAGCATCTCTAGGTTTAATCCTCGTTATGCCTTATATTAATGCCATGCTCTTTAAAACAGATGCACTGTCGGAAGTACTGATGGTATATGTATTACAAATTGTGCCTTTGTCGATTATTTTGACATTTACAGCTATTCTGCAAGGCTATGGAAAATTAAAAAAGCCAGCTTTATTTTTGATAATAGGTTTTATATTAAAAATAATATTGAATGTGCTGACAATTAGTGTATTTGGTGTATTAGGTGCGGCTATTGCTAACAATGTGGGTCTTTCGTTTACTGCCCTAATGCTTATTTTATATTTGAAAAAAATGACTGCCATTCAATTAGCGTCAGCCAATTTTTACAAAAAAGTTGGGATTGCATCGCTTGGCATGTCAGCAGTAGTGCTAGTTTGGCTACAGTTTATACCACCGTTGTTAAACCAATTTTTATCACCTCGATTTGTCGCAGTGGTAGCAGGTTTTACAGCCGTGTGTTTAGGTGCGTTTGTAATGATCACCATAATTGCTAAGTTACGAGTGCTGGTCGAAAAAGAATGGTACTTACTACCGTTTGGGCGCAGAATGGCAGTTTATCAATTATGGTTAAATCGGAAGAAGTAGGTGGATTAATTGAATACTTTAACAGTTATTGGTCTAGGTGCAGGTGATTTTAATCAGCTGCAAATGGGTGTCTATAAAAAACTAAAATCAGCTAAAAAATTATATGTTCGTACAGTGGATCATCCTGTATTAGAAGAATTATCAGCTGAGGGCTTGCAATTTGAAAGCTTTGACGCTGTCTATGAAAAACATAATTCGTTTCAGCCTGTGTATGAGGAAATTGCAGAAAAGCTTGTGGCTACTGCAGAAATTGAAGATGTAATGTACGCTGTACCAGGACATCCACTTGTTGCCGAGCAGACTGTACAATTGCTTATTGCCGCTGCGGACGAGGGAAAAGTGGAATTAGTCATTGAAGGTGGACAAAGCTTCTTAGATCCGATATTTGGCGCGTTAAAAATTGACCCAATTGAGGGTTTTCAACTGCTGGATGGCACTAGCTTTTCTATGCATGACATTAACATGCGTCAACATATTTTAATAGCCCAAGTATACGATACTTTCAGTGCATCGGAAGTAAAGCTAACGTTAATGGAGAAATACGATGACGAATACCCTGTTACAGTAGTTACGGCAGCGGGCTCATCACAGGAAAAATTAGTGACGGTACCACTTTATGAGCTTGACCAAAGCGTTGAGGTGGATAATTTAACAACGGTATATGTGCCACCTGTGAAGTCACAAGAGGACGCTTTACGAGATTGGACAACCTTCCGTCAAATTATTGCGGTTTTACGAGGTCCGAATGGCTGTCCGTGGGATCAAAAGCAAACACATGAATCGCTGAAAAAATATTTACTAGAAGAAGCACACGAATATTTGGCAGCAGTAGATGCAGAAGATGACTTTGCGATGATCGAGGAGCTTGGAGATGTATTACTGCAAGTATTCCTTCACGCACAAATCGGAGAAGATCAAGGTTACTTTACATTGGAAGATGTATTGGCTTCAATAAGTGAAAAAATGATTCGTCGACACCCTCATGTATTTGGAGATGTATCAGTGGAAGATGCTGAGGGTGTGGTAGCAAATTGGGAAGTTATAAAAGCAGAAGAAAAGGGTATAAGTGATAAGCCGCTATTGAAAGAGGAATACCGGGCGTCCTCGGCTCTCCAAACAGCATATAATTATCAAAAAAGAGCTGCAAAGGTAGGGTTCGATTGGCCTGATGTAAATGGTGCATGGGATAAATTTGCGGAGGAATGGCAGGAATTTCGTAATGAGGTGACGAAAGGTACAAATGCGTCACGTCTTGATGAATTTGGAGATGTCTTGTTCACACTTGTGAATTTAGCACGTTTCTACAAGCTATCTCCAGAAGAGGCTATGTTACATGCCAATGAGAAGTTTGCGAGACGCTTTGGCTATGTGGAAGCAAAAGTGAAGGAAAGCGGAAAGCCGTTTTCTGATTATACATTAGAACAATTAGATGCTTTTTGGGATGAAGCTAAGCAGCTAGAAAAGGAGTGAAAATATGCGATTAGATAAATTTTTAAAGGTATCACGTTTAATTAAGCGTCGTACATTGGCGAAAGAAGTAGCAGACCAAGGTCGTATTACGATAAATGGTAAGGTCGCAAAAGCTAGTAGTGCTGTTAAAGCAGGCGATGAGCTAGCTATTCGTTTTGGACAAAAAGTTGTGACAGCACGTGTAGAAGAATTACGTGATACTGTGAAAAAAGAAGATGCTGCAAAAATGTTTACTATTTTGAAGGAAGAGCGTCTTGAGAAAATTGAACCTGAATTTATTGATGACGAGGACTAATTAATAATAGTGTAGGAGTATTCTGAAGTAGTCGCTTTGCTTGCTTAGTGGGGATAAAAGTGTAGCAACTTTAATAAAGTTGTCATGCTTTTAAGGTTGTCCGCATAAAGTGAACAGAAGCTAGGACGACTAAAGGAGGAAGAAAATGACGCTACATCAAGAAAGTAACCGTTACACAATTCCATCTGGAGAACATATTTTAACGATTCGTAATCGTAAAAGAATGGACATGACTTCTGTAAAATCAATTGAACGCTTTGATCAGGAAGAGTTTTTCATCAAGACGTCCCAAGGGCATTTGTTAATCCGTGGAGAAGAGCTGCATATCGTTCATTTAGATGTTGACAAAGGGTTATTGACGCTTGAAGGAACTGTAAAAACTTTACAGTACGACGAGGAGGAAAGTGGCTTCTCGAAAGGTTTCCTTCATAAGTTATTTGGATGATTGTTAGTGAACAATTTGTTCAACTATTAGTCATGGTTTTGAGCGGTATAGCAGTCGGGTTCATTATTGATAGTGTAAGGCTCATTGTTTTTTCAACTCCAAAAAGGTCAAGCCTTCGAAGGTGGATGATGGTATTTGAACTACTTACCTGGATTCTACTCGGGGGCCTGACATACTATTTATTATTTTGGCTGAAAGATGGCGCTTGGCGGGCTTATGACCCGCTAGCGCAAATAGCCGGAATTTTTTTGTATCAAACATTTTTTCAAACTTTTTTACGTTTCGTCGCAAGGGTTTTGGTGAATATAACATGGAGGCCTTTGTGGTTCATCATACGATTAATAATTGCTATCATTCGACAAATTTTTAAAATATTAATAAGTATTGGAGCATTTGTTTTAAGACCTTTTGTCAAAATTTATTCGTATTTGTCCAACACTTTTTTTAAAAAATTTCGTTTTATCAAGTATAATAAAAGACAACAATAATTTTCGGAGGTGCGGGCATGACTAAACGTCGTTCATCAAATGATGGCCAACAAAACTACACTAAGCTTGATAATGACTATGTCCGTAACACGGATAAAGCTATAAATCGTAAAATTCAAGCGCGGAAACGGAAAATGCGCCGTATTGGCTTTTTTGCGATTATACCAGTAGTTATTATTGCCTTTCTCGTAAATATACTTTTTAATCAAAGTGAGACGCTAGCTGCAAAAGAACAGAAAAAGATTGAAGCGAAGGAGCATCTTTCTGATTTGAAAGAGGTGCATGATTCGTTAAATCTTAAAATTAAGCAGTTAGAGGATGATGAGTATATCGCAAAGCTATTACGCAAAGATTATTTTCTATCCGAAAAAGGTGAAATAATTTTCATCATACCGGACGAAAAAGATAAAAAAGGCGATGTACCAGAAAAAAAGGATAAAAAAGACGACCTATCAGAAAAGAAAGGTAAAAAAGATGACTGAAAAGCTATGTATTGTTGACACTCTTTTTTAGTTATATATAATGAAAAGAGAAACTTATTGTAGTAAAAAGTTTGATTAAATTGATTACATGACTCAAAAGGGTCGCTTAATTTTTAAGGAGGAGCATTTTTTTTATGTCAATTGAAGTAGGCAGCAAGGTACAAGGTAAAGTAACAGGAATCACAAATTTTGGAGCATTCGTTGAGCTGCCAGATGGCAAAACAGGCTTAGTACACATCAGTGAAGTTGCTGACAATTATGTAAAAGATATCAATGAGCATCTAAAAGTTGGAGATGAAGTTGAAGTAAAAGTGATGAATGTTGAAGCGGACGGAAAGATCGGTCTTTCAATCCGTAAAGCAAAGCCTCAAGCAGAGAGACCAGAGAGACCAGAGCGTCCAGCACGTCCACGTCGTGATAATCGTTCTAATGATCGCAACGATCGTCATCAGCCAAAAGAGAATTTTGAGCAAAAAATGGCACGATTCTTAAAAGATAGTGATGAACGTCTAGCGACACTTAAACGTGCTACAGAGTCAAAACGCGGTGGTCGCGGAGCTAGAAGAGGGTAGTTTGCTGACTGTTTTAATCGTAGAAAAAGTGTATTAAATAGAGTTGGGATTAGCTTTTTAATAAAGCTAATCCCTTTTTTAATGCTTGGATAATATAATCCCCAAAAACTTCAAAGAAAATTGGCACCCCTTATATATTGTCTAGCTATCAGTCATAACCAGTAAGGTTATACGGATTTTCTTATAACGTGGATGTCGGTCTGTTCTTCTTTTTAGAAGCTGGCGCGGGTGCTTGTTCAGTGAGTGTTTCTGAAGTCTTTTCGGTTGGATTAACAACCATTTTGACGAGTAAAAACACACCATATACACTAACCGCTAAACCGGTGAGGAGTAAAAATATTTGTACGGCAAAAGGTAAATTAATAAGAATGGATACGAGTATAATCATAGAGCCACTTCCGCAAATTAAAGCAGCTTTAGTTAATGAACTCAAAGGGAATAAACCTCCTAGTCAACACGCTCTTTTCATTATTAGTATGCCATATTTTTTAGTGCATCACCATAATGTGGGGGTGACTTTCTTTTCGGCAGGCCGCTTTCCGATGAGACGCTAGGAGCAACCGTTATTTTATGTGCGAAAGCGAAGCGACAGCAACAAAGGGTTTTTGTTTGTGCGAAAGCGAAGCGACAGCAACAATAACAACAACGGGAAGTTGGTCATGAAACCGTTATCGGGCATTTCCTAAATAAATGTGATATTTCTAGTATTCAACTTTAAAGCTTAAAAGGTACTGCCAACCTGCAAAAAAATAGGCGCCTCAGAAATTATTCTGAGACGCCTATTTGAGATGACCCCTACGGGATTCGAACCCGTGTTACCGCCGTGAAAGGGCGGTGTCTTAACCACTTGACCAAGGGGCCTACTATGGTGGCGGCCGAGGGGATCGAACCCCCGACCTTACGGGTATGAACCGTACGCTCTAGCCAGCTGAGCTAGGCCGCCATTGAGTTTATGGAGCGGAAGACGAGGTTCGAACTCGCGACCCCCACCTTGGCAAGGTGGTGTTCTACCACTGAACTACTTCCGCGTTCTTTTTAACAACAAGTTAAATAATACAAGCCTTTGTTACTAACGTCAAGTAGTTTTTTTAAAAAAATTAATAAAAATATATGATTTTATAAATTATTTAAAGATTTGCTAACGAAAAGAGAGGGACTTTCTTAAAATGGGAAATTTATCAAACTTTTTGTTCTTAAGTAGAAAAGTATCAGCGTAATTGCTGACTACAGTATTTTGACGAAATAGGGAGCACGTCCGATGAAAAAGTAATGCTGAATACACACTAGACCTTTTGGGGCATAGATATTGTAACGTATCTCATGTAAAGAAGGTAGAACTCGGTTATTGGAATTTTCTTAATTTTTAAAACCTATCACATAGAAAGAGATGCTTCTAATCTTGGGTAGCTAATAGTTTTTGTAGAAATTGTTGCCATTTCTCGTATTTATGCATATGTATTCGTCGAAATGTTTATATTTTTTTCTGTCACCGTCAGACAATCTTTCCATACATAATTTCTTATAATAGCTCCAAAAGTGCTGAAAGGGGATAGTGAAATGACGAGTATTGAATGGTATAACACGGCAAATGTAGACGAACAAAAATTAGGAGTGAGAAAAAGGCAATTGCTAATCGGCTCTTTATTTTTTTTAACATCCTTCTTTTTAGCTCAGTCTGTTGTATTTGAAGCGGCAGTACCTTTCTCGGTTCCTTTTTGGGCAATTATTCGAACGAAGTATAAGGAATATGCCAAATATGTTTTGTTCGGTAGTCTGATAGGGTGTTTTTTCCTTGGTCTTGGACAAGTCTTCATTTTAGCATTGCAAATCGTCATGTATGAATGTGTCATGCGCTTCCGTTATTGGCAGCTACCACAAAGTATAGCAGTCTCCTTATCGGTACTACTTGTGCAGATAATGTGGCAGGGAGTTATGTATCAAGGTTTACCACCTGTGCTTGTTCAATTTTATGTAGGTTGTGAAGCGGCTTTAGCTCTTATTATGACGCTGTTTATGCAAGTGTTGTTTATCAATTCCTATGAATGGTTTACGAGTCATTGGACTTATGAGAAGCTAGGCTCTGGATTAGTTGTATTTGCTGCTATGCTTACAGGGATGCAAGCAGTTGTCATTAGCTACTTTTCACTGCCCCTTTTTTTATTACAACTATTAATTTGCTTCGGTGCATCAGTAGGAAGTGTACCATTAGCGACGGTTATCGGAGCTGTGCTCGGGACTCTCATAGGTGTTGCAAAACTTTCATTTACGGGTATGTTGTCTGTAGCCACCTTAACAGGATTATGTGCAGGGATGGGAGCTCGCGTTGGAAGATTTGGTGTAGCAATTGGTAGTATTTTGCCAAGTGTGTTTTTTTTATTTTACGATGCAACATTGCCGTTAGATAGCGTTCATTTTACATCGATTGCTGTTGGGAGTATTGTTTTTTTAACCATCCCGAAAAAATATTCTGATAAGGTGCGAGACAAGCTGTTTCCGCAGCGTGAGGAGGTCTTACTTGCCCGTCAAAATTGGTTAACAGAGCATGTTACGTTTAAATTAGAGCATTTTCAGCATTTTGTACAATTTATGAAGGAGCTTGTGTTTGAGCGCTTTATGACAGCCCCAATAGAAGAGGCGAAGGAAGTGTCACCAATGAATACATGCTTAAGCTGTTTCCGCTATGATCGCTGTTGGGGAGCGCAAAATAACGGAATGGACAAGCTTATGACAGATTGGTTTCATATGAAAGGCGTTGGAAAGGATTCTGGTATTCATCGTGTCGAAGAACAAATCCGCTATAAATGCGTGAAATCAACGAAAATCTTCGAAGAATTGGAAACGGAGCTGTATAGAGAGCGTATTAATGGCCAGTATTTCCATGGCAAGAAAATGATTGCACTTCAGCTACGTGATATGAGTAATCATCTAAATCAATTAATAGCGGAGATGAAAGAAGAGACTATTTCATTCGTTAGTGTGGAAAAGGACATAACCCAACGATTAAAGGATGCACATATTGAATGTTTTCAACTAGATGTGCTAAGTAATAAGCCGGGAGCGCGAAAAATTGTCTGTGCTTTAGCACCAGCACGAGTCAATTGGGAGGAAGACACAACATTAGCTGAACGGATGATATTGCCAATTTTATATGACATTTTTGAAGAACCATTTGAAATTGAAAAAGTAGTAGCAAGTGATATGCCATTTCGTCACATTCAAGTAAGCTTTAGATCAGCTATTAGCTTTGAAGTAGAGTATGATATATATAGCATGTCTAAAGATGCGACATTATATTCGGGTGATTCTCATGCATTATTTCAATTACATCCAGGACTATTTGCGATTTTATTATCAGATGGTATGGGTCAGAGTAAAGAAGCACAGCATGAGAGTAGAAAGTTAATACATTTAATGCGAGAATGTTTAAATTACAATATGAACCCAGAGACTGCAATGCATACGTTGCATTACGTCATGTCCCTAAAGCAACAAAATGATATGTATGCAACACTTGATTTCGCACTTGTCGATTTACAACACGGTGATTTATGGTCGTGGAAGGCTGGGGGAATGTCTACGTATATTTTACGTGGGAAAGAGGTACTGAAGGTTGAAAGTAATGCAGCGCCAGTAGGCTTTTTATCCATTTCAGCAGTCGAGGCTGAAAAAAGAAAGCTTAAAGCGGGCGATGTGATTTTGATGCACTCTGATGGATTATTTTCAAGTATTGATGATTGGGACGAGCAAGAAGAGGCTTTTTTAGCGTATGCGCAGCAGGTAGCAGGCACTACTAAAACTATCCAGGAAAAACTAACGATGATTATGCAATCTTTCCAATCTTACTATGCTATTGAAGACGATTGCACTGTACTGATGCTGGAGGTTACACACGTTGTACCTACATGGGCTGTATTTAGGCCAGTTCAACACTCTATGAGTAATTCATCATAAAAAGAACGAAAAGGGGAGGAGAAGCGTTTGTCACTTGAATTAAAGGTCAAAAAATTTATTGAAGAAGAGCAATTATTACAGCAAGACGACCATCTTCTCATCGCCGTTTCGGGTGGAGTGGATTCGATGGCTCTACTCCATTATTTTGTCAAAACAAAAGAGCAATGGGGAATTACGGTAGAAGCCGTACATGTGGATCATATGCTTAGAGGTGAAGCATCTGCTGAGGATAGAGCTTTTGTCCAAAAATATTGTGATGAGTATGGTGTATACTTATATGCAAAGGCAATTCCAATACCAGAGATTATGGCTTTAGAAAATGGGAATACACAGCTTATTTGTCGTAGAGAACGGTATCGATATTTTAAAGAGGTCATGGGAAAAACAAATGCTAGCAAGCTTGTAACTGCACATCATGCGGACGACCAACTGGAGTCAGTATTAATGGCCCTGACAAAAAATGCAACGATAAATGGTATGCAAGGTATACGTTCACAACGTATTTTTGAAGGAAAAACATTAATTCGTCCGTTTTTAACGGTTACAAAGTCCGAAATAAGGGAATATTTACTTAAGCAAGGTTTAGATTATCGGGAAGACGCTAGCAATGCTAAGGACACCTATGTACGCAATCGTTTTAGGCATCATGTGGTGCCATTGTTGGAGGCAGAAAACCCACGAGTAACAGAGCAGGTAACCCACTTTACTAAACAATTGCAAGAAGACGATGCCTATTTAATGACATTGGCGAAGGATGTATTTTCTAAAACAGTAAAAAGAATAGACGGAAATACATATAGCATGGAAATTAAGGCTCTTCAATTGGTACCACTTGCTTTACAAAGGAGGCTCATTTTAATACTATTAAACTATCTTTACAAAGATTCAAATACGATACAAAGTTATGCTTTATTGACTTCAATTTCAAAGCTTTGTGATACGACAGCAGGGTATGCTGAAGTTCACTTGCCTGAAGATTTTATAGCAGTTCGACGTTACGGAAAATTAATGATTCAGAAGAAAGAGCCGTTAGAAGGTCAAGCTTCTCCTGAGAAAAAGATTATTTCGACTGCTAATGGGTGGACAACACTGACGAATGGTGAACGTTTATGCGTAGTCGAGTTGCCGGATTTATCGTCTGAAATGCTGACGGATACTGCACAACTTTTTTATTTTAACGCTAGCAAACTCAAGCTTCCACTCTATGTTAGGGCGCGTAAGGAAGGGGACAGAATACTGTTAAAAGGAATGGGTCAGCCAAAACGCTTATCTCGCCTTTTTATAGATGAAAAGATTCCTTTAAATGAGCGAAATAGCTGGCCGTTACTGATTTCTCAATCTGATGAGGTCGTAGCGGTAATTGGTGTGCGTATGGGAATGTTTTTTTCAATCTCTCCGCAACCAAACGATGATACAGTGCTCATCGTAGACTAAGGTCTTTGTAAAATTTCACCGCAAATGGTTGAACATTTTTTTAAAAACACGAGGAGGAATCGCAATGTTACAAAATGACATCGAAAAAGTAATGATTACAGAAGAACAATTACAAGAAAGAATCGCTGAGTTAGGGGCACAATTGACAGAGGAATACAAAGATTCATTTCCGTTAGCTGTGGGTGTTTTAAAAGGGGCAATGCCTTTTATGACAGACTTGATGAAACGTTTCGATTCTTTCATTGAGCTAGATTTTATGGATGTTTCTAGCTATGGCAATGCTACAGTTTCATCAGGAGAAGTTAAAATTCTAAAGGATTTAAATACAAGCGTTGAGGGACGTGACGTATTAATCATCGAGGATATCATTGATAGCGGCTTAACGTTAAGCTATTTAGTTGACTTATTTAAATACCGCAAAGCAAAATCCATCAAAATCGTTACATTGTTAGATAAACCATCAGGTCGAAAAGTGGACTTAGGTGCTGATTATGTTGGTTTTAAAGTACCGGACGGTTTTGTTGTAGGATATGGTTTAGACTACGCAGAAAAATATCGTAATTTACCGTATATCGGTATTTTAAAGCCGGAAGTTTATTCTTTCTAATTGATGAAAGAACACCAGTTATGAAAAGTGAGTCTCCAGCGAAGAACAACGTTGGAACATAGTAAAAAAAATGCATAAATATTTTTCGATTTCGACAAAATTCGGACGAAACTTTTTTTATGTAGGGCTTTTCGTTGTATGATGAAATCATGATATGTTAAGATTTTACTTATAATTTTTCTGTTTGTAATGAGGAGGCTGGAGATGAATCGAATATTTCGATATACCATATTCTATTTACTGATTTTCTTAGTGATTATTGGTATTTTTGGTACTTTCAACGGTGGACATGCGCCAACGAAAGAGTTAACTTATCCTGAGTTTCAAGAAGCTCTAGATAAGAAAGAAATAACAAGTGCTACAATTCAACCTGATAAATCAGTATACATCGTTGAAGGTACAATGAAGGGGTATGAAAAAGGGGAAAGCTTTACTGTAAACATCCCTACCAATAACCAATCTTTAATGGACCGCATCGATGAGGCTGCTAAGGATAAGAATAGTAATATTAAATATTTAACAGCGCCAGAAACAAGTGGATGGATTCAGTTCTTTACAGGGATTATCCCTTTCATCATTATCATTTTCTTATTCTTCTTCCTAATGAGTCAATCTCAAGGTGGCGGTAATAAAGTGATGAGCTTTGGTAAAAGTAAAGCCAAACTTTATGACGATCAGAAGAAAAAAGTTCGTTTTACAGATGTAGCGGGTGCTGATGAAGAGAAAGCAGAGCTTGTAGAGGTTGTTGACTTCTTAAAAGATCACCGTAAATTTACTGAAATTGGTGCCCGAATTCCAAAGGGTATCTTGCTTGTAGGTCCTCCTGGTACAGGTAAAACATTACTTGCACGAGCAGTAGCAGGTGAGGCAGGCGTACCATTCTTCTCGATTTCAGGTTCTGACTTCGTAGAAATGTTTGTCGGTGTCGGTGCATCACGTGTTCGTGACTTATTCGAAAATGCAAAGAAAAATGCACCTTGTATCATCTTTATTGATGAGATTGATGCAGTAGGTCGTCAACGTGGCGCAGGTCTTGGTGGTGGCCATGACGAGCGTGAACAAACACTGAACCAATTGTTAGTTGAAATGGATGGTTTCGGAGCAAACGAAGGTATTATTATTATCGCTGCAACAAACCGTCCAGATATTTTAGATAAAGCGTTATTACGTCCTGGTCGATTTGACCGTCAAATTACAGTAGGACACCCTGATGTAAAAGGTCGTGAAGCGATTCTAAAAGTACATGCGCGCAACAAGCCTTTATCAGATACAGTAGATTTAGCTGCTGTTGCACAACGTACACCAGGTTTCTCAGGTGCCGACTTAGAGAACTTGTTAAATGAAGCTGCACTTGTAGCTGCTCGTAAAAGTAAACGTACAATTAATATGGCAGATATCGATGAGGCATCTGACCGAGTAATTGCAGGTCCAGCAAAAGCTAGCCGTGTTTACTCAGCAAAAGAGAAGAAACTTGTATCCTTCCATGAAGCCGGCCACGTAGTTGTTGGTTTAGAGCTAGATGAAGCAGATACAGTACACAAAGTAACGATCGTCCCTCGTGGCCAAGCTGGAGGTTACGCGATTATGTTACCGAAGGAAGAACGTTTCTTCACAACAAAACAAGAATTATTAGACCGTATTGCAGGACTTCTTGGTGGTCGTGTGGCAGAGGAAATCGTACTTGGCGAAGTATCTACTGGGGCACATAATGACTTCCAAAAGGTAACAAGTATTGCACGTGCAATGGTCACTGAATATGGTATGAGTGAAAATCTTGGTGCAATGCAGTTTGGTTCAAGTCAGGGTGGGAATGTATTCCTTGGTCGTGACTTTAATTCAGATCAAAACTACTCTGATTCAATCGCTTATGAAATTGATAAGGAAATGCAAAAAATTATCGATTCGCAATATGAGCGTACTAAACGAATCCTAACTGAAAAACGTCATTTACTTGATTTAATTGCTAATACATTAATGCAAAAAGAAACATTGAATGCGCAAGAAATCGAGCATTTACGAGATCACGGTGTCTTACCGGAACCTGAGGTAGAAACGGTTGTAGAAAAAGCTACTAAAGCTGAAGCTCAACCAATATTAGATGTAGTTGGTGAACAGGCTGTTAAAAAAGAATTACTTAGCAATGAGCCGGATCCAACAACAGCTGATTTACCTAAAGAGGGCAGAGAGCCGAATGATACACTAAAAGGTATCGATGAAAAGCGTGATTAATACGGAAAGACTGTTTACGATTTTAGTAAGCAGTCTTTTTCTTTGCCTTTTTTCGGTAATAGGTATTACGATAGAATCTATATTACGCAACTGCGTATATAGGTTCTTAAATTTTTCAGGACCAAAATAGATAGGAGTGTTGTAACGTGGGAAATGTAACATTGAATAATGGTTTAGAGATGCCGTTAATCGGCTATGGCGTTTTTCGAGTACCTGAAGGGGATGACTTGGCTGAGGCAGTAAAAACAGCTATTGCAAAAGGTTACCGTAGCATTGATACAGCTCAAGTATATCGCAATGAAGAAAGTGTTGGGCGAGGAATTCGTGCAGCGATTGACGAGGGCTTAGTAACACGTGAAGAACTATTCGTAACATCAAAGGTTTGGAATGATGGACTCTCCTATGAAGAAACACTTGCAGCTTATGATAGTAGTTTAGAAAAATTAGGACTAGATTATTTAGATTTATATTTAGTTCACTGGCCGGGTATAGATACAAATTATATTCATGTTTATAAAGCGCTTGAAAAAATCTATCAGGATGGACGTGTACGCTCAATTGGCGTTAGTAACTTCCATGTTCAACATCTAGAAAATTTATTAAAGGAAACATCAGTTGTTCCTGTTATTAATCAAATTGAATTTCATCCGCACTTAACTCAAGAGGAAATTCGTGCATATTGTAAGGAAAAAGGAATACAAGTAGAAGCGTGGTCACCACTAATGAATGGTACTTTATTGGAAGAATCATTGATTCAGAAGCTGGCTTCTAAATATGGCAAAACACCAGCACAAATTGTGTTACGCTATGATGTTCAGCATGATGTAGTCACTATTCCAAAAACAATGACACCTGCACGTATGACAGAAAATCTAACGGTCTTTGACTTTGCATTAGCAGAGGAAGAAATGGCTCAGTTAGACGCACTAAATGATGGACTACGTTGCGGACCAGACCCAGGAAAATTTAATTTTAAATAAAATGTAAGGAGCTGCCTAATATGAGGGTGGCTCCTTTTGGGAGTAAGAATGAATGCTATTTCGTAGGAATAAAAGTGTGGTATCATTTTCTAAAGTGTTTAATTCGATTTTTTGTGCATGAGTATGCATTGTTTTAGTTGTATCAATCGCATAGTGACAGGTACAATTACGATGAGGGGCAATAAATAGGAGGCTTCAACCATGATTTTAGTTTTAGATGCAGGAAATTCGAATATCGTATTAGGTGTCTATGATGACAACGATCAATTGGCCTTCCATTGGCGTATGGTGACAGACCTTCATAAAACAGAAGATGAATACGCAATGCAAGTATTGTCTTTCTTTAATCATGCAGGCATTTCATTTGAACAGATTACAGGTATTATTATATCCTCTGTTGTACCACCAATAATGTTTTCGTTAGAAGCGATGTGTCAAAAGTATTTTCGTAAAAAACCGCTCGTTGTAGGACCGGGTGTGAAAACAGGATTGAATATTAAATATGAAAACCCGCGTGAAGTTGGCTCAGACCGCATAGTAAACGCTATTGCAGCTCTTGACGTTTATAAAGCACCCTTGATTATTGTTGATTTTGGTACTGCCACAACATATTGTTACTTAAACGAAAAGGGCGATTATATGGGCGGTGCTATCGCTCCGGGTATTTCGATTTCAACAGAGGCGCTCTATACACAGGCAGCTAGATTGCCACGTATTGAAATAATGCGCTCTACACATATTGTTGGAAAGACAACCGTATCTGCGATGCAGGCCGGAATTTTTTACGGCTTCGTTGGACAAGTTGAGGGAATTGTTAATCGCATGAAAGCACAAAGTAAGGAAGAGCCTTTAGTAATTGCTACTGGAGGATTGGCAAATTTAATTGCTGGGGAGACGCAAGCTATTGATGTAGTTGACCCGTTTTTAACATTAAAAGGTTTATATAAGCTATATAAACGTAATCAATAAGAAATGAGGGACATTTCATTTATGAAAGACTATTTAGTACGAGGATTAGGGTTCAACGGACAGGTTCGCGTTTTTGCAGCTTGTACAACAGCAACTGTAGGAGAAGCGCAACGTCGTCATAATACATGGCCTGTTGTGTCGGCAGCCCTTGGTCGTTCTATGACTGCTGCCGTGATGATGGGTGCTATGTTAAAAGGTGAGGAAAAAATCACTGTTAAAATTGAGGGGAACGGTCCAATCGGTCCAATGGTAATTGACAGTAACGCGCATGGTGAAGTACGTGGCTTTGTAACAAATCCTCACGTTCATTTCGATTTAAACGAGCACGGTAAACTTGATGTTCGAGCAGGTGTCGGAACAGAGGGTGCATTAACAATCGTAAAAGATCTTGGCTTAAGAGACATGTTCTCTGGTCAAACGCCAATTGTATCAGGTGAAATTGCTGAGGACTTTACTTACTATTTCGCTACATCAGAGCAAGTGCCTTCATCGGTTGGATTAGGGGTTTTAGTAAATCCTGATAATACAATTCTTGCAGCCGGTGGCTTTATCCTGCAATTAATGCCAGGTTGTGAGGAAGAAACAATCAATGAAATTGAGCAGCATCTTGCTACTATAGAGCCTGTTTCAAAAATGATTGAAAAAGGTTTTACACCGGAGAAAATTTTAGAAGCTGTATTAGGAAACGGTCATCTACAAATTTTAGATTCCATGCCTGTAGAATTTAAATGTCAATGTTCAAAAGAGCGATTTGGTGCAGCTATTTTAGGGTTAGGAACACAGGAAATCCGAGAAATGATTGAAGAGGATGGCGAAGCAGAGGCACAATGTCATTTCTGTTTAGAAACATATCATTTCTCAAAAGAAGAGTTAGAAGGATTTATCGATGAGCTCAACGCGTAATCGACGACCTTTATCCACTGCAACACCCAACCAAACGCCCTTATTGCAACGCCGTCTTAAGACAAAACCTGCTTTAACAGTTATTGCAATTTTATTATTAGGAAATATTTTATGGTTTATTACTTGGTTAATCCCGAATAAAGACCAGGAAATTGGTAGCGACGAGCAAGTCGCTGCCGTTGATGGGGATATTATTACACGTCAAGAGTGGATGGTTGCCATGGAAGAACGCTATGGTAAAGAGACGCTACAAAATTTAGTGAATGAATCTGTGATGGAAAAGGCAGCTAAAAAGTTTAAAATACAAGTATCTGATAAGGAGATTGATTTAGAATTAGCCTTAATGCGTTCTGCTCAAGATAAATTTGATACTGCAATGCAAAACCTTTCATCAGAGCAACTGCGACAAAAAATTCGCTCACAGCTTATTTTGGATAAAGTACTGACGAAAGACGTGGTTATAAAAGAAGGTAGTATTGAAAAATATTACGAGGAAAATCAGGCACTGTACAATACGAAAACAAGCTATAGAACGAATTTTATAGAAGTGAATTCAAAAAAAGCTGCTGAGGAAGCATTAAGTGAAATGAAAGATGCTTCTGAATTTTCGGTGCTTGCACGGGAAGTATCAGTGGACAGTGCGTCAGCTAGTTTAGGCGGAGATATTGGCTTCCTCACTGAAAAACAGGAAAATGTCGACCCTGCCATCTTAAAAGCAGTAAAGGATTTAAAAGCAGGTGAAGTTAGTAAAGCATTTAAGCTTGCTAACGGTCATTACGGAATTGTACAAGTTCAAGAGATAACAGAAGGACAATCCTTTACATATGACGATGTGAAAGAACATATTGAACGTGAGCTTGCGTTAGAGCAATTGCCACAACATGTTACGCCGGAATCATTTTGGTCTGAATTCAATGCAACTTGGTATTACGGAGAAGCAAAAAAAAGTAAATAATAGATGCTCTGAAATGAGTATCAATTATGCCTCGGCATAATTGCGTCCGGAATCGGCTTTGTGCTTGCACAAAGAACTCCTTTCCGATTCTGTGACATCCGCCGGAGGCATTAACTTCTTTCAGCTCACCATCTATAGAGGTGGGAGACTTCTGTATCTTTCACTTCGCTTTCGCTACAAAAAATTTGCTGAAATAAGTTAAAGAATCTGCAAGATATCTGCGGGAAAAGTGAGCCAGGGAAACCCCTGCGGACGTTTAGCGTCAACAGAGTAAAGGCTACCCTAGGATATTGAGCAGATTTTTTGTTTAGCCTAGTAGTTGCAATAAATATTCTGAAAATATAAGTTATATTTATTGACAATCGAATGGAAAAATTGATAAAATCAAAAATAAGTAAAACCTATAAAATTAGTAGGGATTAGGAGTGGATATAAATGAGTAGATTAGCGAACTCAGTGGCTGAATTAGTTGGTAAAACACCAATTGTTAAATTAAATCATGCAACAGGTGAAAATGAAGGTACTGTTTATGTAAAATTAGAATATTTTAACCCGGGTAGCTCAGTGAAAGACCGTTTAGCTTTAGCGATGATTGAAGCAGCTGAGAAAGACGGTACATTAAAGCCAGGCGGTACAATTATTGAGCCTACTTCTGGCAATACAGGTATTGGTCTTGCGATGATTGCTGCAGCTAAAGGCTATAAAGCTATTTTAGTAATGCCAGAAACAATGAGTTTAGAGCGTCGCAACTTATTACGTGCGTATGGTGCAGAGCTTGTATTAACACCTGGACCAGCAGGTATGAAAGGTGCAATATCTAAGGCGGAAGAATTGTCTGCTGAGCATGGCTACTTTTTACCTCAACAATTCACGAACCCAGCTAATGCTGTTGTTCACCGTTTAACAACTGGTCCAGAAATTGTAGAAGCATTTGAAGGTTTAACATTAGATGCATTTGTTGCTGGTGTTGGTACAGGCGGCACAATTACGGGTGCAGGTGCTGTGCTAAAAGAGAAGTACCCAAATATTGAAATTATTGCTGTTGAGCCAAAAGATTCACCAGTGCTTTCTGGCGGTCAACCAGGGCCACATAAAATTCAAGGTATCGGGGCTGGCTTCGTACCTGAAGTGTTAGATACAGATGTGTATTCTTCTGTATCCCCAGTCGAGAATGAGATTGCTTTCGAGGTAGCTCGTAAAGTAGCACGCGAAGAAGGGATCTTATGCGGTATTTCATCAGGTGCAGCAATTCACGTTGCTATTGAAGCAGCAAAACGTTTAGGTAAGGGCTCAAATGTTCTTGCAATCGTTCCTTCTAATGGGGAACGTTATTTATCAACACCTTTATATCAATTCGAAGACTAATCTAATTATTTGTACGGTCAAGGCTCCTTTAACGAGGAGTCTTTTTTTATTTGATAAAGAAACGAAGGTGTCTGGGCTAAAGTGCTACATCCTCGAGTTCGCTTGTAGGATGTAACGCGTTGGTTCTTAACGATTCTGATGTAGAAATATTCAGCAATTAAATTGGGCGAGACTATTGAAAAATATTCGCTTCAAAGCAATATTCAAGTTAAGATGGAATCACATCATATGACATAAAGGGGAATAGCAACTTGAAGACAATACTGACGAAAACAATATCGATGGATACAGACTCGTTTTTTTATAGTTATAAGAAGCAAACAGAAGCAGAACAAGCACATGTATTTTTAGAAAGTGGACGCGGAGGACATTTTACAATAGCTGCTTGGAATCCACTAGCTACAGCACAATCGGTCGAAAATGGTTTGCTTGTAAATTGGAGAAATGGTGAGACTGAAAATTTAATCGGTGAACCTCTTGCTTTGTTAGAGAAGTTAGTGGAGAACTATCACATTTCATATAATGCGGAGCTTCCTGTTTTTCAAGGTGGAGCTATCGGGTTTGTTGCATACGATTATGCTCGTAAAATTGAAGCGTTACCTAATACTGCTGTAGATGATTTACATATACCAGATATCTATTTTTATCTATTTGATTGCTGGGCAGTACACGATGTGAAAACAAATAAAGTAACGCTTATGAAGTTAGCTGATTGTCATGTAGATTTGGAGGAATGGGCTAATGTGTGGCAAGGGGCAGCGCAAGAAGGAATGCTTACACGTAAATTTGAAAAAACAAACGCTGTAGAAATAGTAAATGACGAAAGTGAATTGTTAGTATCGTTTGCTGGGACTGCTTTTGAGGAAGCAGTAAGTAAAATCCAAACATACATAGCGCAGGGTGATGTATTTCAAGTGAATTTGTCGGTACGTCAATCCAAAAAGTTAAACGCAACTGCAATGGATGTATATGAAGCGTTACGTGCATTTAATCCTTCGCCTTATATGGCATATATAGAAGCACCCGATTTTGCAGTCGTTTCTGGTTCACCAGAGCTATTGGTGAAGCGTCATGGTAAAGAGTTATCTACTCGACCGATTGCTGGTACACGACCAAGAGGGAAATCGGAGACAGAGGATTTAGCATTAGCGCAGGAATTGATTGATAACGATAAGGAACGTGCTGAACATGTAATGCTTGTTGATCTAGAGCGTAATGATTTAGGAAGAGTATCTACATATGGGACGGTTGAAGTAGATGAGTTCATGGTGATTGAACGCTATTCACACGTAATGCACATTGTTTCCAATGTGCGAGGGGAAATAGCTGAAGGGAAAACCAATGCAGACGTTATCCGTGCCATGTTCCCAGGTGGAACAATAACAGGTGCGCCGAAAATTCGTACGATGGAGATTATTGAAGAATTAGAACCAGTAAGACGAGGGTTATACACGGGTTCAATTGGCTGGTTAGGTTTCACGGGGGATATGGAATTTAATATTGTTATTCGTACAGCATTTGTTAAAGATGGAGTAGCACATATTCAGGCAGGAGCAGGTATTGTTATTGATTCTGTTCCGGAAAGAGAATACCAAGAATCTTTAAATAAAGCGAAGGCGATGTGGCAGGCAAAGGCAATGGCAGAGGAGCGAGCAAAATGATTTTAATGATTGATAACTACGATTCTTTTACGTATAACTTAGTACAGTATTTTGGCGAATTTGGTCATGAATTAGTGGTAAAAAGAAATGATATATTAACGGTGAAAGATATTGAGCAGCTTGCACCAGACATGATTGTCATTTCTCCAGGGCCATGTAGCCCAAATGAAGCGGGTGAAAGTCTGAACATTATTAAGTATTTCGCGGGAAATATTCCGATTTTAGGCGTTTGCCTTGGTCATCAAGCCATTGCCCAAGTATTCGGAGGGAATGTTATACGAGCGGAGCGTTTGATGCATGGTAAAACATCACCCGTGCTGCATGCTGAAATAGGTTTGCATAAGGGGATGCCAAATCCATTTGCAGCTACCCGTTACCATTCTCTAATTGTAGAAAAGGAAACATTACCAGCATGTTTTGAAGTGACGGCATGGACAGAAGAAGGAGAAATTATGGGCATTCGTCATAAGGACTTTCCAATTGAGGGAGTGCAATACCATCCTGAATCGATTATGACGGAGCAAGGTAAAAAGCTTTTACGCCAGTTTATAGATTTGTATGTTGAGGGAGCGAAGTAAATGCTGTGCTGGATGAATGGAGACTACATAGCTGCGCAGGATTTGCGCATTTCACCATTTGATCATGGATTTTTATATGGATTAGGCTTTTTTGAAACGTTCAGAACGTATAAGGGCAAGGTGTTTTGCTGGGAAGGGCATATGGAAAGGCTACAAACCGCACTTTCTCAATATCGTATTCATATGCCGTATACTGACGGGGATTTACTGAAGGTTGTTCAGCTATTAAATGAACAGGCCGATAGACAAGATGGGTATTTCCGAGTAAATGTCTCAGCTGGAGAGCATAGTATCGGTTTACAGCCTACAGAATATAGACAACCGAATGTTATTGTTTTTCGCAAAGAATTACATGATACACCTCGAGGTATGGAAAAAAACGCACAATGGCTTGTAACGCCCCGTAATACTCCTGAAAAAGGGCTTCGAGTGAAATCGCACCATTATGGCAATAACGTTCTTGGACGTTTTGAGATGCCATCTCTGGCGCAACAAGAGGGCTTCTTTTTAACGGAAGATGGCTTTGTTGCTGAAGGTGTAACATCAAATATATTTTGGGTGAAAGATGATATACTATATACGCCTTCCTTAGAGACAGGTATTTTACCCGGTATTATCCGAGCGTGGGTAGTTAAGCGAGCGCAATCTCTAGGGTTTAAGGTAAAAGAAGGTTTCTATACTAAAGAGGATGTAGAGCAAAGTTCAGAGTGCTTTATTACGAACTCTATACAAGAGCTTGTTCCAATTCTTAACTTAGAGAGCAAGCAGTTATTAGGCAATAAAGGGCCTGTTTATTCGCGTTTACATGAAGCATTTGTCAATGAAGTGGGACAAGAATAGAAGGAGAGTTAATATGCTAGAAAAATATACAACACCATTAACTATTAATGGGATCACGTTAGACTATACAGCAGAAACTTTTGTGATGGGTATTTTAAATGTCACTCCGGATTCATTTTCAGATGGAGGAAAGTTCAATAACGTTGAAGCTGCTGTTACACAAGCGAAAAAAATGGTAGCTGAAGGCGCTAAAATTATTGATGTTGGTGGGGAATCAACACGGCCAGGTTACGAACGTATTTCTGATGAGGATGAAATTGCACGAATTGTACCGGTTATCCAAGCGTTAGCAGCTGAAGTACCAGCAATTATTTCAGTGGATACGTATAAAGCGAACGTAGCGCGTGCAGCCATTGAAGCGGGTGCTCATATTATTAATGACATTTGGGGAGCGCAAGCTGAACCTGAGATTGCTCAGGTAGCTGCAGACTTAAATGTACCGATTATTTTAATGCATAATCGAGACAACACTGATTATGGTACTGATTTCTGGATGACTGCAAAGGCTGACTTAGAGAAGAGTATTGTTATTGCACGGAATGCAGGTATACCAGACAATCATATTATTTTAGATCCTGGCATAGGCTTTGCGAAAACTACCGCTCAAAATATAGAAATGATGCAGCATTTAGAAGATTTAGTAGCAATGGGTTATCCGGTTTTGCTAGCGACTTCGCGTAAATCAATGATTGGTAACGTCTTAAAGCTACCTGTCGAGGAGCGTGTAGAAGGTACAGGAGCAACTGTTGTTTACGGTATTGAAAAAGGCTGCCATATGATTCGTGTACATGATGTAAAGGAAATGGCGCGAGCTACACATATGGCTGATATTTTAGTTGGTAAGCGTTCGTATAAGGAGGAAGCGTAATGGACTTTATTCATTTAAAAGATATGCAGTTTTACGGCTATCACGGTGTTTTAGCAGCGGAAACAACACTCGGCCAACGCTTCCGTGCAAATGTTTCACTTGCTGTAGATATGACAAAGGCTGGGGAGACTGATGACTTAAATTATACGGTGAACTATGCAGAGGTTTATGCGTTATGCCGTGATATCGTAGAAGGTGAGCCGTTCAAGCTTATTGAAGCACTTGTCTCAAAAATAGCCAATAGTATTTTAGAGACATACTCAGAAAAGGTTAAGGGTGTTCGCGTGGAGCTTATTAAACCAGACCCGCCAATCCATGGCTATTATAAAGAAGTATCGGTAGAGGTAACGAGAGGTGAATACTAATGAATGATGTGTATTTATCGATTGGTACAAATATGGGAGATCGGTTAGAAAACCTACAGCATGCTATTAAGCTTCTAAAAGGTAAAGAGGAAATTGAAGTTGTACAAATTTCTTCAGTTTTTGAAACAGCTGCTGTCGGCTACACTGACCAAGCAGATTTTTTTAATATAGCTGTGCATATTAAAACGAGTTATTCATCTTCCGAAATGCTAAAAATTTGCCAATGGGTTGAAAATGAACTAGGGAGGGTTCGTGAATTTCGATGGGGCCCGCGAATCATTGACCTTGACATTTTGCTCTACAATCACGAAAATATTGAAACAGAGAGCTTAATTGTTCCACATCCAAGAATGTACGAGCGAGCTTTCGTATTAGTACCACTGATAGAAATTACGCCTGCGCCAGTAGGAAATCAGCTGCAAAGGGCACATGGCATAATGCAACAGATGGATTGTGAAGCGGAAGGCGTAACTTTATGGCAAGCATCAGCTGAACTGAAAATTATGCAGTCCGTTAATTAAGTTTTAATCCATAAGTTAAAGCCTCCGGACGTAATTATGCCGGGGCATATTTGATTGTATTGCATTAACGATAGATATATATAGAAATAGGTGAAGGCCTATAGAAGGGGGAAACATCGTTGAGTCAGACAACTAAGAATCCGTTTCAAATTGGCGATATAGTCATGGACAACCGTGTCGTATTAGCGCCAATGGCAGGAATCTGTAATTCTGCTTTCCGTTTAACTGTTAAGGAGTTCGGAGCAGGGTTAGTATATGCAGAAATGATTAGCGATAAAGGGATTGTCCAAAAGAATGAAAAAACACTAGGCATGCTTTATATCGATGAGCGTGAAAATCCACTTTCATTGCAAATTTTTGGCGGTGATAAGACAACACTAGTGGAAGCGGCCAAGTATGTAGATGAAAACACAACTGCAGATATCATCGATATTAATATGGGCTGCCCAGTTAATAAAATTATTAAATGTGAAGCGGGCGCTCGTTTACTTTTAGATCCAAATAAATTATATGAAATGGTAGCGGCTGTTGTAGATGCGGTAAAAAAACCTGTCAGCGTAAAAATGCGTATTGGTTGGGATGACGAGCATATCTTTGCTGTTGAGAACGCACAAGCTGCCGAACGTGCTGGTGCTTCAGCAATAGCTGTTCATGGCCGTACACGTGTACAAATGTACGAAGGAAAAGCAAATTGGGATATCATTCGTCAAGTGAAGGGAAATGTAAAAATTCCTGTTCTAGGTAATGGTGATGTAGAAACGCCTCAAGATGCAAAACGTATGCTTGATACAACTGGGGTGGATGCAGTAATGATTGGACGCGCTGCTCTGGGTAACCCATGGATGATTTATCGTACAGTTCAATACCTTGAGACTGGTGAGTTGAAAGAAGAGCCTAGTGTACGTGAAAAAATTGATGTGTGTTTGCTTCACTTTGAACGCTTAATGCAATTAAAAGGCGAATCTGTGGCGGTACGAGAAATGCGTAAACATGCTTCGTGGTATTTAAAAGGTATTCGCGGTAATGGTAAAGCGCGTAAAGCGATTAATCAAACAGAAACTGCGGTAGAACTTCGTGCGCTATTAAATGGAATTGTACAAGACTATGAAGAGCTTGAATCTAAATTAATAGTACCAGAAGCGAAAGAATTAATTATTTAAGTGGGTGTCCAAACATCCGTTGGAGGCATAATTAATTACATTAAAGAGACGTCTCACCGTTCGTTCGGAGACGTCTCTTTTTTTACCAACTTTAATTTTTAGAATTATTAATCATTTTTTCTCTTATGGAAATTAAATCGAAACAGATGATTACAGCAATAAAATTGTGTACAATAGAAATATTATGGACGTAAACGCAACGCGGACAATTTAATAAGGAGTGAAACAAGTGTCAAACATAGAAGAATTAAATGATCAGCTTTTGGTGAGACGCCAAAAAATGACGGCTATTCGAGAAAATGGTCAAGATCCATTTGGTAGTCGTTTTGAACGTACGCATTTATCAACAGAAGTACGTGATCAATTTGCAGATCAAACAAAAGAGCAACTAGAAGAAAACCTTCAAGAAGTAATTATTGCGGGTCGTATTATGACGAAACGCGGTAAAGGAAAAGCTGGCTTTGCCCATATTCAAGATTTAGGTGGCCAAATTCAAATTTACGTTCGTCAAGATCATGTTGGCGAAGAAGCATATGAATTATTTAAACAAGCTGACTTAGGCGATATCGTAGGTATTCGTGGTAATGTATTCCGAACACAAGTAGGAGAGCTTTCAGTAAAAGCTGAAGGATTTACATTCCTATCAAAAGCATTACGCCCTATGCCAGAAAAATTCCATGGCTTACAAGATGTTGAACAACGTTACCGTCAACGTTATTTAGATTTAATGACGAACGAGGATAGTAAAACAACATTCATTACACGTTCAAAAATTATCCGTGCTATTCGCAATTATTTAGATAATGCAGGATATTTAGAAGTAGAAACACCAATGCTTCATACAATTGCTGGTGGTGCAGCGGCTCGTCCGTTTATTACACACCATAATGCACTTGATATGGAATTATATATGCGTATTGCAATCGAACTTCATTTGAAACGTCTAATTGTTGGTGGACTAGAGAAAGTATATGAAATTGGTCGTGTTTTCCGAAATGAAGGGATTTCAACACGCCACAATCCTGAATTCACAATGATAGAGCTGTATGAAGCTTATGCAGACTACAAAGATATTATGTCTCTAACTGAAAACCTTATTGCTCATGTAGCTCAAGAAGTTTTAGGTACTACTACAGTTCAATACGGTGAAGATGAAATTAATCTTGCTGTAGGCTGGAAACGAGTTCATATGGTAGATGCAGTAAAAGAAGCTACAGGTGTAGACTTCTGGCAACCAATGACTAAGGAGCAAGCTCAAGCACTTGCTAAAGAACATGGGGTAGAAGTTAAAGAAACTCATGAAGTAGGACATATTATTAATGAGTTCTTCGAGCAAAAGATTGAGGAGACTCTTGTTCAACCTACATTTGTTTATGGTCATCCAGTAGAAATCTCACCTCTAGCGAAGAAAAACCCAGAGGACGAGCGTTTCACTGACCGTTTCGAACTATTTATCGTTCGACGTGAGCATGCAAATGCCTTTACAGAACTAAATGATCCAATTGACCAACGTGAGCGCTTTGAAGCTCAGTTAGCTGAAAAAGCAGCTGGTAATGATGAAGCACACGAAATGGACAACGATTTCATTGAAGCATTAGAATACGGTATGCCTCCAACAGGTGGATTAGGTATTGGTATCGACCGTTTAATCATGCTTCTTACAAATTCACCATCAATTCGCGACGTATTATTATTCCCAACAATGCGCCATACTACTAAATAGTAGTTTTAAAAGGTTATCTTGAATAAGCAGGAGTCGAGGTGCAGAAGAAGCACTGAGACTCCTGTTTTGCTTCTTCTGCGATGAAATAAATTAGAAAGAATTAAGTAGAGTATTTAAATGATGAATGAATATAAGGTATACTTTTAGAGTTCTATAATTTGCAGATTAAATAGAAATAGACATTATCAAAAGTTTTATTGGAGGCCTATAATGAATTATAAAATCTTTAACAAACAAGTATTTGAACAGGCACAAGTACGATCAGTTTCAGATGTCCTGTTAACTGAAGAAGAGCTTGAACATGGTATGAAATTAGCAGTTTCTAAGTCAGATCCAAATCTTACTTTATATTTAGTGGATGTAGATGGTCAGAAGAAATTTGATGTCCGTTGGGATGATTCCTCTGAAATTTTCAGCGGTTGGTATTCGGCGTGGGATAATTTCACTTGGTGCCTAGATATAGTTGATAAAGAAAATAATTAAATTAGTAGATTTTTAGATTTTATTTAAAAACAAACTGTATTTGAAAAGGGAACATAATATTGTATCTTATTCGGATTTCCTTTTTCTTGTTATTCTGTAGCAGAACAAGAAAGTGAAAGAAGTAACAAACATGAATAAGTAGGAGTCGAGGTGTAGGGAGAACACTTTGGCTCCTTTTTTTCGCAATTGAGTAATTTGTAAGGGCAATGGTGCGTTACAATATGTGTGATCATTGATGTTTTTCGAGGGAGAGCTTGTTAGAGTGTTCTTTAAAAAGGGTTAGTTTTGATATCATCTTATTTAGTTTGTTGAGATTTATGAGAAAGAGATGTATAGTAAAACAAATAAAGTGATAGCTAGAAGATTATAAGAATTATTTAGTGCTCGAAAAAACGTAAAATAGCTTACTAATTCTATTTTCATAGAAAAAGATAATTTTATAGCGAAAAACACTTGCGATTCTATTGGAATCATGATAAATTATTAATTGTCGTTAAGACAACGCAAGAAACGAAGCGGATTCGAAAATACATTAAAAAATATGTTGACATCGAAAATGTAGAGTGATATTATATAAGAGTTGTTGCTTTTGAGAAGAAGTTGAAAAACTTCTAAAAAAAGAGTTGACAACGAAAACGAAAAACGTTATACTATAAAAGTTGTTGAAATGAAACAACAGCAAAATGAACCTTGAAAACTGAACAAGCAAAACGTAATCAATAAAGTTTTTAGTAACTAACCTTGAGTTGGTGAACGAAACACAATTTTGGACATCAAACATGATGCCAGCAAAACAATTTGAGCTAATCAAATTTCTTTTTATGGAGAGTTTGATCCTGGCTCAGGACGAACGCTGGCGGCGTGCCTAATACATGCAAGTCGAGCGAACAGAGAAGGAGCTTGCTCCTTTGA
>NZ_JBHVUJ010000015.1:0-51050 GCF_042884205.1 Lysinibacillus sp. NPDC058147
AACTCTTAAGAAAAATTTAAGCTGTAACAAGTGAAAATATGTTGATATATAAGGGTTTGAGGGGTACTTACTTAGTGCGTACCCCAATTTGTACCCCGAAATCCAATAAATCACCCAAATTTCAGTAATGTATCCATTACTTTTACAACTTCCTTCTCTTTTTCCCTTAAAGAATGAGCATAGACTTTTAAGATCATTTCTACGGAATCCCCCAACATTTTTGCAACAGTAGTTATAGGAATGCCTTGAGAAATTAAAATGGAAGCACACGAGTGCCTTAACATGTGGGGTGTGATTTTTTTAATAACTCCTGCCTCAAAAGCACGTTCTAAAACGTAATTTGGAAATTGTCTAGAAATAGGTTCTAATAAACTTTCATTGATAAAAATATAATTATCCTCAGCTAATACTCTCCCATGCTCAAGAAATTTTTTCTTAGACCAAATTTTATATTTTTCTAAATAAGATATTAGATGAGTACCTACATCAATTTTTCTCATGCTATTCCAACTTTTTGTCGAACGAGTTCCAAGGTGATCTCTAGTTCTTTGAATAGTAATGATATTGTTTTCAAAATCAATATCGTTCCATTTTAAACCAGACGCTTCTCCTTTTCTTAATCCAGTAGAAACAAGCGTTAAAATTAATACAAAATGAGTAAAACTTTCATGCTTTTTAACATAAGATAGTAATTCCTCAATTTCATGCAAATTTAAATGTTTCTCTTCAAAAGATTTAGTATTATCTTTTGGTATAACAATTTTTGCAATCTTATTGCGAGTAAGGATTTCATCATCAACCGCAGCGTTTATAGCATGATTCATCACAGCATGTACACCATGCACAGTAGATGGAGAAAATTCATTCAAAAGCTTATTAATATAGTCTTGATAGGATGTTTTAGTTAGATTACTAAGTTTCAAATGACGTAGGGAAGGGAGGATGTGATGCTCAATATAATATTTATACAAATGTTGGGTGCTAATTTTCCACTTTGTATGATTCGCTTGATACCACATGTTTAGCCATTCTTCCATTGTTAATCCTTGATTTTCAACTTTTGCAAGATTTCCTGATAAAATGTCTGCCTTCAATTGTGTTAATGCAAGTTCTGCAGCTTTTTCAGTTTCAAATCCACTTCTACTTTTTTCTTTGCGAGCTCCGGACGTGTCGTAATAACGGTAACGAAATGCAAATTTCTTTTTCTTATCATCTTTATACCAATAAATATGTTCTTTTTTTGTTTTGTTATATTGTTGTCTAGCCATTCTATTCACCTCAGTAATCCCCGGACAGGTACATCTAAGATAAAATGATAACCTTAGACAAATGCATCACTCCTTTCAATATGTTTTTGTTCTATTGAAGTCATATGTATTAATCTATTGTTCTTATATTGTTCCAATCTTTTTTGAGCAATATCATATTCAACATTGAATAGTTCCTGAATTAATTGAATTGCTTTATTTTGGTTTTTCGGTAAATTAATTTTATTCAACATAAATGTCGGAACACAGGCATGAAGCATAAAATTATTGGCTTTCCATTCCTGGTATTCAATCCAAGAGTAGGGCATCTTTTCTTGGCTGCCGCTATGAAATAAAACGTGACAAAGTTCATGGCAAAAATCTTGCCATATTTTCTTAGATGGTAAATTTTGATTTAAAAAAATGTAAGATTGGCTATTTAAAAATAAAACTTGACTAGGGTTACTCCAGAAATACAATTGAATGTCTAACTTATAGGATATTTCATTGAAATCTAATTGATATGGTAAAAAGATACCTAATTGAGTGTAAAGCTTTTCAATAAAATCTTCTGTGTGTGTTGAATACGACATTCAATCACCCCCAAACTAAATTAATTAGAACGTATGTTCTTTTTAAATTTACAATAAAACCCCACTTCTAAGAAGAAGGGCTTGAAATATGATTTATTTCTTTTCTTTTTTTATAATTTCCCAAATATCGCGTAATCGACGAACTGCTTCTTCATCTGACTTAGGAAGTTCTTTATAAAAAACTTGTAACTCAGGATCATTAGCAAATGCTTGGAATGCAGCTTCACTATCATAAGGTTGCTTTTCATCTGTTTCGCAAAGAATATAACCAACACTTACGTTATATTTTTCTGCTAATTTTTGAACACTACCTATAGATATTTCGTTACGCCCTTGTTCATAGTACCCATACGCACTTTCGGAAATATTTAAAAACTTCGCAACATCTGCTTGTGTTAACTTAGCTTCTTTCCTTAACTCTCTAAGCCTTAGCGGTACATTAGACATAATTACACCTCTTTCAAAATGTAATATCATTATACAACTATTTGTTGGGTAAATAGTTAAATAAAAAATAAAAACAACAAAAAATCTGATTTAACGTTGACAAACAACTTTTTGTTGGGTAAGATAAAAACAACAAAAAGTTGGGAGGTGCAATTTTGGAAAATGCTAACCGCCGTACCAATCTTATAAATGCAAGAAAACAAAAAGGTTGGTTACAAAAAAATGTAGTAGAAAAATTATCAAATGATTACGGTATATCAATTACTGAAAGCTATTATGGAATGATTGAACAAGGCGTAAGAACGCCATCATTAGATGTTGCATTAGCTATTTCAGCATTATTTGATAAGGAACCATCAAAAATTTTTTTGAATAATAAAACAACATTTTGTTGTGTTGGATAAAAGTTTAGGAGGTCAAAAAATGACTCAATTACAAGTTATTCATGAACAAGAAGTCTTAACAAAAAAATTCAAGGTATATGGAACGCCCAAAAATCCATTGTTTCTAGCGAAGGATGTTGCTAGTTGGATTGAACACAGTAACACACGAATGATGCTGAAATCAGTAGATGCAGACGAGAAGGTAGTAAACAATGTTTACACCCTTGGCGGAACCCAAGAAACATGGTTCTTAACAGAAGAAGGGTTGTATGAATTGCTAATGCAATCACGTAAGCCAATCGCTAAGCAATTCAAAAAACAGGTCAAAAAAATCCTAAAAGACATCCGCCTTAACGGTGGTTACATTGCTACTGATGAAAACGATGATGAAGCATCTATCATGGCTAAAGCATTATTGATTGCCAACAAAACAATAGAAAACAACAAAAGAAAAATCGTTGAACAACAACTAATAATTGAAACTCAAAAGCCTAAAGTACTGTTTGCAGATTCAATACAAGCAAGTCATACATCAATTTTAATTGGTGAGTTTGCCAAAATACTAAAGCAAAACGGTATAGATGTTGGACAAAAACGTCTATTCGAATGGCTTAGAGAAAATGGTTATTTAATCAAACGTAAAGGATCTGAGTATAACTCGCCAACACAAAAGTCAATGGAGTTGGGACTGTTTGAAATTAAAGAAACACCAATCCATCACAATAGTGGAGAAATTAGTATCAGTAGAACATCAAAAATCACTGGCAAAGGACAAGCCTATTTTATTAATAAGTTTTTAAATAAGGCGGTGGCGATGTGATTAGTACAACACCAAATGAAACCGTATTGATTCAAAATCTATTGGAAATGACTGGCATCACTAAAGAAAAAATTGAAGAGCACTTAAAAAAATTCATCAGTGACAGTATTCGACCAAAAATATTGTTTGTTGATTTAGAACAATTAAAAGAAATTGTCCCGTTTGAACGTGATTTCTTAGAAAAAAACATTTTAAACGATCCAAGAATTAGGCAACATCAACGTCAACGTGGGCCGCATAGCAAACGAATTTGGCTTTATGAACCAACTATCCGAGCTATTGAACAAATCATTATGAATGAATGGACATAAAACACATTTTACCCCGGACAGGTACATGTGTGATAAAACAATAAACTTTAAGTATAGGAGAGGCCAGGGCAAATGGCCTCAATAGTATATCAAACTACCAATCTAGTATAAGAGGTTGGGGCAACAACCTCTTATCTTTATATTAAGTTAACTTGAATGAAATTGGTATTCGATTAAGGAATATATTCGAAATTGGAATAAAGGGGCAAAAAGATATGGTTGCAGATTTTGCAAAAGTCGGAAAGATGCTAAAGAAATTTCGCATTGATGCAAATATTACTCAGGAAGAAATGGCAGAGCAATTAAATAGCACACAATCAGCAGTAAGTAAATTAGAAAGTGGCAGAAAGACAATAGATATTTTCACCTTTGCTTCATGGTTGAAAATTACCGAATCGGAGTTTGCTGGAACAGCAATGATGTTCGGAATGGAAGTAGCGAATGCACTTACACACTTATCACAAACAGTTCCATCAATAGTAGGAGGGTTTATAAGTTGGATGCTTTAAAACTGATTAACAATCAAATTATTAAAGAGAAAGCATGTATCGATGACCTAGTGAAAGAGATAACAATTCACACACAAGACGGTCGCTATCAACTAGCAGCTGAACGTGGTCGTGACATGCAAAATTCAATAGCTCGTATTCAGCATTTAGAAAGACAAAAAGGGTTGTACTTAACAGCACTTAAGTTTGTAGATAAAGGAATTAATGTAGAGGTGGTGAAGAAGGTTGTGGAAATGGCTAGATAACTATTTTTACTTGCCGGATGACGATGTACCGGAATCACACAGAAAATTTTGTATCGGTGCCGCAATCACAATGTTGGTTATCGGTGTACCTGTTGTCATCACATGTTGGCAATAAAAAAGCTGCTTAATCGCGGGAACGACTAAACAGCGGACAACATATACAAATCAATTATACCACAAAATCAGACGTTTGCGAGTGTTATCTCGCTCTCGTCAAGCAGTTCATAATCCTCCTCATATCATTGGTCTGGTTAGCCAAACATTATGAGCTGCTTGATGGGATTCCATCAGAAAGAAGGTGAAAACATGAATATCGCACCATTTAAACCAAAAATGCAGACGGTCCACCTAGACACGGAAGTATTTGAGGAACGTTTTGCTGAGTATGACATCATCAGTGAATTTACTGGAATTATCCATACACTAGTAGTCGTTGATGACAATGTACGATACACAAGCTTTGTAACAGCATCTTATGCAGAAGTATTACGAAAGCAGAAGGAGGCAATTGCATGAACTTACTTCTAGAAAATCCAATGGTACTTGGTCGCATCGAGTATCCAATGCCTTCTTATGAGCCAGTTGTAAGCTTTGAAATGCACGATGATTTTGGTAGTTTCGTAGCTTCTGGTGATGTTTATTTCGAAATCGGTGATGCGATCATACACATTGAGAATATCAGTGATTACTTGGCTAAAGGCTACAGAGACACGTCAACTTATGACATGACGGATTCAGAGGTAATTGCTTACGTAGAAGTGAATTATGGCTATGCATATACAAAAAAATAATCCAATCCGGCGCAACGGAAAGGATTAAGTAAGGCCCATGCCAATATCATTTCTCAAATTATAACGCATGGGCCTAATAAATACAAATCGAAGGAGGTACTCTAATGAATTTGTTGCAAGAAACCGAATTACAGGAACTCTATGAAATGCAACCACAAGAAAAACAGATATTCATCATTAAAGATATGGATGGACTGAATTGGGTATTACGAAAAATCAATGCTGCAAATACAAAATTGAATGAAATTAAATCATTGGCAGTTGCAGAACGAGAGCGAATTAATGCTTGGGAGAAAAAAGAAAGTACTGGATTAATAAATGACATTACATTCTTTGAACAAAAAGTATTTGAGTATCATTCACATGTTCTTGCTAATGATCCTAAACAAAAAAGTATTGTAACTCCATATGGTCGAGTGAGATCTATAACGAATGAAGCACAGCCAGAAAGATTAGATGATGAAGCTATACTCCATTATGTTGTGGCGAATCAATTACCTTATGCGGAAGTGGATACTATTCGAAAATTACAGTGGGGCGAACTCAAAAAAACACTAAAGGTCGTTCAACAAGGTGAGGAACAAATCGTCGTTGATACTTATGGACAAGCAGTGCCAGGGGTAACAGTAAAACCTCAAACTACAACATTCAAAGTGGAGGTGGATGACTGATGATCTTTTCACAAGAAAACACAAATATAGCTACTGCATTAGCAAAGTCGTGGGGTGAATTAGAGACACCAAAACATAATGCTACTGTAAAAGTTTCTTTGAAATCCGGGGGTAGTTATTCATTTGATTACACTGATTTAAACGGTATTTTCGAAGCTGCTAGAAAGGTTTTTAAGGAAAACGGAATATCGGTAATACAAAACAGTTATACAGAATCAACAGAACGTGGACCATTAGCATGTGTTGAGACTATGTTTTTGCATAGTTCTGGTGAATGGGTCAAGTCATTACCTCTAAAATTCCCAGCAGCTACAGGGATGCAAGATTTTGGAGGACAAATAACTTATATGAAGCGTTATAGTCTGTCGGCAATGTTAGGTATCGCTACAGAGAAAGATGATGATGCAAATGGTGCAAGTGGTAACACATACGATTACTCTAGTCGCCAACAAGGTGGATCTTCACAACAATCAAATAACAACAACATTCCTATGCCAACAAATGCACAAGAGGCTAGTGCTATTACATTGAGCTTCGGAAAGCATCAAGGTAAAACGTTGAAGCAAATATGGCGTGAAGATATGTCTTATATTCAATGGCTTGCGAATGGTGATAAAACAGATGCTGCTATTCGAGAAGGTATCGGAATGATGCAGGTTGCAGCTGCTCAACAAGAAGCACAACAGAAAATGCAACAGCAGGCAGTCTAGATGAATAGAGTACCATCAAAAGTTTTATTGCCTGCTTGGATATTCCAACAGGCGAAGGATAACGATGAACTCAGACACTTGGTGCTGCAGTACATGACTAGATATCCAAACTATCGAATTATCAAAGTGAGTGATAGTTTCGCAGTTTGCGAGCGTATTGAAAGTCTTATGTAGGTGATGGGTAAGGAGTGATGATGTGGAAAAAGACCACCGTCGAGCAGCGAAGTATATCAGTGCTCAATTAAAAGCAGTTGGTTTCGAGGTACATCATCGATATTCCAAAACAACCGATAGTGCATATTTAACATTAGAAAACAGCTTGCTTGGTGTCTTACGCATAAGTGACCACCTTTCTAAGAGGTTTCATCAATACAACTTAGTCAAAGGTGAAAAACGTCGGACGGAGATCACAAGGCAAGGTACACGATGTTATTTTGCGCCATATTCCGATGTTGAAGTTTTAATTGCAAAAATCAAATATGATCACCAACAACTTATTAATGAGCTGGGTGAACATGAATATAAAAAACAGAAGTTTTTCCGTTTACCGAATGGAGAAAAAAACGAATTAAACATTGTTCGTTACAAGAGTGGGTATCGGAATTTTTCATAAGGAGTGGCAAATACATGAATATTCAACTACAACAATTCATTGAACAAAAGCAGTTGGAACTAATACAGAGTGGTAAGTATCGACGCATTTCATTCCACTCTAAAGATGCTGTAATGCTTAGAAGAAATGGTGTTGGCCAACAATTTTTATCAACTGACACACCACATACACAAAATGGTCACGAGGTTAAAACTGGTGAGTTCCCAGACACACCATCAACGCCATTTGAAGAGAATGCGACAGAGGTAATTTTTAAGGTTATTGAGAAGCAAAAACGTAAACCGAGTAACGCTACGTTCTACTTTTTGTGGGAAGGAGCTTAAACATGCTTGAACAACTACAACGAGCATACGAAGTGGCGCTGAAAAATCTAGTATTTGTGGATTTTGTGAATAAAACTGTGATTAAAAATTCGAATATTGCGACATAAGGAGAGGCGAGGGCAAATGGGCATCATCCGAGTGGCTAAGAACAGCAACTATGTAGTGATGAATCGAACGGCATTGAACGACAACCGGCTATCTTGGAAAGCTAAAGGCATAATGGCATACATGCTTTCAATGCCAGATGATTGGGTGTTTTATATGGACGAGTTAATGACGCACTCAACAGATGGTAAGGCATCATTCAGAGCTGGTTTCAATGAATTAAAGACATGTGGATACATCGAACGAAAACCTATTCGTGAAGGGCAAAGAATTAAAGAATGGGAAACAATCGTTCATGAAGTACCTATAAATTCTCTACTTACCGATTTTCAAGAAGTAGAAAAGCAAGAAGTAGAAAACCAAGAAGTAGGTTTTCAAGAAGTAGAAAATCGAACACTACTAAGTACTGATAATAACCAAGTATTGAATAAACCAAATATTGATAATAACCAAGTACTGACTACAGACACGAAGCATGCTCAAAAGCTATATGAGTATTTTGTAAGTCGTCTGCAAAGGATTCCTAGTGAAAAGTTACGAGAAGATATCGATTACTATTTAGCAACTTATCAAGATGCAGATCTAATTATAGAAGCATTTGAACGAGCACTTATAAATGGACGAGTTACAAACAAAGAAAAATATGCAACTGGCACATTACGTAACTGGAAACATGAAGGTGTAACATCCATCGAACTATTAACTAAAAAGGAGGCGCAGCAACTTGGAAGCGATCAGCGAAGTATTCCAACAGATGATGCAAAAAAATTCGCAATTAGAGCAGAGAATGAGAGACGCGCAAAACTCGCTGGGCTCTAGAGGTATTGAGTGTGCAACAACTCCTAGTGATGCCTGTCCTAACAAGAAATGTGATGGCAGTGGTTTCCTTTGGTATATCGACTACCACAAGAAAATGCATCCGGAAAAAGTTGCCGAGGATATTAGAAAGCACAGAGAGCTATACGCTGTTGCACATGAAGCGAACGACCAACAGGAGATGGATCGTATTAACTCAATCTTGGTTGACTTGAAAAAAGAATCCGAGTGGTGGGTAAAATGCGAATGCCATGAACAGAAGCAAAAAGAGCAAGAGATTGCTAGGAAGCTAGATTTATCGGGTATGCCAGAGAAATTTAGAAAAGCTAAAGTACATGGTTTTAAAGTGGATGTTTACGCTCAACAAGTTTCAAGAACAGACGCTGCACTTGCTAAAAAAATCGCTACTAACTTTATCGAAAAATATAAAGAGATTGAACCGGGCAAAGGACTTTATTTTTACAGCTCAATAAAAGGCGCTGGTAAAACCCGTCTATCTTGCAGTATCGGGAATGCATTAATGACTGTTTATGGACAAGCAGTTGTTTATATGAAAGCCTATGACCTTTTCTTGCAAATTCGTAAGACTTTCAATAAAAACAGTGAAACTACAGAAGATGAAATTTTAAAACTTTATCGCACAGCAGATGTACTAATTATTGATGATATCGCTGTTGAAAACCCTTCTGACTTCGCTGAACGAGTTTTATACAACATCTTGGATTATCGAATGGATAACTTTAAAACAACCATTATCACGTCAAATAAGACGATTGAAGAGTTAGCAGATTTGTATAAATTACGAGATTCCAAAGGGCAAATTGTTGAGGACGGAGATCGTGGCGAACGTATAAAAAGCCGTATTAACAAAATGTGTTATCAGGTCAATATGCCGGAAGAATCCGTTAGGGATATCGAAGCACAGCAAGAGAACAACGCTTTTGAACAGATTTTATTTGCATAATGAGGGGCGCACAGCCCCTTGATTGGAGGGTGAAGGGATGGATAAATGGACAGAGTTTCGATTCTTGCTCAAAAACCCGTACTTAGGTATTTCAAAAGGGTCTGTCGTTACGGTAGAGGGCGAAACATTTATTTTGAAACGAATCGACAGAATCATATTGTTGGATGACGCTGTGGGAGAACCGAATGCAGTACAAGTTTTTGCTAGAGGTGTACGTCATTAAAAAAATCGGAGGGTGAAGGGATGGACTTTTGGAAGCTTGTAAGTGATGTAGCAGAGGCAGCTAAAGAACTTCACAGAGAACAACGTGAAAAAGAAACGAACGACCTTATGAGTGAAATTGAAGCATTTAACGTTGCTAATGCCATTGATAAGGCTTTGGCTACTGGCGACCGTGAGGCTTTTAACAAATTAGTGGGGAGTGAAATGAATGGCTGAAAAAGTGAAGGTTAGTCGTGAGGTTAAAGAAGCGAGAGAACTATTGTTAAAAACATGGACTTTAACAGAGGTGTTTAAATCTAGTACAGCTGATCATGAGGTTTGCCACGAACACATTAAAACGCTAAGCAAATGGCACCTAGAGAACAATGATGAAGGAGAAGGATTGATGAATCTACTACTAGGTAATTTCATTTTAGTAGAAACACCAGAAGAGAAATTTAATTATTTTTACGATAAATACTCACAATCGGATCTTCAATTCGAGAAAGACTTCTTGAATGGAATGCTGGCAGTAGCAAAGTGGTTTGAATTAGGTGTCAAAGGAGTGAATGAGTGATGAAACAAGAACAGTTGAATGCCATTAAAGAACGTGTGGCTAATGCTACGCCGGGGCCGTGGGAAAGTGAAGAAACAGCAGAAGGACATATCGATATATTAAGTCCTGATGAATATTACACCATTTGCCAAACACAAAACGAAAATATTGATTGTTTGAACGATGGTAATACAGAGTTTATTAAACATGCTATTACGGATGTGCCAGCTCTTGTTGCTGAGGTTGAGAGGTTACGCAAGGCACTTGAACAAGTCATGGAAGTTGAAGCGCCTATCATGGAAGGTTGGGAAACTACTACTTACGAAATTGCTCGTCAGGCACTAGGTGGTGAAGCTCATGAATGAACAACTTCTAATTGATCAAATCATCTTACATTCACAGCTGTATAAGAAATACCAGTTCAAAGAAAACGAAAAAGGGTTTTATCAAAATCTAGAGGCTTTGCGAGTGCTGAAAGGTCTTAGTACTCAAGATAATGCATTAGATTATGCAATTGCATTTACGGAAGGAGTGAAGGCTGCATGAGAAAACGTAATGGCATTCCAATCGATATTCCTAGTGCTCGTAAACAGGTTCAGAAGGTTAAAACTCAAAAACCTGGAGAGTACAACCAGTACAACGTGTATGTAACAATGTTCAAACGTGAGGATGGGCAAAACATTTGGACAATCGTTCCTATGGCACATCCGGATTTCAAAAAGCTTAGAAAAGAAGGTTATAGAATCACTGAGAAGTGGGATAACAGGGAGGCTTCTGCATGAGTAGAGAGATTAAGTTTCGTGCTTGGGACAAAACATACAATTTTATGTCTTATAAAGTGCTTGTAGGTAATGTAGATACAAAAGACGAAAATTACACAGCACATTGTATGTGGGTAGAACCTGAAAGTGTGGATTATAAACGAGAACCAGGTTGGATGCACTTTGATGAACTTTCAGATGTAGTTTTAATGCAATACACAGGCTTAAAGGACAAAAACAGTAAGGAGATTTTTGAGGGGGACCTATTTAAACATCCAACAGGAATCATAGCAGAAATTGAATATGCTGTTGAATTTGCAGCGTACTTAGCAAAATACAAATTAGGTGAGTCGTATAGGAGAGATTTATTAGATCCACTTATAGCTAGTCAATGCGATGTAGTTGGAAATAAATACGAGCATCCTGAATTACTGGGGGAAACAGCATGATTAAGTTCCGTAAAGGTGACATAATACACAATCGTTATGCAGGACATCCATCAATCAAATATTTTATCTACTTAGGTATATCAGGCAGGTATGTAAACGGACTTGAATTACGAGAAGGTAAAGGCATTAAAAAGTGCCAGTATTACAAAAGCTCCATGAACGAAATGTTAGATGGTGAGCCAGCTTTTCAAGTTGTTGGACACACAAATGCTTTTGATGTGATGAAACAAGATTTATTGAAGTTTATTGAGGAGGAAACGGTTTGAATCAAACTCAACTAATAGGGCGATTAACAAAAGATCCAGAGCTCAAATATAGTCCGTCAGGTGTTCCGGTAGTGCGGTTCACATTAGCGGTTAATCGAGAGATGAAAAGGGACGAAACAGACTTCATCAGTTGTGTTGTTTTTAATAAAGTTGCTGAAAGTCTAGCAAACTATCAGAAGAAAGGCAGTAGGATTGGGGTTGTTGGGCGCATACAGACAGGTAGTTATGAAAATCAGCAGGGGCAAAGAGTTTTTACTACTGATGTCATAACTAATAGCATCGAGTTCTTAGACACTCGTTCTGACAACGCAGGAGGCTCACAGGGCACATCAAACTACGAATCTAGTACAAATTATCAAGGAGCTAGTACAGGGGCTCCACAGGGGCAGAATTACGGTAATAATCAACCGAATTATTCTAGGGTCGATGAAGATCCGTTTGCGAATAGTAAAGGACCGATTGAGGTGGATGAATCAGATTTGCCATTTTAAGGAGTGATTACTGATGATAACGAAAAAACCTAATAAGAAAATCATTGGAGCGAAAACAAGGGCAGCGCTGGTTAAACAAATTAAAGCAGAAGAACGTGGCCGTTGGTATCCAATCAGCGAAATTAAATTCTTTGAATATGAGGCAAGACCATATCAAGTGCTACTACGATTCGGAAAAGGGGCAGAGAAATATGAACATAACAAAACTATTTGAAACACAAGCAGCATTGGACGAGCACATCATGCAGGAGCATCCAGAACTAAGAGGGCAGAACAATCTTGACTGGAAGTTGCTGGCACTACAGGTTGAGCTAGGTGAGTGTGCTAACGAGTGGCGTGGGTTTAAGAAATGGAGTAAGGACCAGGAGCCGAGGACAAAAGTTGTACGTTTTTGCCCATTGTGTGATGGAAGTGGAGACGAAAACTATGAGAGATATGTCGACGACTTAGAATGTGGATGTACACATGAATACATGAAATGTGAAGATTGCGATGGTACTGGAAAAATCGGTGAATATAGTCCACTCCTTGAAGAATACGTTGACTGCTTGTCCTTTAAACTTACTATTGGTCTTGAAATAGGAGCACATAAATGGATGAAACTTAGTGAATATCCAACGGCGCATGAAAATGGCGGCATTACATTGCAATTCCTAGATGTACATTCAAAATCATTAAAAGTCGTAGAAGAAATTATCCGAATGGAATCTGCACCATCAGAAATTAGAGATTTGTTCACACAAGCATTCGAAAGTTTTTTACAACTTGGTGCAAAACTAGGCTTCACATGGGATGAAGTAGAGACAGCTTACTACGAAAAGAATAAGATTAACCACACTAGACAGGAAAACGGTTATTGAGGTGCTACATGAACGAATACGCACTTTACAAAGGTGAACAGATGGTTGCCATAGGAACAGTGAAAGAGATAGCTGAGGAACGTGGTGTTAAGCCTGAAACGATTAAGTATTATGGGGCACCAACTTATCAAAGGCGTTCGAAAAGTGAAGTAAATAACAGATTACAGCTTATTAAGCTTGAGGATTAAGGAAGTGGATATATGAACACTTTAACATTTGAAATACCAGGCGACGTACAGGCACAGCAAAGACCACGAGTAACACGTAACGGCACATTTGATCCAAAAGAATCTAAGGACTATAAATCATTCGTGAGATTGGTAGCATCACAGTTTGCACCTGAAACACTTATTACTGAGGAAATAAGGTTGAGCATTGATGTGTACCGTAAGATGCCAAAAGCTATCAGTAATAGTAAGAAAAAGCTACAGCAGGCGCTAAATGGCGAATTAAGACCAACAACCAAGCCAGACATCGACAACTTAGCAAAGGGCATTAAAGACGGTCTGAGTAAGGTTATATGGCATGACGATAGCCAAGTAACGGAGTTAGTTGCTCGTAAGTGGTATTCGGATAATCCTAGAGCAGAGGTGACGATTGAATGGGCAGAAAAGTAGATAGTAGATACATTTTATTCACCGGAGAAGTTCATGAAACGGTTAAGTTCGATTTTACAATACAACAGATTGGAAACTTTATAGCTATGTGGAATCACGGGCATTCAATCAACAAGATAGCTCAAAGGCTTAATACAAGTAAGGTGAGTGTCGCTTTGATTGCTATGGATTTAGAAATGACAGGTAAGATTGGGCCTAGAGATGGTGGGCTGTTAGGGAAACAGAAAGTGGTTAGTTGAAAAATGTTTAGAAAGGACGAGTGAGATGCAGCGAGTGTTAGATGCCTGTTGTGGGAGCCGAATGTTTTGGTTCGACAAGCAAAATGAAGATGCATTGTACATGGATATTCGTGAAGAAGAAGCTATCTTGTGTGATGGACGACAATTAATTGTGAAGCCGGATGTTGTAGCTGATTTCCGCGATATGCCATTTGTAGATGAAAGTTTTCACATGGTGGTATTTGATCCACCGCACCTGGTAAGAGCTGGTGAAAATTCATGGTTAGCAAAAAAATATGGAAAATTAAATGAGGCTACTTGGCGACTAGATTTGATGCAAGGGTTTGATGAGTGCATGCGAGTATTAAAGCCAAATGGTACCTTGATTTTTAAATGGAATGAGGACCAAATCACTTTGCGAGAGGTTTTGGATTGCTTTGGCCACAAATCGTTATTCGGAGATAAACGCAGTAAAACACATTGGATTGTATTTATGAAGTAGAAAAGAAAAAGCCGCAGCGTGATCAGACGCTACAGCTAAGAATTGGTTTATGCCCTTTGACGGTGCTTACAACATTATTATATCACACCGTAGGAGGGCAAACCTATGTTAAAAGAGAAAACAGAATTAAATCGCTACCAACTAGACAGGGCAGTTAAGAAGTACCATGACAACATGTGTAAGTACATGAGAATGAAGGATGAGCTTGATTCATTGACGGCAGCAGCATCGACTGCAAAGTATGGTATTGAGGCAACAATGCCTAAAGCTGTTGGTGGAACAAGTGATCCAGTACATGCACATGTTCAAATTAGAGCATCAAGAGAAGTACGTATTAACAAGATTAAAGATGAATTGCTGTTGGTTCAAAATCTAACGGCAAAAGTTACTGGAGACATAGAGCAAGAAGTACTTTATTGGTTGTTAGAAGGTATGCCTTTCCGTTGGATTGGAGCAAAGCTTAATATGAGCCACACAAGTGTACAGCGAGTGCGTGAACGTATTATTGATATGATGATGAAGTAAACAAAAATAACCCTGTCCTCATTTTAAGACAGGGTTATTTACAAAATGTTTTACACTCTCCGAACAACGGCCAAATAAATAGATGATGATATACTTTGAATGAAAAACACAAGCATTACATAATAAATAAAATATTCTTTATCTATTAATTTAAACATTGCTACTAGTGCTACTCCAATTAATATACCAACAGTTAGAACAGAATAAGAAAATGACTTGATTTTAAAGATGAGCATTTGACCTCTCTCATCTTGCGACTCTATCCTACGTTCAAATGTAGATTTGTAAAATTCTGCAATAATTACTAACACTGCTAAAACACATATACTGATCGTAGCTAAGTTGACCATTATTCATCCTCCACATAATTAAATACATCCGTTATTTCTTTCTCAAATGAATTAGCAATTTTAAAAGCTAGAATCAAAGACGGATTATATTTATTTTTCTCTAAAGCTGCTATAGTTTGTCGACTGACACCAACCACATCTGCTAATTGTTGTTGCGTCCAACCTTTTTCCGCCCTACAAATTACTAATTTGTTATTTAACAATAGCACCACCTCTTATATGGATTGTAATTTATTTCTTACAAATTGTAAACTATTTTTTACATTAAATAAAGTTACATATGTTCAAGATGTCCTAAGTGTTACAAATGTGCCAAGTGTTACAGATGTTCCAAATGTTCCAAACGTATCATTTTGGGTAAGTTGCGATGTAAACTAAAGGGGAGGTCGGACAGGTAAATGTTTCTTCCCTTGGTATTTATAAAATCCTAAATATTAGGGAAAGACAGACCGACGACCGACCTGCGCCTCATAAACTTGTTCGAGGCAAGACATACACGGCCGGCCCATATTTTTTAAGAGATTAGGTATCTTAATTAATATAAAAGGCTAAAAATTGCTGAAGGAGTGGTTTTTATGTGAACTTCGTCCACTTTCCATAATTCAGTCAAACTTACTAAAACAAACTTACTGAGCAACAAGTGCACGGAAATGCACTATAAATCAATTGCCTTACAAAATAAACACGTTCGCTTGTACGTGTATTTCGCAAACAAGCATGAGATGCTACTAAATTGGTAGTCTCTTTTTATATGACAAATGGAGGGGAATTAACTATGAATAATAAACTTAAATATGTATTAGTTACTGAGGTAGCTACAGGAAACAAACAACGATTTGAAGCGCATGAAATTAGATATGGAGCTAATATTCAAATCATCAAGGATGGTCAAGTAATTGTTACATTCGATTCTAAGTTGTATCGTGCAGAGTATGCAGGATTTGCACCTCAAGGAAATCCAAACAGCAGAGAATTAACAGAGAAAGAGTTTTATGAAGTTATGGTTTATAATTTCAAAACAATCGGTAGTATGCCTGAATTTGGTAACTTAGGTTCGCAGTTACACAATTCAACAGAAGGTATTGTTACTGATTATCAGAATGGTACAGTAAATACTTACGAAGAGATATACAGAAAGAACCTAAAAAGTAAGCAACAATTTGTGTATAAGTACATGGATATGCTATTGGAGTTTGTACAGTCTGACTTATGGGCTAAAGCAATGCAAGAGAAAGCAGATAAGCAGATTCCTTATTGGTCAGACACAGACCCATTGTAATATAGGTATAGAGTAGCGATGATAGGTATATGATTAATGTGGACGGAAATACTTTAGTTTTTAGCGCACCAGTCAGTAACGTGTATCAAATAATTCGAATGAAATAAGAGATACAATAATTTGTCACATCATTAAGTTGGTGTGGCTTTTTATTAAGCTTTAAAAACTGCATCAAACAGCTATACAAATAACATGGACTAGTTTACGGGTGACCAAGTATCTCAGGAACATTAGATACCGAGGAGCGCTGGCATGCACTAGTAACCGATAGGGCTGAGTTTGGTGTGGTTTTGAGAGTATAAGAAAATTGTTCCAATTTATTACCTCTCAGATTATTATAGTAATTTGGGAGGAATTTTATGAAAAAGTATGAACTAGGATTATCTATTTGCGTTTTGCTTACCTTAACATTAACTATGATTATTATTTTTACTGGAGTATTTATTAAATTCTTTTCAATTGATGACTTTACTATAATCGCAGCATTAATTGGTGTTATAGGAGCTGTAATAGGTGGAGTAATTTCAGGTGGTTTAACATTGTTAGGAGTTAGATATACAATAAAACATGAAAAAGACATTAGGAACAGAGATCAAATACCTCAAAAAATTGAATTAATTAGGTTGTCGAAAAGATTAATAACAATCACTTTAAATGATTCTTTAAATCAAATTCCAACGGTTGCTTTTAGTTATTTTAAAAATAATCAAGATAAATTATATGACTATGCGTCAAAAATAGATAACGAATGCTATAATAAACTACTTCAAGTTGAAAATACTATTATAGAATACAAAAATTTAGATAATGTTATTATTCCTAATTCTGACGGAAGAACGATGACTTATTCAAAAGAAGCACTGTTGTTATTGAAGAAATATATAACATTATTAAAAGAATTTGAAGAAATGATGCAAAGTAAGATGGTCTATTATCAAAATGAATTAAGTGTTTAAACACCCTTTGGGGTGTTTTTTATTTTGCCTTGAAAACTACATCAAACAGCCAAAACACTATGAGTTGAGAGGGCAGAGTTTGGTGAGGTTTTGAGAGCAAAAAGTTATTACATATTTTTCATCTCCTGGTTTATGATTGGGTGGGAGGCGATTAAGTGGAAAAACAAATGGGATTAGAAAAAGCTATAGATCAATTGCGTGTTTTATTTGAAAAGAATATAGAGAATGAATTAGGTGCAGATTGGAAGCATGCAGTAACTAAATATGACGATCAAATAAAAATCTCGATAAACGATTTAAATTTTTGTGTAGAATTTGGACCAACTACTATGATTACCTTTGATTGCCCTACTAAAGGCAAACAACAAGTTGATATAGTATATGTTGATGGTCAATGGTTACTTAATGATTATAGTGATTGGACTACTGTCGGTGATTTCGAAGAGAGTAATGTTAAAAGGGTGATACATCATTACTTTTTCTTAGCAAAAGGATAAAAAATCAAAATGTCGTACCGTAATGGTGCGGCTTTTATTTTGCCCTGAAAAGTGAGTATCGAGCAGATTCCTCCTCTTTGACTGCTGGGCAACGGTACTTACTTTTGAGAGCAAAAAGTTATTACATAATCTTCATCTCCTAGTTTATGATTGGACTTGGAGGTGATGTGAAATGATTAAAAAAATTTGGAATATAGCAAAAGGTAAGATTGAAAAAAAAGAGTATGGGGTAGTAACTTTTTCTTCAGTTCTGGTAGTTCTAGCTATTCCGGCAATAATACACGGGTTAGGATTTGCTTGGCAACATTACCTTGGTGGTATAGGTTCTATAGATGGATGGCTTAGTTATTGGGGAGGTTATTTAGGTGGTGTTGTTGGTATGGTTGGTGTAGTATTAACAACTTTGTTTTTAATATCTATTCAAAATAAGCATCACAAAGATCAATTAATTAATCAAAATGAACTACATAATCAATTACTTGAAAGTCAGAACAACCAACATCAAGAGCAATTAAAGCAACAAAGAGATGATATTGTTATGTCTATTAATAGTACAGTTCAACTTGAACGCGAAAAATTTATGCTTCAATTTAATATAGAAAAATATGAAAAAGCATTGCTACTTTTGTTAAAACTAGATAATAAAGTAGACATTTATATGCAAAAATATAATGAAGCTGATGGTTTTATTTCGGAATCAATAGAATTTAAAATCGACTCACTAAAAATTGTGCCTAAAGATCAATACAAAATATACTTAGATAATATAAGGGAAGTTGATGATCAAATAAGAGAAATGTTACAAGAATTAAAAACTTTGGATAAAATAGTTAATTCATTTGGGTTTGAGGACATAGAAAATTCGTCTATTTACCAATTTTTAATTGTAGTAAGTAACAACGCAAGTTTATTAAACACAACCGGAAGAATGGAAGTTAAGCTTGATAGAAGAATAGATGATTTGCTGAGAAATACGAGAACATCCATTAAATTGTGTGAAGAGCAAGTGCATTCATGTATTGAACAAGAATTATTGAAATATAGACCAATTAAAGAAAAAGAAAAATCAGAATAAAAAAGGCGTATTTACGTCTTTTTTTATTTTTCAAAGCAATTAGCATAATGGGGTGATGCCATTGATTGAACAAAAGTTAACAGTAAAGCAACAAGCGTTTGCTGATTATTATATTGAACTAGGGAATGCAACAGAAGCTTATTTGAAGGCATATCCAAATGTTAAGAAGGAAGCGACTGCAAGGGCTAATGGGAGTAGATTGCTAACAAATGCTAACGTAAAAGCCTATATAGACGAGCGCATGGAGGAGTTGAAGTCTAGACGAGTAGCAGATCAGCAAGAAATACTAGAATTATTAACTGCTATCGCAAGGGGCGAGACAACATCAGCAACCTTACGTGGCATTGGTGAAGGTGCGCAAACCATTGATGAAGATATGCCTCCTACTACTACTGAGCGTATTAAAGCTGCTGAATTACTAGGTAAGCGATACCGTATGTGGATTGATAAAGTGGAAACAGACGGCAAAACTAAAGTGGTTATTGTGGATGATGTGTAATGGCAGAACAACGAATCAGCTTAGCTAGTATTCTTACAGAGCAATTCAAACCGTTCTGGCGTGCTTCTAGAGCAAAAGAACATCTACGTTACGTTTTAAAGGGTGGTCGTGGTTCTGGTAAATCGTTTCACATTCCGATGCGTATCTTGTTGGACATCATGGAATATCCAGTGTCTGCTCTAGGTATTCGCAAAGTGCAAAACACTATTTTAAAATCTGTGTACGCTAACTTTAAGGCTGCAGCAAACATTATGGGAGTTCGTGATCAATTTCGTTTTGTCGATTCCAAGCTTGAAATCACTTACTTAGGTCGAGGGAACAAGATTTACTTCGCTGGTGCAGATGATCCTGAAAAAATTAAATCTATTAAAGATGCCGATTTTCCATTAGCTATCGTGTGGTTTGAAGAATTAGCAGAGTTTAAGTCAGAAGATGAAGTAACGACAATTGAAAACTCAATCCTACGTGAGGAGTTGGAAGGGAAGATATTCTCGCAAGCTGACAGACAGCGAGCATACCCTTTTGACTACTCTTTTTATTATTCCTACAATCCACCGAAACGTAAGCAATCGTGGGTGAACAAGAAGTATGAGAGTTCAATGATTGATGCCAATACTTACGTAGATCATTCAACTTATTTAGGGAATCCGCATCTATCGAAAAAGTTTATTGAGGAAGCAGAAAATGTTAAGAAAAATAAGCCGTTAAAATACCGTTGGGAATACCTCGGTGAAGCGATAGGGAGTGGTGTTGTGCCGTTTGATAACTTACAGATTGAAAAAGGTTCAATTACAGATGAAATGGTTGCTTCGTTCGATAATATCCGAAACGGTGTCGATTTTGGTTATGCTACTGATCCATTAGCATTTGTCCGTTGGCATTATGACAAAAAGAAAAATGGCATCTATGCTGTTGATGAAATATATGGCGTGAAAATCAGTAACCGCAAACTAGCTGAGAAATTAAAAGCTAAAGGTTATCAATCGGACCGGATGGCAGGTGATTCAGCAGAACCGAAGTCTATTGCTGAATTACGTGATGAACAAGGAATACCACGTATTTATGGTGTTAAAAAAGGTCCTGACAGTGTTGAATATGGAGAAGAATGGTTAGATGATTTAGATTTCATTTGTATTGATCCATTAAGAACACCAAATATTGCACGAGAGTTTGAAAATATTGATTACCAGACGGATAAGGACGGTAATCCTATCGCTCGTTTAGAGGATAAGGATAATCACACTATTGATGCTACACGTTATGCATTCGAGGAAGATATGCGTGGTAACACATACAGCTTTGACTAGAAAGAGGTGAGAACATGGGGTTTTTCCCGTTCCAGGGTGTTAGTACAGACACTGATTTTATTAATGAAAACATAACATCTTGTGCAAAAGATTTAATAACCGATATCAAATGGTTAGAAAACGAGATCAATAAGTTCAAAAAGTCAGATAAGCGAAAGTGGATACTTATAGGAGAAGATTATTATAAAGGTGAGCAGGATATCTTAGAGCGTAAACGTTGGATTATTGGTAAAGGTGGAAAATTAGAGGTAAATGATAACCTTCCAAACAATAAAATACTCGATAACCAGTACGCCAAACTTGTTGACCAAAAAGTAAACTATCAACTGGGTAAGCCAATAACAATTGAAACTAAGAATGAAGAGTATTCGAAGAAATTACAAAACATTTTCAATAAAAGATTTCACCGAACAATAAAAAGTGTTGGGCAGGACGCATTAAATGGTGGCATTGGCTGGCTATATCCGTATTATGATGAAAATGGTGAGTTTTCTATCAAACGCTTTCCTCCCTATGAAATCATTCCATTCTGGAAGGATTCAGAGCAAACACTTCTTGACTTCGCAATACGCTTATACGCTGTTAAAGAGTATGAGGGAGATAGAGAGGTTGTAGTGGAAAAAGTAGAGGTTTATAGTGCCAATGGAGTGGAACATTATCAGTGGTTCGCAGGGCATCTTATACAAAATGTTATAAAGGGAACATCAACCTATATCACTATGAATGATGGTGAGAGTGAATTAAATATGAATTGGCGACGGACACCTTTGATACCGTTTAAATTCAACAATAAAGAGATACCACTTATTAAACGTGTGAAGTCGCTACAAGACGGTATAAACATCATGTTAAGTGACTTTGAAAATAACATGCAGGAGGATGCGCGAAATACAATTCTAGTGCTTCACAATTATGATGGACAAGACCTGGGAGAATTTAGACGTAACCTTTCCATATATGGCACTGTTAAAGTACGTTCAGCGGACGGAGCAAAGGGCGGGGTTGAAACATTAACAATTGAAGTTAATGCTGACAACTATAAGTCTATCTTATCGCTGTTTAAAAAGGCGCTAATTGAAAATGGACGAGGCTATGATGCAAAAGATGAGCGCATGGCAAATAATCCAAACCAATTAAACATTAGAGCTATGTACAGCGAAATTGACCTTGACGCAGATGGTATTGAAATAGAGTTCCAAGCATCTTTTGAGGAATTGCTATGGTTTATCAATGTTCATTTAGCTAACACTGGACAAGGTGATTATGACGGTGAACATGTAAATATTATTTTTAATCGTGACATTCTTATCAATGAGATGGAAGTTGTTGAGGTATTAAATAAATCACCTTACTTATCTGAAGAAACAAAGATTGCACAGCATCCTTATGTAAAAGACGTACAAGAAGAGTTAAAACGAAACAAGAAAGAACGTCAGGAACGTATTAATGAGTTCGACGGCTATGATGATCATTTTAAGGCTATAAATTCAAAGTCTGGTGATGACAATGGCCAAGAGTAGAGAATACTGGCGAAAACGTTTTGAAATGTTGGAGCAAGCGCAGTATGAGAAAAGTGAAAGCTACTACAAAGACCTTGAAAAAGCTTATATAAAAACAATGCAAGAAATTGAAAAAGATATCGCTCGATGGTATCAGCGCTTTGCCGAGAACAATGAAATGACTCTTGAAGAAGCAAAACAGCAACTAAAGGGTGAGGAATTAGAAGAGTTCCGATGGACTGTTGAGGAATACATCAAGCGCGGTAAAGAAAATGCTCTTAATCAGAAGTGGATGAAACAACTCGAAAATGCATCTTCTCGTGTCCATATAAGCCGTTTAGAGAGTTTGCAACTACAACTTCAACAACACGTAGAAGAATTGTATGGAGAGCAAATAGAAGGTTTTCAGGATTTAATGAAAGAGGTATATCAAAGCCAGTATTATCATACAGCGTTTGAAGTACAAAAGGCTTTCGAGATAGGCTTTACATTACAAGCGCTGGATGAAACAAAGTTAACCAAAGTAATTAGTAAGCCTTGGACCGCTGATGGTCAAACATTCAGTCAAAAGATATGGCGAGACCGCAATTTGTTGCTTGATACATTGCACACTGAACTTATACAGTCGATAGCCAGAGGTGAAGCTCCAGGCCGTATGATTAGTTCAATAGCTAAAAAAATGAATACCTCACGTTCAAACGCTGCTCGTCTAGTTATGACTGAATCAGCGTTTTTTAGTGCTTCTGCTCAAAAGGATGCATTCGGTGAACTAGACGTTGAAAGGTATGAAATTATAGCTACTTTAGACAGTAGAACGAGTAGTATTTGTCAGTCGATGGACGGTAAGGTTTTTAAACAAGAAGATTTTATGCCAGGAGTAACTGCAAATCCGTTTCACCCTCGATGTAGAACAACTACAGCTCCATGGTTCGAAGATGATTACAGCGAACGTATAGCGCGTGATTTAGATGGTAAAACGTATTATGTACCAAGCAATATGAAGTATGAAGATTGGTATCAAACGCAAGTTGAGGAATATGGCGAAGAGAAGATTGAACGCAATAAGAAGATGCAACGCAATTTGAAAACAGATAAAGATCAGTATAAAAAATACACAAATACACTTGGTCAAATTGCACCTAAATCTTTTGAAGAATTCCAAGATATTAAGTATAGTAATGGTAATGAGTGGAATAAACTGCAAGATAATTTGTATGTTAAAACAAATCTTCAAAACGGAACCTTTGGAACCTTGGTTAATCCAGAGAAACAAGCTCCGCATATGGATTCAACTCAAACAGAAGGCAAAAGTTACTTCTTCGATGATGTGGATGTTCAAAAAATATTTAATGACTATGCTGGAACAGGTGTTGTTGAAATTGACCATAATGAAAGAAGAAAAAATACAGAAATAGTCATTGTTGAGAATATAGTTGGTATAGCCGTTTCGGAAAATGGTACTTATAAAACAAACAAAATAAAAATACACCATTCGAAAAAACGAACGCATTTAGTACCAATTAAACCAAACAAGGAGGGATAAGAGTGGGCATTTTTTATGATTCAGGGGAGAAAATTAAAGTAACTTTTACCGATAACCAAACTCTAATAGGAATTGTTGATCATTGGACTTCTCCTGCAGATAGTGAAGAAGGTGTCCAAGAATTAACTATCAAACCTATAGAAGGTAAGCTTAAAGGACGACTAGTGAATTTTAACGAAAACGAAGTAAATAAGATTGAAATTATCGAGTAGAAGCACTTAACCACTGAAAAAAGGTTGAGTGCTTTTATTATGCTTTCTTTCGTCTTTTTAGCGCTTGTAGACGTTAAAGAACAAGTGTTTAATACCCTAACAGGTCGTTACCTGTAAAAAACGAATTAGGAGGAAAAATAAGTGAAAAAAGAAGATTTAATTGCACTGGGATTAAGTGAGGAACAAGCAGACGCTCTTATAAGTAAATATGGAACAATGATTCCAAAAGAGCGTTTTGATGAGGTAAATAAAGCTAAGAAAACACTTGAAGATCAAGTGAAAAATCATGAAACTCAGTTGAAGGATTTGCAAGACAAAGCTAAAGGTAATGAGGAACTTCAAATAACAATCACTGAGTTGCAGCAGGCTAATGAAATAGCTAAAACGGAATACGAACAGCAATTGAAAAACGAGCGCATGAGTGCAGCACTAAAACTGTCTTTACACAATAAAGTACATGATGTTGATTTAGTAGCAGGTCTCATTGATAAAACAACAATTGAATTAAGCGAAGATGGAAAAGTTACAAAAGGACTTGATGAGCAACTTAAAACGTTGCAAGAATCAAAGTCCTTTTTATTTGTACCAGAAAAGCAACAACCGACATTTAAAGGTTGGAATCCTGCCGGTGGTGCTGACAATGGTGCTGGCGCAAGTGAGGTGGGGTCTAACTTCGCAAAAATGGCGAATGAAAAAAGTTCAAGTGATACAAATAACACCCCTTGGGACTAATTAGAAGGAGGGCTATATATGCCATATGTAAAACCAATTGAAAAATTTCAACGTGTAAATTTCTTAGCATCATCAAAGGTACAAGCATTTACGTATTTAGTGAGTGATGTAGGTGTAACAGCTGATGCGAATGGAAAGAAAATCGTAAAGGCAGGTACCATCTTACCGGCGAATGACGCTACTGCAGAGGGCATCTTGTACACCGATGTTGACGTAACAAATGGACCACAACCAGGTTCATTAATTGTAGAAGCCTATATTTTAGAAGATCGTCTACCTACGGTCCCAGATGCTGCAGCTAAAACAACGTTAAAAGAAATTAAATTCCGATAATTGGAGGGAAACTAATATGCCAGACATTTTAGAATTATTTGGTCAAAAAACAGTTTTAGATTACATGAAAGAACGAAAGTATCAAACTTATGGTGTGGGCGAAACACTGTTTCCAGAAGTTAAACACGATACGCTTGAATTTGAGTATCTTGTAGGAGCAAATGAACTGCCTGTTATTGCAAAAGTGCATTCTTTTGATACGGAGGCAGAAATTGGCTCATTAGATGCAGCTAAACAAGTGTTAGAGGCTGCTTACATCAAGAAAAAGTATCAGATTACCGAAAAGGATTTAATTGCATTACAATTCCCACGAACTGCACAGGAGCAACAATACTTGATGCAACGAGTATTTAATTTAATCGACAAAGCTGCAAATGATGTTCGTGCTAGTGTTGAATTAATGCGTATGCAAGCATTGAGCACCGGTGAATTAAAATTAGCATTGAATACAGCAGATGGTACACCAAAGACCCTTACAGTTGGATATGGAGTACCAGTGGACCATAAAGAAGCACTTGCTGGAGCTGACCAATGGGGAACAGGTACGGAGGATATTTTAGGAGATTTAGAACGTTGGTCTGACGCGCTAGATATTACACCAACTCGTGCGCTAACATCCAAGAAGATTGCAGCTCTTATTTTACGTAATCCTAAGATTATTGGTTACCTATACGGTACTGGTTCTGCACGTGTAGCAAATTTAACAGATTTAAATGCTTTCTTTGCTCAACAGGGTTTACCTACTATTGCTGTATATGAATCGAATTCAAATACGAAATACCGTGAGCAAAACGCTGATGGCACATACACGACAAAAAGTTACTTCCCAGACAATAAATTTGTAATGTTTGGCGATGGACCTCTTGGTGAGTCGTTATATGGTCCAACACCAGAAGAATCACGTCTTATCCGAAGTGGCTCTGATGTTGAAATGACTACCATCGGCAAGGTAATCGGAATGGTATATGAAGAAGGAAAAGATCCTGTTTCAACATGGGCAAAAGCAGCAGCTACAGCAATCCCATCATTCCCAGAAGCACAAAATGTATTTCAAGCGCAACCAATTGCATAAGGAGGTAATTTTATATGGCAAACATTAAAGTAAAAGTTAAGAATGGCGCTTTCCCTATACGGTATAAGGGAGAGCGTTATTTAGTTGGCGAAGAATTGACAATTGATGAAAAACATTTAAACGAATCAATGATGGAACGATTAGAAGAACCGAAGAAGGCTGCACAATCAAGTAAATCGTCTGAAAGCGAGTGATTCGCATGTATCTAGATGTAGTAATGCGATTATCTGCACTTGGAGTGACTTTATCTAGTGCTCCAAGTAGTTCGGATGATATGTTGTTGAAGCATGCTATTGATAAAGTAACTAACCATATCAATAACCAAACCAATTTAACAGCGATTCCAGTAGGATTAAATAAAGTAGCTATTGATATGGTGGTAGGGGAATTCTTGCTTACAAAAAAAGCAATGGGCTTACTGGATATCGAAAAACTTAACTTTGAAGCTGTTGCAAAGCAAGTGCAGGATGGTGACACAAATGTAGTGTTTGCTATTGAAGCAAATAGAACTCCAGAAGCTCAATTTAATGCCTTTATCGCGTATCTACAGCACAACGAAGTGGATTTTGTTCGTTATAGGGTGTTGACGTGGTAAGTGCAAGACGTAAGGCATTAGAAAGGCTTTGGAGAGGGAATTGCACGGTGAAGTCGTGGCTAGAAGTAGAAGATCCAGTTACTCATGTTACGCAATCTAAAGAAGTAACGCTTTACAAGGACCTTAAATGTAAATTATCTCACGAAAAACTAACTAGCTCTTCATCAACTGGTGGACCAGCTATAATCACAGAACAAATCAAACTTTCATTAGGTAATGAATACAAAATACCTGCTGGATGTAAAATCATCGTTACTCAGGATAATGTAACTGAAGCATATACACGTTCGGGTAAACCAGGTATCTTTATGGACCATCAAGAAATTGTCCTAGAGTTATTTAAGGAATATGCATAATGGGCAGAGGTGGACGTGTTGATTATCGACAACTAAAAGCATTTGAACGAAAGTTAGCAAAGTTGGCTGAATCAGATTATGCAATGTTTTGTGAGGCTGCCGCTAAAGAGTTGGCTGCTAGGTTACTTGCTAAAGTTATTAAACGTACTCCTGTTGGTATCTACGAAGACGGCACTACTGGCGGAACTTTAAGACGTGGTTGGACTGCAAAAAGTCACCGCGAAGCTGAATTAAGTGCAACATTTGGTGGTACAAATGGAGTAAAGAAATTTGCTGATTCGTTAAAAGCTAAAAAGGTTGGTAGTGTTTATGAGATAGAAATCATTAATCCTGTAGAATACGCTTCGTATGTTGAGTTCGGCCACAGAACGAGAAATCACGAAGGTTGGGTTAACGGGCGATTTATGATGACTATTTCAGCAGACGAAGTAGAACGTCAAGCGCCTGCTATTCTTGAGCGAAAACTGTTTAACATGCTAAAGGAGGCTTTTGATGGAGATTAATGATATTCAAAATGCTATATCTGTTAAGCTTCACGAAGCTTTCGGGGTAGATTACAAAAAATATATTGATGAAGTACCGCAGGGGTTTAAGACTCCTGCTTTTTTAATTCAATTTTTATCGTTGGAGCATAAAAGACAAATCGGCAATCGATGGAAAGCCACGACACTATTTGATGTACAGTATTTTCCTAAAAACGGCTTGTCTGAGGCATCTAATATGACATTGAAGGTACAACAAGCATTAAAAGAAATAACACTGTTAAATGGCTCGCTAATGCTTGGTACAGGAGCAAACAGTGAGGTAGTAGACGGCATAGGTCATAATTTTATTCATTTTAATTTCTTCTTACAAGAAATCGAAGAAAAGATTTTCATGGGCTCACTAGAACAACACATAAAAACGAAAGGGTGAATGTGGTGGCAACAAAGAATGAGTCAAATACAGAGGAAGCAAAAAAGGCACCTGAATTTACAAAAGCACAAATAATAAAAAGTAATAAATACATTGCTCGTCGTGATGCACTAAACGCATTACTAGCAGATGATAAAACATACTCATTTACCGAAGTGGATGGGATTCTAAAGAAATTTGATAAGGGAGGTAAATAACGTGGCATTAGGTGGAGGACCATTTTTAACACAAAACAAAGTACTACCAGGTACGTATCACAACTTTATTAGTAAAGCTCGTGCATTTGTAAATCTAAGCGATCGTGGTTATGTAGGTCTGCCAATACCTCTAGATTGGGGCGTGGACGGCGATGTATTCGCAGTAACGCAAGAGGATTTACAAAAAGATTCTCGCAAAATCTTTGGCTATGATTACACTGATCCGAAACTAAAAGGTATTCGTGATGTATTCAAAAATGCTATCACAGTATTTTTCTACAAGCTTGCTGTAGGTGCGGTAGCTGCTAAAAATGACTACGCAACAGCGAAATACAAAGGTGTTCGAGGAAATGACATTACGATTGTTATTCAAGCAAATGTTGATGAACCAACGAAATTTGATGTTCAAACTCTATTAGCTAACGTATTAGTAGACGAACAAATCGCTGTTGCTACTGCTACTGATTTAAAAGCAAATGATTTCGTTACATTTAAGCCAGATGCAACACTTACATTAACAGCTGGCACACCATTAGCTGGAGGTTCAAACGGTTCTGCTATTACAGGCGGAGCACACCAAGAGGCGTTAGACGCTTTAGAAGCATTCGGCTTCAATACGTTAGGTTGTTTATCTTCGGATAACCTAATTAAATCTTTATATATCGAATACACAAAACGTATTCGCGACCAAGTAGGTGGCAAGTTCCAACTCGTTGGGCATAAATTAGGAGCTGCCAATCATGAAGGGGTTATCGATGTTCCTAACAATGCTATCGGTGATAACGAAGAAGTGTTTGGTGGGGTTTACTGGACAACTGGGGCACAAGCTGGTGTGGCAGTTAATAAGTCTAATACAAACAAGAAATATGATGGAGAACATTCTCTTGATATGTCTGAAACAAAGACACAGGCTCAACTTACAGAGCTTTTAAAAGGTGGTAAATACGTATTTCATCGCGTCGGCGATGACATTCGAGTATTAGAAGATATCAATACTTTCACAACGTTCACAGTGGATAAAAATGAAGATATCAGCATGAACCAAGTTATTCGTGTTCTGGATCAAATTGCAATAGATACAGCGCATCTATTCAATACCCGTTATCTAGGTCAGGTACCAAATGACCAAGACGGTCGTATTTCTTTATGGAATGATATCGGCGCACATCGAATGGAAATGCAACGTATTCGTGCGATTCAAAATTATAACAAAGACGAACTTACTGTAGAACAAGGAGAATCTAAGAAAGCTGTCGTGGTAAATGAAGTAGTGGACCCAACAGTAGCGATGTCACAACTTTATATCACAACGATGGTGGCCTAAGGGAGGTAATCATAATGAAATCAAACAAAATGCTAATTCCACTGGATCTTCAGTATTTCGCTAATACAACCATGCATGCTCGTGATGCCATTCATGGTGCACAAGGCCGAGCGTATGTAACGATTAAAAATAACCGTTATCTATTCGCTCAGTTAATCAATTTAGAAGCTAACATGGAAAAAACTAAGACACAGGTGCCAATCATGGGACGCATTAGTAAAGGTAACAAAGCAACAGGCGCTGAGTATTCAGGTAGTGCAACATTCTACTTTAATACATCGATATTCCGTGAATTATTAAAACAGTACAAAGATACTGGTGAGGATGTTTACTTTGATATTCAAGTAACTAATGAGGATGGTTCATCAACAGTTGGTCGCCAAACAACTATCTTAAAAGATTGTAATATGGATGGTGGCATCATCGCTGCATTAGATGCTGATGCAGATTACTTAGAAGATTCCATTGACTTTACATTTGAGGATTGGGATATGCCTGAAACCTTCTCGATGTTAAAAGAAATGTTATAAGACTAGAGCTCACAAAGTGTGCTCTTTTTAAATTAAAAGAAAAGGATAAGGTGATTATATATGACAAATTTAACTGCATTTTTAGCACAAAACGCATTGAAACCAGAAAACGAGAAGGTTATTGTATCAAAACGGTTTGTCGAAGACGGTAAGCCTATTAAGTGGGAAGTCCAAGCAATCACTTCAGATGAAGATGATCAATTGCGTAAAGATAATACAAAACGAATGCCGGTACCGGGCAAAAAAAATGTCATGATACCTGAAACCAACTACACGGCATACTTAACTGATCTAGCTGTTAAATGTACTGTATTCCCTAATCTTCATGATAAAGATCTACAGAACTCATATGGGGTAATGGGCGCTAAGGAATTATTAAAAAAGATGTTGTTACCAGGTGAGTATGATGAGTACTTAGCTACAGTTCAAAAAATCAACGGTTTCGACACAGGTATGGATGATCTTGTAGAAGAAGCAAAAAACTAATTGAAGACGGCGACTATGATGCAAATATTGCTTACTATTGTTTGCATAAATTGCACAAGTGGCCGTCTGAATATGACGCTCTCCCGAGACATGAAAAAGCGTTTGTTATAGCTGCTGTTCAACTTAAGAAAGATGCTGATGAACAACAGGAAAAAGAAGCTAAAAAAGGCGGAAAAGGCAAAGGTAGAAGACGGAGAAAGCGATAAATATCCAATTATGCCATTTTGATATAGTGAAATCCCTCCATATTAGGTATATTTGTTTATGAGGAGGGATTTTATGAGAAAGTTGAAAGTAATATTGACACTATTTTTCTTGGTTATACTAAGCGCATGTTCTTCAGAAAATTCAAGTGAAAGTTCAGATAAGTCAATTGAACCCATTATTAATGCTACACAATTTAGTAAAATTAATAGTGCTCAATTAGTTGAGATTATGGGGAAGCCTGAAAAAGTCGAGAATTATGAGTGGTTAGTACCAAAAACTAAACAAAGTATTGTAGGTAAATTGTATATTTACGAAAAAAATAAGTTTGAATTTCTATTATTTGATGACGTTGTTACAAGACTTAACGTTTATTCAGGTCAATATTGGGGATATGACGATTCTACAATGAATTTTGAGAAGAAAGATGATATTTTTCCTTTATTCGGAATTGAGCCTAATAAACAATTAAAGAAAGTAGCAGATACAAATTATGCTTTAAGATATAGTCCTGTTTCCGATAAGATTGATGATGTGTGGATTCAAGAGATAGAAGACAAGAATTTTGGAATTGCTAAATTCACATATGACTCTAATTATTTTTAAAAGGAGGGATTATAGTGGCTCAGAATAAGGTTATTGCTGGTGAATATGAAGGAAGTTTAGTGATGGGGTTTGTAACGCCCGGTGTTTATACAAATCCTAAACAACCTCCAATTGAACTCACAAAAGAAAATGTATCAAATTATGAAGTAATAACAGAAGAACATCGCAAAAGTGCAGCTTCTGGTATTACAAGGGGGTTAGTTGGCGGTGCATTGTTAGGACCTGTAGGCTTATTAGCAGGACTTACTGCCAAAAGTAAAGGAACGCATGTGATAGCAGTGGAATTTAAAGACGGAAAGAAAAGCCTTATTGAAATTGATGAAAAAATCTATAAATCATTCATTCAAAAAATGTTCTGAAAATACCAAAGCACTCATTTTGAGTGCTTTTTATTATGCCATAAAGGATGTGATTTCTTGGCAACAATACGCACAGCAATTCAAATCCAAGATCATTTAAGCCAACCAATGAGAGCAATGCACAACGCTGTTTCGATGATGGTAAATCAAATGGAAGCGATGCATGCAGCTTCTGGGCGAATGATGGATACATCTAGTGTGCAGTTAGCCCAAAGGGAGTTAGCGAAGGCTGCTGAACATTTTAACCGAATAGAAAATGAAGTTAATAACGCTAGTAATGCTCAACAAAGATTTACGAATAACATTAGAGATGGCACTAGTGCAGCCGATGGATTATTAAACAAAATTATGGGTATTGCAGCAGCATATTTAAGTTTTCAAACAGTTGGTAATATTTTTAAATTGTCAGATGAAATGACCAGTACCACTGCACGATTAAATTTAATTAATGATGGGTTACAGACAACTGCTGATTTACAACAAATGATTTTTAACAGTGCACAACGTTCACGTGGTGCATATGCCGATACCGCTGACATGGTTGCTAAATTAGCAATGAATGCAGGGGATGCATTTAAAACTAATGCCGAAACAGTTGCTTTTGCTGAATTGATAAATAAGCAGTTTGTAATAGCTGGTACAAATACAGAAAGTATAGCTTCGGCGACCCTGCAACTAACCCAAGCGATGGGTAGTGGTGTACTACGTGGTGAAGAATTAAATGCTGTTTTTGAAGCTACTCCAGTAATAATTCAAAACATTGCAAAATATCTTGGTGTTTCAATTGGAAAAATTCGAGAAATGGCAAGTGATGGTCAAATAACAGCCCAAGTAGTCAAAGCTGCTATGTTTGCAGCTGCTAATGATATTAATAATAAGTTTGATAGTATGCCATATACTTGGGCTCAATTATGGACAGATTTTAAGAATGAAGCAATGTGGGCTTTTAGAGGTGTATTAGACAAAATAAACGAAATTGCAAATAGTGATAAATTAAGGAATATGATGCAAAATGCAATTGGAGCAATGGAAAATCTAGCGGTAGTGGCAACATTTGCTATGGATATTTTGACTGCAGGAGGAAGTTTTGTTTATGATCATTGGTCAATCATAGGGCCAGTAATTGGTACAGTAACTGCAGCGATTATGGCATACGTGGCTGTTCTAACAATTGCTAAGGTAATAACTATGGCTGTCGCATTTTGGGAAGGTATTTTAGCAATTCGAAAAGCAGGACAGGCAGCAGCTACAATGATGGCTACGGGTGCAACTTTTGCTCAAACAGCTGCTCAATACGGGTTAAATGCAGCGCTATACGCATGTCCTTTAACATGGATAATACTTTTAATAATTGCTTTAATCGGGGTTTTCTATTTAGCAATAGCTGTAATAAACCATTTCGCAGGTACATCTTATAGTGCTACAGGTGCAATAGCAGGTTTCTTCATGATGCTCGGTGCTCATATCTATAATGTTATATCCTATATTTGGAATATATGGGCTTCGTTTATTGAGTTTTTTGCAAATGTTTCAAAAAATAAAACATACGCTGTTAAACGATTGTTTTACAATTTAGCCTCAAATGTTTTAGATGTAATAATTTCGATGACCTCAGGATGGGATGGTTTCGCTACTAGTTTCGTGAATGCCATTATCGATGCAGTAAATTTAGCTATACAGGCATGGAATTGGTTTATTAATTTGTTGCCAGATGGAATAGCTACCCAAATTGGTTTAAAAGCAGGAACTGAGTTTTCACACCGTAAATCTATCACAAGTGATTTAAATAATATGAAAGGTGCGTTGAAAGATTGGGTTGGCGAAGCTCCTGCGGATTACTGGGAAGCACCTAAAATGGAAATGAAGTCTTTAGGTGCTGCTTATGATACAGGTTACAATTGGGGAAAAAATTTATTTAGTAACGACAAAAGTGTCGACAAGAGTAATACTGACAAAGCAATAGAAAACGCAATGAAAAACGCCATGAAGGATGCTGCAGGTCCTAGTAAAGGTCTTGGAGACAAGTTAGACAAAGGAAACCGCAACGGTGCTAAAACAGCTGGCAATACAGCGGAAATGGCTAAATCGATGGAGGGCTCAGGAGAAGATTTGAAATATCTTCGTGACATCGCTGAACGAGAAGCAATCAATCGATATACTACCGCTGAGATTAAAATAGATGCTCGAAGTGAAAATCATATCAATAATGAAATGGACATTGATGGCATTGTTGATCGTTTCACTGAAAAAGCTGAAGAGGCAGCACAAATGTTAGCAGAAGGAGGTCCAGCGGAAGATGTATAACTTTTTTGTAGACGGTGTACAGTTTCCTGTTGCACCTCCTGAGCTAAGTACAAAAATCAATGGACGTAACGAAACAATCGTATTAATGAATGATGGCGAAGTAAACGTAATCAAGAAAACAGGCTTAACGGATATTGAGTTTGAGGTATTACTCCCAAACGTCAAATATCCGTTTTCTATTTATCCAAATGGCTTTCAACCAGCTACGTTTTACCTTGATAAACTCGAAAAATTAAAAATTTCAGATAAGCCATTTCAGTTTATTGTTAATCGCATGATGCCGAACGGCAGTCTGCTATTTGACACCAATATGACAGTTACAATTGAAGATTACGAGATTAAAGAATCCGCTGATTATGGCTTTGATGTGATGGTAAATATTCAGTTAAAACAATATCGATCATACGGCAATAAACGAATTGTTGTACAACCTGCTACACAATCAACTAGTGCCTCTAGTTCTACGACAACTCAAAATGCTGTCGTTGAAGAAAAACGTCCTACAACAGGCAAAGAGACGCCTAAAACGTATACTGTAAAAAAAGGTGACACATTGTGGGCGATCGCTAAAAAGTATTTAGGTGATGGCTCTAAATATCCAGAATTAGCAAAGCTCAATAACATCAACAATCCTAACGTTATTAAAGAAGGTCAGGTGATTAAACTTGGCTAAATCACAATTATTCATCATGAGTAGAGGTCGTATATTTGAGTGTGCTGTAGAGGAAGGTATTGAGTGGGAAACACATCGTAAAGGCACACCAGGTAAGTTGACATTTAACATTGTTAAAGATGAATCACTTGGATTTTACGAGGGTGATGCTGTTCGCTTTGATTACGATGGCCATAAGATATTCTTTGGTTTTGTGTTTATTAAAAAACGTAACAACAACCGTATTATCAGTGTTACTTGCTACGATCAATTACGCTACTTTAAGAATAAAGACACTTATGTCTACGCCAATAAAACGGCTGCTCAAGTACTTCAAATGATTGCTGAAGACTTTAGATTAAAAACAGGTATTGTTGCAAATACAAAGCATGTAATTGCTTCTAGAGTTGAGGATAATCAAGAGCTTTTTACGATTATGGATAATGCTTTATCAGATACAACTTTAAATACAGGTGATTTATATGTACTGTATGACGACTACGGCTCACTAAATCTACGGAATATCAAGATGCTAAAATCGGATTTACTCATAGATGAAGATTCAGGAGAAACATTCGAGTATACGACATCCATCGATGAGAACACGTATAACAAGATCAAATTAATTCGCGAAAATAAGGAGACTGGAAAACGCGAAATCTATATAGCTCAAGACAGCTCAAATATCAACGAATGGGGTGTCTTGCAAATGACTGAAAAGCTTGACGAAAACGCAAATGGTAAGGCTAAAGCTGATGGTATGTTGAAGCTTTATAACCGTAAATCAAGAAAATTACACATTGATAAAGTATTTGGTGATCCAACAATACGAGGTGGTAGCCAAGTTGCCGTTAAGATGTATCTTGGTGACATAACTGTAGCTCATTTTATGATGGTTGAAACCTGTAAGCATATTTTTAAAGAGTCAGACCATCGTATGGATTTAAAGCTAATTGGTGGTGATTTTATTGCGTAATATGAATGACTTTTTATCAAATATCCAAAGTCTTGTATTAGGAGTAATTAATGCTCAACAGCTATGCACTATTGTTTATGGCATTGTTACTAGTGTGGAACCTTTAGAGGTCCTAGTGGATCAAAAACTACCTTTAAAGAAAGAACAGTTGAAGCTTACTCGCGCGGTCATGGATTATGAAGTAGAAATGACAGTCGAACACGAAACTGAAATCGAGGAACTTCATACACATGAATACAAAGGGCGAAAGAAGTTCTTAATCCATAACGGTCTTGTTAAAGGTGATAAAGTTACGATGATCCGGGCTCATGGAGGACAGCAATATTTAATAATTGATAAAGAGGTGGTTTGATGATTCCACGAAATGATTACGATGATTTAGCTGTTGATTTCGAGGAAGAAATACAACCAACTCGAACTTATCGTATGGATCATACTAGAAAAAGAATTGTTGGTTATACAGATGGTAAAGAAGCTATGGAACAAGCCATTTACAAAGCTATGGGTACTGAGCGTTATGAAAATATTATCTATACTTGGAATTTTGGAGCCGAAATAGCGAAATTATTTGGTAAACCAATTCCTTATGTATACAGTGAATTACAACGCATTACTAAAGAATGTCTACTTCATGATAAGCGTATAAACGAGCTAACAGATTTTAACTTCAGCCATAAAAAAAATAAAGTTTTTATGACCTTTACTGCACATACAATATTCGGTGAAATCCCAATAGAAAGAGAGGTGGATATTTGATGTTCGAGCATATTACTCACGAAAATATATTGAATGACGCTTTGAATGAAGTTGATAATAACGTAGATAAACGAGAAGGTGCGATTATCTTTGATGCCATATCACCACATGCAAAACAATTGTATGAGCTATATTTTACAATGGACGGCATGATTAAAGAAATGTTCGGTGATACTGCCTCTCGTGAATTTTTAATTAAATTAAGCAAAGATAGAGGTATAACTCCAAATTCTGCAACACAAGCAATACGAAAAGGTGAATTTAATATAAATGTTCCTATAGGCTCTCGTTTCAGTTTAGATACTTTAAATTTTGTAGTTACAGAAAAAATAAGTGAAGGTATCTTTAAATTAAAGTGTGAAACTTCAGGGGCTTTAGGAAATTATGATTTCGGGAACATAATACCTATCAATTACATTGATGGTTTACAGACAGCAATTCTCTCGGATGTTTTAATTCCTGGTGAAGATGAAGAACCTACAGAACATTTAAGAAAACGCTATTTAGAAAGCTTTGATGCACTGGCATACGGAGGTAATCGGAAAGATTATAAGGATAAGGTGCACAGTCTACAAGGTGTAGGTGGCGTTAAAATGTATAGGGTACGAGAAGGAATTTATAACGTTAAAGTTGTTGTAATGGATGCTCAATTTCAAAAACCATCTTCTGTTATGTTAGAAAATCTTCAAACGGCCATTGATCCGGAGATAAATCAAGGTGAAGGTTTAGGTATAGCACCAATTGGGCACATCGTTAAAGTTGATGGAGTTACCGAAACAACAGTAGACTTTACCTTCAATATTACTTTTGATATTGGTTATGATTGGGCACTACTTGAATTGGATATTCAGAATATGGTTGATGATTATTTCTTAGAATTGAAAAAGAAATGGGAAGATAATACGCAAATAATAATAAGGATTGCACAAATAGAGTCTCGCGCACTTGCAATCAATGGTGTTTTGGATATTCAGGACACCTTAATTAACGGTAAAGACGAGAACCTTGCAATTGATGAAAACTCAATTCCAGTTAGGGGTGTAATCAGTGAATGATTATTTAGCTAATGAGATTGACTTATATCCTTTACTACCACCAACGGTTAATGATTTTAAAGAGTTTCAGGAAATTGCTCGTGTTGAAAGTGATAATTTTAACAAAGCTCGTTTGCGATTGATCAATATTTTCAAGTTCCGTTTTGTTCATGAAACTGACGAAAAAGGTGTGCTTTTGTGGGAAAAGATGCTGAAAATAAAGCGACGAACAACAGATACGTTAGAAGAACGGAAAACTCGTATCTTAACAAAAATTAATAATAAATTGCCTTATACAATGCGAACGTTGAAGCAATTATTAAATTCATTATGCGGAGAAGAAAACTATAATGTTCTTCTCGATCCACATACTTATGATCTACATTTTGAGTTTTATAGCAAAATAACTGATGTCCATCATTTGAAGAGAACCTTAGAAGATATGATTCCTTTAAATTTATGGTTGCATTTTCTTTATGTAATGAACGTGCCAGCAATTAAAGTAAGTGCACGTGAGCATGTTTATCCAGTTATTTATCCTAACACAAATCAGGCAATTACAACTGACAATGGTATTGGTGTAACTAGTGAGTCTAAAATTGACATTCCTTCAAGGTCACACGGTTATAAAGTCATTTATCCGGTTACAGGTATGGCATTTTCTTATTAAATGAGGTGATTATATGCAAGTACATGAAAGGTTAATAAAATTATTGTTTCAAACGCTACTTTCGAATGTACGAAAGGGGCGTTTTTTAATTGATGGCGTTCAACGTGATGTTGATATTTATAGAACTGAACAGCTTGGGAATATCATACGGGTTATGTTTTATTTAGATGACTATAGTGGAGCAGTAACACATGCAGCATTACTTGATAAAGATAATGCGATTATGGTGAGTGGTCCAACGAATTTTTACAAAGAAAATGAAGGCTTTATGTATGTCTTTGATATTCCTATCATTGCAGAGGGGATTGTTGCATAGTGGCTATTGAAAAATATGAACGAATTAATTTTTTGGATCATATCCTACGAATTGATGAAAAAGGCGATTTTATCCCTGTGATAGACCCAAAAACAGGAACACAAAAAATTGAGCGTGCTACTGGATTGCCTGTTTGGGAAGCATTACAAGAAGGTACTCGACACAATCAGAAGGTTATGAATCATCTTGATAAAAACATTGAAATTAACAGGAAAAATTTAATTTCTTTGGAAGCCACTATACGTCGTATGCAAATACAAATGGAATTGGACGGTCGCGTTCCAGGAAACTCAGGAACATTTGCTGATCCTTTGGATGGTAGCACAAACAAAATCAAGTTAGATAAAGCTATTACCTATATTCCTCTGGCCATTGCAATCGGTACTACGGAATTTAAGGTTGCTAGTGTCGAAGGTTTTAAACCATTTACGCAAGTTACGATTTACGACGATACGCGCAGCGAGGACGTTTTGATTACTGAGGTAGGCGCAGACACTATTAAAGTACAAGCTCTTAAAAATGCGTATAAAAAAGGCGCTAGAGTGGCTCGTAGTAATGTGATGATTGATACGGTCAATGCCGAAATGGGCATCGGTGATTGGCAGACTTACAACGTTGAATTAGTGGAGGTGGTTTAAGAATGGCTTTATATTATTATGACAAGTTTACAGCTATCCCAAATACCGTACCTAATTACGTCTACCAGGTTGAATGGAGTCCAGATTCTGAAATACGCAATGATTCGGCATATGGGTACATGTCATACAACCTAGACCAAAATACCGGGAAATTTTCGGGCGCTGGTGGTCAAAACATAGCGATGTCATCTGGTAATGAAACTGTATATGTTATAGACGGTGACGGGTCTCGCATTGGAAGGTATACGGGTCTAGGTAGCTATACAGGATGGATGCGATACAATTCAGGTACTTCTAAATTCGTACAAACAGGCTCAAGTACGACGTACTCAAAAGGTTCACTAGTGCAAAGTGATATCGTAGCAGAGGACGGCACATATCCGGCAAATGGACGTCATAGTGATGGCAGTTGGTACGTGAAGAAAACGGCGGTTGGAGCAATTCCAAAAGGCACAATAACTCTTGAAACAGGTACTAAAATAAGACCAAACAATGGCCGTAAACTAATTATCCTGGATAACGGTTGGTGGGTTTCAGTAACTTATATAACTGATAGCAAAACTAATGTTCGTGTATCTAAAGATGAAGGTGAAAACTGGGAATCACATGTAGCTCTTTCAGCAGCAGTAAAAAATGTCACAATAGCAGCTGTAGGAAACGAGATAGCTATCCTATATACAACAGCATCGACAGCGATGTATAGTTTATGGAATCCAGTTACTAAGACATGGACATTTCAGAACAAACAAATCAACGGTAACGCAATGCAAGTAGACGCAGCGCCGTCTATGTCATATGACAAAGTTAACAATAAATTGCATATAGCAATGTCTGTTAAATATCCAGGTGCTTCATACAACATAGCGCATGTTTACTCGTCTGATAAAGGGAACTCATTCTCAGCGACTAAGATGCTCACAAGCTATAACGCAACAACTAGTAACGCTTATTATCCAGATATATTGGCGTTAAACAATAAAGTGTATCTAACATACCGAACTAACTCTTCTGGAATAATGAGCATATTGTTCATGTACAGTCCGACAAGCGACCAAAATTTCGGTAACGGATTAACAGCGTTCAACAATAGCGATAAACCAGTCGATAATCCAGTTATTATGGTAGATGGTACAGGGCGTGTAACTATTGCTTTCCATTGTCAAACTAGCTCAAATGCGGCTACGCATATAAAAACTCGTTATTCTGACGATTTAGGAGTCACGTGGAAAGCGCCTAGTACGCCTATCAATCCAAATACAGAAACCGCAAACGCTAGCATAACAATAGATAAAGAAGGTACGTTATTTGTGCTAGGAGCAAACACAATAGTACCGTTGTTTTTCTCAAGAGACAGAGGTAATAACTGGGAAGGTAGCGCTATTTTACCTGTAGGTACAGCTTATTCAGTACACACTTTATATGATCCGGAACGACGTTTTAAATTCGGCACTACAGCAGATACGCCACCTCCTTTCATCATGGAAACGGTATCTAGTGGTATACAATTCAAAGGCAAAATAAGTACAAACAGTCCGCCTACAATCGCAATTGCATCGCCAACAGATAATCTTACTCTATACGAAAATGATGTAATGAATATCTCAGGTGACACATATGATCCTGACAAAGATCAGTCAGTAACAGCGTATTACCAAATCAACAGTGAACCGCGAAAGGTTTTAGCGACAAACGTCAGTCAAACGCAAATATCGTTAACAAAACAGCTCAAATTTAAAGCAGGCAAACTTTATGATGGTGATACAGCTATAACAAGTAGCCTTGCTGACGGAGTAGCGCACAAAATAAAAGTATGGGCAGTCGATAGTGAGAACGCATCATCTACAAATGTAGAGAGAACATTCTATGTTGTTCCTAACCGAGCACCACTTTTATCTGTAGATGCTGTAGTGCCGTCAGGTATCGTTGATGCCGATTCATTTAAGATCAGTGGTAAAGCATGGGATGAAGATGCTAATTCAAGCTTAAAAGTGACGAGACGCATTAACGATGGAAATGCAGTTGAAATTTACAATGGTCCTGGTGGAGATTGGGCATTTGAAGTGTCACTTGCACAACTAATAGTCGGTGAAAATACTATTGTGGTCGAAGTAATCGACAACTATGGTGCTAAGACAAGCAAAACGATAAAACTTAATAAAAATGAAGTGAAAACACCTATTTTGCAATCTGTAGCCCGTTACAAAATCGAGCCGCCGAAGGGAACTGCAAAGGGTGTTTTATTATTTATCGAACGTGATAAAGAATTGGACTTAAAGGTTGAGTTGTCCATGACTTTAAATGGTGAGCAAGAGCAGTATGAAACTCTAACACCAGAAGATACAGCACAAATGCCATACGACGATAGCATAGTTGAAGATACATTCTATTATGAAACCACAGAAGCAAAAGATAATATCATTTTAAAACTTACTTCTGCACGACCAGATGCTACGGTTAATCACAAAATCCACTTAATATCGGGGGCTGTAGAGTAATGGAATATAAACAACGTAATAAAGATGGCTCAATTGGTGAGCCTATTAAAATTGGAACAGGGTTGAGCATTGATGAACAAGTTGCTTCACTGGGAGAGCAATTAGCGCAGGAAAAAATCAAGGGTATTCAAAAGGATTTACTTATTAATAGTCTTGGTGAAACAGTTACACAATTGAAGTTAGAAATGATGGTCTTGAAAGGTGGTGAGGCATAATGCAATTCTGGCAAATCGCTTTTATGTATAAATGGGTGACAGCAGCTCAGTTACGTTTAGCTGTAAAGACTGAAGCTAATCCGTTTGGAGAAATCACTGCTGAACAGTACAAAGAAATAACAAAGCAAGATTTTGAAACGCAAGCTAAGGCTTAGCGTTATTTTTATTGTCTAAATTAGAAATGGGATGTGAATTTACGATGGATACTCGCTATGGAGATTAAAGAAAATCATGAAAAAGTGGTTTTAGTATGAAAGATACATGTGGAAATAATCGTCCTATGATAATACAGAAAATTAAACTGAAGCTGAATCAGTGGTGAGGTTAGAATATAAACTAAGTATTAGTTCTCACATATTAAGTTATTAAAAGATGTTGCATATATCATAAAAATACAATGTGGATAATATTAACTCTTTCAATATCCCTACGTTTTTACTATTATGATAATATATCAACTGTATTACAAAAATTTGGTTTGAAAAAGGTTGGTAAAAATTTTAGGTAAGAGAGGAAAGGATTTATGAAAAAAAGTGTAATTTTGTTATTTTCACTTTGCTTAGCGTTTTTATTTCTAGGTGAACGCGCAGAGGCTGCTACTCCTTCAGTTTATATTGATGGAAGGAATATACCTGTTTCAACAGCTACTAGAGATAATAGTACATTAGTACCTTTGAGAATAATTTCGGAAAAGTTAGGTTTAACTGTAAAATTTGATGAAAACAGTAAAACTATAATTGTATCACATCCATTTCAAAAGTGGGAATTGCACCATACTGTTGGGACTAAAACTACCACTCGATATGAAAACGGATATCAAAGTGGGACTAATCAAATGAATACTGTTTCCCTTGTTGAAAACGGTGTTACTTATGTCCCTATTAGATTTTTCGAAGGTTTGGATGCGCAAGTAAATTGGGATAGCGCTAAGAATCGTATCGATGTATATTCATATGAATTAAAAATGAACCAATACTTAATTTTAACGTCATTAGCGTATAATAAACTCGAAAATTATGCGGATAACCAAACAACTCTAGATAAGATTTTCCCACAATTAAGTGTGGGGTATGATAGAATCTTTAATGATGTGAAAAATAGACTATGGATATACACAGATTATACACCTGAAGAATTTGCTAGCGAAATGTTGATGGGAGATTGGGTAGTTAAGACAGTACTTACGAAGAGTGATTTCTCAACAGATTCTGAATATACAAAATACAAAAATTCAGGTTTTACAGGTTATACTTTCAGAAATATACGAACTAAGGAAGTTGTAATCTCCTATCGTGGTACTGATGGTTTTACGAGTTTAGATGATTGGTATGCTAATAAGGAAAGTTTTATAAACAAGAGTAATACTCAGAAACCATATGCACTTCAGCTATTCTTAAAGTCTATTAGTAATGGTGGATATATAACGATTGTTGGGCACTCTTTAGGTGGAAATCTAGCACAAGGAGTAGCATCGTATTATCCTAACAATTACAATAAAATGGTTACTTTCAATGCGTTGGGGTCAGGTCTATCCGCAAACAGTACCGAATTCAAAAAGGCTACTAATCATGTAATTAATGTAGACCCTGTGAAAGCACTACGAAGTCATTATGGTAAAGTTATTAGTTATCAAATTAGAAAGTCTAATAATAATATAGTAGGAATAGATGCACACGAATTGTTCAATTTCTATAGCTATTTTTTCAAATCCAATTCTAAATATTGGACTAATGGTTACGGTGTTCCTTTAGCTCCTATTAATTAGTTAAACAACTATATAATTTTTTTGTATGTAAAATATGTAAATGATATATATCGCATAAAAAAAACATAAGTTTTTAGGCCTTCCACAAATCTGTGGAGGGCTTTTATTATGCGCTGTGAGAGCAATCGAGATGGGCAACGGTACGTGTTACTGATTCTCGATGCTTCTGACAGCGTTGTTTATTTTAACTAAATAGGGCAAAGGATTGGTGATGGCAATTGACAGTGGAATTAGGAATTGTTTTAACAATTTTATCGCTAATTGTAGCGATACAAGGGTATCAACTCAACAAAACTAAAAGTATTAAAGATGACGGAAGACAGTCCGCAGAAGTGAGCGCACAATTGCATTACATCAGCAAAGGTGTGAATGATATTCAAATAGATATGAAAGATATTCGTTTGGATATGAAAGCAAATGATCAGAAAGTTCAAGAGGTAGTACAACGGGTCACTCGTGTAGAAGAATCATCTAAGCAGGCTCATAAACGAATTGATAAAATGGAGGGTTTAACACATGAAAATTAACTGGAAAGTACGACTTCAACACAAACAATTTTGGGTATCGCTAATCGCATTACTACTAGTGCTCGCTAATCAAATAGCGGGCATTTTTAATGTCGATATAACGATTTACAACGCTCAAGTTACAGCTATTTCTGAAACAATTCTAAGTATTTTGGGTTTGCTTGGTATTATTATCGACCCGACAACATTAGGCATTTCAGATAGCACGCAAGCCTTTAATTACGACAAACCAAAGGATGATGCTAAATGAGTACAAGTGTAACTACTACATGTCGAGATCTTGCTGAACTATTACCAGCTGCACAAACAGCTTGTAGATTACTATTCCAAGAGTGTTTTAAGGCTGGCATTAAGAACATCTTTATTACTGAGACGTATCGCTCTCAAGAACGACAAAATTACCTATATGCTCAAGGACGAACACGACCAGGACAAATTGTTACTTGGACACTAAACAGTAATCATAAATCACGTCTAGCATGGGATATTGCTGTTGGCCCTCCACAATCATTGTATGATGTGACAATGCTCAATCGAGTAGGTGCTATTGCTCGAAAGCTAGGTATTACATGGGGCGGTAATTGGGTAGGTAGTATTGACCGACCGCACTTTGAAGTTAAATCAACTTGGAAAATGCCAACAGGTTATAAATTAGAAGGACAAGTAATTGTACCAAGTAACAGCAAATTGCAAGTTCAATTAATTGTGAAAGACAAACCAAAGGAGGAAATCAAAATGACAAATTGGAATCCGGGTTCACCTACTATGAAAACAGAGGCTGAAAATTATATAGCACAGGCTGTAAAGGATGGTATTATTCAAGCTTCACATTTGAAAGATTTACAAAGTGGAGCAATGACAACAGATCGTTTAATTGGATTGTATATTACGATTCAGCAAAGACGTAAATAAATAAGTAATGAAGACTAGCAAAGCTAATTTAGTCGAGCTAGTCTTTTTTCTTATTACATAATACTAAAGTGACAATTTCGTGAAAATATTATTTTAGAATAAAATGAAATAAAAAATAAATTTCAAGAGCTTTAATGATATGTTCACTAAAAACGTTACTTTTTTATTACAAAAAAAATAAGCACGCCAAAAAATGGCGTTGTAATTGGCGTGATTGGCGTGATTTTGTTAAAAAACAATTGAGTACGCCAAAAAATGACGTTATGACCGCCGGAAAAATGGCGTGAATCGACTGTTGAATTGGTAATGTTAGTAATGATAGGATAATAATTACTCGAGGTAAGTTTAGCTATAGCTATTTAAAATATTATTATCTGAAAATAAGGTGGTTCATTATGAAATTTAAAAATATAATCTTAGCATCGACTTTAACTCTATCAATGATTCCTTTTTCTAACATACAGGATGCATCAGCATCTGAAATAAGTAATCCATCAAATTTTGCAGACCAAGAATTTTTTTCTAATACAGTAGAAACAAATACAAGTGCAAATGATGTTGATATAATAAAGTTTAATAATAGTTCATTACAGATTAATTTCACTAATGAAAATGTAAACGTTGAATTCAATGAAAATGGAGTAGTGACATTAACTAACGGTGAAAATTCAGAAGTTTTACCGACAACTGCAATTGATGTAAATGGTAACACTGTTAATTTAGTCTATAATGAAATTGAAAATGGGTTATTAGTTGAATTGCAAAATGATTCTGAAACAAATCAAGGATCGTTATCAAGAAGCAAAAGGAGTTTTAATCCAATAAAATGCGCACTTGGAACTGCAGGAGCCTGGATAAGCGGAGGAGTTGCTGGCGCAGGTACTGGTGCTGCTGTAGGCGATAAAAAGGGTACAAATGGTAAAGCTGTAACAAGTGTTGGAGGTGCTATAGTTGGTGCTGTAGGTGGCGGTATGGCTGGATTTGCTACATTCTGTACTGATTAATGAGGTGATGATTTTTGAATGAATGGTTTTCTAGACCGATGATATTGAGCTATCTTGTAATATGGATCCTGTTTATATTTTTACAATTGGCATTAGAAGCAGATTTAAAATGGATTATTTTAAATCCTTTAAATTTACTTTTTATATTTAATCTTATTACAGGTGTCACTTATCAATTCAAAAAAAAAAATGATACTTATACTCAGTAATTAATTCGGAGTATAGACAAAAAGCCCAGGTACTCAATTAATTTTTGAGCCTGGGCATTTTTTTTATTGCTAAAAACAGAACATTAGTTCTGTAATATGTACAAACAAACGTTCTATTTTGTTGGGGGTGCGATATTATGATAAATGATCGTGGGAATATGAAGGAACGTCCATTATGTTGCCTAAACATTTAGTGGAATTAAAAAAGGAAAAAAGAAAAATTTCATCACTGGAAGCTTATTCTAATGAATAGACCAAGATAGCTTAATTGCCAACTTGGTTCTTATATCTATTTAATTCTCCTATTGATAAAGTAATAACATAATGTTCTTCAATGCTAGTAAGATCTACTAATGAGTCACCTTTTGTATAGGAATATCTAAGCGATCCATCGTATTCTTCCTCAACCTCTTCTTCTTTCCAACCATTTAATTTTATAAGTAATTTATAATCTTTTGGAATATCTTTACTATGATTTGACCACTTGAAGCCCATTATATTTAAAGTATTTTCACCATCGGAGTTTTTTTCTTCTCCAAATGACTCTGCTCCTTTAGGTATTGGAAAATTATCGAAGGTTTCTGAATGTTCATATCGTGAAACTAATATTAAATAAGGTATGGCCACAATTGCTACTAAAACAATTGCAATTATTGCTACGATTTTTTTCATCTCAATCTTTCTCCTATTAATTATTTTCAATCATTTCCATTTTAAGAGATTTGTTATTGTTTGTATACATAAATTACAACAAAGCCCAGATACTCAATTAATTTTGAGCCTGGGCATTGTGGTGATGGTGGTAGTAGTAAAGATCCAAACACATTAAAGAAAGGTAACCGTATTTTTATCGGTGTTGAAATCTGCTACAGCAAAAATGGTGGTGCTCGTTATACTGCAACTGAAGAAAATGCAGTACATTGCTAAACTATTAAAACAGAATGGTTGGGGCATTGAAAAAATGAAAAAACACCAGGATTGGAACGGAAAATACTGTCCTCATCGTATCTTAAGCGAAAATCGTTGGAATCGCTTCTTAAAACGAATTGAACTGGCTATGAAGCCGACAACTCAAACAATAACACCGACACAACCAAAGGAGGAAACGAAGATGGCAAATTCACTAACATCAACAGCGAAAGAGGATTTAAAAGCACTATTGAAAACAACGTATCAAAAAGGGATTTTAAAGGTGGACCATAGCGAAAAAGTGGGTTCAATGACTGATAGTGAAGCTTTAGGATTGTTGATTTCTGTAGTTAAACGAACTCTATGATAAGATTAACGCTATTAAATAATAATAAACAAAAAACAGATAACATTGTGTTATCTGTTTTTTTGTTATTCATTGGTTTTATTAAATTGTACTCTAGCATCTATTACAAAAACATAAGTAGCATAACCTGTGATAATAATCATTGTAGCGAACCACGCATTGAAAGCAAATTTAATAGAATCGGGTTCTAATATATCCCTAAACATGTACAACGACGTAATTGCAATTAATGTCATTACAACTATGAATAACATAGATGGCCATAACTGCTTGGCTACTGTTGTTACTACTTTCGGTGTTAAGGCATCTGTTGGTGAAGACATTAATTATCCTCCTTCAGTTTCTTTCTAATAAAAGTAAACATAGGTAATGAGAGGAATAATAAAGTAGTCGGGATAGTGGCTTGCCATTGAATGTTATAAAATAGTGGCATTGTTAGCATTGCTATACCAGAGAATAATCCGCCGTAAAAGCCAATATTTTCAACTTTGTTTTGATGCATTATTAATTTGTTAGTCATAGTCACATCCTCCTCAGTTTGAACAGATGAATAACTCATAACGGTAACTTCACGCTCAGCTTTTTCATATGAAAATCTAAGCCCAGTACTAGCTGTTTCAACCATTTTAACACCATAACTATCTAATTCAATTAACTTGTTTACATTTGTTGAATTAATTAATACAGTATTTTCATGATTTTCTTTATTGAAATTTAATGTGTATTCACCTTGAGGGCTAGTATTCTCTAATACCCCTGGTATTATACTTGGTGCGAATAACGAACTGACAATACCAAGTGTTATGTGAACACCCTTAAAATCTAAAGAAACTGGTTTGTAATTATTATCTACTCTTTGAATTTCTAAAGTTTCCATATCAATCACCTACTGGATAAACGAATAACGGAAATTCGCCAATTAATTCCTTGCTAACAAAAATACGTCCTACATACTTTCCTTCGTACTGTAGTTTTACATTTCTTAAATTCAAATTGAAAGTGTAACCACGTGCTTCAATAGGTACAATTTTATCTGTTCGTTCTGGTTGAATATGAATTTCGGAAGTATCGACTATTACTTCGTTTATAGGATTAACAAGTTGAAAAGATAAAATATGGCTTTCTTCTGTATTAATATTTGTAACCCCAAAAGCAACTGCGAAAGAATAAGTACTTGGTATAAATGGCGTTCTTATAATATTTTGAGGGTTTATTAAATGCAGTGCTGATCCTGGAGCACTTGAATTAGACATATGTTGTACATCATCAAAAAACATAAAGCTACTTACTATCGGTTTCATAATTTTATCTCCTTATGTATATGTTGTATAAATAAATTATATCGTGTTTTATTAAATTTTGGTAGTATTTTCCCACATATGCACCATAAACCAATTTGCTTTTGAAACACCTAAAAAAAGTTCTATAATATAAAGTGATGGATATTGTAATTTTGTAAATCAGTATCTATTTTTTTATAAGATAAGCGTCTAAAATGAATTTAGTAAAAATAAATGACCAGGTAATCAAATTTTTTTGGTCTTGGTCATTTTTTATTAGTTCTACAATGTTGAAAAACAAACATTCTGTTTTGCTGAGCGGAGCGAGAATATGATGAAATGCATAGCGCAAGAGGTATGAGCAGTTTAAGACATTAAAAAACCAAGACAGCTTACACGCCATCTTGGTCTATTTTCATGTCATTTAACACTTGCTTACGCTCTAATATCAATTCCATAAATTCATCCAAATCTTCCTCTAAAGCATTATTCTTGATAAAGCTGCGCGCTCTAGATCGAGCGCTAATGTACTTTGCACGTTCTTTGTTCTTTTCCTGCCAACGTTTATTTGCTTCGGTCTGAGAATTTTTTTCCAAGTTTAACCCTTCTTTCTTTTGAAATACACTACGATATTTAATATCGCTAATAAGAAACATATTGAGTATATAACAATCATGGAATAGTCGAAAAACTTTGGTTCTTTCCAATTAACCATATCTGTTAATACATACAGAGCAAATGCTAATGCCACAACATATCCGATATTTTTCATAACGAGATGGATATGATAAGATTATAGGGAAGGAGGCGTTAACCTCCTTCTACAGCTTATTTGCGACGTTTCTTCTTCCCGGGAGAGCGTCGCTTTTGTTTTTTCTTACTTTTCATATCGCTTATGTTTTTCGCTGAACTTGTAAGTAAGTTTGCGATTGTTGCGATAGCTACTAGGTAAGCTAGAATCTTATCGTAATCCACTTTGTTCACCTCCTTTCTATACTTTAATTATACTAGTACTAGTATATAAAGTCAATACTTTCCTTCAATTATTTCCATTGAAATCAAATACTTTCATTGTCAAAAACAGAACGTTAGTTCTATAATGTATACAAACAAACGTTCTTGGGCTAGATTATGATAAAAGACCGTGGAAATATGAAGTGGACAGCGATGATGTTGCCAGAGCATTTGGTGGAAATTCGAAAATGGAAAGAAGAGCAATTTCATGAAAAGAAACGTGATTTGACTGAATGGGAATTAGAAGAAATTGAACAAACCATACAACGTGCCTTTAAATTACGACAACTAGTTACATTAACGCTATGGCAAAATCATAATTTGCATGATAAAACTGGATTAGTTACAGGTATGGATCCTCACAAAAAGGAACTACTACTGGATGCGAATATATCAGTGAAACGTATTTCATTAAACGATATACAAGATGCGAAATTGATAGATGTTGATTCTGGAGATATTGAATATGACAGTTAAATATAAGTTTAAATCTAAAACATTTAAAGAGGTTACAAAACAAAAAACAGATGTACTAAAAATCGTTACTGCTGATTTGGCTGATGATGTAATTACAAAAATTTATGAATGTAAAGATACAGTGATTATACACAGCAAAAATAGCAACTCAAATCACGCTAGTATTTCTAATGCTAAAGGTTATGATTTTATTCAAGAATGGGAAATCAGATATGCAATTGATTATATTTTGAATGCTGATTATACAAGTGTAAGTATGAGGGTAAGTAGTACTGGAGTAATTCATTTATATGCTAATAAAGATAACATTCTTTTAAACTAAAAAGAAGGTCGCTCATTTAAAAAATAATGAGTGACCTTTTTAGTTTTTTTAAACTAAAGTTATCAGATTCAACATATACCTGTCCGTATATTTTTTGGTACCCCAAGTACCTCAGTAAAAAATGCCTCGTACCCCAATCGTACCCCACATGAGAATACGATGAAATGCAAATAAATAAAACTTACCTTAAATTACTGCCTGCATAGAGAACATGAAAACATAGAATTAATCATAGTTAGCCTAATAAAAATACAGCTAAATAATGTCAACTCTTAAGAAAAATTTAAG
>NZ_JBHVUJ010000016.1:0-48769 GCF_042884205.1 Lysinibacillus sp. NPDC058147
GTCTCTCAATTATAAATTAAAAAGGCGAGGTATTCGACGATTGAATCGTCGAATACCTCGCTAAGTGGAACCAGATGAAGTTTTTCAGTGCCCTCGTTTTCCACGTGGCTCTGCGCAATTGCTAAAAACATATGGCTGCAAGAATTAAACCATAAAAATAAAAACCAACAATTGAAGGACTCACTAAAAAGTGAAAGCACAACATTTTACGACTTGGAAGATGAGTATATAAAAAACGAGGATAAAGTTATGTTTTTTAAAAAGGCTCATCAACTCAGTGAGGATAAACGAGAAATACTTTATTTAAGATTGTTGGGTGACTTATCGTTCAAAGAAATTGGTTCAATATTTGAAAGGACAGAAAACTGGGCAAGAGTGACTTTTTATAGAGCAAAACTTGAAATCAGAAAGGATGAGTAGGGTTATGGAACATAGTGTATTTAAGGATTTGGCTCCTGCTTATATTGATAAATTAACAAGTGAAGAAACAAACGAACAGATAGAAAAACATATGGAACAATGTGAAGAATGCCGAAATTATTTAAACAAAATGAAGGGAGATTTATTTTCAGAAGATGAAAATGAGAGAAGAAAAGATAAAAGGAACATTGATTATTTCAAAAAGGTACGCTCCAAAAATAGAAAAAAGAACTTAGTTATCGTATCATCACTACTAGCAATGTTTCTTGTTCTGATAACTGCTTATTACTTTGTGTTTGTAAATATGTGGCAAGCAAGTTCCGGTAATGTTGAAACAAACATTCAGAGTCAGGGCACGATGGCTACACTCTTATTCAAAGCAAAAAAGGACAATCATTATATAATTTTAACAGATGCAAAAACAGATGAGGGATATACACATACTATATTTGTTTATGAAAAAAGGAACGATTTCTCTACCCCAGCAGAACTCTTAAAAGATGGGAGTGGCATTTCTTTCACATTTGCAGATGAAAACACATTATTACTGCACAATGGGAAGAAGAAGAAACTAACGGATGAAGATAAGGTAACTATACAATATAAAGATAAAACCGATGTAATACCCATAAAAGATTTATATGATAAAGGTAACGATGCTGAATGATTTAAAAAATGGATAGAAGACGGGAATATTGTTGAATAAGCGTCGCTGTTCTTATTAAACTAACTGGTGCTTTAGTTAAATATTCGATTTTCGAAATATCAAATATAAAAACAGAGTTGATTCTACGCATTTTGTAGATTAACTCTGTTTTTATGTTTTAACAGCAACAATCTTTTAGAAAACAGCTTTATTGAATATTAAAAATTGAGATAGCGAGATTACTTTGTATAAGAAATTAATAAGGTTTTTAATGCTCTAGAGGTATATATTACGTAAAATATAAAATAATAACAATGAAATAAGAGGGTGGAATACTTGATGGAAGAGGAAAGTTCTTTGATAGAAGATATTATTCCTTGTGAAAAGCCGATAGAGTGTAGTAATACAGAAATTATTATTAATGCTCATACTTTATTATCAGGGATCCCTATTGCTCCTGAAGATAGACTTAGACAGTTTTCAGATGTTGAATATGAACAATGTGTAAAAGAGTGGGCAACTACTTTTTTAGAAGAGAAATATGAGTTAGTTCGGCGATGTGGGGGCAGTGGAGATTTAGGGAGAGATGTAATTTGTTATACAAATATAGAAGAGGGGAAATGGGTTAATTATCAATGTAAACATTATGCATCAGCACTCGTACCATCAGATATTTGGGTAGAGATAGGGAAAATATGCTATTACAGTTTTGAAGGTCGATATAGTTTCCCAGAAGCGTATTATTTTGTTGCACCTAAAGGAGTAAATAATACTTTACACGGATTATTAATAGATAATCCTGATAAATTGAAAGATGAATTTATTGAGAATTGGGATAAAAATTGTCGTACAAAAATAACTTCTACTAAGAATATTGAACTTGATGAGGGACTTAAGAGTTTTATTGAAGCTAAAGATTTTCGGATTTTCAATTATTTAGACCCGCTTTAGTTTATAGAACAGTTTCGTAAAACACCCTATTTCCCGTTCAGGTTTGGTGGAGGATTTCAAAAACATAGACCTAAGAGTTTAAAGCCGCCTAAAGATTTAGAGGAGCGCGAATTGGAATATACTTCTCAATTATTTAAGTGTTATTCTGAACATCTAAATCAGGAAGTACTTAATGTATCAGAATTAGAAAAAGATCCAACATTAGAAGATCATTTTGTGAGACAACGAAGACACTTTTTTGAAGCGGAAACATTGCTAAGGTTCGAAAGAGATAGTTTACCATCCCCATACTAAAGCTTTTGAGGAATTAAAATCAGAGCTACACGATTGTATTGCGGATTTATTAGATGAAAAATATGAGAACTCGTATAAAAAAGTGAAGAAAGTAACTACTGAATCAAGAACCTTTTCTTTGGATAACAATAATCCATTGACCGCTGTAATGACAAGTAATGATAAACACGGAATGTGTCATCATTTAGTAAATGACAAAAAGATAGCATGGGTGAAAAATGGAAATTTATAATACATCCTTTGAAGTAGGAATTCGTTGTATGGTTATTTTAGAAAAGATGTCACCAAGAAAATTAAGTGTGGATCAGTTGTCAATGTTAGATTATCTTTTAACGAATGATGCTTTAACTGATAATACACAGTTGCATCCGATCAAACCCAATAGTCAAAATGAATTAATTATTAGAAGAGCAATAATCGTGGAATCTATTAATTTGTTAATTAATAAATCGTTGATTGATATCAATTATACGGAAAATGGGATTTTATATTCAGCTAATTCTTTTACAGTGATATTTTTAAACTTATTAGAGACTACATATACTCTTAAAATTAAAACCGCTGGAGATTTATTAAGTTCAAAATTCGGAGATTTTACAGAAGATAGTTTGAAGAACTATATATATAAAATGCCTAAAATGGAGATGCTGAGAGGAAGAATATATTGATAATACTTAATAGATTGGTCTTTAGAGGACCAAGTGTATCCGATGCTAGCATAGTATTTAAAAATGGGGTCAATGTAATTGTAGGACCATCAAATTTTTTTATGCTTTTTCTTCGTTTTCTGTTGTTAACTTAATAAAGGAAATGCACCTAGCGGAATAATCATTCCTTTTCAAGTAGGAAAAGTGAGTACACTTAGTGATTCACACCGATAAAGAAATGCTGTCACTGAGAATGTTAATACCATTTTTCGGTAGGGAAAGTGGGTATACTTGATGATTTACGCAAGGAAATATTTCAGTTCTGATGAGAAAAACTGAAATACTGCATTATAAAATGAAAGGGGAGATAGTAATTTTGATAAGAGAGGTAAGTAAACATTAATTTTCACCAATTGTTATTTCATTTCGTAAAACTATTGAGAAACTAATACAAACATTAATAGTTGCAAAAAAAGAGGCAAAAGAGGCAAATGATATTAGGTGAGCAACGTATAATTGTAGTGCAAGGATTACCTAACGATGAATTTTAATCAAATGAAAAAAGCAAATGTGTTTCATAATGGATTTGCTTTTTCTTTTGTAAATATTGCCATTAAATATAAGCGTTGTGATTAGAAATAAACCATAGAATAAAAAACGGTATAATATTTAATTTTCCCAACAATTTCCCCATTTTTTCCCCACAACAAAAAATCTCCCATAGTTTTCACTATGAGAGAAATGCTTCAAAGCCATGTGGCTGTATGATTAAATTTAAAAAGCCGCGTATGCCGTAGTTATTATAGAAAGTTTTAAACCACCACTCCTCAAAGTGGGTGTTCGCAGAAGCTTTCCTGCTTATCCTCATGCACCTTAGTGTGAGGCCCGTCATTCCAACTCCAATAATAAAACTCCCTTTTACAGCTTAAAGGTTAAAACTTAATATTATACGAACAATGCAGCCTTTAAGGATATAATAAGACATGTTAAACAAACTTGCAAGTAAGATGGTTTGTACAAAAAAGTCAATGGGCAAGTGTCCCAAATCATACTTATTCAGAATGAAATATCTCCAATAACATAAAACAGATTCATACATTTTTCACAAATACGAACGAAAAATACGAACAGCCTTTACTAAATAGGGCGGAGTATGTAAAGATAGGAGAATATATAGGGTTTACCTAGAAAAAAAGTAAAGGAGGAAGCGGAAATGGCAGCTTATCCAAATTGTCCGAAATGTAATTCTGAATACACATATGAGGATGGAACAAACTTTGTATGTCCAGAATGTGCGCATGAGTGGAGCACAGATGCCACGGAGCAGGACACAGATACGTTAATCGTAAAGGATGCTCATGGCAATCTACTTGCAGACGGTGATTCCGTTACAGTTATTAAGGATTTAAAGGTGAAAGGTAGTTCTTCAACGCTAAAAATTGGGACAAAGGTGAAAAGCATTCGTCTCGTTGAAGGCGATCACAATATTGATTGTAAAATCGATGGCTTTGGTGCAATGAAATTAAAGTCTGAGTTCGTAAAAAAAGCATAAGTAAAAAAGAGTCGTGAAAATGAAGCGCCCAACTAGGGAATGATGTTGGGAAGCTATTCAAAAAACGACTCTTTTTTTATTTTTATTCAGTAGGTGTCTAAACACCTGTTGAATAAAGATAAAGCTTCCGGACGCATTGTTTATCTGTGCGAAAGCGAAGCGACAGCAACAATTACGCCAAGGCGAAATTAATTTTAATAAAAATTTTTAGTAATTACTGTAACATTTAGAAAAGATATACGTTTTACTTGTGAAATAGCGAAACGAGGGGATGGCATGGACAGACAGCGGAAAAACGAGCTTGAGCAACTTTATGAAAAATACGCGAAATCGTTATATTATTTTCTGCTGAAGATGTCTGGATCAGTGCATATAGCGGAAGATTTAGTGCAAGAAACATTTGTACGAGCTACGATATCGCTGTCGTTTTATAAAGAGGAGGATGTGAGAGCGTGGTTATTCAAAGTTGCACGGAACACGTATTTAGATGAATGGCGTAAGCAGAAAAGGCGAAGGACTATTCCATTTGCAAACTTATTTTGGAAAGATGAAATGCTAAGTCCGTATGGGTTACCAGAAGAGGATTTTTTAACGCAGGAAGTGACAGAAGATGTACAGGCGTTGTTGAAATTTTTGCCTGAAAATTACCGAACGATTTTATATTTACGTGAATATGAACAATTCACCTACTTAGAATTGCAGGAAGCCCTAGAGCTTTCTGAGGGGCAGGTGAAAATACTTTTACATCGTGCCCGCAAAAGATTAGAAGAAATAGTGAAAAAGAATGGAGGTTTCCAACATGACTGAGTGGTCGCAGGAGAATGAAAAAAAGATTTTAAGAAAATACCGTTTTACGTTAACATTTCGAGTACTGCGTATATTGCTAATATGCTTCGTTATTTATGCTCTCTATATAGCAGGGGTATCCATCGTTTTTGATAAAACGCGTCCTGATCTTAAACATGCTTATAACTCTTTAATAGTATTTGAATGGCTACACCCAAATATGAAAGGTCAATATTCTATGGGTTCGCCTGCTGAAATAACGCCATTTCTGACGCAAAAATTTAGCTATCCTCTAGAGAAGCAGGTAGGAAAGGAAAAGGTAGTAGTCGGCGAAATGCATGTTGAAAAATCTATATTGAATTCTAATTCATCTCTGAGTATGAACTTACCGTCGACAAATACATCACAACAATTTAATTTTAATTTACCCGAAGATCCGGTAACGGGAAAAGCTACCTCATCTCAACTTAACAATAATATATGGAATATATTAGGAGATCTACCCGATGGAACTGTAGCGGAAATGGCGTTTTCGATTTCAACCTTTAAAGAGCCTATAGAATTGATAAAAATGCTTGCTCCGTACGATGTCCGAATCGTTTGGATGCCATTATATACAGGTGAGTTTAAATCCTTTGAACCAACTGCTTCTGGCCGCTCCGGTGGTACAATTACAATTTATGATAGAATCGGGTTATCGGGAGGCTTAAAAGTTAGTGATGATTATGCCCATATATCGCAAGCAGAGGAAATAGAATATAATGTGGGGGATAGCCAACGTTGGATGCTAGAAAATATGGAAAAACTTTTAACTGAAAAGAAAAGCTATTACGAAGGATTTCTCGGTTTAAACCATTTGCAAGAACGCTATAATTATATTAAAAAGAATGGATTTCAAGCTTATGGTGCCGTTGTAACAGGACCGACAAAACAACTATGGATGCTTCAAGATATAGAAGGTATTTCTAATGAAATGCTAGGGGATGTTGAACTTATGAATGGGTATAATTGGTAACAAAAGAAGTTGTCTCAGATTAAATTGAGACAACTTCTTTCTACAAGGTGTAACATTATTTTGTAAACCTACGAAACATAATAGCAAAACCTGCACCAAATAATGCGAAAATAGTATGTAAAAGGGCTATGTAGCTAGCTCCAATCAACAGTGTACCAATTTCCGTTAAGGAGTAGTGGGTGACATAGAGTGAATTATTGATATTATTAATAATGGCCCATACGAAAACAGGTACAGAGCTGATAGCAAAAACAATCCAAATATTTTTGTAAAAGAAATAGGTAAGACAGCCAAAAATTGCGTACGAGAAAGCAAAGCTTGTTTGATTGCCAAGTAATGATGAGTTAATGGCAAACATAAAAGATAGTACGATAAACACAAGATGGAAAAACGTTATCGTTCTTTTCATTAATAAATGATAGCCTAGTGATTGCTTTGAAGAAGCAAGCTGTCGACAATGCTCACAAGTAGCTAAATGCTGTTCGACAAATTCTATAGTAGTTGCTTGGAGCGCTTGTTTTCTATACAAAGGTAATAAATCTTCTACAATTGAACATTCCTGTGACAAAAGCTTCCCTCCAATCGATCTCCTTCCATTATACGACTTTTTAACTTCTTTCTGCAGATGAATGAGGATTTAGGTTAATTTTCAGCGGGTGCTTTCGGTACAAAAAACATCCGCCGGAGGCATAATTGATGGAAATAAAAAAAGCCTTCCGTGAGTTAATTCGTTCGGAAAACTTGTACATGCACCCCATTATTTTGATGTTAATACTTCATTGGTCAAAGCTTGAATATCAATATGCGTTTTTTCCTTCACAGCATCTTTCAGAATCTCAGTACGGAAATAGTGAACCGAAGCTTCAAGAGGAATAGTTAAAATCTTGGAGAGGGCTGATTGATACATATGCACAAATTCTTTATCTGTGTTACCACGTTTTAACTCAGCAAAGGCTTCATAAAATTGGTCAAGCTTATCAGCAAACTCAAGTAGGAGACCTTCTATAGTTTTATCCTTACCTTCTTTCATGCGCTCAAAGAAGACAGCCTGAAACTCTTGTGGGATCTCATCAATAATAAATTTCTCCATCATTTTTTCTTCCACATGTGCAAGCATTTGCTTAAGCTCTGGGCTCGCATGCTTTACTGGAGTTTTAATATCGCCGATAAATACTTCAGCAAAGTCGTGGTTGATGGTTTTTTCATATAATGATTTCCAATTGACCGTAGCTCCATTCATTTCTTCAAGTGTCGCAAAGAACATCGCATATTGCGATACCTTCCAAGAGTGAGCAGCCACATTGTGCTCCTCGAATTTGAAACGTCCAGGGCAACGAATAATTCGCTCTAAGTCGTTAAGACTTGTAAAAAATTGATGAATACCTATAAAAATCACTCCTTTTTGTTCTATATGTGCATGTTACTATAATCCATACCCTCTTTGTGCAAATTTCAAACAACTTAACAATGATTCATTTTGCGTTTACAAAGGATTCACAATTGACGATAAAGTACAATTATGTTGAGTGCTATAATGAGGGGGACTGATTAAAAGGGGAGCATGCACCATGATTTCAATTTATACACTTCTTCTTTACATACATATTTTAAGTGCTATTCTTTCGATTGGGCCTTTGTTCGTTGTTTTAACAATTGTTAAAAAAATGCGTACAGCATCTCATGTTGAAATGCCACCATATATAGAGGCTTTTAAAGGAGCAATTACGATCGTCAAGCATTCGGGGCATGTTCTTGTTGCATCTGGTATTTTATTAATGTGGCAAGCTGGCTATCATTGGAGTACATCGTGGATTGTTCTTACATTTCTCGTGATGTTGACCTCCATTGTTTTTTTAGCAAGAGCGTTCAAACCAACTTTACAGACATTTAATACACCTGCTTATGACCAGCAAAAATTTGCTTCATTGTTGCATCGCAAAGCATGGATGTACATTTTATTATTGCTAATTATGTTATGGCTAATGGTAGCAAAGCCAGTGCTTTGGTAAGAAGCTGGCTCATCATCATAACGTGTGGTTGATTTCCGTTCCGACTGGGCGCTTTGTAGCTGTCGCTTTGCTTTCGCTACAGAAAACATTTGTAGCTGACGCTACGCTCGCCCACAGGAAAGCGAGTAGCCTGGAACGAAAATCACCTTTATTCATTGCGCCACAAGATTCTCAAAGATCACATTTTAATTTGTTTTTCAACATTATGAAAATCCGCACCTCGAGAGGAGTGCGGATTTTTTCATTATAGACTAAGCAAGCGTTTGAAATAGCTTTTGCGAATAAATATAAAACTAACGAAGAACAGGGTAAAGAAGCATAAAGAGCTCATCAAAGATACTTGTAAAAATGATGTTGAAACCATTTTTCGCATGGCGAATAATGTAGCGAGTAACATCGTAGTGGCTATCGCGAATGGTACAAATATAAGGATTGCCAGCTCTTTAGAAACAACAGTGAATAACTCTTTTTTAGATAGCCCGAGTTTTCGTATGCCTACATACTTTTCTTTTTCCTGAAGAAGTGTCGTTTGTAAATAGAAGTAGAGGATACTCATAGCTGCACTTAAGAAAATCAAGCTCAACATAGAGCCGATAAAGAATTCAATACTTTTTACAAACATCTCCGAGTCATATAATTCGATTTTTGATGTTACATAACGTTCCTCATATATATGTGGGAAATCCCCAATAATTTTTTTCGCCAACTCTGTATGTGCTGTCCAATTGTCTAGCTCGAATAAATAGGTTTTGTAGACAGGGTATTTGATGCTGTTATAAACTTCATCAGGTACAATAAAATACGTTTGTTGGAAACCTGTTGTTAATAGATTTTTTTCATTTACAGATACAAGCTTAAATTGCTTTAGATATTTGTCATCACTTACATTAGTAATTGGAAAAATTTTATGGTTTCCGGCCACTGCTATAAATTCATTTGCACCTAAGCTAATCTTTTCGTTGTGTAAGAAGTTATAATCGGAAACTGACATATAACTGAGTCGTTGATCTTCATTTGATTTAAATTCAATAAAATATTTTTGTGAATCTACTGTGGATAATTGTTTTTCAATGCTTTTAATATCAGCTTCTACCATACTTGGATCAGCCTTAGGAGTGGCAATATACTGAAAACTATATGGATAATTCGCTTCACTTTCGTTTTTAACATTGTAGTAAGAGCTAAATAAAATACTTGTACTTAAAAACACACCGCTTAATAAAATAGTGATTAAAAATAATATGTTTGCGTGTGATTTCATTTTTGCATTCAAATTGGAAGCCAGTAGCATATTCGTTTGTTTCATATAGGATGACGATTTCTCAAAAGCTTTTAGCAGGAAACGCATACCTTGTGAGATGATTAAATAAATTGTACAAAGAACACTCACGAAAAACACTACATAGAAAAGAATACCGAGACTACCTACAATATTATGATCAATTTTTAATAAATAGGCTAAAATGGTGGAAATAATAATGCTAATGAATAATAAAAGATAATGTGATTTTATCGATTTTTCGATGACAACATCACTTTTTAATAGTTGAATGGAAGCTTCTTTATTAATAAATCTTGTCATTACTTTTGAAATAACAACGAATAATACAAGGAACAAACCAATCGTTAGCATGATTGCTTTCATAGGGAAATACATACCGAAAGTTTCTGCCTTTAAAACAACTTTGGCACCCATTAAGAAGAGTGGTGAAATGACAAGCCCAAGAATAACTGCTGTAATAATCGCCAATACACCGATAAGAATATTCTCTCGAAAAACGAGTGTACGAATTTGTTTCATGGATGCACCAGTAATCATAAAAATACCTAGTGTTTTTGTTTTCTTCTTTAAAAAGGCCATGATGGAATAGGCAATATAAATAAATGAAAACAAATAGACAAGCAGACTCGCTAACATTAATGCAAGGCCAAGTGTTGAGTTTGGATCTAAACTTGCAAGACTTGGATGGAATACAATGACTGTGAACAGAAAGAAAATAATAATAGAAAACATACTGCTAAGGAAATACGAAACATAGGTCCATTTATCACGTAAAATATTTTGAATAACGATATGATTAAAGCTCATGCTGTCCACCACCTAAAAAAGCAAGTGTGTCCATGATTTCCTGGTAAAATTGTTTGCGATTATGACCACGATGAATTTCGTTATATAATTTACCATCCTTAATGAATATAATGCGATTTGCGAAGCTTGCTACATAAGGATCATGGGTCACCATTAAAATGGACGTTTTCAGCTCGGTATGAATAGAACTAAATAAGTTCATGACATCATTTACTGCTTTTGAATCGAGATTTCCTGTAGGCTCATCTGCCAACAATAAACTCGGTTCGTGAATAACCGCACGAGCTATAGCTACACGTTGTTTTTGTCCACCGGAAATTTCATAAATTCGTTTTGAAAGAAGCTCTTCAATTCCTAGAAACTGAGAGACGTGTTTAAGTCGTTGCTGCATTTTATCGGCAGGTAGACTATCTAAAGTTAACGGTAATAAAATGTTTTCTTTCACCGTTAATGTGTGTACAAGATTAAAATCTTGAAAGACAAAGCCTAGTTCTGAACGGCGGAACTTTGCAAGCTCTTCATCATCTAATGAATATGGATTTCTACCATTTATAAGAATTTCGCCAGCGGTAGGGCGATCGATTGTTGACACGCTATTTAAAAATGTTGTTTTCCCACTTCCTGATGGCCCCATAACGGCTACGAATTCATTCTCGCCTAGCTGAAAATCTATGCCATTCAATGCCTTATATGTGATTTCCCCAATATATTCTTTTTGAAGATTGGACACTTGTAGGATTGAGTTTCCCATCTTTGAACAACTCCCTTACTTCGATTGAATAACTTAAGTATAAAGAAGGAGCAATATTTTACCTATTTGGCTATATGACGTCAATATGACAAAGTTGTCATATTACGAACTTACAATTATGATTTTTTTACGCTATTAGAAAAGTCTATGGAAAAGGTAGTGACACGCTCATGGGACTGTAAAATAAAAGGGTGCTCTAATTCAGTTAAAATCTTTTTCACTAAATACAAGCCTATACCTGTTGCTTCACCGCTCGTTCTTCCTTTCACACCTGTATAAAATAAATCAAAGACACGTGAAATTTCACTCTCAGGAATCGTATCTCCATAGTTTTTAATACGTAAAGTAGCTTCGTCATAAATAATTTGAATAGAACTTTCAGACTCACCGTATTTAATGGCGTTATTGATGATTTGATAAAGCACAATTTTTAACCATTTACGATCTGAATAAATAATAATATCTTCAACAAGCGTCACTTTTGGAAAAACTTCTTTTGCAATGAAATAATCCTTTAAATCGTTGACAACTTCTTTAATAAGCTCTTTTAATGAGAGTGATTCTATTTTTAAATCAGCCACTAGATTGGACGTACGTTCATAAGTTAGTAGCTGATTGAGAGTAAACGTCAGCTTATCGCATTCTTGATTAATTGTTTGCAAATGCTTAGATTGGCTATTTGCATTCGATTGGATCATCAGTTGAATAACTGACAACGGCGTTTTCATTTGATGGGCAAAATGTGACAGCACAAGCTGCTTCTCTTTTCCTTGTTCCTCGAAATATTGCTGCTTTGTTAAGTATAAATATTGCATTTGTCGAAGTTTTTGACTATAGGCTTGCTCAATCATAGCCTGTGGTTCATATAGATGGAGGTTATCGCTAGTTAATGTGTTTTCCTGTAAATGCGCATAAATCTTTTTTCTGCGGTAATAACGCCCAATCAGCCAAATAGTAAATAGGAAGCTAACGAGAAAGATAAAATATAGATAATGTGAAGATAGATCATCCAATGAATGAATGATCCAAGGTAATACTAGAAAGTTTACACAATAAAGAATGATGACACTTACATGGTCGCGAAAGAAAAGCTTCATTCTTCTGCCTCCACTAATTGATAACCAAGTCCACGAATTGTTTTAATTTCAAGTTTAGATTGGATAGCCTCGAATTTTTTTCGTAATCGGCCAATATTAACAGATAAAGTGTTTTCTTCTACGAAGGATTCATCATCCCAAATGGCACTTAACAATTTTTGACGAGGAACAACATTAGGATAAGCTTCAAATAGTAATTTGCTAAGCTGCATCTCTTTTAACGTTAACAGGCACTCATGTTGCTCAGTGTAAAGACGAACTGTATTAGCATTTAATGTTGTATTAGCAATTGATATCACATTAGATTCGGAGGAAGCATATTCTCCGTACGTACGACGAATAAGACCATTCACTTTTGCCATAAGCACATCTAGTGAGAAGGGCTTAGTGATAAAATCATCCGCACCGTTTTCAATACCATGCACTTGATCGATGTCATTCACACGCGCAGATACAATGATAATAGGGCATTTGGATAGCTGACGGATTTTACGCGACCAAAAGTACCCATCATAGGTTGGCAGGTTAATGTCCATAACAACTAGATGAGGTTGAATAGCTTGAAATTCTTCTACTATATGATTAAATTGTTGAACGGTATGGCATTCAAATTGATATTTTGATAAATGCTCCACAATAATCTTTGAAATATTGGGATCATCCTCTATTATGTATATTTTGTACATAGTATCGACCTTTCTTTATTAACTTTTTTCAGCGGGTGTCCAAACATCCGCTGAAAGAAGTTAAAGCCTCCGGCGGATGTCATGAAATTGGAAAGGAGTTCACATAGGATGTTAGCCTAAAATCATCGCATCCATGCGATAACGGCTAACTGACCTGCATTACGCAGGCCTAAGCACAAAGCCGATTCCGGACGCAATTATGCCGAGGCATAATTGATCATACTATTAATGTACCCTGATTTTTAAAAATCCATAAATATAGCTCATCACCAAAACGTGTGGTTGATTTCCGTTCCGACTGGGCGCTTTGTAGCTGTCGCTTCGCTTTCGCACAGAGCAGAGCTTCCTGGGGGCGTCCGATGAGCCGCTTGGGCCAACAGATGTTTTTAGCCTTCGTTCCTCTATTGCTGATCCCCAAGGAGTCGCTCGGTCCCCGCTCCAATCAACTTATCTACATATTATACCTTTAAAAATATTATCCTTGGTTTTTGGCAACGAAACTAAAATATTTACATTAACATAATAATTGTAACTTGAAATTATAGAGAAGAGCCACCACAAACTCAATTGAGTTTGTGGTGGCTCTTGTTAATGATGTGTAGTAATTTATATGTTTTTTGGAATATGGAAGGTGACATTTGTTCCTTCATTTAGTGTGCTTTTAATTTGTAACCTCTGACCGTAAATCCTTTTAAGACGTAAATCCGTATTACGTAGACCGACACCAACGTTTGGCGAATTACTACCGGATTGTAGTTCATCTAAAATACTTGGATCAATCCCAACGCCATCATCTACAACACTTACGGCTACATAATCCTGAAAATCCTTTATACGGATACAAACTGTACCGCCTTCTTCCTGCTTCAATACACCATGACAAATTGCATTTTCGACTAAAGTTTGTAAGGAGATAGGGGGAATTTCAATGTTTATATTGTCATCAACATCCCAGCCGATGTTTAGTAAGTTCCCAAAACGCTGCTGATTAATATAGAGATATGAGCGTACTAGTTCCAACTCATCCTTAAGTGGCACTACTCTCTGTAAATTCCGTACATCAAAGCTTGCATGTAGATATTCACCAAAATGATGCATTAAGTCAATCATCCGATCTGTATCGATCGTACTAAGTGATGCAATTGTATTTAAAGTATTAAATAAAAAATGCGGCTGTATTTGGGCTTGAAGCCAAGCTGTTTCCAAATGTAGTCGTTGATTAATGCTATATTTTAAATCGATTAAGGCTCTACTCCTGACCTTTAGCTCTACAGAATTAATAGGCTTCGTAACATAATCATTTGCTCCATGACCGAAACCAGTATAAACATCCTCGGAATGATTACGAGCTGTCAGTATTAAAATAGGTAATTCAAGCAATGAGTAGTGTTCGCGAATAATCTCTATTAATGCATAGCCAGAAATATAAGGTAACATCGCATCAATAATGACTAAATCCCAATCATCTTGCTGTAGCACTTCTACTGCCTTTTCACTGCTAGTAACCGTAGTAACAGCATATTCTGTAGTTGCAAATAAACTACGCATAATGGTTAGGTTTACAGGGTCATCATCGACCATTAAAATTTTAAATTGCTTTCCCAGTGTCGACGATAAACTATTGTCTTCAATAGGAAGATGCGTATCCTCTTCCTCTATATAGGCTTGCTCCTCATTAAAGTTTTCCTCTGCTAATGGTAATGTGAAATAAACATCCGATCCTTTGTTAGGAATAGAATGTATTTGCAAAGTTCCACCATGTAATTCAATGAGCTTTTTTGAAATTAATAACCCTAGACCGATTCCATCATTGTTGTCATTTCCTTGTTCATAAGGGGAAAATAGGCGGCTTTGGATATCATCGTCCATTCCTAACCCAGTGTCACGAATATGGATAACAGCCATATTCTTTTCTATATGGGCGCTGATTTTTATAGATCCAGCACTCGTATATTTAATGGCATTGTGTAGGAGATTAAAAAGAATTTGAATCAATCGATTTTCATCGGCCACTACATTAGGAAATGCCCTAGGAATCGTTGAATTCATTTGAATCTGTTTTCCGCCTGTTATAAAGCGTAACATGTCAAAAACACCATAAACTATACTTTGGATGCTAACGTTCTTTTTATGGAGATGTAAATTACCTTCCTTTAAACGAGTAAAATCTAGTATGTCATTTAATGTAAAGGACATGCTTCTCCCAATATCAATTAAATGCTTCAGATTTTGTTTATCATCAGTCATAAGCTTATTGTTTGGATTAGCATAAATGGACTGTCCTAATGTAATCATTTTATTCATGGGATCCCACAGCTTTTGTGAGCTACTAGATAAAAATTCATCCTTTAATGCATCATCTTTTTGTAATTTAGCAATCAATTGATTAATTTGCGCTTGATTTTCAAAAAAGCGTTTAAACCAATAACCCGAAAAACCGAGCATGACAAATAAATAATCGAATGGATACATTGGTATATCAAAAACATAGATGGATTTGATATACCCCCATATGATGCCATTCGTTGTACCAAGGGCAGTTAATGCAATAAAGGCAGTGCTCTGTTTTTGATCTTCAATATACTCTCTTAAAGCGAGTACTACTACAAATAAAAATGAAACGACATAAAGTATAAAGTAGAAAGGATTTATTGCTAATAACCAATCGATCGGTAAGACGACAGTGAAAAATGCTGAAAGGAAATAGAAAGCAAAGAGCCACTGAAAGCATTTAGCATGATGATATTTGACTAGTAAAACACGCATAAACTGAACAAAGAAAAAAGAAGACCCGAGATAAATGATAGTAGATAGCTTAAATGACCATACATAATCGAGGTGTAACCAAGTGAGTATAGATCGATCATTTGAAATTAATTCATCTGATAAAGGTAAAAGAAAGCCTACTGTGAACAATAAAATAATTGGCTTTGGATTAATAAACAAGAACACAAGGGTACTAAAAAGTGTGAACAATAAGAGTGTTATTGAAATTGTGGCAAGAGATAAATTGTTAATCATTTGGTGATGTTCCATAGCTGAAGCAGAGCCAAATAAAATTCTTTTATTAATGGTAGGTCTTATAGAAGTATCAAAATTAGATACATGTAAAACTAAGTCAATTTCAGGCTGCTCATTTGTAAAGTAAAAAGTATAAGAAGCGGCTTGACCTTTATGACTACGTGAATTAGTAGCTACTTTTCCTGACTGATCAACCAACTTACCGTTAACATATAATGCTGTAGCAGTTGACACTGCAGGGATACGAACGGCAAAACGATTATCTTTGGGGGCATTGTGATGATTGAGCAAGATTTTTAAACGGTATGAACCATATCGTTGTGTCGTTGCCTCTGAATCTCGCATGGGAACCGTTCGGGTAGTTTGTTCAAATGATTCAGTATAAATGTTTAAGGGATCTATTAATGATCCGGGATAATAGAGCCATTCACCATCTAAGTTAAGAACTTCTTCGTCGGATAGCTGCTGATCCCGTATATCAAATATACCATCCCGGGCAATCGGTTGATCATTTGAAGGGAGAAAGTATGCTAGCCAAAGTAAACGAAGTGTAGTAAGCAATATGAAAATTAAAATAATGAAAAGTGAATGTCGTATAGTCGCTTTTTTCAACAGTGACATAAGAACCTCCAAAATTCCTTCTTGTAATCAATTATGCCTCGGCATAATTGTAGCTGACGCTTTGCTTTCGCGCAGAAAACATTTGTAACTTTCGCTACCAAAAATTCTGCTGAAAGAAGTTAAAAGGACTATATTTACCATGCCATGAAATTTAGAAAATGGAAATAAGAAATTTTTAAAAACATTACTTTCAGACTAATCAGATAGCGTGGAGGGGAGCTGATTTTCGTTACAAGTTACTTGCTCTTCTCCAGGCGTGGCTTGAGATTTGAGCCCCCTCTTACTAGGCAGTCAAGTACATTTTGAGGGAGAGTCATGAGTGTTTAAGTTTTCTTTAAGAGGCGTGACGTATGATGAAGGAATAAATAATTTGTAGGTTAAAGCGTATTAAAATTTAACAAAAAATCATCTCAATGGGAGAAATGATCTATTGTGAGTAAATTCAAGTTAAAGTTATCGTTTGTTATTGTTAGTATGACGGTAATTGTTGTACTTGCGACTGCTAGTATGAGTATTTGGAGTAGCTATCGAAATTTTAACGACATTCTTAGGCAAAATAAGATTGCTATGCAAGAAAATTATGTGAAGGAAGTTTCGGTAATCACGGAGAGCTACGTACAAGAAAAACTGATGGAACCAAATCAAGATAAGTCGATCGAACCTTATATGGTACAAGTGGTTGACAAGTTACTCGATGAAAGAGTTGTTTCATTTAGCGCGTTCATAAAAAGTATAATCGTTCCTTTACTATTATGGTTAGTTGCAGTACTTGTAGCAGCTGTATGGCTTGCTTTCAAAATTGCACGACCTTTAAAGAAGCTTTCTACTAGCGTGGAGAGAGAAGAAGTACAGAAGCTTGAAGAAATAGATGACTGGTATTACGAAGCACATTCATTAAAAAAAGTAGTACAAAACATGGTCATAAGTTCGGAGAGCGAAATATTTGATTTAACGAATCAACTGAATTTAGACTCCTTAACGGGAATCCCTAACCGTAGAAGGATGGATCAAATTTTAAATGAGCTTATCATCAATAAAGTGCCTCATACAGTAATGTTAATAGATCTAGATGACTTTAAAAGTATAAATGATACACATGGACATACTGTAGGGGATGAAGTTTTAAAAACTTTCGCAAATCATTTGCAGGAGAATATTGAGCAACAGGGAATGTGTTTTCGATATGGAGGGGAAGAGTTTATGGTTATATTACCATCCACGACCATAGATGAAGCTTTAGATTTAGCGGAGGATGTACGCATTAAGCAGGCCTTGTTAGATACGGCATGTGGCAGGCCAGTTACAATGTCTGCCGGCATTACAGTATTTACTGCAAATATTAAGACTGCTAATCAGATCATTACAATTGCAGATCAGGCATTATATAAGGCGAAGCAGTCAGGAAAGAATTGTATCTGTGTCGTCGAAGAATTATCTGGAGAATTAATCAAATGAATACGAAGATAAAAGGCATCGAGCGTTATCTTCTCGATGCCTTTTATAGATTAAAATTATTCAACCGATATAGCATTAAACACCTCAGTTGTTTCCTGCTCTGGTAAAATACCGAGATCCGCTATCAAGGTACTTTTAAAGGAATTGTAAACCTTTACTGCACTTGCTCTGTTATCCACTTCTATATAGTGCTTTATTAGCTGACGGATGGTTTTATCGGAATATGGATTATGCTCTATTGTTAAAAGTAATATTTCCTCACGTTTTTTTACATCATGTATTGCTGTATAATGCTCTACTAAATCATGAAGTAAAAGAGTAAATTTATTGTTCATAAAATTTGCTTTACTAGTAATCCAAGGATAATCTAATGAGGCCATAAATTCACCTTGGTAGTTTTGTAGTAGTGCCTCAGCCTTTTCTATATTAATCTTTCCAGTCTCCGTTTTACCATTTAAAATATGCTCTAAATCATGGGCATCACATTGAAAATCCTCTAGTTGCAAAATATAGCAGCCATTTGCATACTGTATGACTTCTGAATAGCCAAGTGCTGAAAGCGTAGTGCGTAAGTAGGAAACTGTTGTATGTAACTGAACTCTTGCCTTTTTAAATTCTGTATCTGCCCATAAAGCTTCTATGATTATATCGCGAGGTACATGGTTATTAAGATTGGAAAAAAGAAAGGCGAATAATTCCTTTGTTTTAAGCGTTCTCCAATGGACTGCTTTGTCATTGTGTAAAACAACGAATCCTCCAAAGTAGAGTATCGTAAGCGCGGGTTTATTTCGTATTTGTATAGGAGTCGATTTATTTTCTAAGTGAAGGAGTTCTTGGATTCTATTAATAGTTGTCTCTAGACGAGCTTTTGAAATAGGCTTTAATAAATAGTCAATGGAGTGAATTTCAAATGCTTGGACAGCATAGTCCCGATACGCAGTGACAAATACGATAAAAATGTTTTTGTTCCATTCTTTTAACAGCCGTGCAATCTCTAAACCGTTCATGCCAGGCATTTCAACATCTAAAAATGCTACTTGAAAATCCAAGCTTGGCCCCTCTGCAAGCAAATCTTTTGCAGTTGTAAAAGATTTAATGACCTCTATTGAATTAAATTCTTTTAACTTTTTCTCCATGTTTATAAGAGCTAATGGCTCATCATCCATTATTATCACTCGAATCAAAAAGGGCACCAACTTTCCAATATTTATTAACCTGATATCAATTATGCCTCGGCATAATTGTAGCTGACGCTTTGCTTTCGCTACAGAAACCATTTGCCGCTGACGCTTCGCTTTCGCGCAGAAACCATTTGTAGCTGACGCTTTGCTTTCGCTACAGATAAACAATGCGTCCAGAATCGGCTTTGTGCTTAGGCCTGCGTGATGCAGGTCAGTTAGCCGTTATCGCATGGATGCGATGATTTTAGGCTAACAGCTTCCGATTCTGTGACATCCGCCGTAGGCTTTAACTTGCTGAAGGAAGTTAAAAATTAAAGTGAAATAGGTTAAATTGAAATATCAATGACTGCCCCTTTATACGGATGTATGGCTTCTTGCTGCTGTGGCAGATCTTTTAATAAATCGATAGCGGCTGTAGTGTTTAGATTAAGCGCATTTTGCATAACGCTCATTTGTACAGTTTGTTGCAGCTCCATAATCTGAGAAGACATTATTGTATTAATTTCCATCATACATTCCTCCTTTACCATATTATCGTATAAAAACACTGATTTTCCAACATATAAAAATTGCAAATAGAGTACCAATGTTTTTTCCTCAAAATTGACCAATTTACCAAAAATATCATCTATATTGTATATTTTTCCGTTTTTGTAGAAATAATTCGTACTATCAGGTCCATTGTCCTGAGTTATTAATTGCATTTTCTAGCATTGCTTGCATAAAAGAGCCTAACTCTAGTGTGCTAGCAGCAGAATGCAAAATAATTAAAATATGGAGGTTACGAAATATGAAAAAACAAGCTTTAGCTTTAGCTGTAACATTGACCTTGGGATTAAGTTTATTTGCCAGTCCATCATCTGCAAAGGAAAAACTCACTTTTAAGCCGTTTGATGCATTGTGGGGAATCTCGAAAATTTACAATTTAGCGTTAGGAGATTATGAGCCATTAATCGACTCAGACGCGAGATGGTTTTATCCAGAGCAAGATTTAAATGTAGCCGAATCGAAAGATGATAATTCAATGAAAGATCAGCACTTTGTTGTGGCCGGGGATACATTATTTTCAATTGCACGCGTAAATGATATATCAGTGGAAGAATTAAAGGAATGGAATAACCTTTCATCTGATCTAATTTATGTAGGTGAATCATTAGCTATCAAAGAATCGGCGGCAAAACCAAAAACTTCCGAAAGCAAAACTAATAAGGTAGCGACAACCTCAAGTAAAAAGAAAGTAGCGACATCAAGTACAAACTCAGCGAGTGCTCCAGCAAGTACGGGCAAAACATTAACGATGCGAGCAACTGCCTATACAGCATATTGTGAAGGATGTTCGGGGATTACAGCGAATGGGACAGATATAAGATCTAATCCAAACTTAAAGGTAATTGCTGTAGATCCACGTGTAATTCCGCTTGGTAGCAGGGTTTGGGTTGAAGGTTATGGTGAAGCAATCGCGGCAGATACTGGCGGAGCAATAAAAGGTAATAAAATTGATGTATTTATTCCTACCGAGGGACAAGCTCGTCAGTGGGGCGTCAAACAGGTAACTGTAAAAATTTTAAATTAATGTGAGCGAAAGGATATCTCGTTTATTAGAGATATCCTTTTATTTTGCATCACTGTCTTTAAGCGTCAAAGGCCATTAAAAGCCCAGTGTGGATAATTTATTCCTTAACCAATAATTCTCTAAATTCTACTGAAATTGCATAAGTGGAAGGATAGTTGGCAACCATCTGAAATAGAGGAGGTATTTTTATGAAAAAAATGAGTTTAATAATTATTTCTTTATTAGTATTTGTCGGTGGTTGTGGTTTCTTTGAAAAAAAGGAACAAAAAGTGGCAGTTAACGCAAATTCAGGTCCAACTGCAACCGCGAAAGTAATTGGTAAAAATAATGAAAGCTATGGCAATGCATATTTTGAAGAAGAGGATAATGGGGTTAAGGTAACACTCGCACTATCAGGGTTGCCAGCAGGAAAACACGGCATTCATATTCATTCAGTTGGGAAGTGTGAACCACCAACATTTGAATCAGCAGGTCCGCATTTTAATCCAACGCATAAAGAGCATGGAAAGGATAATCCTAAGGGCTATCATTTAGGAGATCTTCCGAATTTAGAAGTTGGAGAAGATGGTAAAGTGGATCTGAATTTCTTAGCTGAAGGGCTAACATTAGAAAAAGATGCTGCCAACTCATTATTACGTGATGGAGGCACTACATTAATCATTCATGAATCTGAGGATGATTATAAAACAAATCCTTCTGGTAATTCGGGCGCTAGAATTGCTTGTGGCGTCATTCAATAAGGAAAATGAATCGACTGTATCTGAAGTAAAACACTTTAGATACAGTTTTTTTGTTTTGGGGATAAAAATCGACACTCATTTTGGTTCATTACTATAAAGCTGGGGGATATTTAAAAAAAGAATGCTAAGTATATAAGTTGATCTTCGTTCCGGCTGGGGATCGGTTACCCCTAGAAAAGCGCTTAGCTAGGTCGGAAATCACCCTACATTTTATTGATAAAAGAAGAAGCGAAAGGTCGCTTTGATAATAAATATGCAATTTCTATACATATCGAAACTAGTAATATTTTCTTAGAAAAAGAATTTAATGGTTTGTTATAGATAAAATTAGCGTAAGTAAGCTAATGACGAAATTTGAAAATAATTGGCACTTAAGAGGAAAAGTATAATTATAAAAGACTGAATTTACTATAAATTAATTGACATTATTATACTTAATTTGATAATTTTAAATAGATTCTTATTTTTAACCAAAGGGGGAAGGTTACTATGAAGAAAAAACAATTCAGGCTATTAATGCTATTAAGTGCCTTTGCGCTATTGATTTTAGCTGCATGTGGGTCTGATAGTGGAACGGGTTCAAAGGACTCGAATAAGGGCGAATCGGCATCATCTGAAAAGCCGAAATTTTTGAACTTATTAACAGGTGGAACACAAGGTACTTACTATGCATTGGGTGGAACGTTCGCAGATCTAATTACGAAAGAAACAGGCGTTAAAACAACTGCTGAAGTATCTCAAGCATCTGCTGCCAACATGACAGCTTTGCAAGATGGTAAAGGTGAAATTGCCTTTGTACAATCAGATATTGCTTATTATGCCACTGAAGGAACAAAGATGTTTGATGGTAAAAAAATCGATGCAATTGCTGCTCTAGGTGCACTTTATCCAGAAACAGTACAATTAGTAACAACTGAAGCATCAGGCATTAAAACATACGCTGATTTAAAAGGGAAAAAGGTTTCTGTAGGTGCTCCAGGTTCTGGAACTTACGCAAATGCTGAACAATTACTTGAAATTCATGGTTTAACAATGGATGATATCAAAGCACAAAACCTTGATTTTGGTGAGTCTGCTGACGGTCTTCAATCTGGTCAAATCGATGCAGCGTTTATTACTGCGGGTACGCCAACAGGTGCTGTTGAGGCGTTAAATGCGACAACTAAAGTAAATATTATCGGTGTAGATCCTGGTAAAGCAGATGAGCTAATTGCTAAATATCCTTACTACGCAAAAGATACTGTAAAAGCTGGTACGTATGGTCTTGCGAAGGATACTGAAACAGTTTCGGTACTTGCGATGTTAGCGGTGAAAAAAGATCTTCCGGATGATGTTGTTTATTCAATGACAAAAGCTATTTATAGTAATAAAGATAAAATTTCCCACCCTAAAGGGGCTTATATCGATGCTAAGACAGGTTTACAGGGTATCAGTATTGACGTTCACCCAGGTGCTCAAAAATACTTTGATGAAAATAAATAACTGAACATTAAATACGAAGAGGCTCGGATTGCGTAAAGCTTCGAGTCTCTTTTCTTCCGTACGAATAGCTTTTTAAGTGGGGGAACAGATGTAGTGCGAAAGAGAACATTAATAGTTGTTTTAGCTTTTTTATGTATTTGTATTAGTGTAGTCATTTTTCTTCCTCTTCAAAAGGTATTCGCATTTACGGAAACGCGTATAAATAATCCGAAAGTGCATTATATACCACTGACAACTGAGGATACATTTGATATTAGATACACTCACTCCATCCATAAAACGGATGTACTCGAACATTATAAATGTGTAGATGAAACAAGTATTCAAATGTTAGGGATGGAGTATGAAAGTTTAGCAATCGGTATGCCAAGCTATGCAGAGAAAAATCAAACATTAACAGAACGAAATGGTAAATATTTTTTGCAGTTTGACAACGAAGTCATTGAAAATTTTACGATTTATATAGGCGATTTGGATTTAGATCTTGTATTAGATTACGAGAATTATGAATACGATTTAAAAAAAGATTTACAAAGGGGAAAATCCTATTTATTTGAGGTGAAGCGTTTATCGCTTTATGAACAATGGAGAGGAGTAAGGATGAAATGACGACACAGCATAAATCAAACGACGACGTAAAAAAAGAAGAATTCGAACAAATATCAGCTGAAGAGCAACAAGCAATACTTGAGAAATATGATATTGAATCTAATGTCCGAACTGTATCGGGCATTATGAAGCATGTCATTTTCTTTGGACTACTAGCATTTTCATTGTTTCAGCTTTACACAGCAATTAAAGGCCAATTCCCAGCGCAAATTCAGCGTACGGTACATTTAGGCTTTGGTTTGACCCTAATTTTCTTGTTATTCCCTGCTCGAAAAAAAGCAGCGAAGAATAAAATAGCTTGGTTCGATTATATTTTAGCGGTATTATCCATTGTGGTTGGTTCGTATTGGACGCTGAATTATACAGAGCTTGTCAATAGTAATGGTACCATTACGCAAACTGACTTTATTGTAGGTCTCGTAGCTGTCGTGTTGGTGCTTGAAGCAGCTCGCCGTGCAGTAGGTTTACCAATTACTATCATTGCTATATGTTTCTTAATTTATGCGTATTTCGGACCATATTTCCCGGATTTTATGGCGCATAGAGGGCAAGATTTTGAGAGTATTGTTAATCTCATGTATTATACGACAGATGGGATTTTCGGAACACCGATTAGTGTTTCTGCCACATTTATATTTGTATTTTTACTTTTTGGAGCATTCCTTGTCAAAACAGGTGTTGGCCAATACTTTAATGATTTAGCGGTATCTCTTGCAGGTAAATTAATTGGTGGTCCTGCAAAAGTGGCGGTATTTTCTAGTGCGCTTCAAGGTACGATTTCGGGAAGCTCTGTAGCGAATGTTGTAACATCTGGATCATATACGATTCCGATGATGAAAAAGCTTGGGTATCGAAAAGAGTTCGCAGGTGCGGTTGAGGCAGCAGCATCTACAGGTGGGCAGTTGATGCCTCCGATTATGGGTGCGGCAGCGTTTTTGATGGTTGAGTTTATCGGTCGCGGAATTACGTATTGGGATATTGCGAAAGCGGCGGCGATACCCGCATTACTTTATTTTACAGGTATTTGGATTATGACTCATTTCGAAGCGAAACGTGTAGGTTTAAAAGGTTTACGTGATGATCAAATGCCAAATCGTCGAGAAGTATTTAAGAAAATTTACCTTCTATTACCGATAGTTGCAATCATCGTTTTAATGTTAACAGGTACAGCAGTAATGCATGCTGCACTATATGGTATTCTTATTTCTATTGGTGTTGCTATGTTTAATAAGGAAACACGTTTAAAACCGAAGGATATTATTGCTGCATTAGTTGAAGGGGCGCGTACAGCACTTGGTGTAGTAGCGGCAACAGCTTGTGCGGGGATTATCGTAGGTGTTGTTGTGAAAACAGGTTTAGGCCTAAGTCTAGCTAATAGTTTAGTAGAATTAGCTGGTGGTAGTATTATTTTAACGCTGATATTTGTTATGATTGCTTCCCTAATTCTCGGGATGGGGGCTCCGACAACAGCAAACTATGTAATTACGTCAACAATTGCAGCTCCAGCAATCGTGGCATTATTATCACCAAATACACCACAGGAATTAGTACCAGTAGTTGTTTTATTATCGGCACACTTCTTTGTATTCTACTTTGGTATCATTGCTGATATAACCCCGCCGGTTGCACTTGCTGCCTTTGCGGCTTCGGGAATCTCTGGTGGGGATCCGATTAAAACAGGTGTAAACTCAGCGAAGCTTGCTATTGCGGCGTTTATTATTCCGTACATGATTGTATTTTCACCTGCATTGCTAATGATTGATACAACTATACCTGAAATTATATGGGTAGTAGTCACGGCCATTACAGGAATGGTAGCTATAGGTGCGGGAGTAATTGGTTACTGGTATCGCAAAATGCTATGGTTTGAACGTATTATTGCGATTGCAGCTGGTTTACTTCTTATCTATCCAGAAAAATTCTCGGATTGGGCTGGTTTAGCAATTTTTATTGTTATGTTTGTTATTCAATATGTAACGCAGCATAAAGGTAACGGTGATGACGATCAAAAAAGTAAAACGAGTGCTATAGCTTAAGTAAAGGCTTAGGACTGATATAATATTAAATAAAAAGAATCTGCTCATTTTCTGAGTTAGTAAGTGCATGCCTTGAATGTCTACAAGGAATTTGCTTCGCTTACAAGCTACAGGAACGAGCAGGTTCTTTTTATTTTGCAGTTGAAACACGAAAGTAGAATAAAAAGCTCATAAATAACTTAGCGCTTAATTGTCAATAAAATCGATTATCAAAATATGTTCAAAAACCAGAAAAAGTTGATTTGCATGTGTTTGCGAGGATTGTTAGTGTTGATAACTGTAATAAAGGTCAACCATTTAAAGGTACCTAACTTTTATTATATTAGATGAGTTGAAAGGAGATTTCGAAATGAAAAAAGCGAGTTTACTTTTAATGATCATACTTTTAGTATTTTCTCAATTATCATTGGGTAATCTATCTGTTTATGCGACAAGTAACAATGAAACTGATCTTGTACAATTGAGAAATTTAAAAGATGAAAATGTTCTAAAGGATGATGATAACAAACCACCACCAGAAGATGCTTTTATAATAAAGGATCTTGGCGATGGTGTTGCTATAACAAAGCATTATTTTGGTATATCAAAGGATTATATTAATATTCCTGATGAACTCGGGGGCAAGCCGGTTATAGAAATAGGATATAGTGCATTTTCTGGTAAGAGCCTAGTAAGTGTAAAGATTCCGTCAAATGTGATAACGATTGGGGAACTTGCATTTTCTAGTAATAAATTAACAAATGTGGATATTCCACCGAATGTTCGAACGATAGGGCAAAGTGCGTTTTATAACAATCAATTAACAAGTGTAAAAATTCCTGATGGCGTTACGACGATAGAGCCGAGCGCATTTTACAATAATCGATTAACAAACGTAGAGATTCCCTCTAGTGTAACAACGATAAAGGATTTTGCATTTACTAATAATAAGTTAACAAGTGTAGAGATTCCGTCAGGTGTTACATCAATAGGATATTCAGCTTTCAATGGAAATCCAATAACAAGTGTAGAAATTCCAGAAAGTGTTACAGAGATTAAAAGTAATGCTTTTTATAATAACAGTCTTGATTTTGTAACGTTTACTGGTACACATAATTTCAAGTGGTCTGAGAAAAACTCTCCATTCGAAGGGCAAAAAAAGGAAGGAAGAACGTTTTTAGGTTGGTTTGAAGATGAGGATTTTACAATAGATTGGAGTTACTCAGTAGTACAACCAATGACAATTTATGCAAAGTGGAGCCATTATGCTGTCACTTTTGATTCCAATGGTGGAAGTGAAGTTTCATCGATACTGGTACCATATAACGAAACAATGGAAGCTCCTTCGAATCCAGTGAAAGAAGGCTACGCATTTGAAGGTTGGTATAAGGATAAAGAACTGAAAGAGTTATGGGATTTCGATCAGGATGTAGTGAAAAAAGATATCACACTATATGCTAAATGGAAGAAAATAAGCTATACAGTCACGTTTGATACCAATGGCGGAAGCAAAGTTCCATCCCAATCAGTAGGGGCTGGAGAGTTAGTAAAAGCCCCATCCACTCCAGTAAAAGAAGGGTACACATTTGCAGGTTGGTATAAAGATAAAGGGCTTACGGAAGCATGGAATTTCAATCGAGATGTAGTAACGAAAGATATTACGCTATATGCTAAATGGTCGAAAATAAGCTATATCGTTACTTTTGATACCAATGGCGGAAGTGAAGTTCCATCCCAATCTGTAGGACCAGGTGAATTAGTAAAAGCGCCAATTGCTCCAAAGAAGGAAGGCTATACATTCGACGGCTGGCATAAAGACAAAGAATTGATAGTACAATGGGATTTTGTAAAAGATGTAGTAACAAAAAATGTTACGTTATATGCGAAATGGACAAAGGATAACGCATCAGGTGGAGGATCTGGTGGAGGTTCACCAAGCTATAAAGTCACTTTTGACTCTAATGGAGGAAGTGAAGTGCCGTCACAAACGGTGGGCTATAACGATTTAGTGAAAGCCTCGACTACTCCAGTGAGAGAAGGTCATCAATTTATTGGCTGGTTTAAGGATGCAGAGCTTAAAAATGTATGGGACTTTGCGAAAGATAGAGTAACTGCAGACATAACATTATATGCGAAATGGACAAAGGATAATGTGTCAGAAGGTAGCTATATTGTTACGTTTGATTCCGATGGAGGCAGTAAAGTTCCTTCGCAAACAGTAGCATATAAAGCTTTAGTGAAAGTCCCTTCTAAACCAACGAAGGAAGGCTATATATTTATCGGCTGGTATAAAAATAAAGACTTCACAAAAGCATGGGATTTTGCAAAAGATGTAGTTACAGAAGACTTAACGTTATATGCTCGTTGGATGCAGGAGAGTACTGGCTGTGACATTACTTTTAAGGATATTGACAATAACTGGGCGAAAGATATGATTCAAGAAGTTGCTAGTCGATGCATTATTAATGGTTACCCAGATGGCACTTTCCGACCAAATGATTTGGCTCAGCGTCAGCATGTGGTGCTTATGATTGACCGTGCATTACAACCAACATCTATTCGAGAGGCTGTATCATTTTCGGATGTACCTAAAAGTCATGTGTATTATGAACAAATTACACGACTACAACAGGCGGGTATCGTGGATGGTTCAAACGGAGCTTTTCAACCAAACGCTTATATAACACGTGCCCAAATGGCGAAAATACTGGTGCTTGCATTTGGCTTAACGCCAGAAGGCAATAGTACGTTCAAAGATGTCGATCCATCACACTGGGCGAGTGGCTATATTGCTGCTTTAGCAGACCATAACATTGCACTAGGCGATGAAAACGGTAATTTTAGACCGAATGAAAACTTAACACGAGCACAATTTACGGCGTTCATGTATAGAGCGCTTGATTTATAAATAGAAGAATTGAAAGTTTTTTACCCATGAATATTTTTATTGGGGGAATCTCAATACCGGTTACTTGGATTATTAAGTATTACCACTAAGAGAGATGTATCGAAATTTGATACATCTCTTTTGTTATTTTAAATAAGTGAAAAAAATAATAGGTTTTACACTAATTTTCATTTTGATTAGTTTGAAAACTTCAATGTATTCATTTATCAAAAAAATATCTTAGTAAAGTTTATACCTGCTTAATACGGGGTATCCATTTAATGGGTACCCATTTATTTCAAATTGTTGAAAGGATACTACAAAATGAAAAAAACAAGTTTACTAGTAATTAGTATAATTTTGATATTCCCCCAATTGTCATTAAGTAATCTGCCTGTTTATGCGAACAGCGATAGTGAAGAGGATTATGTCACAATGGACGTGGACAAAGGTGTTTCTATTTGGAGGTATAAGGGTTTATCGAAAGATATTGTTATACCCAGTGAGATTAAAGGCAAACCAGTTGTAGAAATAGGAGGATTTGCGTTTTCTGATATGTCTCTGAAAAGTGTAAAGATCCCTTCAAGTGTAACAACGATTGGTTTTAAGGCGTTTAATAATAATTTATTAGAAAATGTAGAAATTCCATTAGGTATTAAAAATATTGGAGATCATGCATTTTCTGTTAATAACTTAACAAGTGTAGAGATCCCATCAAGTGTAACAACGATTGGAGATGCTGCATTTAGTGCTAATAGATTAACAAGTGTGGAAATCCCGTCAAGTATTAAAACGATTAGCAAAGCTGCATTTTACGGTAATCAATTGACAAATGTAAATATCCCGTCAAGCGTTACAACTATAGGAGAGGAAGCATTTAGTAGAAATAAATTAGAAAATGTGGAGATCCCATCAAGTGTAACAACGATTGGTATGCGTGCATTTCAACTTAATCAATTAACAAGCTTAGATATTCCATCAAGCGTTACAACAATTGAAGAGAGTGCGTTTGGGTTTAACCAATTAACAGATGTTGAAATCCCATCAAGTGTCAAGATAATTGGCACTGGTGCATTTAGTAGAAACAAATTGAATTTCGTAATATTTCATGGTACACCTCAATTAGATTCTGACTATTCCGGAGGTCCATTCAGTTATCAATTTAAAGATAATGATTTCTTCAAAGGATGGTTTGAAGATCCGAATTTGACTATAAAGTGGACTGAATCTGTATCGCAGCCGATGACAATTTATTCAGAATGGAAAAAATTATACTACAATGTTAATTTTGATTCAAATGGAGGAAGTGAAGTATCAGCGAAAGTGGTTTTAGAAAAGGAATTACTACCATCCCCAGCTACACCCTTAAAGGACGGGCATACGTTTGCTGGTTGGTATAAGGATAAAGAACTGTCAGAAGCATGGGATTTTGCCAAAGACGTGGTGACAAAAAACATTACCTTGTATGCGAAATGGACGAAGGATGAAATTCCAGAGACAAGCTATACTATCACTTTTGATTCAAACGGTGGAAGTGAAGTCGCATCAGAAGAAGTGAAAGAAGGAGAACAGGTAAAAACCCCAACTGTCCCAACGAAGGCAGGGTATGCATTTGCTGGCTGGTATAAGGATAAAGAACTGTCAGAAGCGTGGGATTTTGCAAAAGACGTAGTGACAAAAAATGTTACGTTGTATGCAAAATGGACGAAGGAAGAAACTTCAGAGTTAAGCTATACTGTCACTTTTAATTCAAACGGAGGAAGTGAAGTATCAGCAAAAGAAGTTGTAGAAGGAGAATTACTACCATCCCCAGCTACACCCGTAAAGGGTGGGAACACGTTTGTTGGTTGGTATAAGGATGAAGAACTGTCAGAAGCATGGGATTTTGCAAAAGAGGTAGTGACAAAAAACATTACTTTGTATGCGAAATGGACTAAGGACGAAACTTCAAAGCTAAGCTATACCGTCACTTTTGATTCAAACGGAGGAAGTGAAGTATCAGCTGTAGAAGTTGTAGAAAGAGAATTACTGCCATCCCCAGCTACACCTGTAAAGGATGGGCATACGTTTGCTAATTGGTATAAGGATGTAGAGCATACAACGGCATGGGATTTCACGAAAGATAGAGTAGTGGAGAATATCACATTGTATGCGAAATGGACGAAGGATAATACTTCAGAAGGAGGGTCTGGTGGAAGTACACCAAGTTATACTGTTACTTTTGATTCCAATGGAGGAAGTAAAGTTTCATTCCAAACAGTGTCATATAGAGAATTGTTGAAAGCACCTTCTAATCCAGCGAAGGAAGGTCACATATTTGCTGGTTGGTTTAAAGATGCAGAGCTAACAACAACATGGGATTTTACGAAAGATGCAGTAACAGAAAATCTAACATTGTATGCGAAATGGAATAAAGAGAGTAAAGAATGTCAAACAACGTTCAAGGATATTGATAATAACTGGGCAAAAGATATGGTTGAAGAAATCGCTAGTAGATGCATTATTAAAGGCTACCCAGATGGCACTTTCAGACCAAATGACATGATTCAACGTCAGCATGTGGTACTTATGATTGAACGTGCCTTACCTCTAACACCACTCCAAGAAGCTGTATCATTTTTGGATGTCCCACATAGCCATCCTTATTATCAACAAATTACACTACTCCAACAAGCGGGTATTATAGACGGTTCAAATGGAACTTTCCGTCCGAATGCTTATATTACGCGTGCTCAAATGGCGAAAATAATGGTGCTTGCATTTGGCTTAACGCCAGAAGGCAATAGTACGTTCAAAGATGTCGATCCATCGCACTGGGCGAGTGGCTATATTGCGGCTCTTGCAGACCATAATATTGCGCTAGGCGATGAAAATGGTAATTTTAGACCGAATGAAAACTTAACACGTGCACAATTTACGGCGTTCATGTACCGAGCGCTTGGTTTATAAGTTTTACTAAATGAGAGATGTATCGTAATTTGATACATCTCTCCAAAATTTAATCTAAAAAGTAGATTGTTTTTATACTTTTTATGCATAATGAGCATCGTTTATTGCTTTTTTAACAAAGGTCATTGTATAATTCTTTTATCAGAAAATTCAATCAAATAAAAAGGAGGTGATTAAATGAAAAAGTTGTTGAACTCGAAATTTGAAACATATCTAATGGATCAGGAAATTGAGCTTAACATGGAAGAGGAAAAAAATGAGGAGCAACTAACGATGGTACATTATGAAGAATATCCTGAAGGTTTTTTTACAAGTTTATAATAAATATTTGAGGGCTGTGCTAAAGGTGGAAATAACTTTTAACACAGTCCTTTGTTTTTTTACATATATTAATCATTTTTGGATTGTCACCATAGCGTGTGATTCATTTCCGTTCCGACTGGGCGACTCTTTGGGAAATAGCGTCATAGATGAGACCCTGCAGCGAAGCAGCTCATCGGACGCCCCCAGGAAAGCGCCCGGTCGGAACGTAAATCAACCCACACGTTATGGTCATTGTCCTCTTTTTTTTATGAATTAGTTTCCTGTATAATGGGAAACAAAAATGCGTATAGAGGTGTAGGTATGTCAAATCCTGTAATATTAGAAGAAACAATTTACCAATGGTTTGAACATTTTCATAAATACCCAGAGGTAAGCTGGAAGGAATTCGAAACTACTAAAAAAATTGCGTCTATTTTAGATGAGTTAAACGTATCCTATCGTTTGTTAGGAGATGTTCCAGGGTTAATTGCTGAAATTGGTACAGGTGATGAAATTGTTGCTGTACGTGCAGATATAGATGCTTTATGGCAGGAAGTGGATGGGGAATGGCAAGCAAACCACTCATGTGGGCATGATGCAAATATTACGATGGTACTTGGCGCTTTATTACTACTGAAAGATCGACCATTGCGACATCGTGTTCGTTTTATTTTTCAGCCTGCTGAAGAACTTGGGAATGGAGCTTGTGCAGCCTTTGAGCGTGGAGCTGTTGATGGCGTATCGCATTTATTTGGCGTTCATTTAAGACCAATTGAAGAGCTTCCACTTGGCAAGGTATCACCTGCTATCCATCACGGAGCGGCTTATTTTTTAGAAGGAACAATACGAGGAACTGATGCCCATGGTGCTAGACCTCATCAAGGGAAAAATGCAATCGATGTTATTATGGCCGTACAACAAATGCTCCACAGCATACATTTATCACCTTTCGAACCTCATTCGGCAAAGTTAACGAAGATTGTTGCAGATGGTGGTAGTACGAATATTATTCCAGGAACTGCGAGCTTCTCAATGGATATTAGGGCGCAACGTAATAGCCAACTTGAATTACTTCGTAGTCGTATTGAGTTTGGCTTAACATCAATCCAGCAACAGTTTGAGATTGATATGGATTGGAAATGGTTAGATTTCACACCTGGTGCGGAGGTTTCTTCAGTTGCTGCACGGATGGCTAAAGACGCAATTATTGAAACACTTGGGGAAGAGCATTTAGCAGGAGAAATTACAACGCCTGGAAGTGATGATTTCCATTTTTACACAGTTAAAAAACCTGAATTAAAAGCAACAATGGTTGGAATTGGAGCTAACTTAACTCCAGGATTACATCATCCAAAAATGACTTTTGAACGAAGTGCATTAATAGATGCTGCAAAAGTACTTTCTTGTGTGTTAGAAAAAAAACCTGAATACGAATAACGATAGCGAGTGGGAGCTATATCAAAAGTGCAAAATTCTTTTGATATAGTTCCTTTTTCTTTTCTTTTTTGTCGAAATGTATGAATATTTTGCATTGTCTTTAATAGCTATTTGAAAACGTTTTTATGCGCAAAAATAATCGAAATCGCTCGAGAAGCATAAATTTTTTGCGTTGACTTTTAATTTTTCGAATATTATGCTAAAAAACATATAAAAATATTTGCGTCTTTGACAACCGAGAATGGCAACTGGTGCAAAAAAGGGGATGGGATTATATGAAAAAGGATATTAATGCTGGTTGGGCACTTCTGACTTTTGTAATAATGATAATAGCTATGCTAATTACAGTAGTTGTGTTAAAACAAAGTCCTCACGTACCACTTATTGTAGGAACAACTGTAGCAGCCATAGTTGCTAAAATGCATGGATTTAAGTGGATAGAAATTGAGGAAATGATGTATAAGGGGATACGTCTAGCTTTACCAGCTATTGTTATTATTATTTTAGTAGGTTTGACAATTGGCGCATGGATTGGCGGCGGTGTTGTCGCAACAATGATATATTTTGGTTTGAAATTAATTTCTCCAGCTTGGTTTTTAGTAACAATAATGCTGTTATGTGCAATCGTTTCACTGGCGATTGGTAGCTCGTGGTCGACGATGGCAACAATCGGTGTTGCTGGTATGGGTATTGGTTTAAGTATGGGGATTCCTGCAGCAATGATTGCTGGAGCAGTTATTTCAGGTTCATACTTTGGTGATAAGATGTCGCCATTATCGGATACTACTAATCTTGCTGCAGGTTTAACAGGCACAGACTTATTTGATCATATTAAGCATATGCTTTATACGACAATTCCGGCTTTAGTCATTGCAATTGTTGTATTTGGAATTATGGGCAGAAGCTTTGCGGATATCTCAATGAAATCAGAAAGCATTTTAACAACATTAAAAGTAATGGAGGAAAGTTTCGTTATTTCTCCTTGGTTATTACTTGTACCAGTTGGTGTAATTGTATTGGTAGCGAAAAAAGTACCTGCAATTCCAGCTTTAATTATCGGAATAATCTCAGGATTCTTACTACAAATCTTCGTACAAGGCGGCACACCTACAATGGCTGTTCATGCTTTACAAGAAGGATTTGTGATTTCAACTGGCAATGACATGGTGGACAATCTATTTAACCGTGGTGGGTTAGATTCGATGATGAATACGGTTTCAATGACAATTGTGGCTATGACATTCGGCGGGGTGTTAGAATATTCCGGCATGTTAAAAGCACTTATGAATGTCATTATAAAATTTGCTAAATCAACAGGAAGCTTAGTTGCTTCAACGATTGCTGCATGTATTACAACAAATGCTACATGTTCTGAGCAGTATATTTCAATTGTTGTTCCATCACGTATGTTTGCGAATGTGTATAGAGAGCGTGGCTTGCATTCGAAAAATTTATCTCGTGCGTTAGAAGATGGGGGAACACTAACTTCTGTATTCTTCCCATGGAATACTTGTGGAGTCTTTATTTTAGCAACATTAGGTGTAGGTGCCATGGACTATGCGCCATATGCCATTATTAATTTCCTAGTACCTATTATTTCAATTTTTTATGCATATATCGGATTTGCGATTGTTAAGCTGACACCTGAAGAAATGGAAGAAGCAGAGAAGCGTAAAAAAGAGCAAGAAATAAATGATGCTGAAATGGTCATGGCTGACTAAATCTGGAAGAGCAATTATGCTGAGGCATAATTGCTCTTAATAGGTTGCAAAGTTCAATTCATATATTGTACGAGGGCGGCCTTGTTGGTGAGTCATTTCTTCACCAACTACTTTAGCATAGCCGTTATCCACTAATTTTTTAATAATGCGCTCTGTTGTGCGGCGTGTAACCTGTAAGTATTCCGCAAGATTATGGGATGTAAATTGAGCTGATTGTCGCTCTCGGCTAAAATGAATGATTTTGGAAATATTTAATGGACTTAAGCTTGTTTGCTTTGCCATTTGTAAAACGTAGGGATCATCTGTTTTTAAAGCTAGTCTTACTGTCGATTTAGGGAATGGACCTAGCAAATTTTTATGTTCATCTAGTATATAAATTTCACAAGGTTTAGCAAATGTTAATGCATTCTTAGCATTTTGATTTGCCTCAAATATTGAATGACCATAACCAAATGCTAGCTTAAATGACTTATCGGTTTGTTGTAATAAGCTCTGTAAGGTCTCTTTTTCGAGTGCCCTTTGCAAATGCCCAGCTGTCGTATATAGCTCAAAAGAGTACGGTGAAATTTCTTTATAAGTTGAATGTGTAGCTGCCGTGATTTGCCTTAACATGTTATAGTCTATAAGTTTATCTTTAGGAGCTTCTAATAGTCCGACAACGGCTTTTACCGACTCGGATTTTGTAAGAAGTGATTGGGATTTCGTTTCCTCTAAGTATTGAATAATAGAATTAGTTGCATCTAACATGCGCATAGCCGGTATTTGAAGAGTTTGTAACTCATCAAACACACTATGAATACTTGTTATGATAAAGTCAATGCTGTTGGCTTCCCATAAAGCTATATGATGCTGCAATATAGCTTGAGTAGGTTTTGTGATAGAAATAGGCTGAATATATGGTTTTGGACCAGAATACTCTATTTCTGTTAGGACGTTTTCTACAATAGCAGGATTCATAACATCAATGGAAATTCTATTTAAAGGTACTGCATGATTAGCTATAAGCGATAACAAAGTTGTAGAAATGGCCGTCTCATCTTGTTTTATATAATTCCAAGGTATTGGTAGTTCTGACAGTGCAGATTGGGCATGCAAATAGGGTAGCGTTCCTCCAAATAAGAGTGCATCACATGGCTTCATTTCCTTTAACAAAACGGGTGCCTCTGTAGGTTGATTGTAAAGATAAAAATCTATTTGAATATTCTCTATGTTTTGTGCGATACTGTTTATACGCTTCATAAATGCTTTAGAGCAGATAACCGCTATTTTAGTAGACATAGGCAATGTTCCTTTCTATATTTTTTAATTTATTTCAGCAGATGTTCAAACATCTGCTGAAATAAATTAAAGCCTCCGGCGGATGTCATGGAATCGGAAAAGAGTTCACATAGGATGTTAGCCTAAAATCATCGCATACATGCGATAACGGCTAACTGACCTGCATCCTGCAGGCCCAAGCACAAAGCCGATTCCAGACGCAATTATGCCGAGGCATAATTGATTAATAATTAGCGACGTATTAGCGACAATTATATTATACAGGAGAGTGATAAAAATGAAAATCCAACAAGTAGAGATTTTTGCAATTCATTTACCACTTATTGATCCATTTATCATCAGTTATGCTACATATGATACGATGCCTTCTATCATTTTGAAGGTTACGACGGACACAGGTATTGTAGGCTACGGTGAAGCAGTACCAGATGAGCACGTAACAGGGGAGACATGGGAGAGCACATATGCTGTATTAAAGAATCAGCTTGCTCCTGCGATCATTGGGGAAAATCCGATGGCCTTTGAAAAACTTCACGATAAATTGAACAAAGCTGTGAAGGATGTGCCGGCAGCGAAAGCGGCGATTGACATCGCTTGTTTCGATATTGTAGGTAAAGCGTTACAGGTTCCGGTGTACCAGCTACTAGGTGGACGTTATCATGAGAAATTTCCTATTACACATGTACTGAGCATTGGAGCACCTGAGGCAATGGCCGAAGAGGCGGCTAACCGTGTGGAGATGGGCTATCGATCATTTAAAATGAAGGTAGGGACAGAGGTAGCTCGTGATGTTGCTCGTATCAAAGCGGTACGTGAACGTGTTGGTGAAGATATTGCAATTCGTGTAGATGTAAATCAAGGATGGGGCAATGCGTCAACTACATTACAAGGTTTACGTGCACTAAAGGATCTAAATATCGATTGGTTAGAGCAACCAGTAGATAGTGAAGATATTGATGGAATGGTAGAAGTGAAGTCAAAATCAGATGTACCATTAATGATTGATGAAGGACTTCGAGGGGTACGTGAAATGCGTGAAATTATTGCAAAGCGTGCAGCAGATAAAGTTAATATTAAATTAATGAAATGCGGTGGAATTTATCCTGCTATGAAACTAGCAGTTATGGCTGAAATGGCAGGCATTGAATGTCAAATCGGTTCAATGGTAGAATCTTCAGTTGGTTCAGCAGCTGGCTTCCATGTAGCATTCTCTAAAAAAATAATGACAAGTGTAGAATTAACAGGTCCATTAAAATTCTCTAAAGATGTCGGAAACTTACACTATGATGTGCCATTTATCTGTTTAAATGAAAAACCAGGATTAGGTGTAGACGTAGATGAAGAGATCCTTAAAGAATTATGTAAGTTCTCAACAATTGTAACAGCCTAAGGAGGCGGCGAAATGGGAAAAATTTTTGAAGGCATGCTTGGGGAAACGCCGTTTTTTGTTACAACATTAAATCTTCAGCATTTGCAAGAAATTGAAAAATTACAGCTTGAGGTCTACAAATCATTAGCAGACCAAAGTATATTACAGCCATTAAGCACTGAAGAATTTGACTATATTTTAAGAGGCAATGGCATGATGATAGGTGCTTACGTAGAGAATGAGTTAATTGCCTTTCGCGCACTATTGAACCCACCTGTTGACGAGGAGCATCTTGGCTATGATTGTGGGCTTGCTGAAGATGAATTTCATAAAGTTTTATATCAAGAAATATCGAATGTCTCACCAGCATATCGTGGCTATGGATTACAAAAAACATTAGCCCAAATTGTCATGAGTCATATCGATTTAGCAAAATATGATTATGTATGCTCAACGGTCAAGCCATATAATATTCCTAGTTTAAAAGACAAATTTTCTCAAGGATTAGTCGTAAAGGGATTAAAGATTAAGTATGTAGATAAGCTACGATATATTTTCTATAAGGACTTGCGACAAGAGCTACCAATCTTTACAGAAAAGAAGTCGATCTCGATGGGGGATACAATTGGGCAGCAACAGCTTTTAAAGCAGGGCTATACAGGTACTTCTATGTATGAGGATCAAAATGATTGGTTCGTCGTTTATGAAAAATAAATAACAGAAAAAGCCTTACCTTGTAGGCTAAAGAAAAATATATAAATTAAGGTGTATCAATAAACAGTGGTTGATTTTTACTCCGAGTTGGCGCTATCCGCGGGCTTGGCTGTAACTTCTTTCAACACGTGTCCAAACACCTGCTGAAAGAAGTTACAGCCTCCGGCGGATGTCACATAATCGGAAAGGAGCTCTTTGTGCCAGCACAAAGCCGATTCCGGACGCAATTATGCCGAAGCATAATTGATTATCCTCGTCACTACGTTCCTGCATGGCTTTCAGCGCAAGTTAACCCCGCAGGAGTCGCCACTCTCCGTGAAAAATCAACAGCTCCTCATCACTAGTATGAGTGACAAGCTGATCCAAAATAGTCTTATAGCCATGATAAACAAACAAAGCCATGTAAAATAACAATATAGTTATTTAATTTTAAAGGCTCAAACAAACACAACCCCGTTCTGAATTAGGCCGGGGTTAAAAATATAGTTGATTAGTTTTCGAGATAGGGTATTTAACTATACTACATTAAAGTAGTTTTTTAGTTATTAGATTTAAAATTGATTATTTCTCCATCAGTTGTTTGGACCACTAGCGGCTCAACAATTTTTTCTAGACCTATCTCTATAAATGGGAGCCCCTCTTTTGCATTTCCCTTATCGACAACTTTAACTGTAATTTCAGTGTTCCCTAAGGTCTTTACATCTTTTACTTCCAGATGCTTTCCTTCATATTTCTCGCCTAATTGAATATGGATTTGTTTCATTCCTTCAGAAATCGTAGATACTTCGTAGTAGGAGGAAGTATCGTTACCCGCCTCTATAAGGCCTTCTTCATTGACCCAATAACCTTTATTTGAAGTAATCGTCCAACCAATAATAGCAAAAATAAAGACTGGGACTATCAATAAGATTGATTTATCCACTTTGTTAAATTCAGACTGTTTTATACCTTTTATGAAAGGGAGTAACAACGTCCCGCCCATGGCAGCTGTCAAAATGCCTACTCCAATAATTCCAAAGCCCATCCCTTCAAAGCCTCCCACTTTGAACAATCCGTATAGGACAGTAAGCACAGCAATTAAAAATGTCACAATTGGAGCCAAGTAGAACTTTCCTGTTTTTTTCAAAGCTATTAAAGTAAAAAGGAAAATACTTGCCCCTAAAATGAAACCAACTAAAACTATCATTCCCAATTCGTTCACCCCATGTATTAATAGAAAATCGATATCAGTGTGTCTAAAAAAAATATGACCCCTAAATCAAAAAGAATCGAGAGTATAACCCATCTTTTGGTAAAAAAGGTCATCGTGAATACTGATAAAAAAATAGCTGCTGGGAAATAGAACATGAAAGTGGCACTTTTGATATATTCAATGGCCGCATCAGCAGACAGTTCCCAGTTGTAAAAATGAAAAGAAGAATATAGGATATAAAATAAAATGAGAGCTCTAATGGAAATGAATAACCATTTAAGGCCGTGATTAAACTGAACTAATTTCTTCAATGGCTTTATTTCTACTTCTTCACTTAATTCTAACATCGGATAATTTCCCTCAGCTAATTCATTAAATAATTGCCTACACTCATTGCAGTCTTGGATATGTTCCAAAACTACTTCTTTAGTTTCTTGTTCTAACTCATCAAATACAGAGATTAACTCCCGCGAAAGAATATGAATCTTTTGGGAATCCTCCATCTTTTTCACCTCTTTCTAGCCATCTGCTTTCTCATCCTAAATATTTTGGACTTTAATGTAGGGATAGGTATATTCAAAAGTGCACTTATTTCTTGGTAATCATAACCATAATGAAACTTTGCTAAAAAAATGGCCTTATCACTCGTCGATAAATAACCTAATGTAGTTATAATTTGAGAATTTATGATTGCCTTTGATTCGGGTGTTTGATTATCAATTAATAAGTTTTCAATTACACTTTCATCATGAAACAGCTCGGGTTTTCTTTTTTTGTAATGATCGAGAAGTGTATTTTTAGCTACCTTTACTAACCAACTTTTCATATAAGTAACTTCTTGAATTTTTAATGGATCTGTTAAGATTTTTGCAAATAACTCTTGGATGATGTCATCCGCTACGTCATAACTTTTAGTTAATCCAATTAAAAAATTCCGCAAATATGTGTAATGTTCCTCGTAAATCTCTTCAATCACCTCAAATGGATTTTGATTAATCATTTTTATCCTCCGTAATATATCGCGCACTAAAGAGACGACTCAGATTGGAAAAAGTTTTAATTTTTTTTAGTAATAGTAAAAAAGTTAATATTAGCTAGCGGAAAAATAAAAAGAATCCAGTTTGAATAAAAGATTGATCAAACTGGATCCTTTTAATGTGAGAGGTAAGACTTTTTTATTTCATCGGACAAAAGCCACAAGCCATTAAACCAGGGATGTCTTTAGAAAAACAACATGATTTTCGTACAGGAACGTTCACTAAATTAGTAGGGCTTTGACCGCCTGTATATTGTGCCCACCAAGATTTGTTGGAGAAACGTGCCCATGTTTTAGGGTCCTCTAAAGCTTCAATATCCTCCATTGCCTGATCGGCTAGGCCGGGGTTAGAAAGCAATATATGATAGTGCCAAAGTAGATATCCAAAGAAATTCTCCCAAATAGTGAGAGGGGAAATAGATGTTACTTTACGAAGTTGTTGAACGATAACATGCCCATCGTAGAGGATCTTCTCAATAACTGCTTGACGTTCATCCTCATCGACATAACGCCAATCGTTTGGGTTCACAAACATTGCGACTGTAAAACTGTCGAACTCTTTTGCTGCATCAAAACGAAGCTCGATTGGTTTACCGTCCCATACCTCGTCATAGGCGGCAAGCATGTAAAGTTGCATAGCGAAAAACATACCGTAACGGCGTGCAAAATGAGAAATAGCGGCTGTTTCCGTAGCTGCGTCTGTAATTCCCATCATTAGGTTTAAAAAGTCAGGATGATAAAAGTCCTTATGTATATCCGCTAATGTAAATAATGTCCGCTTTGGTTCTGTCGTATAAATGCTATAGGAATTCAATTGTCGAACTTGATCCATCGTTAATGCTGGCATTGTGATCACCTTTTCTTTCAGTCTTCTGTTACTTCAATTATAAATTAATCATTTTTGCTTCACAAATGGAATGCAATATAGTAAAATACATTAAACATATCTGAAAGGTAGGTTTTGTGATGTCACAGCCTCATTCAATTCCAAGGCCGCTCGTTCGACTCAATCAATGGACAATTCTTTTAAGTGTCATGCTAACGTGGGTAACAGGCGTTTTTTGGATTTTAGCAATTCCTTTAGTAGCAAATTTATTAGGTGTTTTATGCAATTTTAATCCAATTATTCGAGTAGGGAAGCTGTTTCTAAAAAAGGCGCCATCTACATATATACCAGAGGATGCACAACAGCAAAAATTTAATTCTAGAATAGCTAGCTTTTGTTTAGCAGGTGGAATTTTAGGTTACTTGCTTAAATGGCAGGCGGTTGGCTATGTCTTTACAGGAATGGTTGCTGTAGCTTCCTCGTTAGCAATTGCAGGATTTTGTATAGGCTGTTTCCTACATTTTCAGCTAAAGCAATGGCAATACCGTCGCTCGCTGAAGAAGGCATTGTAAGCATTAAAATATTTAAAAAAATTTTCAGATTAATGTTGACTTTTTAATTGATAATGATTATCATTATCGTATAAAGATTATTCCTCCTCTACAATACAGTGTAGAGAGGATGAACTTTAGCTACTTTTCTCCAGAAGTTTGCTAGTTCATGATAACGCTCCTAAAACCCCCCTCATTTTTTGGGAACGTGAAAATCTCAGAGCGACTTATGCCTATATGGCTAAGTCGCTCTTTTTTTGGTTGAAACTGAAATTGTTCCGATAAAACGTGATAATGTTCCGATAAAAGTTAATATTGTTCCGATATATCCGCAAAGTATTCCTATAAAATAAACTCATCATTATAACGCGCGTTTGAAAAAAAATGTAGCTTTCTATATTATACCAATAATTACAATTTAATATATAATATACCTACAATATTGGAGGAGTGATTATCTTATGTTTTATATTAGAAATTTCGAAGGTAATATAAAAGAGTTTGAGTTCTTTCAAGAAATGTTATATGAATCTGTAATTATTCCTGAGCATAAACCATCGAAAGAGGTTTTGCTAAACTCCCCTCACATAAGAAAATATCATGAAGGTTGGGGGAGGAATGGAGATACGGTTTTGATTGCCTTTGATGCAGAAAATCAAACTGTTGGTGCAGTCTGGTACAGATTGTTTGATGAAAATAATAAAAGCTATGGTTATATTGATTGCAATACTCCTGAAATAGGAATTGCTGTTTCAAAAGATGTAAGAGGAAAAGGGTTGGGAACCTTACTGATGCGTAAAATAATTCAACAAGCGCAGGATGAAGGATACAATACCATTTCACTTAGTGTAGACCTTGAAAATAGTTCGGCCATTAATATTTATAACAAACTTGGCTTTCAAGATTATGAAGTAGTAGGCACTTCTAAAACAATGATTTACAAATTATAGTGCTCTCTAGAATAAAAAATGTACACTACTAAAAGTGAATTTAGTAATGTACATTTTTTTCTTTAAAATTACTGCGTAGGGTTGCTATGAACAGCACTTTTTTTCCCTAGTAGCATCGTATAGTAGCTGTGTAGCAACATGCCAACAATAATGACACCTAGGCCTGCAAGCGCAATTGGATTTGGGAATGCAATACCGAGTAATAATACTTCACCAATAATGACAAAGAGTATTTCAGTCGATTGTGTTGCTTCAACAGCTGCGAGCTTGCCTTGATGATCGTGAACACGGTCAGTTGCAATGAAAAATAAAGTTGTGGCGATGACACCAGAGCTTATGCCTACAAGCAACGATTGTATCACTTGGTTCATGGAAGGAGGCCCGACAGTTGCCAATGCATAAATGGCTAGAATAATCCATGCAGGCATCGAGGCGATGGTCATTCCGAGAACTCGTTGATATGTATCGATTCGTCCACCACAGATTTCCATCATTTTGCGGTTACCAAGAGGGTAGGCAAATGCAGCGATGACAACAGGTAAAATGCCTAGCATTAAACTTTTAAGTGGAACAGATTGTGCCTGTGGTATTTGAATAAGTAAAATGCCGACTAAAATGACACATGAAATGAGTAATGAAACAAGGGGTATTTTTTGACGTACAGTTTTCCCAGCTACTACTGAAACAAATAGAGGAGCTAGTAATACGCCAGCGACAATTGTCAATTGCCATGTTCCGGAAACAAGCCAACCTGGACCGAATGCTGCTGCAAATGTCAGTGGTGCATAGAACAATACGAATCCGATAAAGCTCCAAAGTAGCCAAGCGATAGGTTGTGCTTTCATTTCACCTGATAGTTGGGAAAAGCCTTTTCGATAGAAGACGATCACAAGTAAAAACGGTAGCATAAAGAAATAGCGCAGCGATGCACTCCATAGCCAGCTACCACCTTGCATTTCCATTGCATGATTTAATATAAATGTAACAGCAAAAAAAAGTGAGGCTAAAATGCCTAATGCAATTTCTTTCATTAAAGTCACCTCAAAGCCCTTTATGTAATTCGAAAATTCAGTCATTGTTTTTGGAAAAGTTACGAAGAAGGGATAAACCCTTCTTCGTAACTATTTTCCTTGTTGTTCAAAAAGCTGTACGATTTCAATAATCACTTGTGTAGCTTTCTCCATCGTTTCGCCAGATACATATTCGAATTTACCGTGCATATTTTCGCCACCTGCAAAAATATTTGGTGTTGGTAAGCCCATGTAAGAAAGCTGTGATCCATCAGTACCGCCACGGATTGGTAATGTAATTGGAGTAATATCTAATTTTTCCATTGCTATGCGTGCAATGTCGACGATTTCTTTAACAGGCTCAATTTTTTCGCCCATATTATAGTATTGATCTTCAATTGTAATGTTTAAAGCATCCTCGCCATAGTGGGCTTTAATTTTTGCTGCAGCAGCAAGCATTAAATGTTTTTTTGCCTCGAATTTTTGACGGTCATGGTCTCGGACGATATAAGAAAGCTCAGTATGCTCGATTGCTCCGTTAAAGCCCATTAAGTGAATAAAGCCCTCATAACCATCCGTTTTTTCTGGTACTTCATCGGTAGGCATTTCATTTTGGAAGGCGATCGCCATTGTGATGGCATTGACCATTTTATTTTTCGCAGAACCAGGGTGTACACTCGTACCTTTTGTCACAACCTTTACGCCTGCAGCATTAAAGCTTTCGTACTGTAACTCGCCAAGTGGTCCTCCATCCATCGTATAAGCATAGTCTGCTCCAAAGGCAGCCACATCGAATTTATGAGGACCGCGGCCAATTTCTTCATCAGGTGTAAACGCTACACGCAATTTACCGTGTTTAATAGAAGGGTTTTTTATTAGGTATTCCATAGCCGTCATAATTTCTGCGATACCAGCTTTATCGTCAGCGCCTAATAATGTCGTACCGTCCGTTGTAATTAACGTTTGACCTACATAATTTTTAAGCTCAGGAAAATCTGTTGGCGACATCGCTAGATTTTCATTGAGTTGGATAACTCCGCCATCATAGTTGTCAATGCGCTGTGGATTAACGTTTGTGCCAGTGAAGTCTGTTGTAGTGTCCACATGTGCTAAAAAACCAATAGTAGGCACTTCTTTATCTGTATTTGCTTCGAGTGTTGCAAATAAATAACCATTTTCATCTAATGTAATGTCAGTTAAGCCTACTGCAGCAAGTTCATCTTTTAGGACATGCAATAAGTCAAATTGTTTTTGTGTTGAAGGAGTTGTTTCGCTTGTGAAATCAGATTGTGTATCAATTTTTGCATAACGAATTAAACGCTCGATTACTTGTTCTTTCATAAGTATGGCCTCCTAATGTATATTTCTAACTTCTTTTAGCGGGTGCGCAAACACTCACTGAAAGAAGTTAAAGCCTCCGGCGGATGTCACAGAATCGGAAAAGAAGTTCTTTGTGCAAGCACAAAGCCGATTCCGGACGCAATTATGCCCGAGGCATAATTGATATTATTGTAACACTTTACTTCGGATTTCGGAATATTGAGAAATACTTAAGGCAATTAGTATTTGAGCACCGTAATATGTCAACATAATAATCTCGTGTGAAAATGGTAAGGGCGTAACAAATTTATTAATAGATAAATAGGAATCTGATGAAATAAATAGCAGAGCTCCAATCGTTGCAAATGTAGAACCTGTTCGAATCGCAGTCCAACCCATCGTTAATATGACCAAAATATAGGCAATTACCGCGATACCCAGCACGACTTCCCCTGATGAAAACACTGTACCTGCTATCCACACAGCCATACTTGCCCCGTAAACGAGTAAGACAATCTTCGCCCAAGTCGGTACTTGTCGTTCATTAGTAGAAAAAAAGGCGAGGATATAAAAAATATGACCGATTAAGAAGCTTGTTAGCCCAACTAGAAACCACTGTAGTGTATAATCACCGACCATACAAAACACAAGTCCGATGACGATCAGTAGTTGATACTTTTTAATGCCTAAATTTCTTTGTGTAGCGGCTAAAATAATTATTAAAAGCATTGGAATAACTTTAAAGATAAGTATCAAGCTTTCTGCAATATGGGGCAGGAAAAAAACATAATAAAGACCAAACAAAATAATAAATGCTATTAAAATTTTTTTAGACAAATTTCTCATCTCCTTTTCTTTGAAATTCTTTATCTATGTCAGAATTTCCTTTATTCTTTTGTGAAGGAAATAAACAAGAGTGTACTCACTCATCTTATGTATGAAACTTTTTTAGTATGTAGCCGTAAATAAGTGGACAGTAAGCTTAGAAAGGGTGAATAAAATGACTAAGCTATTAATAGCTTCGGCAGTCATTGGACTAATCGCGAGTGTTTTATTAACACCGATTATCACGAAAAAACGAGAAGATGGTGGATCTAAAAAGGTAATTGGCTTCTTCTTTATAGGTGTATTTATACTAGGATTTTTAGCTACTGGTATAACAGTATATGTGACAAAAATGGATGTGAACTGGCTTGCTTTTTGGCCTGCTATTATTCTACTAACATTAGGCGGAGCACTTCTTGCAAGTGGTATTGAAAGAAAAATAAAGGGTGTTTTATTTTTAGCTAGCTTAGGTGTTGCAGTGTATGTATTATCAGCTCCTTTATGGAATTCTAACGAAAAATTCAAATCAGCTGAGATGAAGGAAGAGGTTGAAATTAAACCATTCGATGAAACACAAACGCCAGCTAGTGTTCCTCCTAAATTTGCTCGTAATAAGATGAAAAAAGCGTTCGGACAAGTACCGAATACGAGTTACTATGAGCTAGGGCGTTTACAAATTCAAAAAGTAAATGGTGAATATGTTTATATAGCGCCAGTAGAGTTTTCAGGTTTCTTTAAATGGATGAACGGCGGGACGACTCCTGGTTACTTTATAATGAGTGCAACGGATTCGGCGGACAATCCTAAATTTGTTAAGCAGGAAATGAAGTATGTTCCTTCTGCTTATTTAAATTCAAATTTAGAGCGTCATATACGTTTACAACATCCATTCCTTGTTTTTTACGGAGATGTACAACTTGAAATAGATGATGATGGTAAACCATACTACATCCGTTCATATGGTGAATTTATTTCAGCACGTAATGGCTTCGATGTAAAAGGGATCGTGCTTGTAGATGCGCTGACAGGAAAATCAGAAGTTATTAAGTTGAAAGATGTCCCAGAGTTTATTGATGGAGCGGTTTCTCCAGAGACAGTAAGCTTACAAAATAGTTATTTCGGTAATTATGTACACGGATTTTGGAACAGTAAGTTTGGCAAGAAAGACGTAAAACTTCCGTCAGATGAAGGAACAGAGGCAAATGTTAGCCCGATTTTTGACGCGAAGGGCGATATGTATTATTTCACTGACTTTACGAGTCCTAAAGAAGGTGTCGATTCAATGCTAGGCTATTCCTTAACAAATGCCCGAACAGGCCAAGCAACCTATTATACTGGAAACTTAGACTCTTCTTATATGGATTCCCAAGGTAACTTGCAAATTATTGAGAAGAAGTTTATAGAGAAAAAATGGTCTGGAGAAATGCCGGTATTGTATAACTTTTACGGTGAAGCTAGCTGGCTAACAGCGGTGCTTGACTCAAATGGTTTCTTACAAAATTATTTCATCGTTTCTGCGGCAAACCCTGAAATATCAGTTTATGCGGCAACCCCTAAAGAAGCGCTGAAATTATATAAAACAGCCTTAAGTCGCGGTGGAACTACAGTTGAGGGAAGCTCACATGCAGAAGAGAAAAATGTAAGTGGAAAAGTGCTTCGCGTATACAAAGAACGTCTCGGTGACTATACAGTTGTATCGTTTTTACTAAATAACGGGGCAAACTATTTGGTAAGCTCTGAAACAGAACCACTTGCAATTTATTTGCAAGAAGGTGATGATGTCATTCTCACTTATGGTGATACGGGAGAGCAGTTCTTACCAGTTCGATCAATGATTATTAAAGGATTACAATAAAAGAAAAAAGACGATCTTTGTAGCATAGTACTACTTGATCGTCTTTTTTATGTTGGTTGAGATTATATATAGTGAAGCATCTTTTCCTGGTGATTAGTATAAAGTGCTTTTGCATGATCGTTTAACGCAAATATTTCATGAATGTACCCTTGAAGTAAATGTTGTTCATATTCAAAAGCAGAATGGTCTTCGTTTTCTAATATATGCGCTAATAAAAGTGCGTGTAACACAACGACCTCTAAATTTTGAGTATTTGTAATGAATTTTAAGTTGAGGATGGTAGTATGGGAAACGAATTGATTCACATAATCAATAGCATTCTTATAAACAGCTAAGTCGATCTGTGGTTCGATTCTTTTTCTTAATAATGTACAAGTATTATTTAAGTCTTGAATTTTTAAAAATAAACCTCTTACACTTCGCTTGTGTTGATGTTCTAAAGTACGAGCAAGATCTTTATTGACATAGGACATTTATACATAACTCCTTCCCACATAGTGGTCATCTATTAGTATTAATGGAATTTTTTAAAAAGAAAAGAGTCTTTTTGTTTAATTTAAGCTTCTCCCGCCAAAAAAGTCTCTTACTTATAAACGTGAAAAACAATGTATTTTCTCATTTAATCAGCTATTGAATAAAGTTTGATCAAAACGGTAGCTCAATAATTAAATAGGAAGCTTTTCAATGAAATGAAAAAGTATAAATTTTTATTAAAAAAGTATTGACCTTTTTGAAATACAGGTGTAATATTATACAAGTCGTTAAGATAACTACTGAAAAATAACTAAATTAGTTGTTGACATAGAGTTTTCGACATGATATTATATAAAAGTTGCTGTTGAAGAAACGGCAACGAAATGAACCTTGAAAACTGAACAAGCAAAACGTAATCAATAAAGTTTTTAG
>NZ_JBHVUJ010000017.1:0-45416 GCF_042884205.1 Lysinibacillus sp. NPDC058147
CTTGTTCAGTTTTCAAGGTTCATTTCGTTGCCGTTTCTTCAACAGCAACTTTTATATAATATCATGTCGTAAACTCTATGTCAACAACTAATTTAGTTGTTTTTTAGTAGTTGTCTTAACGACTTGTATAATATTACACCCGTATTTTAAAAAGGTCAATACTATTTCTAAAAAAAATTATATTTTTTCACTTCATCGAGAAACTTCCTATATAACAATTAAGAAAACAGTTTAATATTAGACTTACAATCTGAAGTATATTTAATGTTTATTGTTATTTAACATATCATTTTTTCATACATTGCTATTAAAAAAAGCCTGGGATATAAAACAATGAATAAAAAAATGACTCCGCCAAGCATATCGAAGTCATCTAAATGCCGAATAGTATGGCACTCCCTTTTTTATTAAACTGTCTACTTTATTTAGCCCCGTTCATACTTAATAACTTTCGTATCTCAAATTAACATTGAATAAAGTACCCTATAATTGAGAAACCTTTTTAAGCTGTCTTATTAGATAGTTAATTAACAACATTATTTCTTTGTAAAATAAATTAAAGTGTAATTACCATCAGAACCACCTTTTATTGTCAAATCAGAATTTATTACATTCCCGTGTGATGGATATAAGTTAGACTTATCAACCGTATAACCAGTAACATCTTTTATTCAACTAACTACTAAATCAGCATTAACATTTTTAGAATAAGTAATATTGGTTTTATCGCTATTATTTACGAAAGTAACCATTAAATTATCTTTTGAGAATTTCAAACGTCCTTCCTTAGCTAATACTACTTCATAGCCTTCATTTTTTATCAAATTGATAGTTTTGTCTAGAAAATCTCGAAGCAATCTTATCCAACTCAACCATGTTAACATTCTTAGTAGCAGTATCACTTACAGGTAATTTAGAATTTTTTGCTGGAGGTTCTACATTACCACCGTAATTGTTATTTCCTCCACTAGTTACAGGAGTTTCACTTCCTTGCCTACCAAACCTTAATGAACTATCAAGTTTGGACATTCCCTTATTAGCAAGTCCTACTAAACTAAAGCCTTCATTATTTTTATGAACTACAAGAGCAATTCCTGTAGCTGCTTCTATGTCTCCATTGTGCATGCGGTATAAAAATGTCGCTACTTGACTACGTGTTAAAATACTGTGTGTTCCAAAATGTTTTAACAAATCTTTCCCCTCATATTGCGAGTTTTGACCTGTTGTAATTCCTTTCGCAAGCATAAAATTAATAGAGTCATAGAGTCACTTAAACTAATAGAATCACCTGTAAGATGCCCAATTGCACTCGCCACTACTCCTCTTTTTACAGGTTTGTTTCTTATATTATTATCAAAATAACCATTAAGCGGTGTACCGTATGCAGCTAATGCATCATAATACGTGTCATATTCCATCGCTTTCGGAGTGTACTTAATTAAATCACCTTTATCATCTTTTAGACCTAAAAAGGTAACTAACATTTTAGCGAATTGTGCTTCTGTGATTGGATTATTAGGTTTAAATATACCATCAGGATACCCTTGAATAATACCTTTACCTCTAGCCCAGTTTACCGCCTCATAGGAATTAACATTCAGGTCTTTAAACTGACTTCCTACTCGCTGTGCTACTTTTGTGTTTATATTGTTACCAGATGCATTAGCAACTAAATCACTAGACCCTAGAGTTCCATATACTAAACCACTCACTAATAATGCACTACACATACCTAATTTCATTTTGCTTCCCATCCTTCTTCCTCCTGAAAAACATTTTTGGGTAAAAGATAAGGATATCCCGCATCGATATAGCACCATAACCATGACTTAAATAAAAAAGTTATCCAAAAACTAGGTCTATTGAATTTTAGTCAAACCCTTCATACCATATCGCTTACGCTACAGGTCTGCTATATTTGATATCCGTTTTTACTTTTCATTTCCTACAATCACACACTGTATCGCATTTTACAAAAGGATGAAAATCAACTTTCGTTGTTTTTCTAACATAATTTTATAATAGTGAATTTGAAATTAATGAGTTTTTAAAATTCGGACTTGATTTGAATGATTTCCAACGAGCATTATTGAAAACTATTAGCACTATTGAATCTAATGAAATGTCATATCCTAGAGTAGAGTTAGATAGTGCCTCTTCTGTCTTACTTGCAACATCTTTAATAAGCAATAATCATCCCTCAAAATTACAAATCAACTTTCGTTCACTTTTGAACATAATTTGATAAATTTCTTTGGATCATTATGGATTTATTTTCAACTTTATCTTATGGGATTGAACCTTGTTTCCTTGGAACTTCCTTTGAAATAACGGAATTACACACCCGTTTATGTAGTTCGTCTCTCTATCCGAAAAGCTCCCGCTTCCTTATCTCTGGTGTTTGAGCTTCATTGCTGAACACAAAAAAGTGAGGAGCGATGCCTAAAGCACACTCCTCACTCTTCACTTATTGTTTTACAAAATAGTCTATTTGCTGAGCCTTCATAAAGCCTGCCTTCTCATAAACAGAAAGCGCCTTTCTATTGTCAATTTCTACATCCAGCATGACGAATTTCGCGCCAATTTTGCTCGCATAATCTTTTGAAAACGAAAGCATCGCAGTACCAATTCCCTGCCCCTCACAGTTTGGATGTACTGCCAACGCTGTAACCCATTGAATTTCATTTTCCTGGGCAGTCGTCACTGTACCAACAATTTTTCCATCTTTACGCGCTACCCATAGCTTTCTACCAGTTGTAGAAGTATTAAAAGTGATTAGCTCCTCAGACTCTTCAGGTAGGTCTCCAAACGCTGCACTATAAATAGCAATCAGCTCTACCTGTTCATCTGTATAAGGAATGATTTCGATATCATTCTTTATTTCTACTGACTCTGCTCTTGTTTCTAAAGTGGCTTCTGAAAAGCTATATGCAAAGCCCTTGTTTTCAATAAACGTGTGTCCAAAAGGTGATCCATCTATCACTACCGCCAATTGCCCTTCTGCTCCACGTTCTTCGAGGCCGGCCTGTAAAGTTTCTACTAAAGTTGTTCCAATTCCCTTTTGACGGTACGGAGGTGATACAACTAAAGTCCATTCATATGTATGCAGCCCCATTAGATCTATTGCACTAGCTGCACCAACTAATACATCTATATCATCCTCATAAGCAAGTACCATAAAGCCCTTCGATTCAAAGGAGCTCGCCATAGGCAAACCCATAACAGTTTCATATACACGATAATCGTGCGTGGTCGCTTCCTCACACAATAATTTTAATTCATTTAATGTTTCCCCATCTAACGGAAAAGACACTGTCATCACTGAAATATTCATCATTTACTCCGTTCTTGTATCTGACTATTGCCCTATTGTAGCAAGAAAGAAAATAAGCTGGCAACAAATTATACTAGACACTCCTAATTATTAACAATTTTACTCCAAATATAGTGAAATTAAAAGGTTATATATGATTGTTGACGGTTATAATGACTGAAAATTACTATAATTAATAGATAGAAATCAATCATTCTACACACTTATTAATCGGATCCCCCTCACCATAACTTTAGGATTTTTAAAGGTATTTGATGATACACAATGCTGCAAAAGATGTTAGACAATGGAGGGCATCAGCATTTCTCTCTTTGTGCCTTCGCTTATCGTCAAGTTCAATAGAAGCCTTATCTCTATTCCAATATGTCAATTGTCAATAACTCCCTTTGATTATTATCCATAATTATACTATTTTTATAGATGGATTACATTTAATTTAATTAAAATAATATATTCCAAACTAAAAAAAGAGCAATTTCAATTATTTCGAAATCGCTCTTTTTTTTTGAGGAATGTGATTTACATCTACATCGTTACTTCCATATTAGTCATCAAGATGATGGGATGAAGATTGTAACATCTGTGCATAGATGCCACCGGATTCCATTAATTTTTGTTGAGGGCCTGCTTCAACTAACTCACCTTTGTGCATAACAAGCACAATATCAGCATTATGCACTGTATTTAACCGGTGAGCAATAACAAAGCTTGTGCGTCCCTGCATTAGCATGTCAAGAGCCTCTTGTATCGCTAGCTCCGTAACAGTATCAATACTACTTGTCGCCTCATCTAACAACAAAATTTTCGGGTCGGCAATCAACGCCCGTGCAATTGACAATAACTGTTTTTGACCTTGCGATATTCCACTACCATCTGCAGCAAGTACTGTGTCATAGCCATCCTTTAGTGTCATGATAAATTCATGTGCATTTGCACGCTTCGCCGCTTCCTCTATCTCTTCATCGCTAGCATCCAATCGACCATAACGAATATTTTCACGTACAGATGCCTCAAACAAAAACGGATCCTGTAAGACAAAGGCCATTTGCGAGCGCAATGCTTGTCGTTCTATTTGCTGAATGTTTACACCATCAAATAAAACCTCACCCTTTGATACTTCATAAAATCTTGCAATAAGCTGCAAGATCGTTGTTTTTCCTGCTCCAGTTGCCCCAACAAGAGCTACCGTTTGTCCGGGCTCTACGTTAAAGTTAATGTCTTTCAAAGTGTAAGCTTCCTCTGCTTGTTCATATTTAAAGTACACATGCTGAAAGCTCACCTGTCCTAATAGTTTGTGTTTCTGCACTGAAACAACTTCCTCTTCAGGCTGTTCATCCAGTAACGCAAATACACGCTCAGCACCAGCAATCGCTGACAGCACGGTATTAAATTGATTGGCCAAATCATTTAACGGTCGTGTAAATTGTCTTGCGTATTCTGTAAAAATAACAATTACCCCGATTGACACATGCCCATAAAAAGCAAGCACACCGCCAATACCAGCCACAATTGTAAAGCTCATATTGTTTAAAAAGTTCATGACCTTTGGTATATAACCAGAGTATGTCTGTGCCCAAAAGCCGGTACTTTTTAATCGCAAACTTTTCTCACGAAACTCCTCTTTCATGCGTTCCTCTTGTGAGAAAGCTTTCACGATTCTCTGGCCCGAAATCGTTTCTTCAATCATGCCATTTAGAGCTCCTATAGCTGCTTGCTGTTCCTTAAATAACGGTGCGGTTCTTCGTGTAATCCAACGCATCGCCCAAAACATAATCGGTATAATCGTCATCGTTAATACCGTAAGTAAAGGGCTTAAACTTAACATGATGATCACTGTTCCCGTAAGTGTTAATACACTAGAAAAAACTTGGATAAAGGAGCTATTTAATGTTGAACTAACTGCTTCAATATCATTGGTCATCCTGCTCATTAATTCCCCATGTTGACGGCGATCGAAAAAGGCAATCGGCAGTCTTTGGAAATGAGCAAATACACTCGTTCGTAATCTATAAATGGTTTGTTGAGCAATACCAATCATCCAATAGTTTTGCAAAAATAATGATACTGCTAACAGAGCATAAATGCCGATTAACAGCATAATCCCCTTCTCTAGTCCTGCAAGCTCTCCATGCGTTACATACATGTCAATCATTTTACCGATTAAATACGGACCAAGGAGAGCCAAAACGGAACTCGCCAAGACAAGTAACAGCACAATAATTAATAGTACACGTTGTTCGTCAACTATTTTCCATAAACGTAGTAGTGTACTTTTCCAATCTGTCGCACGAGGTCCCTTCTTTTTCTTAACAGCCTGCTTCATATCATCTTTCGTCAAAATCGGCTCATAGCCAAAAGGTTTTTGGAAAAATCCCATTATTCCTCCACCTCCTGTTGGGAGATTGCTATTTTTTTATAAAGCGCTGAAGTTTGCAAAAGCTCTTCATGCGTCCCGTATGCGATCACTTTTCCTGCATCGATGAGTAAGATGCGATCTGCTCCTCTAGCTGTTCGAATCTTTTGAGTAACCACTAGCATCGTTGCTTGTTCTTCACTCAATGCCTCCCATAATGCCTGCTCCGTTTTAACATCAAGCGCACTTGTACTATCATCGAGCATTAATATATGCCCTTTTCTTAATAACGCTCTCGCAATCGATAATCTTTGTTTTTGACCACCCGAAAGATTAACACCCTTCTGGCCGACTCTTGTTTCATAACCATTCGGGAAATCCTCCACAGAAGCATGGATTTGCGCTTGCATTGTAGCTTGTAGCACAGCATCCATTTCAGCCTCTGTATCGCCCCAACGAACATTATCAGCAATGCTTCCTGTAAATAATAAAGATTGTTGTGGAACATAGCCGATGATTTCGCGCAGTTCTTGTAAATCCCATTGCTGTACATCTTTCCCCTCTACTACTATTGTGCCTTCTGTGACATCGTAGAAACGAGGAATAAGCTGTAGCAACGTAGATTTCCCTGCACCTGTTGCCCCCATAATGGCTAACTTTTCACCCGATTTCACGCGGAAGCTTACATTAGAGAGGACAGGCGAGTCTTCCCCAGGATAAGTAAAGCTCACATGATCAAAAGCTAATTCGCCAAAACTCATGCCATTAGATGTTTTCTCTGAAGATGATGGTAGCTCAATCTCATTTTCAGTTGAAAGGACTTCTGCCATACGCTCCGCCGAGGCTTTGGCACGCGCATAAAAAATAATAATAAAGGCAAACATCGAGAACGAGCCTGTCATGCGCATTGCATAATTGACAATGGCAACAACATCTCCAAGTGGTGTTGTACCTGTAGCTATTTGCTTCGTTCCAAACCACAGCACTGCAAGTAAACTCATATTCATGATGAATAACAGTACGGGCATAATATACTCCATTGTACGCAGAGCCTTTACAGTATCTATTTTTAAGCGTGAGGCAACTTCATCAAAGCGAGAGGCTTCATATGCACCGCGTAAATAAGCCTTCACTAATCGAATAGCCTGTAAATTTTCCTGTAGTACACGATTCAAACGATCAATTCTCTTTTGCACAAGTCCAAAATAGGACACGCCTTTTGCCACCATAAAAATAAGAAATAGTAAAATAATCGGTGCGCCAATTACTAAAAACAACGCTAGTTTAGCATTTACAATAAAAGCCATAACGATGCTACCAACAACGGCAAGTGGTGCACGAAGCATAATACGCAAACTCATAAACAGCACTGTCTGAACTTGCGTAACATCATTCGTTAACCTTGTAATAAGAGACGCCGTTGAGAATTTTTGATAAGTAGCTAAAGTAAAGGATTGTATTTTTTCAAACAATGCATTTCGTAAATCATAGGAAAAACTCTGTGCTGTATGCGATGAAAAATATGAATTAACAACACCGGCTATAAAGGCTACGAAGGATAGGCCAAGTAAAACAATTCCCCATTGCCAAATCATCCCTTGATTTTGAGCTCGAACTCCATCATCTATGATTTTAGCCATGATAAGTGGCTGAGCGAGTTCCACAAACAATTCCACCAACATTAAACAAAACGCAATTAATGCAGTCCATTTATAAGGCTTTACATAGGAAAAAATTTCTTTCACATTCTTCCCCCTTGTTCTCAATAGAAGTTCCATAAAATTCAAATATAGTGAAGAACTCCTATATAGATAGTATTTTTATGCTTTTCCTCCACCTACAGAAAGCCTCATTACACAAACAAACATAACGAATACACCAACTAATTGCCAAAACCTAACGATGTATCAAACATGATAACTGAAATAACCATCGCTGTTAACGGTTCATTAATAAGTAGTACCTTCCTTCTTTCATCAAACGTACAGGGTACAATGTGCAGAAGGCAAACGAAAGACCAACAGCTACTCCCCGTAATAAGGCTTTGCTACTAACTTGCAAAGCCTCAAATGAAGCGTTCATTAGTAGGAGAAAAAGATCTTTAAGTGTACCAATAATCCTTAACACTTGATATTTCGGTGGCCATTTCTTTAAACTAAGAGAGACATAAGCAACAACAAATAGCGTGCTAAAAACTGTAATAAGGTAGCCAATACAGCATTACTTTCATTGATTGACGCCATGAAAGTAAACTGTACCCCAACATTCCTGCTACCTCAAACACAAGAAATTGTCTACTCTATAGTTTTTATTTCCAAATGCCGAAAATATTTTTTCTAGTTAACAATCAATATGTAAGTAATATAATCCGATAAACAAATTGTTAACACAAAGGAAACTATCAATGGTGTATGGTTGAGTAACCACTTCATAAAAGCCCAGTTGCTCCTCGTAAAATCGCTCCGGAGAAGATAAATACTATTCCATTTAATTGTTTCATACAATTCCCATTCACTATATAAATACTAAATAATGTTATTTTCAGTCAATCCCTCCCTTATTTCTCACTAAAAAAGTCCCAAATTTTTTCATTATCAAATATTTACAATCATATTCATAATGACTAATTCCTGATAATTAACTATAATAATAGTATATATAGATTACTCAAGGAGATCGAATAATCATGAGTCATATGCATAAATCATTTACGATCGATGAACATTATTTAAATTCACTCCCTTTTCCAGCAATTGTCATGAATCAAGATGGACAAGCTATAAAATTGGGAAAGCTTGCTGAACAACTTTTTGGTTTTTCAGCTACTACTATTAAAGAACATATCGCTTCATTTATTCACGAAAATTTACTACGTCAGCTTTCTTTAGAAAAGTTTCAAACCCTTTTACAAAATGATGGCAGTACGTATATCAATCAAATTCAACTGAACACATATACAAATGAAGAAATTACAACAGCACTGCTAGCTAATCCATTTACTGAACAAGGAGAGCGTTTCATTCTTATGATGTTTATGCTACCGGAATTAATGATTAATTCTGTCTCAAATAGCAGCACTCTCTTAGACTTAAAACAGGGATTAGACTCGACATTTATGACAATAACACTTGATCATGATGGGTTCATTTTAGAATGTAATGCTGAATTTCTAAAAACGAGTCAATGGACACCAAAACGCGTTATTGGTAAAACGTTTTGGCAGCTGTTCCCTGATAATAAAGAAAGTGAAAAGATCACAAATACTATTTGGCGTAATTTAAACAATGGCTATACGTGGCAAGGTGAAGTCGAAAAAGTTACAAAAACAGGTCAGTCTTATTGGGTACTTCTAACTGCTATCCCAACGTTTGATATTGAAACAAATGAACAACAATTCTTTTTAATTGAAAAGGACATCACGAAGTCCAAGACAATACAACATCAGCTTGAAAAAATCGCTTATATCGATACAGAAACAGGCCTCATGAATGCACACCGACTCGAAAGAGTGATATCCAAAATGATTGAGGAAGAAAGAAACTTCTCTTTTGTCTATTTAAGTATAGATAAATTTTATACGTTAAAAGAGTTACATGATCAGCAAATCGATCAAAGTCTTATTGTAGAGTTTACCAATCGTATAAAAATGTACTTCCAAGATAGCACAATGGCACGTATTAATGAAAATGATTTTGTCGTGATTACACCATTAAGTGAATGGTTTATTCAAGGCTTCCTGTCTTACTTACAACAACATCCAATTTATAACAGTAATGTTGCGGTCCCTATTTCTATTAGTGGCGGAATTACACGTTATCCAGAGGATCAAACTACATTCTCCCAACTAATGAAGGCATCCATTGCTACTATTACAACTGTCCGTGAAGCAGGTGGCGATAAAGTCGTCTCACTATCAAAAGCAACACATAAGGCATTAAATCGTAAAGCTTTAATTGAAAAACGTTTACTTCAAGCTCTTGACCAAAAAAACTTAAAAGTCCTCTATCAGCCACAAATTGATGTTACTTCAGGTAAAATCACAGCTGTAGAAGCACTAGTTCGTTGGGAAGATGAAGTAATAGGCGTTGTTTCACCAGATGAGCTTATTCCAATTGCTGAGGAAACTGGCCTCATTAATAATATTGGTTCCTTTATGTTAGAAAAAGCTTGTGAACAAGCACTAATCTGGAAAAAAGCTGGTCTTGATTTAAAAGTATCCATTAACTCTTCTGTACGCGAATTCCGTGATAAAAATATGGCAAAGTCCATTCTTGAAACGTTAGCGAAAACTGGCTGCCCTGCAAGCCTTATTCAAATCGAAATTACAGAGAAATTTGCCCTAGAAGCAGAAGCTGCTACCTTTATCACACAGCAAATGCGTAAGCTTGAAAATGAAGGGATCGCCTTTATACTAGATGATTTCGGTACCGGGTATGGTTCATTTAGATATATGCAAATTCTACCGATAGATACATTAAAAATCGATAAAGCATTTACAAGTTCTTTATTAAAATCTGAAAAAACTCAAAAGCTAATGCATGGTATGGTACAGCTCGGAAAATCTATGGAACTTAAAGTTGTAGCAGAAGGTGTCGAAACTGCTGAACAAGCAGACCTTTTGATTTCTTATGGCTGTGATGCAATTCAAGGTTACTATATTAGTAAACCAGTTCATGCAGAGGAAATTGAAGTGCTACTAGTTAAATAGTTAATTTAAAAAGGAGGCTACGTTTAAGACGTAACCTCCTTCTTTATTACCTTATTTCTTGTAGACCTTTTTGATTGTCGCCTTACTGTTACGTATAGAACGGAAAATAAGCTGTATTAACACCTCAGCAAAAACAAGTCCTATAACGATGGCACCTGTAATTAAAAATGCCTTCAATCCATACTGTAACCCTTGTATATAATCATCCTCTACAACATTTCTCATTGCATTATAAGCCATGCCTCCCGGAACTAACGGGATAATACCACCAACAATAAAAATAATCATCGGCATTTTGAAGCGTCGAGCATACAAATGAGAAACGATAGCAATTATGAAAGCGCTAAAGAATGAAGCATATACTATATCCATGCCATGTTCTGTTAGGATGAAATAAATCATCCAGCCTACTACCCCAACAAAACCACAATAAACTAGGTTTCTTCTAGGTACATTAAAAATAATTGCGATCCCTGCAGTCGCAAAAAAACTAAGAATCAACTGTACGATATAGTCCATGTCGTCTGCCTCCTAAAACGATAGAGTGACGGCAATAGCTGCACCAATTGCAAAAGCTGTTAAAAAGGCCTCTACGCCCTTTGCCATCCCTGACATAAAATGACCTGCCATTAAATCCCGAACTGCATTCGTAATCAAAATACCTGGTACTAGTGGCATAACGGAGCTAATAACAATTTTATCTATTTCCGTACCATGGCCATATTTTACTGAAAAGACAGCAATAGACCCTACTACTAATGAAGCCGTAAATTCCGAGAAAAATTTTACTTTTGTTAAATCATTTATCAATAAAAGCACTAGGAAGCCTAACCCCCCTGCCAAACAGGCAAAAAGGAAATCAGACCATACCCCCTTAAACATTATAAGGAAACAACCACTCGCGAGAGCCGCTGATATGACTTGAATATATGTTGGTAAAAAATAATTTGTTTTTTGTATCGACTTTAGCTCGTCATAAGCTTCTTCTAATGTTATCATGTGAGATGTGAGTCTCCGAGATACTGAATTTACCAAGGCTATTTTTTGTAAATCTGTTACCCTGTTGGAAATCGATGTAATTCTCGTTGGCTGTGTCTTGCCTAACGAAAAAATGATTCCTGTAGGTGTGGCATAACATTGCGCGTTCAGCATATTTTGAGAATGTGCCATGCGTAGCATTGTATCCTCCACACGATATGTTTCTGCACCACTTTCAATCATAATTCGCCCTGCAAGTAATAAACAGTCAATCGTAAATTCATTATCCACTTCATGTAAAACCATTACAGTTATCTACCTCCCTCAATTATGCCTCGGCATAATTGCGTCTGGAATCGGCTTTGTGCTTGGGCCTGCATGACGCAGGTCAGTTAGCCGTTATCGCATGGATGCGATGATTTTAGGCTAACATCCCCTAAGAACTCCTTTCCGATCCCATGACATCCGCCGGAGGCTTTAACTTCTTTCAGCGGGTGTTTGGCACCCGCTGAAAGAAGTTAAGGTTCCTTGCCAATAGTATCGAACTGCAAATAAAAACTCAACAAAAAAATTTTTACTTTTAACAAAAGTACTTGGGCTTTCATAAGTTAGAAATGGTAAGCTAATGGGTATTTTATTTATGAAGAATGGTTTCCCATAAATTGATAGCAAAACTTCGTAGATTCGTATAACTTTTTCAATGACTAACACGTCTGATTGTATAGAAAAATAAATATGGAAAGGAGCGTATCCATCAAAATGCCGGAACGCAGAAAAAGACGCGGCCCAATGATTGATTTCCTATTAATTGGCCTCATCATTACATTAACGACTATTATTTTAGTTATTATCCTATCAAAGGATGACTTTAAGTTTCAAAAAATTAGTGCCTCAAAAGAGACAAATTCAGATTCAATAAAGAGTAATCTATCCACAGAAAGCTCTGCGTTTCCAGGTATACGTATTGTAACAGATGTTTCTAATGATAAGCGAACTCCTTTTGCTATTCACTACCCAGAAACAGATAATAAAGCTTTTAACGATGCTGTATTACAGTACATAACGGAGTCAAAAGAAAACTATCTGTCATCTATGAAAGAAATTAAAGATAAAGAGGTAATGGGTGAGCTTAATATTAGCTTTGAAACTTTCCCATATCAAAAACAATACTATTCTTTTGTACTAACAAAAATGCTGTATACAGGTGGAGCCAATCCCGAGGTTTCAACAAAAACATTCTTCATCAATCATGAAACTGGTAAACTAATTTCCATTAAAACATTGTTGAATAATGATGAAAACAACTTAACGGCATTAGCTACTCATGTACGTAATGACTTACAACAAAACCTCAAGTTAAAGGATGAGCTTTTCAAGGATGATTTAATAAAATCAACTGAACCAAAGTGGTCAAACTTCAATCGCTTTGCTATCGTTGATGATTCGTTACAATTCTATTTTGATGAGTATGAGATTGCTAGCGGAGCAGCTGGTTCACCAATTGTGAAGCTTCCCCTTTCACTTATCAATCCGTTGTTAGCCTCTAATTTCCAAATTGTTATGGAAAAGCCGACAAAGCCAATTAATACAGGTGACCCAAACAAAAAACGTATTGCCTTAACTTTTGATGACGGCCCACATCCAAAGGTCACAGAACAGATTTTAGATACGCTTGATAAATATCATGCAAAAGCTACCTTCTTTATGCTCGGTAGTCGTGTCCAATATTACCCTGATATCGCAAGAGACGTTCTTGCACGAGGACATGAAATAGGTAATCATTCATGGAACCATCCTGTATTAACAAAACTGCCACTAGATTCGGCAGTGAATCAATACACATCTACAGTTGCGGAGATAGAAAAGGCCATTAATCAAAAACCAACTGTATTTAGACCGCCATACGGCGCAACAAACGAAGCGATTAACGCCAAAATTCCAATTCCTGTTGTTTTATGGACGATCGATACGTTAGACTGGAAGTATCGCAATGCACAACAGTTACTACCTAATGTCAAAAATAATTTACACAATAACGCCATTGTCTTAATGCACGATATTCATCAATCGACTGCTGATGGTCTTGATTCCGTGCTTGCTTATTTACAAGGGCAAGGCTATGAATTCGTGACAGTATCGGAAATTCTTCCATATCGTCAAAAATAACTAGACAAAGAAAAAGTCCAATAAACCTTGAGTTTATTGGACTTTCTTGTGTTTACAAACAAAATAGTTAACTAAATCTTTGTGATTGTTGTGGCACTTTAAATGTGGGCGATTTCCGTTCCAAGTGGCTACTCGCTTCCGCACAGATAAAACCTTGCTGCTGTCGCTTCTTCGGCAAGTGGATGTCGATAAAAATTAAAAGTTGGGCGATAAAACGTGAAAGTTAGTCGATAAAATTCAAAAGTTGGGCGATAAAACGTAAAAGTGTTTCGATAAAAATCAAAAGTTGGATGACAAACGTATGTCATCCAACATGAAAAGTCCAATAAACTCCACTTTGAGTTTATTGGACTTTTTGTTTATTTAATAGTTAATGTATCAAGTGGTGTGAAGTCTTTTAACTGATAGCTCTTTACTTCATTGTTAGCTACTGTGAAGAGAGCGTCATCTATATAAACTACTCGCTGTACACGATGCTCCCAATTTTCATACTCATCGCCTTCGCTTTTTTGAACGATATTTCCTTTTAGGACGATTCCTTTTTCCGCAGTAATTTCATAGATTTGTGCGCCTTGCCCTTTGTAGACAATTTCATCACCCTTCCCTGCATCATAAAGGACAACTGGGAAACCAAAGTAATTGTATTCCTTATTGCGGAATAACGCTTTAGGATTGTATTGAACATCGGAATAAGAGCCTTTTCCACCGATTTTCACATGTGATTGTTCCTTTGGATGTTTGAAATCTGAAACATCAAACAAAGACATTTTCATATTAGTTGTCACCGTAAAATTACGCTTCGAATATGCATCATAACGTTCTTCGGTATCATAGCCAATGCCGATTAAATGTGTGTCGTCTAATGGATGCAAATAGTTACTAAAGCCTGGAATCTTTAGCTCACCTAGCACAGTTGGCTTTTTCGGATTTGCCACATCAATAACAAACAATGGGTCCACTTGCTTAAATGTTACCACATATGCTTTTTCACCCATAAAGCGTGCAGAATACACTTTTTCACCAGGAGCTAAATCTTTTACTGCACCGAGCTCTTGTAAATTTTTATCTAAAATAAATAGGTGGTTTCGTGATGTTTTTTGATCATCCCACGCATTTCCTTCAGTTGTAACGATGCGGAAATTACCTTTATATTCATCCATTGAATACTGATTTAACACTGATCCTTTTACTTCCGTAGTACCTACAAAATTCATAGCAGTTCCATCAACATCCCATTTAAAAACTTGTGTATCAGTAACTCTTGGCATCCAGATCATATCCATAATACGACCAGCAGCAGGCACTGGATTTCTATCATAAATTGGTGTTGTTAAATAAAGTGCATTCTCCGACATATACATTCCATTACTACCACCTAAGTACCCCTTAGTATTCGCAGCTGTCTTTGCACCATTTTTTAAATTTACTGCCGTAATTAAACTATATGTTCCATCCATTGTATTTGGTAAAATAGAAATTTTCTTTAGAGGTAAACTTTTGTACTCATTTCCTTCAACACTATCATATGTTTTCGGTTTTAAATCCGGCGCTTTTTGTTCTCTAAGCATCCAATAATTCGGATACATATTACCGACTAAGTATAATGTGTCATTTGTAATTCGAATATCTTGTAAATATCCCTCTTGCCCCACTTCACGTATGAGCTTCGGATTTTTTGGATTTGCAATATTATACAAAGTAGCTGTCGACATGCTTGTGCCTACTTTTTCTAAATATTTATCCCCAATCACTATTAATAAATTATCATATATTGCAAGCTTCGAAATATATTGCGACTCCTTCGACTTGATTGTAGTCACTAGCTTTAAATTTTTCGGATCTTTAGCATCTACTACAGTAATACCATGATCTTCTACAGCATAAATAAAGCCATCTTTAACAACGACTATATCCCCTTCCTCCACTCCTTCGACTTGATTATTCGTTGTAGAGGAGCTGTCAGCACTCGCTTTGTCTTCGCTCTTTGCAATTTCTGCGGTTGCTTCATAGTTCAGTTCTTTTGGTGAGTTAGCTAAAAGTGTTTCGAAATATTGTTGTAACTCTTTTTCTGATTTTACAGGTTCAAGTTTTTCAATGATGGTAAACGCTATTACTTGCGATGTTGTGTTAGATCCACCTAGTACAAACGCTTCTTTCTTCACATGTAATTTATAAATTCCAGGTGCTAAATCGCTCACGATCATTGTCTTATTATCTTCTCCCAATGTTACTGTTGCTGTTACCTTTTGACCTTTGCTATTTGTTACGTAAACATTGTCTTCCGTTATTTTGCTTTCATTTAGTGTCTGAGTAAAGGATACTTGCCAGCTATGAGTTGTTATACTCGCACTTGTAGTCTGTGCCTCTACTTTTGGGACCGACATCAACATAAAAATTCCTGGCAAAATTGCTAGTACGGTAATGATCAAAATTGCTATCCACTTGTTCTTCATCATTTTTCCTCGCTTTCATATATTTGTTTATTAATTAGACTTTCAAAAAGCCAAAAAGTTACATTATTCAAAATTTTTTCTCAGTAAAAAACGAGAGGAACTGAATCCCTCTCGTTTTTTACTGCTCTTTTTTATGTTATTGTACTTTTACTGTATATGTCCCGTTTTTATTATCAAATTTATAAACATATAAATAATACTTTCCTGGTTCTGCATTGAATTTGCCTTTTATACTATTTCCATCTTCCTGTCCATACGCTACGTAATTTCGCATATCAGACTCATGACAAAGCACCCATGTCATGCCAATTTGATTTTCATTCAGGACAGAAATATCGATTTCTTTTGGAGATGAAACATCGAATGTGTATACATCCGTATGATCATCATCCATCAAGCTACCTTTTAGTGCCTTATTAAACGGAATTATGTTCGCTTCTTCTGGAAGATTATTTGGTTCTAGCTCTGTTTGTGCTCCATTTTGTACATTTACTGTATATGTCCCGTTTTCATTATCAAATTTATAAATATATAGATGATACTTTCCTGGTTCTGCATGAAGTTTACCTTTTATACTATTTCCATCTTCCTGTCCATATGCTACATAATTTTTCTTATCAGACTCATGATAAAGCACCCATGTCATGCCAATTTGATTTTCATTTAAGACAGAAATATCGATTTCTTCTGGAGACGTTACATCGAATGTGTATACATCCGTATCATCATCCCCAATCAAATCACCTTTTAGAGGCGTATTAAATGGAATGTTCTTCGCTTCTTCTGGATGAGGTTTCTCTGTTTGTTCATCCTTCCTTACAGAAACAATTGTACGATCTTTACTTTCTATTCCCTTATCATTTTTCACTGTTAATGTCACATTATATGTGCCTTCTTTTTCGTATACATGAGTAGGGTTTGCCTCGTCACTTGTTTTGCCATCACCAAAATTCCAAAGGTAAGAAACGATTTTTCCATCATTATCTTTTGAACCATCGCTCTTGAACTGAATTTCCTCATTTTCGATTCCAGTATATGGACCATTGATATTTACAATAGGTGCTTGATGATCTCCTTCATCCGTCGCAACGCCGTGGAAAACAATATCATATTCAAACCGGTTTGCTGCATTCACACGGTAGTTGACAAAATACGCTGTCACTGTTTTATAGCCGCTCCACTCTTTTTGTGACAGTTGCTCCAGTACTTCGTTCACTTGCTTACTCATCGTTTTCCAATCTTGAGATTCACCTTGTGTTTCACTACCTACATACGTACCTTCGAGTGTAAATGTATTAAAGAATTGAGACTTATGTTTTGTCATTTTCACATCTTTTACGTTAGCAACATCGACAATTTCTTGCTCCACTTCGTTTAACGCTTTTGGTGCATGTTGCACTAAATAATCTTCTGCTACTTGTGGCACCTCGTATTTTTCTTGATTATCAATCAATTGCTGCATATACGCTTGGTAGTCCGCATTCAGTTGTGGATCATTACTTAAAGAGTCACGATACGCATCATAATTTTTCACATCGTTCGCACGAATTAAATCTTGAATTTTATCAAATGTATCAAATTGATGAGTATACATATAAGACTGTAGTGCAAATGAATAGTTATAAAAATCCCATGATCCATATTTAGCAAACAATGTCTGTTTAGCTGTAAAGCGTTGTGATGGGTCATCTGATAATCCACTAATAATACTCTTACGTGGAACAACATCATTTGTTCGCGTTGATCCTGCAAAGAATTCTGCATTTCCTTCCTGGAACCATGTTAGTCGCTCATTTTGGTACATATCTCCTCTTCCAAATAAACCAGGAACCTCGAATCTTGCCTGTAAATAATGAGTAAATTCATGGCGGAACAACTCTTCTAAACTATAAATACTTTGCTCTGGCGTACGTTCATATGTAAAGAATGTTCCAGTCTCTTCAATATAAATACCACCATTATTTGTTTCATACCCGTACAATTGACGGTTTAATGAATATTGATCTGGAGAGTTATAAATGACAACTGTTAATACATCGTCAGGATTGCCTGGTTCTAATGCCTTATCATTTCCAATTACACGGTGATATTGTGCTTTCACTTCTTTTGCAGCCCAGTATAATCTTTGAATTTTATCTTCTGTTACTTGATCACCCGTCTTAAATACAATTGATCCATCATCAAATGTATATGTTTTTGGTAAATACTCCTTCTTCCCTTCTTCACGTACCTTTTGTAAATCTACTGTATTTCCATTATTGTCTTTTCCACCATAATTTGTAGCAATTTGTTCTACTGCCACAAAATAAGCATCACTTAAATATGGATACATATGCATCGCTTGTGTAACAACTTCTAAACCTTTATTCGGATTGCTATGGAATTTTCCTAAACGCCCTGCATAATAAATACCATTATTGATTAACCAACCATTGTCATCTGTCACATTATGTAAAAGTGCAATTTTATTCACTTCATTTATGAAACTATCAATCTTTCCATACCATATCGACGTATTAGCTTCTTTACGTTCATCATGCAAATACGACTGCAAGTCAAAATCTATCCCATGCATTAAATCATAGATAGCTTGTCCTTTTGAATACTTGCTTTCATATGTAGAAAGATTTTCATTATACTGTTTTAAAATCTTCGTAGCATTTTGAACTGTTTCCGCATCACTAGAAGCATTACCTATTAATTTACCATAGGCGGATACTACCTTATCTTGCTCATCTGTACCAAGTTTAAAGTTCGGATTATTAGCTATTTCTTTTAATGCTGGTAAACACTTATCATGGAAACTTCTCTCGTTTAAATACGATAGTTCGTTATTATAAAATCCTACATAAAATGCAGAACGCAATAGCTCAACAAAAGTGTCAATACCCTTTGAATCATCTTTCGTAAATGAACTTCCTCTTTTCCCTAATTCATCGATAATCACTTGCATACGTTCTTTATTTTGATAAAAAGCTTTTGAGTCCTCATTGAATTGGAATAAGTCTGTAATTTGATCCCAGCGAATATTTCCTAGTGTATTAATTAACTCACTATCGTTCATTCTATTAAGCTCCGCCATCGAGTACTGTTGCTGCAATTGCTTCGTTTCAGCAAGTTTAATAGTTGGAGCTGGGTGTTCCGAAAAATCTCCCATTTCCAAGCGTTTTTCAAATGATAATGTTTCATCAACCTTTGTAGAATGTGTAACTTCATCATTCGATTTCACTATGCCAACAGGCTTCATTTGTAATACATTATAAGGTGTTTTTTCTGCTGTTGATGCCTCTGCTTGTAATGCTCCAAAAGAAAGTGCCATTGTACTTACTCCAATTAACACTTGATTGAGTTTTAACTTTTTCTTCATAACAAGTCCTCCTATTGTACTATATATATAACTTGATAATATGTTGATTATTTAGAACTATATTACCTTTTTAAAAATACCATATTATGAGAGTAAAGCAATATAAAATGTTATTTTATAACAATATTTTCTTGTATAATTTGAACGTTAGGACACAATTGGAGCGTAAAAAACGGTTTAATTGTAACAAAATGAATTTTTTGCTGAAACATAAAAAAAGAACCCGGAATTCGGATTCTTTTTTATGTTTAATTTTGGATAAAATGCTTATTCTTCAAACGGCCATTTGGGTAACATTTTTGCCAATGACTTATCTTGACGTTTTCCTAATACATAGTCAGCCTGCATAATTGTATGAATCTCCCGCGTGCCTTCGTAGATAACCGGTGCTTTCGAGTTACGTAAATATCTAGCGACTGGATATTCATCCGAATAACCATATGCTCCATGAATTTGGACCGCATCATCCGCGGCTTTATTGGCAAAATCACAAGCCTGCCACTTTGCTAATGATGTCTCGCGCGTATTGCGTATACCTTTGTTTTTTAACTCTCCAACACGATATACAAGTAGGCGACTCATTTGATAGCCCGCTTCCATTTTGGCAATCATTTGCCCAACTAGCTGGTGCTCACCAATAGGTTTACCAAATGTTTCGCGTTCATGGCAGTATTTCACACTCGCCTCGAGGCACGCTTGAATAAGACCAACCGCGCCTGCAGCTACTGTAAAACGGCCATTATCTAACGCAGACATCGCAATTTTAAAGCCTTCCCCCTCTTCTCCAAGGCGATTTTTTACAGGTATACGTAGATTTTCAAAGAAGAGCTCACCCGTATTACCAGCACGAATACCGTATTTCCCTTTAATGGCCTTCGATGTAAAGCCCGCCATGGAACGCTCTACGATAAATGCACTAATGCCATGATGCTTCTTCGATTTATCAGTGTAGGCAAAAATGATAAAATGGTCAGCTATATCACATAAGGAAATCCATGTTTTCTGTCCATTTAACACGTAAAAGTCTCCATCCCTTACAGCGGTTGTAGACATTGCGGCTACATCTGACCCTGCCCCTGGCTCTGTTAAACCAAATGCCCCAATCCGAACTCCTTTTGCCTGTGGAACAAGATACTGCTGTTTTTGAGCTTCTGTTCCCCATTGCATTAAGGTCATGCTATTCAAGCCTGTATGAACGGAAACAGCTGTACGAAACGCTGTATCTCCACGTTCCAGTTCTTCACAAACGATGGCAAGTGCATTGTAATCCATCCCAATGCCACCGTATTGCTCTGGTACACAAACACCCATTAAGCCTAGCTCAGCAAGTCTTGACCAAATCTTCGGATCGAAGCCACCCTCAGCATCCCACTTCGCGATATGTGGAATAATCTCGGCATCCACAAACTGCCTGACTGTTTTACGTAACATTTTTTGCTCAGTGGTAAATTCGAAATTCATGACCAAGCACCTACCATTTCACAATCATTGCAGATATATGAGACGTCTCCTTAATGACAACACCACGTTTTGCCATCTCTTGAATATAAATATCGCCCGGTACAATTGATTCAGGTGCAAATACACCGCGCTCTGTAATTTTATTTTCCCCAATCATTTGAGCAACGACAGAAATTGTATTAGCTGTTGCACGAGCCATAGCCGTTTCATTAATTGTCATATCTTTACGCACAACCATTTCGAACTCATAAGTCACTTGTTGTTGCGCTTTTTCACCCGCTACAATTACGCGCAGTAGCACTGCATCTGGTTTTGTACCGAGCTCAAGTTTCTTTTTAAGTGCCTCACGAACAACTGGACGCACAGAAACTTCTTGATCTTCTACCTCTACCTTATTACTAGCATCAAGGAATCCTAAATCTGCTAATAGCTTAAATTTCTCTGCATGTCCTTTATAACGAATTGTTTTATATTCTAGTGTTTGGACATTTGGGAATGTCTTATCCAACGTCGATATACCGCCAGATGTATAAAATGCCTCAAGCACACCAAAATCTTTGAAATAAATAGGTTCAACGCCTGATAACGACGGAACTTCTTGAAGTTTACCTTTTAGAATCACTTTTGATGGCTCTGTGTAATGATCAAAGACACCATCTAGAGAAAATACGCGTGTGTAGTGAAGAGGTGGTTTCGGCTCTGTAGGAATACCACCTACAAATAGTTTAATAGATTCTACCTCATCTAATTTCGAAGCGCCGTAACCCGCTAAAATGTTGACCATACCTGGGGCAACACCCAAGTCCGGAATAATGGTTACACCTTTTGCCTTTGCCTCTTCGTCAAGATCTAATATTTTTTCAGTTACACCGCCAATATGACCACCTAAATCCACAGAATGAACACCAGCTGCGATTGCCGCTCTTGCTACACGCTCATTAAAGGAATAGAATAATGCATTAACGACTACATTGCCTTTTGAGATAACTTCCATTAACGAGTCGTCGCGCTCAGCATGAAGCTCTACAACCTCAATCTTATCTGTATTTAACGAGTCCACAAAGTTCTGCGCTATATTCACGTCTATATCCCCTAAAAATACACGCTCCACTTTGCTATTTTTTATTAAATCACGAGCTACCTCTTTCCCCATTAAACCTGCACCTAATACAACAACTTTCATCAAGAACATCCCCTTTCATTGATCTGTTATTCTGTATCGATTTGTGCTCTTTGTAATTTACCGCTATAGTCTACATAAATACTTTTCCATTCTGTATAAACATCTAAGGCAGCTACACCCGAGTCACGATGACCGTTCCCCGTACCTTTTGTGCCACCAAATGGCAAATGGATTTCAGCACCTGTTGTGCCAGCATTCACATAAACAATACCTGTATCTAAATCTCGTTGTGCGCGGAAAATCGTATTCACATCTTGTGAGAAAATTGAACTGGATAAGCCAAATTTTACGCCATTGTTTACTTCGATTGCTTCATCCAAACTTGCTACTTCAATGAGAGAAACGACCGGACCGAAGATTTCTTCCTGTGCAATAATCATGTCAGGCTTCACATTGGTAAATAGTGTAGGCTCATAATAAAACCCTTTGTCATAAGGTGGTTCAGACAATATTCTACCTCCAGCTAACAACGTCGCCCCTTCTTGTTTGCCGATTTGCACATAGTGATTAATCTTTTCCAATGCAGCTTTATTAATCACAGGTCCGATTTTTACGCTTTCATCGAGGCCGTCCCCAATTGTTAGCTTTTGCATTTCGTCTAATAGACGTTTTTCTAGTTCCTCTCTTACATCTTTATGCACGATCACGCGACTACATGCTGTACATCTTTGACCAGCAGTCCCAAATGCACTCCATAAGATGCCTTCAGTAGCTAGTTGTAAATCGGCATCATCCATAACTATAACTGCATTTTTACCACCCATCTCTAAGGAAATCTTCTTTAGGTGTTTACCACCTAGCTCCGCTACCTTACTTCCTGTTGTTGTAGAGCCAGTAAATGAAATGACCTTAACGTCTGGATGTTCAATCAATGCTGTTCCAACTGTTGGCCCTGTACCAAAGACGATATTTGCTACTCCGCTCGGTAAGCCAACCTCTTCAAAAATTTTACCCATTTCGTACGCCATCATTGGTGTCTCATTAGAAGGCTTCCAAATGAATGTATTGCCAGCAACAATTGCAGGGAATGACTTCCAAGTAGCAATAGCTACAGGGAAATTCCACGGAGTTATTAATCCTACAACGCCAATAGGTGCCCGTACACTCATGGCAAATTTATTAGCTAGCTCAGACGGCGTTGTCTCCCCAAATAACCGTCGCCCTTCACCAGCCATATAATAGGCCATGTCTATCCCTTCCTGTACCTCGCCTCTTGCTTCTTCAATAACCTTTCCCATCTCTTTTGTTAAAACGGTCGCTAAATGTTCCTTTTTCTCTTTCATTTTTTGACCGATGGCATATAAATAGTCTGCACGTTTAGGCGCGGGTACTAATGCCCAATTTTTTTGTGCCTGTTTCGCAACCGCTACCGCTTCATCTACCTCACCTGCAGTAGAACGCGGTATTGTAGCTAGCTGCTCCCCATTAGCAGGGTTGGTCACTACTATACTTTGTAAATGTGAACGTGTTACCCATTCACCGCCGATATAATTTTTTATTTCCACTACAAACACCCCCTGAACTATCTATTGTGCCTCTGCCTCATTGTTACTAATCGCATTGCTTTAGACAGATATCATCTATTACTCTATATTATATAAAATTAAATATGTCAAAATTCCGAATTTTTAATATATAGAGGTCCGATAATATAAGTACCAATCGTCAGAGGCTTTATTTTCTTTTAGCTGAACTTGATGTCAGTTATGCATGAAAGTCTTTGTGAGCATTGAAAAACAATCACAAATTCCCAGCTAAACGAAAATAAAAATACTCATTCTAGTGTTTTATATTCGACATTTACTAGTTTATTCCCTTTTTTTCTAAAATATTTAATTATGCAATGAAACTAATGCAACTTATAATCGTATATAATAACAAAATTATTTTTTGGAGGAATCCTTTATGAATAATCACGAAATTGACTACAAATTATATGGCGATGATATGCAATACGTGCAAGTGGAGCTTGACCCTCAAGAAACAGTAGTAGCTGAAGCTGGAGCTTTAATGATGATGGATGATTCTATCCATATGGAAACTATCTTTGGCGATGGTTCAAGAGGAAGCCTAGATAGTGGTCTTATGGGTAAATTATTGGGAGCTGGAAAACGTCTAATTACAGGTGAAAGTTTATTCATGACGACATTTACGAACGTTGGTTCAGGTAAACGCCATGTGTATTTTGCTTCTCCATACCCTGGTAAGATTATTCCAATGGATTTAAGCCAATTGAATGGAAAGATTATTTGTCAAAAAGATGCATTTTTAGCTGCTGCTAAAGGCGTTTCAATCGGTATTGAATTCCAGAAAAAAATCGGTGTTGGCTTCTTTGGTGGTGAAGGCTTCATTATGCAAAAGCTTGAAGGAGACGGCATGGCTTTTGTACATGCAGGTGGAACTATTCACGAAAAGACTCTAGCACCCGGTGAAGTATTACGTGTTGATACAGGCTGTTTAGTTGCTATGACATCTGATGTAGATTACGATATCGAGATGGTCAAAGGTGTAAAAACTGCATTATTTGGCGGTGAAGGTATCTTCTTCACTACTTTAAAAGGTCCGGGTAAAGTATGGATTCAATCCTTACCATTTAGCCGATTAGCAAGCCGCGTCTTTGCTGCAGCACCCATTTCTCAAGGCGGAGGCGGTCAATCTAAAGGTGAAGGTGGCATTGGCGGTTTATTTGATATGTTTAATAAATAATGGACGCTATTTATTTAAGGAGCACATCTTAATACGATGTGCTCTCTGTTTTTATAATCACAGCTGATTTATACATTTATTTCAGATACAAACAAATCTTTGCCGCTTTATCACAAAAGATACTCTTCTGTTATCTTCCCTGTCATTAATCTATTCGATTCGTTACAGCCTTGCCCTGTCCATATGCGGTAAGCTCTTTAACGTTCAGCATCAGCATTGCAGTTCTAGTTTGCAACGAAGCACTACCGATATGCGGAAGTGCTACAACGTTTGGAAGCGTCAACAATGGATGATCCAGCGCAATAGGCTCTTGTTCAAAGACATCTAGTCCTGCTGCCCACAGCTTACCGTTTTTTAACGTATCATACAGTGCATTCTCATCGATAATTCCACCACGTGATGCGTTAATTAATACCGCGTCATCCTTCATTAAAGCAAGTTCTTCTGCTCCTATAAGTCCTACAGTATCATTGTTAAAAGGTGTCATAATCACAACAAAATCCGATTGTTTTAAAAGATCCTCCAACGACACATATTGAAAGCCATACATTTCTTCTACCTCATGACGGCGTCTACGATTGTTGTATAAAATTTTCATATCAAAACCTTTTGCTCGTCTTGCAACAGCTTGGCCAATTCGTCCCATACCAATAATTCCTATAGTGGATCCTGAAACATCTTTACCCACTAATTGCATCGGATACCAGCTTTTCCATTTACCCTCACGCAAATATCGTTCGCTTTCTGGAATTCTTCGAGCAGTCGCAAGCAATAATCCCCATACTAAATCTGCAGTCGTATTTGTTAAAACTCCTGGAGTATTAGTCGCCATTATTCCACGCTTACGCAAAGCTTTGACATCAATATTATTATATCCAACTGCTAAATTAGTCACGAGTTTTAGATTGGGTGCATGTAATAATAACTCGTCATCGACTTGGTCAGCAATCGTTACCCACAATACTTCACATTCTGCAACACCTGCCAATAGTTTTTCCCGTGGTATAACAATTTCCTCCTCCTCCCATTGTTTGATATCATAATACTCTTTCAACGGTTCAACTATATGCGCTGGGAACTTTCGAGTAATAAATAATTTCTTTTTCATATTCCGAACACCCCTCAATTTAATTCGCCTATAGCGTAACACTTAGAACAAGTATTTTCTAGGGATTTCTTATCTTTACATATGTAATCGCTAGTCCTTTTTATCACTCTACAAACTTCATCCGTCTATTTGATGTTTTATCCTTCAGAAAGGCGATTTTGTCCTATTTATTAAAAATAATATTAAATGGGCTAATCATCATAAAAGGCCGCTTCCTGGGGCGTCCTGTCGGAACGGAAATCAACTTATCCTCACATTTGTCACCCTCAGCTTTCTGTGATATAAAAAAACTATGCATAGGCTTTATGCATAGTTTTAGAAGTCTCTGATTGTTGTGTCTAAACGATTGGCAGCTTGTTTTAATTCCTCGGAAGATTCTCCAATTGATTCTATAATTCCTGACAATTCCGTTATTTTTTGTCCTACATTTTGGAAGTTTGAGATAGAACCGTTTACTGAGCCAGATATGGCATCGAATGCTTTTAAAGATTCTGCATTTTGCTCAATACTATTGTTCACCAGCTCTTGAATTTCATGAATCGCTTGAACAACTTGGTTTGTAATTCCATTAGACATTGTTATGAGATCCGCGATTTGTTCAACCGAACTTTTCGTCTGATCTGCAAGTTTACGAACTTCACTTGCCACAACAGCAAAGCCTTTTCCATGCTCCCCTGCACGAGCCGCCTCAATAGCCGAATTTAAAGCCAGTAAATTTGTTTGGCCCGAAATACTTTTTACTATTTCGATAACAGCATTGATTTTTGAGGAAGAGTGATCTAATTGCTCCACCATGCTCGACATTTCAACTGTCTTATGATGAATTTTCCCTGTTTGCTCATTAATTAATGTTATTTTAGAATAGCCTTCAGACGATACCTTTTGCATTATTTTTGCCTCATCTATACTTTCCTTCAAGTATTCATTCACTTCCTTGGCATTATAAACAAGTTCGTTCACTGTTTCATTGGTACAATGAGATTGAGTCTCTAGCTGCGTAGATATCCCACCTATAATTTCCTTAACATGTGCTCGAACACTATCCTGTTGCTTCTCAATTAATGTATTAGCATAATTATCATATTCCTCTAAGACAATCTGTTGTTCAATATTACACATTTTACTAATGGCTTCACAAAATTTCTCTTCTTCAACCCTCGTTAATTGAAGGTTATAAACAATCTTTCTTAAAAATTTTTCAAGGTTTTGAAAGGCTGCTAAATACCATTTAGGATACAAGTTAATCTTCACATGCATTTTTGCCACTCGCCTTCTCTTCTCTAAAAATGCATCGTCTATACGCCCTTCGAACATTTCTATAATGTGATGGCGTAATGTTTGGCGTAACCGCTCACTAGAGCTATACTTTTCAATAACCTCACGTAAGGCTGGCACACTTTCAATTGCATGATAAAATGCAGCCACAACCTCTACAACATTTTGTTCAATATACGGTTTTAAACTCCTGATCAATTGCAAATCTTCTCTAGTTAAATTTACGAGATTTAACTGTAGTAAACGTTCCTGATCTTGAATAATAACGCCTATACTTGATTCATCCGTAATCTCAATTGTATTTTTCTTAGACCTATTTCCAATTTGAAACACTTTCTCCACCTCGCTGTGTCTATGTCGATTCTACTAAATATAATCTGAAAACAAAAAAACCTCTGAATTAATTATATGTTCTTTACAATTGTAATGACAATATATAGGTAAAAAATATCTTTTTTCGTAATAAGATTTGATCCACCCTACTTTCAAACAATACTTATTAACCATTTATTTTTCCCTAAAGCAGGATGAAAACGCTAAAAAAAGCCACTCATTCTGTAGTGAACCCCAGAAGAGTGACTTTATTAATTACATAAAGATAATAACAGCTAATACAGCAGCTAGTACAAGGCGATAAATAGCGAATGGCATTAACTTCACTTTTGAAATAAGTGCTAAGAAGAATTTAATTGAGAGTAATGCAAAGATAAATGAACTAATGAAACCCACTGCATAGAATCCAAAATAATCCATAGATAGCGTATCCCAGTTTTTTAGTACAGACACTAAACTAGCACCCGCCATAATTGGTACTGCCATAATGAAAGTAAAGTCTGCCGCTACTCGGTGACTCATTCCAAATAGTACACCACCAGAAATTGTTGCACCTGAACGGGAGAACCCTGGCCAAAGTGATAAACATTGTACTAACCCTACTTTAAATGCTAAACCATAAGAAATTTTGTCTAGTGAATCTACTTTTGGTCTTTTTGGTGCTAATTTATCTGCAGCAATCATTAAAAGTGCCCCAGCTACTAAAGCATAAATAACATGCTCTACTTTAAATAAATGATCATCGATAAAATCTTTGAACGCAAAACCTAATATAACCGCTGGTAACATACCCACAATCACATGTAATAAGTTGAAGTGACCTTTCACTGATTTCGCTTGGCCATCAATTTTATAGAGTCCAACTAAATTTAACATTCGTTTCCACATTACAACGACTACGGCTAAAATGGAGCCTAGCTGTACAACGATTTTAAATGTATTAGCGGGATACATCCCTAAAAATTCCTCTGTCTTCAGCCACATATCGTCTACAATAATCATATGACCTGTTGACGACACTGGTGCAAACTCTGTCATCCCTTCGACAAAGCCTAAAATAAGCGCCTTTAATAATTCAATGATATCCACGTTGTCACCTTACCTTTTATTAATTAAATACCAACATATTATAAAATACACTTTTTCATATACTCATATACTATGACTATAGCATTCAGTTATGAGCAGACTAATTCATATGGCCAACTTACCAACTAACGAAAATTTATATCTACAACCCATAATTCGGAACGGCTGCCTATTCGCATTGGAGGACCCCAAAAGCCAAAACCTGATGAAACAAGTGTATGCATTTTCTCCTTCATTTTATAACCATAATCGAGCTCAAATACACGAGCCGTTATATACTGATTAGGCCATAATTGTCCTTTATGCGTATGACCTGACATATGGAAGTCTACACCCATTTTTGCGGGTGTAATTAAATCATTTGGGGTATGATTCATAACAAACCAAGGTAAGTCATCTGTTGTCTTCAATGTATCTAGTTGCTTTCTTTCCTTGTTTGTAATATCCTCTTGCCCCGTTAATACTATCACATTATCGATTCTAATAGTTTCATCACACAAAACTTTTACATTAGCGTTTTCCATCTCTTTAATAAATTCAGGAATTTTCTTGCCATAGTACTCGTGATTACCCAGTACACCATACACACCATATGTAGATGTTAATTGTTTCATCGCATCTGCCATTCCATCTTTAACAAACCATTTAGGGTCGTCATCCACAATATCTCCAGCTAAAAAGACGATGTCCGGTTTAGCTTCATTCGATAACGTAACAAAGCGCTGTAAATGTCTTTTATTTGAGAGAACACCTAAATGAAAATCTGATGCAACCACAACTCTCATCGAATCTAGCTCACTGCTCTTTTTATCCATCGTTATCTCTAAATGACGAACAACAGGTGAATACGCTAAATAAGTCCCCACAATACTTAGTACAAATAACATAGCAACTGCAATACCACCAATTATCTGTACACTTTTAAAAGGACTTAGCCAAAGAATTAAGTGTGCTACCAAACAAAGTAGTAATCCGTATTCAAAAATAAACATCCAGTAATTATGGATAATTGAAAACACCCGTAAAGACTCATGCAATCTGCTAATCATTATACTAAACGCAATGATATACAGCACTAACCAATATAAAATTGGATAACGGAACCATCCCATTGCCACAAGCCAATGTCTCAATCCCCATCCTAAGTAAAAAGTTAATGCACTATATATACTTAATAAAAGAATTCCGCCAATTACTTTAGGCATTTCAGTCCCCTACTTTCATATAGTCTTAGTTGATTATATACTTAACATTCTCTTATAGAAAGTAAGTGCAAAAGGACACCAATCAGCTCATGATATCAACTGTACATATTCCTGCAAATCAATCTATTTTTAAGATTACGTAAAAAAACTATGATTAATATACTTTAATTTTTCTGAATATTTAAGTAACATTATAATTGCAAGAGTAAATTTTACGCATGCACGAGGGAAAAAGGGGTGTTGTTCATATGGCAAAATATAAATTCGAATCAACAGAACATGAATTATTTCGTAAAACGTTACGTAAGTTTTTGGCAGAAGAAGCCGAGCCAAACTATCCACAATGGGAAAAAGATCATCTTATTCCACTTGAATTTTGGCGTAAGCTTGGGGAAATGGGCTATCTATGCCCTCAAGTAGAAGAGCAGTATGGAGGTCTCGGACTCGATTTCAGTTTTGGCGTTATTATTCAAGAAGAGCTTGAGCGTGTGGGTTCTAGCCTTATTGGTGTTGGTCTGCATAACGATATTGTTGTTCCTTATATTGAGGCATATGGCTCAAATGAACAAAAATCACGCTGGCTACCGAAATGTGTTACAGGCGAACATATTACAGCAATTGCTATGACAGAGCCAGGCACAGGTTCAGATTTGGCAAACATCCAAACTACTGCTATTCGTGATGGCGATCACTATATCGTCAACGGACAAAAAACATTTATTACAAATGGTATTCATACAAATTTAGCGGTTGTTGCTGTAAAAACAAATCCTCAGGCTGAAAAAAAGCATCGTGGCATTAGCCTCCTTGTCATTGAAGACGGGACGCCAGGCTTCACAAAAGGTCGCAAACTCGAAAAAGTTGGCATGCATGCGCAGGACACAGCAGAGCTATATTTTGAAGATTGTCGCGTTCCTGTAAAAAATCTCCTTGGTGAAGAAGGTAAAGGTTTTATTTATATGATGGAAAAACTGCAGCAAGAGCGTTTAGCAGTAGCCATCGCCGCACAAACCGCTGCTGAAGACATGCTGGCTTTAACAATTGATTATGTAAAATCACGCGAAGCTTTTGGAAAGTCAATTAGTGACTTCCAAAACACGCAATTTAAAATAGCTGAAATGGCGACAAAAATTGAACTCGGCAAATCATTTTTGGAGTCTTTAATTGAGGAACATATCGCAGGAAATGATGTTGTGACAAAAGTTTCGATGGCAAAATACTGGATAACGGAAAATGCACGCGAGCTTGCTGTCCAGTGTATGCAGTTACACGGTGGCTACGGTTATATGGAGGAATACAAGATTGCTAGAAGATATCGAGATATTCCTGTCATGTCCATCTATGCAGGTACCAACGAAGTCATGAAAGTGATTATTGCCAAGAATTTAGGGTTATAACTAAAAAAGTAGGCTTCCGGCAGGCACAACGAGTAGCCAAAGTGACGGAAGAAAGAGAGGAACGACGGATAGAAGAGCCTAAGCGACGGAAGAAAGTACCGAAGTGAAGGATAGAACCATCAAAGTCGTGGATAGAACCGCCATTGTCGCGGATACAAGCGTCAATTTCGTGGATAGAACACCCAAAGCGACCGAAGAAAGTTCCAAAATGACGGATTGAAATTCCCAACATTCAAAAGGAATTTCTCACATATTTTATTTTCCAACATAATAAAAACAGCGGCAAAATGTTTGCCGCTGTTCTTTGTCTATGCTGTTGGAATTCGAACGATAACCTTAAATAAATCTCCATCTACCTCTATACTCATACGAGCACCATGCAAATCTACAATGGATTGTGCAATGGCTAAGCCTAGCCCTGAGCCTTCTGTATGGCGTGAAGCATCCGCTCGCTTAAAGCGTTCAAATAACTCATCCGCATTCTCGCTAATTTCATATTTTGCAACATTCTTCACCGTAAATTCAGCGTCACCCTCTGTCGTACGTTTCAACGTTACATAAACACGTGTGCCCTCTAATGCATATTTTAATACATTAACGATTAAATTATCGATCAGTCTCCACCATTTTTGTCCGTCCACATACGCGTAGATTGGCTCATGTGGTTTTGTCATGCGTAAATCTAAATTAGCCTGGGCTAAATCTTCCTCATGCTCCCCTACCGCCTGCTGTATAAGCTGGGTTAAATCAACACGAGTGCGATGAAGCTCCATATTGCCACTCGCCATTTTAGACACTTCAAAAAGATCCTCAATCAGTAATTTTAGACGTTCTGATTTTTTATCAAGGATATGAATGTATTGCTTACGCTCTTCCTCTGAAATATCAGGATTTTTCAATAAATCTGTATACGTAATAATGGATGTTAACGGTGTGCGTAAGTCGTGACTAACATTCGTAATAAGCTCTGTTTTTAAACGCTCACTTTTTGCCTGCTCATGCATAGATGTACGTACGCCTTCTCTTAAATGATTAAGATTTTCGGCATGACCCGCTAGTGGTGACTTGCCCATTACCTTGACATCACGATTTAAACGCCCTTCTGCCATGTCTTTTGTATCCTTCATAATTCGATTTAAATAGCCCATTCTAGAAAGGAAGAGAATCATAGCTGGTATACCAATCATTGCGCAGATGCCCAATACTAAAACGGGGAATCCACCACCTCTAAACATCGAAGCGACAAGGCTTCCACCACCGAAAAATGCTGCCCCAATCATCACAATGGAATGTAATGCAATGGAACGATTTATAAATAAATCCGTGATTGATTCTCCTAGTGACCATAAATAGCTAGCTTTTAAGTTCTCCTCTAATTTCTGTATTGTATTCACTCGATCATACAACCAAATTAGCTGTACAAAGAACAACATAGCAATAATGATCATGGCACCTATTTTAAATAACGAACTAGTGAAGTACTGTACATAGTTGGATTGATAAATAAATTCAATCGCTTCAAAAGCAATTTCAGATGCTACTAAATATATGAATGCATTTATTAATAATAATCCAATTTGGTAATCAATTTTCATCTTTGCAAGAGCTTCTTTTTCCTTTAAACCTTGTACCATATTCAGTACTTCTTTACGCCCGTTCCATGCAAAAATAGCTGCCACAACACTCGTTAACCATATAAAATAAAATATATATTGTTGGCGTGTAAAATGGTCATATCCTCCCATGATATCGACTGCTTGTGCTGATTTTTTTGAGATGGTTATGAGACCAGTATAATCAGAAGTTTCCCTTAAATTTTCTGTATCCACGTTGATATCTGTTCGATAAAAAATTTGATTTAAATTATCACTAATATTCCAAGTAGATAATGGATGTTGTCCAGTATACTCTATTTTGAACGCACTACTATCAGAAACATCACCTGAACGATATGTTTTGCCTGTTTCAGTGTTCGTTAATTCATAAGACCAGTAATTATTATTTTTTACAAAACTTTTTGCTTCTTCTTGAGCGGCCTTTATATATTTATCAACAAGCTCTTCCTTTTGAACTAGAATTTTTTTACGGACATGCTCATCATTCTCAAAATTAGCTGTAATATCTTTAATTTTTGCATCCCGTTCTTTCTCAAGCTTTGTTTTTAAGTCCGTTGCATTAACATTAGCAGCTTCGTTAATCCGATTTTCATATTGAGTTTTAATATTATCTATTTGTTGTCCTAATGTTCCATAAAAGTTTCGATGTTCTTCAATTTCGCTTTCAGTAACTACGATTTTACTTTTTAATCCCTCTGCTGTCGGCAAATTTAACACTAATGGCCCTAATTCTGACTGAAAATTATCTAGTTCATGCTGAAAGTTTTCAGATTGAAAATACGACCTTCCTATATATTGATACCCAACTTTAGAGAATGTAAATATACCGAAAATTACCCAGATTAAACATATAAGAGCGAGAAGAGGTTTCCAATTTTTTAACATACTTTTAACTCCTCTTTTAAAAAATTCTCTCGAGCAATTGTAGCATCCCCGAAGAGCGTGCAGTTACTATTTGATAGGCATACACACCAAAATAAATTAGTCCAATAACCCCTGCTACAAACCCTGCAATCGTAGCATACTGCTCTATTTTATTTTTCCATTTTATAGCCAACGCCCCACACCACCTTTAAATAGCGTGGATTTTTCGGATCTGCTTCGATTTTTTCACGTATTTTTCGAATGTGTACAGCCACAATATTTTCTGCATTGTAAGCTTCCTCATTCCACACACGTTCATAAATCTCTCTTATCGAAAATACACGCCCTGCATTTTTCATTAATAATTCCGTAATCTTATATTCGATTGGTGTTAACCGAACAGGCTCGCCTTCTAAAATGACTTCCTTTGCATCTTCATCTAATACAAGTCCATCGATTTCTACCTTTGCCGCTCCTTCATTGTACGTCCCAAGTTGTACATAACGTCGCAGCTGAGATTTCACTCGAGCCAACAGCTCTAACGGATGAAAAGGCTTTGTGACGTAATCATCAGCGCCTACAGACAAACCATGAATTTTGTCGCCATCCTCCGCTTTTGCACTAAGCATAATAATTGGAATGTTGCGCTCTTCTCTAATTTTAAACGTTGCTGTTATTCCATCCATATTTGGCATCATAATATCTAAAATAATTAAATGTACTTCATTGTTTTCTAATTTTCCGAGTGCCTCTAAGCCGTCTGCCGCTTTAATGACATTGTAGCCTTCATTCTTTAAATAGATTTCAATACCATCACGAATATCTTGATCATCGTCTGTAACAAGAACTGTTAGTTTCGTCATGATATACACCTCGCTCTCAATTAATAGTGTACCTTTTAAATCTTAAAAACCAGTTATTATAAAAATGAAGAATTTCTTAAGGTTTTAACTTCTTGTAGAAAAGGCTTGTCCAACCTCTCCCGTATGGACAGTCCATTCCCCATTCTTAACGAATTGCCATTTACAGCTGTGATTTCCATAGTATTATTCTAAAGCACCAGAAAAGACAAGAGCGCTACAATCGTTACAACTGCTCTAATAGCTACACCTGTTAGACGAATTGATGAAAAAAAAGAACTGGAATAACGCAATGCTCGTAGCTGCTTTACTTGTTCATTTTCATGACCTTTTCAGGATACATCATTTATTGCCCCTCAAACGTCATCATGCATTAACATTAATAATACAGATTTATCCAAAATCAAACAATTATCATTTTCCTTTTTCTTTCATTTATTAACCCACAGTAGGCTTTCTATTAAAGGGAGGTTATAATAAAAACAATAAAAGGAGCGAAATTATGTATAAAACCATTGAAGAAACAGCCATCGAACTTGGTATGCCAGAGGATCAAGTACTTCGCCTAGTTTATGAGGGTCGTATCCGTTCAGTATACGATGGCGATCAAATACTGATTAATAGCGGACAATTCAGTACTTATTTTGAGCAGTTAGATCGTATTAAAGAGGAAATTGAGATTTGGCGTAATACTCCTATTCCAGAGGATATTGATGTTAAAGATGAGGATTAAAAAATGCCTATCATTAAACAATTAGCACATTGTTGAATGATAGGCATAATCTATCTAATTATATCGTTACTACAAATCCAGCTCGCTTACCGATAATTTCTGCATAATCCTCAACCATTACACTTGCTGTTGGATACATACCTGCCCCAGGTCCTATTAGCGTTAATGTGCCAATATAATTTGTGTCCAATGCCACAGCATTATTAACATCATCAACTGGATAAAGCGGATGTTCCTTATCAACTAATTGCGGTCCAACCTTTGCGATCACTTTACCATCTGCTAGTTTCTCAACCTCAGCAACGTGGCGATAACGCAAGCCTTTTTCACATGCTTCTTTTACTTCCTCTGCCGAAATACTATCAATACCTACTACTTCGACGTCAGCCCAATCTGGTTGTTCTCCAAATGCCAAAGCACTTAAAATCATTAATTTTTTAAAGGCATCCTGTCCTGAGATGTCATTAAAAGGATCTGCCTCTGCATAGCCTAAATTTTGCGCCTCTTTTAAAGCAGTTTCGAACGACCAGCCCTGTGAACGCATTTTCGTTAAAATATAGTTGGATGTGCCATTTAAAACTCCTTGAATACGATTAACATTATTGACCAGTAAAATATTTTTCATCGTTTTTATAACTGGTACACCGCCAGCAGTTGTTGCCTCAAAGCCTACAAAAACGCCATTTGCTTTTGCAAGATCTTGTAGCTCCAAGCCTCGTTTTGCAAACATTACTTTGTTAGCTGTAATGACATGACATTTATGCTCAACAGCGCGCTTTAAATAAGTAAATGCTGGCTCCTCATTCACGATCGCTTCAAAAACAACCTGCATACCTGGTTCTGCTAAAACTTCATCCATACTAGTTGTCATTAAATGCGCTGTACCTGGTACACGTTCACGGCTAGTATCTGTAACTAAAATTTTTGCTACTTCCAGCTCAATTCCTAATTTATTTTTAAGCTCTTCACGCTTTTCGTTTAATATATGGTAAATTCCTTGACCTACCGTTCCAAATCCTAATATAGCTGCCTTTATAGTTGCCATTCCTATTCCCTCCAACTTACATTCCGCAGTTTCATTATATTTATTTCGTCTCAGCTTAATTCTTACAGATTTTGAATTGTGCGCCGACTATATAAAGCAGGTCAGTTTGCCGTGTTTCTAACACTTCATCTTCAGACAGATATTTAGTCATGGCGTTTCACTTTCGCTACAAAAAACATTCTGAATGAAGATACATTGTGAAACAAACAAATTCAAATAATTCAAAAATCAACTTAAAGAAAATTGTAACGTAAATACATACATTGCACAAGAAAAATCTTTCTAGGATGGACATTTGTTTTCTGTAGATGTGCAAAGGAAATCGTTTTCAACCCTTTTATTATATGTTTTTTCACTTGAATCTATAATAATTGAACAAATACTGACGTTTCTTTATCAATTATGCATCGGCATATTTGCGTCCGGCTTTGTGCTTGCTTAAAATAAATGCCTTTCTTCTATTATATGTATGTTAAGACATTCATAAAAATTGTTCTTTTGAAATATATTAATAAAAATTTTTTCTGTATATCTTCACGTCTAATTTAAAAAGCTCATTCCCTGTAGCAGCAGAGAATGAGCCAAATATATGAGGGATAATTAACTAGCTTTGGCTAGCAATTTATAACGATATTGTGTTAAAGCTTGTTGCACCAGTCTTATTTCCTCCTGCGTAAAATTTGGTATTGCATACGTACGTTCAACTAATTGGAATGTGCCGTATTTTAAATAATACTCTGTTGCAGGTAGAGGAATATGACTTGCTCCATAGCTTTCATATGCTTCGAAAACTTCTTTTACTGTATAGCCTTCCTCTTTGAAATAAACCATTTCCTTAAAAGCAGAATGTCCAAAGATCTCTTGCCATTTAAGCTCAACTGACGCAAGTATGTTTTGAATGGACATGTTGTTCACAAACACATGACCTTCATTTAATTCATAAATAAGATAAGATGCAATGTTTTGCGCACTATACACATTTCCCATTTAAAACACTCCTTTATCATCAGTTTTGTAGATAAGAGTAGCTACTGGCTGAGTAACTACTCCTCTTCATATATATTCAAAAGTGGGGGAGCACTTATGAAACTAAATTAGTTTGAGCATTGACTGAAACACTTTACCGAACAACAAGTCGGCGCTTTAAATTGGTTCTAGGTTGGTAGCCCTTCGAACACTTTTCTTATTTCCTAGTATAAAACAAGGAATTTAGTAAGTCAATAATACTTATAAAATTACTAGGTATTAATTTTATAAAATTTCAGTTACTTCACCAAATGAGGTGAGCGGATGATGCAGCAACGTTTGACGCATTACCAAATGAGGCCAATCGAATGAGAAAATACGTAAACGCTACAGCATTAGCCAATAAGTTTTATTTATTAAGCTTCTACTTTTTGTTGTGAAGCTGTTACTTGTTCAATAGCTTGTTCTAAATCTGCAATAATGTCCTCTACTGCCTCTAAACCGATTGATAAGCGAATGAGCGACTCGGTTACGCCAGTTTGGATTAGCTCCTCAGCTGATAGTTGCTGATGTGTAGTAGATGCTGGATGAATAATTAACGATTTGGCATCCCCTACATTTGCTACATGCGAGAATAATTCCACACTATCGATCAATTTACGCCCTGCTTCACGTCCACCTTTAATGCCAAACGTAAGCACAGAACCAAAGCCATTTCTTAAATATTTTTTCGCTAAATCATGCGTAGCAAAATCTTCTAAGCCATTATAATTTACATATTCCACAGATGGGTGGTTTCGTAAATATTCGGCTACTGCTAAAGCATTTTCATTGTGTTTAGGAATACGCAAATGAAGCGTTTCTAAACCTTGTAATAAATTAAATGCCGCATCAGCACTTAATGTTGGTCCAAAGTCGCGTAGCAATTGCACTCGCAGTTTTGTGGCAAATGCAGCCTCTGCTGTGTCAATACCATAACGCAAACCGTGATAAGAAGAATCTGGCTCAGTAAAGCCTGGGAAACGCCCACGAGTCCAATCGAACTTCCCTGCATCTACTACAACTCCACCTAAAGTTGTACCATGGCCGCCTATCCATTTTGTTGCGGAATGAACAACGATATCTGCACCGAAGTCAATTGGTGTAGAGCCATATGGTGAAGCAAATGTGCTATCAATAATTAATGGCAAGCCGTTTTCGTGTGCTATATTTGCTACCGTTTCAATATCTAATACCTTTAAACTTGGGTTTCCGTAAATTTCAGCGAACACAGCCTTAGTTTTATCAGTAATAGCTGCTCGGAAATTTTCTGGATTTGTTTCATCTACAAAAATCGTTTTAATACCGTAGTTTGGTAGTGTGTTTGCGAATAAATTATAAGTACCTCCGTATAAAGAGCTACCTGCAACAATTTCATCGCCTGCTCCTGCAAGATTTAAAATGGAAAACGCGATTGCTGCCGCACCAGATGAAAGTGCTACTGCTGCTGTACCGCCTTCTAATAAAGCGACGCGTTTTTCAAAAACATCTACAGTTGGGTTTGTAATACGAGTGTAAATATTGCCAGCTTCCTCTAAGGCAAAAAGACGTTGCGCATGAGCAGTGTCTTTAAAAACGAAAGCCGTTGAGCGATAGACGGGTACTGTACGAGATCCTGTTACCGGGTCTGGCTCTTGGCCACCGTGTAACAGCAATGTTTCTGGTTTAAATTTTGTCATTGTATACCTCCAAATGGTTATTTTTTTACGATGGTACCGGAGATGAGGAGGATTTTTTTAGTAGAAAACAAAAACCCTCTTCAGCTAAGAAGAGGGTTGCGGTTGCAAGTTTTCCTCCCCTTATCTGCCAGATCCAAGTAAGAATCTGTAGGAATTAGCACCTTAGCAAGTTCGTCACTTACTGGTTGCCGGGCATCATAGGGCCTATCCCTCCGCCGCTCTTGATAAGAGTATGAGATTCAATTTCCATCGTTGTTACAAAGTATAAACATAGACTTTTTCTCTGTCAACACTAAAATTTTATTTTTTCCGAAACTTCTGTCTGCTTTTTTACGTAATACGAACGCATACACTATTCTAGATATTTATTATTTACATCACCATAACATGGGTTAAATTTCCATTTCTATTGAGCGTTTTCTGGGGGTGTCAGGCTAAAAGATGTTGTTTGTGCGGAAGCGCAGTGCAAACGTAGCGAGCAACACGATGTTGTCACGAGCGTTATCACAGAACGTGATGCTTTTAGCTTTCGTCCATCTCCTCGCTTGTCATCCCTAACTTTTATTGATGAGATCATTATTTAGAAAGGAGAATTTTTATGATAAAAGCCGTTATTATTTTTCTTCTTGCTGGTTATTTAATTGGCTGTATTCACGGCTCTAAAGTTGCTCAGTTTTTATCCGGGGTAGATTTAAAAAAGACTGGTCATGGCAATGCAGGCGCCTCTAATGCAACACTTTCCCTTGGCTGGAAATACGGCATATTAGTTGCACTAATCGATATCGGCAAAGGCGTTGCAGCTATAATCGGCGCACATGTGTATTTAGCAGATATAACACAATTAACAGAAATACAAGTTTGGCTCTTCATCTATATCGTAGCTTCCGGTGTCATTCTAGGTCATAATTTCCCATTTTATATGGGCTTCAATGGCGGTAAAGGAACTGCTTCAATCATAGGAATATTACTTGCGATTGATTGGAAAATAGGCTTATTTGCACTCATTTTATTTGTTATTTTATCTTTCGTGACGAACTATTTAATTGTTGGTGTACTAGAATTTTATCTCGTTTTTTGTACAGCCACTTATTTATGGATTCCTGGAGTTGGCCCAACGATTTTAGCCCTATTACTTTTTGGTATAGCTATCATTTTGCATATTGAAAATATTAAGCGACTGATGATAGGAACTGAACCTAAAGTGACTTCTGCATTTAAGAAAAAATAATATCTTTTGGATATATTTGTCTTTAGTGTGACCGTATATTTTCTCGTAACTGCCCATTATCGCTATAAATAGAGGGTATTTCACATACTAGTTTTTTTACAATAAATAGACAAATTAACTTTCTTAATAAAGCATTTTACTAGCCGATGTTATAGAAAATTGTAATAGAAAGGATGAAAAAGTATGCCTACTTCTGAACAAGCAAAATCAAAACGTAATTTGAAGCCGCTATGGATTGGATTGGCCTTCGCTTCATTAATCATCATTACTTTTTTACCTAACAACGGCGATTTACCTGTAGCTGGACAACGAGCTTTGGCTATTTTAGCTTTTGCGGTCATCCTATGGGTTACAGAGGCAGTATCCTATCCCGTTAGCTCTGCTATGATAATTGCTCTCGTTACAATCTTACTAGGGCTAGCCCCGTCAATGGAAGATCCAACAAGAACGCTAGGAACATCTGATGCATTAAAGTTAGCCTTAAGCGGATTTAGTAATTCTGCAGTTGCGCTAGTAGCCGCAGCTCTTTTCCTAGCGGCAGCCATGCAAATTACGAATTTACATAAACGGCTTGCGCTTTGGATACTTTCACTAGTTGGGACAAAAACGAAAGCTATTGTATTCGGTGCTATTTTAGTATCTATTGCACTCGCATTCTTTGTCCCTTCTGCTACTGCACGTGCAGGCGCAGTTGTACCAATACTACTCGGAATGGTAGCAGCATTTGGTTTACCACGTGATAGTCGACTTGCTGCTTTACTAGTCATTACCTCTGTACAAGCTGTTTCCATTTGGAATATCGGTATTAAAACGGCAGCAGCTCAAAATATGGTCGCTTTAAATTTCATCAAAGAGCAATTCGGTGTAGATATTTCTTGGGGTTCTTGGTTACTTTACGCTGCCCCCTTCTCAATCATCATGTCAGTGGCTCTATTTTTCATTATGATTACACTAATTAAGCCTGAAACAAGTAATATTGAAGGTGGTAAAGAAGTAATCAAAAAACAACTTGCGGAACTTGGTCCATTAAAAGCTCCCGAAATTCGATTAATCATCACATCGGTAGTTTTACTATTTTTCTGGGCTGCTGAGGGCAAACTCCACCCATTCGATACGACAACCGTCACAATCGTTGCGATCGCCATTTTATTAATGCCAAAAATCGGAGTCTATTCGTGGAAGCAAGTTGAACCTCATATTCCTTGGGGGACAATTATCGTCTTTGCAGTAGGAATTATGCTAGGAACAGTCTTACTTAATACTAAAGGTGCATCTTGGTTATCTGATAAGGTATTCGGTTCACTCGGTTTAGATTCTATGCCAATTCTAGCAACAATCGCACTTGTTACTTTATTTAATATTATTATTCATTTAGGTTTTGCGAGTGCAACAAGCTTGGCATCTGCACTTGTACCAGTATTTATCGTTTTAGCCTCAACATTAACGGCTAATGTCGACCAGGTTGGTTTCGTTATCGTACAACAATTCGTTATTAGCTTCGGCTTCCTCTTACCTATTAGTGCACCGCAAAATATGCTTGCCTATGGTACAGGAGCCTTTACAACAAAGGATTTCTTAAAATCTGGTGTTCCATTAACGATTATTGGATACATCCTAGTTCTTCTATTCTCCGCAACGTATTGGAAATGGATCGGCTTATTGTAAGAAGCAGCTAGGGCTTTCTTTGGACACCTGAGCACTTCGGGGAGTTACCTGATCACTTTTCCGGCTTACCCGATCATTTCTCGGGATACCTGATCATTTTTCTGGGTTACCTGATCACTTCCCGGGATTACCTGATCACTTCCCGGGATTACCCGATTACTTCCCGGGATTACCTGATCACTTTTCCGGCTTACCCGATCACTTCTCGGGATTACCTGATCACTTCTCGGGCTTACCCGATCACTTCTCGGGATTACCCGATCACTTTTTGGGGTTACCTGATCACTTCCCGGGATTACCCGATCACTTCTCGGGATTACCCGATCACTTTTCCGGCTTACCCGATCACTTTTCGGGCTTACCTGATCACTTCTCGGGATTACCCGATCACTTCCCGGGCTTACCTGATCACTTTTCCGGCTTACCCGATCATTTCTCGGGATACCTGATCACTTTTCCGGCTTACCTGATCATTTTTCGGGATACCTGATCACTTTTCCGGCTTACCCAATCATTTCTCGGGATACCTGACCACTTTTCCGGCTTACCTGATCACTTTTCGAGGCCACCTGATCACTTCCCGGGATTACCCGATCACTTCCCGGGATTACCCGACCTCTTTTTGGGGTTACCTGATCACTTCCCGGGATTACCTGATCACTTTTCGGGGTTACCTGATCACTTTTCCGGCTTACCTGATCACTCGATCACTTCTCAAGTGATGCTTTTTGATTTACATTATTAGCAATTAAAAGCCTTGAAGGGGCAGATAAACTGTCTCCTTCAAGGCTTTTATTATCTTAATTATTTCGATAAAGCAGGGTTCTTCATCGTACCATTTTTGGCGTAATTCACATGCCAGGAAAGCGCTTTTTCTAGTTCATGTGGCGTATGGTGCCCACCTGTTGCTTCATTGGCATCGTTAAAATACTTCCATAATTGCTCACGATATTCCGGATGTGCACAGTTATCGATAATGAGCCCAACCCGCTCTTTTGGAGCAAGCCCACGTAAGTCAGCTACTCCCTGCTCTGTTACGATAACGTCTACATCATGCTCTGTATGGTCTACATGCGATACCATTGGAACGATACTAGAAATATTTCCGCCTTTCGCGTAAGATTTTGTGACGAAAATACCTAACCGTGCATTCCGTGCAAAGTCTCCGGAGCCACCGATTCCATTCATCATTTTCGTGCCGGAAACATGCGTAGAATTCACATTCCCATAAATATCTACTTCGAGTGCTGTATTAACAGAAATTAACCCGAGTCGGCGAATAATTTCTGGTTGGTTAGAGATTTCTTGCGGACGTAATACTAGCTTATCTGCATACTTTTCAAAATCACCATAAACTCGGTTTCCTACTTCTTCGGAAAGAGTAATAGAAGTAGCAGATGCGAAGTTTACTTTTCCTGCATCAATTAATTCGAATACTGCGTCTTGCAATACTTCTGAATATACTTCTAAGTTCTCAAACTCAGAATCTTTAAAGCCTAGTAAAACGGCGTTTGCAACTGAGCCTACACCTGATTGAATTGGTCTTAAACTTGTCGTTAAACGGCCTACTTTAATTTCTTCACGTAGGAAGTTTAATAAATGATTGGCCATAATATCTGTTTCTTCATCTGCAGGAACAATCGTTGATGGCGCATCTAAAATATCTGAAATCACAATTCCCTTTACTTTATCTAAATCTAGTGGTATGCCAATTGCGCCAAGACGATCGGATACATTTTGTAATGGAATTGGATCACGTTTTCCCTGTGGTCCTGGTACAAAAATATCATGGACACCCTCTAATGCATCAAGCTGAGCTACATTCAACTCAATGATTATTTGGTCTGCTTCTTGCACAAAAATCGGAGAGTTACCAACTGAAGTTGTAGGAATTAGTAAGCCGTCTTCTGTAATAGCAGCCGCTTCAATAATAGCAAAATCAATAGGACCAATAATACCTTGACGTACTAACTCCGCATTATGTGATAGATGAGCATCAACAAATGTAATTTCACCACTGTTGATTTTGTTACGAATACCAGCATCCGCTTGGAAAGGCCCACGTTTACGAATAACGCCCGCTTCCGCTAAGTATTGGTCAACTTCTGGGCCAAGTGATGCACCTGTATATACATCTACCTGGAAGCTCTCTTTTTTTGCTTTCTCTACAAGTGCAAGAGGTACCACTTTAACATCACCAGCACGTGTAAATCCGCTCATCCCAAGTACCATACCATCCTTAATCCAAGATGCTGCTTCTTCCGCTGTTACAACCTTGCTCCGTAGCTGTTCATTACGAAGCTTTTTCGCCAACTTTTCTGTCATCCCTTATTCCTCCGTCCCACTTTATTTTTATTTAACTAATTACTCGGTTTAACCCCCTGGTATAGCCATCCAATTATTAGAAATCTAACCAAATAAACCGTCCATACATAATTTTAAACTATTTAGAATTTTTAATCTATAACTAACGAAATATTTTATTATACGAGAGATTTTATGCATTTATAAATTATCTGAAAATAACTTCAACATCAAAAAAATTCGATTTTGAAGACGAAGCGTGATATGCTCTTGATATATTTAAAGGGGAAAAGGAGATTTTATAAATGGTTAAAGAACTATTACGGAACCACTCTTCGGTTCGTATTTATGATGGAAATCCGATTTCAAAAGAAATTATTGAAGAATTAATTGCTACTGCACAAATGGCTGCTACATCACATTTTGTACAAGCTTATAGTGTAATTTGGGTAACAGATGCGGAGAAAAAAGAAAAATTAGGATTGCTCTCTGGTAATCCTCGTCAATACGAAACTTCTGGAGGTGCCTTTGTCTTTTGTGTAGATTTCAAACGTCTTCAATCAGCAGGTAAATTAGAAGGTGTAGACATTGTAGCTGACTCGGCAGAAAACGTACTAGTTGGAGTAGCCGATGTATCATTATTCGCGCAAAACTTTGTCGTTGCCGCGGAATCTATGGGATATGGAATTTGTTACATTGGAGGGGTGCGTAATGAGCTTGAAGAAATTAACGAATTATTCAATCTACCTGACTATGTTTTCCCACTATTCGGCTTAACAATTGGGGTTCCTGCTCGTCGCAATGAAGTAAAACCTCGTTTACCTGTCGCAGCAGTATTACATGAAAATGAATACAATACAGAAAAATATGAGGAGCTTTTACCAGCTTACAACGATACGATGGAAGCATACTACAATTCTCGCTCATCCAATCGGAAAATTGATAACTGGACAAAGCAAATGGCTGATTTTTTAATTGAACAGCGCCGTCCTCATATCAAAGATTTCTTAGCGAAAAAGGGTTTTAATTGGAAATAACTTCATGAACAAGCCGCGTGGAGTTACTATCTTATGATAGTAACTCCACTTTTTTTATATTTTGTTTGATTGGATTGTACGATGATCATTATGGGAAATTATCACTTATAACTCGGCAACTTACTAAAAAATTGCAAACAAAAAAGCCGAGGAATAAATCCTCGACTTTTCTAAGTGCCTAGCGACGTCCTACTCTCACAGGGGGAAGCCCCCAACTACCATCGGCGCTAAAGAGCTTAACTTCCGTGTTCGGTATGGGAACGG
>NZ_JBHVUJ010000018.1:0-28230 GCF_042884205.1 Lysinibacillus sp. NPDC058147
ACACCCGTTCCCATACCGAACACGGAAGTTAAGCTCTTTAGCGCCGATGGTAGTTGGGGGCTTCCCCCTGTGAGAGTAGGACGTCGCTAGGCAATGTAAACAGTCAGCTGAGAGCTGGCTGTTTTTTTATGAAAAATCTTAATAATTTATCAATAATTCCGCAAAACTTGCTTAAAATAAGATGAGCTTAACTAATATTTATATTAAATGTAGAAGAAAATTAAAAAGGCTATTTTGAACTCAATATAAAAATGGGAGAAAGGTCTATCAGAATTGGTACTCCGAAAAATCTGAATTGTCTTTCTTTTGTAAGTTCCTTGACAGTAGCTTAGCACGTTGTTAATCTTACAATTAATATTCTTTTAACTATAGGAGGACGTTACGAAAATGTGGGAAACTAAATTTGCCAAAGAAGGTTTAACTTTTGATGATGTATTATTAGTACCAGCGCATTCAGAAGTATTACCGAAAGATGTTGATTTATCAGTTCAACTAACACCGAAGATTAAATTAAATATTCCAATGATCAGCGCAGGCATGGATACAGTTACAGAATCTAAAATGGCAATTGCTATGGCACGTCAAGGCGGTATCGGTATTATCCATAAGAACATGTCGATCGATGAGCAAGCTGAGCAAGTAGAAAAAGTAAAACGTTCTGAAAATGGTGTTATTACAAACCCATTCTTCTTAACTCCGACTCACCAAGTTTTCGATGCTGAGCATTTAATGGGTAAATACCGAATTTCTGGTGTACCAATTGTTGATAGTATGGAAAACCAAAAACTAGTAGGGATCATTACAAACCGCGACTTACGTTTCATTTCTGACTATTCTTTAAAAATTGAAGATGTTATGACAAAAGAAGATTTAATTACAGCTCCTGTTGGAACGACTCTAGAGGATGCTGAAAAGATTCTTCAACAATATAAAATCGAAAAGTTACCAATTGTAGATGAAGAAGGTAAGTTAACTGGACTAATTACAATTAAGGATATTGAGAAGGTAATTGAGTTCCCTAACGCTGCAAAAGACATACATGGTCGTTTATTAGTAGGAGCAGCCGTTGGTGTTTCAAAAGATACGATGATACGTATTGAAAAGCTTGTTGAAGCACAAGTAGACATCGTAGTAATCGATACAGCTCATGGTCATTCTGAGGGAGTATTACAAACAATTCGCTCTATCCGTGAAGCTTATCCAGAGCTTGAAATTATCGCTGGTAACGTGGCAACTGCTGAGGGTGCACGTTCATTATTTGAAGCTGGAGCAGATGTAGTGAAAGTTGGTATTGGACCAGGATCTATTTGTACTACTCGTGTCGTAGCAGGTGTAGGTGTACCACAAATTACAGCTGTTTACGATTGTGCAACAGTAGCTCGTGAGCTTGGTAAAGCAATTATTGCTGATGGAGGCATTAAATACTCAGGAGATATCGTTAAAGCTCTTGCAGCTGGTGGTAACGTTGTAATGCTTGGTTCACTTCTTGCAGGTACTTCTGAATCTCCTGGTGAAACTGAAATTTTCCAAGGTCGTCGCTTCAAGGTTTACCGTGGTATGGGTTCAATTGGAGCTATGGAAAAAGGTTCAAAAGATCGTTACTTCCAAGAGGATGCGAAAAAATTAGTACCAGAGGGTATTGAAGGTCGTCTTCCTTATAAAGGGCCTCTAGCAGATACAATCTATCAACTAATCGGTGGTATTCGTGCTGGTATGGGGTACTGCGGTTCAGCTAACCTTGAGTTCTTACGTGAAAATGCTCAATTTATTCGTATGACAGGTGCAGGTCTACGTGAATCACATCCACATGATGTACAAATCACAAAAGAATCACCAAACTATTCGATGTAATATATTACTAGCAACTTTTTTGCTCTCGAATCGTCTACAAAGATGACACGAGAGCATTTTTTTATGATAGAGAGTGCGCACGGAAGTTACTATATATGATAAAATGTCGAGGACAAGATTATTTTTTGGAGGGCTTTAAAGGTGAAAAAGACAATGAACACTGTCATTCGCTTACTCCTAATTCCTGTTTTGTTATTTAGTGTTTTAGCAGGTATTCCGGCGAAAGCAAATGCAGAAACAGATTTAGGACTACACGTGGATGCTGCAATTTTAATTGACGCAGATTCAGGAAAAATTTTATATGAACAAAATGCAGATACTTCACTAGGTATTGCAAGTATGACAAAAATGATGACTGAATACCTGTTATTGGATGCAATTGATGCAGGTACAGTTAAATGGGATCAAGAATATCACGTAACTGATTATACGTATAAAATGTCTCAAAACCGTGCATTAAGTAACGTACCATTGCGTAGAGATGGAACTTACAAAATTAAAGAATTATATGAAGCAATGGCAATTTACTCTGCAAATGCTGCTACAGTCGCTATAGCAGAAACAATTGCAGGTACTGAAACAGAGTTTCTAAAGCTAATGAATAAAAAGGCAGAAGAGCTTGGTCTTAAAGGCTATAAATTCGTAAACTCTACTGGTCTTAACAATGCAGATTTATTTGGTATGCAGCCAGCTGGTACTGGACCAAATGATGAAAACGTAATGCCTGCTAAATCTGTAGCTAAATTAGCATATCATTTACTAAAAGATCATCCAGACGTATTAAAAACGTCTAAAATTGCAGAAAAGAAGTTCCGTGAAGGTACAGATGATAGCATCGACATGATAAACTGGAACTATATGTTGCCAGAATTAGCGTACAAATATGAAGGCGTTGACGGATTAAAAACAGGTACAACAGACTTTGCGGGTCATTGCTTTACAGGTACAGCAGAGCGCAATGGTACACGTTTAATTTCTGTAGTTATGAAGGCTGTAGGAGAGGATCCAAAAAAAGCGCGCTTCGATGAAACAGCTAAATTGTTTAACTATGGTTTCTCGCAATTCTCGAAACAAGAAATTATTCCTGCGAACTATAAGTTTAAAGATCAAGAAACAGTAAAAGTTACGAAAGGTAAAGAAAACAAAGTAGCGATTGCTGTTAAAGAACCAGTTTCATTTATGGTCAAGTCATCTGAAAAAGATTTATATAAACCTAAACTAGTTTTAGATAAAAAGAGTCTTGAAGCAGAGGTTAAGAAGGGTACCGTTGTCGGAAAGTTAGTTCTTGAACGCTCAGAAGGCACAGATTACGGTTTTATTGACGGTAAGGACCTTAAAGCTGATGTTGTCACTACAGAGGCTGTAGAGCGTGCTGGTGGCATCTCATTATTCTTCCAAGGTGTTGGTAGCTTCTTCGGGAACTTATGGAATGGTATTACTGACTTTGTTGGTGGCTTATTTTAACTTCTTTCAGTAGAAGTCTCTACCTTTATAGATGGTGAGATGAATGCGGGTTTAAGTTGCTTTCCAGCGGGTGTCCAAACATCCACTGAAATAGAGGAACTCAGTCTAAGAGCGCCACGTCCTGTGGCAATGACTGAGTGACCAACATCGTGTTGGCCTAAAGCCTCCGGTGGATGTCACGGAATCATGCCAAGGCATAATTGATTAATAATTTAAGCATAAAGAACACGTAGATGTTTTAAAACATCTCGTGTTCTTTTTCACATTTTTACGCTTTTCTACATACGCTATTAGGCGAAAGGATGTGGCTAAATGTGTGGTATTACAGGATGGGCTAGCTTTCAAAAGGATCTAAGAACAAGTAATGAAATTCTAAAGTTAATGACGCAAACGTTAAATAAACGAGGGCCTGATGATGAAAATATTTGGTGTAGTGAGCATATTGCATTTGGCCATCGTCGGCTAGCTGTCATAGATTTAATTGGTGGGAAGCAGCCGATGAAAAAAGTACATGATGGTGCAAACTATGTCATTACATATAATGGCGAGCTTTATAATACAGAGGAATTAAGGAAAGAGCTTCAAAATCGAGGGCATGTTTTTACAACACATTCAGATACGGAAGTATTATTAACTGCTTATATTGAATGGAAAGAGCGGTGTGTTGACTTTTTAAATGGGATTTTTGCTTTTGGTATATGGAATGAACAATCACAATCACTTTTTCTATGCCGAGATCGTCTAGGTGTAAAGCCTTTGTTTTACACAGAACAACAAGGCGGCTTATTTTTTGCATCCGAAGTGAAAGCATTATTAGCTCATCCATTGATTAAAACAACCGTTAATACGGAAGGGCTAGCAAATATTATGGCTGTAGGACCGTCTAGAACGCCCGGAAAGTCACTTTTTCAAAATATTAGTGAGCTACGTCCAGGATATGCAATGCATTTCTCTAGAGAGGGTCTACGAGTTTGGCAGTATTGGCAGTTACAAAGTAAACACCATGAAGAGTCATTAGAGGAAACGATCGACCATGTCCGTTTTTTGCTAACGGATGCTATTGAACGACAGCTTGTTTCAGATGTACCGATCTGTACATTTCTTTCAGGAGGATTAGATTCCAGCATTATTACTGGCATTGCAGCAAACATGTTTCAGCAACAAAATAAAGGCAAACTCCATACGTACTCTATAGACTATGAGGATAATGAACGTTTTTTTAATCCACATGCTTTTCAAACGTCCACAGACACGTATTGGATTCAAAAAATGACAGATACATTTAGTACAACACACCATGCTGAGGAAATTTCTCAGCAGCAATTAATCGATTTCTTAGTTGAATCTGTCATCGTTAGAGATTCACCAGGGATGGCAGATGTAGATTCATCGTTATTATGGTTTTGTCGAGAAATTAAAAAGGACTTTACCGTTGCACTGTCAGGTGAATGTGCAGATGAAATTTTCGGTGGATATCCATGGTTTACAGAAACGACTACAGGTTTTCCATGGATTCGTTCACTATCTGAAAGATCAACAATGTTACAAGAGCGATGGCGTAAAAAATTAAAAGTTGAATCATATGCACAACAAGCATATTCACAAACAATTGCCGAAGTACCATATCTTGAAGGGGAAAGTATTGAGGAAGTAAGACAGCGTGAAATGTTTTATTTGAATATGGTATGGTTTATGCAAACACTGCTGGAACGAAAAGACCGTATGAGCATGGGAGCGAGTCTTGAAGTTCGTGTGCCGTTTGCAGATCATCGCCTTGTAGAATATACGTGGAATATTCCTTGGGAAATGAAAAATTTAGACGGTATGGAAAAGGGTTTACTTCGTAAGGCAATGCAGCATTTATTGCCAGAAGAAGTTTTATATCGGAAAAAAAATCCGTATCCTAAAACGTACCATCCAGTTTATACAGCGGGCGTTCAAAAATGGCTAAAAGAAATAATGGAGGACAAAAATTCAATTCTCCATGAATTATTTGAACGGCAGAAGCTAATAGAGTTAATTGAATCTGGCGGCAGTTCTTTCAAAGTTCCTTGGTACGGACAATTGATGGCCGGTCCACAACTTTTAGCCTATCTGGGTCAAATTCATACATGGTTTGAGCTTTATAATATCCAACTTATTGAATCGTAAGAATGAAGATAAAAGAAACACCAACCAACCTTTTAACGTGAGGTTGATTGGTGTTTTTTCTGTATATCCCAACAGTTCAATAGCTTCTCAATAGAAGGTTCAATTTCATGTACGGGTATGCCTCCAAAACCTAGTAAAAATTGAGCTTGTAAGGATGCGGAGTGATCCAAGCGATAATCAGATAGTGGATAGATTCTGATTCCTGCATCGGAGGCAATTTGTTGTAATTGCTTTTCAGACAAAGTATGTTGTACATCGAGTAAAATATGCATTCCTGCTTGCTCACCTGTAATTTTAATTTGAGTAGAATAGTTTTCTAAAATAGAAGTAAGCTTTTCATGCTTTTTTCGATAAACTTTCCTCATTCGATTTAAATGCTTTGCAAAATGACCGTCACGCATAAAATTAGCTACGATATGTTGATCGAAACGAGGTACTGTTGATGAATAGTAATTAAATACATCGTTATAAGTAGTAAGTAATTTTGGTGGAAGTACAAAATAAGCAACGCGCAAGGACGGCATTAATGATTTTGTAAATGTACTCATATAAATTACTTTATCATTTCGATCTAATGCATGAAGTGCAGGGATTGGTTTTCCAGTATAACGAAATTCAGAATCATAATCATCTTCAATAATGTATCGAGAGGAGCTTTGTGCGGCCCAATTTAAAGCTTGTGCACGTCTTGTAGCTGATAATACTGCTCCTGTAGGGAATTGGTGTGATGGCGTAATATAAACAACGTCAGCGCTAGTTTTTTCGAGCTCATTAATGACAATTCCTTCATCGTCGACCGCAACTGGATAGACTGTTCGTTTATGTTGGGAAAACATACGATGTACTGCTGGATATCCTGGGTTTTCAAGTGCAAAGCAAGTATCGTCACTAAAGAGGCGCAAGATCATTGGTAGAAGCTGTTCCGTTCCTGAACCGATGACGATTTGCTCGGGACTACAAATAACTCCACGCGATTGAAATAAATAATTAGCAATCTCAGTTCGTAAAGATAGTTCTCCCTGAGGCTCACCTGTTAATAATAATTCCTTTGAGGCATCATCAAAGAGCTCTTTCGCATATTTCCGCCAAGTTTGAAAAGGAAAAGCATCAATATCAATAGAACCGGGATTAAAATCTATTTTGTAGGATTTTTTCTTAGGTTGTTCGTTTAAGGAAGGTACTGTGTCCTGCTGAATATACGGAAGCTCGTCAATTTCCTCTACAAAATAACCGACGCGGGATTTAGACATAATATAGCCTTCAGCAAGTAGCTGTGCATATGCAATTTCAATAGTTGTTTGAGAAATATTCAAAAAATCGGCTAATTTTCTTTTTGATGGTAATTTTTCTCCTACTGCTATTTTCTTTGTAATAATAGCTTCTTTAATGCCGCTATAAAGCTGGTCATAGAGCGGTTTTTCACCATTTTTTTCTAGTTGAAATAATAGCATGTCCATGTTCATTAATTCTCCTGGCCTTATAATTATTTTGTAAACTGGATATTTTTATATGGTCAATTTCAATTATACTAAATTTCATCATAAAGGTGGAGGTTAGAAATTATGAAACAAACAGGTACAGAATTAGTTAAGCGCGGGATGGCGGAAATGCAAAAGGGTGGCGTCATTATGGATGTTATTAATGCAGAACAGGCGAAAATTGCGGAAGCGGCAGGAGCTGTGGCTGTCATGGCGTTAGAACGAGTACCATCAGACATTCGTAAAGCGGGTGGTGTTGCACGTATGGCTGATCCTCGTATTGTCGAGGAGGTTATGGGCGCCGTTTCCATTCCTGTCATGGCTAAAGCACGTATTGGACATATTGTAGAAGCAAGAGTGTTAGAAGCAATGGGTGTCGATTATATTGATGAAAGTGAAGTATTAACTCCAGCAGATGAAGAGTATCATTTATTAAAAAGTGATTACACAGTGCCCTTTGTTTGTGGGTGTCGTGATTTAGGTGAAGCTGCTCGACGCATTGGTGAGGGTGCTTCCATGCTACGAACTAAAGGGGAACCAGGGACTGGTAATATTGTTGAGGCAGTTCGCCATATTCGTAAAGTGAATGCGCAAGTACGTAAGGTAGTTGGTATGACAGAGGATGAATTAATGACAGAGGCTAAATTGCTTGGTGCTCCTTTCGAATTATTAAGAGAAATTAAGCGTCTTGGTCGTTTACCAGTAGTGAATTTTGCAGCAGGTGGAATTGCTACGCCAGCTGATGCAGCATTAATGATGGAGCTTGGAGCTGACGGTGTATTTGTTGGTTCTGGTATTTTTAAATCAGAGAACCCAGAGAAATTTGCTCGCGCAATTGTTGAGGCTACTACGCATTATAAAGACTACATGCTAATTGCCGAAATTTCAAAAGAGCTAGGTGTTCCGATGAAAGGCATCGATATTGCACAGCTTAGTCAAAATGAGCGTATGCAAGAGCGAGGCTGGTAAGATGAAGCGAATCGGTGTTTTAGCATTACAGGGAGCGGTACGAGAGCATGTGCAAATGTTAGAGTCTCTTGGATGCGAAGCGGTCTTAGTAAAACAAAGTGCTGATTTAGAGAAGCTTGATGGACTTATCTTGCCTGGTGGAGAAAGCACAACGATGCGGAAATTGCTGAATCGCTATGAGCTATTAGAGCCAATTCGCACACTTGCAAAGCAAGGTTTACCGATGTTTGGAACATGTGCAGGATTGATTTTATTAGCAAAGGAAATAGTAGATTATGAATCACATTTAGCAGTAATGGATGTGGTAGTTGCACGGAATTCTTATGGACGCCAAGTAGATAGCTTTGAGGTGAAGCTCGACATACCTGAAATAGGTGCTGCCATTCCAGCTGTCTTTATACGTGCGCCACATATTGTTTCCGTAGGTAAAGGTGTTGAAGTATTAGCAGAGCATGACGGGAAAATCGTGTTAGCAAAGGACGATCATTTATTAGGCTGTTCCTTCCATCCTGAATTAACGTCAGATGCACGTATTCTTGAATATTTTGTATCTTCTATGGTATTACTTGCAAAATCTCAATTCATATAGTACAGTATGGATAAAATTTAAATAACTTAACACGATGATGGGAAGTAGTAGCAAGCACGTTTTTTTTAGAGAGTCAGCGGGTGGTGGAAGCTGATAAAAGCACTTGTGAATCCGTCCTGGAGTTGCGCAGTCGAAGTTAATGAAGTAGGCTGTCGCCGGCTGAAATGCCGTTATAAGATAAGTGGATTAGACAAAGTACAATGTGTCTAGTCAATTAGGGTGGCAACGCGGGTAGCTCTCGTCCCTTTTAGGGATGAGGGCTTTTTTGTGTTTTCTACTAAATAATTTCCCATCATTAAGAATCTACTGGAGGTATGACGATGTTAGATATTAAACGCGTGCGCGACAATTTCGCGGAAATTAAAGAAATGCTATTAACACGTAATGAGGATTTAGGAAACTTAGACGACTTTGAACAATTAGATGCAAAGCGTCGTGAATTAATTGCAAAAACAGAAGAGCTTAAAGCTGAGCGTAATAAAGTATCTGAGCAAATTTCGATCATGAAGCGTAATAAAGAAAATGCGGATGAAGTTATTGCACGTATGCGTCAGGTTGGCGATGAAATTAAAGAGCTAGATGTCCAATTAAATGATGTAGAAGAACGCTTTAAAGATATGATGATGCGCTTACCAAACATTCCACATGAATCTGTACCAGTTGGCACAACAGAGGACGATAATGTAGAGGAATATACTTGGGGTGAGATTCCAACGTTTGATTTTGACATTAAAGCACACTGGGATATCGCTACAGATTTAAAAATTGTAGACTTTGAACGTGGTGCAAAAGTGACTGGTAGTCGTTTCTTATTCTATCGTGGTCTTGGCGCTCGTTTAGAACGTGCATTAATGACGTTTATGATGGACTTACATGCAGAAGAGCATGGTTATGAAGAAATGTTACCACCTGTAATTGTCAATCGTGATAGCTTAACAGGTACAGGACAGCTACCTAAATTTGAAGAAGATGTCTTTAAGTTAGATGACACAGATTATTTCATGATTCCAACAGCAGAAGTACCTGTGACTAACTTCTATCGTGATGAAATTTTATCAGCCGAAGCATTACCACAGGGCTTTGCTGCATACAGTGCATGCTTCCGTTCAGAAGCGGGTTCTGCAGGTCGTGATACACGTGGTTTAATTCGCCAACACCAGTTCAACAAAGTAGAGTTAGTACGCTTTGTAAAGCCGGAAGAATCTTATGAACAGCTAGAATTATTAACAGGCCATGCTGAAAAAGTACTTCAATTATTAGGTTTACCTTACCGCAAACTAAAAATGTGTACAGCTGATTTAGGCTTTACTGCAGCGAAAAAGTACGATTTAGAGGTTTGGATTCCAGCTCAAAATATGTACCGTGAAATTTCTTCATGTTCTAACTTTGAAGATTTCCAAGCACGCCGAGCAAATATTCGCTTCCGTCGTGAGGCAAATGCAAAACCAGAGTATGTACACACATTAAACGGCTCAGGTCTTGCAATCGGCCGTACAGTAGCAGCAATACTAGAAAACTATCAACAAGCCGACGGAAGCGTAGTAATTCCTGAGGTATTAGTTCCATATATGGGCGGTAAAAAAGTGATTGCTCCAAAGTAAACGGCGTCGAAAAATAAAAGAAACTACTGTTGAAAAATTTCATCTCAACAGTAGTTTTTCTTTTAAAAAAGTATGTTAGCAGAAAAATTTATACCCCATAGTTAAAATTCTTCATTTTCAATAACTAACGCTTGTCGCGCCTTTTTCTCGGCTTTTTTACGTTCACGTAAAGCTCGGAAAAAATCGGTTAAGATTTGTCCGCATTCTTCAGCTAAAATTCCTTCTGTTACTTCGCATTCATGGTTAAAGCGTGCATCGTTTAATAAGCGATAGAGCGAATCTACACAGCCTGCTTTAATATCTCTTGCACCATATACGACACGTGGCACACGGGATTGCAAAATTGCACCTGCACACATAGGGCAAGGTTCAAGTGTCACAAAGAGTGTTGTTTTTTGAAGGCGCCAGCTACCTATTTTTTTACAAGCCTCTTGAATAACCATTAGTTCAGCGTGAGTCGTTGCATTTTGTGTTGTTTCTCGTAAATTATGAGCCCGTGCAATAATTTCTCCACCGTATACAAGCACAGCTCCTATTGGCACTTCTCCAAGTAAAGCTGCTTTCTTAGCTTCTTCCAGTGCACTGTTCATAAACAATCGGTCTGTTTCAAAAATATCCACTATAATCTCTCCTTATCATTTAGTGTATCTTGCTTAAATGACAATTGCTACTATCAAATATGTCTCAGCATAATTGTTGCTGCCGCTGCGCTTTCGCTACATAAAACATTTGTTTAAGAAGTGAACACCGCTGATAAGAGCGCAACAATCGCTGATAAAGAAGTGAACACCGCTGATAAGAGTGCAATAATCGCTGATAAAGAAGTGAACACCGCTGATAAGAGCGCAATAATCGCTGATAAAGAAGTGAATACCGCTGATAAGAGTGCAATAATCGCTGCTGTCGCTTTGCTTTCGCACAGATAAATCACAATGCGTCAGGATTCAGTAATAAGTTAAAACATTGACATTTCCAATACAACCATTTATATTTATATATGAACACATGCTCATATATAAATATAAAAAGGTTAGGGGTAAACTAAATGGATGAAAAATTACAAAATACAGAGGTTCAAACTAACAAAGAGCAACATTTAGACGAAGAAACACTATTCGTCGTGTCTCAAACATTCAAAGCATTAAGTGATCCGACAAGAATTCGCATTTTAAATTTATTGTGTACAGATGAACATTCAGTAAACGACATCGCGGAAATTTTAGATTTAGGTCAATCAACAGTTTCACATCAGTTACGTTTTTTGAAAAATTTACGGTTAGTGAAATATAGAAGAGAAGGGACAACTTTATTTTATTCAAAAGATGATGATCACATTATGAATTTGTTGATGCAAGCTATTGAGCATGCTACACATAACTAGAGATAATGGAGGGATAAAACATGGGACATAATCATGATCACAGCCATGACCATACACATGGCGCAAATAAAAAGGTTTTAATAGTATCATTTATTATTATTACCAGTTATATGGTTGTTGAAGCAATTGGTGGCTATTTAACAAATAGTTTGGCTCTTTTATCCGATGCAGGACATATGTTAAGTGACTCCATTTCATTAGCAATAGCCTTACTTGCCTTTATATTGGGAGAAAAGGCTGCGAGCTATAGTAAAACATACGGTTATAAACGATTTGAAATTTTAGCAGCAGTATTAAACGGTGTGACATTAATTTTGATTGCTTTATTCATTTTCTATGAAGCAATAAAACGTTTTGCAAATCCACCGGAAGTGGCAACTACAGGGATGCTAATTATTAGTACAATCGGTCTTTTGATTAATATTTTAGTAGCTTGGATTATGATGCGCGGCAGTGATACAAAAGATAATTTAAATATGCGTGGAGCTTTTTTACACGTATTAAGCGATATGCTTGGATCTGTGGGGGCCATCGTTGCCGCACTTTTAATAATGTTTTTTGGTTGGGGCTGGGCTGATCCATTAGCGAGTGTTATTGTTGCCATATTAGTATTGAGAAGCGGCTACTATGTAACGAAGGCTGCTGTTCATATTCTTATGGAAGGAACACCTTCAAACGTAGACGTTGAGGAAATTATACAAACTATTGTACAGACTAATGGTGTTCATAGCATTCACGATTTACACATTTGGACAATAACGAGTGGAACAAATGCGCTTTCCTGTCATGCAGTTGTTGATGATCACCTAAAAATTGCGGATAGTGAGAATATATTACGAGAAATTGAACATAATCTTGAGCATAAGGGCATAAAGCATGTAACGATTCAATTGGAAACAGTCGCACATAAGCATGATAGTTCAATTTTATGTACAATAAAAAATGAGCAGTCGAATCATCACCATCATCATTAAAAAATTCTAAAAATTTTAGCTTTACATACCCTTCGTGGGTATGGTAATATGAAGTTGTGAGGTAGGAGGTGTATTTAATGGAGGAAATAGTGAAAGAAGATGCTTGTCATACAGAGGAAGCTTCGTGTCGAAAAAGCCATCATCCTGAACGCGTTAAAAAGGATTTAACGACTCGTTTGAATCGAATTGAAGGTCAAATCCGAGGTATTAAAGGGATGATTGACAAAGACGTTTACTGTGATGATATTATTACGCAACTGTCTGCCACACAGTCTGCTTTAAATAGTGTAGCAAAAATTTTATTAGAAGGTCATTTAAAGGGATGCGTAGTAGATCGTCTATCAGAAGGTGATGAGGAAGTGTTAGACGAATTAGTAGTGACTATTCAAAAGTTAATGAAAAAGTAATTTTTTTATTAAATATATACCCCTATACAGTATTAAATATTAAAGGAGAGATATTTTATGCAAAACGTAACTTTAAACGTACAAGGAATGTCATGTGGACATTGTGTAAACTCAGTGGAAAAAAGTGTTGGCGCTTTAACTGGTGTTGAACAAGTAAAAGTAAACTTAGCTGATGGTTTAGTAGATGTGGCATTTGACGAAACACAAGTATCTCTAGACCAAATTAAAGAAACAATCGACGATCAAGGCTATGACGTTAAATAATAAAAGTAGGGTGCTCTTGTAGCACTCTCTTATTTTCAATTTGATATACCCCCTGTTGGTATATGGAGAGGAGAAATGATAATGAGTTCGGAAATAAAAGAAGCTAATTTGCAAATTACAGGTATGACATGTGCAGCCTGTGCGACTCGTATAGAAAAAGGTTTAAATAAAATGGATGGTGTAGAACAAGCGACAGTTAATTTAGCCCTTGAAAAATCATCTATTAAATATGATCCGACAAAATTAAACGAAGAAGACTTTGAAAAGAAAATTGAAGCACTTGGTTATGGTGTTGTGAAACAAAAAACTGAATTCAACATTACAGGCATGACATGTGCAGCTTGTGCCACGCGTATAGAAAAGGGTTTAAATAAACTAGCAGGTGTATCCTCTGCGAACGTTAACTTAGCACTCGAAAAAGCTACTATAGAATTTAACCCATCTGAGGTGACGATTGCAGATATTATTGCAAAGGTTGAGAAATTAGGATATGAGGCTCATCAAAAAGCAGATGAGCAAGAAACTATGGATCATCGTGAGCAGGCTATCAAACAACAGCAGAAAAAATTTATTTTATCAGCCATTCTTTCATTACCATTACTATGGACGATGGTAGGACATTTTTCATTTACATCATTTTTATATGTCCCTGAATTTTTAATGAATCCATGGGTACAAATGGCGTTGGCTACTCCTGTTCAATTTATCATTGGGAAGCAATTTTATGTGGGAGCCTACAAAGCTTTACGCAATGGTAGTGCCAATATGGATGTACTTGTAGTAATGGGAACATCTGCGGCGTATTTTTATAGCGTATATCAAGCGATTATTACTGCGGGGTCACATCATGCCCCTCATCTATATTTTGAAACGAGTGCCGTATTAATTACTTTAATTTTATTAGGGAAATTATTTGAGGCAAAAGCAAAAGGTCGCTCATCTGAAGCAATCAAAAAATTAATGGGCCTTCAGGCAAAAACGGCCATCGTTGTTCGTGACGGTATAGAGAAAGAAGTACCATTAGAAGAAGTAGTCATTGGTGACATTATTTTAGTGAAACCTGGCGAAAAAATTCCTGTTGATGGTGAAGTTTTAGAAGGAACAACAGCTGTTGATGAATCAATGTTAACGGGGGAAAGTTTACCTGTAGATAAAAAACAAGGTGACCTATTATTTGGTTCTACTATTAATAAAAATGGCTTCATTAAAATGACAGCAACTAAAGTTGGTCGTGATACGGCCTTAGCTCAAATTATTAAAGTTGTAGAAGATGCACAAGGCTCCAAAGCGCCAATCCAGCGCTTAGCAGACCAAATTTCAGGCATTTTTGTACCAATCGTTGTTGGTATTGCGATTGTCACGTTTTTAATTTGGATTATCTGGGTGCGACCTGGTGAATTTACGCCAGCACTTGAAGTATTAATTGCAGTTCTCGTTATCGCTTGTCCATGTGCGCTCGGATTAGCAACACCAACATCAATTATGGCGGGTTCTGGTCGTGCAGCGGAATATGGTATTTTATTTAAAGGTGGAGAGCATTTAGAGCAAACGCAAAGCATCGATACAGTAGTTGTTGATAAAACAGGTACAGTGACACACGGTAAACCTGTATTAACGGATGTTTTACTTGCGGCAAATCAAGACGAAGCACGGTTTTTATCGTTAATTGGTGCAGCGGAGAAGCAATCAGAGCATCCGTTAGCAGAAGCAATTGTTCAAGGAATTGCTGATCGTGGTATTGAGCTAGGAGATGTTCAATTCTTTGAAGCAATACCAGGTTACGGTGTGCAAGCAACTGTATCTGGTCAAGGCGTTGTCATCGGTACACGTAAATTGATGCAACAATACGGTATTCATATTGATGATATTCTACCAACAATGGAGCATTTAGAGGAAAGCGGTAAAACGGCAATGTTAGCTGCAATTAACGGTCAGTATGCTGGCCTAGTAGCAGTTGCTGATACAGTGAAAGATACTTCAAAAGAAGCGGTTAGTCGTCTACAAGAAATGGGCATTACTGTGATTATGATGACTGGTGATAATGAACGTACAGCACAAGCGATTGGAGCAGAAGTTGGTGTGAATCATGTAATTGCTGAAGTGCTACCAGAAGGTAAAGCTAATGAAGTAAAAAAACTGCAAGCTACAGGTAAAAAAGTAGCGATGGTTGGTGATGGTATAAATGATGCACCGGCACTTGCGACAGCTAATATTGGGATGGCGATTGGTACCGGTACAGACGTGGCTATGGAAGCAGCGGATATCACACTAATTCGTGGCGATTTAAACAGTATTGCGGATGCTATCATCATGAGTCGTAAAACAATGCGCAATATTAAACAAAACTTATTCTGGGCATTTGCTTATAACACATTAGGTATTCCAATTGCCGCAATCGGTTTACTAGCCCCTTGGGTAGCAGGTGCAGCGATGGCATTTAGTTCAGTATCTGTCGTTTTAAATGCACTGCGTTTACAGCGAGTTAAATTATAAGGGTAACGATAGATCCACTTTGAGTGGGTCTATTTTTTTATTTGTTTCAACGGATGTCAAAGAATTGGTTTTGGCCTCCTATTTTAATAGAGAAATAGTTTGGTTCTGTTTTTCACTTTCTCACTATGATACAATGAAAAGCACTGATTTATTTTCTAAGCCTCCGGACGCAATTATGCCGAGGCATAATTGATATAATTATACAAACCTCGAGGACGGGGTAATTGATGATAGAATCCATAGAACATAAAGGAGGAGCTTCTGGTGACGGTTCCATTTGTTACGGTAGAAGGTCCGATTGGTGTTGGTAAAACCTCTTTATCTAAAGAGCTTGCAGCAACATTTAATTACCATCTATTAAAAGAAATAGTAGACGAAAACCCTTTTCTAAATAAGTTTTATGAAAACATAGAGGAATGGAGTTTCCAGACAGAAATGTTCTTCCTATGTAATCGCTATAAACAATTATCAGATATAAAAAAATTTCGTTTAATGCATGATAAACCTGTTGTAGCGGACTACCACATTTTTAAAAATTTAATATTTGCCAAGCGTACATTGCTATCAACTGAGTATGATAAATACGGAGAAATTTATAAAATATTGACGAAAGATATGCCTGTGCCTAATGTAGTTGTTTATTTACATGCTAGTGTTGATACGTTGATGAAACGTATTGCGATGCGTGGTCGTGAATTTGAGAAAATGATTTCACGAGATTACATGGAGCAACTAGTGACAGATTATCATTCCTTTATCGAGCATTTTGAGAATATGCATCCCGAAATTCCTGTTATTCGATTTAATGGTGATCAGCTTGATTTCGTTAAAAATCCAAATGATTTGAAATATGTTTTACAAACAATAAAGGACACGTTACAACAAAGGAGCTTGCAACAATGAATTTGAGAGAGAAATATGGTATTCCTCCACAAACTGTCATTACAATCGCTGGTACGGTTGGTGTAGGGAAGTCAACAATGACAAAGGCGTTGGCAGAGGCGCTAAATTTCCGTACTTCGTTTGAAAAGGTGGATACTAACCCATATTTAGATAAATTTTATGAGGACTTTGAAAAATGGAGCTTCCATTTACAGGTGTATTTTTTAGCGGAGCGTTTTAAGGAGCAGAAGCGAATCTTTGAATATGGCGGCGGGTTTATTCAAGATCGTTCCATCTACGAAGACACAGGCATTTTTGCTAAGATGCACTATGACAAAGGTACAATGAGCCCAACAGATTACGAGACGTATACAAATTTATTTGATGCGATGGTGATGACACCGTACTTCCCTCATCCAGATTTACTTGTCTATCTTGAGGGGCCAATTGATGCTGTAATCGGTCGTATTCAAGAGCGTGGACGTACAATGGAGCAACAAACACCGAATGATTATTGGATTGAAATGCATGACCGCTATGAGAACTGGATCAATAATTTTAATTCATGCCCAGTTCTTCGTTTGGATATTAATGATTATGATTTATTAAAAAATCCTGAAGCAATTGAATCAATTGTGAGCCGCATCAGTCATATGCTAAAACAAACAAGTCATTTACGTAAATAGAAGATGTATTAAAATTTATATTTCTAAATCGATTAGGAAGATAAATTTTGGCGTTCTGGCCGAAAGCGAAGCGACAGGCACAAACAAGTCATTTACGTAAATAGAAGGTTAGATAAATTTAATAATTCAAAAAATCAAAAGACGTGAGACAATATGTAGCCTATTGTGTCACGTCTTTTGAATAGGAGGGATTGTTATAAAAATAGCGGTATATTGCGGTTCTGGCTTAGGCATAAACCCAATTTATGCAGAGAAGGCAGCCGAATTAGGGACTGTATTGGCTCAAAATGGTCATGGTGTAGTTTATGGTGGTTCGAAAACAGGACTGATGGGGAAAGTAGCAGATGCAGTATTAGAAGCTGGAGGAGATGTTATTGGCGTGATGCCAACTCATTTACAGCAGCGGGAAATAGCACATGCCTCGTTAACAGAGATTCATTTTGTTGAGTCTATGCATGTACGTAAAGCCAAAATGGTAGAGTTAGCAGATGCTTTTATAGCTTTACCGGGTGGTGGTGGAACTATGGATGAATATTTTGAAGTGTTTACGTGGGCACAAATTGGACTACATGAAAAACCTGTAATTTTATATAATGTAAATAGCTTTTATGATGGGCTTCTTCAACATTTTAAGAAAATGCTTGAGGAAGGTTTTATACGTACGGAACAAGAATCACTTATTCGTGTAGCTACTACATCGGAGGAAGTATTAAAATTTTTAAAAAAACATGGGTAATATACCCATGTTTTTTCGGCAATTAATAATCTTTATAAATATTTTTATTGGGTTCATTACCATAAGAATTTTAGTTCGCTAATACAATGAAAGAGGTGTAGGTTATGCAGACAATAGATACAGAAGTTACTGATGATCATGTAGTACTGGCGATTGAACGAAATATAGCCATTGTTCGTTTTGATATGGAGCATAAAGTTGCCTATGTAAATGAACTTTTTGCTAAAACATTAGGCTATAAAGTAGAAGAAATGATAGGGAAGGATCATAAGGATTTTTGTTTACCGGAATTTGCGAATAGCGTAGAATACGGAAGGTTTTGGCGCAATTTAGCTGCTGGCAATAGCTATCAGGATAAAATCGAAAGAATGGATTCAAGTGGAAATAGAATTTGGCTTGAGGCTACTTATATGCCTGTCTTTGCTAATAATTCAAAAAAGGTAATTGGCGTATCGAAAATTGCAACAAATATTACTGAACGTCAAAATGAAATTGTTAGTGTAGCTGATACATTAAAGATTATGTCTAAAGAGCTTCATAGCCGTTCAGAGGCTGGTATTCAAAATAGTGAGGATTTACTGGAAACAGTGAAAGAGGTTTCACAAGAGTCTGCCGATAATGTGAGAAATCTTGCGCAGCTACAGAAGCAAGCGGAATCAATTAAAGGAATTGTGAAGACCATTCAAGAAATTGCTTCTCAGACAAATTTACTTGCGCTAAATGCAGCTATTGAAGCAGCAAGAGCTGGTGAGTATGGCCGCGGTTTTGATGTTGTAGCAAAAGAGGTAAGAAAACTTTCAGCAAGGGTTGAGCAATCTATTTCAGAAGTAAAAGATAATGTTGAGGGCATTGAGCGAGAGATTGGAAAAGTCACTGAAAGTATCACACGTATAGCTGAAAAAATTGAAAAAACAAATGGTCAAATTAATATAACAACGAATGATTTTGCCGAAATTACTACTGCAGCAGAGGCATTAGATGAACAATCAAGACATTTTACCGAAATAATTTAATGCCACTTTTTACACGTTTTATATAGAAGAATAAAATAATTATAAGAATTAGAGAAAAGGTTAACGCATGTAATAGATACTCTTTAAATATATTATTTACATAATTTTCTGAAATATATTGAAATAGCAGATGAGTTTTATTTACAATAAATTGTGTAAAGCTTTCATAAATCATAATAGGGGTGTTATAGATGACAAAGGTGGAAGTAAGTTTTAAGCATTTACCAACGACTGCAGTTTCAGATGCGACAGGAGGACATACGAATTTACGCAGTGAAATTAAACCGTTAGCAGATCATTTTAAAATTGCTGGCCGTGCGGTAACAGTGCGTTTGCCAGATGGCGAAAATGGTGCAGTATTAGAAGCCATTCGAGCTGCAAAAGAAGGCGATATTTTAGTAATTGACGCTAAAGGGAATACCAATCGTGCAGTTGCCGGTGATTTTGTTCTTTCATTAGCGAAGGGTATAGGTGTACAGGGCCTTGTCGTTGATGGTGTTATTCGTGATATTGCAGCTATACGTGAGCTAGATTTTCCTGTGTTTTCACTTGGCACAACGGTAGCAGCTGGCAATAAAAACGGGGGTGGTAAAGTAAATGTTCCTATTGCTATTGGGGGGGTTGCTGTTCATCCTGGTGATTATATTATTGGGGATATGGACGGTGTTGTTGTCGTGCCTCAGAATGACGCAGAGCGTATGGTTGCAGCTGCTGAAGCCAAAATCGAAAAGGATGAAATACGTGCACAAGAAGCACATGTAAATGGGAAAGAATCAATTATTGCTTATTTAAATAAAGTATTAAATTCTTCAAATTAAAAAAACCCTCACGATGCCATCCATACATCGTGAGGATTTTTTTAGTTTTATGCTAAATTTTCATTATCTTTAAAGTAATTTTTCATTTTCTCTGAATCGAAACGGCCTTCCCATTTCGCCATTACTAATGACGCAAGTGAGTTACCAATTACGTTAACGACTGTACGTCCCATATCGAGAATACGATCGATACCTGCGATAAATGCTAAACCTTCAATTGGAATGCCGACAGTACCTAAAGTTGCTAGAAGCACAACGAAGGATACCCCTGGAACACCTGCAATCCCTTTAGATGTAACCATTAATACAAGCATTAACGTAATTTGTTCACCAATGCTTAGGTGAATACCGTACATTTGAGCAATAAATAATGCAGCGATGGCTTGGTACAGTGTAGAACCATCTAAGTTAAAGGAGTAACCGGTTGGAATAACAAAGGATACGATATCCTTTGGAGCACCTAGTTTTTCCATTTTCATCATAATTCGCGGTAACACAGCTTCAGAACTTGCTGTTGAGAACGCTAAAATCAGCTCATCTTTTAGTACTTTAATTAAGAAGAAGATACTGATACCTGTAAATTTGGCCACAAGACCAAGAACGACAAAGATAAAGAATAGCATTGTTGCATAAACAAGTATAGCGAGTTTACCAAGTGGTATTAGTGAAGCGAATCCATATTTGGAAACGGTTACACCGATTAAACCAAATACCCCAAATGGAGCGAATTTCATTACGAGGTTAGTTACCCAGAACATAGTATCTGCTACCCCTTGGAAGAAGTTTAATACTGGTTTACCTCGTTCGCCAATGGCAGCAACCCCTAAACCAAAAATAACTGAGAAGAAAATGATAGCAAGCATATCACCTTCAGACATTGCCTGAACGATATTTGTTGGTACTATGCCCACAATAATATCAAATGGTCCTTCATGCTGTACTTCTTCTGTAGTTGCAACGTATTTCGAAATATCTCCTTTAGAGAGCTCGTTCATGTTTACGCCCGCGCCTGGTTGGAATAAGTTTGCGGAAAGTAAACCAATTACAATTGCTACTGTTGTAATAATTTCGAAGTAAATAAGCGATTTTCCGCCTAATCGTCCAAGCTGTTTCATATCTCCAGTTCCAGCAACACCAACAATTAAAGTTGAAATAATAATCGGTACAACAATCATTTTAATTAGATGAAGGAAAATATCACCTAGTGGTTGTAAATATGTTTCGATTTTTGGGCTTCCGTAAAAGATTCCGCCAACAATTATCCCTAAAATCAAACCGACTAAAATTTGAGTGGCTAAACTGATTCTAAATTTCTTCTTCAAAACCTTAGTACCCCCTAATATTAAAATTTTTAGGACTTGCCTTACTTTAATAATACGGAGGACTTATGAAATCCGACAAAATCCGAGAAAATTAATTTAATTTAGTTAAAATGTCTGAATATAATACCTGAATAAACTTCTTAATATTAACCTTTGCTTTACGGTTTTTGTGATCTTCTATCTGAGTCATAAGCAGACGAATTTCTTTGAAGTCAAAATATCGAGGTGCATAATATTCAAATTCGGAGTTTGTATAATCTACGACACCTAAATTGGCGAGATTTATCATCGCTGCTAATATAGTACGGCGTACACGCTGTTCAATGGCTTTACTTTCCTTCAAAATCTCATCGGGTGTAGCCTTTGTGACAACTGCAATCTCCTCATAAAGCTCTTTTAATGGTGGAAGTGGTGCGATTTTGTGCTGATGAGCAAGTAATGTTTCGATAATAGCTATAATATCTTCGCTTCCAATCTCGCCAACGATACCCATATCATTTAAAATGGATTGAATATGATCTCGTGACGTTGCTTTATGATTTATTTGTTCACTTAGATCAATATTTGTAAGTGATTGGCGAATAATAAGCAATGAGTTTTTTAGGCGAAATTGTTCAGTTGTTTTACGTAAAACATTCTCAACCTCAATACGGTTTATTGGTTTATGAATAAAGAAATCTATACCTTGCTCATATGCCTCTCCTACCATTTCTTTATTCACTACTTGAGAAATCATGACAAATTGTCCCTCAAAACGATTTTGAATAAGTTGCTCGACTGTTGCTATCCCATCGAGCTTTGGCATAAGTAAATCGATCAACACAAATTCTGGCTGTGTCATTAAAATTTGCGGAATGGCATCCTCACCATTGCGTGCTTCGCCAATAACTGTACCTAAGCCACTATCTTCAATAATTTGCTTTAACATGACCCTACTTGCACGATCATCATCTACAATAAAATACCTCATTTAAGTCTCTCCCGTTTGAATAGTTTGCGTAGGAACTTTAATTTTAAACATAGTGTTTTGATTGTTTGATTCAACGGATATTGAGCCATTTAATTTATTTACTAATTCAACAACATGTGAAAGCCCAATACCTGTTGCTGCGACACCGTCTACATTATATTTTGTGGTGTATCCAGGTTCAAAAATAATAGAGAGATTACTTTCCGGAATGCCCTTCCCATTATCACATACTGTTATTACAGTATCGTCCTGTTGCTGCTGAATGGCAATAGAAATGGTACCTTGATTTTCAATTGATTCAATAGCATTAGCTGTTAAATTATTTAAAAGTGCAAGCAATGCAATATGTTCTTTCGTTTGAAAATCAATGTCAATATTTATGTTAAACTCAATTTCTTTTCCGAGAAAATCAGCGTACTTACTATTTCCGTCTTCAATATAATGTAATAATTCTGACAATCTAAGGGATCCAAAGCTCTTTTCACCAACAATTTTAGAAATACCTGCATAAATGCGTTGTGAATCCTTCTTCACTTCATGAATTTCCTGGGCAATATGAAGTGCCTGTAAACTTTCTGCACGATAGCCTAGCGATTTTAATTGTCTATATAATTCAAATCCACTGGCTGTAATTGTTTCTATGTGGTTCATAGATTTTTTTAAATAAAGTGTCTCAACATATAAATCTGAGCCGATCGTAAGCATTTCTTGAACACGTTTTTTTTGCTCAGCAATTAAAATGGAACTATAAATACCAACAACAAAAAAACTACGTAATAAAGCAACTGCTAATAGTATAAGTAAATCATGAAGGAGTAAAAAAGTGTAAGAATTTATTAGAAAACGAAATAGTTGTTCCACTAAATTACTGAATACTTCACTAAACGCAACTAGCAATCCAAGCAATAGTGGTTTTTCTCTATATTGATGAATGCTTAGAATTTGTAGGCATATTGCAAACAATATATAAAAAGAAGCGGCGGGTAAATGTATTTGTAAACTAGCGACTAATGGAACATCATGTAAAGAGTAATTAATGATAACTCGAAAAATGGTTGTCACGATGCTCGTAGTAAATCCAGCCAAAATAATAGGTGTAGGTTTAAGCAGAATGCATAAAAAGAAAATAATACTTCCTAATCCGAAACGAAAAGATGTATCAGAGAAAGGTATTATTTTAATCTCACTACCGATAGCGGTTAATAGAGCAATTGCGAAAATCCAAGTGAGGGAAGCACGAGATATGTAAAATTTAGAGTGCATAAAAATCCTCCCTAATCAATATTAACGGAGCAATATAGCGTAGAAAAGGTATGCTAAAGAGCCCGTTTACGTGTTTGAAATAAAGATAATTGTACCACTACTTTTGATGTTACGTTGGGGGGGAATGCGACTTCGAACGAAAGCGCATTTACCTAAATGAAATAATGCTTTATATTAATCACGATTATAAAATTATACTTTACAATAAAAAAATACCACAACCTAAGTGGAAGTGGCATCTAGTAAGTGATTCATACAATTTTTAGGCAAAAAAAAACGGCTACATTCGTAGTCGGAATTTTAAAACTGGAGGAGGTAGAGGGATTCGAACCCCCGCGCGGTGTTACCCGCCTGTCGGTTTTCAAGACCGATCCCTTCAGCCAGACTTGGGTATACCTCCATATTGTTTTGTTGCGTTGTCTTATCGACAAAAATAAATTTATCACATTTTAAAATTCGCGTCAACAGATTTTTCGCATTTTTTTTAACATATTTCAGCGGGTGTCCAAACATCCATTGAAATAATAGAGGAACTCTGTCTAAGAACGCGACGCCCTGTGGAAAAAAACATCTGCTGCTGACGCTTCGCTTTCGCACAAAAAAAACTGCTAGCCTAAGTATAAAGCCGATTCCAGACGCAATTAGGCCAAGTTATAATTGATTAATATTTCTTAATTACAGTGCTGATAGAATATTCCACACAAATATTATGTGTATTAAGTTGCAATTTATGAAAACAGTCAGTATACTAGTTATTGCCGTGCTAGGTGGGAAGGTAGCGGTGTCCTGTAACTCGCAATCCGCTCTAGCGAGACTGAATTCCTTTTTTGAGGCTGTCCGTATTGTTTGGTCTGCCTTTTGCACGTAGTGTTGACGATTGGGTCCTGCGCAATGGATACCCATGAACCATGTCAGGTCCGGAAGGAAGCAGCATTAAGTGGTCTTATTCATGTGCCGCGGGGTTGCCTAATCTGAGCTAACGACAAGAGTAACGCTTATGTGCGGCTGTCGAAGAAAGGTGCACGGCATTAAATTGCCAATTCAAACGCATCCGTCTACAAAAGGCGGATGCGTTTTTTTATATGATTTTATATTATTTTTTGGGACGGAAGAGCGATCTCCAAAACGTTTGAGGAGCTATAAATTGTGCGAGGCAGCCAATAAGAGCCGGAAGCATCAGCCCTCGCTACAGGAAGCGAAAGAGAATCGTCCCGAGTTTTTAGAAAAACGATGACACTGTTTTATAAATAATGAAGCAAATGCTATAATAGAACTATTCTATATTATGAAGAAGAGGAGAGGAAATCATTGACGTATCAAGCATTTTATCGTGTGTATCGACCGCAATCATTCCGAGAGATGTCTGGTCAAGCACATGTCAAAAGAACGCTACAAAATGCTCTCCTAGCGAATAAAACAACACATGCTTATTTATTTTCTGGCCCACGTGGTACCGGGAAAACAAGTACAGCTAAAATTTTTGCAAAGGCTTTAAACTGTGAGCATGCACCATCAAAAGAACCTTGTAATGAATGTGCTACTTGTGTAAGCATTACAGACGGTTCTCACCCAGATGTTATTGAATTTGACGCGGCGTCTAATTCACGCGTTGAAGAAATACGAGACATCATTGAGAAAGTTCGATTTGCTCCTGCAAGTAGCAGATATAAAGTGTATATCATTGATGAAGTGCATATGCTTTCTACAAGTGCTTTCAATGCCCTTCTAAAGACTTTAGAAGAACCACCTTCTCATGCTGTATTTATTTTAGCAACGACAGAGCCCCATAAATTGCCCGCAACGATTATTTCTCGATGTCAGCGCTTTGATTTCAAGCGCCTTTCAACCAATGATATTATCGAGCGTATGAAAGTTGTATTAGAGGATATTGAGTTACCATTTGAGGAACAAGGTTTGAAGGTCATCGCACAGTCAGCAGCTGGTGGTATGCGTGATGCTTTAAGCTTATTAGATCAGGTTGTATCCTTCAGCGGAGAAAAGTTGAAGCTTGAGGACACACTACTTGTGACAGGTTCTATTAGTCAGGAAGTTTTCTATGAATTAGCAGAAGCTCTAAAAGTAAAAGATGTGGCACAAATGCTTGCGTTATTAGAACAGCTTATTGCGGATGGGAAAGATCCTCTTCGTCTTTCAGAGGACCTGATTACATTTTTCCGAGACTTATTATTACTGCAAACAAGTGAAGATTTGGCCGAATTACTAGAGTTAGTATCACCGGAGGAGCGAGTATTTACATTAGCGCATGATTTTGCACCGGATTTGCTATATGGCTACATTGATATTTTAGCGAAAACACAGCAAGAAATGCGGTTCTCCCACCATACAAAGATTTACTTAGAAACAGCGTTACTTAAAATGGTGCAGTTTTCGGGTGGTGCAATTGGTCAAACTATGACTTCAGGTGAAGTAGCTATGAGCCCTGAACTCGCTCAAAAAATTGTTGCACTTGAGCAGATGGTGCAACAACTATCGGCCCAATTACAAGCTGGTGCTCCGATGCAAACGACGCAAGCACCAAAAGAGCAACGTCCACGAGCTAAAAGTCCAAATGGCTATAAAGCACCAACAGGTCGTATTCAAGAAATACTAAAGGATGCTACAAAGCAAGATGTGCAACGTATCAAATCGGTTTGGGCACAGGCATTAAGCCAAATGCAAAAATCTCAATCAGCTCTTTTAGCAGAGGCTGAACCTGTTGCGGCATCTTCAAGTGCTTTTGTGTTAAAATTCAAGTATGATATTCATTGTCAAATGGTTGCTGATAATCAATCCCTAAAAGCTCAATTCACACAATTAATTGCAGGGCAAACTGGTACTATGTATGAAATGCTTTGTACGCCAGAAGATGCTTGGTTAAAATTACGTGAAGAGTTTATTCGTGATCATGGCTTACAGCAGCAGAAATCTCAAAATGAGACCGATCATGAAGTGGAATTATTAGAACCACCACCTGCAGAAACTGCAGAAGGGCCGTTTATAGACGATGCTCAACCACTTGCTTCACAAGATCCACTAGTGACGGAAGCAGAAAAACTGTTTGGTAAAGATTTTATTGAAATTGTTGAAGACTAATCATTTAGGAGGAATATGTTTATGCGTGGAATGGGAAATATGCAAGGTATGATGAAAAAAATGCAAAAAATGCAAAAGGAAATGATGGAGGCTCAAGAGGCTTTGAATGCAGAGCAATTTGAAGGTTCTGCTGGTGGCGGTATGGTGAAAGTAACTGTAACTGGCCAACGTGAAATTGTTGAAGTAAATCTTGATCCATCAGTAGTAGATCCAGACGATATCGAAATGCTACAAGATTTAATCGTTGTTGCTACAAATGAAGCATTGAAAAAAGTAGATGAAAAGACAAATGCAACAATGGGTAAATTCACTCAAGGCATGAACCTTCCATTCTAGGAGGTAAATAAATGTACTACCCAGAACCAATATCGAAACTGATTGATAGTTTTATGAAGTTGCCAGGTATCGGGCCGAAGACCGCGGCTCGTCTGGCGTTTTTTGTGTTAACAATGAAAGAGGATGACGTTTTATCCTTTTCAAAGGCATTAATTGATGCCAAACGAAATTTAAGCTACTGCTCCGTATGTGGCAACATAACTGATGTAGATCCGTGCCATATTTGTACAGACAAACAAAGAAATCATTCTATTATTTGTGTTGTCCAAGATACAAAAGATGTAATTGCGATGGAAAAAATGCGTGATTTCAATGGTATGTATCATGTATTACAGGGAGCTATTTCACCTATGGATGGTATTGGTCCAGAGGATATTAATGTCGCTTCCCTACTAGTTCGTTTGCAAGATGAGGCTGTTCAGGAGCTTATTTTAGCCACGAATTCAACTATTGAAGGCGAGGCAACAGCTATGTATATCTCTCGTTTAGTGAAGCCATCGGGCATTCGAACAACACGGATCGCTCATGGACTACCTGTAGGTGGAGATTTAGAATATGCAGATGAAGTAACGTTATCGAAGGCAATGGAAGGTCGCCGAGAATTGTGAGTGAGGGATTAATATGTTCTTCCGCAGTAAGGGAAAATTAAAAAAAGAATTCGACGACAAGCTAGTGAGTCTTATAAAAGAAACAAAAGAGGATTTACAGCAGGCAAAGATAATTGAAGAACTGCTAGATGACTATGATTTGGAAGTAATTGCTCAACGAAAAGCAGCGGAGAGTATCCATTTTTATTTATTTAAAGAGGCTAGAATTCGGAGAGTATTAATTAAATAATAGTTTTTTTACATATTTCAGTGGGTGTCCAAGCACCCGCTGAAATATGTTAATGCCTCGGGATAATTGATATTCATAGAAGTAAAATAGGAAACATAAACTTTCATAATTATACTGTTAAGGGGGAAACCATATGTCATGGTTAGTAATTATGAGCTTTTGTGTACCTGTAGTGCTTCTTTTTCTTTATATAATAATAAGACATGCCAAGATGGGTAAAATTTTAGAAGGAATGTCCGTGTTTTGGTTCAGATTTGCTTTTGCCTTTCTATTATTATTCATTATTCATTTAGGCATAGGGTATGCTGGTTATAATGTACCGATTAATCTATTTTCAGTGTTCACAATTGCAATATTAGGTATTCCGGGTGTACTAGGAATAACTGCTTTAATATTTTTCTTATAAAATGCTTGCAAAATAAAAATATTGTAGTATAGTAATAAGAGTCGTTAAGATAACTGTTTGGAAAACAAATGAATTTTAAGTTGAATAATTTAGTTGTTGACATCTAGTGCGCGACACGGTATTATATAAGAGTTGCTGTTGAAGAAATAGTAACGAAATGAACCTTGAAAACTGAACAAGCAAAACGTAATCAATAAAGTTTTTAGTAGCTAACCTTGAGTTGGCGAACGAAACAAAATTTTGGAC
>NZ_JBHVUJ010000019.1:0-7057 GCF_042884205.1 Lysinibacillus sp. NPDC058147
GGGAAGCCCCCAACTACCATCGGCGCTAAAGAGCTTAACTTCCGTGTTCGGTATGGGAACGGGTGTGACCTCTTTGCCATCATCACTAGACTATTAGTTTTCAATATACTTCGTATTTTGAAACTCTTATGTATTTCGTTTTGAAGTTTATTACCTGTCCTTCAAGACAAGAATTATTGTATAACGTTTTCTAACATTGTGCAACACCTTTTTATAAAAAAAGAGAAAATAATACTTTTTGAAGATATTTTTGTAATGTAAGAGAAATTATCACTCTGCTATTTATTATAGCAATTGTTCAATTAAATGAAAACAATTAATTTATCAGTTGTATTTTTATCTATTTTGATTCATTAAAAAAGCTGATTTCCGATATGAGCTACTCCTTTCCGACTGTCGAGCCGCTTCGCTTTTCGCAGGAATCTTTAATCTTCGACAGAATCACTCAAGAGTAGCCCTTCGTTACAATCCACTTAAAAAGCAAAATATAAACAAAAAACTATTTATAGATTCATTTAACATGTCTGTTAATTTATCATTCGAAATTTTTTAATTATAACTTTCAGGTTTTTTCTTATCAAATTAAACCCTAATTTTACTGCTCAGGTGATAGACACTTCTGACGTTGCACTTTCGTTACCAAAAACATCTGCTAAAGAAGCTAAATAACAGAAAGCGCCATTTGTAATCGATCAATTTCCTCAAATGTTGTTGCTGGACCAAAAGATATTCTAAAAAACTGACGTGCCGCTTCCATAGAATAGCCCATTGATAAAATCGCCTTCGTTCCAGATTCACTATGAATATCACAAGCACTTCCTGTGGAAATACATATCCCCGCTTCATTTAATTTTAACAAAACGTATTGCCCTTCTACTCCTTTCATCAATACACCACAAATATTAGGCAATTGCTCCTTACTCTCAATTATTTGACACGTTTCTTGTAAATTTCCCTTAAAGCGTTGACGTAATGCTTCATAATGCTTCCTCTCATATTGATAATCTTCAATCGCCGTAGCAAAAGCGACAATAGCTGGGGTATCTAGTGTTCCTCCCCTTAACCCACGCTCATGCGTGACACCTGGTGCTAATGCAGGAACACGGAGCTTAGGATTAAGATAGATAGCTCCACATCCTTTTGGCCCACCTATTTTATGAGCTGAAACGGTAATAGCATCTACTTGCTGTTTTAACGAGAGTTTACAAAAAGACTGTACACAATCGACATGTAAGCGGACATTTAATTGTTTGGCAATCTCGGCAATTTCTTCTATCGGTTGAATAGAGCCTATCTCTGAATTTACATGTTGGATAGTGATTAAAGCCGTATCTTCTTGTATTGCTTCTCGTAGTTGCTCCACATGAATACACCCATTTTGCTGTAAAGGTAATTTTGTAACTACAAACCCCATCTTTTCAAGTGTATTTAAAGCCGCATGTACAGATGTGTGTTCAGCTTGTGATGAAATAATGTGCTTCCCTTTATTTGACGCTAAAGCTAATGACAAAATCGCAATTAAATTGCCCTCAGTTCCGCTTCCAGTAAAAATGACACCATCACTATTTACTCCAAGAGATTCTGCTACGACAGCTCTTGCCTGTTCAACAAAATAATGCGCTTGTCCCCCTAGATCATGTAAGCTTGCACTATTTCCATAATACTGCTTTGCTACCTCACAATATGCTTTAAGTGCTTTTGGGGTCATTGGAGAAGTTGCAGCGTAATCTAGATAAATCATCTTATTCTTCCTTTCTAGTTTATCAGGTCTTGTTTTCTCTTTTATTTTATGTAAAGATATGTGTCAAGACAACTGTAAAGAAGGTATGTGTATGGATGTAATGACAGATGTACTTATTATTGGTAGCGGTATTGCTGCACTTCAAACTGCTCGACTTCTCGAAGGACATTTTCAAGTTCAGATCGTTACAAAATGTTCAGTTAAAATGAGTAGTTCTTATCGTGCTCAAGGTGGTATTGCTGCCGTTACAAGTCAAGAAGATCATCCCAAGTTTCACATTGCTGATACGTTGACTGCTGGTGAATATCATCATGAAAGAAGGAATGTTGAAGTACTAATAGAAAACGGCACAGAAATTATGCGCGATTTAATAAATGAGGGCTTCCCAGTTGATCGACAAGTTGATGGAGCCCCTGCTCTAGGTCTTGAAGGGGCACATAGTCACCACCGCATTTTACATGCAGGCGGTGATCGTACTGGCCAAGTAATGATAGATTATTTGCTCAATCAACTTACATCTAATGTCGTTGTGAATTGCTATGAAATGGCTTACGAGCTTTTATTGAATACAGATGGAGATTGCGTTGGCGTTTTGACAAAGGGGCCTGAGGGAATGAAGCGCTATCTTGCCCACCATGTCATTCTCGCGACAGGTGGTGCAGGTGCTATTTATTCTTGTACGTCTAACTTTGCTACGAATACTGGAGATGGTATCGCTTTAGCATACCGTGCAGGAGCTGCCATCAGTGATATGGAATTTATGCAATTTCACCCCAGCTTACTTTGGTGTGAAGGGCAGGCTAAAGGTTTAGTCTCTGAAGCTGTACGCGGTGCCGGTGGAATATTTGTCGATGCACAGCGTCATCCCATAATGAAAGGCATACATGAACAGTTGGACTTAGCACCACGCCATATTACTGCACATGCATTATTTAATAAACGTACTGCTGGGCAAGAAACATTTATTGATATTTCAAGTATTGAACACTTTGAAATAAAATTCCCTACGATTGCTCAGCTTTGCTTTGACAATCATGTTAATTTACAAGATGGATTAATTCCTGTAGCACCAGGTAGTCATTTCTTAATGGGTGGTGTTGTTGCTGATGACAAAGGAAGAACTTCTATTCCTAATCTATATGCAATCGGAGAAGTTGCTTGTACAGGGGTGCATGGTGCTAATCGTTTAGCTAGTAACTCTCTTTTAGAAGGAATTGCGTTTGGGCAAAGAACAGCCCAATACATTATTCAAACAGGTTGCAAGCAAAATAGTTTCTTGGTCGATGACAAACATCACCAACAAACAATGCCATCATTATTTACAAAAGATCAATTACGACAAATGATGATGCACACATTAGGCATTGTGAGAAATCCTAGTGATATGCAACACTTCGTACAACAATTGCCCTCAATGCAAACACTTCTTCATGTTGATTTAGACGGCTTGAATCGACATGAACTTGAACTATACATGATGCATATTGTCGCTACATTAATGGCACAGGCAGCCATTACACGAAAAGAAACTCGAGGAGCACATATTCGCATTGATAAACCACAAAATGATCATCAGTGGGCAAACCGCTGGATCATTTTTCAACAAGGACAGATGAAAGTGAGGAATTCATTATATGAATATCATCAAACTCGAGGAATTGCTCAAGCAATTTTTTAATGAGGATATAGGCGATGGAGATTTATCGAGTGAATTTATATTTTCACCAGAACAGCAGGGATCTTTTTCTTTTTATGCGAAAGAAAGCGGCATTTTTTGTGGAGCCCTTATTATTCAGCATGGATTTCTTCTTCTTGATCGGTCAATGGATATTAACCTTTATAAACATGATGGTGAAAAAGTAAATGCCGGTGATGTTCTTGCTGTTATTCAAGGGCCTCTTCAAAAGTTATTAATGGGTGAACGTGTAATATTGAATCTTATCCAGCGTATGTCTGCTATTGCTACAGCTACAAATTTAGCGGTGCGAGAAACAGCAGGTACTAATGCGAAAATATGCGATACACGTAAAACAATGCCTGGAATGCGTATGTTAGATAAATATGCTGTTAGAATCGGAGGCGCCTATAACCATCGCAATGGTTTATATGACGCGATAATGTTAAAGGATAATCATATTGCTTTTGCAGGTAGTATTACAAAGGCCGTACAGGCAGCCCGTAAGAAAGTCGGTCACACCATTAAAATCGAAGTAGAAATTGAAACAAAAGCACAGCTAGATGAAGCAATTGCAGCTGGTGCAGATATTATTATGTTTGATAATCGTAGCCCTGAAGAAATACGTGAATGGCTTCCAGCAGTTCCTCCACATATTGCTACAGAAGCTTCAGGCGGCATTTCGCTTGATAACTTAAATACCTATGCTGAAACAGGTATTCAATGGATTTCACTTGGAGCGCTAACACATTCGGTAACAGCCTTTGACATTAGTGCACTTGTACAAACGAAAGGAGCTAGTTCCATTGTCCATCACTAGTTTATTACAACAAACGTCACTACTACCAGAGCATTATCGTGCATTATCTAAAATTGACATGGAATCTCGTATTCTAGCAATTAAAAAGAAATTAGGCAGAAAGCTCTTCATCCCTGGGCATCATTATCAAAAAGATGAAGTGATTCAATTTGCAGATACAACAGGTGATTCCTTACAGCTTGCTCAATTATCAGCAGCAAACAAGGAAGCTGAACATATAGTATTCTGTGGCGTACACTTTATGGCGGAAACAGCTGATATGCTTACAACTGAACAGCAGCATGTTTATTTACCTGATATGCGTGCAGGCTGTTCAATGGCAGACATGGCAGACATATATCAAACAGAACAAGCATGGCCGATTTTACAGGAACTCTTTGGCGATACCATTATCCCTCTAACATATGTCAATTCTACTGCTGCCATTAAAGCATTTACTGGGCGACATGGTGGAGCCTGTGTAACATCGTCCAATGCAAAAGAAATGGTTAAATGGGCATTTACGCAAAAGCCACGTATCTTTTTTTTACCAGATCAACATTTAGGTAGAAATACTGCGTATGATTTAGGAATACCGCTTGAAAATATGGCCGTTTGGAATCCTCATACAAATATGCTTGAGACAGATCAATCTCTAGAAAACATTCAAGTCATCTTATGGAAGGGACACTGCTCTGTACACGAAGGTTTTACAGTTCAGCATACGGACTTTATACGTAAAGTTCATCCAAATATGCGTATCATTGTTCATCCTGAATGTAGTCGAGAAGTTGTCGCCGCTGCAGATGAGGCAGGTTCTACAAAATACATTATCGATACGATTAATAAGGCATCTAGTGGCTCAGCATGGGCAATCGGTACGGAAATGAATCTCGTTAGTCGTATTATCAAGGAGCACCCTGATAAGCAGATTATCTCTTTAAATGAGAATTTCTGTCCTTGTCTTACAATGAATCGAATTGACCTTCCACATCTACTTTGGTCCTTAGAAAGTATAGAAAAGGGGCAGCCACATAATCGTATTCAAGTAGATGCTCACATTGCGGAAGAGGCACGTAGCTCACTTGAGAGAATGCTATTAAAAGCTTAAGAACAAATGTGTTACAGCTTTTACATCCGGCCATAGAGATCAAATCAACCTCGAGGATGTAACGTTTTAACCTAGACTAAGACCTATGTCCAGGGGTATCTACAATTAAAAATCTATAGTTTCTCTAATAATAGCAAAACGTCTACTCATTTCTGGTAGACGTTTTGCTATTATAGTTATTTAGTAGTCTTCTAGGTGACATGTTGCAATGTTTGTTTTCAATGTAATCAATTTCAACATTTATTTAAACAATTGTTTATGAGAAGAACATTAGAATCTTAATCTTTTATCAACACCTATATAGAATCTTAAAAACTATCTTTATACAAAAAAATGCAGCAGATGTAAATTACATCTACTGCATTTCAGTATGACCCGTACGGGATTCGAACCCGTGTTACCGCCGTGAAAGGGCGGTGTCTTAACCACTTGACCAACGGGCCAATGGCGGAGAAGGAGGGATTTGAACCCTCGCGCCGGTTACCCGACCTACACCCTTAGCAGGGGCGCCTCTTCAGCCTCTTGAGTACTTCCCCACAAAAAAATGGCTCCGAAGGCAGGACTCGAACCTGCGACAACCTGATTAACAGTCAGGTGCTACTACCAACTGAGCTACTTCGGAATAATGGTGGGCCTAAATGGACTCGAACCATCGACCTCACGCTTATCAGGCGTGCGCTCTAACCAGCTGAGCTATAGGCCCTTGGAGCGGGTGATGAGAATCGAACTCACGACATCAGCTTGGAAGGCTGAGGTTTTACCATTAAACTACACCCGCATATGGTGGGTCAGGACGGAATCGAACCGCCGACACTTAGAGCTTCAATCTAATGCTCTACCAACTGAGCTACTGACCCATATTTTTTTAAAAAAATGGCGGTCCCGACCGGGATCGAACCGGCGATCTCCTGCGTGACAGGCAGGCATGTTAACCGCTACACCACGGGACCATTTGGTTGCGGGGGCCGGATTTGAACCAACGACCTTCGGGTTATGAGCCCGACGAGCTACCACTGCTCCACCCCGCGTTAATAAAATAATATATTCTTTTCGAGTTTTTCAAGCACCTTTTAAATATAAACTGGAGGAGGTAGAGGGATTCGAACCCCCGCGCGGTGTTACCCGCCTGTCGGTTTTCAAGACCGATCCCTTCAGCCAGACTTGGGTATACCTCCGTAATATTATATAAATGGTGGACCTTGCAGGACTCGAACCTGCGACCGGACGGTTATGAGCCGTCTGCTCTAACCAACTGAGCTAAAGGTCCTTTAAGATGGCGGCAGAGGGGATCGAACCCCCGACCTTACGGGTATGAACCGTACGCTCTAGCCAGCTGAGCTACGCCGCCAGGATCTTTATACTGGTTATCTTTTATGGTGGAGCCTAGCGGGATCGAACCGCTGACCTCCTGCGTGCAAGGCAGGCGCTCTCCCAGCTGAGCTAAGGCCCCATAAAATGGTCGGAATGACAGGATTCGAACCTACGACCCCTTGGTCCCAAACCAAGTGCTCTACCAAGCTGAGCTACATTCCGATAAATATTAATTTGGCGCGCCCGACAGGAGTCGAACCCATAACCTTCTGATCCGTAGTCAGACGCTCTATCCAATTGAGCTACGGGCGCTAATTGTTGAAATAAAAATGGTGCCGAGGGCCGGAATCGAACCGGCACGGTAGTCACCTACCGCAGGATTTTAAGTCCTGTGCGTCTGCCAGTTCCGCCACCCCGGCA
>NZ_JBHVUJ010000020.1:0-7024 GCF_042884205.1 Lysinibacillus sp. NPDC058147
GATGTCGTGTTTGGAGCTGTCGTCTCTGGGAGACCACCAGAAATTAAAGGAATTGAAGAGATGGTTGGCTTATTCATAAATACTATCCCGGTACGAATTAAGGCCAGTGGGAATAAAACTTTCCAAGAGTTATTGCATGATGTTCAGCAAGGAGCTATTGAATCGAAGCGTTATGACAATTATCCCCTAAATGATATTCAAAGCAAGAGTGAGCTAGGGAGTAATTTACTGGATCATATTTTGGTATTTGAAAACTATCCTATTCAAAAAGAAGTTGGCAAAGGAATGCTTGAAGCATCGGGGCTGATGGTAAGCAAGGTAGATGTGTTTGAACAGACAACTTATGATTTTGATATGACAGTTATTCCTGAAGATAATTTAATAGTAAAACTAACTTACAATAATAATATATATGAAAACGCTATTATTCATAGATTGATTGGGCACATAAAAATAGTAATCGAAACGGTTGTTGAATATCCTACAATTTCATTGTGTGATATTGATATTTTAACTGAACAAGAGAAAAGGCAGCTGGAGCAGTTTCATGGTGAACAACTCTACTTTCCAAAACATAAGACATTCCATGAACTGTTTGAACTTCAGGTGAAGGAATCCCCAGAAGAGATTGCACTAATTGATGGAAGTCATAGTATTACTTATTCACAATTAAATCAATCTGCAAATCATTTGGCAATGAAGCTAAGAGGCAAAGGAGTTAGGACAGGAAAAATTGTAGGGATATTATCTGAACGGTCTATCCATGCTGTTGTAGCAATATTAGCAGTAATGAAAGCAGGGGGAGCCTATCTACCATTAGATGCAAACTATCCGGCAAATAGAATTAGTTTTATATTAAAGGATAGCAATTTGGATTTCTTACTAATACAAAAATCTTTACCAGAAGAGGTTATTTTTTCAGGTGAGGTGATAGATCTTCTAGATAAAGAAATAGAACAAGATGAACAGAGTAAAATTTCTAATCTCAGTAAGCCAGAAGACCCTGTCTATATAACATATACTTCTGGGACAACAGGTGAACCAAAAGGAGTTGTAGTAGAACATAAAAGCCTTGTTAACATTTCTTATGCCTGGAAAAAGGAGTATGAACTAGACAAGTCAAAATCAAGACTTCTTCAATTAGCAAGCTTTTCTTTTGATGTTTTCGTTGGAGACATTTCTAGAGCGTTGCTGAACGGTGGAGTTCTCGTTTTTTGCCCGGATGAAGTTAGGGTAGAGCCTCACAAATTATATGATTTAGTTTTAAAATATAAAATTACAATGATGGAATCCATCCCATCATTGATATTACCGTTGATGGAATATGTTCATCAACATAATCTTTCGTTTGATAATTTGAAGTTGTTAATTATTGGTTCGGAACCATTGCCGATTGATAAATATAAGTGGCTGTTGTCGAATTTTGGTACAACAATGCGAATAATTAACAGCTACGGCATAACAGAGGCAACCATTGATTCGAGCTATTTTGAACTTAGCGATATTGGCGACGAAATTACAGGAATGACACCAATTGGTAAGCCGATGCAAAATATTTCCTTCTATGTTTTGTCCGAGCATATGACACTCCAACCAATCGGAGTACCTGGCGAATTGTATATTGGGGGAGTTAGTTTAGCTAAAGGTTATCTTAATAACAGCGAGCTGACTCAACAACGGTTCATCACATCACCATTCAGAGAAAACGAACGCCTTTATAAAACAGGAGATTATGTTAAGTGGCTTTGTGATGGAAACTTACAATTCATTCAACGTGCGGATCAACAAGTAAACATAAGGGGCATTAGAATAGAACTGAGTGAGATAGAAAATAGTATATTGATGCACCCAGATATTAATGAGGTAGTAGTTATTACAAAACAAGATGATAAAAATAGGAATTACTTATGTGCTTACTATACTGATCAAAGCGTTATTACGAAACAGAACTTAAGGAAATTTTTAGCTTGTAACATACCTTTATATATGATTCCTGATGTTCTTATTAGACTTGAAAAACTTCCCATAACCTCAAATGGTAAAGTAGATCGACAAGGATTAATCGAGTCAAGAGAAGAAACAATAACCCCCCGTACAAAAGTTAATCCTAGCACTCCTTTGGAATCAGACCTATTAAACATTTGGAAAAGAGTTTTCAACCGAGAAGATATTGGGGTAATGGATAGCTTTTTTGAGTTATCAGGAAGTTCTATATTGCTAATGCAGTTGTTAGCAATTATAAAGGACGAATTGCAGTTGGAGTATTCTCCTAAAGATATTCTAGAGGCAGATAATGTCTATGGATTAGCTGTTTTAGCTGAAGGTAAACGTGTTCTACATGATAAAGAAAATAATTCCCTAATAGTGTCAGATTCAAAAAGACAGATTGAGCCATTCCCTTTAACTGAAATTCAGAAGGCCTATTTAATAGGAAGAGATGAGCGGTTTGAAATCGGAGGAGTTTCCACACATAGTTATGAAGAATTTATTGTTTCGTTGGACATGCAAACCTTCAATCGATGTATTCAGACTCTGATTCAAAGACATCCAATGCTAAGAACGGTTATGCTGCCAAATGGAACACAGCAAGTATTGAGAAATGTACAAGAATTTAATGTTAAAGTGGTTAATTTAACCGGATTTTCTGAAGACGAAATTGAAATGAGAGTAATGAAACAAAGAGAATTAATGTCACATTACGTGTTTAACCCGTATGAGTGGCCATTGTTTGATATTTTCGCGTTTAAACTTGACGATGAACGATATTATTTTTGTGTAGGTGTGGATACCTTAATTGCTGATGATTTTAGTATGAAAATAATCGAACGTGAATTTCAGCAATTATATAGCAATCCTGATAGTGATTTGCCAGATTTAGAAATCACCTTTAGGGATTATGTTCTTGCCTATGAGAAAATAAAGGAATCAGTATATGCAAAAGATAAAGCATACTGGCAAAGCAAAATTAGTGCGTTCCCAGATATTCCTAATTTACCTTTAAAATTGAGACCTAATCAATTGAATAAACCTAGATTTAATAGGTATTCAACTATCATTGAAAAAAGGGACTGGGATGTTATAAAAAAGAAGTGTCAGCATCATAAAATTACGACTGCTTCCTTACTTGTTACGGTCTATTCTCAAATACTTGCATTTTGGAGTAATCAACCTCACCATGCAATAATTCTTACATTTTTTAACAGGTATCCATTGCATAAGGATGCGGATAAGCTTGTTGGTGATTTTACTTCACTTCTTGTACTTGATATTAATTTACAAGATTCCGATGTTTGGGAGAATGCGGTGAGAATACAAACACAAATCTTAGAGGCTGTTGAGTATGGGTTCTATGAGGGTACGGAATTTTCGAAAGACTTAGTCGATAATCGAAATTATAATGCATTGGCACCATTTCCATATGTTATTACATGTATTACTCATAACGATGACCAATTGCAAGAAGAAAAGAAAATTATCCAGAGTGAGCACATGTATAGTAGTAATCAGACATCACAAGTATTTATCGACAATCAGGTGAGTGAAAAGAAAGATGGATTGCATATTGTATGGGATTATGTGGAGGACTTATTTGATGAGGGTATGATTTCTTCAATGTTTGATAGTTATGTCAATTCACTCAAAGCATTAGCGGTAGACACTTTGAATGCATATCCACTTCATGTAATTGACAACAATGAACTCTTGTCACTTTATCCTGTAGAAGATATACAACAACCGAAATTACATGAATTTTTTATAAAAACCACAAAACGTGTACCATTGAATAATGCACTTTTTTATAAAAACGAAAGTTGGTCTTACGAGGAATTAGACAGGTGTTCGGATAAAGTAACGCAACAATTGAGACAACAAGGCGTGCAAACAGATCATATGGTAGGTGTAATAGCTGAACGAAGTCCCGGAACTATTATAAATATATTAGGCATATTAAAAGCTGGAGCAGCTTATGTGCCTATTGACCCTAATCATCCACCATCACGCAGAGAGTATATTCTCTCTGACTCAAATTGCAGTTATTTACTGGATGAGGATTATTATCTTACTGGAAATGATTTGAAGATAGAAGTTAACGAAAATCAAAATACTCAAACTTATGATGGCGAAGATTTAGCTTATATTATGTACACCTCAGGTAGTACAGGGAAGCCAAAGGGAGTAGTGATTACCCATGAAGCTGTAAGTAATACAATTTTAGATGTTAATCAGAGGTTTGGTATCAATTCTAACGACCGTATGCTGCTACTATCCTCACTATGCTTTGATTTATCGGTGTTCGACATATTTGGCGCTTTTCAAGTTGGAGCAGCTTTAGTTTTAAATGAGGATCCTAAAAATAGTCGAGCATTAATCGAGACAATAGAACAGCATCAGGTTACCGTCTGGAATTCGGTTCCAGCTCTAATGGATTTGTTCCTATCTGCAACTCAATATTTATCAAATTTCAATGCAAGCATTAAACTAGTATTACTAAGTGGAGATTGGATACCTATCCAACTACCTAAGAAGATTAAACAACGATTCCCGCTCGCCAATATTGTTAGCTTAGGTGGAGCAACAGAGGTCTCTATCTGGTCGATATATTACCAAATTGACAAGGTGTTAGATGATTGGACAAGTATTCCATATGGATATTCTCTTGCTAATCAGTATTGTTACCTTTTAAATTACAAACAAGAAATTTGTCCAATTAATGTGGAGGGAGAAATATATATTGGTGGAAAAGGTTTAGCTCTTGGATATTGGAATAATCCTACGTTAACAGATCAATCATTTTTTGAACATTCACAATTAGGGCGGATTTATAAAACCGGTGATTGGGGAGTTATGCGTAAGGAGGGATATATAGAGTTTTTAGGCAGGAGAGACCAACAGGTAAAGATAAATGGGTATCGAGTAGAATTAACTGAAATAGAAAAATACATCTTAGAAATTAACGGCATTAATAATGTAGTTGTTGCGGTCACGAAAAAACCACCTAATAAGAATGTGCTTTATGCTTACTATGTTTCTAACAGGAAAATACCTGTCAACGTTTTTAGATTCTACCTATCTAAGAAACTACCAGCGTACATGATTCCAACACACTTTATACCTGTAGATGTGATTCCATTAAATGTTAATGGAAAGGTGGATAGAGATTTACTTGCACAGACATATTCGGATGCGGAAACGAAAGAGTACGTCGCCCCAGAATCAGAAAAGGAAAAAATACTTGTACAGGTTTGGGAAGAAGTATTAAATCTAGACCGAATCGGGGTTCATGATAACTTTTTTGATTTAGCTGGAGATTCAATAAGTGCTCTTTTGATAATAGCAAAATTACAAACACACCATATGAAACTTGATCCTAAGTTCTTATATATGTATCCAACAATTAGGGAAGTATCAAATTTTATTGAAAACTATCAATTAACTGAAGAGGACAAGGAGACGGTGGTTGGAGAAATTAGGTTAACTCCAAGTCAGTGTTGGTTTTTTGAAAAACAGTTTATTGAGATGAACAAGTTTAATCATATTATATTGTTGTTGAGTAAAGAAGGGTTTAATCGAGAGGCAATTAAACATTCAGTGGAACAACTTATCCTAAGACACGATGCGTTAAGAGCGGTCTTTACATTCCAAAACGGTAAAGTTCATCAGTTTATTAGAGATTGTGCCAATGAACTTTTTCTGTTTGAGGAAGTAGATTTGTTCGGTGTAGGTGATATTGAAACACATATGGTCCAACAAATAGAACAAATGCAACAGGACATAGATTTAAGTAAAGGGCCATTAGTTAGGTTAAAACTATTTAAATTACCAGAGGGAGAGCACCTAGTAATTACAGTGCATCGTTTGGTAGCGGACCACTACTCTTTCGAAATACTTATTGATGAGTACACTATGTTGTACAAATCTTATAGCATTGGTCATGAAATCAATCTACCTATGAAAACCGATTCGATTTTGAATTGGCAACAGAGAATTGAAAACTATGCTTTCAGCCCTGAAATCTTGCAAGAGTTAGAATATTGGCGTTCCCAAGTAAATGCTGAGATAAAGAAACTTCCTAGGGATAGAAACATCATCCCTAACAAAGTGGCAAGTCTTGGTATAGAAAGGTTAGTTTTTAACGAACAGGAAACTTCACATTTAATTTTTAAAACAACCCAGCAATCAGTGGATATAAAAGCCCTTCTAGTCTCTGCACTTGTATTCTCGATAAACAGATGGACAGGTTTTCAAAGTGTTCTTATTAATTTAGAGGGTCATGGACGTCAGATAAACTCTGATATTGATATTAAGCGTTCAGTGGGATGGTTCTCCACACAATACCCAGTTTTATTCGAGATTGATCATTTGATTGATGAATTTGATACTCTAAAAAAAGTTAGTCAAACGTTAGAATCGGTGCCAAATAATGGTGTTGGATATGGAATACTCAAATATATTTCTGACTTAAAAGAACATACAGAATGTACCGTAAAGAGTATGCCGGAAATTCATTTTAACTATTTAGGGTTAATCGAACAGACAGTGAATTTGGATGGAATATCAGTTTTACAAGTTAGTTCAAAGGTAAAAAGTTTTTTCGAAGATATTACTATTTATCCAATTCAAATCAATGCATATTTAAATGAAGGAAGGCTTGTGATTGAATTCAATTATAATGATCAAGAATTTCATAGGGAAACAATATCGAAATTGGCTGAAACGTACAAAGCTTATTTTATGACAATGACTTTTGATGAACTTGTTTACAATGTTGATACCTAAACTGTAATTATAAAAGGAGGTTGGAGAATATGGACATATATTTAGAGCACATGAGGATGGCTAGTGGTAAGTACGAAGAAGGAAAGCGCTATTGGTTAAATAGGCTGGAAGGGTTGACTGATTTCAGTCGTTTTCCGTCAGATTGTAAACAGAGTCCGGATCAGGAATGGGTAACTGATACTCAAGTAATTTATCTATCTAAAGATGTTAGAAGTCGTATGACCCGGATGGCCGGAGGATCAAATCT
>NZ_JBHVUJ010000021.1:0-4670 GCF_042884205.1 Lysinibacillus sp. NPDC058147
ACACCCGTTCCCATACCGAACACGGAAGTTAAGCTCTTTAGCGCCGATGGTAGTTGGGGGCTTCCCCCTGTGAGAGTAGGACGTCGCTAGGCAATATAAACAGTCAGCTGAGTGCTGGCTATTTTTTTTATAAAATTATACAAATAGTATTTAACCAATAGTAAAAAATCGAGAAGCTAATTTAAGCTTCTCGATTTTTTTATTTACTTTAGCAAAAGTTAATCTTTATATAGTCGAATATGCTCATTAGTATTTAGATATTTCATTATGCTTTCATATTAATTTCGATGTAAAATTACCCATAGTATTAAAAGGTAATATTATGGCTTTTGTAGGTATTTTATATTAAAATAGGTAATGGTTATTTTTACATACTATTAGGATATAGTTATGTAAAAAATATATATATAGGAGTGTAAATATTGATAATACTAGATAGACCTTATGTTTCGAAATTATTAGCGAACACAATTAGTAAGAATAAAATTCCGGTAATCAAATTAAATGAAGTTTTTATACCAAACGAATCTACTATAAATTTAAAAAAGGTAGACGATTTGTTGATTGAATTAGAGAAGGGGAATTCTCCAATTCTCTTTAACTCTGAAAATGGACTTAATATTTTATCAAAATATGCGCCTAATCACTATTTAACAACTGTTACAGATATTCTGAAAAATAAAGTTACTTTCAGAAAAACATTAAGTAGACATTATAAAGATTTCTTTTTCACAGAAGTTTCTCTAAAAGAATTAGAAGAATTAGATCCTAGTGCTCTACCTTTCCCTATTATTGTTAAGCCTGTTATAGGATATTCAAGTATAGGTGTACATCGTATTGATAAGGTAGAAGAATATAAAGAAACTATTAAACAGCTTAAGTTTGAAATGGAAGTTACAAGTTCAGAGTATCCAATCGAAGTTATTAATAATCAATCATTTATAATTGAAAAATTGATAGAAGGCGATGAATACGCTGTTGACGTATATTTTACAGAAGAAGGGGAACCTGTTATCCTAAATCTTTTTAAAAGAATGTTTAGGCATGAGAAAGACATGAGCGATAGGATTTACTATACAAGTAAGCAAGTAATAAATGAGTCCCTCAACAAAATTCAAGAGTTTTTAAGAACTATTTCATCGTTCTTCGCTTTAAAGTCTGCCCCAATACATATTGAAATTCGCATCGATAATGATGAACAGATTGTTCCTATTGAAGTAAATCCACTTAGATTTGCTGGTATCGGTACAAATGAACTTGGCGTTCATGCATATGGTGTAAACGCATGTGAGTACTTTTTTAAACAAGAAAAGCCTGATTGGGGAAATATAGTTAATCAAATGGATGATTCAATTTATAGTTTTTGTTGTGCTGAAATAGATGCTTCTATTGATTGTAAGCAAGTTGTATCTATTAATCATGAAGCGTTTAAACTAAATTTTGGTGAAATTTTAGAATATCGACCAATGAAAGTAAATGAAAGCTCTACTTTTGCTGTAATCTTTCATAAGTCACCGGATTTAAATGAAAATATAAGGTTATTGAATTTAGATCTGAATCAATATATAACGTTAAAAGAACTGGTATTTGTTTAATAATGACTAATTTATTTATTGAGGTTAGGAGCGTTAATGATGTTTAAAGGTATGACAATTAGAAAGAAAATATTATTAAACGTATTAATGCCTATTGTTGTTATAAGCATAATTTTTAGCTTAGCCATTTTTATTGTAGCTGATCGTTTAATTGACGGGTATATTATTCCTCAGTTTGAAGAGAGCTTAACAATGAAAATGGAGGACTTTGATGAGTTATTTGATAAAGAATTAATCAATAGTGCTAAAACAAACAAAAGTGCATATCAAGAATTGTTGTCTAGAGGAAATGCGTTTCAAGAAGAGTATGATTTAGAAAATGTGTATATTATGAGTAAAGTAGATAATAAAGAAGTCATTTTATTTTTAGGTAATGACGATAAGTATTTATCGCCACTAGCGTTTACAGATGAACAAAAAGCAGCGCTAGGTACAACTAAAATGGTTACAAGTGATATTTATAAGGATGATTATGGCGCTCATAAGTCTACATTTTTACAAGTTCAAGGAACAGATTCTGTCTTAGGATTAGATGAAGATGCAGATTTTATAGTTGATCTAGAAAGTTTATTAATAAAAGTATGTGTATTATTAGCTCTTATATTTATTGTGGTAAGTGGTATATTAGCATATTTCACTGCTAAAAGAATTTCTAAACCGTTAAATGAACTTGTAGATTATACTAAAGTAATTGCAGCGGGTGATTTAACACAGGAAATAAAAAATACAAGTAATGATGAAATTGGTCAGCTTGCATCAAGTTTTAATAGTATGCAAGAACAGCTAAAAGAAGTTATAGGTCATGTATCCTCAACAGCAGACTATGTAGCAAACGGGTCTAAAGAATTGACTCAAAGTATAGAGCAAGTGACAGAAATGGCTAATCAGGTATCAGCAGCAATTCAAGAAGTTTCAGTAAGTAGCGAAATGGTAACAACTGGGGCTATTCAAAATCAAATTGCGATTAGAGAAATATCAGAGGGGATAGTAGAAATTACAGAATCTACTACAAACGTCTCAGATGAATCTATTAAGACATCTGAAGAATCCAATCAAGGTAATAATGTCATTCAACAATCCGTACAAGGAATTGATTCAATTAACGAGCTTTCAAAAGCCTCTATGCAAATGACTGAACAAATGCATCAACGTTCTAAAGAAGTAGGACAAATTACAAATGTAATTACAAGTATTTCAGATCAAATTAATTTACTAGCACTAAATGCAGCTATTGAGGCTGCTCGTGCAGGTGAATACGGAAAAGGGTTTGCTGTTGTCGCAGATGAAATAAGACATTTAGCAGAACAATCTGCCCAATCTGCTAATGACATAACTAAATTAATCTCTGAAATGCAAAATAATTCTAATGAATCGGTTGAAGCTATTACGAGAGTAGTAGATGAAATTGATCAAGAGACTGTCGCAATAAGATTGGCTGGAGATACTTTCCAAAAAATCTCATCTTTAATTTCAAACATTAGTATGCGAACGCAATCAATTGCTTCAACAGTAGAACAAATATCAGCAAGCTCTGAACAAGTATTAGGAACTACTGAGACAACTGTGCAATCATTGGAGCAAACATCAGCAGGTACCCAAAATATTGCTTCAACTATGCAAGAGCAATCTGCTTTTATGGAAGAAATGCTAGGAACAGCTAATCAAGTAAATGATATGGTTGAAAACTTGAAAGGTCAAATTGCACATTTTAAAATTAAGTAATCTAAGCAATAACATTAATTAAGTTAAAAGGATTAGCTCTAACTTATACAGAGCTAATCCTTTTACTATTTTTAGATCCGTATACCAGTATGAAAGTCATTTGTAAATTCGACAAAATACACATTGAGTTCGTTCTAATCGTATATAACTTTTTATATAATGTAACGATTACATTAAAAAGGAGAGGGAATTTTGTGGATTGATGGTGTTTTTTCTGGTGGTGGTTTGAAGGGGTTTGCACTTGTTGGAGCGTATCAAGTACTAGAAGCTGAAAATTTTCGCTTTAAACGGGTAGCTGGGACGAGTGCTGGGGCCATATTAGCTGCTTTTATTGCCGCAGGATATAGCGGGAAAGAAATCCAAACAATGCTGGAAGAGTTGGATGTACCTTCATTACTAGATCCAAGGAAAACAATCTTACCATTCCCGTTTATGAAGTGGGTTAATGTTTATCATCATTTAGGTTTATATAAAGGAAAAGCATTAGAAAAATGGTTTTTTAAGAAACTAGCTGCAAAAGGAGTTTATACATTCGGAGATTTACCTAGAGATTCGTTAAAATTAGTGGCGTCAGATTTAACAAATGGCAGAATGATAGTTTTACCAGATGATTTACAAAAGTATCATATTGATGCGGATAATTTTTCTGTAGCCTGTGCTTTACGTATGAGTTGCGGTATACCATTTTTCTTTGAACCGGTTACGTTAAAAACAGGAAAAGGAGATTCGGTTATTGTAGATGGCGGTGTATTGAGTAATTTTCCGTTATGGGTATTTGATGATAGAGAAGGACGTAAAGTGCGACCGATTATAGGGCTTAAATTGAGTAGACGTAGAGAAGAACAACATCCACATGAAATTAAAAACGGATTAAATTTATTTGAAGCTTTATTTTCAACTATGAAAGATGCTCATGATGAAAGGTATATTTCAAGACGGCACGAAAGAGATATAATATTCATCCCTGTCGATGATTATAGCTCCACACAATTTGATTTAGATGAAGAGACTAAAGAAACGCTTTTAGAAATTGGAAGAAACCGTACTATTCAATTTTTAAAATCGTGGCCAAGGTTTAGGTTATAAAACTTAAAAAAACGAATAAAACTATTGACGTTCTATGAAGTGGGTGATATTATATAAAAGTTGCTGCTGATCATGCAGCTAAAACAATATGAAAATAAAATAACTGTTTGACATTCTGTATAAAACATGTTATTATATAAAAGTTGACTCTTAACAAAGAGAAACAATTATAAATGAACCTTGAAAACTGAACAAGCAAAACGTAATCAATAAAGTTTTTAGTAGCTAACCTTGAGTTAGTGAACGAAACACAATTTTGGACATCAA
>NZ_JBHVUJ010000022.1:0-4225 GCF_042884205.1 Lysinibacillus sp. NPDC058147
CTCTCAATTATAAATTAAAAAGGCGAGGTATTCGACGATTGAATCGTCGAATACCTCGCTAAGTGGAACCAGATGAAGTTTTTCAGTGCCCTCGTAAAATACCGAACTCAAGCCAGCCAATTAGCTGCATAATAAAAACTCTAACTTTAAGGGGTCACTACCAATGTGTAGGATAAATCTGTCTTTTCGGTTTGATATTTCCTGAATCGAAAATTTAACGAAAGCTCTGGTTAGTTGAAGTAAAAACATTCATTATTTTTAAAATATTTTACTTACTTCTATGTAAAATAACTATTTTCCTCGTGGCCAAATGAAATATGAAATAGATATGATAAAATCAATTCCCAGTACTAAAGACCATACTTTTAGTGTTTCAAAAAGTTTAGAGCTACGGTCCGCATCATTTACTAGGTATATCAATATTAATAAAAATCCTGCTCCGATGATATATGCAAATAAATGCTGAAAAGACCCTTTCAAAGAATTACGAGCATATGCGAAACCAGTCTTTTTTTCAGGTTTTGTTCCCTCTTTTTTTATGTAGTATAAGAACCTTTCATCAGCCCAACGAACGATACTCTTTCCAAAAGCAATCGACACACCTAAATAGATAGCAGCAATTGCGTGAGACGTAGTTGCATTTCCACCCTTTAATAGATCTATAGCAGTTACGATTAACAGAAACAAATCAATCACGGGTGTTAGAAGTAAAAAGAACGATCCCATTTTTTTAAAGTTATATACATAACGTAAAGTTAGACCGAGTATTATAACAATCCAAAAACCAATTTCTGCTGCAATAATTGACCAAGTAATAAAATTCAATTAACCACCCCACACTTTTACTTACAAAAAATCTAGTAGTATAAAAACACACGCTTATATAGCGTATATTATATTATAAGGAGAAACAATAAAAAAATTCCACCTTTTATCAAATTAACCATATTAATTCAGCGAAAACCTCTTTTTGCTTCGCTAATTGAATAACAGTAAACCACTGAATCCGCTTAAAAAGCATCTGATAAATGGTGCTCTTTGCCTTTTCTTATTGCTTCAATTGTGAAATAGTTAGATTTTTGACAAGTTGAAATAAGCATTTGCTCTACCCGATTTTCAAATGCCAAGTTTTTATGTAACTCAAGCCAACGATACCAGTAAAGGTAACTATCCAAATAATACGTACCAACGCCCTGAAATCGTTCCATCCATCCTTTCAAACGGCGATGGAAGTTATTAACGTGTTGTATATGGAATATCCCTTTTTTTACTCGTTGATTTTGATTAAGATTAACTGTTTCGTGTTTAAGATTTTTTGCTGCTGCAAATTTTTTATAATTGGTAGCGGTATCCGTGCATAACAAAGAAGAATGGGCTATATAATCCCCGATACCCCCCTCAATTTCTTCTGCTTTTACACGACCTCTACCCGCCATCCTCGCAATAATATTGTTATTTCGATCTTGTGCTACAACTACAGCAATTTTCTGATTTGAAATCCCTCGTTTTTCATCCTTTTCTCCTCGTTTTTTTGGTTTACGATGTGTAAATCTACGACCTTTTAAAGATTCACGAAAGAAAGTCTCATCACTTTCAATGATGCCAGATAATTGGTTGAAGCCGTGACTTCCTAAAGCGTTTAAAATCTTATGTCTCCAATAAAAAACGGTAGATATATGAATTTTTAAAGAGTCTGAAATCTTCGGTAATGTAACACCGTTTATCATCATTTTAATGTATTCAATCTATTTTTCCGGATAACGCGAACCTGAAAAAGGCGTATTTGTCATATCATTAAATGTTTTTCCACAATCCTTACATAAATATCTTTGTCTAGAACGATATTTACCATTACGTTTTACGGCAATACTTCCACAATGAAGACAACCTAAACCAGACGAAAAGTGAGACTCCTTGATCTTAGGAAGTAATTCTTCCATTTTATTTTCTTCTTTTGGATATAGATCTTGTTTCATTGCCTTAAATAAGGCTAGTTGATCTGCTTTTCCTAATTCTCCGACTGCTTCATATACATATTGAACGCCTTCTGAAAATGCATTATATTCAACCATATTCAGTATTTTCAAGAGAGCAACAATCTATACGAAAACAGCCTATGTTTATTAAAGTCCATAAGATATGGAAAAGTAATAATAAATGACTTTGAATTTTATGGTCATATTGAACAACAAAAATATTGTTCTAAATACAAATTTAATTTAGTATATTACGATGATTTTGATGCTTATTTTTGCCCTAAATGTAATAGTTGGACTGCATCAAAATGTAGTGACCCTAATTGCAAATATTGCCCTAACCGACCTGAAAAATCTTTAACTCGTAAAAAAGCTTAATTAAACTAACAAAGCAAGTTAGCTCAACAAGAAACACTGAATTAAGTCAACTAAAAATTTAACATTTTCTTCTATATAAAAATCTCCTTCAAAAGGTTTAACGATGTAAAATGTAGAATTACTATTAATTACATTTTGTTAGGAGTGAAGCTATGCATAACTTATCAGGGAAGGTTATTCTCATCACAGGCGCAAGTTCAGGTATTGGGCTTGCCACGGCAGAGTTGGTGGCATCTGAAGGGGCTAAAGTAATTATTAATTATAATTCAAATGTAAAGGGGGCCTTGGAAGCTGTCCATCGTATTCAAGAAAATGATGGAGATGCCATTGCAATTCAAGCTGATGTTATTAATAAAGAAGAAGTGAACTCAATGGTTGAACAAGCTATTTCTTCATATGGCACAATTGATGTTTTAGTTAATAACGCTGGTGGTGGCATCCGCCAAAGTACATTTATGGATATGAGTGAAGAGCTATGGGAAGAAACGTTTAAATTAAATGTAAATAGTGTCCTCTTATGCTCCCAAGCTGTATTAAGACATATGATTCCGAAAAAACGCGGAAAAATTATTAATGTATCTTCAGCGGCTGCACGTATTGGAGGGGCTGGAGAAAGTATTCATTATGCATCTGCTAAAGGGGCGATAAATACTATGACGATTGGAATGTCCAGAGAGCTAATTGAATATGGAATTATCGTGAATGGGGTAGCACCCGGAATGGTAGAAACACCTTTTCACGATAAATTTGCTCCTGGCGATAATCGACTTGAGCGTATGGCTTCATCTGTACCTATTAAACGGGCTGCAAACCCTATGGAAATAGCAGAGGTCATTGCCTTCCTTTCTTCCGATGCTTCAAATTATATCCTTGGAGAAATTTTGAATGTTAGTGGTGGGAGATAATTAAAAAGCAGGGATATTATTAGACATTTTAAGTTTGTAAGTAGATGTCTATTATTTTTGCTTTAAGATCATTAAATTGCATAAGCAGCTCTTTTTTACTGAACTAACAGTACAGTTTAGTTTAATAAGAAGGAGATAATTTCCTTATATCAAATATACTATATAAGAATAGGAAGTATTTCTAAGTGAGGTGTTCGATTGAATAAGATAAGAACTGAAACAGAAAGATTAGTTATTCGATTAATAGAAGAGGAAGATTATTGTTCTTGGCTTACTCAATTTGAAAATCGTTTGCCTTCTCAGCATAAATACGATGAAGGTAAATTAGATATGACCATCTGTACGAAAGAATGGTTTCGTGATTTAGTTACTAAACATCATCAGATGGCTAAGGATGACAAGGTATATGTATTTGGAGTGTTTAGAAAAGTAGATAATACTCATATTAGCTTTATAGACTTTTCGACAATTATGAGGGAAGAATTTCAATGGGCAAGGTTTGGATATACAATTCATAACCACTTTTGGAGACAAGGTTATGGTAAAGAGGCTGTAAAAGCAGCCATTGATCTAGCGTTTAAAAAATTAAATTATCATCGAATAGAGGCTCACATAAACCTTGATAATATAGCATCCATAAAGTTAGCGGAAGCTGTTGGAATGGTTTATGAATGTACGAGGAAAGGATTCATACATGAGGACGACAAATGGACTGATCAACTAGTTTACTTTATAAACGCAAAGTAAGCTTTTATTAAGTAGACAAGAATGATGATGTTCTGGTACACACTCTCTTAAGAAGAAAAAGTCATTCTTTATAATATTATTATTGGGCTAATTTACTTAAAAATCGCAAATAAAAAAGCCGAGAAATAAATCCTCGACTTTTCTAAGTGCCTAGCGACGTCCTACTCTCACAGGGGGAAGCCCCCAACTACCATCGGCGCTAAAGAGCTTAACTTCCGT
>NZ_JBHVUJ010000023.1:0-4128 GCF_042884205.1 Lysinibacillus sp. NPDC058147
ATGATAACACGAAGAAGAAGCCCTAGCATTGATTGATTTAGAATCAGACTCTTCTAATCCGATTTCTCTAACTGCAGTTTCACGGTCAACATTAGCCCATTCCATATAATCTGAAATAACTTGTTCCTCTGAAACAACAGTATAGGGAAGTTCATTAAGATCATCTACAGTAATATCAATAACAACGCCTTCATCACCTTCGAGTTCTTGTGCAAAAGCCAATGTATCTTTATCAGCTAAAATTAAAAAAGAAATCATAAATGTAAATAAACACACTATTTTTTTCACCAATAAAAACCTCCTATGTAATATATTTACATACAAGAATACAGCATTTACCATAAAAATGGAACATTATTATGGTAAAAAAATAAAAGTTAATATAATAAAAACTTCACCCAAATATAAATCAAATAAAGTGCAGTTAATAAAATATTTAATTTTATTAAATTAGCAGCTGTTTTTTTACTAATAATATCAACTTTTAAAACTATGAGTATAAAAAGGCCAAACAAAATCAAATAAATTAAAGCCCATATTAAAAAATCCATTTCATAACCCCGATTCTATAAATTTCATTTATTCCCAATAAAATACCATATTACTTCTTTAGAATATAATTATTCAACCCAACATGCCAATATATTCGATTCAATACTAAGAGGGTCGGGTGCTATGAGGTTGTCAATCCAAAACAAAAAAGAGTAGCATTCGCTACTCCTTTTTTACTCTTTTTCCATTCGGCTTAACAGTTCTCTTCGCAACAAAGCAATATAGCCTTGTTCCTCCTAACGAATGAAATAATTTTGCGCCTTCCAGTTCCACTGAGCAACAATCGAATACGCTTTTTCTTCAACGTCTGAATCCTCATCATCCACCCGTATTAAATCGCCATCTTCGACGTCATCCAAGTTCAATTGCTTATGTATTTCTTTTAGCAATCCGCCATATGAAACCATACGTTTTCGATATAATCCTTCTTCCAAATCTTTTACGACTTCTAAATCATTTTCTAGATTACCAGTCAGATAGTCAGAATCCTTAACCGAATATTTTGCGGTTTCTTGCACTGCTGCTTGAATTGCAGAAACCTCTTTTTCCTTATTACGTTTTTTATTTTTTACAGCCTCAATATGAACGACTGGCACATAATCTAACTTCATGGCTTTTTGCCACAAGCTTGTCCAACTTTCTTGTGATAAATAATTTTCAGTACCCTTAAAATACTTTGATTCTACACACAATAATACGTGCATGTGCTGATTATACGAACCGTCCTTTTTATTAACGGTAATTTCCGTTGATCGCATGAAACCAATCATGTTTTGATCTACTTTTTTATATTTCATCAAACGATTAAAACCTTGTGCCATTGCTTTTAAGCTTTTATCTAATGTTTCACCATCAAATACGTTTTTCACTGTCAACGTTAAAAATAGCCAACGGGCTTTAGGCTTTTGACGAATCACCTCTTCTACAACCTTTGTTGTCTGTAAACTTCGCTTCATCGTCTTCCTCCAATTGCACATCGGACATAACGGTGACTTACAAAACCATGCATTTGCTAATTTCATGCGCCCTTCATGCGTAATATCAAATTCTAGTATTTCACCACATGTTGATACACGTTCAGCTTTCTTGAACTGCAATATTTCTAACAACTCAAAATAACCAACATTCGCTAGCTTTTTTTCTTTCCAAGGTTGAGTTTTTCCGTTTGCCTTTTTATCATAAAATACTGTTTTTTGGTCTAAATCCATGTTATCATGGGTACACATGTAAATATAAAAATCTCCTTTCAGGATTCCTGAAGGGTACAAAAATCCCTATGTTATTTGGTTTAGTGTGGTAACTTAATCATAACACATTTGGGATTTTTTTGTATGTTTTTCTTTATACCGTTAAAATCATCAAAAACCCTATCATATCAAGGGATCAAGTCGTTTTTAAAAAATCTTGTTATTTCTATATGTATCAAGATAAGAAAAAACCGTTTTTCGCTTCGCTCAAACCCATAAAAAAACACGCCTAAAAAGGCGCATTTTTTTATCTCTCAAAACCTTTATCACGTTCTTTCCTTACTTCACGCTTATGAGCTTTCTCAAATTCGCCCCCAGGCGCTTTTTGTTTTACCTTGTCTATCAAACTCTTAAAAGCATCTTTAAAGGCCATAGCGTTGCTTGTACGCTCTTTAACGAATTCTTTGGCACTTTGGTAAAGCAATTTAATTTCAGCCGTTAAATCGGTTATACGAGCCGTTAAAACTCTATTATTTTCTTTAAGCTGGTGGTTTTCAGCAGAAAGTTCTTTCCAGTCGTCATAATACCTATCAATCGCCTCATGCAATTCTTTATTTTCTTCTCGTAATTTTTTATTTTCTTGCACCAAATCCGTTTTCTGCAGACGCTCATAATCTTTTTTCACTTGATACGCTGCATTCATTACGTCTTGCATATTTTTCAGATCTTCAGGTGTCACAATAAGATTTTCGGTTTTCTTCTTGATAACCTCTGCATTACCAATCATTTTCTGTATTACTTCGGTTTTGACTTCATTACCCTTCGTACGGATCTGCACCTTTCCGTCATCAGGAATTTTTTCACTCAATGCTAAAAACTCTTTTTTCTTGTCTCCGATCTCTTTTTCTAGAAACGTATTCTCTTGTTGCAAATGTTTAAACTCATTTTCTTTCTCCGCAATTTTCTTCTGAACTTCTTTGTATTCATGAATGTTTTCGATGTTTTTCTCTTTCGTCTTGCCACTGGCACGTACAACATCGAAGCCACGTTCTTGCAAAAACCTTGGCAAAGCATCATGGATATAATTAATTTTTGCTTTGTTCATTGCTACTCGTGCCTGCAATTTACCGTTCTCTATGTTGACTGGAACAAAGTGCAAATGCATGTGAGGTGTCGTTTCGTCCTTATGTATTTTTCCACTCACCACATTTTCTTTTCCGAACTCCTTACAGAAAAATTCATAGCAAGCCTTAAAATAATCATCTGTTTTTTGCTCGCCCCATTTTTCAGCTTGCTCTTGAGGAACCGTCAAAATATTGGAGTACATCACGACTGAATTTTTTTGCACCCTCGATCCATTTTCTTTTAATTCGTCTACTCGCTGCTTTACTCGCTGATACAAATTTTTCTCTGACTCTACTAGGTCATAATTATTTTTTGTACGCTCCTGATCAATGTCCTCATTCTTAATTTCGCCTTTTCGCTCTTGCTCATTTTCCTTGCCTTTAACATCTGTGATTTGATTTTTTTGTGCGTTCCAAGCCAACTCCATGTGACCGATGCACCCCCATACTCTAGCAAATTTATTTGCCAAGAGTATAGCACGTTATACTCTTGTGACCAAGAGAACGTGCTCTCCGAGGGTGGTTGGCTACCGCCAAAGCATGCTTCAGCATGCAAAAGACCTTGAGGGTTTCGCCCCTCAAACTCACGACCAAGGGGAGCCCCTTGGATGGCCTAAGCCTCCGGCGGTTTGAAACCCAGGTTTCAAAACTTCCGGCCCTCGCCGGTAGGCAGGAACAAACGGTAGTTTGTTCAATGCCAAGAGGGTTCGGGTGCTGTGAGGATGTCAATCTAAATTTGCTCCTTATCCTCCCTTCGGTCCGGTATCGCAAATTTAGATTGACATCCGCGACGCTCTTCTTCCCTCTGAAGAGCGTCGCTTTTTTCTTTTTTTCAAAAATAAAAAGAGTAGCTTTCGCTACTCTTTAATAAAAAGTAAAAGTATGGCTATATTTCCAATCCCTTAATTCAAACCCAAAAGTATTTGTTATAACTCCATTCGCTCTCACTCTAGCTACATGTTTTGATTCTTTCTCTGCAGTAATATTTTTAACAACAATATTTGAAATAGCTATAGCACCTTCTCTTAAATAACTCACTTGAGGAGATACATCAGTAATTTCCGCTCTATCATCACCGCATTGTTTCATTTTTATATAAGGATATGTAGTCAAATAAGCTTTCGCATCTTTGTCTATTAATTGTCTAGATATCCAATATTCTCTCCATTGATGATAACACGAAGAAGAAGCCCTAGCATTGATTGATTTAGAATCAGACTCTTCTAATCCGATTTCTCTAACTGCAGTTTCACGGTCAACATTAG
>NZ_JBHVUJ010000024.1:0-3008 GCF_042884205.1 Lysinibacillus sp. NPDC058147
CTCACCAGATTCGCCTTCAGAAGTATTATTCTTTGTCCATTTCGCGTACAATGTGATATTTTCTGTTACGACATCTTTTGCAAAGTCCCATGCTGTTGTAAGCTCTGTGTTCTTATACCAACCGGCAAATATATAGCCTTTCTTTGTCGGTGCTACCACTGGGGCTTGCAGCAAATCATCTTTTATCACTTCCTTAGACAGTACTTCACTACCTCCCATTGAATCGAAAGTAACGATATAACTTGTTCGCTCGTTTTCCTTCTCTTCTTCAGGAGAAGTATTTTTCTTGTCCCATTGTGCATAAATTGTCATTGGTTGTGTTACAGAGTTATTCCATTTAATCGTAAAATCTTTATCTTCGAACCAGCCATAGAACGTTTTCCCCTCTTTGTATTGCTTATCAAATGGAGTTTCTTTATCCCACTGAAGTTCATGTGCTCCATGAAATGTTACAAAATCTAATTGATTGTTTGCAAATGCAGCGTCTCCTATCTTTGTAACGTTTGATGGGATTTCTAAACTTATTATTTGATTATCTGAAAACGCAGTTCGTTCTATTGTTGTGACACTAGGTGGAATTACCATGCTCGTTAATTGATTTCTAGAAAATACATTCGACTCTATTGTTTTAATGTTTGATGAAATTTCTACACTCGTTAATTTATTATTTGAAAATGCAGATATTCCCATCTTCGTAACACTAGGCGGGATTACTACACTTGTTAATTGATTATTTGCAAATGCTCCAGACTCTATTGTTTTAACATTTGATGGAATCTCTATACTTGTTAATTTATTATTTAAGAATGCATCCGCTCCTATCGTTGTAACGTTTGGTGGAATTTCAATACTCGTTAATTGATTTCTAGAAAATGCGCCCATCTCAATCGTTTTAACACTTGTTGGAAGTTTTACACTTGTTAATTGATTATTTGCAAATGTATGCCATTCTATCGTTGTAATGCTCGATGGAATTTCTATACTCGTCAATTTATTATCAGAAAAAGCAAGTGCTCCCAACCTTTTAACACTGGATGGGATATCAATACTCGTTAATTGATTACTAGAAAATGCAGACATTCCGATTGCTGTTACGCTTGATGGGATCTTTACACTTGTTAATTGATTATTCAAAAATGCACGATCACCTATTGTTGTTACACTTGATGGGATATCTATACTTGTTAATTTATTATTTAAAAACGCATAACCGTCTATCGTCGTAACACTGGATGGGATTTCTATACTGGCCAATTTATTATCAGCAAATGCAGACCATTCTATCGTTGTAACGCCTGATGGAATTTCTATACTTGTTAATTGATTTTTAGCAAATACATGCTCTCCAATCGTTGTAACGCTTGATGAGATTTCTATACTTGTCAATTGGTTATATGAGAATGCAGAAAATCCTATCGCTGTAACACTTGATGGAATTTCAATACTCGTTAATTGATTACTAGAAAATGCGTACTTTCCTATCGTTGTAACGCTTGAAGGAATTGATACACTAGTGAGTTGTTTTTGACTAAATGCATTGTGTCCAATTTCGATAACTGTTTCACCATTGATTTCACTAGGAATAACGATATCTGACTTATCGCCTTTATATCCTATAATGGCAACACCATTGTCAATATTTTTTGTTACATAATCATCCTCATTATTCTGAATGGTACTATCTTCACTATTTTGCGGCCCTATGTCCTTCTCATCATTATTGCTTGGAGAAGTAATATTATCGTCACTATCATTTTGCATTATAGCTTCGTCTTCATTATCTGATATTACAGTTTCATCTTCTTTGTTTGGTGCTTCGCCCTCATTTTCATGTTCAATTGCCAATACTATATCATTCTCGTTATTACTTATCGCATAAACAGATAGACTACCTAATGACAATTGAGAGAACACTAAAAGCATAGAAACAAATACTAGAAAAGTTTTTTTCATTGATTTTCTCCTTTCAATACTTCATCAATGACATTTTTATAATTAACCTAGTGTAGAAGCTTTTTCTTAGGTCCTTCAAAAATAAGAGTTTATACGCTTACAAAAAAAGTTAATTTCCTCTTATTTTGATAAGCTTGTGATTTAGCATTAGAGATGAAAAGAAAAAATACTTTAAAACATCACTCCTATTACCATAAATACAATATTATTTACTTTTTACACTAACCTATACCTCTAACCGAACTTCTTTAAACATAAATTACCTCTTTTAAGTCTTTTTATTACTTTTCATCTATTGCAATGTCCGATTGTATAGCATTTTACAAAATAATAAAAATCAACTTTTGTTGCTTTTCTTGCATAATTTGATAATAGTGAATTTGAAATTAATGAGTTTTTAAAATTCATACTTGATTTAAATGATTTTCATCGAATTTTTGCGATGACTATTTGCATTATTTGGGTACTGCGCACATGACATGACCATAGAGTTGTATTACTCGCAACAGTGGAATCATCAAGAATCATTTTTCAACTCTTTTTGTTGTATTATTCCATCTCTAAAAATAAAAAAAGGGCATCCTTTTATCGGACATCCTTTTATCTTAATGATTATGCTTATTAAGGGTAAAACCTTCTGGGGAAAGATGCAAATCAACTTTTGCTTACTTTTGAACATATTTTGATAAACTGCATATTTGCATTTTAGAGTAATTATTTTCAACTTTATTTTGAAATTGAATCGAGTGATGTTCTCTTGATATCCCTTCTTAAATAATGGACTTACTTATCCTTTTACCTATAAGTCAGAACAAAAAAAAGAGCTATATCGAATATACGACACATCCTATAAGCAAGGTCACCACTTTTCATCTCCCTTTTCGTGTACATAAGAGAAACCTTATCCTTCACTACCACCCATTGAATGGTAATATTGTAACTTCTATTTTTTTTCACAGAAAAAAAGCCGAGGAATAAATCCTCGACTTTTCTAAGTGCCTAGCGACGTCCTACTCTCACAGGGGGAAGCCCCCAACTACCATCGGCGCTAAAGA
>NZ_JBHVUJ010000025.1:0-2478 GCF_042884205.1 Lysinibacillus sp. NPDC058147
TCGTTGTCGCAAGACAGGATGAACAGGACTTACCTTACTTATGTGCCTACTTGACAGCGGAGGATGAACCAACAGTTGATCAACTTAGAGCCTACTTGGAGGACATGCTTCCGGATTATATGATTCCTTCCTACTTTATTATTCTTGACGAGATTCCTTTATCCCCGAATGGGAAGATTGACCGGAAGAGTTTGCCACAGCCAGGTGGCAATATCAAGACAGGTGCTGTGTACATTCCACCTGAAACGCCTATACAAAACTTATTGGTGAATATATGGGAAAAGGTACTTCATACTGGACAGATAGGAATTCAGGATAACTTTTTCTCGCTCGGTGGAGATTCCATTAAGGCCCTACAAATCTTATCTCGTTTGAAGCAAGCGGGTTATCACTTAGAAATGAAAGATCTTTTCAAGTATTCCGTGATTCAAGAGTTAGAGCACTATGTTACCGTAAGCAATGAAACGGATGAAGGCAAAACTATCGTAGGAGAGGTTGAGTTATCACCAATTCAATCTTGGTTTTTTAAGCAACAGCTGAATTGGAACCATTTCAATCAGTCAGTCATGTTGTACAAACCCGACGGGTTTGATGTTCGTTCACTGACTCACATGTTTGATCATATTACGAATCAGCACGATATGTTAAGAGCTATTTATCACATGGAAGAAGGAAAAATAACGCAAGAAATACAAGCACTTGGACAGCGCGTGTACGAGTTAGAGGAGCTTGAAATTCATGAAACCGATATCGATTCCCGTATCGAGAGAGAAGCAAGGCGAATGCAGGCAAGCCTAAATATAAACGACGGGCCGTTAATACGTTTAGGATTGTTCCATACAAAAGACGGGGATCATTTGTTGATTATCGTGCATCATTTGCTTATTGATGGAGTTTCGTGGCGTGTTCTGCTTGAAGATTTTACAACAGGATATTCACAGGCGCTTAAAGGAGAAGCGATTCAATTGCCGGCTAAATCTACTTCCTATGCAACCTGGACGCAGGCACTTACTGAATACAGAAAAAGCTACAAGTTGAAGAAAGAAGCTGCCTACTGGGATGAGATAGATGCAGTAGATTACCAGCCATTATCTAAGGATAACCAAACAGATAAAAGACGGATGAAATCCTATCGAACGATTGATTTTGCACTAAGTCAAGAGTTGAGCAATAAAGCGATTAAGGAAGTACCACGGGCTTATCAGACCGAAATCAATGACTTGCTTATCGCTGCACTCGGTTTGAGTTTGTATGGGTGGTCTGAATCAAGGGAAATGGTACTCCATATGGAGGGCCATGGTCGAGAAGACATTATCCAAGGGGTGAATCTACAACGGACCGTTGGTTGGTTTACATCCCTATTTCCTGTCGTAATGGATGTTAGTGGTACAAAGGATTTAGGACAGTACTTGAAAGAGACGAAGGAAAGATTGAGAACGATTCCCCATAAGGGGATTGGATATGGGATTTTAAGATACCAAGCGCAACAAGATATTCCAAAACCTGAGATTGTGTTCAACTACCTTGGACAGTTTGATCACGAGATTCAGACAGATGTGTTCCAAATTTCCAATCTATCGACGGGAGAAGTGATTAGTCCCGATGCGGAAACTTGGTACAATATTGCGTTTGAAGGCATGATGAGACAAGGAAAGTTAAGTTTCGAGATACGATATAACAGTGACGCTTATCATGAGAGCACGATAAAGGCATGGAGAGATCGTTTTATCATCTGTTTGGAAGACTTAATTGAACACTGTATACAGAAAGAGGAAACGGAAAAAACACCATCTGACTATGGTGATCCTTCGCTTGGTTTGGAAGAATTGGCCAGTATTCAAGCAAACGTAGAAGGAGAATACGAAAGTATTTACCGTCTCACACCGATGCAAGAAGGTATGTTATACCATACGTTATTAGATAGTCAATCGAAAGCGTACTTCGAGCAATTTGCATTTTGGATGGAGGGAGCACTAGATATTGCGTTCCTAGAAAGGAGCTATATCGCTCTCATCGAGCGATATGATGTACTTCGTACTCAATTTGTATACGAAGGTTTGAAACATCCAAGACAAGTTGTCATGACAAGTAGAAAAGATAAGATCCAAGTGGAGGATCTCAGCCATTTGACCAATATAGAGGAAGCAGTTGAATGGTTCAAGCAAGTAGATCGCCGACAAGGGTTTGATTTGACGAAAGAAGTTCCGATTCGGGTACGCGTCTGTAAGCTAGCAGAAGAGCAGTATGTGATTTTGTGGAGTTTCCATCACATATTGATGGATGGCTGGTGCATCAGTATTGTGGTTAAGGAAATGTTGGAAATGTATCAGGCACTAAAAGAAGGTAGGAAAGCTAGACTTTCTAAAGTCGAACCGTATAGTCGTTATTTGCAGTGGCTCGAAGAGCGAGATAAGGAAATATCAGGAGGATATTGGGAAAATTATTTAGCTGGTTATGACCAACAGAGCAGCTTACCAA
>NZ_JBHVUJ010000026.1:0-2435 GCF_042884205.1 Lysinibacillus sp. NPDC058147
GTAATCGCGGATCAGCATGCCGCGGTGAATACGTTCCCGGGCCTTGTACACACCGCCCGTCACACCACGAGAGTTTGTAACACCCGAAGTCGGTGAGGTAACCTTTTAGGAGCCAGCCGCCGAAGGTGGGACAGATGATTGGGGTGAAGTCGTAACAAGGTAGCCGTATCGGAAGGTGCGGCTGGATCACCTCCTTTCTAAGGATTTTAACGGAATATAAGACCTTGGGTCTTATAAACAGAACGTTCCCTGTCTTGTTTAGTTTTGAAGGATCATTCCTTCAAAACATAGGAACACCTGCTAAATGCGCCACTTCCTGTGGCAACGCATGTGTTAGCATGTCCTATGCGTTGTTCTTTGAAAACTAGATAACAGAAGTAATTCACATTCAATTAGTAATGCAAGATATCACGTAGTGATTCTTTTTAACGGTTAAGTTAGAAAGGGCGCACGGTGGATGCCTTGGCACTAGGAGCCGATGAAGGACGGGACGAACACCGATATGCTTCGGGGAGCTGTAAGCAAGCTTTGATCCGGAGATTTCCGAATGGGGAAACCCACCACTCGTAATGGAGTGGTATCCATATCTGAATACATAGGATATGAGAAGGCAGACCCGGGGAACTGAAACATCTAAGTACCCGGAGGAAGAGAAAGCAAATGCGATTCCCTGAGTAGCGGCGAGCGAAACGGAATTAGCCCAAACCAAGAGGCTTGCCTCTTGGGGTTGTAGGACACTCTGTACGGAGTTACAAAGGAACGAGGTAGATGAAGAGGTCTGGAAAGGCCCGCCATAGGAGGTAACAGCCCTGTAGTCAAAACTTCGTTCTCTCCTGAGTGGATCCTGAGTACGGCGGAACACGTGAAATTCCGTCGGAATCCGGGAGGACCATCTCCCAAGGCTAAATACTCCCTAGTGACCGATAGTGAACCAGTACCGTGAGGGAAAGGTGAAAAGCACCCCGGAAGGGGAGTGAAAGAGATCCTGAAACCGTGTGCCTACAAGTAGTCAGAGCCCGTTAACGGGTGATGGCGTGCCTTTTGTAGAATGAACCGGCGAGTTACGATCCCGTGCAAGGTTAAGCAGAAGATGCGGAGCCGCAGCGAAAGCGAGTCTGAATAGGGCGAATTGAGTACGTGGTCGTAGACCCGAAACCAGGTGATCTACCCATGTCCAGGGTGAAGTTCAGGTAACACTGAATGGAGGCCCGAACCCACGCACGTTGAAAAGTGCGGGGATGAGGTGTGGGTAGGGGTGAAATGCCAATCGAACCTGGAGATAGCTGGTTCTCTCCGAAATAGCTTTAGGGCTAGCCTCAAGGTAAGAGTCTCGGAGGTAGAGCACTGATTGGACTAGGGGCCCCTACCGGGTTACCGAATTCAGTCAAACTCCGAATGCCGATGACTTATCCTTGGGAGTCAGACTGCGAGTGATAAGATCCGTAGTCGAAAGGGAAACAGCCCAGACCGCCAGCTAAGGTCCCAAAGTATACGTTAAGTGGAAAAGGATGTGGAGTTGCTTAGACAACCAGGATGTTGGCTTAGAAGCAGCCACCATTTAAAGAGTGCGTAATAGCTCACTGGTCGAGTGACTCTGCGCCGAAAATGTACCGGGGCTAAACGTATCACCGAAGCTGCGGACTGTTCTTCGAACAGTGGTAGGAGAGCGTTCTAAGGGCTGTGAAGCAAGACCGGAAGGACTTGTGGAGCGCTTAGAAGTGAGAATGCCGGTATGAGTAGCGAAAGAGGGGTGAGAATCCCCTCCACCGAATGCCTAAGGTTTCCTGAGGAAGGCTCGTCCGCTCAGGGTTAGTCGGGACCTAAGCCGAGGCCGAAAGGCGTAGGCGATGGATAACAGGTTGATATTCCTGTACCACCTCCTCACCATTTGAGCAATGGGGGGACGCAGGAGGATAGGGTAAGCGCGGTATTGGATATCCGCGTCCAAGCAGTTAGGCTGGGAAATAGGCAAATCCGTTTCCCGTGAAGGCTGAGCTGTGATGGCGAGCGAATTATAGTAGCGAAGTTCCTGATTCCACACTGCCAAGAAAAGCCTCTAGCGAGGTGAGAGGTGCCCGTACCGCAAACCGACACAGGTAGGCGAGGAGAGAATCCTAAGGTGATCGAGAGAACTCTCGTTAAGGAACTCGGCAAAATGACCCCGTAACTTCGGGAGAAGGGGTGCTCTGTTAGGGTGCAAGCCCGAGAGAGCCGCAGTGAATAGGCCCAGGCGACTGTTTAGCAAAAACACAGGTCTCTGCGAAGCCGTAAGGCGAAGTATAGGGGCTGACGCCTGCCCGGTGCTGGAAGGTTAAGAGGAGCGCTTAGCGTAAGCGAAGGTGCGAATTGAAGCCCCAGTAAACGGCGGCCGTAACTATAACGGTCCTAAGGTAGCGAAATTCCTTGTCGGGTAAGTTCCGACCCGCACGAAAGGC
>NZ_JBHVUJ010000027.1:0-2378 GCF_042884205.1 Lysinibacillus sp. NPDC058147
GCCTTTCGTGCGGGTCGGAACTTACCCGACAAGGAATTTCGCTACCTTAGGACCGTTATAGTTACGGCCGCCGTTTACTGGGGCTTCAATTCGCAGCTTCGCTTGCGCTAACCACTCCTCTTAACCTTCCAGCACCGGGCAGGCGTCAGCCCCTATACGTCACCTTACGGTTTTGCAGAGACCTGTGTTTTTGCTAAACAGTCGCCTGGGCCTATTCACTGCGGCTCTCATGCGCTTGCACGCTCAAGAGCACCCCTTCTCCCGAAGTTACGGGGTCATTTTGCCGAGTTCCTTAACGAGAGTTCTCTCGCACACCTTAGGATTCTCTCCTCGACTACCTGTGTCGGTTTGCGGTACGGGCACCTCTCACCTCGATAGAGGCTTTTCTTGGCAGTGTGAAATCAGGAACTTCGTCCATACGGACTCGCCATCACAGCTCAACGTTACAGTGTGCGGATTTGCCTACACACACGCCTTACTGCTTGGACGCGCATATCCAACAGCGCGCTTACCCTATCCTACTGCGTCCCCCCATTTCTCAAACGGTGAGGAGGTGGTACAGGAATATCAACCTGTTGTCCATCGCCTACGCCTATCGGCCTCGGCTTAGGTCCCGACTAACCCTGAGCGGACGAGCCTTCCTCAGGAAACCTTAGTCATACGGTGGACGGGATTCTCACCCGTCTTTCGCTACTCATACCGGCATTCTCACTTCTAAGCGCTCCACCAGTCCTTCCGATCTGACTTCAACGCACTTAGAACGCTCTCCTACCACTGACATCGTAGATGTCAATCCACAGCTTCGGTGAATCGTTTAGCCCCGATACATTTTCGGCGCAGCGTCACTCGACCAGTGAGCTATTACGCACTCTTTAAATGATGGCTGCTTCTAAGCCAACATCCTGGTTGTCTGTGCAACGCCACATCCTTTTCCACTTAACGATTACTTTGGGACCTTAGCTGGTGGTCTGGGCTGTTTCCCTTTTGACTACGGATCTTATCACTCGCAGTCTGACTCCCGTGTATAAATATCTGGCATTCGGAGTTTGTCTGAATTCGGTAAACCGGGATGGCCCCCTAGTCCAAACAGTGCTCTACCTCCAGTATTCTCATCACGAGGCTAGCCCTAAAGCTATTTCGGAGAGAACCAGCTATCTCCAAGTTCGATTGGAATTTCTCCGCTACCCACACCTCATCCCCGCACTTTTCAACGTGCGTGGGTTCGGGCCTCCAGTAAGTGTTACCTCACCTTCACCCTGGACATGGGTAGATCACCTGGTTTCGGGTCTACGACCACGTACTATTTCGCCCTATTCAGACTCGCTTTCGCTGCGGCTCCGCCTTCTAAAGCTTAACCTCGCACGTAATCGTAACTCGCCGGTTCATTCTACAAAAGGCACGCTATCACCCATTAACGGGCTCTAACTACTTGTAGGCACACGGTTTCAGGATCTCTTTCACTCCCCTTCCGGGGTGCTTTTCACCTTTCCCTCACGGTACTGGTTCACTATCGGTCACTAGGTAGTATTTAGCCTTGGGAGATGGTCCTCCCGGATTCCGACGGAATTTCACGTGTTCCGCCGTACTCAGGATCCACTCAGGAGAGAACGAACTTTCGACTACAGGGCTTTTACCTGCTCTGGCGGACCTTTCCAAGTCGCTTCATCTAACTCGCTCTTTTGTAACTCCGTATAGAGTGTCCTACAACCCCAAGAGGCAAGCCTCTTGGTTTGGGCTCTTCCCGTTTCGCTCGCCGCTACTCAGGGAATCGATTTTTCTTTCTCTTCCTCCAGGTACTTAGATGTTTCAGTTCCCTGGGTCTGCCTTCAAGACGCTATGTATTCACGTCAAGATACTACGCGATTAAACGTAGTGGGTTCCCCCATTCGGAAATCTCCGGATCAAAGCTCACTTACAGCTCCCCGAAGCATATCGGTGTTAGTGCCGTCCTTCATCGGCTCCTAGTGCCAAGGCATTCGCCGTGCGCCCTTAATAACTTAACCAAGTTATTAAGCCTATAAAAAAACTTAAAAAATAAATGTGTTTGTTACAATTTCAATGTCGTTTTATCCAGTTTTCAAAGAACAAGTTTTGAAGTATTTCATCATGTGATGAACCTTCAAAACTGAACGCAAAACGTAATCTTACAAACCCTAGGTTTGTATTCCGAAAATATCCTTAGAAAGGAGGTGATCCAGCCGCACCTTCCGATACGGCTACCTTGTTACGACTTCACCCCAATCATCTATCCCACCTTCGGCGGCTGGCTCCAAAAGGTTACCCCACCGACTTCGGGTGTTACAAACTCTCGTGGTGTGACGGGCGGTGTGTACAAGGCCCGGGAACGTATTCACCGCGGCATGCTGATCCGCGATTAC
>NZ_JBHVUJ010000028.1:0-1311 GCF_042884205.1 Lysinibacillus sp. NPDC058147
TTCAAGTATTTTTTAGGTATGGCGCCAGAAGATGACGTGATTGATTCAAGCTCACTCACAAAATTCCGCAAACTTCGTCTTCAAGACGTAAGTTTATTAGATATGCTCATTGGAAAAACAGTTGAAATCGCACTCGAAAAGAACATTATCAAAAGTAAAACAATCATTGTGGACGCAACACATACCAAAGCACGTTATAACCAAAAATCACCGAAAGAATTTTTACAAGAAAAATCAAAACATACCCGCAAAGCAGTGTATCAATTTGATAAATCCATGAAAGAAAAATTTCCAAAGAAGAATACTTCTAACGAAGTCAAAGATGAATTAACTTACTGTGAAAAGTTGATTGCCATTATTGAAAACAAACCACAAATCGCTCATCTACCAGCTGTAAAGGAAAAATTGAACGTGTTAAAAGAAGCTGTAGAAGATACGCAAGAACATCTAAATTATTCAACAGACACTGATGCACGAGTAGGACATAAAACAGCAGACAGTTCTTTCTTTGGTTATAAAACACATTTAGCAATTAGTGATGAACGTATTATTACAGCAGCAGTCGTTACAACAGGTGAAAAATCAGATGGACATTATCTACAAGAACTGATTGAAAAAAGTAAAGTAACAGGAATGGAAGTTGAAACAGTCATCGCTGATACGGCTTATTCAGGGAAAAACAATTTACTTTATACAAAAGAACAAAGCATTCAACTGATTTCTAAGTTAAATCCAATGATTACTCAAAATGGGCGAGCAAACGGAAAAGGATTTGACTTTAATAAAGATGCAGGTTTATTTGTATGTCCAGCAGGACATTTAGCAAATAGAAAAAGTAAAAAACCAGATTCACATCCAGGAGCAAGTGCAAGAATGGTTTATTTTTTTGCCGTTGAAAAATGTAAGGTCTGTCCACTCCGAGAAGGATGTTTTAAAGAAGGTGCAAAAACTAAAACCTATTCTGTTGCCATTAAATCAGAGGAACATTTAGATCAACAAGCTTTTCAAGAAACAGAAGAATTTAAACGCTTAGCTCGAGAACGTTATAAAATCGAAGCAAAAAATAGTGAGTTAAAAAATAAACACGGGTACGATCAAGCATCGGCTGCGGGTTCATTTGGCATGCAAATTCAGGGAGCAACAACGATATTCGCTGTCAATCTAAAAAGAATCTTGAAGCTTCTGAATGGAAAAGGGTAATAAATAGGTGAAAAATTAGGGCGTTTCCTGTTCAAAATTTGAACAAGAAGCGCCCTATCTTTCTCTAAAACGAATTTATTTATAAAAAACGCAAGTTTTTCAGTGCCCTCG
>NZ_JBHVUJ010000030.1:0-1196 GCF_042884205.1 Lysinibacillus sp. NPDC058147
CTCTCATTCAATCCCCCTAGCTTGGGCGAACGGGGAACTGGCGGGGGCGGTAGATGTTTCTGAAGCAGGAGATCTGCTTGGAATAGAGCTAATTGGTCTAGAAGAGGAAATAAAAAACCCTTCTTCATTTGACTTTTAATGAAGTTTTTTATACCAATTAGCCCTCCAATCACAACGACTAAATCAGATAACTATAAAAAGCTACGTCTTACTGCTCTCCGAGTTTTACGTCGTGGCGTCGACGAAACGGTTACAGGGTTCTGGGACGCATGGATCAAATCAAATGCGGCCTCAACAATCGGGCGTAGTGAGGCAGGTACTTCCCCTCGCTCCTGGATGATCCGGGTGGTGGCCTCAAGCTCCTGGACTACCTCTGCCAGGGTCTCCTGCGGGGTTTTCAGATCCAGCTCAGCCTGGAGACGCGCGGCTTCGACCTCCTGGGCGTGGCGCTGGCGAGCACGTTCTCGGCTAGCTGCCGCCCGACAAGCATCCGAGCAATACTTCGCCCTGCGTCCGCGCGGGTCAGGCCGGGGCGGGATTTTCCCCCCGCATTGGGCACACGTATCCGTCATTCGTTCACGGCATCCTTCGCCTCGGCCTGGTCTGCCAGCCCCTCCAACGTCTGGGCAATGAAGGTCAACGTGTCTGCATCGAGCTGCCAATCACGCTCATGCACCGCGTCTAAATCGCTGTCACCAGACCGGCCGATCTGCTCTAAAAACTCCACGACTTGAGAGAGAACATGCGCACTCTCCCGTGCCCGGATAGCCACGTCCAGAGGGTCTGCTGCGCCAAGATCGTTCAGGATTGCGCCGGTTTCTGAGGTCAAAGGTCCGTGAGTCATGCCCCCATTATAACGAACGTTCGTTATAAATGTCGGACTTTCGACCACTTCCACTCCGCCGAAGCGCGTCACGCAGCGCATCTCGAATGCGCCCTAGAAGGATCTCCGGGACGCAAAAGTGGCTCAACCTGCGCCCTCGCGGGGCCACCTGTCGGGAAAGAAGTCAGCCGGTAGCAAATATGAATATGTGAATTTTGGGGAGCCGCTGAGGGGATTGTCGCGCCCCCGTTTTCGCCGTTTTCCGCACTATTTTTGCACGCTAAAACGCGCTGACCTGCGAAGCAGCACTTTAGTGCATGAGGTGTGTGGTTAGTTTTCCCCTCGGAGAGGGCGAGCGCGCGAAGCGCTTTAG
>NZ_JBHVUJ010000031.1:0-1081 GCF_042884205.1 Lysinibacillus sp. NPDC058147
CTGTAGTCGGTCCCAAGGGTTGGGCTGTTCGCCCATTAAAGCGGTACGCGAGCTGGGTTCAGAACGTCGTGAGACAGTTCGGTCCCTATCCGTCGCGGGCGCAGGAAATTTGAGAGGAGCTGTCCTTAGTACGAGAGGACCGGGATGGACGCACCGCTGGTGTACCAGTTGTTCTGCCAAGGGCATCGCTGGGTAGCTATGTGCGGACGGGATAAGTGCTGAAAGCATCTAAGCATGAAGCCCCCCTCAAGATGAGATTTCCCATTCCGCAAGGAAGTAAGATCCCTGAAAGATGATCAGGTTGATAGGTCTGAGGTGGAAGTGTGGCGACACATGGAGCTGACAGATACTAATCGATCGAGGACTTAACCAATTTGAATGTATGCTTACTGTTATCTAGTTTTGAGAGAACACTCTCAATGGTTTGGTGGCGATAGCGAAGAGGTCACACCCGTTCCCATGCCGAACACGGAAGTTAAGCTCTTCAGCGCCGATGGTAGTTGGGGGTTTCCCCCTGTGAGAGTAGGACGCCGCCAAGCTATCTTAACCCAGTTTATGATGAACTGGGTTTTTTATATGGAAGATCACATAGATATATAAAGCTAATGCCTTTGAAAGGCATTAGCTTTTTTGTTTACATTGATTTTGCTTTGCTGTTATGATTTTGAAGATTGTTTGATTTTATTGTCTCGAGCATTCTTAAACTGAACACAATCAGCAGCATAAGGAGCATCAGTGCAGTAAACAGCCAGAATGCAGTTTGTGCGGGATATTCATCTAAGCTCCAGCCGACGGCGATCGGAAGGAGTGAACCTCCTAATCCGTTTGAAGCGAGCAGAATACTGGTAGTTGTTTCTGTCTTTCCGGGATAAAAATGATTCGTGATGATTAGGGCTATTGCAAACATGCCTGCCATGAACAGTCCTAAAAAGAAGCAAAGGGCAAAACCGAACCATACGTTTTTACTTAATGCTAATACGGTAAGTGCTGCCAGACCGCCAATGCTTATGAGACGAAGATAACGGTGATATGTCAGCTTTTCTGATACCGGGCCTGTTAATAACCTTCCGATGATCATACC